>NZ_VTUZ01000057.1 GCF_008369935.1 Paraburkholderia panacisoli | reverse complement strand
AGAAATGCCATTGATTCACGCAACAGTGATCAGGTACCAAATGGTACGAAGCCGTTGCGTCGAATTCGTGAAAGAAACGGGAAATCCGCAACGCTCTTCCACGTACCACTGAAGTTGATAATTAAGATTATGTCAACTGTAGCCTGCGGACAGGCACTTCACAGGTTGCTATCGGACCGTTAATGGTTTAAATTCGGTCCTGTATGAACCTTACCCGGAGCGCCTGATGCATCTCGCCGACCATGTGAAGCCGATCAGCTACCTCAAAAGCGAAGCAGCGCAAATCGTCAAGGACCTGACTGAGTCGGGAGAGCCGCTCGTCATTACGCAGAACGGCGAGGCGAAGCTCGTCGTCCAGGATGTGCGAACCTACGAATCGACGCAGCAGACCCTCGCGCTGCTGAAAATCCTGGCTATTGGCCAGAAGCAGATCGAGCGCGGGGATTACTCCGATGGCGATGAGTTCTTTGCTGAACTCAACGAACTCGACCGTCAGGAAAAGCTCCGCTGATGGCGGCACCGCTGCTGAAATACCGCATCCTCCCGACTGCGCGGATCGGCATCGACGAGATCAGAAGCTATGTCGTGCGCACATTCGGATGGGAAACCTGGCGTCAGACATCGGCCCAACTGCAGGAAACGATCGCCCACATTCGCCAGTTCCCCGCGAGCGGTCATCCGCCTGCCGAGCTTGAGGGCTTCTTCGGGGACGGTTTCCGGCAAGCTCTTTCGGGCAAGAACCGGATCATTTATCAGGATCGCGACGATACCGTTTTCGTGCATCTCGTGGTCGACGTGCGGCGCGACCTGCCCGCCCTCCTTCAGAGAATCGTGCTTCGCCTGATGTAACAGGGCCGGACGGCTGTGCCTCGGCAGAAGAGCAGCACGGTACTACTGTCCGCTCGAGCCGCAGCCTTCCGACGGATGAAAAAATTAGGTCAAATCGCAAGTAACACGGAGACGGTTTCCGCATCGTTAAGCTGCGCTGGCAGCGAACTGTAATTTCTATCTGCGCCGATAGCGTACGATCGGCAATCACAGCGCATCATCCAGTACCGGGACGAACCGTTGCATGGCGCGGAGCCTCTTCCTGAGCAGACCAGCTCGCCCAGCGATCCACCTTATGCAGAAAAGGGGACGCTAGCTCGTTGTCGAGCGGGCGAGCTATTTCTCTTCTATTGTAATTTTTTCGCTTTACCTGCCCCTCTGCTCGCGAGCAGAAAAAGGGCAGTCCTTCGAATCACACTAGCGCCAGAATTCTCTTCAATGCCGCCGCCAGCACCGCATCCGGATCATCGCCCTCGCCCATTGCTCTCCACGCGATGAAGTGATCCGGACGCACGAGCACGGCACCGGCCGGCCCGAATTCGCGCTGCTTGAGCCACTCGCAACGGAAATCGAACCGATCTCCGTCATGTACGTCGATGGTCAGCGCATCGAGCGATATCCCGAGCCTCGCGGCAAGTTTGCGAGCCGCCGTACACCATGCCTGCCCGTGCTCTCCAGCAATCAGCAGAAACCGTCCGCGCCCGACCAATTCGTTGATCGAGTAGCGCCCTCGCGTATTTTCGAGCCACGCATGCGGCAGCGAGTGACCCGGTGTGGAACTGCTTCTGAAGTCTCCATCGCGATCGAGCGGTATCGGAGCAGGAACGTCATCGGCGATGAGTGCGCCTGCCTGGTAGGTGTATCCGAAGTTGAAGTTCAGATGGTTGTAGGTCGACAGCGCGATAGAAATGCCGCGTGCCGCGCGATGCAGCCCAAGCGCAACCACCCTGCTTGTGCAGCCCAGGTGTCGCCGTCACCGGCAACCCTCCACCGCCCGTCCCACCTCAGCTGAATATGTACAGCTGTGTGTGGCCTCAACCAGTGCATCGTTACCACCCAACTCAATACGAACGCCAACATCACGATGCAGTGCTTACCTTCGGTTCCGCCAGCCTCCCCAAAAGCGAAGTAGGGATGAAGCCGAGTTGAGTGCCCGTATCTGCTCCTACCAGCAGCTGATCGACTGCTCCGGCTCTACGCTCAGGCGCTATCCGCGAAAGGCCTTGCTTTCCTAACCCCGCATGCCTATGGTTTATCCAGCCCGCTGGGCGTCGAAATCGCGGGAGCCCAACGTCTCGATTGGCAGCCCTATGGTAGGCCGGGGATCACTACATCGATCACCGGTGATTTCTGATCCGTATGTACGCCTTGACGATGCGGTTCCGGAGGGTTTGTCGTGACCAACAGCACAAGTGTAGAGCTTCTAACCGAATTGGAGCATCGCGACCGTGCGTTGTCTGCCGGGTTAGCAACGAAGGCGATCGCATGGTGCGGATCAGCGCAGCTCGCCAGATTTCGCCCCGCGTTTGCTGTTGATGGGCATGGCAATGAAGTTTTCTACCAGGGTGGCCGGTTGGGATTGTCTGCAGAAGCTTACGTTCGTGGTAGCGGCAGAAAAATGTCTCGCCTTCGAATAAGTCGCGTTGCGGGGTTGGGCGATGGGAAAAGCGTCCGTCGCCCTTACGATGCGGTGCTTTTTTCGTTTTTGACTCCGGCCGGTTCGCATCGAATTTCCTTTGTCGTAGCGAGTCAGGCTCCGCCCGCGCTAACAATTGGTCTATCGCTTCCTGATAAGCCAGTCGCGACAATCCGAGTGCTGCTAACGCCCGATGCGCACGGATTTTTTTCCCCATCGATCAGTGGCGCCATTCATGAAGGAGACTGGTCACCACCGAGCGACGGACATCGAGACGAAGGTGAAAATGATCGCGCAAGGGTCGCTGGCTGACTTGACGAGGCTGGCGAACAGGGATTCGCATCATTCACCGACCTGTTTCGCAAACTGGAACCGCAGCTTTCGGGCGTCTGCTGCCGCAGGTGTCGACAACTCGGGCGGCGGTAATGTGGGCCGAACTCGTCGTGATCGATCCGCACTGCAAGATCTGGGATGTGACGCTGTCATTACTGCGGCGACAACGGCCCTAAACAGCCTCGTCGGGGGTAATGCTTGGGTAAAAGTCAGTGTTGCCGTTGCTGGTGTACTTTTAAAAGCGATTTGCAAGGTGTACTCAATCGGCGACTCTACTGCCGATCCTGTAGACATGAACCCGCCTATGGGAAGTGAGGGAGACCCAGGCGACGCCCCTCCTGATACTGACGGCGGCGATTTGAGTGATGGCGGAGCCGGCACTGGAGACGATGACCCCGGTTTTAGTCCGTTACCACACTTTATGACGGTCGGGGATGGAATCTAGCCGTCGAACGCAACGCAGTCATGTCGTTTTCGGCATATTCCCGCGATCGAACGTGCGGCCGCCCGAAGGAACACTCAATTTGAGGTAGCGGTCGAGTTTGGTCATATACAGCAACGCGCTTCTCATTTTCGTCACACTGGTAAATCCGCCAGTGCCAGGACGCCTGATTCCGCCCGCCGACTGATTCCAGCTGAAATAGGCACCGTTACCTTCAGTGGTGACGTCGGTCCACTGCTTCCCGATCATTTTCGTCATGTCGGCATCGGCCGCGTCGGCCTTCGCGTCAAAAAAAGAAGGAAATGATAACGGTAAGAAGTCTGTAATCCGTACTCGAGTTTCTGTCCTTGGCTCCGCCGGAAGGCTTGACTTGTCGCACGATTGCTTATAGCTTAACGTTAACGAATTCTGCAAAGGATCCATAATGTCATTCCAAACCAGTGATGTGGTACCAATTACCGAGGCCCGCGCCCGGTTGACGGAACTGGCAGAGGCCGTCGTAGCAGGCTCCGAGAAGGTTCTGACGAAAAACGGTTCCGCCTACGTGGCACTCGTTGACGCGCGGAAGCTGGATTATTACCACGCGCTCGAAGCGGAACACGGCAGACTGGTCATGCTGGATGATGCCGAAAAGGGTCTCAAGGATGCGCTCGCTGGCCGGGTCAAGCCTCTGTCGGAACTACGCGACACGATGCAGCGTCGTGCTGAGTCCAAGAAATGATGCATGTCGATTTTGCGGAGACCCTCGAGGAGCGACTGGAGACCATCCAAGAATTCATGTTGCAGCAGGACGTACCTTCGGCGCCGGACAGAGTCGAACAATTGTGGAGCGAGATTTATCGTTTCGGCGATCTCGTCGCGCTCCATCCCAAAATTGGTCGTCCCGCTGGCGCTCTCAGCGCCACTTCGTTCGAAGGCAAGATGCGGCTCGAGCGCGCGTTGCGATTGGCTGCCGAAGCTGGGCTGCCTGAACTGCGGGAGTACGTGCTGCGTTCGCATCTGATCTTGTATGCGCACTCGGATACGCATGTTTTACTGCTATCTATACGTCACCAGCGAGAGCTGGGTTACGTTCCAGAGTAACCGAAAATTCCCGGAAACATGAAGCCGGCCTCGAAAGGGTCGGCCTTTTTTTTATCAACCAATAAAACTGGCGGTGAAGCACACGGAATCGTGCGCCCCTCCGGATACAACAACAAGAGAGAATGAATGGTAGCAAAAGTAAGGCAACGGGCTTTCAAAATCCTCCTGCCAACCGATAAAGAGCGCGAGCTCTTTACTGAAAACGTCGGCCCGTGTACAGGGGTCGGCGGAACCGACGGCAATGGAACCGGGTTCCTGTGTCACTTCGACTGGCCATGCTCCACACGCGGCGTCCGTGAAATCGCATCTGTCCTGGAATAGAAAGGCATCGATTTCAAGACGATGGAACTTCGAGTCATCTCGAACTCGTTCGGATGGTTCTGTCCGTGGTGGTGGCCGACCAAGCTGACGCTTTATGTGCAACTCGCGCTGCTCAGAGGCGTTAATCGCCTGCCCAAGCCAACGTGGAACCTCTTGGGTAGACGAAGCGGCTGTGGTGCAAATAGCGATCAACGAATCGGGTAGAGTGTCGAGTTGGTCGATTTGAGGGGCCGCAATGAGCAGGCTGAAGAGTTTGGACGGGCTGTTCGCCGGCCGTCACTTTGATCGTGACGTGATCATTCTTTGTGTGCGCTGGTATCTACGCTACAAGCTCAGCCTGCGGGATCTGGTCGAGATGATGGCCGAGCGGGGTTCGTCGCTGGCGCACACCACGATCATGCGTTGGGTGATGCGTTTTACGCCGGAGTTCGTCAAGTGCTGGAATCGTTTTGGCATACCCACAGGGCGGTCATGGCGTGTTGACGAAACCTACCTCAAGATTCGTGGCAAATGGGTTTATCTGTACCGGGCGGTGGATCGAGCCGGCCAGACGGTGGACTTCATGCTCAGGGCAAAGCGCGACGTGAGCGCTGCCAAAGCCTTTTTCAGAAAGGCGATCAAACATCAGGGCCAGCCGCCAGAGACGATCACGCTCGATGGTTATGCTGCCTCGCATCGGGCGGTGCGTGAAATGAAGGCCGACGGCCTGCTGCCTGAGCATACGAAGGTCCGGTCCTCGAAGTACCTGAACAACTTGGTCGAACAGGACCATCGAAACATCAAGTCCAGAACGAACGTGATGCTCGGCTTCAAACGGTTCAGGAGCGCCGCGACCACGATTGCCGGCATCGAGTTGATGCACCGAATTCGCAAGGGGCAGTTCAACCTCTCCATTCCCGGGCCCAAAGATGCCGTTGTGCCTGCCGTCTGGAATGCTGTCCTATCCGATCGATAAGGTATCCGTAACTATAAGAAACTTTTCGGCCAATCCACCTATTTGCACCAGAGCCGTAATTTGCACCACAGCCCGGAACGTGTTCCAGTCGGTGGCCACGAAGTGAACAGCGCATCGTGGGGCAGGAGAGCGTAGGCCATCTTGATTCCCGATCACATGATGCTTGATGTTTGATGCGGTAGTGCTAAAATGAAGCATCCGATGTTTGATGCGTGATGACACAGGAGTCCAGCATGCGTACCACTCTCGATATTGACGACGACGTGCTCGCCGTCGCCCGCTCGCGCGCCGAGCGTGAACACACCAGCATCGGACACGTGCTGTCGGAGTTGGCCCGTGCAGCGCTGCAGCCGCCTGCCGGTATGGTGTCGCCGGCGGTGCGCAACGGGCTGCCGGTGCTGCAGACCGCAGCCGGCAATCGTCCGGTCACGCTCGATCTCGTCAACCAGCTGCGCGACGAGGCGCCCTGATGATCTATCTGCTCGACGTTAACGTGCTGATCGCCCTGCTTGACCCGGGCCACGTCCAGCATGACGTGGCGCACGCGTGGTTTGGGCGGGTCGGACATGTGTCGTGGGCAACCTGTCCGCTGACCGAAAACGGCGTGCTGCGTATTATCGGCAATCCGAAGTATCCGAACACGCCGGGTTCGCCGGCGGCCGTCGCGCCACTTGTCGCACAGTTGCGCGCGCACCCTGGCCACCGTTTCTGGTCCGATGATGTGAGTCTGCTCGACCCGCAGCACGTGGACGCGACCCGGCTGCTGGCGACCGACCAGGTCACCGATACGTACCTGCTTGCGCTCGCGAGGGCGCACGACGGCACGCTCGCCACGTTCGACCGCCGGCTGGTGGTCGACGCGGTGCCCGCCGGCGCGCAGCACCTCGAACTGCTTACCTGACCACATCGACCATGCGCCGGGAATACGAACTCCACACCGACGTCCTTGAGACGGTCGTCGCCACCACGCCCGAATCCAGGCAAACCCTTCGTCATCTGCTCAAGGGATATCAGTGGGGCGAGTCAGAATATAACGATTATTTGCAACGCTGAATTGTGAGCTAAAGCGACGAACAGTGGCGGCGCCACAATAATACGATCCGTCCACATTCAAGTCTGGCGTACCCGACGCCCGACGAGCTTAGAGGTCTTAGGCACTTTGCGCCGTCCGGCGGACATGGAAAACCTTGCCATACTAGTGGGCTGTAACGATTGAATCGGGAGTAATTCGACGTGTTGGGTCAAAGCACTTCCACTTCACGGGCTTGGGTTGCTCGTTGTATTTGCGGATGTAGCGCATGAGCTTTCGCTTGAGATCGGGTACCGAGGTGAACACGCCGCGCGCGATCACGTCACGCTCGATCTTGGCGAACCACAACTCCACCTGGTTGAGCCAGGACGAATAGGTCGGGGTGAAGTGCATATGAACTTGCGGGTGTTCGCTGAGAAACGCATCGACCTGCCTGGTCTTGTGCGCCGAGAGGTTGTCGGCAATGACAGGAATCTCTTTGCCGCGGGGCTGGTTGGCCACGAGGTCAGTCAGGAACGCCACGAACTCGGCCGAGGTATGCCGCGTCGCGGTCTTGCCGAGGACTTCGCCGGTCTTGGTGTTGAAGGCGGCGTACAGCGAAAGCGTGCCGTGTCTGAAGTACTCGAAGCCGTGACGCTCGGCGCGTCCGGGCGACAGCGGCAGCACGGGGTCTTTTCGATCGAGCGCCTGAATTGCAGTCTTCTCGTCGACGCTGAACACGGCCGCATGCTGCGGCGGGTTGAGATACAGCCCGATGACGTCGGCTGCCTTGGTCTCGAAGTCCGGGTCATTGGAGGCAAGGTAGCCCTCCAGCCGATGCGGCTTGATGCCGTGCCTGGCCCAGATGCGTGCCACGGTCATGTGCGAGATGTCGCCTCCGAGCTCGGCAGCGAGCGTGCGCGTGGACCAGTGCGTGGAGCCGTCTGCGGGCATGTGCCTGGTCGTACGCGCGAGCACCCGTGCCTCAACGCGATCGGTCACCTTGTAGCGTTCGCGCCCGGCGTGACGAGCGAACAGGCCCGCCAACCGGTCCGCAGCAAAGCGCTTGCTCCAGCGATCGATGTAGCTGTCGCTGCAATCGAGCTTGGCTCTGATCTCCGACCAGGTCAGCCCGTCAGCGAGCAGCAAGATCAGGCGCGCGCGACGCGCCGAATCCGCTCGCACGGTCCGCGCACTGGCTCGACGCTGCAGTTCCATGATTTCGGTTTCGGTTAAGTTCATCGCGTCCTCCGAAGACGCAATGATACTTCCTATTTAAACGTTACAGCCCACTAGTAATGCTAGCGCGCCTTGCACACGCTCGAGAATTCAGTCAGAGCATCGCGCTGATGCCTTGCATCTATAGCGCCGCCTTGCACATTACGGGTGTCCACAGAGCTGGCCTGCCGCCGAACACTACGACGCGTCACAATCAGAATAGCCCTTCGTACAAGCGCTAAAGTTTCCGTTTTTGAAAACAACCATCGAAAGCTGGAGCGGCCGCTGACAACATGCGGTCGGTCATCGCTATAGAACGACGCGCATGAATAACGCCTTTTTCAATCGCGTGGTCGATTCGATTTGATATCCAGGTACCTATGCCGCGCTAGCAGCGTTACTGAACAAGCTTCCTTGTGATTGTTACCGTCGCAACAGGCATCGGATCGCGCTGATCGGGCGCATTCCCTTACACAGCAAGCGATTCGACATCTTGGCCGCTAGCATCCCTGTGAACACGGCTAGCGGCATGTGTGAACACCAACAGCACGCGGCAAAGGCGGTCCAACCTCGCTCCACTCGATGGGGGTGGCGCCTTCCGCATTTCCCGCGTTCAGCGCCGTATAGATCGCTTCGAGCCAGGGAGCCGTCGTTTCCCAATCGTCGAGAGCCGCCTGCAAAGTACGTGCAACCGAACCTGCACGCACGATATGCCGCAAGTCCCGACTGACCGCTACCAATTCACTGTCCCGCCCGGAATGCAATGACACCAGCTTCATATCTCTTCAAGCTCCTGATCCCAAGTTTCAGCAACGAGATTTGCTGCGTTTGATCTTAGGCCCGGCGTCGGACCCGTCATCGTCAATTTGCACCTACTGAACACGACCCACGCCATGGATTGCGAAGGATCACTGCTCGACAGGTTGTGGCATCACGATCCGTCCGAATTCGCCGTTCTGAAAAGCGCTGATCCGATCTTCGAGTTGCTCGCGAGTGTTCATGACAAGTGGCCCGTGCTTGGCAATCGGTTCGTTCAATGCCGGACCGGAAAGAACGACGAAGTGGCAATCTTCGTCAGAGACGAAACGGACCGGTACCGCGCTCTCTGAAAGGTCCTTATCCAACGCCACACTCACTGCGTCGCCCGCCATCAGATGCCGCACCTTGCCCCCGACGTCTATCCGTAGCGAACCCGAGACCGCGTAAATCATCCCATTCCAGCCGCGCGATAGCTCATGGCTGAATGCAGATGAACGCGAAAGGAAGGTGTCCAGCAACGTGAATGGTTCAGGCAGCAGTGCAGAGTGAGGGTTGCTCACGCCATTGCTGCTGCCCGAAACCACACGCACACGAACACCGGGAGCCTTGAACTCCGGGATCTCATGCGGTTCCACATGAAAGGCATAGGGCGCGTCGAATTTCTTGCTGGCAGGAAGATTCACGAAGATCTGCAACGCATGAACGTGCTGCCCCTCGCCCTCGGGCTGTTCGGTATGCACCGCCCCGCGGCCGGCGGCAAACCAATGCAACGCACCCGGATTGATGGGGCCGTGGTTGCCCAGCGAGTCGTAATTGACGTGTGCGCCAGTTGCGTCTTCGAACACATAGGTCACCGCCGAAATTCCCGCATGCGGATGCGGCGAAAAGGTCGGACGGGTCATATGAAAATGATCGAGCATGACGACGGGATCCATCAATCCGCCAAACGCCTCCTCGCCGAAATGCTTTGCCCAAAACGCTTCGCCAATGCTCATGTCGTGACCGGCGACGACGTGCGACATACGCACGAATTTGCTCATGATGATCCTCCGTCATACCGCAGCTGTTTAGCCTCGAAGCCGGATGGCTTCGCGACCGTTCGGACGAAGACGCGCTACGCTCTCGCCGCATCGGGTTGCCGCCTTACTTGCCAGGCGCGTTCTTCATCTGCCACACGAGCGTGGCGAACGGCATGTCGAGGTCGGCATACACTTCCTGGGCCTTCGGATCGGTGTTGCCGTGCAGCATCTCCACGCCGGCGGTGGCGTAGTCGGTGACGGGGATGCCGGCACCCGCGAGGCGTTGCAGCCCCACCGTGCGCTTGGTATCGCTAAACGTACCGGACGCGTCGAGCACCACTCGGGGGTCGTAGCCAGCGCCCTTGAGCGTCAAGGCAGGGAACGTGGCACAGACTTCCAGCGAAACACCAGCGATCAGAATCTGCTTGCGACCCGTCTTCTCGATGGCGGCCCGGACATTCGGATCGTCCCAGGCGTTGATCGACGTCCGGCTGATCACGGGGACACCGGGAAGGGCGGCAGTCAGCTCGGGGACTGTCGGGCCCCACATGCCGTCGGGCATCGTGGCGGTCACGATGACGGGGATGCCGAGCGCCTTCGCGGCTTTGGCGAGCGCCACCACGTTGTGCTTGAGTTGACCGACGTCGATGTCGCGCACGCCGGTGAACAGGCCAACCTGGTGGTCGACCAGCAACAGCACGGTGTTGTCTCGCGACAGCAACGAATACGGCGCACCCGAAGGCGCGACCGCGTTCGCGGCAGGCGCTGTGCCGCCCGCCTGGGCCGTAGTGGCAGCGGAGGTGGCAACGACCGCCATGGCAAGAACTGCAGCTTTGAGGAAAGGAAGAGTTTTCATGATCTTGTTGAACGTTGGCATTTGGATAAGGCGTCGGCATCTGAGCGCCTTCGCCTGACTGTCCGGCGCACATCCGCTCCGGTTGAGATAAATCATATTTGCGCAACGACCAACGATAAATATGGTATTTCTCAACCTATCGTTGCACACTGGAAACGATAGCGCAGCCAACTCAAGAACATCTGGACGCCGGATGAACCCCGTATCGCTTGACCTGAACGACCTCTATCTCTTTGCCCAGGTAATCGAGCATCACGGCTTTACCGCCGCGGGGGAGGCGCTCGGCGTCAGCAAATCCCACATTTCCAGGCGGATCACCGATCTGGAAGCCAACCTCGGCGTTCGGCTCCTTCACCGAACCTCACGCCGGCTCAGCTTGACCGACGCCGGCCAGGACCTTTACGCGCATTGCCGAGCCATGATTGCCGAAGCGCAGGCGGGTGAAGAGGCGGTTCGGCGCCGGACGGCCGAGCCCACAGGTCTCGTGAGGGCCAGCATGCCCGTGGCGATTACCGACATCGTGCTGGCCAGATTGCTGCCCCGTTTCATGCTGCGCTACCCCAAGGTCCGGCTGGCAATCGAGGCGAGTCACCGGCAAATCGATCTTGTCGAGGAACATGTCGATGTGGTGGTGCGCGGTCTGGGTTTTGAAGTGGAGTCTTCGAGCCTGGTCCAGGCCCCGTTGTGCACCGCGCGCTGGGGGCTGGTGGCGAGCCCCGTGTATCTGGCGCAGACGGGGACGATTGATGAGCCGGACGCGCTACCCCATGGAGATCTGTTGATCTATGCGTCGATAAATGAGCAGGCCACCGTGCTGCGCCTGCTCAGTGCTCATGGCGAGGTTGCCGTACGGACCATTCAACCCCGCCTGCAGAGCGACAATGTCGCCGCGTTGAAAGAGGCCGCATTGGCGGGAATGGGCCTCGCGAGCCTGCCTCTCTATGCATGTATGCGTGAGATCGAAATGGGGACGTTGTGCGTCGTACTGCCGGAATGGCGCCCCAGGGAGGGACGATTGGCGGTGCTGTTCCCGACGCGCCGCGGCATGATGCCGGCGGTACGCGCGCTGGTCGACTTCCTGAAGGACGAATTGCCGCCCCTGATGGGCTAATGGGCTAACGCGCTCGCGTCACTTGCCCTTGCGCGGCGCGGCAGTCGACCCTCTGACGATCAGTTTGGGAGGCAGCACGACTTTACGCACCGGTTGTTCTCGAACGTCGATTGCCTGCTGGAGAAGATCGGCCACCTGGCGCCCCATCTCCTCGTGGCTGATTCGGATGGTCGTTAAAGGCGGCTCGACCATGTCCACCAGCGGCATATCGTTGTGCCCGACTACGGATATGTAGCGAGGGCATGGCAGGCCCTTTTCGCGCAACGCGTCGTACACGCCCACCGCAAGCGAATCGTTGGCCGCGACGATCGCCGTCACTTCCGGGTGTGCGCTTAGCAAGCGCCGCATGGCCTCCAGCCCGTCTTCCCGGGTATAGGAAGCGGCCACCTCGCACGGCGCACGGTTGCCGTCCAGCCCGTGTGATGCGAGCGCCTGCACGAAACCTTTGCGCCTCAGGAAGCCTGTCGAGTTGTCTTCCGGACCCGCAATATGGCCGATCTTCACGTGCTTCAATTCCACCAGATGATCAACGGCCAATTGGGCGCCAAGCAGTTCATCGGAAACGACAGCGGACAATCTCGCCTCGTCTTCCGCCCGGTTCACCAGCACCGTGGGCACACCTCGCTCGATGCAGAACGATACCAGCGGATCGTGCCGTGTCGCCGTGGCGAGGATAAGCCCGTCGACTCGCCGCGCGATGAGGCCATGGGCAAATTCCAGTTGGGCCTCAACGTCGGTATCGAGATACCCGATGATCGAGAAGTAGCCGTGTGCAGCAAGACGCTCCGTCGCACCCGCAAGGATTGGGGTAAAGACACTCGTGGCGATCTGAGGAACCAGAATGCCGACCAGTTTGGAGCGCCCGGTTCGCAGACTTGCCGCCACGGGATCCAGACGGTACCCGAGCTTGTTGGCAGCCTTCATGACGCGAGCCACGAGATCGGGCACGACTACAGAACGCGTCGCCGGATTCAATGCGCGCGACACCGTTGACACGTGGACCCCGGCGAGTTCCGCGACCTGCTTCATGGTGACCGGCCGCCGATTGGCAGGTTGGGTTACTTTCTCTTTCACGACAAGCCTGCTTGGGTTCAGTCTGGAATGGGATCGAGCCGTGCCGACCGGAATGGTCAGGTGCGCACTTCACTACAATCGATTGTATCAATCGTACTTGAATAGGGAAACCACCTGAGGATTGGTCTCCGGCTTTGACCGTCACATCGGCCGCCAAGCAATGTAAATCTCCGGCTTGCACGCTGCAATCGATTGCAGTATATTTAATCCAGAAGCCGACAGCGATACCGACGCCGCGCGCCGTTCAGCCGGATTCCGGGCCGACGCCATAGCTGCTCTAACCCACGCAGCAAAAGGCTCTCTGCGCCAACGACCCTGTTGCACCTGCTTACTGCAGGCCACGAGTCGCTGCGTGTTTCAAATTCTGCAATCGATTGTAAGGAGCATGCCAAATGGCTGAAACTTCGCTGGATAGATCAAACCTGAATCGCCCATACTGGGGCGCCATCCTTGGAGGCAAAGTCGTCGAGGCAAACCGTGAACAGGAGTTCTTCACGGTCGAGGAAGCCGCGACCGCGAATCCGCTGGGACGCGTGGTGTCCGCGGACGAAACACTCGTAGACCGGGTCGTCGCGGATTCGCGGCAAGCGTACGAAAACGACTGGCGCCAACGCTCGCCTCGCGAGCGCGCCCAGTTACTGCATCAGGTTGCCGCGAAGATTCGCGAGCACGCCGATGAACTCGCCGAACTCGAGGCGCGCGAAGTCGGCAAACCGAAGCGCGACGCACTTCGCTTCGACGTTTCTTACTGTCAGGCCTGCTTCGACTATTTCGCTGGTCTCGCCGATACGCTCCATGGCGAAATTCTCGACCAAGGCGCGATCGAGGCGCGCGTGCTGTTCGAGCCGTATGGCGTGGTCGCGGCTATCCTGCCGTTCAACTGGCCGCCGATTCACTTCGCGAAGAAGTCCGCGCCGGCACTGGCCGCGGGCAATACCGTCATCGTGAAACCAGGCGAACAGGCGCCGCTCACCGTCATGCGCCTGGTTGAACTGGCCAATCAGATTCTTCCCCCCGGGGTTCTGAACGTTGTCCCGGGCATCAAGGCCGGCCCCGCGCTGGCGTCGCATCCCAAGGTCGAGCGCATCAGCTTTACCGGTGCAACCGCGACGGGCCGCCGTGTGCTGCAGAGCGCCGCGGAGAACATCACTTACGCGACCATGGAGCTCGGCGGCAAGAACGCCCTCCTCATTCTGGAAGACGCGGACATGGAGGTGGCCCTGAACGTCGCCCTCGAAGGGATGTTCTATAACCAAGGGGAAGCATGCACGTCTACGGCGCGGATTCTCGTCCACGAATCCCGCTACGCCGAGTTCGAAGAGAGATTTGCGCGTGCGACAGAGAAGCTCGTGGTCGGCAACGGACTGGATCCGAACACGGACATCGGCCCGATGGTCGACGGCAAGCAGCGCGACCGCGTGATGGGATATATCGACGTTGCGATGCGCGAAGGCGCCCGGCTCGTGACACAAGGCAAGGCGCCGACCGATCCGCAATACCAGCGCGGCTTCTGGGTACCGCCTACCGTGCTTGCCGACATCGTGCCGACGATGACTGTCGCCCAGGAAGAGATCTTCGGGCCGGTAGCGTGCCTGATGCGTTTCAAGACCGAGGACGAAGCCGTCGAGATCGCGAATGGCACGGCCTACGGGCTGACCGCCGCGATTGTCACGACCGATGAGAATCGAGCGTGGAAACTCGCACCGCGCCTCGAAGCCGGGATGATTTTCGTCAACAACTACATGCGCCGGGCGTTCCTCGGCTCGCCGTTCGGCGGCGTGAAAGGCAGCGGTTTCGGCCGCGAAAACGCGACCGAAACGCTCAAGGAATTCGTACGCTCGAAGAATGTCCGTTTCCCCTCCGGAAAGACACCGATCCCGACGTGGCCGCCGAAAGACTAAGCAGTAAGTGAGCCGAAAACCGATAGTACAGAAGGTAGGTGTCGTCCCAGGAGACAAGTACGGACGACACCGGTGTCCAAGTCAAGGCACTCAGGAACAGAGACCATGAAGAAGATACTCATCAAGAACGGCTATGTCGCCACCGTCAACGCAGAGCGTGAAGTATTCGAGCGCGGCGCAGTGGCGGTCGAAGGCAAGCGCATTACTGGCGTCTACGCGTATGAAAATACGCCGACCGACGGTTTCGACGAAACCATCGATGCTACCGGGTGCCTCGTCATTCCCGGTCTTATCAATCTGCATCAGCACCCCTGGTACTCGATGTTCAAGGGTCTCGCGGACGGCTTGCTGCTCGAAGACTGGATCGACGATCTGGTTTTTCCGCTGGTTCGCAATCTGTCGAACGACGCGATGCGCCTGTCCGGATATCAATGCGCGATCGAGATGGTCGCAACCGGCACGACGACGTCGTTCAACCACTCCGTCTCGGTCAGCGACGAAGCGATCGTGCAGTCAAGTGTCGAGTCCCAGGCTGAAGTGGGTATCCGTCAATTCTTCGGCAAAGAATTGCGCTGCCGCAATAGCCGGTTCCTCGACCATCCGCTTTCTCTCGACGAATCGCTTGCGGCCGCTGAAGAGGACATCTGCCGCTGGGATGGGCGACATGACGGTCTGATCCGCATGGGTATGGTCATCGAAGCCAACGCTCACTGGACCTCATCCGGCATGAGCACGGAAGAGCTCATCATTCGGGGCACGGAACTCGCGCGAAAGCTGAACGTTCGCATCAGCAGCCACATCGCCGCCGGTACGTTCTCCACCGGCAAGGGGTTCCTGAAGCATCTGCGGGAAACCGGGCGCACGGATGTGCGGTATCTGATGCAACTCGGCGTGCTGGATGAACAGTGGATGCTGATTCACGGCATCCACTGCACCGAGCTGGACCTCGAACAAATGGCGCACGTGGGCGCCGGTCTGGTGTACACACCGACCAGCGAAGCGATGCGCGGCGGCGGCATCGCCCCTGCTGCGAATGCATTGTGCGCGGGCGTTTCGACGGCACTCGGCACCGACGGCGCCATGGTCGACTACACCAACGACATGCTCGAGCAGGTTAAGGCATGCGTGCTCTTCCAACACCAGCGCCATCTCGATCCGACTCGCATGCCATTCGAGCGCGCCCTGGAAATGGCGACCATCAACGGTGCTCGCGTTCTCGGCGTCGCCGATGAGCTGGGCTCACTCGAGGCAGGAAAGCTCGCCGATATTGCGGTCTTCGATATGCGGGGTCCTCACGTTGGTTCACTTCAGCGCCCGTTGTCCGCATTCCTCGGCGCCGGCAAGGGAACGGACGCGAAGTATGTGATGGTCAACGGCGAGATCGTGTTCCGTGAAGGGAGTTTGACGAAGTTCACGGACCGCAAGGAACTTCTCGGCAACGTCGAGCAGCTTGCCACTGAAATCATCACGAAGGCCGGCCTTGCATCCCGGCTCCACATGACGTGGAAAGAAAAGTGCCCGCCGATTGTCTCCGCGCGCGCCTCCTTCTAGTCAGGCGCGCTCGACTCACCGACTTAGATCCATGAACTATGTGAATCTCATCATCGCCTTTGCGTTCCTCGCAGCGGCCATTGTCAACCTGATAGGTCCGCCTGCCATCCGCGCCGAGTTTGCGAAATGGGGCTATCCGGGCTGGTTCAGAGTGACCGTGGCAACCGTCGAGCTGGTTGGGTCGATCTTGCTGTTCGCGCCCGGAGCCCAGCGGCTCGGGGCTTTGATTCTTCTCGTGCTCACGCTGGGGATTCTTGCCTCGTTTGCCAGATCGAAAGAATGGATGCGGATGCAGTACCCGCTTGTCTTGCTCTTTCTACTGGCCACGAATGTCGCTGCTTGATTGATCGGTGCAGCTACGTATTGATAACGTCCTTCCTCAACGTGTGTTGAATCTGCCTCGCCATGCCTTGCAACTGCTTCGCGAGCACTGCTATACGTTGACGGTCCATCAGCGAGTCGATTGCCGCGACACTGATGACCGCGATTGGACGCCCGAGTATGTCGCCGATGTGCACGCCGATCGCCGGCGTGCCCAGCGTGACGCGATTTCTAACGTGCGCGTAGCCGTTGTGGCGATACTCCCCGGTCGCCAGGTAGGCTCGGAGGCAGCCGCGCTCAATGAGATGGATCAGCCCCCCCTGCCGGACGCGTGTACGTAGTCACCGATTCAAATCGGTCGGCCGCCTCTCGCGAACTGGTTCCCGCGGAATGGGCCACCTTCCCGGTGAACGAAGCAGTATCACTCAAGCGGACAGCTGAATGCTCGGTAATCGGCAAACCATTACTTCGCGTGGATTTGCCCGGAAAAGTCACCGGAAGTCACCCCTATCTGCAAAATCTACGCTTCCCGAGGATGGTCCACGCACGTGTCCTTCACCCACCCATCACCGGATCGACACTGGTCAAGGTGGACCGCAAAAGTGTCGCGACGTTGTCGGGTTTTATCGATATTGTCGTCAAACGCGACTTCGTAGCAGTGGTCTGCGAGCAGGAGTAGCAGGTGGTTGCCGCGTCAAGTGCGTTGACCATTGAATGGAAAACCCCGGCCGATGCCATCGATAGCTCGACTGTCTATGACGCGATGCGCACGGCTGGCGGACACGTCGACGAGCTACGCAAGATTGGCGATGCTGACACGGAGTTCAATCAAAGCAGGATGCCCCTGAGCGCGACGTACCGTACGCCGTACCAGACCCACAGTTCGATCGGCCCGTCGTGTGGCGTAGCCGATATCAAGCGCGACTCCGCCGTCGTATGGTCTGCCACGCAGGGTTCATTTCCGCTGCGTGATGCCATTGCCGAGCTAATCGGCCTGCCGAAGGACAAAGTCCGTGTGATCTGGACCGAAGGTGCGGGCTGCTATGGTCAGAATGGCGCTGACGACGCGTCGGCCGAAGCCGCTATTGTGTCCCAGACAATCGGACGCCCGGTGCGCGTTCAATGGATGCGCCATGACGAGCACGGCTGGGATCCGAAAGGCCCTGCAGAGGGGAACGTTGGACCGAACGGCAAAATCCGCAGCTGGTCGTACCTGATATCGACACCCACCCACATTTCGCGTCCGATGGGTAGCGCAGGGAACCTGCTGCCCGGGCGCATGATGGGCATACCGCCCAAGCCAGTCAGAATCGGCGGCGATCATTGCGCGAGAACGCTTTATCACTTACCGAACGAACGCGTCGCGGTCCGCTGGCTTCCGGATGGCGCCCTGCGGCCTTCATCCATGCGTGGTCTGGGTGCCGTGCCCAATACGTTTTTGCCAATGAGTCGTTCCTCGACGACCTGGCCAATCTCGCGAATCGCGACCCGATCGATTTCCGGATTGCGCATCTGAGCGACGAGCGCGCGATCGCGGCGCTTGCGGAAGTCAGGCGCATATCGAACTGGATGTCACGCTGGAAACAGGCAAATCGAACCGGAGCGGCAAACCGAGAAGGCGTCGGCGTCAGCATCGCGCAACTCGAACCGGGAGGCGCCTATGTCGCAACGGTGTGCAGCGTAGCGGTCGATATGAACAGCGGCGAAACGCGGGTGACGCGTGTCTTCGTCGCACATGATTGCGGTCTGATCGTCAATCCCGACGGCTTGCGCAATGAGATTCAAGGATGCGTCATTCAGACGCTGAGCCGCACCTTGAAAGAGGAGATACGCTTCAGCTCGAAAGAAATACTGACCCTCGACTGGGCCAACTACCCGATCCTGCGCTTCAGCGAGTGCCCATCCGAAGTAATCATTTCGTTGATCAACCGCCTGGACAAGGCGCCGGTCGGCGCGGGCGAGCCAACGGCGCTGACGATTGCCCCCGCAGTCGGCAATGCGATATTCCACGCCACGGGTGTTTGCATTCGGAAGACGCCCTTCACCGCAGAGCAGTTCAAGGCGTCTCGGAGCAGTTGATCACAGCACGTGCCTACGCAGACCGCGCTATCGCGTCGAAAGAACCGTTGTTACCGGTGTCTGGTATCGACGTCGATAGAAAGCGAGTCCGTAGACGCTGACCGCGGCCACGGTAATCGGCACGGACACCACGGCGAACATGACCGTGGGCGCCAATTGCGCCGAGAGCATCACGCCACCGATCATCGAGCCAACGATCGAGCCCACCCGCCCCATCCCCAGCGTCCACGCTACACCGGTCGCACGAGTTGCTGTCTGATAGAAACCCGTGGACAGGATGCTCGTCCCCGTCATGGCACCGCCGGTGCCGACTCCGGTCAGGAAAAGCGCGACCAGCGCAAGCGCAGGAACCGCCGTCAGATGACCGAACGACGCCAGGCAGATCGCCGCGCAGAGGAACGCGCCCGCCACCACGTACTGCGGATTCATCCGGTCCATCAAGAACCCAAGGAAGATCGCGCCGAGACCGTTACCGGTCAAATACAGCGCCGTCATGAGTGATGCACGGGCGAACGGCACGCCACTCTCCTGGATCAGCATGGTCAACCAGTTGCCAAGGAAATAGACGGCCAGCAACGCCATGAATCCTGTAACCCAGAGGAGCAAGGTACCGCCACGAAGCCCGGGACGCAGCAGGTGACTCACCGGGAATCCCCGAGCGGGTTCTTCATCGAGTGTCAGACGCAGGTCGCCCAGCGGCGTTTGTGGCTGGATGCGCTGAACGATAGCCTGCGCATCGGCCTGACGGCTTCGTGCCACCAGAAAAGACGCCGACTCCGGCAACCAGGCCACCAGAAGTACGGTCAACAGCACAGGCAATATGCCTCCCAGAATCAGCATCGATTGCCAGCCGTAGTGGCCGATCATATGCGAGGCGACGAGACCGCCCAGCACGCCGCCCGCGGAAATGCCGCATCCAAGGGGTGCGATGAGCGTCGAGCGCATGCGGTCCGGACTATATTCAGCGGCGAGCGTGTAGGCATTCGGCATCGCGCCACCCAAGCCGAGGCCCGTCATAAAACGCAGCGTAATCAGTGCTTCGATCGAAATTGCCCGCGACGACAGTATGCTGAACAGACCGAACAACAGTACCGCACAGATTAGCGTGGTCTTACGTCCAAAGCGATCCGCAATGGGCCCGAAGAGAAAGGAGCCAATGGCGAGGCCGAGGAACCCGGCACCGAATACAGGCGAGAACTGCACCGGGGTCGCCCCAAAATGCGCTTTGAGCGCGGGGGCAATGAAACCAACGACGACTGTGTCGTAGCCGTCCAGGACCAGGATCAGGAAGCAGAGAACCAGTGTTCTGATCTGAAACCCTGACATCTTGCGTTCGTTGATGAACGCTCGAACCGAGATGGATTGTGTTGCTGACATCCTGAAGCTCCTATTGCGTATGAAGCGTGTTCAACCTGAAAGCATCGATCAAAACGAGTGCGCGATGCCCACGCCAAATCCGGTCAACGTCATACCGGTCACCTGACCCGGCAATGGATTCGTCGAATAGTTGTACGAAGTTCCTGAGCGATTCATCAGTCGGCTGAAGATCGCATACAGCGTGGTCCGCTTCGACAGCGCATAGTCGTAACCCAATGCAATCTGGCGAGCCCCCGAGTCCACACCGGGCCGCCCGATGCCGCCGATGGGAACCGTGGCATTCCCTGTTGCTGCCTGCGCCTGGATGTACGAAACCTTGATCGATTGCACGGTCCATTGGTAGACGGCCGCCAACTGCCATGCCCAACGGTTCGTGTACGTGGAAGGGGTCGGCTCGTAATGCAGACGTTCAGCCGCACCGCGAACACTCAAACTTCCATACGTGTAGGCGGCGCCGAACCGCTGCCCATAGTCCATCGTGCCGGGTCCGAAATAGCTGTTGTGCTGCTCGTACGCGTATGACAAATAGACGGAGCCGTTCTGGTACGCCAATGACGTCGACAAGAGCGACGGTGTCTGCGTAGGGGTCTTCTCGTTGGGTAGCGAATACATCACTTGTGCCGTCACGCCGTGCCAGTTCGGTGACGTATACAGCACGCCGTTGGCTTGCCGACGGTCGAATGACGAGTCCCCCTGGGCGTTTCCTCCAGGAAAGAAACCATTGCCAATGATGCTGTTCGCACCGGCAATCGTGTTCATGAAAAACGGGTCGATCGGCATCCATGTCGACGCACGGTAAGGCGTCAATTGAAATCCCATCGACAGTTGACCATAGGGACCAGCAAGTCCGACATAGGTATCGCGGTCATTCACGCCACCGGCCCCGCGATTCACGAAAATATTCCCCTGAATCTGGAAGAACGCGCGCCAACTATCACCGAGATCCTCCGTCCCCTTCATACCCCAGAAGGACAGGTTGTTCGACTCCCGCCAGGTGGACGGAATGCCAGCTCCCCCGCTCGCTCGGACGTTCTCGATATCGGTGTTCAGATAGCCGAACAGCGTCACGCTGTCAGCAGCCATGCTAGAAGAGGAAGCGAAAAGTGTGGCGGCGGCAAGCACCGTCGGACGGACCCTGCTCATCGCGCGGTCTCCGTTGAAAAGAAGGATTGGTCATGTTTGTTGTGTTCGGTGTGCTTCATGCGTCACGCCCTTGAATTCAAAGATCCTGGTTGCCTTGTGCTGACTGTTGATTCGCCGCTGGCCGACTTGCTACCTCATGCAACCCGCCGGCATCAAAACAGCCTGTCCGAGGCACTATATTGCAATCGATTGCAGCAAACAAACTATGGTTTACCAGTGTGTATCCAGACCAACGACGTTCAAAGAATAAGCGATACGTATCGGCCTTTAGCGCTCACACTGGTCGTAGACCTGAAGATTGGCCATTTTGACAATTCGACTTCCAATGAGCTATTCTGCAATCGTTTGTAGATTTGATTGCGCTGCGACCATCAGAACGCGTGCTCACCCCCCACATGCAACGCGTTCAGATTCACTTCAACTCATGAAAGCGAGGTAGGTATGACAAATGACGTACAGAAGAAACACGTTCGAAACTATGTCAAGCGCGATGCCGCGCAAGAACGCGCGTATTCCCCTGCGGTCATCACCCAGGGCGGCAAAATCGTATGGCTGGCCGGACAAACCGTGGTCGACGACGGACATGGCAACTCCCTTGCCGGGGATTTTTCAGGGCAGGCACGGGAGATCTTTGCCAGGATTGCGAAGACGCTCGAGCAGGCAGGCGGAACGCTTGCGGATATCGTCACGATGACAGTTTCGATTACCGATTCGCGCTTTGGTGATCAGTTCACCAAAATCCGCAAGGAGATTTTTGGCGACAACTTTCCGGCGAGCGCGCTGATCACCGTGGTCGGGTTAGCCAAACCGGAAATGCTGATCGAGATACAAGCGATTGCCGTGGTCGACTAGGCACTTGAGCGGGTGGAGGTTCCGTACCATCTCCACCCAATTGCTTCGGTCCTGCACCCTGGCCTAACGCGGCCAGCGTGCCGAACTTTGGGCCATGTGAAGATACTGCCGATCCACGCAGTCGCCGCGTGCCTGGACCGTTGATACGCGCGCATGGGCCTCGCGAATGCGCGAGACCTGCTCCAGACCCGCATCCGGGATGTTCATATCGCGAATGAGTCCGTGGGACGGATCCACCAGATCTTCGAGTACCGCGCGGGCACCGTCGTCCGTCAGTTCGACAAACTCGGCGCGCAGGATTTCGACTGATGCATCGTTGTTAGCCGCGTCGAAAATCCAGTTCAATGCTTCACGGTAAGCCAGAATAAAACCGATCAGTTGCTGCTGGTTTCTGGCGACCCATGATTGCAGGACCACGCCAACCGTGCCCAGATAGTCTGAAAACAGCGAACTGCCGCGGGCCAGCACGTTGAGCCCATGGCGCCCACCCAAACGTTCAAAGGGAGTACGCACCAGTGTGCCGTCGTGCTGTCCAGCGACCAGTGCGCGATAACGATTACCCGTGCCGCCGGCTGCTTCGAAGGTCACGTCAGTCACCGCGATCTGATTTGCCGCGAGAATTTCTCTCAGCACGAACGCAAAGCCGGTTGTCAGCGCATCGACCGACAGGGTCTTTCCTCGCAACTGCGACACGGTCTTGAGTTCCGGTCTCGCCATCAACGACAGGAAACCATGATCACCGCCCATGAACGCAACCAGGTCCGGCGCACTACCGTCCACCGTTTCGCCTTGCCCGTTCCTGTATGCGAGTACGTTGTCCACGCTGGTCAAAGCGACTTGCGCGGAGCCGGACGTCAGTCGGTTAATCATATCCACGGAGCCCTTTACGTACTCCAGGTTCACGTCCAGTCCGTACTTCTCGAAGTACCGCTGTTTCTTGCCGACCCATATCGGCAGGTTGAACGCGCCCTCGAAGCCGAGGACAGTAAAACTCTTCAGATGCTCTTCCATGTGCAATCCTGTTTGACGTCTGCAATCGATTGCAGGATACTGTCGAGACACACGCGCCGTCAAGACGCCATGGTGTAAGTATTGAGCCGTTTTCTTGGGGGACCAACATGCTTTTGTTTTGCTGGAGTGCGGCGATGGATGCCTCAGCATCGGAACTATGACGCAGCGGAAGCGGACCACCCTCCGGGAATTGGCGGCATCCATCGGCGTTCATTCGTCCACGGTTTCACGCGTGATGAACCCTGAGACTCGCCATCTGATCAGCGACGGCGTGGTCGAGCAAGTGCTCAAGGCCGCACATGAGCGGTATTTCTCGCCCAATCAGACTGCCGCCACACTGCGCACCAGCCGATCTCACATCATTGGAGTCGTGCTGCCGGACATTGCCAACCCAATCTTCCCGCCGATTCTGCGTGGGCTCGAAGACGAGCTCGCGAGGAAAGGCTACATTCCACTGATTGCCAACGCTGAAGGTGGAAAGGAGCGGCAACGGTTCGTTATCGATCAGATGGTCGCGCGTCAGGTAGACGGTTTGATCCTGGCAACGTCCGACCGCAACGACCCGATCCTCGAACACTGCCTCGCTGTGGGCATACCGGTAGTGGTCGTCAATCGAAGCGAGGACAGCGGCCGCGCCTCCTGTATCGTCGGCGACAATCGGCTGGCCATGCTCCGGGCCGTCACCCATCTGGTTCAATCTGGCCACACCGCCATTGCCCACGTCGCCGGTCCGGATGATCTGTCAACCGGTCACGAGCGCCGCCTCGGATTCCTTGAGGCAGTCCGGGAGAACGGCCTGAAGGAAGCTGAATGCCCCGTGGTCGAGTCCAGGGCGTTTCACCGCGATGAAGGCCGTACCGCTTGCAACACGCTGCTTGAACTCCATCGCGGCATTACCGCGATCGTCGCCGCCAACGATCTGCTTGCGCTCGGTTGCTATGACTCCATTTGCGCACACGGCCTTCGGTGCCCACAGGACATGTCGGTGGTCGGCCATAACGATATGCCGCTGATGGATTCCGTCGCGCCGCCGATGACTACCGTACGCATCCCCCTATACGAAATGGGAGTTCGCGCTGCGACCCTGATGCTGGAAAACCTCGATGGCAGTGCAACGGCCCACGTCAACATCGTGCTGAGGCCCGAACTCGTCGTTCGCGAATCCACGATCGCCCGATAGTCCCCCTGCGCGCGGCACACTGCCGTTTTTTTGTGGAACTCGGTGCAGCAAACGATTGTAAAAATCTCAGCAAATCTCTTCTTACCGCCAGGATCGCTCCCTCAATTCCACTTTAAAGAACAATTTTTGACAACTACAAGCTGTTGTATTACTCTGCAATCGATTGCAAACGGAGACGTAAAATGTTGGAATCTGTACAACCCGGCAGCATCGTTAGCGATGCTGCATCGGTGACGGACATCGTGCTTGCCGCTATGAGCAAGACCGAGAGCCCGCGCCTGAAGGAAATCCTGAACGCGCTCGTCAGGCACAGCCACGCGTTCCTGAACGAGACCAGGCTGAGCGACGAAGAGTTCGAGCAGGGACTGGATTTCCTGAAGAACGTGGGTTTGACCTGCACGGACAGTCACAACGAAGTAGTGTTGCTAGCGGATGTGCTCGGTCTCTCCACTTTGGTGAAGGTGCTGAACAACTCGGCTCACGAAGACCGCACGGGCGGCGCCCTGCTCGGACCATTCTTTCGTGCCGGCTCGCCGCACTATGAGCTGGGCGCCTCGATCGTTCAGGACAATGCGCCCGGACCGGTGATCTTGGTGAGCGGGCAAATTCTGAACACTCAGCAGGAGCCGATCCACAATGCGAAGATCGACGTGTGGCAGGCCTCGCCAGTCGGCCTTTACGAGAATCAGGATCCGAACCAGCCGGAGATGAACCTGAGAGGCCATTTCTTCACCGATTCGAACGGCCAGTTCAATTTCCGGAGCCTGAGGCCCGCCGGTTACCCGGTCCCCACCCACGGACCCGTCGGCGAGTTGCTCCGCATCCAGCATCGGCACCCATACCGGCCGGCTCATCTTCACTTCGTTGTGGTCGCGGAAGGCTATTCGACACTAATCTCCCAGATCTTTGCCGATGACGCCGAGTACCTGGATTCCGACGTCGTTTTCGGCGTCACGCGCGATCTGCTAGGAAAGTTCGAGCGGCACGAGGTTGGCACCGGTCCTCACCCCGAGCAGAAGGCGGCGTACTACACGCTCCATTGCAAGTTCGTGCTCGCGCAAGGCGTGCCGACCTGCCCCACGCCGCCGATCAAATAGGAGGAACGTCTCATGTCTCATACGTTAGACCAGAAGGTCGCGGTCATCGTCGGCGGCACTGGCGGCATTGGTGCCGCGACGGCGCACCGGCTTGCCCTTTCAGGCGCTTGCGTTGTCGTAGTCGGTCAGGATGATCTCTCGCACGCGCGAGCCGTAGTGGAGAGTTTGCCGGGAGAAGGACATTGCGCCGCGCTTGCCTCGATCACCGATAGCGCCACGCTCAACGAACTCGCCGACACGGTGCGCGGCCGCTATGGTCGCGCCGACATACTGGTGAACGCCGCCGGTTTCACGAAACCGGTCAAGCACGACAACCTCGATGCGTTGACCGACGATCTGATCGACGACATGTTCAGGGTGAACTGGCGAGGTCAGTTCGCCGCCATCCGCGCGTTTCACGCGCTGCTCGCCGAGTCGGGCGACGGGTTGGTCGTGAACGTGTCCTCGATCTCAGCCACGACCGGCATTGGCAGCAACGTCGCGTACTGCGCAGTCAAGGCCGGCCTCGACATCATGGCGGCGTCGCTTGGCCGCGCACTGGCACCACAGATTCGGGTCGTGAATGTATCTCCCGGCGTTGTCGATACGGCCTTCGTGCCTGGCCGAGGCGCGGATTTCAACGACAAGGTGGCGGCGACCACCCCGCTCGGCCGAATCGGAACCCCCGATGACATCGCAGGCGCGATCGAGGCGTGCGCCACTCACCTGACGTTCACAACGGGTGTCACGCTCGTCGTCGACGGCGGCCGCAGACTGAGCTAGTTCATCACTCGCGCCGGAGAACACCATGCATTCACGTAAGACCATCATCACCTGTGCAGTAACCGGGAATCTGACGAAACCCGAGCAACATCCCGGCCTGCCGGTTACCCCCGAGCAGATTGCCAACGCATCGCTCGATGCGGCACGCGCTGGCGCGGCAGCGGTACACATCCACGTGCGGGACCCCGAAACCGGCCACCCCTCGATGGACATCGAGTTGTACCGCGAGGTCATCCGGCGCATTCGCGCTGAAGACGCCGACGTCATCATCAATCTGACGACCGGCCCAGGCGGACGCTTTATCCCGAGCGACGACGATCCAAAAGTTGCAGCGCCTGGAACGACGCTGATGCGCCCCGAAGATCGGGTCGAGCATATTCTTGTACTGCGTCCTGATATCTGCAGCCTTGACCTGAACACCATGAATTCCGGTGCGGATGTCGTAATCAATACGCCGAAGAACGTCACGCGCATGGCAGCGGTGATCCGGGAGGCCGGCGTCAAACCCGAACTCGAGATCTTCGATTCGGGCGATATGCATCTCGCGCTTGATCTGATCAAGTCGGGCGTACTCGACGGCCCCGGGTTATGGACCTTCGTGATGGGAGTGAAGTATGGATTTTCCGCCTCGCCTGAGTCCGTGATGTATGCCCGTAGCCTCCTGCCCACCGGCGCCCAGTGGGCCGCGTTTGGCGTGGGCCGCTTCGAGTTTCCGATGGTTGCGCAGGCATGGCTGGCGGGCGGCCACGTTCGTGTGGGCCTCGAAGACAACATCTACATTTCGCACCGTGTGCTGGCGGAAAGCAATGCGGCACTCGTCAAGCGGGCCAGTGACATTGTGCATTCGCTTGGTGGCGAGCTGGCGAGCGCGAAGGAAGCGCGCGAACAGTTGGGGCTGCGCTGATGGATACAGTCCTGAACTCTGTGCCTCTCGTTCCGTCAGTCGATCCGACTGCCTTCGTGGCCCGAGGTACACAAATCATCGGAGACGTGACAATCGGCGAACAGTCCTCCATCTGGTTCAACTGTGTGCTGCGCGGCGACGTTCAGAAGATCTCGATTGGACGACGGACCAACATTCAGGATGGTTCCATCGTTCACGGCACTACCAACGGGCTCTCCACCATTATTGGCAATGACGTGACCGTTGGCCACGGCGCGATTCTGCACGCCTGCACGCTCGAAGATGGCGCTTTTGTCGGTTTCGGCGCACGCGTGCTGGACGGCGCCGTCGTCCAATCCCGAGGCATGCTTGCCGCCGGTGCCGTGCTCTCGCCACGCAAGATTGTCGGCGCCGGAGAACTCTGGGCTGGAAACCCTGCCCGTTTGCTTCGAACCCTCACCGACGAAGAACGCGCCAGTCTGAGTCTGGCCGCTTCACGCTACGTCGCACTGAGTGAACGCTACAGGATCAATCATTTTATTACCTTGACATTTTAGGAATCCAAAATATGAAAGCAGTACATGTTACAGCGCCGAGCGCCAGTATCGATTCACTCGACCTGAATATCGCCCCCCAGGCGGTACCGACCGCCGGTGTCGGCGAATGCCTTGTACAAGTGGTGAGCGCGGGCGTCAACCCAAGCGACGTGAAGGCCGTACTCGGTGGCATGCCGCACGCAGTGTGGCCACGTACGCCTGGCCGTGATTATGCGGGGATCGTGCTCGAAGGCCCTGCCGATCTGGTCGGCAAGGAAGTCTGGGGAAGCGGAGGCGAACTCGGCATCCGGCGCAACGGATCGCATGGCCATTATCTGATTGTCCCTGCTGCGGGTGTGCGCAAGAAACCCGCCAATCTGACGATGGAGGAAGCGGGTTCCGTTGGCGTGCCGTTCATTACGGCATACGAAGGACTGCGCCGTGCCGGTGGGGTGAAAAAAGGCGATGTCGTACTTGTGTTCGGCGCAAACGGCAAGGTCGGTCAAGCCGCCATTCAGCTCGCGACGAACGCCGGCGCAAAGGTATTCGGTGTCGAACGTACCGCTCAAGACTATCTCGGGCATGCAAATGGCGAGGTGGTCATGATCGATGCGTCGTCGCAGAAGATTGCGGAGGTCGTGGGTGAGAGTACAGGCGGCCACGGCGCCGATATTATCTATAACACGGTAGGCAGCCCATACTTCGAACAGGCTAACGCGGCGCTGGCAAAACGCGGCACCCAGATCTTCATCTCCACGATCGATCGCGCAGTCCCGTTCGACATCTTTGCTTTTTACCGCGGTCAGCATACGTACGTCGGTATCGACACGCTTGCGCTGAATAGCATTGATGGAGCCCAAATCCTGGACCAGTTGCTGCCGTTGTTCGTGGGTGGAAGGTTGAAGCCATTCCCGATCAATCAGGCGGCAGTGTTCTCGATCGACGATGCCGCTCGTGCCTATCAGGCGGTGTTGCGCGGTAGTACCGACCGTGTTCTGCTCACGCCATGAACGTCACACGATTCGGCTCGGCGCCCGAGTACTTCCCGGACAACCATTTTTCGATGCGGTGCGTGAGGCTACAAGGGCATGAGGCAGGAGAGTCGGATACGCTGTGGCTTGGCGTTTCCACGATTCAGCCAGGCGGCTACACATCGCTTTCTGCATCTGCCGTCGAGAAGCACTACGTCGTATTGTCAGGCGAGCTGACCGTGGAAACGTCAGCCGGTACGGAGGTACTACGTACCAACGATTCATGCCGTCTCGCGCCAGGTGAAGCCCGGGCACTCAAGAATTTGTCTTCCGCCACGGTCACTGTACTTCTGGCCATGCCTCTTTCCTGAGACCTGTATCGATCAGCCCATGGAGCGCCGCGGTGCTCCTGGCATTTCCTGTCGCTCGCCCGCCGTCATCACACGTTAATTGGCCCAAAAGTCGGCAAGAAACCGGTGGCCATCCAGTTTCACAAACGGGAGCGTTAAAAACTTCGGGTTTCAGCGCAGGGCGCCCAGGATTGCGGCAGCCATGGCCGCCGGAGGGTTGGGATGAAAATCACAATTCGCGTTGAGATCACCACCGATTGGGATGAAACAGATACGTTCGAAATCTGTGAGCTCGAACGTCCCTATCGCCAACTTGAGCCGGAGAAGATCGGCCTGTCGCTGGCCGAACGGAAAGATGTGCCGCTGTTGGAGATCGTTAATTTTGCTAGCGGTGTCCATTGAAGCGCTAATGCTGTCCGTTAATTCTGCTAGCGCGGCTTTTCCACCAGAACACGAACTCACTGCCCGGAACGGCTCAATAAGCGCAGCACGACACGGCGCTTACCGAAATCCACCCAAGGAATGTTGAAGGCCGCCGAAGTGACGCCTAAAGTGCCATACCTTAGGGAGTTTCTGATCAGCGTACTGAGATGGGTCCCGTCTGAGGATCGAAAAAAATGACCTCGACATTTACGCTTACTGCCGCTTCTGGCCCACGTACCTATCGCGCCGCTCGGCAACCACATTCGCCGAATTAGAGGACACGCTGAACGCGCTAGCAAAATTAGCGGACAACCTGCTGCGCGCTCGTTGCTGAAACGCAACGGAAGGAAGAACCGCCATTCGCCCGTCGAGCCTTATCGGGCATGGCCTACAGCCATTCCTTCGCTAGCAAACCCAATGAGCACGGCTAGCAGAACTAACAAACATCAACAGATGCGAAACACCGCGACCGCTTCCCGCAACGCCGTCGCCTGCTCGGCCATCGACTGCGCAGCCGCCGACGCCTGCTCCACGAGCGCCGCATTCTGCTGCGTCACTTCGTCCATCTGGCTGACCGCCATGTTGACCTGTTCGATGCCGGTGGTCTGCTCGTCGGACGCTGAGGAAATTTGCGTCACGATCGCCGTCACCTGCTGCACCGACTGAACGATCTCCGCGATGATCCCGCCTGCGCCGTGCACCAGCTCGTTGCCGGTATCCACGCGGCTCGCCGACTGCTCGATCAACGCCTTGATTTCCTTTGCGGCGCCGGCGCTGCGCTGCGCGAGCGTGCGCACTTCGCTCGCGACGACGGCAAAGCCGCGCCCCTGTTCGCCCGCGCGCGCGGCTTCGACTGCGGCGTTGAGCGCGAGGATGTTTGTCTGAAACGCAATGCTTTCGATGACGCCGATAATCTCGCCGACCCTCGACGAGCTTTCCGAAATACCCGCCATCGTTTCGACCACGCGCCCCATCACATCGCCACCGCGCGTGGCCGTTTCGGAGGCGGTGCCCGCGAGCGTCGATGCATGCCGGGCGTTGCCCGCGTTCTGCCGCACCGTGCTGGTCAGTTCCTCCATGCTGGATGTGGCTTCTTCGAGGGATGCCGCCTGCTCTTCGGTCCGTGCCGACAGGCTCAGATTGCCCGCCGCGATCTCGGAACTCGCTGTCGCCACCCCTTCTGCATTGCGCCGCACATTGCTGACCACACTCGACAGACTCATCTGCATATCCTTTAGTGCGGCGAGTAGGTCTGCGATCTCATCCGAACCTGTCGCATGAAACTCGGTCGTCAGGTTGCCGAGCGCGACGGTGCGCGCGACATCCAGCGCCCGATTGAGCGGCCGCGTGATCGAGCGACTGAACATGACCGCCCCACCCAACCCCGCACTGAACGCCACCAGCATCAGCGCGACGCTGATCGCCGAAGCCTGCCTCGCGTCGGCAGCCGCTTTCGTCGACACGGCCGCGCTCGTCGCCGCGATCTCCTGCGCGGCCTGGGCCAGCAAGTGCGCCGGTTCGCGATCGACGCCCGCGACAGCGGTGTCGCCGGCTGTGGGATCGAAAGCCGCGGCCTTGAAGGCTTCAAAACCCTTCCGATAGCCGAGGCCCATCGTCGAATGTGCAGCCGCGAACTGCTCCACCAACGCACGGCCCTTGCCTTCGTCGAGATTCGATAGCAGCGCGCGGGTCTGGTCGTCGACGGAGCGCTCCTGCTGCTCGAAAGCGGCCCATCCGTGTTCGAGTTTCGCCGGGTCCTTGCCGCGCAACAGGATGTCCTTCCACTCCTGCACCTGCAGTTTGAAGGTCACCAGCACGCTAGACACTGCCCGCTCTTTTGCGACGTTGTCGCGAACCACCGTGTTGTATTCCGTAATGGGGTAATCGTCCTTTTCGTGCCAAATCTGGCGGTTCCTCCGCAGAGCCTTTATTTATAAGGCTGCCAGCGGCTCTGACTGTTGTCAGGAGGTCCCAAAAGTATCTGCGATAACATAGCTGCCCGCGATTACGGATCGCGCGACCTTGTCGGGAGGCGGAGATGCCAGGTCTGGAATTTCGCTATGTGGGACACGATCGCCTGCCCGCCCGACTTTCGGAATTCGACGTGGAGCGCTACTTCGCGTTGACTGACAGCGACGTTGCCGCAGTCAACGAGCGCTTTCGGCGCGATCACCGTGCTGGCGTCGCGATCCAGTTGGTCTTTCTGCGTGCCAGTGGCCACACTCTCGATCATGTCGGCACACTGCCACGCCAGCTGTTGCGCTATGTCGGCGAGCGGCTCAGCCTGCCCACCCCGACGATCGCTTCCCTCCGCACGCTCTATCAGCGCTATAAGACACTGTACGAACATCAGCTCTGGATTTGCGAATATCTCGGCATCACGTCGATCGGACCGAGCCATTGGGCGGAACTTAAAGCGCGGATGCGACAGGACGCCACCGAATCACTCACCGTCGACGAGTTGCTCCAGCATGCCCATTGCTGGCTGTATGAGCGTCGCATTCTGATATCTGCCGAGCGGAAACTGCGGGATCTCGGCCGTGCGATCTGGTCGGATGTTGAACGTGGTCTGCTTGCACGTATCGAGGCAACGGTCACGGAAACGCAGTTGATGCACGCCGATGCTGTCCTCTCTGCCCAGCACGGGACCTCCGGCACGAGAGTTCTCGAATGGCTTAAGATGCCGCCGGCACGACACAGCACCACGACGCTCACCGAAACCCTTGAGAAGGTTCGGTTCCTCAAAGAGCTCGGCGCGCATACGTGGGAACTCGACGCCGTGTCAATCGCAAAGCAGCACGCATACGCGCAGCGTATCCAGGCTCGCCGTCCTGCGAAGGTCCGCGAACTCAAGGAGTCGACCCGCACCATCGAGCTGATCTTTTTCCTGCGCATCACGCTGCTCGAGCTGACGGACGCGCTACTCTATCAAGCAGGGCGCCGGGTCTCCGACCTCGTACGGCAGGCTTACGATGGCACGACGGTCCGGCAGGCACGCTCTGCTATCGAATACCGGCAGCAACTGGTCGCGATCAAGGCTCTGGTTCAGGATAGCAAGCGTACGGCGCAAGAGCGTCTCGACGATATTGGCAAGTTGCTTGAGGACCTCGAGGACAGGCCACAGGCAAGTCACGCAGCCAGCGTACGCGAAACGCTCACCGACGATCATCACCGCATCCGCAATCTGCTGGGGCCGTTACGTGAGCTAGGCTTCGTGGGCCGCGAAGCGGAACCGAGCCTGCGACAGCTCGAACTTATCGGCACACTGCATGACAGCGGCACGACCGAATTGCCGCCCGACTGCGATGTGCCGGTCAGCGCCGCCTGGCGCGATCTCGTCCTGGGTGACGATCGGACGCGCGCGTTTCGGGCACTGGAGGCATCGGCAATCACGGGTCTGCGCAAGGGGCTTCGCCGCGGCTCGGTTTGGATCAACCACAGCCTGTCGTTCCGGGAGCGCGACCAGTTGCTGATTCCACCCGCGCAACGGGAAAACGAACGCGACCGCTACCTGTCGTCGCTCGGATTGCCGGGAACCGCGGAGCCGTTCCTCGAACGGTTGACGGAACACCTCAAGGCAGGCCTGGCCGCGCTGGAGGAAGCGCGCGAGGCAGACCGCGTGGCGATCGGCACCGACGGCGCGCTGCACCTGTCGGCGATCGAAGCGTTGCCGACCGATGGCATACCGAAACGCACGCGGGATCTGATATTCAGGGAGATCGGCACCGCACAGTTCTCCGACATGATCATGGAGATGGATGCCCACACTGGCTTCAGTGAAGTGCTCCGGTCACGCAAGGCGCACGATGCGAACGAACTCGTCTAGCTGTATGCTGCGTTGATCGCCCATGGCACGGAACTGGACGCGAAAAGCGTTGCCGCCATGATCCCGCAATTGGACCCGGCGCACATTTCGACGGCAATGCGCTTCCTTGAGATGCCCGGTCGGCTGCCGCGTGCAAACGATCGCGTGGTGGAGTTCCAGCGTACGCATCCGATTACGAAACTCTGGGGTACCGGACGGCAGGCATCGAGCGACTCAATGAGCCTGGATACGTCACCGCACCTCGTCTATGTGCGGGTCGATCCGCGACGTCGCACCCATGCGGTGGGCATGTACACGCACGTGCTGGATCAGCATGGCATTGTCTATAACCAGCCCATCGTGCTGAACGAACGCCAGGCTGGAGTGGCGATCGAGGGCGTGATCCGCCACAACGAGAACCGCGACGACGGCGGACTGTTGCGACTTTCAGTAGACACGCATGGATACACGAACGTAGGCATGACGGTGTCGAAGCTGCTCGGTTTTGATCTCTGCCCGCGTCTGCGCAACCTCTCGGAACGCAAACTGCATCTGCCGAAAGGCGTGGCTGCGCCCGAGGGACTGGCAGCGGTCGTCGCCTACGAGATCTCCATCAAGGCGATTCGCGCGGGCTGGACGGAACTGCTGCGCCTCGTCGCATCGATTCATGCGGGACGGGTGAGCGCATTGGTCGCATTGCAGCGGTTCGGCAGCGCGGCGCAGGGCGACCCGGTGTACCGGGCAGCAGACCACCTTGGCAGACTGCTGTGCACGCTTTTCCTGTGCGATTACTTCAGCAACACTGAATTCAGGCGAGAAATGCATACGCTGCTCAACCGCGGCGAATCGGTCCATCAGTTGCAGCGCGCGATCTATACCGGCAAGATCGCGCCGGAGCGCGGACGGCGCCGCGACGAAATGATCGCGATATCCGGCTCTTTGACGCTGCTAACAAATCTGGTCATTGCATGGAATACGCAGCGTATCCAGGCAACCCTTGATCGTTGGCGAAGCAAGGGTCAAGGGGTTGACGACGACTGGCTGCGGCGGATGGGGCCGGCGCACTTCGCACATGTCAATTTCCGCGGGACGTTGAGCTTTCCGATCGACCGCTATCTCGAGATGCTGCTCGACGCAACGCCATGGCGACGCTTGGCCGGATCGTGAAGCGGTTCTATAAAGCCGTGACGACGGAGTTGAACGGGACAACGCGCCTCTCGTCACAGAAGCCGTAGCTGCGACGAAACGTGCACGCAAACACCAAGCGCATGGTGCGGATTTGCTAGCCGCACTCAATCACGCGCTCGCCGATCGGACGCGGTCGAACACAACCGCTAGATTTTGCATCAAAAGGATGCGCTCCCGCAAAATGGGGAATTCGCCACCCCATTGTTTTTAAAAGGAAAATCAAATCAAACCGCCAGATTTAGCACGAAAAGGACGAATACCCCGGGTAAGAAACTTGCCGGGTTGACCAAAACCTCTGTAGCTGCGAACTCGCCGAATGCGCGCCGGGCGGCGTGAATTGACCTCCCACGGTTTGGTTCACTCTCCTCCGAGAGCACTACAAGTCGCCGATACCGGCGCGCAGGCGGTGTGATGCTTGCATTGCACTGCTTCAATGACGCGTCATGGTCCGCTGCAGAAAATGGCCGTTAGCAAGAGAGGGACTACTTGATGAATGACGGCGCGGCTACCGTACTGGCGCGCAAGCGCTTCTACTGACTCGGCGGCGCCAATTACTACCGCTCCATAGGCTGAGTCTGCGAAAGGCTGGCCATGTCCGCGTTTGAACAGTGCATCATCCTGTTTGTACCCGAGGATGGCGGAAACGCGAAACCCAAATGCTGTCAAGTTGCTACCTTGCACAGGTCGAAATGCGTTGACCGAGTTCGCTTCGACGCGCATCGGATTCGGATCGATATACCTGTCCTTTAGCAGCGGGGCGATAAACGCATGTGCATTCGATTTGCAGTTGAGCTGCGAATCGAGCGCGTAGGCATAGGACGAGACCGGTGGGAAACCAGCGGCGATCGCAGTAAGCATCGTAGCCCAGGCGTAGGTTGCAGAAATCTTCATCAGTTTCTTCCCTCGAGCGAACTTGCTTTCCGGTGTGAGCGAACACAATCCGGCATCAGCGTGTCCTACTGCGGATCCAGTTTCGCTACCTGCGGCGAGACCAGTATTCCGCATCGCGTCGAAAGCTCCCTTGGCAGTGCTTCGACGCCACTCCTTCAAGATGACGAAGACTCCGCGCACAGGTCGCGCCGACACTCTGGCCCGTCGGGCTTGTCGGCATTCGTCAATGCTGATTCCAATGCCTGAACAAAACGCTGAAATGCATCGAGAGTTCCATGGACACTTCGGTACTCGGTGCAACCGATTCTGGCGTCAAGTACGACTAGCATGCCAGCATCCCCAGCCAATTTCAGGATGTTCATTGCCTTCTCCTCAGATCACCTGCCTGTCGCCTCATCGCTCACGCCGCAAGCGGGTATGCATGCATCGCCGGCGCGCTTCTCTTTGCCGGAAACACGTTCCACGAACCGTCATCGTGCCGGAAGAAAACGATGGTCAAACTTCCGTCGACCCGTGCCTCGCCGATGCGCACGTACCGCTTTCCATCCGTTCGTGTGCGACTGAACTCGACTACGCGGATCGTCGTCACCGCGGAAGGGCCAAACCACTTGCCGACCAGCGTTCGCAAGCACTTCTCGCCGGAACCCATTTCGCCTCCTCTGACTGCGGTGCCACCACGTCACGCCACTCTGTGGCCAGAGCAGCGCGTCGGCGTGTCGATTACCTGTCAACAAATATAGGTTACATAACCTATAAGTCAACCACCGAATTTGAATGGTTCGGGTAAACGATAGCGCCTGAAAACCCCCGTTAAATCTGACATTTCCGATATCATCGCCTATGAAAAACAGGTTATTCAACCTATACTTAAACACGGTTAGATAACCTATTACCTGTTACACAAGTCCGGCAGCAGCCACAGCAAACGCGATGTCCAGGAGGTGCAGAATTGGCTTCTTGATTGTTGTCCCACTGGGCAGCGTAATAGCCGCCGCCGGACGCTAACTTTATGCTGAACGGCGAGACAGTCAGCGCCTCAGAACGGAGTGCAAGTGAAAAAACTGACCCTCAGTTCCACAGCGATATTTGATCCGCAGACCGCAACGTCTGTCAGGCAGCGCGGCAATCGGGAAAGCCGTGTGCCCGAGATCATTGATGTTTCGATTAATGTGCTGATTGAGATGGGTTACGCAGGGTACACGATCAATCGCGTAGCCAACGATGCAGGCATTCGTCTGAGCACGTTACAGCACTATTTTTCGACCCGTGAAGCACTGTTGCGTGCCACGACCGAGGAGATTGCAAAACGATACTTCGAACGCTTTCGGAAGTTTGTCGAAAACAGAAACCGCTCTCCGCAGGCGCGGCTCGAATCAATCATCGACGATGCATTCGCAGACTTTGTCAAACCTGGACTATCAGCAGGTATCGTCGAAAGTTGGGGATTGGCGCTGCACGAATCGTTCGCGCGCGATGTCGTTGTAGAGGCACAGAAACGGTTCACCAGGCTCTTCGCCCAACTCGTCGGCGAAATCAATCCAGAGCTGTCGATGGAAGAACGCGAATTGCGGGGTGCATTGATCGTGTCCAGTTGCCAAGGCCTGGTTATTTTTCTTCGCTGGAGTGAAGACGAAGCTTCGCGGATGCATGCGTTCCGCAGGGCTGTCAAGGTCGTATGGAGTGGCCTCGGCAAAGCTGACGAATGAGCACGCGCGGGGGAGCCTCCAACCCTAAGCGTTGGCCCGCTCGCGTCGAACCGGCAAACAGCGAGTTGGCCCGGTAATGGAGATGCATCACTAAGGCAATGACCCGTTGTCCGCACATTTCGCCACGGCAATTGCGGGCCTTGTGACGCGATATTCCGGCGTCGGCTGCGTCCGTGCTGCAAACTGCGTCACCGCCATCGGGACGCCATCTCCGTGCCGCCGCCGCCCCCATCAGTCAAGATTCGTCAGCATGCTCCTCGTGTAGGAACGCAACGTCGCCCCCTTCCTGATCTTCTCCGGCCAATCGGGATTGGCGAGAAGGGCACGACCTACCGCGACAAGATCAAAATCGCCCCGCTCGAGCGCGCTGTACACCAACGCAAGATTGTCTTCGGGTTCGCTGTCCTTGCCTTGCAACATCTCGGCCATCGAGTTATTCAGGGTGACTGATCCGACCGTGATTGTCGGCTTGCCGGTCAGCTTTTTGGTCCATCCAGCGAGGTTAAGTTCGGTCCCGAACGCACCCTCCCAGAAACGTCGCTGCGAGAGGTGAAAGCCATCCACGCCAGCTGTGACAAACGGCGTAACGATCTCGGCCCATTCCGATGGCGTTGTGGCGAGGCTTGCAGCGTAAGACTGGTTCTTCCACGTGGACAAACGCAAGGTCACTGGAAACTCCCAGCCGACACGACGGCGAATTTCCTGAATGACCTCTACCCCGAAGCGACTGCGCTTTGTACGATCGCCGCCGTACTGGTCACTTCGCTTGTTAGTCTCCGCCCAGAGAAACTGGTCGATCAGATAACCATGAGCTCCATGAATTTCGACTCCATCAAAACCGAGCTGTTTCGCCGACGCAGCGGCATTACCATAGGCTTCGATGATCTCGCCTATTTCGCGTTCAGTCGCCGGTGCTCGAACTTGAGCCAGGGGCAGTCCTCCACCGCCAATGATGCCGGATGGGCCGAGCCGCCTCGATGCCTCGGCATCTTCGTCGAATAGTCCTGAGGCACCCTCGACTTGCGGCTTGCGAACCAGACCGACATGCCATAGCTGCGGGAACATACGTCCGCCCGCAGCGTGAACTTCGTCAATGACACGGTTCCATCCCGCCAGCGCATCGTCACCATAAAAGCGGGGTGCGTTCTCCTCGTGCGAAGCACTCCAATGTGGAATGAAACTACCTTCAGAAATGATGAGGCCAACCCCCGCCTCTGCCCGGCGGCGGTAGTAATGTGCGACGTTCTCACCGGGTATCCCTTGCGCAGACATGGCCCTGGTCATCGGCGCCATGACGATGCGATTCTTCAGCTCGAGACTGCCGAGCTTGGTCGGGGTGAACAAAACCCCCGAACGAGTTCCGTGAAGCCGATTTGAAGTTGCCGTGGTGGGGGCATGGCCCAGCATAGCGGTTGTCTTCCTTTCGTAGTGAGGTGCGAGTCCAGCGATCGGCTGCACTGACGTAATAAGCAATAATCATAATTGCAATATAGACCGCGTATAATGCAAGGTCAATCATTACATTATGTTTGCGCGCTGTCTCGGCCGCCCGCGAATAGAATCGACGAGCTATGATCGACTTCCGTTTTTCGACAGCCTTTCAGATGGTCCTGAGCGTGGCGCTTGCCGACCAGGAGGGTTTCCGATGCACGAGCAAGGTACTAGCTGACGGCCTTAACGCAAATCCCAGCTTCGTACGTCAACTCCTGGTGCCACTAAGGCGGGACGCCATTATCGACGCCTCGGTCGGCAAAGGTGGAGGGCTGCGTCTCGCACGGCCCGCCGCCAGCATTACACTGCGCGACATCTACGCCTCGATCACTGGAGAGAAGCGATTCCTGCTCGCGCGTCCATCTGTTTCACCTCGGTGCCGGGTGAGCGCCAACATCGAGCCTCTCTTTGAGAAAGTGGCGGCAGACGCCGACAAAGCTCTCCTCGCTAGTCTAGAGCGCCGCAACGTCGCCGAGGCACTCAAGGAGTTACTGCGCCTGGACAAGGACCGGATCGCCCGCGGTGGCGTCCGGATCGCTCCTGAACGCGAATTTGTGCTCGAAGAGTAGCTACGATACCCGGTCGAGATCGCGCGATCGCAGATTTAGGACCGGGTAGCGCTTGCGCGCGCCGATGGCGGCAGCGCGTCATCAGTGTTATCGGCTTGCGTTTGATCGCCTGCTCCGACCAATCCGTGTTCGCTCCAGGTTCCGGATTTCTGCAATGCTGTCGGCCACTGTCCGACGTCCCAGCATATCGAGCACAAGGGCATCGGCCTCGCCGGCGATACACTCAAAGAATTCGACAATATTTGCGCTTGCCACACATTGACATGGCACAGCAGTCCGCGCGATCCAGATTTTCTTGTCATCAGTCACGGAGCAGTAAATATCACGAAGCGTGATCGTCGCGGGAGATCGAGCGAGGCGAGCACCACCATTCTTGCCCAATGAGGACGCCACTATCCCATCGCGAGTCAGAGGCACGAGAAGCTTCCTGACGAAGCTGGCGTTGACGCCCAGCGAGTCGGCGAGCTTCTGGCTCGTACATCGCACCCCGTCTTCTTCGGCTATCTGGATCCCAAGCACCATCTGCAGTGCTGTCGGGAAACGTAGATCGATCATGCCATCTCCATCGTCCCATCCACGGAAGGTCATCACTCATCGATCACCCTTATTGCAATAATAACACTTGCAATATATCGTGCAGGAGGGCAGCGCCTTAAGTTCCGATCGCCCCGTCGGAAGCAAATCTGAAAGGACCTGCTTCCCGAACGGCCGATCCACCGTCCGCCTCCCGGCATCGTCAAGCGCCCTGCCTCCCCGCTCATCAACAGTCCGGTCTCCGTCTACCGGTTGTAGATCGACAAAATGCAATTTTCATTATTGCATTTGTGTTCTATACTGCTATTATGAAACTTGCATTTTGTCGTGCAGCTCATCTGCCCCCTTACGCTGCGGATTTCATATGCAAAAACTCAGGAGTTCAATCCAATGACACTGGAAAACACCAGTCCGACACGAAGTGACACCGACATCGATATGTTGGCTCTTTTCCAACCCATCACGATCGCAGGTCTCTCACTTGCCAATCGATTCATCATGCCTGGCATGCAGCGCGGCTGGTGCGCTGACGGTCATGCTCCCCAACGTCTTGCCGACTATTACGCGGCACGTGCTCGCGGCGGCGTGCAACTCACAATCACCGAATGCGTCGCGGTGGATCACCCATCGGCAACACGCACGAGAAAATATGGCCGTCTGGCGGAGGACACGGCGGACGGGTGGGCAAGATGCATCGATGCCGTACACGAGGCTGGCGGCCACTTCTTTCCTCAAATCGGCCACGAGGGCGCACTCGTCGCGGCGCCGGACGGCGGTTACTTTGCAACGGCACCTGTCCTGAGCCCTTCCGGCCTCATGAAGCCCGGCACCGTTGTCGGAAACCCTGCGACCATCGCAGACCTGGAGGCGGTCAAGGATGCTTTTGTCCGATCAGCACGGATCGCCAAGCGGATCGGCGCGGATGGCGTCGAAATCCACGCCTGCCATGGCTATCTGCTCGACCAGTTCCTGTGGGCTGGCACGAATGTTCGCGACGACCAGTATGGCGGCCCTGACATACGCGACCGCGCGCGTTTTCCGGTGGAGGTCGTGCGTGCGGTTCGCGACGAAGTCGGGTCCCACTTTGTGATCTCCCTGCGGTTCTCACAATGGAAACTGCAGGATTACACCGCTCGCGTGGCAACCACGCCCGACGAGCTTTCAGTAATGCTGCGCGCATTCGACGAAGCGGGCGTGGATCTTTTCCACGCATCGACCCGCCGTTTCGGAGATCCCGAATGGCCTGATTCCGACCTCGGCCTTGCGGGCTGGACGCGGAAACTCTCGGGCAAGCCCGTCATTGCCGTTGGGGGCGTGGGCCTGACCGTCGACATGGTCGAAAGCTTCTCTGGCAAGGATGCAGACGCGTCGCCGGACATCAATTTTCCGGCCCTGGCCAAACGCTTCAACGGGCACGAGTTCGATCTCATTGCAGTCGGTCGAAGCGTCATCGCCGACCCGAACTGGGTCACGAAGGTGCGCGAAGGTCGCCCGGACCTTATCCGCCAGTTCAAGCTTACAGATCTGGGCGATGTCGCGGAAGAAGCCCGGCAGGCTTCGACCAAGGCTTCATAAGCAGACCTTTTGGGGCGCCTGCTACGCAGTATCGCCGGCCACTCCCTTCCCTTCTAAACGATTCAGAGGAAAACATGACTGAGAAGACACACAAAAACCGGATAGCGGTCGTGACCGGCGCGGCACAAGGTATCGGACGGGAGGTTGCCGTCCGCCTGGCGGCGCATGGCGCGAAGGTCGCGCTGGTCGATTTGAAAAAGCCCGTCGAAACCGCCTCGCTGATCGGGGGCACCGCCATTGCGATCGAAGCCGACATTTCCTACGAAAGCGGCTGGAAACACGTGGCGCAGTTCGTCGAACGCGATCTAGGTGAAGTGGACATTGTCGTGAACAACGCCGGTATCTATCCAAATATCGTGATTGACGAGCTCGACCTGGACGCGTGGCGGCGGACGTTCGCCGTCAATCTCGACTCGCATTACTTCAGCGCAAAACAGTTCCTTCCCAGCATGCGCCAGAGGAAATGGGGGCGCTTCGTCAATTTCTCGTCCAACTCGATCGGCATCGCCATCACCGGCCTGAGCCATTACATGGCTGCCAAGATGGGCGTCATCGGTTTTGCCCGGGGTTTAGCCAATGATGTTGCAACTGACGGTATTACCGTCAATGCGATCCTGCCTGCGCTCACCAACACCCCCGGTACGAGCGGTGTGCCGGACGAGTTCAAGAAAAGCGTGTGGCAGCAGCAGGCGATCAAGCGTTTTGCCGAGCCAACCGACATCGCTGGCCCGGTCCTCTTTCTCACGAGCGACGACGCGGCATTCGTCACCGGGCAAGCACTCGTCGTCGACGGCGGCCAATACAAGATTTCCTGAAGACCCTTTCGTTCGGCCAGGAATCCATACCCGGCCGTTGTCTTGATCCCCAAGAGGCAAACCCCATGAGCAACCAGTTTGCGGAACACGAAGCGCGCCTGCGCTCCGGCTTCATCCAGCGGCAACATAACCTCTTCATCGACGGCAAATGGACCGACGCACTAGGTCAGGGACGTACCGATGTCATCGAGCCAGCAACGGGACGCACGTTGACGACGGTCGCAGCCGGGAGCGCCGAAGATATTGATCGCGCCGTGCTCGCAGCCGACAAGGCTTTCAAGGGCGGATGGTCGACGATGCCCGCCGCGGCTCGCACGCGCAGGCTTCTGGCGCTTGCAGACGCCATCGAACGCAATGTAGACGAACTCGCAACGCTGGAATCGATCGACGGCGGCAACCCCGTCACCCACACCCGCTACGGTGATATCGCACGAGCAATCGACGTGCTCCGGCACAGTACGGGATGGATCGACAAGGTGGGCGGCGACGTGCCCATGAGCGATAGTCGGCCGGGCGCACTGTCATTTTCCCTTCGGCAACCGATCGGCGTGGTCGGCGCGATCACGCCCTGGAATGCGTCATTTCTTCTCGCCATGTTCAAGATCGGACCCGCCCTGGCTGCCGGCTGCACCATGGTGCTCAAGCCTGCCGGACTCGCTCCATTGACCGCGCTGCGCCTTGCCGAACTGATGGTCGAAGCTGACATCCCTCCGGGCGTATTCAATGTCGTGACAGGAGAAGGCGGCGTCGCCGGGCGCGCACTGGCCAGGCACGCCGGCGTCGCGAAGATCGCCTTCACCGGTTCGACGGACACGGGCAAGTCGCTCCTCGTGGACGCATCGGGGACGCTCAAGCGCGTCACGCTCGAACTCGGCGGAAAATCGCCGGTTTTCATTTTCCCTGATGCCGACATCGAGGCGGCCACCAATGCCGTGTCATCGGGCATCTTCTTCAAGACCGGGCAGTTCTGCGCTGCGGGCACAAGGCTTTTCGTCCATGAACGGGTCTATGACCAGGTGGTGGAAGGTTTCGAGGCCCGCGCGAGGAGTGTGAAGATCGGCGCGCCCCTTTCCCCCGACACGGAGATGGGGCCGTTGATCTCCGAAGGCCAGCGCAAGCGCGTGCTCGAATACATTGCTGCCGGCAAACGGGAGGGAGCGGAAGTGGTAACGGGTGGGCGGGCCATCGATGGTCCGGGATATTTCATCGAGCCAACGCTGCTCGCCAATACGCGTCGGGACATGTCAGTCGTTCGTGAAGAAATCTTCGGACCCGTGCTCTGTGTCTCGAAGTTCTCGGACAACGATCTCGATGCACTTCCCGAGATGGCCAACGATTCGGAATATGGCCTCGCCGCCGCCATCTGGACGCGGGATCTAGGCCATGCACACCGACTCGCCCAAACGATCGACGCCGGCATCATCGAGATCAACGGTGGCGACCTCGGTGCGCTCCCCTTTGGAGGCTTCAAGCAGTCCGGCATCGGCTACGAGTTGGGCAAAGCAGGTATCGAGGCCTACACGGAGACGAAGGCCATCGGGATCAAATACTGACCTCAATAAACGCCGTCCCGCCCGGGGGAGCCAGGTCAGGAGCAGGAGCCCACTTACCGGCTACCTGGCTTGGCAACCAGTCGACGCAGCTTCTTCACTTCTTCACCATTGCGCCTGAAACGACTGCAGCGGACATGGTGAACGTTATCCCCGTCGAGAAAATCATGCGTATTGTCGCCCTCGAAGAGCACTTCATCGCCCCCTCACTCCTGGAGGCTTATTTCGACCTCCGTACAAATCCCGGATTCACGGCCCCGCGCAAGGCCACGCTAGCGGACCTGGATAGCGGTCGTATCCAGGATATGGACGATCACGGCATCACTTACCAGGTCGTTTCTGCATCGCTGCCTGGGGCCGACCTGCTCGACGGGAACGAGGGAATACGCCTCGCGACTGAAACCAACAATACGCTCGCTGCAGCGCTGCGCAGGCACCCCGAGCGATTTGGTGGCTTTGCGCATCTGCCCATGCGCGAGCCCCACGCAGCCGCCGACGAACTGGAACGTACCGTGCGTGATCTTGGCTTCTGCGGCGCGATGGTCAACGGACTGACGGAAGACCGCTTTCTGGACGATCCTCGATTCTGCCCGGTACTGGAGCGGGCCGCAGCGCTGGACGTGCCGATTTACATTCACCCCAATCTGCCACCCAAGACCGTCTACGATATCTACTACGACCGCCTGCCGGGTCCGGCGAGTGCATTACTCGCCTCAGGAGCATTTGGCTGGCACTCCGAAACCGCCATTCATGTCCTCCGCTTGGTCCTGACCGGCGCATTTGAGCGATACCCAGGGCTGACCGTGATCGTTGGCCATATGGGAGAGATGCTTCCGTTCATGCTTGGCCGGGTGGACGACATTCTCATCGGGCATGGCGGCCTGAGCAGACCAGTCAGTGAGACGATCGTTGATCGTGTCTACATTACAACGAGCGGCATTTTTACGACGCCGCCGTTCCTAACAGCGCTGACAACATTCGGCACCGACCGTATCATGTTTAGCGTCGATTATCCGTTCAGTCAAAACTCACAAGGCAGGGCGTTCTTTGAGACCATGCCGGTCTCTCCCGCCGATCGTGCGAAAATTGCGCACGGAAATGCTGATCGAGTATTGAAAATAAATCAGAGAATGTGACTCGGCCATCCAATGAACGGCGCAGGAGTTTCGCGATGGCCTATCATCTTGTCGTGCACCACGGACTGCACCCCACCGCGCCGGCGCTTTTTCACCCCGCACCTGAACGCATCCTCACCAGACGCCGATACAGGCATTTACGGATGCAAACTTGCAACGAGGCCTGGCGCTGTGCCAAATCGAAAGCGCGCGTTCGATTACGAAATTAGTCCCTCGTCATCGATCGCAAAATCAACGTCGAACCGGGACGGATCATGTGGCAAGTTTCCGGTAACAACCGAAGCGTGCTATTGATCAGAGCAACCGTGCGTCAATCTGGAACGGTCCCGTTGCATCATGACTTCGGCTTTCGTGAACTCGCCATATCTGTCCTGCGCAAAGCGAACATGATTAGACCAGAGCCAACTCTCCATGTAATCAGGAAGCGCAGCGTTCAGGAGTGGACATCCATTTCTGGCATCGGATTCACAACGTTCAAATCACAGCAACCCACCTGACATGCCTCGGGTCGCAGATCCGACCGATGAAACTATCAGTGTCAACCCATGTAGCTACAGGATTTCCATCTCTTCACCAGAAGTCACGAGTGTCTCTTTCACTCAAACCGGAGCCGTCCATGAATCCGAAGGCAAGTAGGACTATTGGTGTACTTGCAGTTTCTGCTTTTCTGGTTGGTACCTCCATGGCCATCCCCGTCGTTAGCGTCGCGCAAGAGACTCAATCTGTACCGGTTACAAAGAAGGAGCAGCGTCGCGCTGACCGGCAGTTGTCAAAGGACGTCCGCCGCGCGCTCGAAGCGCAACACATCGATACAGGCAACGTGCTCATAACCGCACAGCGTGGAGTTATCACTCTCCATGGAACCGTCCCAGATCCCGGTCAAATTGCGAAAGCCGACGAGGTGACAAAAGACGTCCCTGGTGTCCAATCAGTGAAGACCTACCTGACGCCTTACATAAACGGTCGCTGATCGTGGTTGACGGTACGCTACGTGGCTAGTAGACGACTTACCGTTTGATTGAAGGCGGCGCACGACTCTGCGTGGGAAAGCTCGTGCGCCTTCCTCAGCGTTCGGCGAGAATGTTACGTGCAGGACCTTGTTCGAATTGCTGGTGCACGAAAGGCGACTTCTACTTGCACTGCTGAACGATACTCTGACTGTCAACGCAGGCCGTACGTACGTTCCGTGAAACGGTTCCGTTGTATAGACCAAACGGCCAGCCTACGGGCGTAGCACATCAGCAGTCTCGGATCCAGTCTACGGATTTGGCTATCGGCAGAAGACGGGGTGGGTTCCATCAGCGTCAACCAGACACTCAAAGACAATCCAAATTGCCGCAGAGCTGGGCTGCTGGTCGTAGCAGGTCAGCACACGCTCGATAAGCATGGCAGCAACATCATCCACTAGCCCCATAGCTCCGTACCACGCCCTCGTGCCAGCGACACTTCAAAACCGGCTTCGGCGTCACGATAGACCTAAAACTCATACTAACCGAAACTGATAGCGTGCGAGCAGGTAATAAAATCGTCTCTTTACGCCAATCGTCGAGTCTAACGCGCTCTACCGCGCGCCTTCGACTTGCGCTTCGTACCGGAGCTTGGTTGGATGCACCATAAAAAAGAACTGCATTTCCTTGTCACCCGATAGCACTAAAAAGTGCCTTTTTGAATCAAGCGACCCTCCGGAAGGATGCCTAATGAGCGCGGTGCCAGATTTTCTGAAAAAAGTGTATTGCAGATAACTAACGGTAATGTCTCGATCACAATTAATTAATGGACGCAAAATCCGGTAACGCCTAGAGTCCACAAATAACGCACTAACCCTTTGAACAGCGCGCTTACCTATACGCGGGTGGAATGCGCATCCAGTCCAAACGTACTGCGACAAGTAGCTGAGGCTGGCCACAACAAATCTCGGACGCAGCCCTGGAGTGCGCCCTGCGCTTCTCCTTCATGACCATCGCCCCAGTCCGTCAGCTATTCATTGTCCAGATTTCAAAAGATACTCAGCGGAGACAATGATGTCAGGTCACTATGACATACTTATCGTGGGAACCGGTCACGGTGGCTCCCAGGTTGCCATCGCCTTGCGGCACCGTGGCTTTGCTGGAACCATCGCAATGGTGGGAGAAGAGGTTGATTATCCTTACGAGCGCCCTCCTCTTTCGAAGGACTATCTCGCTGGCGAAAAAACGCTCGAACGCATATTGATCAGGCCGGGTAAATTCTGGGCAGACCGCGACGTCAACCTGCTGACCGGCAACGCCGTAGTTTCGATTGATCCAGTGCTCCACACCGCGACCACCTCGGCCGGAGGAACACTGCGCTATCGAAAGCTGATCTGGGCGGCTGGGGGCCACGCACAGCGTCTCAACTGCCCCGGACACGACGTGGCTGGAATTCACTCGATTCGCTCCCGCGAAGATGTGGACCGGATACTTCAGGAACTGGATCACACCGAGCGCGTCGCAGTAGTGGGTGGGGGGTACATCGGACTGGAAACCGCAGCAACATTCCGAAAGCTAGGGAAAAAAGTCACCGTCTCCGAAGCACGCGATCGCGTTCTCGCGCGGGTTACGAGCGAGACCGTTTCACACTTCTTCGAACAGGAGCATCGTGCTCACGGCGTCGATCTGCGTCTCGGCACATCTGTCCAGGAAATCCAAAGCGTGGGCGGAAGAGTCTGCGGCGTTCGCACCGACAAAGGTGAAACAATCGCCGCCGAAATGCTGATTGTCGGCATTGGTATCCGCCCTTCGGTCGATCCTCTACGAACCGCCGGAGCTCACGTCACGAATGGCGTCGTTATCGACGAATATGGACGCACGTCGTTGCAGGACGTCTTTGCGCTCGGCGATTGTGCCTTACATCCGAACAGCTTTGCCGACGGGCTGACAGTTCGACTGGAATCGGTCCAGAACGCCAACGACATGGCCTCCACAATCGCCGGGTTCATCACAGGGGAACCGGTGCCCTACAAAGCCGTACCGTGGTTCTGGTCGAATCAGTATGACTTGCGCATGCAAACGGTTGGCCTGTCGAGCGGTCATGATCGGGCTATCGTACGCGGTAGTCCCCAGAATCGAAGTTTTTCAGTGGTCTACCTAAAGAATCAGCGAGTAATCGCGCTTGACTGCGTTAACGCAGTCAAAGATTATGTGCAGGGCCGTGCGCTGGTACAGGATCGCATGGTCATCGATCCCGTGCGGCTCGCTGATCCATCAATCACGCTCAAGGAGCTTGCTCAAACAGCATCTCAGGATGCGGCCAGATCATCATGCCTATAATGGAAAAAGTGCTCGATTGAGGCGCCAACGGAAGTTACTCGCGCAATTCTGGCCAAATGCAACCCCGCCCTTGTTACTGCGAAGATGGAGCCAAACACTATGGATTTGCGACGGGTCCGCTACTTCGTTGAAGCGGCAGAAGATCTGCACTTTGGTCGTGCCGCAAAGCGCATGAATATCGTTCAGTCAGCGCTCAGTCAACAGATCAGGCGGTTCGAGGATGAACTTGCTATCGACCTGTTTGATCGGAACACTCATGAAATCCGGCTCACCGAAGCCGGACACTACATGCTACATGAGTGTCGTATATTGCTTGAACAGGCTGACAAAACGACGCGTATCGCTAAGGAGGCAATAGCAGGGACCCGTGGCCGCATCGGGATGGCATTTGTTGACAATGCTATCTGTACGTTGCTTCCCCCTCTCATTCGCGACTATACGCGGAGATATCCAGACGTCGAGCTTTGTTTGCAGACAATGAATCGCTCAGAGCAGATCACGGCGCTTCTCGACAGGCGGATTGACATCGGACTCCTTCCGGGGCCAGTCCAAATCGAAAATATGGAGAGTAAGGTCTTTGTTTCTTCGCCGCTTGTCGCAGTCTTTCCACGCGGACACGTTCTTGCATCTCGACCCTCGATAAGACTCGAAGACCTGACGGGTGAAGCGTTTGTACTGTTTCCGACCTCCATTCAATCCCGTCTGCTTGAGATCATTATCGCGACCTGCGCTGATGCCGGCTTTGCCCCATATGTAGCTCAGGAAGCGCATCATCTCCATACCGTGCTTGCTCTCGTTGGCGCTGGTGTCGGCGTTACCCTCGTTCCACCATGGGTGGCTCGCGCACGTGCGATGGACATCGCTTTTGTGCCGGTGGAAAACCCCACTCCCACGTACGACCTGGTTTTTGTCAGACGCCATGACAGCACCAACATCGCTCTGAAGCGTCTGTGGACCGCCGCAACGGCGAAACAATGTGCCCGGACATGCGGGGCTTGATCGGAACGAGCTTACTCCGGAGCGTACCTGATACCCCCGGCGTCAGACTACTTGTCGTGTGATTTGATTCTTAGAGGCATGGTCCGGGGGCGGTAAAATCAGGGTGAATGAAAGCCTACTCAGCTGAAAGAAAAGAAGCGCTGGTGCGACGCATGATGCCGCCGGAGAATGCGCTGGTTTCGGCGCTGGCCAGAGAAACGGGGATTACAGAACAGACGTTGTACACGTGGCGCCGACAGGCGAAAGGACAAGGGTTGGCTGTGCCTGGCGATGGGAAAAATCCCGAAGGATGGTCTTCGGAGGACAAGTTTGCAGTCGTGCTGGAAACCGCGCCGCTCAATGTAGCGGAGTTGGCCGAGTATTGCCGTCGGAAGGGCCTTTATCCGGAACAGGTCTCTGCCTGGCGAGCGGCTTGCCGTTCGGCCAATGCAAATGCCGGGGAGCAGGCACGCGAGCAGCGCCAGCAGTCGAAAGAGGACAGGAAGCGTATCCAGCAGCTCGAGAAAGAATTGCAGCGCAAGGAGAAGGCGCTGGCGGAAGCGGCTGCGCTGCTGATCCTGAGAAAAAAAGTCCAGGCGATCTGGGCAGACAAAGAGGACGATTGATCGTATGCGATCCACGAACGACGCCCTTCAGAGTAAGGTGGCAGAGCGCTTGAGGTGTGGTAGCGATGCAGGTCAGCGGGGTCCGGAGGGCATCTTCCAGGGAAGCAGCGCGTCGTAGTCATCGACGGTCTTCGCTAGTGGAAGGCACCGGAACAGCCAGGTGAGATAGCCGTACGGGTCGATGCCATTGGCTTTGCAGGTCTCGA
>NZ_VTUZ01000056.1 GCF_008369935.1 Paraburkholderia panacisoli | reverse complement strand
CTGTTGGTGGCGGGCCTCCACAACCGACCGGATATTTATGCCGAGTTCCTACGACCGAACTCCTTTGCTATCAATGAGCCGGAACCGAGACTGCACATAGCAACTTTCGGCCGGTAATATATCGTGGTCGTTTCGATCGATGCATGGCGCAGGAGCGCCCCAATGGTAGGCAGCGAAACGCCCGTGCGCAACAAGCTGGTTGCTGCCGAATGCCGAAGCAGATGAGCGCCCTGCGTCGGCGCGTTGATACCCGTGCGGCGGATGGCGCGAACAACTGCGCGACCTACCACCTGGCGAGTGATTGGCACGAACGGGGCGATGACTGTAATAAACAGAGAGTCGCTTGCAACATGAGGGCCGGCCATGTTCGAGATAATGCAGGATCGCATCGCCGACGTCTTGCGGCATCGGCAACCGCGTCTCGCGTCGATTCTTGCCGGACACGATCAATATCCCGTCCGTCCAGCGCAGATCACCAAACGTTAGGGCACTGACTTCACCGGCGCGCAAGCCCAGCCGTGCGATCAGCAACATGATGGCCCGATCTCTCGCGCCGAGCAGCGAGGCTGGATCGCACGAATCGATGAGTCGCTCGACCTCGGCGGCAGGAAGATACTTGGGCAGCGAGCATAGCCGCCACCTGGCAACTGTCGGAACGGCATACTCCAGCCCTGCGGCACAATCGCCGCGAGCGACCAGGAAGCGCAGGAACATGCGTATCGCAGTGACCAGGTTCTTCGATCTCTCGCAGCTGGAATGGCGGGCTTGGTGAAGGATAAATTCTCGGAGTCCTTGTGCCGTATATGTGCGGGGCTCCGTACTCAAGCTCTGCAACAAGTCAGTGATAGGCCGGCGATAGCTCGAGAGCGTGCTATCCAACGTTCCCCGTTGCGTGTGCATCCATTCGGTAAACTCGAGAACGATGGCGGGGACCTGCGTGGCGGCTGGTGCAGCCCGCACATCGACAACGCCTATTGCCTCGAGAAAGCGCACGAAGGTCCGCGCACTCTGGTAGATGTGTCGAAGGCCGCCGCTGGGGTACCGCTCCGATTGACCAAGGTGGCCGCGCAATCGTTGCAGTGATTGACGATCCAGGTTCCTGATCGCCAACCCTTCCGAGGCAGCCCAGTCCGCGAAATGGACAACCTCGCGAACATGCCGGCGAATGCTGACCCGGTGATAGCCTTGGCCACCCAGCCAACTGACGAACTCATCCAGATATGGCCCCCCGATTCCGGATCGGTAGTACTCCAGGGAAGCCGGAGACCTGAAATATACAGTCAACATGCTGCTCTCCTTCGGGGTACGCCCTGAAGGACGGCAGCATTATGTGAATCAGGTCAGAGCGTTTCGTTGCAGGGATGGGCCTTGGGACAGGCCAGCGCCGCCGCCCCAAATCAGCATACTTTCCATAACGATGGACTTCTCATAGGAACGGTTACGCAAAAAAACCATAACCGTTCCACTGCGCCTCAAACCCCAACTTCCCCCATACAGGATGGGTGGGCAACGAGACGCCTTGAGTGGCCGAATCCACCCCAGTTATCGCCGCGAAATCAGCCCGTTCGCGTTCCCAAAAGCAGTCATTTGGTCGCTCTACCTTTCGCGTTCCCTTACCCTGCACCCCGGCAGACCCAGATTACGATGTGGAGTTGATTTGTGAGAGTACCCGCTCGACCGCATCCACTGTCGCGCGAACGTCGTCATCGGACGTACGCCAGTTGACGACGCTAATCCGCATGGCGCGCCGGCCCCGCCAGAGCGTACCGCTGAAAAATGCGGTTCCTTCGGAGTTAATCGCAGAAATCACCGCATCCGTGTGTCGGTCATGGTCCACATCCAAACGACCGTGCGGATCGAGGAACCGGACCAGTCCTTGATTTAGGGTGGGAGCCGCGACCAGCTCGACGCCATCGAGATCGCCGATTCCCCATGCAAGCGCACTGGCATGACGACAACATCCGTCGATCATGGCGGCAAGTCCGTCGCGACCCAGCTCACGCAGCGCCGCATAGACGGCGTAGCCGCGAGCGCGGCGAGTCCAGTCGGGCGTCCAATCGATCGCGTCTCGTGCCTCGCCTCCAGCGACCAGATAGTGCGCTGCGAGTGTCATGGCGGCTCGATGCGCGGCGCGGTCGCGGACGATCGCGATGCCATTGTCCTGCGGTGTGTTGAGCCACTTGTGGGCATCGGTTGCCCAGCTGTCGGCCAGCTCGACCCCATCGACCAGATGCCGATGTTCGCGGCTCGCGCGCGCCCACAGACCGAATGCGCCATCGACATGTACCCAAGCCCCGGCATGGCGCGCCAGCGGGATCAACTCGGCGAACGGATCGCAGGCACCGATATTGAGGTCCGCCGCATCGAGCACGACGATGGTGGGACCCGTCCCAGCTGCAAGCGCGTCGCTCAGGACGTTGGCGCGGAGGCGGCCGTCATCCCCCGTCGCCAACGGAATGAGCGATCGCGTACCAAGTCCTAGGAAGCGAAGTGCTCGTTCGATCGAGCCGTGACGCTCCTCCGTTGCGAGCACGCGGACCGGGGGGGCACCGACCAGACCGTCCAGCTCCACGTCCCAGCCCGCGCGATCGAGAACGGCGTGACGCGCCGCGGCAAGGCAGGTCATATGGGCAAGCTGACATCCCGTCGTGAACGCGAACGAAGCGTCGCGCGGCAGATCAAGCACGTCCTTAATCCATTCGCCGGCGATCTCTTCGGTAACTGCAGCGGCGGGACCGCAGGCGTACATTGTGGCGTTCACGTCCCATGTGGAGGCAAGCCAGTCGGCGGCGAGCGCGGAAGGAAGCGCGCCGCCAATCACCCAGGCGAAAAACCGCCCGCTCGCTGAGCCGAGCTGTCCACCGGCGGTCGCGGCCACCAGTTCATCTATGACGGTTTCAGGCGGCGTGCCTTCCGCCCCGAGGCCGACATTCAGGCGTTTGCGGAGTTCGACCAGGCCAACAGTCGTCGCAACCGACCTGGTATCCAACCCTTGAAGATATGCGGTCGCGTGCTCGCACGCGCGGACCAATACGGCAGACTCAAGGCTCACGATAATTCCCTCCGATTTGACCTGGATCGTATCGGGAAAACGCACCCGTAGCATCTCGTTTCTTGCTCTCGAACTCGATCGTGCGGCAGCGATCGTGATCTACTCACCCGAAACCTGACTTTCTCCTTTCTACCAGACCAAGCCATACGAGCGGACCTGTCTTAGCGTACGTTTTCGACCTTCCTCTCACCGGCCCCCTATACGGAGTTCGGTCGGCTTGAGGAATTCAACGGCAAACATGAACGGCATTACCTGCATAAAAGGCTCGATGACATGCACCGGTAATGCGTGCTCCGACGTTCCGCTCAATGCACACGCAGCATTCGAGCGCTGGGCTGAAGGTCCGCTTTCCTGCGGGTCGAACGGCTGAAACGGGTCGGGTGCAGCCCGTCGCGACGAGCTGCACGCCGTCAATGCCTGCCGGCTGGCACGTGTACCCAGAGCCAGCGCCTCAGGCAGTCATGCCGAAGCCCAGAATGCGAATCAGGTTCCGGAATTTCGCTTCGTTTTCAAGCCGGACCACCAGTTGTCGATCGCCGGCGTGTAGACACAAACCGGCTGTTTCCTTATGCGTGGCGATCATGACGGCGATTTCCGCATTCTCACAATCGATCAGCAATGCGGTTCCCGAGATTTTCAGCGCGTTGCCCTGTTTCCCGGTGATCTTGATGAAGGACTCCACTGTTTCGGGCAGGGGCTGGTCCTCCCGGGTCTGCAGAAACGCTCGAAGTTCGGCAATGTCGTGCCCTTTTTCAATCGCTCCAACAGCCTTTTGACGGTCCAGCCGCCAACTTTTATCCGTTGCCTCTACGGCCCAGATATCCAGCGTCAGCGATTCTTCCGTCGACAGGTTTCCGCCGACGACATTTACCTGCAGGCTGGGCAAGACAGCAAGCTTGACGCTCGACTGGATCGGATCGGGTGTGTAATCCTCAACCAACCCGAGGCACCAGGCACCCAGCGGCGTCACGCGGAAGTAGATCAGGCCGTCGTAGCGACTGAGGAATTCCAGATCGTCCGTCCCCCATAGGTCGCCAAAGTCGTTACGCGCTTCAGTCGGTTCGATGTAGGCGACATCAATGATGCCAAGGGCGGCGGCGTATTCGAACAGGACGCACAACAGATAGCGCAACTGCAGAATCTCCCAGCTATGGTAGCCATCGTGACCCAGGCTGCCATATTGCTGGTCGCTGATGTAAAGCTGCCACGGGTTGTGCGATACGTCAAACGTGTGACCGGTCGCCTGCATGAACCGGGAAAAGTCATCGACGTCGATCCACGCTCCAACCGGACAGAGCCGCAGTATTTCATTGATAGCGGCACGACGCGGCGCCACCGCGGTCATGACGCGACCTTTCGATTTCTGTCCCTTGATGACTTCAACGCGGCTGAACTCGTCAAACAGACTGGATTTAAGCCACTTGTTCCAGATCGTGCGCAACACGCTGGCTGGGGAGGAAGCCAAAGCCTTCCGCCCCGCCGCGCTCAACGCCAGTTTGCTGCCGTTCCGTTGCACCAGTCCGGCAGCCTGAAGCATTAGCGGCCACGAGAACGCCTTGATCGGGCCGATTTCCTGACCCCATTGATCCTGCTTAGATTTGTGGGCATAAAAATCGCCGCCGGCGAGGTTCTCCGTCAACAGGCGCAGCGTGGCTGAGCCGGGCAGCGATGTCTTGTCGCTGACCTGGATCTTGCCCTGATCCGTCAGACGCAGCAGAACCGACAGATCCACCATGGCATCGCGGTCGGTGTGTCGCACCGTCAGCCGGTCTTCGCCGATCTCCTCCGGAAGCGTTTCGATTGTGCTCAGCCTGACGGGCTCGGGTTCGGGCACGAAGGCTATTAATCGCTCGCGCAGATCATCGGGCAGGCTGTAACGCCCATCCTGGTTGTACAAAAAAAGGCCCAACGCCGTCGGCGGTCCATAATCCGAATAGCGGCGGCCATTCTCCTTGACCGTGAAGTCGGGCAACCGCCCATATTTCGCCCGGAACCGGTTTCCATCAAAGAGGCCGTCCAGGGCGTACGCGGTTTCCGCCACCGCCATACGCTGGATGTCGTACAGACGATCCCAGAGTGCGCGCAGTCCGTCCCCAGCGAGACTTCGCAGGATTGCCCCGACCAGCAGGTCTTTCCTGCCGGTGGGAGAGGCATCAGGAAGCCAGCGCATCAGCGATTTCAGCTGGTCGACGGTGAGGCGGGGGAGCACTTCGTTCAACGTGTCCATTGGCAAAATTGGTGCGCCTGTCAGGAAAGATGACCGGCATTATCTTCGACATCTCCGGCTCGCTCGACTTGTTACACGGTAGGATGCCGATCCTGTCAGCATTTCATTAGCGATACAACAAGCCGCGCCTCATTCATGTCAGCAAGTCCACCCAACGCCGCGCCCAGGCCCGAACCGGATCGGCTCGCGGGACTCGTCGAGCGCGTCACGTTCCACAACGCCGATAGCGGATTCTGCGTCCTGCGGTTGAAGGTCAAGGGCGAGCGTGAACTCATCACCCTGGTCGGGCACACCCCGACGGTAGCGCCAGGCGAGTACGCCTCGGCGTCGGGTACATGGGTCACGGATCGCGAGCACGGCAGACAGTTCAAGGCGGTCTTCGTCAGGATTTCGCCACCGAACACGCTGACCGGTATCGAGCGCTACCTCGGCTCCGGGATGGTCAAGGGTATCGGTCCGGTGTACGCCGGTCGGCTGGTCAAAGCGTTCGGCGCCGCCGTGTTCGACATCATCGAGCAGACACCTGGGCGGCTTCGGGAGGTCGAGGGGATTGGTGCGATACGCGCCAGAAAAATCACCTCGGGCTGGGCCGATCAGAAGATTATTCGCGAGATCATGGTCTTCCTGCATGGCAACGGCGTTTCGACGTCCCGCGCCGTGCGGATTTTCAAGACCTATGACCAGGACGCCATCGCTATCGTCACGGAAAATCCTTACCGGTTGGCCCGGGACATTCGTGGCATCGGGTTCCTGTCGGCCGATACCATCGCGCAGAAGATCGGTATCGCACATGACTCCCCGCTGCGTGCGCGGGCCGGCGTCTCCTACGCGTTGTCCGAAGCGGCCGGAGAAGGTCACTGCGGCTTGCCGCGGAGCCAGCTCTTGTCGCTTGCCGTGAAGCTGCTCGAAATCCCGCAACCCATCATCGAGGATGCGATCGACCAGGAACTGGCAGAGGAAATCGTGATCGCCGATACCGTTGACGGCGTTCCCAGCGTTTTCCTCGCGCAGCTGTACAACGCCGAGCGTTCCATCGTCTCGCAGGTGCAGCGCCTGAAGTCTGGATCGCCGCCATGGACCGCATTTGACGCCGACAAGGCAATACCGTGGGTTGAGCAAAAACTTGCGATCCAGCTTGCCGATAGGCAGAAGCAGGCGATCCGTCTGGCTCTCTCGTCAAAGCTGCTGGTCATCACCGGCGGGCCTGGCGTCGGGAAGACGACACTGGTCAATTCGATACTGACGATCCTGCGTGCAAAACAGGTGAAGGCGCTGTTGTGCGCGCCAACCGGACGGGCGGCCAAGCGATTGTCGGAATCGACCGGGCTAGAAGCGAAGACGATCCACCGGCTGCTTGAAGTCAATCCAGCCAATGGGCAATTCAAGCGCAACGAGGAGTCGCCGCTCGAATGTGATCTGCTGGTGGCCGACGAGTGCTCGATGGTCGACGTGCCGCTGGCGAACCAGTTGCTGAAGGCGGTGGCGAGCACCACTGCCGTGATCTTCGTCGGGGACGTGGATCAGCTGCCCTCGGTTGGCCCGGGACAGGTCCTCGCGGATCTGATCGAGTCGGGCGCGGTGCCTGTCGTGCGCCTGACCGAGGTGTTCCGGCAGGCCGCCACGTCACGCATCGTCCGGAGCGCCCACCAGATCAATCAGGGGCTGTTCCCGTCCCTTCCGGAAAAAGGCGAAGAGTCAGATTTCTATTTCGTGCCGGCCGACGAACCCGAGGCGATTGCCCAGACCGTCGTAGACCTGGTCAAGACCCGGTTACCCAGAAAATTCCAGCTGGATCCGGTGCGCGACATTCAGGTGCTGTGCCCGATGAACCGCAGTCTCACCGGTGCTCGCGGCATCAACCAGATGTTGCAGGAGGCGCTGAACCCGCCGGGCGAACACAGTATCGAGAAGTTCGGCTATCGCTTCAGCGTCGCCGATAAGGTCATGCAGATCGAGAACAACTACGACAAGGATGTCTATAACGGCGACATTGGATTTGTGACCCACATCGACGCTGAAGAGCAGGAGCTCACAGCGACCTTTGATGAGCACATCGTAACCTACGCATTTGGCGAACTGGATGAGCTGGTCCTGTGTTACGCGACGACCATCCACAAATCCCAGGGATCGGAATATCCGGTTGTGGTGATTCCCGTCTCGACGCAGCACTACATGATGCTCAAGCGCAACCTGATCTACACCGGCATCACGCGAGGCAAGCGCCTCGTTGTACTGGTTGGGCAGAAGCGCGCACTCGCGATTGCGGTCAAGGGCAAGCAAACGGAACGTCGCTGGTCGAAGCTCGCAGAATGGTTATCTTCCTGATCCGCGCGTGTCAATGCAATCGCTGCCTCCAGGCCGTCTTCGGCCAGCTGTGGCGGCACACCCCCTTCCTTCTCCATGCGATGGGTGACCCGCGTCGTCTGCACCGTCACGCCACTCGCAGATCCATTTAAATTAGAACGGACTTTCATCTCCGATCTGCGACACCCCCGCAGCCATCGCCGTCTGACGGTATCCATTGCAAAGCACAAGACGAAATCAACCGCGAAATACGAATACCCCTGGATGGCGAAAGACCGTTATGCGGCGTCCCTGCGTAGCGCGCTGATAAAATCCTGCATAGATCGCCCTCCGAGGTCAGGACAGTCATGGATTATCGCGTCAGCTACGAACACAGCCTGAAGAACAAACCAGACGACTTCATCGTCCACATTCCATCGCAGCTCGTCGAAGATGTACCAGCAAATGTGCCGCGCGCACTTCTGCCCGAATACATCACCGACCTGATCCTGAAGCGCTCGCCCCGAATCGGGAAAATCCGCCATCTGCGGATTCTCTGAAGACGCCCAGCCTGCATCTATCCAGGGACGTCGTTGTTTGAAAGGCTGACCGTCCTCGTGGGTCGGCATGTCTCGTCCCGCGTGCGGCAGCAAACGGCCATCATGAGCCGTCCATCGGAAGGCTCCCTCCGACATTCGAACGTCAGTGGCGCATCCGAAATGCGGACGTACAGTCGGTATCTCAAGTTTCAAGCCTACCTGCCGTAAAGCCGGATTGGCTTTGGCATGTACTGTTGCTATCGCATGCCATGATTGAATCTCTTCGAGTCGCATTCTCCGCCGCTTGCGGCGTAGGCCGGTCGGAGACCGGCGGGTTGAAAGAGCGTCATTCATACCTCGCAGCTTGCTGCGAGGTGCTTGATTCAAGGGATTCTCCCGACCACGCGTTACGGCCTCTCAATAATGAAAAAAACACCTACTCTCTTGATGGCGTTATTGCTGACCGCTTGCGGGGGCGGCGGAAATGATCTCATGTCGCCCGTCCCCGCTGACCCGACATCACCGGCATCGCCTCGTTAGATTCAACCCAGGGCGACTCCGCTACTGGAGTTGCCTCATTAGCCTAAACACTATAACCCACTTAGCTTATTGAGCGACCCGAAATGAGATTAATAGCAAAGGTGCTGATAGGATTCTTTGCATTCGTACTAACACTAAAAGTAATAGTGTGGTTAAACTTGGGTGAAACAATTTTCAAAATACTATTTTTGTTCGCCCTTATTGTTATAGCTTTATTTGCCCTCGCAAGTCCAAGGGACACCAGATCAAAAAAGGGAGACGACGAGACGTGGCAGCGAGCGCTATTGGGTCGTTGAGTTTGGTTAACGAGCGAGGGGCAGCATAACGTCACGCCCGCAGACGTTCAGCGTCTTTCTTGACTGTGAAGCAACTGATAGTCAGCGACGGTCCATGATCCGATTTCTCCCTCGCTGAAAATCGCAAACCGTGGTCAGGCTGATTCTAAGTTTCCACGCGAAGGAGGCCTTGACCGATGGCGACTATTACACGTCGCAACGAACAGGCGCGATCGGGGTACAGAGGAGAAGAGCGCACCCCCGCGGCTCGAACTCGCCGCGGGGAATGCGTCGGTTATCGGCGTGCCCCATGTACACCTTGGCCTCCTAGCCAGCGCTAAAAAACATTCGAGCGGGTCGGTGGCTACCGGGCGGTGTCATGGCGTAGTAATTGCGGCCGGCCACAAATGGCCATTCATATGCTTCGTCGGTCGGACATTCAGGGGTCGGCTCCGCCCGTAACCGGCAATCGGATTGTCAAAGACGAATGCCTCTTCATCGGCCATTGCGGACGTTGGAGTGCCGGCCACTGTGAGGCAGCTGAGAGGTGCTTTGCCGCCGTTCGCTCCGTCGTAGCCTCGAATGTCAGGTGCTGATGGGAGTGAACGAGTACTCCCGACCCATAACTGCTGGTGTGGCTGCACCAAGCTCAATGGGCCGGCTGCGAGTTGCTACCGACGTTCGCTTTGCCAGCCCGTGGACAACCTTTCGGCCATTACGGACGTTGCAATGCTATTCGCTAAAGCTCTCACACGGCTGTTCCGGATCATCAACCTGCGTGAATCAGTCAGGCGCCATCTGCTCACTAAACCGTGCGATCGATTCAATCAGCGCTGTTAGATCAGCAGGAACCTCTTCAGCTCTAAATGCCGCCGCCACTTGCAAAGCTGATACAGAGACCTTCACGGTCCTCTGCAGTTCGGCGTTTATCCGGGCGAATACCTCCTTGCCCGGCGCCAGCGCACAGCGCCCCCCGGGCGTGGCCCACTTTTTCTCTAGTTCAGCGAGTACCTGTCCCATGACTGTTGCATTGTCCACGCCCGATTTAACGTCTCGCGCGTAATCGACGGCGCGTGCCTGCAATTGACCAAATAGTTTTTGACGTGTCTCATCTAGTGCGAGAGTCAAGATTGCATCTATATGCGGAACATCCAGTTCTGGCTTTCCTGTACGCTGCGCTTGTTCCTTTAGCCTTGCACCGACGGCACGTTCGATCGCCGCGGAGTCAAGCAAGTAATTTTCGATTTCCTTTCGAGCGTGCACATGGGAAGCGAACCCATTCTTTTCAAGACGTTTAAGAACCGCGTCAATTTCTTCCTGTGTTCTGTAGTCACGATCTAGAACTACCGATCGCAATACTCGACTGCCAACGGCTGCATCTATGCCCTCAGCCAGGTCAATTGCTCTTGCCGGGTTAAACCCTTCCATTATCATCACAGCGAAATCCGAACGATTTGCCACCCTGTGGAAACCGAGGACCCGGGCAAACACGCACAAAATTTGTGTGTCGTGTCCCTCTACAAATAAAACGCGCTTTGTCTTAGCCAATTGTGTCAATGTGGGGTTCAAGTTGGACCCCAACGCACCGAACAGATATTTTAGCTGTCCGATGTCTGCAACGCGCTTTGCGCTCTGGCGCTCTTTGCTAATTGCAAGTAGGCTTGTCGGCTCGCACTCAGCGATCATTTCTGTTGAATGCGTAGCGATGAGAATGTCCGGACCTAGATCTCGAAGGAGAGAGATGAGCTGTCGTTGAAGATCAGAATGGAGATAAATGTCAGGCTCGTCAATTACCAGCAATGACGCGTTTTTTGCCTTCAAAATCTGCGTCAGCATTTGACACCAAACCTGAAAGCCGTACCCCGTCCAACATAGTTCCCGCGGCGTTCTCCCTTCCGGGCAAAACATCACGAGATGCTCGCCGTTGAATTCCGGGGGCTGGATATCCATCCCGGGCCATGTTTTTTGTACGGTATCTCTAAATTCGTCAAATCCTTCGGGGTAGTGAAACCAAACGTTTCGGAAATTACGCGACGCTGTGGCGGTTAGAAGCGCTAAGCGCGCTGCTTCCTTTTTGAAGAGCTTTTCGTGCTGCTCGACGGGGCCAAGTACCGGAACGAAGCCGATCTCAACATCGAACGCTTCCTTAAAGTTGCGAGGTTGTCGAACTGGCTGCTTTGTAGTCTCAGCAATCAGAATGCATGCCCCTTGCGACGGGAAGTGCAGGATGAGTCGATTGGCGTTTGACAAACGGAACTCGACTCGGGCGGGACGGCTATCGTCGTATTCGTGAAAAATATTCTCCGCCGCGATAGGTAGACCTTCAATGCTAATTGGATAGGCCCAACCAGCATATCCCGGGACGTCCACGGGTACTGGCGCCTTCGCCCTCGCTCGGCGAAGCCCCTCCGACAGGATACGAAGGGAACCAATTATTGTCGATTTGCCAGCATTGTTCGGTCCGACAAGAACATTGAAGTCTTCGATCGTTACCGAAAAATTGTGGAATGCTTTGTAGCGAGAGAAACGAATGCTGGTAATTCGATGTCGTGGCATGTTTACGGTCCCAGGAAGGCAGCCTCATATAGTCCTAATACGGCCGTTCGATGTCGATAACCTGCATTGCGTGCCGCCACAGGTGGGGCGCGGAAATCTGCTCAGTGAGGATGCGTTGCTCGGCGAACTTTTTAGTGTGAGCCGACGTACCTCAACTCCTGCTTACCAAAGCGCTGGACGAGTCGGTCGCACACACAGCTGGCACAGGTGACGGTTGCGCAACACAAAGTGGCCCTCTAGCCGCGTACGTGCGCTTTTCAGATGTGCTCCTTACCTCGCCTCGCGATTCCGTGATAAACGATAGCGCGCGTAGGCGGGCCGGTGGCTCCCCATGTATTTGTCACGCAAATACGGGCTAATTATGCGAAATGAATTTTCTCATGCTGCCTAGTATGCGTACGTCCGGACGAAAGGAACGACATGAGTCCGAGTGCAACATGCGGCGGCTAAAGTTTGCGGGAGTTGATGCCGATATTATAGATCTAATGGAGTGCGTTCAGAAAACGATCGTTCCATCGGTCGCTGAGTGCATAGCGTGGGCGTTCGCGACATAGTACAGCTTTCCTCCTCAATGATGGTTGACGTACTGATTTTGCGTCTCGTTCAACCCTGAAAGCCTCGAAAAATCTGAGTGATATTTCTCGATAGTTGCTGCGAGGGAGTGGGAGAGGATTGGCGTTGGCCATATTCGTGATTCGAGACGATGTAGAGGGAAATGATTGTGAACAAAAAACTTGATTTCGATGCGACCAAACTGTTCGAAGCTCTGAAGTACCAAATTCTGGTTGCTATGGAGTATTGCCATACGCTGGCTGATGGGGAAGAGTTATGGATAGAAGTTTCTGGTGACGTGACTGTCGCAAAGCGACAACAGATCGAAGTCAAGTATTATGATGATGATTTGACTGATAGTCACCAAAACTTCTGGAATACGCTAAATAATTGGCTTAAACCTGAGTTTGCCCATCATCAGTATCAATCTCTCGTTCTTCTGACGACCCAAAATTTCGGCGCTAAGGCACGTCTCGCAGAGTGGGACGCAATGACCGTCGAAAAGCGGATTGCAATACTTGAGGAAATTCGAGGCGAGGCAGAAGCGAGGCATACGGTTTCTCGTAAGTCTCAACCATCAAAATCGCTGGAACTTCAAAGGAAGGTCCTTTCGCCAGAGCGTCGGATGGATCTTAAAAACGCGGTCGAGAAGACGAGAATCGTTACAGACGAGTCACGGCTCGAGCAACGTATAACACGCTATAAGCGAGAGCATCTGCGTCCAATTTACACGGGCTGTGTTGATTCCTATCTCGACGATATGTTTGGATTTTTGACTGCAACTAAATTAATTTCGGAAGGCTGGAAGATCTCGGGCTCAGATTTTACCGCAAAGGTTCGTGAGTTGACGGCGCGATACATGTTCAAGACGATCAGGTTCCCCAAGATCGATCGTAGCGCCATCGAGAAGAAGGTTGCTCAACTAGACGTTGAGCACCGCCTGTTTGCGCGGAAACTGACAGAGATTGATGCCGGTGACCATATACTCGAAGCCATCAGCGATATTCTCCATGCTGAAAGTTACATGTCTGAACTAATTGGTGGATACGAGGCAAATAGGCTGGATTTAGAAGGATACTTCGAAGGTCAGCACAAGAAACATATTTTCAGCAGAAAGGCGGAAATATCCAGACTATATAGGGATAAAGATTTTGAAAGCTTAAAAGCAAACTCTAAGGCGTTCTTGTTCACTAGATGCTCAAGAGATGTCGAAGAATTTTGCACGTACACAGATACGCCGATTGAATTCAGAAACGGTGTGGATCAAATGTTGGCTGACGAGGAACCAGGAACCCGTAGAGATGAATTTCACTGGAGATTGTGGGCATGAGCGGCCGTATCATTGACCATTTGTTTTCGCTTCAGCGAACCCCTTTTTCTATGGCGCCGATAGTTCATAGTTTTTTCGCCGAGGTAGTGCCGAAAGAACGCGATTTTCTCCTGAGCTATCTAATTTTGCCGATGGTGCTCTATCCGACAATGCATACCTTTCTGAATAACTCCAACAGAAGGAGTTCGTTGCGGTCGATGTGCGATGACCCTGCGCGGTTGGTTGGACTCGCAGCGCGAGTGGAGGATTGCAAGCCCTTGACAAATTCTGCGATCCTAATCCTAGCAGCAGAAGGGTCAATAAAGATATCCGACGAACTTTCGGTTGAAACGGTTGGTGCCTCTAAGATGTCTCATGCCAAGCCGAGCTACATAAAAGCGGCAAAAAAGCTGGCCTTTATATTTTCTGACGTTGATGTTGTTTCGATATTTCGGACTCTGGGATTGAAGTCACTATGAAGTGTCACGTAAAACTTATTGGCGTGGTCGATCACGAAGATAATCTGCATTATGTTCCATTTTCGCCGGGGTTGAACATCATTACTGGGAAATCTTCGACAGGGAAGAGTGCGTTAATTGAGATATTTGATTATTGCTTGGGTAGTGCGGAGGATACGATACCAGTCGGTGTAATCACAGACAGGTCAAAGTTATTTTTTTCGGTACTGCAATTTCCGCGTTACATGCTGATCACTGCGCGTCGTGCAGGGGCCGACCGTTGTTTCGCCAGAGAGGTTAGTGGAAGCAATCAGGAGCATATTCTCGATCTTTTGAGCAGTTCAGAAGCTTTCTTCGAAGAGCGTTACTTCATGCATCTGTCAGAGTTCAAGAAGAGCATAGGTAGGCACTTTGCGATTACGCTGGAGAATATTGACGAAGATCCATTCCACAAGGCACTGACGGGAAGAAAGACCGAGACGCCGTCGGTTCGCAGTTTCTCGTCGTTCATGTTGCAGCATCAAAATCTTGTTGCAAATAAGCATGCAATATTCTACCGATTCGACGAGAAACATAAGCGAGACCAGGCGATCGATCACTTCAAAATTCTGATGGGATTCGTTGGTGAAGGATACTTCGATCTCGTAAAGGAGTTGGAATCTGCGAGGTATGATCTCAAGAAACTGCAAACGCAGATACCAAAGGAAGATAAGAGAAAGAGCGACTGCATCGCGGAGTACAATTTCAATTTGGCGGAGTATAAGGGGTTTTCTGGTATGACTCTGTTCGACATGACGGCGGATGATATCTGGAAAGAACCGCATCTCGCTCTACAGCGAATTGCGAGCCACCGAGTGATGGTCGACGTGCTCTCAAATCAAGGTGAGGCGCGCAGGCGCTTGCTGCTAGAGGAAAGAGCTGCGGCCCTTGTGTTGAGGCGTCAGACCGAAAGTAAGCTCAGGATGATTGACCACTCAATTTCCTCCTCCGTGCGCTTCGGAGAAGAGTCATTGACCATTACGTTACCCGCGGGAAGTGATCCGAAGGAACCACATTGTCCTATGTGCAAAGCGCCAAATCATGCTCCGGCGATAGAGGGGAACAAGCTCGCAGCCGCCATTGATTGGCTGAACGGAGAGCTTAGGTTGTCCGCTTACGCACGAGAAGGGTTTATCGATGAGAGAAGGCAGACTGTCGCCAAACTCAAGGAAATCGATACTGACTTACAACGCAACAAGGCTGCGCTGCGCCCGTTTGAGGAGGAAGTAGAACGGCTTCACAGCCCTGAAAAAGTTAATGAGCAAGCGATCAAAGCGAAGCTTAAGCTCGAGATTGCAATTCAGCGGCAAATCGACAGGCCGCCCTCCGAACTGGACGACGCGAGACGAACTCTGGAAGACCGTGTCAAGCAGCTCGAGAGACAGGTCGGGCAGTTCGGTGTTGAACAACTTATGGCTGAATTGGAGTCATCGATCAATTCCAAGATGTGTGAAATTGGTGACAAATTCGAGTTCGAGGCGACCTACAGACCCGTCAAACTGAGATTTGACCTTGAGACATTCGACCTGTGGTATCAACGTGACGCAAATACGAGGATCTATCTGCGCTCGATGGGGAGCGGTGCGAATTGGCTGTATTCTCATCTGGCATTGTTCCTGTCGTTGCATTATCACTTTGCAGCGCGTTCAGACACAGGTTGCAAGATTCCTCCTATTCTCTTTTTGGACCAGCCGACCCAGGTCTATTTCCCGGCTTCCCTAGATGATGGGAAAGCCTTCGCGCCGGAGGCTTTGGCTAAGCAAGCCAAGCGAGAAGAGAAGCTCGACGCCGATATGGATGCAGTAACCAATATGTTTACGCAGCTGGCGAGGTTCTGTAAGGAAACAGGGCAGATGACTGGCGTAATACCCCAGATCATTATCTCCGACCACGCCGACAATCTGGAACTTGGAGATGGCTACGAGTTCCGTAGCTACGTTCGAGCAACATGGCGCGATCGTGGGTTTATCGCCGACGCTTAGCTGACGTCCTGATCGGGAGGCTAGTCAGCGAGATGCGAGGGCGCATAGGTCCGAAACGCGCGTGGCAACGTGTGGCGCCCGAAGGCGTGGCAGGTAATCGAATCGTCAGTCTTGCGCTACGACAGTGGCTGCGCTCTACGAGAGGATCAGTCGCTCAACTTCCATGCGGTGGATGCGCTGCACGGCGGGTGATTCGTGGAGCGCACCCACGTCTACAAGACGTCGGAGTTGTTGCTGGCATCGAGCCGGCGCGCGGCGCGCCGGCGCGCCCGACCGGGCAAGTTGATCGGCGACGTCTGGCTCCGACGATAGGCGTCCATCTCCCATTGTTGTGCCTCGAAGTGTTCCGGCCGAAGTGGTCGCATGACGCTCATGACACAGCCGACGGCCTCGCCGTGCTCGAGAAGGAACGCGTCGTTGCGGCTGACAAACTAGCGTGCGATGCGGGTGTCTGCCTCGGCATGCGGCGCGGCGGTGTCCTGACGCTCGCTCCGTCAACGGTGATGCACGAGCGAGACAGCACGGCGGAAGTGAACGCAGTGCGCGAGATCGCGACCGGGCTGCTCAATCTGTCGCCGCAGGTGGTCCTTGCCGAAGAGAGCACGGTCCTCGTCGACCTGTCGGCCAGATGCGCAGCGAGAACTGCATGAATTTCGTTCTTCAGTCGTGTACGTTGCCGGACCAGCTATGAACGGCGCGAGATCTGTCGCCGTAGCGCCAGCGTGTTCTCGTCCGGCATCCACACCTCCGGCAAAAAGTCGCTTCCTTCGACTGGAAATCAGCCGTGAACCAGTTTGCCACCGTGTTCGGCGAGCGCTTTACGCTCGCCCGCGAGTAGAGCGCGTTTTAACCGCCTCGCACGCAAAAAGACGGACAGGCTCGCGAAGATGTCGCGGCCTAAAGAAATGGCTTCTTGTTGCCGATATTGCGGCAGGGCCGCAGTCGATTCATTTAGTCAATTAAAAAGAAGCCATAGAATTATATGAACGAAAATACTTTGCAAACCACGGCGCAAGCCATCGGCGACCACGCCTTCCACCGCAATCTACACCAGGCGCAGATCCGCTCTGCTTTCGCCGCTTACGTACTCTGGTTTTTCCTTGGCTCAGTCGGTGCGCACCTGATGTACACGCGCCGCTGGGTCATGCTCGCAGCCCACTACCTGCTTTTGGTTCTGGCGGCTGTTGGCGTTGGCATGGTCTTCCACAATAGCGGAATCCACAGTCTGGCCGTTGGATTTGCGGCACTATGGGGCGCATTCCTGCCGTTCAGCATCTTCAGCTTCCTCGGCATGTGCATCTTGTTTGCGCAGGTGAATTACTGTAACGAGGACTCCGCGTTGCGACTGGCTGGGCAGAAGCCGAAGCTTACGCGTGTGACTGAACGTCTGGTCATCATTGTTTCGGGCGGCGCGTTCGCGATCTTCGCTACCCTGCTATCGGATTTTCCAGGTTCGGCGCAGGTAAGGGTTCCGGCACATGACGAACTGGCCACGACTCCGAATACGAGTGTGCCGACGCCTGCGGTACAGCAAGCCAATCCAGGGAACGCTAGCAGCGCACCCGCAGCGAGCGTCGAACAGGACAGCACTGAGCCACAAGGCAATGCAACTGAGGCCTCTTCGCAAGTGGCGACTGGGGCAGACGCGGTACAAGCACATGAGCAGCAACCACCAGTACAGGACCAGGCTGCACAGCCCCCTGCTGCTCAACAGGCAGACTCTGCTACCGATTTCAACACCACTCCAAATCAGCTTTATGGAACGAGCTTTGACTGCGGACAAAGCCACTCGCAGAATGAATATTTGATTTGCCACACGCCAGCACTTGCTAACGCAGACGTGAAACTGGCTAACTCCGTAACAGCCGCCAAAAACGCAATTGCTCCTGCAGATCTGGATGCTCTAAAGGAGCGGATGCGGGGTCAGTGGAACTTCCGGGAGAAGCGTTGCAACGACGTCGCCTGTCTTAGTGCGTGGTACACCTATCAGATCAAGACGATGACACTCATTGCACAGACCCAGAACGTTGCGGCTCGGCTGGATACCACGCAAAACTAACAGCCAATCCGAGGCAAGGGGGCAGCACGCTCGAAATCCCACAGGCACCTGCCCACTGCGTCAACGGGAATTGACCTGCGGCAGTAGCCGCGGGAGCTTTTAACAACGGGGAAACAAGAACAATGAGATTCGCGAGAGCATTTGCATTTGGCTGTTTTTTGTCCACCGCATTGGTGGCCACCGCGTATGCCGAAACCGAGGCGCAATTCGTCCAGTCAGCCGCAGGCGTGTGGCGCAGTGACGGCGGCTCCCTGCTGACCATCGGGCCGATCAGCAACGGCCTGATCGGCGCGATCGACTCGACCGGGACGAGCTTCGTCGCGCAGTCGAGCAAGTTCAACGAGGATCAGTCATACCTCACCCTGAAGATCGTGAGCGCCGCGGCCCCGATGACGTGGGTGCTGCGCGAGGTCTGGAATGCGGACCACACGCGCTTCAGCCTGACGCTCACCGCGAACAGCGGCATGAAGATGGCCTTCTCGTATGTCCGCGATCTCGAGGACGAGGATCACGCAGCGCTCGCGAAGCTGGCGTCACGCCGGGCACCGTCCGTAGCGGCTGCGCCGGCACTTCAGCCCGCGCCGCACAGGGTGGCGGTCGCTGCGAACGCGGACCCATGCTCGGACAACGCGAGCGATGCACCTGCGATGCTGGAGTGCCTTGAAGGGCAGCGGGAGCAGGCCGACAAGGCTCTGAATGCGGCATACAAAACGACGATGGCGCGACTGGATGATGGCGGCAAGCAGCGCCTGAAGCTCGACGAGCGCGCGTGGATCAAACAGCGCGACAAAACGTGCGAAGAGAATGACAGCGGGCTAAACGCGGGCAGTCGCGCGGTTGAGGCATCGGTAGAGTGTTTCGCTGACGAAACCAGGAAGCGCACTGCGATCGTTCAGACGTTCAAGTAACCTGACCGAGGTGCGAGGATCGCAACCGCGCACCAAACTTCGAGCACCCGGCCATTCGCACGTCTTTCATGAACTTCATGCTGCGCACCGGGAAGCTCGGCGACGGGTAGGCGATTTTTCTCCGAGACAGGCTGACGTACGCGGGGCGCCGGTCGTCATAAAGCTGATCGGTCTTCAGCCCGGGCACACGCAGATCGCCCATGCGGAGACATCAGCCCTGCATACCAGCCCAATTCCCAAACGGAAAGAGGCACGTGAGTTGGATCGGGTCAGGAATAAGAAAAAGGAATCCACGGTAAGGGCATGCAGAAAACGACTCCCCCTTTTCTCGACCGACACGGCAATCCTCTCGTGCGTCAGGTCGAATTGGTCGTCGCCGTGAGGGATCAAAACGGTATTCTCCACTCAGCAACGGCGCAGTCTCTCGAAGACTGGAATCAAGGCACGCGAGACGTCGAACTTGTTAATCAAGTTCACGGCTTCCAACTGCTCGAAATTCTGACGTACGAGTTAGGGTTAATCGACGTCGATGAGGAGGGTCTACTTAAACACAGGATAATCTGCACGCCCGATCCCCATGTATCTGTCATGCGGGTACTGGGAAAGATCGCGGAGGCCTTGATTGTCAAAGAGTGCAACGATAGCGCTTCTGCCAATCGGAAATGGGGCATGTATGCCCGACGGGGACAAAGAATTAACCGGGCCCTGGACCGCTTCAAGGCGATTGGTACCGGACTTAATCGCACGAAGCAACTTTACCCCACCAAATATAGCGCGGGAAACACGCAGCGTGACATCATTTGGATACACGAGGACGACGTGGTTGACGAGCTCATGCAAATGTCACGCGGAGATAGCGATCGTACCAATCGAGGCGTATCAGCAGGTTTGCAGGTTAAAGTCAGTTTCGATGGTATGAGTTATGTGTACCCGGATATGAAAAGCAGCAGGTACGAAGTCCCTCTGGTGTATTTCGATCTGTCCGGTGATTTCGTCAAGGTAGCGAACGCAATCTATAAGGATTGCCCCGGTATAGTAATCAATCAGGATCTGATCTCCGGTCAGTTCTTGTCGCGCGAATGTCACGAAGTGCTCCGATCGTACTATGGGGTGGTCCTAGATCTGGTTAAGGGAAAATTGCGGCCTGATGACATCGTCAGGGACGAGGTGCTGTTCGACGCCTTCAAAAAGGACGTGCAGGAGCAGAATCTCCACAAGGAGATCATTGTGGTGTGAGTAACTGAACGCGTAGCCGCCGGAAGCAAAGGGGTCGTCTCGCGCAGCCCAGGTGTTCTGTCGCGGGCGGCCTCACCTCGCGTGTCGCAGGAGGATTGACGCGGCGGTCGACCGGCTGCTCAAGAGCGCGCCGCTCAATGAGGTAACGTGGGGCGCATGATACAAAGACGCCGTTCAACAAGACGGGGAGATTATGAAAAAGTTGATGCTTGCGGCACTGGGGGTTGTTTTACTGGGCGGTTGCGTGGGCATGCGGGACATTACCGCGAATGACCTGCGCAAGCCTGAACATGCGGCGCAGACCCTGTATTTCGACAAGTCGGTCCAGCAGGTGAATCAGGCCCTGTTCGAGCATGCGACCGGCTGCCGCTCGCTTGGCACGATCTCGGCGGATCCGACTGGAAGCCGCATTGTGGTGACCGATGAGGGGATGGGCCTAACAAAGCTCGCGGTGTGGGCGCTGGTCGACATCGACGCTGACGGCAGCGGCGTGAGGCTCACCAGCTATGACTACTATCACAACAAGAACACGCGGCATTTCATCGGCGAGGTGATCAACGCAATCAGCGACCCGAAGACCTGCTCGTAGACCGCAAGGTCTAAAGACATTACTCAATACGGGGGAAAATATGAAAAATCCTTTCTAGCGGGAGTCACCGCATCGTTCGCACTGAGCGCATGCGTGAGCACGGCGAGCGTGTCTGGTACGGCCGACGAGCTGCGTAGGCCCAAATATGCCTACAAGAGCGTGCAGATCGCCAAGACGATTCCGCAGATCCATCAGGCGCTCTTCGACTATCAGGCGAAGTGTCGCAACGTGGGTGAGATCATCGTGGATCCATCAGGCAAACGAATCGTCATCAAGGACACCTCGCAGCAGCTCGCGCGCGGCAGCGTCTGGTTGCTGATCGACATCACGGCAGACGCTGGCGGCGCGCAACTGAAGAGCTATCTAGTGAAGCCTGAATTCTGGACCTCGTTCGTCGACGAGACGATCGGCGCGATCAACAACCCGAACGCGTGCTATGTGCGCCAAGGGCAGGCATAACGGGCGACGAGGGCGCCAGCGCCCGCACGCCGCGCTATTGGGTGCTTCGCCGGCACAACAACAGGTGCCAACGCGGTTCTTCCGATCCTGATTACGGTTTATGTTCGCGCGCCGGAGCCGGCAACCTCCCCATGTTCGTCAGCGCGGTAAGTCCATCTGTCGATTCCTCCGTCAGTGCCGCGAGCCGCGCCCGCGCCGGCGTCATCTGGGAAAGGAGACTGGCCTGAAAGATTCGTGCGTCGACATTGCCAAGGTGCGCCGAGTTTCCCGCGGAAAGATAGGCGCCGAAAAGTTTGCCGCCTTTCTTTTTGCACTTATTAAGGCCATCGCAACCGCGTATGGCAGCAGTGGGTCGACAGTACGCGTTCGTTGAAGTCGGTAGCGATCATTCGCCTCCCGCCGTTCGCGAATGACTGGTGAGCGCCAATCAGCAGGCATATCAGCTTCGACGCACGAACGTCGGCTGTGGCCGACAACCGGGCAAACAGTTTTGTCCGCGAAGGGCAACTCGGCCTGATCCAAGACTTCACACACGACTGATCACCTGCCGCTCGCTTGATCGGCTGATGGATGTCCTGAAGGACGTTCGGTGTGAGTTGCCAGGTCGATCGATCGGAACCGTAACGCACGCGAGCGAGCGCAGCGTCGCACACGACGCGACGAAGGTGAATGCATCAGCGGATTGCGATCAGCTGGTTTCACTGCAGGCAACTTCCGTCGACGAGGGCAGGGGGTAACTTCATATCGCGCCTTGTGACCATGGTGATGCGCTGGCCCGGTTCCAGTCTTAGCGTCGGCTGGATGTTCATGTTGCGCTGGAGAATGGTCTGCGTGGTTTGCGACAGCGACTGCGCTGCTGCCGACGTCACGAGGGAGTACATCATGCGAGTTGCTACGAAAGGATTACTGTTATCGGCATTCATTTTGAGTTTGTCCGGCGCTGCCTATGCGCAGGGTGCGGGCACCAGTGGTGGTGGTGGGGGCGGTGGTGCAGGCCAGGGCGGCACCGGAATGGGAACGCCGAATGCAAGCGGCACTACGGAGTCACCATCTGGCGCGTCCGGCGCAAACACGATGGGGAAGTCGGGCGACATGTCGCAAAAGCAGATGAACCCTAAGATGCAGAAGAAGGGAGGAATGGATGCACCTGCTTCCGAGGGTGCCGGCATGAAGAAGACCTACTGACAGCGGTGCTGTTGGAGAAGCGTCCTGCGCAATTTGCAGTCAAGGTCCGGGCGTTATGCGGTATCGTGACGAAACCAGATAGCGTCAGGCACGTCGTGGGGTCGGCGCATAGCGACAACGGAAGGACGCGCCGCGTGCACTGCGCCGCCGGACGGTTCTCCTGCAAGAGTGATGGCCCCGCTGGCCGGTCGACGGGGGGCTCCTCTTCACCGTCCGGTTTCCGTCACCTGGGCAGCCGGCTCCTTGGCTCAGTTTCGTTTCCGTCCGCAGTCTCTTCTTCGTCTATCTGGGCCTTGGCCTGTTCCCAATACTCGTCGGCCCGTCCATCGGGGCTGCCGTCCTTTTCCCAGAGCTCATAGGCCCGCACACGAATCTTCTCTTCCCGCGAAACGTTGTCCATTGCACTCTTTCCAGTAGATTACTACGAACATCTACGCATGTTGTCGCTCGTCCTCCTGGACACGCGCGCGCCCGCGCACTGATTGAGCAACGGGCGTTCCTGGGAGAACGCAGATAGCGCAAACGACGGCAGGGTCCGGCTCCGCGTAAAGGTACAGGAATCATAAGTGGAATTGCGTGACGGTTTTGGTGGCATCGGGGGTTGCTGTCGCATGATGTGCCCGCATCACCGATGAACAGTGCGACTCTGCCATGGGTGCGTGCGTCAACATGGTTCGCCGCAGTCGCTCGGTCTGCCACGCACCTGCCATCATGGCGTCGCAAAACGGGCGGTGGGCAATCAAATCACTATTCCTGGCTGCGGCAGACCTTCCGGTGGGGTGAGAAGCGCCAGTGGCCGGCCGCATCCTTTACTGCGAGCGCGCCATAGTCGTAAAGCATCTCGCAAGCGGTGGCAGGTCTCAGGCCAGTTGTGTCCTCGATAACCAGAAGCGTACGCGAGATTGTGTCGACGCTCACGGGAGCCGCAGTGTCGGCGCTGAGGCCCAGGTCTTCCGTCTCCGGGTGGTATCGGTTCGCGCCTGCGCCCGGACGCTCGCCATGCGCGGCATACTCGGCGGCCTCGTGGAGGCGCCAATCCAGCTCTGGAGTATTGACAGGAAGTGGCGTCGTCGGGGCGCGTTTTCCTGCCTGGTATAAATGTCCATGGTCCAGGCTTAAGCCCAATGCCTGCAGCGCGCGAAGCGCCTCATCGCCGTCATGATATGAGCCGAACAGCGCAACGATGACTTGTGGCATGCGGTTCCTCCATAGGTCATCAGCTGATACGCACTCAAGCGCGCAAGGGCTATACCTGGCCAGGCAAGCGCGCAAGCAGCGTGACTTCCAGCCCGTCGTACCGTCTTCGCCCATATCGCCGCGTGCGTGGGCGCCGTACTTGCCGGTATGGCATTGACGCGTTGTGTCAGAGGAGACCTCACGCCGCTACAGGAGTGATACCAGTTACCCTAACGGAAGACGAGACCGACATCCTCAACGAAATTTCTTAGCCTTCGGGAAGAAAGCGCTGGATGGAACGCCGCGTGGAATGCCCGGCGGGTGAGAGTGCGGGCACTGGTTCCGGCGTATCGTTGCTCGCAGAACTTTCGTAGCCCCAAAGGCGAGCATCCCGATAGCGCTTGCGCCATCTGGTTTGCGTTGTGTATCGAGGCGAAGCCAGGAACGTCATGCGAGGAGCCTGTCAATCAGGTCGACCAACTCGACCTCAGAGAACGGCTTCCGGAGGAAGGCCTGTACCGGTAGCACATGCGGTACATTGATGGCGGTGGTCATTATTACGGGGATATGGGCAAGTAACGGCATTGCTCTCAACGCGCGCACCAGCGCTATGCCATCCATGCCCGGCATCATGACATCCGTCACGATGATGTCAGGAGCCTCGACCGACGTAGCATTGAGTGCTTCCGTCCCGTTTTCGGCCCGTCGAACGTGGTGTCCTTCAAGAACAAGCACGGTTCCCAGTGCCTGAAGAAGGTTGGCGTCGTCTTCAACCAGCAGCACGTTAGCCATTTGTCCGCTCCTTTTGTAGCAGAACAAGCAGCAACGCATGTTCCCTTTCTGTATGAATGAAAGCGGAGCGCCGTACGGCGCTCCGCCGACGAACGGGTCCCGAGGAGCAGTAGCTAGCGAAGAAAAATAGTCTTGGTATATTTCACTGCGATATTCGAAGCTGAGGACGAACGTGCATGCCCACGTCAGTCGCGTGAGTTTCGCTGGTCGCCGTCAACAGAATTCTCCCGCGATGGCACCGGCGTTCAATGGTTTCACTGGTCGCAAGTTCCCCGGAACTTGCGACCCAGGTCCGGCCCGCGGCATGCGGCACTCGTCGCCAGTCCACACATGCGACGAGCCCGTCTCACGGCGGTGCCGTGGAAGCAGGGCCCGCACGCTAGAAGTCATATCACATACTGTCCGTCGAAACGCCAATCGAAGGATGTGAGTATGTTCCGCCGAAGACGGCGCAGGTCACAAGAGCGTGCATGCTTCGTCGAAATCGAGGCGAGGCCCGCGCGGGTGGAGCCCGGAAGCATCACCGTAGCCCAGGCTGCACAGGAAGTTCGATTTGAGATGGCCTTCCGGGAAGAACTCTTCGTCGGTGCTCCGGTCGCTTTTTCCCGCTCCGAAAAACTCCTCGTCGACCTTGGCGTTATCGAAGCCGGACATCGGCCCGGAATCAAGACCCAGTGCACGAGCGGCGAGAATCAGATAGGCCCCTTGCAGGGACGAATTGCGCCTCGCAGTTGTGTCGACCAGTTCCGGTGTGCTGGCGAAGTGGTCGCGCATGCCGGGGTTGTGTGGAAAAAGTGTGGGCAGCTTTTCGTAGAAGGTCAGGTCGTAGGCGATGATGGCAGTCACGGGAGCGTTCCTTACCTTGTCCACGTTCCCAGGGGAGAGCGCGGGTACCAGCCGTTCCTTGGCTTCCCTGGTGCGAAGGAATACGATTCTTGCCGGGTTGCAGTTGGCGCTCGTGGGTGCCCACTTCATGAGGTCGTATAGTTGACGCAGTGTTTCATCAGCGACGGGTTGATTCAACCACGTGGTATGTGTGCGCGCTTCACGAAACAGAAGATTGAGCCCCTCATCATTCAGTACCTTGTTCATAAAACCTCCTTGGTTGGGAAGGCTGACGCGACCGCTGGCGGTGCCCTTTGGATAAGGGAATTGTAGTCGCAGCTTCGACGTGGCATGCCGTCAGCTACCTTGTGGACCAGTCGTAGCATCAGGCACATCTCGTAGGAAACGTCGGCCTCGTGATGGAGACGATTCAAAATCGCGGCTCATCGGACAGGGAAATTCTGGCGGGTATGCTGGCCAGGGCATTTGCACGTGACTCACTCGCAGTCCATGTGTTCCCAGAGGACATGGCTCGACAGCAAAGGCTGGTCGCAGTCCACCGACCCTACCTTCGCGTATTCTCGCGTAGCGGTATTGTTATCACCAACAGCGAGCGGAGCGCCGCAGCACTTTGGTTACCTCCCGGTCGTTACCCGCTGTCGCTGGCCGCACATCTACGACTATTGCCGCGCATGGCGTTGGCTACCGGTTTGACGGCACTCCCCAGCGCGCTGCATGTGTTGGGCCATCTTGAGCAGATGCATCCTGCCGGCCGAAGGTTCTGGTATCTCGGTGTCCTGGGCGTTGAGCCAAACAAGCAACGCACAGGCCTTGGGAGCGCCCTGCTCGAGACTGGACTTCGCGTGTGCGACAAAGAGGGCGCAGATGCCTATCTGGAGACTGCAGAGCCCAGCAATCTGCCGTTTTACTCAGTGTACGGATTTGAGGTGCTGGATACTTCTGAGTTGCGGAATGGACCGCGCGTTTGGAGCATGTGGCGCGAGGCACGCGACACTCGAGACTGGTGACGGGGGACCGTGCATACAATGACGCGAAAGCGCTGTCGTTTGCAGAACAGCGCGCGCTTCGTGATGCCAGCGTGCCTGTGGACATGAAGACAGCGCAGCTAACGGTATGGCGCCGGACGAACGGTTCGGCGAAGCCCGGCGCGCGACGAAGTACCTTTGCAGCAACGGTGCCGCAGGCCGTCCAGTATCAGGTACCTCATGAATGCACTCGAACCACTCGTGGTGTCTTTTTCCGATAGACACGAATGACCCCGACCATGCCATCGCGATTCTGCCAGCTATCGCCCGGCGGGGTTTTTCGCGGCTGAGGCAAGCCAATCTGCGAAAGCCCACCGTTTTGGATTTCTTTGTTTAGTGGCCGCTGCTGGCGTTGCATTGGGCCAGATGAGGAGCACCGCTAGCCGTTGACGCGCGACTCGGGAGATTTTTGAAGGCTCGCGTGAAGTTGTATTCGAAGGGAGAGGCTGGGAGGCCGGCGACGAGCTGCGTTTGGCGTGCTGACTGAACGAGTGCGCCACCGCAGAACCCCTCAAGCCTCGACAGATTTTTCGCCGGAGTCCAAGCCACATTGCATTCGACCCTTGATTATCGCCAGTACGCCACCTATTGTGGAAAGTGCCATAAACGGCACGAAACGTAAGGAGTACATCATGCCATCGCCCAGAAAGGCCTCGCCTGCTCACGGGGCTGAAGCTGAGATGTCGAGCAAGAAGAAGGTAGCTTCGCCGGCGAAGGCTGCCGGAAAGGCGCAGGGCGAGAAAAGCCCCCAAATGACCAAGCAGCGCACCAAGAACAAGTCAAAAGCCTGAAACGGAAACGCCCCAGAAACGGGGCGTTTCCATACGCTTGCGAAGCCCATCAGCTCGATGTGCATCATAGACTGCACATGCTGCTACCAGCAGCCCGGCGACGAATTCATCGCTCGTGGAATGTTGTCACCGACCTCAGTGGGAACCGGATGCCGAGATTCGGCTGGGCCAGCAGGCGCGACCGGCCGGCTAACGCGGCCTCGGCCGCAAGCCGCTCGCTGTCCCACGCCAGGGGCTGAGCCACTGCGTCCAGCATGTCCTTGTCCTTGAACGGCTTGGCAAGGAAGTCCAGGGCGCCGGCCTTCATCGCCTTCACACCCATCTCGAGGTCGCCATGACCGGTCATGAAATTGACGGGAATGCGCATGCCGCTATTGACGATTTCCCGATGAAACGCCATGCCACTTTTTCCACGGAGCCGTACGTCAAGGATGAGGCAGCTCGCCCGGTGGAATGAGGAGACCGGAGAAATTCGTCCGGGGAACGTTTGGACGCGAAGCCTACAGAGCGCATAAGCATGTCGAGAGCTTCCGGACTCCCTTGTCGTCATCGACGACGCAGATGACGGAACCGTCGTCTCCTGCGGATTCAGTCCTCATTCGGTAGGTCGGGACCAGCAGTCATCCGGGTACCTCGCAAAGCCGGAACGCGGTCGCACCACATCGCATGACAGCGGGGCGGGTACTGCACCATTGCCGGCTAGCGGCGCAAACTGCACGGTACCGTCCAGCCGAAGTCCCGGCCACCCATCGAAATTACCTACGAGCCAGAGCCACCCGTTGGCCAATCGACCCACGAGCATCGTTTCCCCGGTATGTGCCTCAGCCCGACGACTACTGGTGAATGGACGACCTTTCACGACCATTCCCGGTGGCAGCAACGTGATGCGTAATGTCCTTGAACCCGAGACGCCTAGGCAGCCGGTCTGCGTCGAAGTAAGCTAATTGTATTAAAGGCGCGGCGCATGTTGCGTCGCTTCATACCCCAGAGCACGTTATGAAAACGCTGGATGCAACGTCGCGCGCGGGCGGCGTCGTTGCGGTGGTGGTCCTGTCCGCAGCTTTGTCCGGTTGCCACTACTACGTGCCCTACGGTTACGTTCCGTATGGCGAAGTGGCCGCGGCGGCCGCGCCGCAGCAATATCCTTTCTCGATGCCCGATGCAGCCGCAACCGGTACAGCCGCGTCAGATGCGACTGCATCGGCGACCACTTATATCGCACCAGCGGTGCCCGTCTTCGTCGCACCTGCGTATTACCCCGTCGCGTATCCGTACTACGGTCGGCCCGTGTGGTGGGGGCCGTCGGTGTCGCTGAGCTTCGGCTATTGGGGCGGCTGCTGTTACGGCGGTGGCCGGCACGGCTACTGGGGCCACCACGGCTATTGGGGTCACGGATATCGAGGCGGTTGGGGCGGTCATGGCGGCTGGGGTGGCCACGGATACCCCGGGCGTGGTATGGGCGGCGGCTATTATCGGGGCGGTGGCGGAGGCCACGGGCATTCGCATTGAGCGCCAGGAGAGATACTGTCGTGTTCAACGGTTCCCAAACAGCTGAACCCGTGGGCGAAGTGGGCGCAGGCCGCCCACGCGCGATTGCGGCGTCGCGGAACATGCAACTGGGTGCCAATTTATTGCTGTCGCCAGAATAGGATGCTGTTGGACACTTTTGGCCCCGCGCGCATTTTCACCGCATGACGTTATGGGCATGGCGGTTCCGCAACCGCTACGAGAGCGGCCGCGCATAGCACATATTTAATGTTCATCGCGATCCCCTTGAACGACATCTGGTCTGGGAGGAGGGCAGTGGCCCGCGTTGAACTCACCAAGGCAGATGGCGCTGCCATCGTGTCTGCGGCGACGCACTTCGAGTTGCGGTTTCGTGAATCCGAGCAACTTTCTTACGTTGCTCTGGGCGGTCGGCGACTGACTCTCCGTACTCGGCCTAGTGCAAGGACTCCGAATTTCTTATAGACGGCAAGAGCCAGCCAGCTACGGCCGTTGGTCAGCGCGACAACTCGTCCGCTCCAACGTCTCATTGAGCTGGCGGATTCAACCGGTGGATGCAATAGTTTGCTGGAATCGTTCGGCGGCGTTTCGTAGTCCAGTGTCTTTCTCGGACACTTCGTTTTCTTCAGTGAAACGCTCAAACCCTCTTCGACATCTGACGATGTAGATCAGCATACGAGTAAATAAGGTTTCGAGTCCTCGCTCAGTGCTCGATAGAAAACGTGGTGCTTCTGTCGCCAGACGATCCGACGCAATTGTTCAGGACGGCGAGCTCGCCGTGTTTGAGCGCACAGACCTTGCCTTGTTGGATTACCGCAAACAGCGGCTCGAAAAGCGTTCGATACAGTCAGACATCGCTGCTCTTCAATCTCGCAAAATACCTTTTTGCTTGAGATCAAATCTTGGTTATTTTCAGATAGTTAGGATCGGCCGGAGGGGTGTGCGGACCGGGCTTGGCATAACCAGTGCTTTGGTAGCTGCGGGCGCAACGACGACCGGTTTCGTACTTTCACCGCGGCGTCAGCAATATTGCTCACATGCCAAGGGAAATGCGTTGTTCGTTTGAGCCTCTTTGTCAGCGCCGGCTGGCCCTTTACCTCGTCCCATCAACGTTGAATAGCGCGCCGAAAATGGACCCGAGCTGGGTCCGTTCGAGTATTCAACAATACGTATCGGTGTCCTTATGAAGGCAAAAATTACCGTCACACTGTTAGTCGCAAGCGCTGCCTCGTTGGCTGCTCCCGCATTCGCAAGCGGGTACGGCCCTGCACCCTTCTATCGCCCCGACGTCGGCGAGCCAGCGCAACGCAGTCAAAGCGCTCAGACGTTGGCCGGGGAAGTAAGCCCGGGAAGCGTGGTTGACGAAAACCATAGTGGCGTCGGCGGTGACGAATCGGTCAGATCGCAGTCTGGCGGGTGTGCCCCGCCTGATAGCGTCGGCTTGATGTATCGCGGCAATTGATGAGCCCGGTCGCGGGGCGCGAGTCAGCCAGCGCTCTGCGACCGAACCATCGCTTCCAAGCCGATAGGGGCTCAGTCCTCGACGTCAGAAGAAACCCTTGGAGCGGCCTTCGAGCTATCGTAACCGCCGCTGACCTCGCCACATGGGCTTTGCCGCGTCAAGGTAAGGGAAGGGCCCTCGGTCGCGACTGACTGGCGAGTCTCGACCGACGCACGGGTGGTCTGCTCGAGAAACATTCGTTCTTCCGCTATGAGTTGCGCAGTGGCACCGACGCTCGCCGCGAAGCCCAAGGATATGGCGGACTGCGAGGCGGGGACCTCGCAACATGGAACGAAGGTCTGCATCTGTCCGCCGCGAAGCAAGAGCTATTTCACGTGAACGATGACCGAGCCCTCCGTTACTTTCGGCGCGGCCGCACCTGCATCTGCCGCGTTCTTCGCAATCCAGTCCTTTGCCTTTTGAACGCTCTCGTCGACTCCTGCTTTGTCGTTGCATACAGTCACTGAAAATCCGCCATCGTCGCTGCGGGTCAGCGTGTAGCCTACAAATCCTTTGACGCTACGCAGTAGCTCTTCGACTTCTGCCGCTCGCTTCTCCAGCACGTCAAATAACTCTTTGGCACCCTTTCCGGAATATGTTCTTAAAACGGCTTGCATGATCGTCTCCTGGCTCTTGATTAAGAGGGTATTGAACATCCCGCACGAACAGTGCGTGCGGACTGGTGGGCTGCCTCACCGGGCAACGCGTATGCGCGAGAAGGAGTTGGGGAAACTGAGGTGCGGCAGACCGGCTTCCCAATAGTGCTATCAAGTGTAGTCACTATTCGGGGATTCTTAACGCATATCGCCGGCAATGCGAAGAGCCGTTGTAAGACAAATGGCCGCTCACAAGGACATGCATCGCGGTAATTTCGGCGACCTATGCCAAGCTGCAGGAAACCGCCCCGGAGGACCGATCCGGGTCTGTGTGAGCCCCGGCTACGAGTCTGAAGGTCGAATGTCTCGTTATGGTCGACTGCAAAAGTTCGGCATCGCACCGAACCCCGCCAAACAGAAGCGGCCCTTCGAGTCTAGCGTCCCGTTTCACGCTGGATCGAATGCTCTTCTGCGCCTTATGGTCTTCAACAAGGCGACAGGCATGAAGGTCAGCACCTCACAATTCAACCCGCCTACCGAAGGCCTCGACCGCCCGACTCACAGTACCTTTCCATCGCACAACAGGAACTGTTGAGGCGCACCCGCACCGGCATTTCGTGGAAGGACCCTGTCCTCAAAAACTATAGCCTCGAGTTGCTGGTCATTAGCCGATTCCTCCAGCGAGGTGTGATGATTCGGGCAGCGATTTCAATCGCAGCATTGCCAGCACGCCCAAAGCGGGCCCAGGTGCCAAAAATGCAAATGCCCACCGCCACCCGAAGGTACCTGCGAGCAACGGGACGAGCCAGATCGTTGCCACCGTGAGGATGAAGCCGATCGCAAGCTGCAGTGTCAGGGCTGTTCCTACATATGATTGGTCCGCAAGCTCTGTCACCATCGCAGAAAACTGCGCCGAGTCCGCGACCACCGTAAAGCCCCACACCAGGCCGACACAGAGAAGCAGCCACGTGGACGAGTCGAACAGCAACCCGATGAGCACGCAGCAACTGCCGGAAATAGTCATCATGAGCGCGGTCGTCCTGGTCCTGCCCCACCGATCTCCGAGGATGCCACCGGCCCAACAGCCCAACCCGCCGACGGCGATAACTGCGAATGTCGCGTAGGCCGCGGCCGGGCCTGCTCCGATTCCCCTGGCAGCCAGTGCTTCCGAGAAAAACACCAGAAACCACGCATACATTGCAAACAATTCCCACATGTGGCCGAAGTAACCGAACGAAGCGAGCCTGACGCCCCGATTCGCGAACACCCGCCACACCTGCGTGGGATCGAACCTCGCCTTGGGGAAGGGGAAAGGGCCTTCCGTCACCGCGAACACGGTGATCAAGCCTCCCGCGAGGGTCAGCACGCAGGTTACGTAGATGACCACCCGCCAGCTAAGTCCGCCGAGACCGTTGATGAGATGGGGCATCGCCTGTCCGACGACTATCGCCCCAACGAGAATCCCGAGTGCAATCCCGCGGCCCTTGCGGAACCACGTGCACATCAGCTTGAGCGCCGGCGGGTAGACTCCAGCGAGGAAAAAACCAGTTGCGAAACGTAATGCTATTCCGACACCTGCTCCGCTTGCGACCTCCAGCAGTCCGTTCGCGGTGGCGGCGCCGATCGCTCCGCCCACGATCACATGCTTCGGCGACACGACATCGGAGATGTTCAGCAGGCTCGAGGTCAGTGCCCCGCACACAAAGCCGAGTTGAACCGCGATCGTTAGCCACGCGGCGGCACTTACGGAGAGCGCCCATTCCGCCCGCAATTGAGGAATCACCGCAGCGGCCGAGAACCAGGGTGTCATGGACAGGACGAGCGTGACGGCGAGCACCGCCAGTGCACGCCAACGGTCGGAATCTTGCACTTGGAGGACCTCCCCGCTCATTCTCGTACTCCACGCTGAAACGTTGATCGGCACCGGCGCGGCTGCGCAGATGTTCTAACCGGTGCTCATCCACCGTCTACAATCGGCCACGTGCGTGATCCAACGCCGCTGGCATCCCGGCCGGGTATTACCTGATACTACGTCTATCGACAGAGCGGACGCGCTGTCGAATTTGTTTCAAGGCCTTGCAGCTCAAGACCGATCGAGCTCCCCACGCCTTGCTGCATTACTGCCGACAACGCTGGCCTGCATGCACGGCAGCACCTGGCGCGGCGATGGCGCGGCCTTGTTGCGCGCGCTCGCCGAAAGCGTCGAACGCACCGGGCTCTACGCTGAAGGGTATGGGACAGCATCGGACAATAGTTGCGGTTCGCGCAACACCGAAGGCCGTCATTCTGATGACCGCGCAGCCATTGATTGGGCGCTTGGCTCTGCCCTGGCCTTCTATACATCTAGACGTCGTTACGCAGGAGGTGCCCATGCCGCTCGTTGTCCGACCGGCAAACGCTGACGAACTGGCACGCGCCGAAGAACTGGTTGCCCGCAGCATCAACGATCTGACCGTCCGCCACGGTTTCGGGCCGATCGCCACGTCGCGGCCTTCGGATTTCCAGGCGTTCTGCCTTCGAGACGATCCACGCGGAGTGTGGCTGGCCGAGGATGATGGCGAAATGGTCGGTTTCGCCCTGAGCTGGGTTTGCGGTTGGCTCTGGTTCCTGGCGGAACTGTTCGTTGCACCCGGCCGGCAGGGACAGGGCATCGGCAACGAACTGCTTGACCGCACCATGCAGCATGCGAGCCAGGCCGGTGCGACCGAAAAGAGCCTGATCACCTTCGCCTTCAACCTCGTGTCCCAGGGCTGTACGTGCGGCACGGCTTGTTTCCGCGCGTGCCCATCCATTTGTGCAGCGCCGAACGTGAATCATTGCCTCAGGCGCATGGTCCGCGCTTTGCGCGACGCCCATCCGGACGGCCGCCGTCGATCTCGAGAAGCTGCGGCAGATCGACGTGGCAAGCTTGGGTGTTTCGCGAGAGAAGCATCACCGGTACCTGCTGGGCGATCCCAGGATGAAAGGTGTTTTCCTCGAAGAAGGGGGCGAGCTTGTCGGCTACGCGTACGTTGCAGCAACGGGCCACGTGGGTCCCCTGGCGGTCATGCGCGCGCATGCGATGCCTGGTGCATTCCGGGCGGCACTGGCAATGGCCGTCGCGGGGGATGCAAAGCAGATCTCCGTGTTCGTTCCCGGGACGAGTGATGCACTGGCGATCGCGGCCAGCCAAGGCATGCGATTCGCACTTCCGATGGTGCTGATGTCGACGCGCGACTGCGGCGACTGGACGCGCTATCTCCCGCGAAACCCGGGCTTCATGTGAGATCGCTTCGGGCACCGGGACCCCGGGCTGGAATATTCGCAACGGGTCGCACAGAGACTTTCGGGGGAGCGACGCGGAGGCACGGGTGCGGACCTCGCGTGAGCATTCGCGACGCGCTTCGCTGACCTACGCTGCTACTAGCGGGCGGGAACAATGCTTGCGCGTCGCAAGGCAGATCAACCGAAGGATCCCAGACGTCTGATCCTTCTCGCCGGGTTTGTGCTGTTCGGCCATGTCACGCTCCGAGGTATCAACCGGCAGCAAGATGGCATCGTCACGAGATGCCGGGCGCGGCGGCATGCCACCGGGCCGGCTGCCGCCATCGTCGGGAAGGACAGGTACTATGAGAGGGGCGCCAGGAACACGGTCAATATTTCCCGCTCTGGTGCTTTTGCTCGCCGGCTGTGCCGCGGGCGGCAGGCCATATGCCGAGCCGCACCTATCCCGACCCGACCTCCACGCACGGCAAGAAAGCGGACGAAGCCAAGCGGATCGAACTCGCGGGATGGGACTATCCCAAGCATCTCGCGGGTCGCGCATATGGCCTCGTCGTTCACGGCGACGTAGCGGGAATTGAAGGATCGCGTCGCGCGCTGACCGACTGGCTCGACTGGATGGGATTCGTCGAGTCTGGTGCGAAGTCCCGTCTTGACCGCTTCATCGGCTACTACGAGCCGTACGCGACCAGCCACGCAACACTTGATCGCGACGACGACATGAAGAAAGAGGTCGTCAATGTCGCGGAGGCGGTTGCAGTTTGCGTCGGGCAGATTCGCAACGGGCGCAAGCAGCCCGACGATTGCCTTGAAGCGGTCCGCGCGAAATGATTCGTTTTTATACCTGATGGTCCAGCCGGCGCGGCGCGCGTTTTTTCATTGCCGGCAACCTGAGAAAGGATAATGCATGGCAGACAGAGCGAAGAACCCGCTCACGGAGCGACAGCGACTCGGCGAATGGCTTCCACGCAACGAAGCGCATCTCACGCGATACCGGCTGGAGATCGCCGCAAGAGCGCACGAGCTCCGCCTCGTTGCGTCCCGTACGAGTGCCGTGGAAGAACTGGCGGTGCTGATTGACGGCGATCCGGTCCTCAGGATGGATCTGACTCGAGCAATAGCGCAGGCGCAGCATGCGGGATACATTCTGGGCTATTCGACGATTGACGAACTGATGAAATTCGACGCGAGGTCAGGTCCAGCCGACGGACGAGCGAGGCCGAACTTCCGAAATCGGCCACAAACGGCCGTTCAGCAGGCGATCAAACCCGCCGTCCGAATGGCTGCATTGCTCCGGAACGGGACGCACGCTCCATTCGCACAGTTCGGCTGTAATCACATTCGTGCGTCTTCGTTCGTGAGGCAGCTTCTGTTTTATTTCCCCGTTGGGCCGGCGCTTTACCTGAACGACTCGTGCAATCCTCACGCAATTCGAAGGACTTCGGGAACAGTAAATCGAGGCACGCTGATTGATGTCACGAATGAACATTGGATGCGGCGGATCAAAGTTCCACGACTCCACTGTCCCCCAGCGAGAACCTGCTTCCGCATGCCTGCGATACGCGCGAACTCGCTTCGACCAGGCGCGTGATAGCCATTTCTCTGATCGAAGACACTTCGACGCTCGCGCCAATCAAGGTCAGGCAGGCAACTGCTTCTTCCTGCACGTCAAGAATCGGAGCGCTTATGGCGGCGAGGCCGGGGATGAGCACGGACTCCGCTTCGTCATACCCACGCCGACGAACCGTTGCCAGACGATCAAGCAGATCTGGCGGCGGCTTTTCGTGATGCTTTGATACAGCCAGCTCGATCAGATGGTCTCGTATCTGGGAAGGCATGAACGCGAGCATCGCGCGCCCTGTTGCCGAGTTGGTCAATTGGAACGTCGATCCGACAGACAGGGTCGTAATGAAAGGAACATAGCTGCGTTCCCAACGGACGATGGTTGGACCTCGATCACCAAGTACATTGAGCAAAGTAGGTAGACCAGTGTCGGCGGCTAATTGCGGCATGGCTTCGCCGGCAAGCCGCAAAGGATCAAGGCGTCCGAGCGCGGACGCTCCTATGCGTAGCGCGGCGGGACCCAGGTCATACAGCCCGGTGATCTCGTCCTGAACCGCCAAACCACTCGCAGTCAGACTGGCGAGATAACGGTGAGCAAGGCTGTTCGGCATGCCTGCTGCGCGCGCCAATTCCCGTAACGGAGCAGCCTTCCCAGCGGCGACAAGCGCAAGAAGCATGTCAGTCGCTTTGTCCGCCGACTGGATGCGCCGCCGACCGCCGCCACCCTCGGCGGACGTTGCAGACAATTCCTGCTTGGATGATGTCGAGATCTGCGTGACTCGTCGTTTCGTTGTGGGCAATGCGGTTGTTTCCTTGATCCTGATCGTCGATCTATTCGCCGGGAGAGCCCCTCGGTCAATGGAAAAAAGAGGAGAGGCCTAAGTTGCGGACGGGCTTCGGCAAACACAGGGGTAACGTGGTGAACACTATGCTCGGGCGCTCTTAAGTCTACCATTTGCCTCAGGTTGTCCCGTCGAATGCCGCCCTTTGCGCCCGATTCGAAGTATCCGCCACGGCGATCGGCGAAGCGGCCTAGCCGACTCCAGATGCACGCATGAATATGCATGCCGCTCGCACCGCGTGAGTTCAGGAGGAGAACGCGGGTTCGTCGTCACCGTCGTGAGACATGCGTACCAAAAGAGAGCAATCCATCCGCATGCTCTCGCTGCGCGTTTTCCCTTCGCCAAATCAAGGCGGATGACAAAGGCCGGCCCTCCCGGGCTGACGCCCTCAACGTCTTCTCTCCGACAAACGCGCAGACGCGGCACGCTGGAATCTCCGATGCAGACATGCCCCGCGCGTTGCGTCGATTCCACCGTGTGCACACCGCTTTCTTTCGGAATCGGAATTTTCCGCATTTCTTTTTGGTTCAACTCGAGCGCGGCGAACACCCTGAAACGACCAGCGGACGGGCCTTACTGACGTTATCCTATGGACAACGGGTTATCCCTATTTGCAACGTCAATTGGTCGGGCTTACCGTTCGGCCAATGGGACTTCCCGCCCTTCGCATCAACTGAGAGTGCGCGTTTCGTGCGGGGAGCATTGATTTTTGCACCTCGAGCCTGAGAGAAATCGTGCTTGAAAAAAGAGAGTTTTATATCGATGGTCGCTGGGACGAGCCGCTTACACCACGCCCGCTCCCTGTGCTCGATCCGTCGACCGGACAGCCCTGCGCAATCATTTCAGCTGCAGATGAAGCTGACATCGATCGTGCGGTCGATGCTGCACGCCGGGCTTTCGCCGACTGGTCGCGCACCGCGCCGGGCGAGCGTCTCGCGCTTGTGGAGAAGCTCCTTGCGATCTACAAGCGCCGCGCGCCCGAGATGGCGAAGATGATCAGCCTGGAAATGGGTTCGCCCATCGATCTGGCCACGAACGATCACGTCGGTGCCGGTGCCTTCCACATCAGGAATTTCATCGACGCTTTCCACGACTTTCGATTCGAGCGCCCGCTGGGTGGCCATGCTCCCGACGACCGGATCCTGATGGAACCGATCGGCGTGGCGGGCCTCATCACGCCGTGGAACTGGCCGATGAACCAGGTCACGCTCAAGGTCGTGCCCGCGTTGCTCGCGGGATGTACGGCGGTGCTCAAGCCCTCGGAGATTGCCCCGTTGTCGTCGCTGCTCTTCGCGGAGTATGTCGACGAAGCTGGCTTCCCGAGCGGTGTCTTCAATCTCGTCAACGGCGATGGCGCGCACGCGGGCGCTCGACTCTCATCCCATCCGGATGTGGACATGATCAGCTTCACCGGTTCGACACGCGCGGGCATCGCCATTTCGATTGCGGCGGCGCAGAGCCTCAAACGTGTATCGCTCGAACTCGGCGGCAAAGGCGCGAATCTTGTCTTCGCAGATGCGGATGCAGACGCAGTGAAGCGCGGAGTGCTCCATTGCTTCAAGAACACGGGACAAAGCTGCAACGCACCCACGCGCATGCTGGTCGAGCGGTCGATCTACCAGCGTGTGGTCGAGGAAGCGCGCGAGATTGCGGAAAGCATAGCCGTCGATGCGGCCCATCAGCCGGGCAAACACATGGGGCCGCTTGCGTCCGAGGCGCAGTTTATGAGGGTCCGGGAGATGATCGAAAAGGGCATCGACGAAGGCGCGCGACTCGTGGCGGGCGGTCCCGGACGCCCACGCGGACACGAGGCCGGTTACTTTGTTCGTCCGACTGTCTTCGCCGACGTGAATAACCAGATGGCCATTGCCCGCGAGGAGATATTTGGACCTGTGCTGTCGATCATACCGTTCGATAGCGAGGATGAAGCCATCGCCATTGCCAACGACACCCCCTACGGCCTTGCCAATTACGTGCAATCCACCGACGGCGAGAAACGGAATCGCGTCGCCGGGCGGCTCCGCTCCGGCATGGTCGAAATGAACGGCAAACCACGTGCAGCCGGATCGCCTTTCGGCGGGATCAAAGCATCGGGCCGCGCGCGTGAGGGTGGCGTGTGGGGTATCGAAGAGTTTCTCGAGGTCAAGGCCGTCTCCGGCTGGGCGCACGCCTAAGACCTGCCCGATCGGCCACCCGCCGAAGCATGCATCAACATGACTCAAGCAGGAGATAAGAGATGTCCAAAGCATTATCCGGGATACGCGTACTCGATCTGTCGCGCGTGCTCGCCGGACCTTGGGCCAGTCAGACGCTCGCGGATCTGGGAGCAGAAGTCATCAAGATCGAGCGGCCCGGGAGCGGCGACGACACACGCAGCTGGGGGCCGCCCTATCTGAAGGACGTCGAAGGTGAGCCCACGGGCGAAGCCGCCTACTATCTCGCGGCCAACCGCGGCAAGAAGTCTGTGACGCTGAACATCGCGCGAGCGGAGGGCCAGACCATTGTGCGCCAGCTTGCTGCACAGGCCGACATATTCATCGAGAACTACAAGGTGGGTGATATGGCCCGCTATGGTCTGTGTTACGAGGACCTTCGGGAACTCAACCCTCGTCTCGTCTATTGCTCGGTGACAGGCTTTGGGCAGACCGGCCCGCTCGCCGGGATGGCTGGCTACGACTTCATCGTGCAGGGCATGGGCGGCCTCATGAGCATCACCGGCGAACGCGACGATTGTCCAGGTGGCGGCCCGCAAAAGGTCGGCGTCGCCTTCGCGGACATCATGACCGGCATGTATTCGACGGTCGCGATACTTGCGGCCATCGCGCAGCGGGAGAAGACGGGCGAAGGGCAATACATCGACATGGGATTGCTCGATGTTCAGGTCGCAACGATGGCCAACATGAATCTGAACTACCTGGTCTCGGGGTCGACGCCACGCAGGCAAGGCAATGCGCACGCGAACATCGTGCCGTATCAGGTGTTCGATGCGAGGGACGGGCAAATGGTGATCGCCGTCGGCAACGACAGTCAGTTCGCGAAGTTCTGCGAGACGGCTGACTGCATTCATCTTGCGGCTGATCCGAGGTTCGCGACCAACGCTGGACGCGTCGCTCATCGCGAGGTGCTCATCCCGATGCTCGAAGAAATCATGCTGACACGGACGGTGGGCGAGTGGACCTCGCTGCTCAGTCGGAAAAGCGTGCCGGCTGGGCCGATTAACAGCATTGCGCAGGCGTTCGAGCATCCACAGGTGAAGCATCGGCAGATGCGGGTGGACATTGCACACCCGTTGTCAGGCAGCGTGCCGAGCGTAGCCAGTCCGATCCGCATGTCAGCGTCACCCATGACCTACGACACGCCGCCACCGACGCTCGGTCAGCACACGGACGAGGTGCTCGCGTCGCTCTGCGGGATGCGTGCGGGCGAAATCGAGGCACTGCGCTGCCGCGCGATCGTATGAAAGACCCACACGCCTGTAATCGCGAACCGGGCAGGCGCTCTTTGCCAGCCAGGGCGCATATCGTTGAATTGGAGAAAGTACAGCATGAATGGCGCTGAGAGTCTTGTTACCACGTTGCTGGAGTCAGGCATCGACACCTGCTTTGCCAATCCTGGAACCAGTGAGATGCACTTCGTTGCGGCACTGGATCAGATCCCGGGCTTGCGTTGCGTGCTCGGCCTTCAGGAAAACATCGTGACCGGCATGGCCGATGGTTACTACCGCATTGCCCGCAAGCCGGCGAGCACGCTGCTGCACTGCGGGCCGGGGCTCGCCAATGGCTGGGCCAATCTGCATAACGCGCGGCGGGCCAATAGCGGCATCGTCAATATTGTCGGCGATCAGGCGACCTATCATCAGCCATTCGATGCACCGCTCACCGCCGATACCGCTGGTCTCGCGAGTGCCGTTTCGCGCTGGGTGCGCACGAGCCGGCACGCGGCCGATGTCGGCAGGGATGCAGCGGCAGCGGTGGCGGCGGCGCGCACAGCGCCTGGACAGATCGCCACGCTCATTCTGCCGTCCGATACGTCGTGGGACGCGGGTGGCGTCGCCGCGCGCGCAATGCCCATTCCTGCTGCCCCCGCCGTCGATCCGTTTGCGGTCGACACGGCTGCGCGCATCCTGCGGCACAACTCGAACGTGCTGATTCTGCTTGGCGGACATGGCGCAATGCCGCAAGCGCAGGCACTGGCATGGCGCATCGCGAGCGCGACGGGCGCGACGCTGAAGTACGAGTATGTCAACGGACGCGTGGCGCGCGGCCGTGGACGCCTGCCGATCGAGCGTCTACCCTACAACACCGATCAGGCCGTGAAGCTACTGGAGCCGTTCCAGAACATCATTCTGGTCAACGCGAAAGCCCCCGTCGGGTTCTTTGCGTACCCCGGCAAGCCTTCCATTCAATATTCGAGCACGGCGCAGATTCACACCTTGTCGCGCGTCGATCAGGATCCCGTTTCCGCACTGTTGGCGCTCGCGGAAGCGCTGAATGCGCCGCCCGCAACCATACCCGAGGCCGGCCCGCGACCCGAGGCGGGCCGGGGTACACCAACCCAGGAAGGCCTCGCACAGACGCTGGCCGCGCTGATGCCGGAGAACGCCATCGTGTCCGACGAGAGCATTTCGTTCGGGCGTGACTTTTACCGGCTCACTCATGCTGCCGCGCCGCACGACTGGCTTCAATTGACAGGCGGCGCCATCGGCGACGGCCTGCCTGTGGCGACCGGCGCGGCCGTGGCGAGTAGTGGCTCAAGGAGAGTGATTAGCCTGCAAGCGGACGGCTCGGCTATGTATTCGTTGCAGTCCCTGTGGACCCAAGCCCGCGAGAAGCTGCCCTGCACGACGATCATTCTCAGCAACCGGAAATACAACATTCTGATAGGAGAATACCAGAATGTGGGCGCCATTCCTGGGCCGACCGCGATGGGCATGCTCGATCTCACCAATCCCGATCTCGACTGGGTCAAGTTGGCCAATGGCATGGGCGTGGAAGCAGCGCGCGCTACGACACTGGAAGCTTGCGCGGACCTGATGAAGCAGAGCTTTTTGCAGAACGGCCCATTCCTGATCGAACTGATCATCTGAACAGAGCCGGCAGCCAAAGCACTGTCACGCACGGCGCCGGATCAACGACGGAGACTTATCAACGTGAGCGATATCACGCATCTCGGCTTTCTGGGCCTCGGAAACATGGGCGCTGCGATTGCCCTGCGGCTCATTCATCCTGGCTCGACCCTGCATGTGTTCGATCCGAATCCCGAAGCAGTCAGACCGCTCGTCGAAGCTGGCGCGACAGCGCATGCCAGCCCCCGCTCGGTGGCGGATGCGGCGTCCGTTGTCATGGCCTGTCTGCCGAACAGTGACGTGTGCGAACGCGTGCTGTTCGGGCAGGATGCCGTGGCTGCGGGCAGGAGCGTGCAAACGTACATCGAGATGTCCACGCTGGGGCCGACCGTGGTCTTGTCGAATACGAAGCGGCTCGCTGCCTCGAACATCGCGACCATCGATGCGCCAGTCAGCGGCGGCCCAGCTGCGGCGCGGGCAGGCACCTTGTCCATTATGCTGTCCGGCAATGACGATGTCGTTGCCACTGCAATGCCATGGATCACACTCATCGCAAAGAAGATCTGCAGACTCGGCGAACAGCCCGGCCAGGCCCAGGCAATGAAGCTGGTGAACAACATCATGCTCGCAGCCAACATGGCCGTGGCTTCCGAGGCGCTTACCATCGGCGCAAAGGCAGGACTCGACGCGGACGCCATGATCGAGGTGATCCGGTCGAGCACCGGGAACAGCGCGGCCGCGGATATCCTCGCCCGCTTCGCCATCTGCGGTGCATTTGACTTTGGTGCGCACATGTCGATCGTGGCAAAGGACGTGGAGCTCGCCATTGACGAAGCGAAAGCACTCGACGTGCCGGTGCCCGTGCTGAACGAAGCGCGAGGCCTCTGGCATGTCGCCATCGAACAGGGCCGGGGACGCGACGACTTCACGTCCATCCTCAAAATCGTGGAATCGCGCGGCGGCGTAACGGTTCGTGGCGTACCACGACGATAACCTGCCGCCAGATTTCCCTACCCCGCCAACAGCTTCACACAACGGAGAAAATCATGAATTCAATCGACAGCGATAAAGCCGCTTCTCCTGCGACAGCCAGCGATACCGCCGAGTTGATTGCAAAACTTGCCTACGCCACCCCGGAGACCGCACCGCTGGTGCCGGGGCGCCGCGAATTTTTCAAATATCGCGATCTTGGCGTCACCGATGCCACGGACGGGCGCATGCGCGCGCAGCTCACTATTGCCACGGGCGACATGCAGCAGACCGGATGGCATTACCACCTGTGCGAGTCCCAATTCATCTTCACGTTGCGAGGGTGGGTCGATCTCCTGATTGAGGACGGCCGGAAGATTCGCGTGAGCGCAGGCGAATCGCTGCTTATTCCGGGCGGCCTCAAGCATAACGAGATCGCCATCTCGCAAGATCTTGAGCTTCTCGAAGTGTCCGTGCCGGCGAAGATGGGCACGGTAGCCTGCGACCCGCCCGAGGCCTTCGCTTCCCAGCCGTAATGGATTCGTGGATGCAAGCCAACATGACCCGACGTTGAACGACATATCGAACGCAGAGGAACTTCAAATGACCAAAGGCTACATCTTTGCCGAAGTTAATATTCGCTCCGCCAACCCGGAGTGGAACGAATACAGCAGCAAGGTACAAGCAACGCTCGATGCATATGGCGGTGTGTTCCTGATCCGCGGCGGCACGCAAAACGTGCTGGAAGGAACAGCGAATGGTTCCACTGTCGTCGTACTTGAATTCGAAAGCCCCCAACGCGCGGAAGAATGGTATGCATCGACTGCTTATCAGGACATCCTGCCGCTACGACTGCGTAATGCAGATGCGCGAGTCATGTGTCTCTCCGGCACCAACTGAACGCATACGAACGTTGCGCCAGTTCTATCGACGCACGGAACTCGTCGCACACATCGCCGGAGGCAGAATGATCGAAGCGAAAGGCCGACTCGCAGGAAAGGTGGCGTTCATCACGGGCGCGGGCGCGGGCATTGGACGGGCCGCCGCCGAGCGGTTCGCACTTGAGGGCGCGGCAGTCATCATTGCGGAATTCGACGCAGACAGCGGTGAAGCTGTTTCCGAGGCCATCCTCAGACACGGCGGCAAGGCCAAGTTCGTTCGGACCGACGTCACGGACGAGGATAGCGTGCGTGAGGCCATCAAGTCGGCTGTCGAATTCGGCGGCAAGATCGACGTGCTTTATAACAACGCAGGTGGATCGAGCGGGATCGACGCACGCGTCACCGATTGCCCGGCCGACGAGTTCTGGCGAGCGGTCAAACTCGATCTTTTCGGCACCTGGATAGCGTGCAAGTATGGAATCGCGGCCATGCTTGAGAGCGGTGGAGGTTCGGTCATCAATAGCTGCTCCGTGTTTGCACTCGTCGGCACGCGAGGAAAAGACGCGTATACGGCCGCTAAGGGCGGCATCGCATCGCTTACACGTTCGATGGCCGTCGAGTACGCGCCCCATCGCATCCGCGTCAATGCACTCGCCCCGGCGGTAACGACGACCAGACGCGTGCTCGGTCTCATCGAAACGCAACCGGAGGTGATGAACAAGACGAGCGAGCGTCAGTTGCTCGGCCTCGTCGAGCCAGAGGAAGTGGCGATGACCGCCCTGTTCCTGGCATCGGACGAATCGAGGAAGACGACAGGCCAGATCTTCGCAATCGATGGCGGTTTCTCGATTTCATGACGGGCACGAAGATCGACAGTGCCTGTGCCGCCGAGGTGTTGCTCGCGAACATGCGTGTCGATGCCAGCGCGGTACTCGGAAACCGGAGCGACCGCGTCGCGACGCTCGATCGCGCGAGGGGTTACGACATCGTCGCGCCAACTCGAAGTTGCTCGGTGCGATAAATGTCCGGAATAAGCACGCGCTCGACCACTTGCTCGCGACCGAGATGGATTTCGATGCGGTGATCCGAATATCGCATGAGCGCTTCGACTGCGGACGGCACAAGCGGCAAGACTCCAGCGCATACACCTGGAACGCAGATCGCCAAACGCAATGCTTTATGTTTACAAATTTGCATACCTAATTATTAATTTAACAAATAGTTGTTGAGGAATTCTAAAATTTAACATTTCGTTTGAGAATTGAAACCGAAAAAAGTAGTCAAGCTCGGAGACCGGTATGGCCTTGGTAATTGTTATGTTTTCTCTGGCGTTTCTCATGCTCGCGGCATATCGCGGCTACAGCGTTATTCTTTTTGCTCCGATCGCAGCGCTCGGTGCTGTCTTCCTCACGGAACCCGCAGCCGTCGCGCCGGTGTTCTCGGGCATCTTCATGGAGAAGATGGTTGGTTTCGTGAAGCTCTACTTCCCGGTGTTTCTGCTTGGCGCGCTATTCGGAAAGGTGATCGAGATATCGGGATTTGCAGCAGCCATTGTTGCTGCGGCGATTCGATATATCGGTCGCTCGCGGGCGAACGTCGTGATTATCATGGTGTGCGCGTTGCTGACTTACGGTGGGGTGTCGGTATTCGTTGTCGTTTTTGCGGTTTATCCATTCGCTGCAGAACTCTATCGGCAGAGCAATATTCCGAAGCGGTTAATGCCAGGCGTTATCGCGCTAGGCGCGTTCTGCTTCACCATGGATGCGCTTCCAGGCACGCCGCAGATTCAAAACATCATCCCGTCCACCTTTTTCAAGACTACGGGCTGGGCCGCACCTTTGCTTGGAATGAGCGGTTCAGTATTCATGCTTGTCATCGGATTGATCTATGTCGAGTGGCGTCGAAAGAGCGCGATGGCAAAGGGCGAAGGTTACGGCACGTCGCTCGTTAACGAGCCGGAGCGCCTGGCAGAGAACATGTTGCCCAACCCGCTGCTGGCGATCATGCCGCTGATCCTGGTCGGCGTCTCGAACTACTGCTTCACGAAGTGGATTCCGCACTGGTATGGACCCTCATACACCGTTGCACCGGAGGTGTTGCCAGGCGCGCACGGTCAGGTTACGACGTCGATCAAAGCGGTGACTGCGATCTGGGCCGTCGAGGCTGCATTGATTCTCGGCATCACGCTCGTGGTGTTGACAGCTTTCAGGCGGGTCACCGCCACTATCGCCGATGGCACGCGCGCTGCCGCAAGCGGCGCATTGTTGGCCGCAATGAATACGGCGTCGGAATATGGTTTCGGTGCGGTAATCGCCGCGTTGCCGGGTTTCATGGTCGTAAGCGATGCACTCAAGACGATACCTAACCCACTTGTCAATGCCGCGGTCTCGGTGGGCACGCTGGCAGGCATCACGGGTTCGGCCTCTGGCGGTATGAGTATCGCGCTTGCCGCGACATCCGATTTGTTGATCAGGAATGCGCAAGCCGCGCATATACCGTTACCGTTAGATGTCCTCCATCGCGTCGTCGCGATGGCGAGTGGCGGCATGGACACGTTGCCGCACAACGGCGCCGTCATCACGTTGCTGGCGGTGACCGGGCTGACGCATCGTCAGTCGTATCGGGAGATTTTCGCGATCACCCTCATCAAGACGCTGGCCGTCGCATTCGTTATCGCCGTGTATTACCTCACTGGGTGGGTTTGAAAACCGTTCTGCAGTCTCGTCTCGACCGCGTGCTGCCGATCGAAACACTGCGAGTCTGAAGCCATTTTTGCACGCGGCCATCAAGCGTCATTCGCGCCCGCCGCGTCGCTCGGAGGGCTCCGCCCAGCAAACGGTCAGTCACGCCGGTCTGCAGCGACTAGCTGCAAACGATGGGCGCACCGTTCCGGCCAAGAAAGCTGGAAAAAACCGGTCTCCCATAGACGAACCTAACGCCGAGGACAGCCTTTCGCCATACATGTCCGTGCCCTGTCGCAGGATGCCGTTGATTTTGATCAACGTGATCCTCCGTTTGTTTCCTATCCTTTCATATAAATCTCGATATCAAGCGGATTCCAGATCCAGGTAGCGCCAACCTGACAAGGGGAAATGTCGCATGTCCAAGAATGATGAGAGAAAGATCGAGAGTGCTGCACCTCAAACCGGGACGCCTTACTTATCGGCCGATGAGCGCGGCGCCAAAGGGCGGGCACTGCGCGATACGGCGTCGCGTGCATCGCATGCAGGATGGAAGGCGCCCAAGGATCGCCGTGATCCGGTTGAACTCCTGATCGAATCCAATGAGGGCCGTATCCTGAGCCTGACCCCGATCCGCTTCGGGCGCATGGCTGCTTCGCCTTTCGCGTTTTATCGCGGTGCGGCCGCACTCATGGCAGCCGATCTTGCCGGGACACCAACGAGCGGGCTCCGGGTGCAGGCGTGCGGCGATGCGCACCTGATGAACTTCGGCGGCTTCGCGACGCCCGAGCGCAACGTGATCTTCGACGTCAACGATCTCGACGAGACGCTGCCGGCCCCTTTTGAGTGGGACCTCAAGCGGCTTGCGGCCAGCGTGGTCGTTGCGGCGCAACATCTGGAGCTGCCCCACAGCGACGCGGGACGCGTGGCCACGGATCTCGTGCGCGAATACCGCGAACGGATGGTCAATTTCGCCGGGATGCGAGCCCTTGATGTCTGGTACAACAAGATCGACCTGCAAAAATATGAAGATCGGACGGGCGATCCGGCTGTCGTGGCAGCGACGCGCAAGCGGTTGGCGGAGCGGCTCGAAGTCGAGCGGCGCAAGTCGGTGCCTGACCATCTGTATCCGAAGCTTGTCTCCGAGGGAGGAGTCAAGCCCAGGATCAAGGATGAGCCCCCCCTGATCTTCCATCCGACGGAAGAACAGGCTCCCGGTCTTGAGACAGGCTACAGGGAAGCCATTGCCTCGTATCGGGAGAGCTTGCCCGAGCACGTCCGGATACTGTTCGACCGCTTCCACTATGTCGACCTGGCCCTCAAGGTCGTCGGCGTGGGAAGCGTTGGTACGATGTGCGCCGTGGGCCTGTTCATGGCGGCGGACGACGATCCGCTGTTCCTGCAAGTGAAGGAGGCGAAGGCTTCGGTGCTCGAGCCGTATGCGGGCAAGAGCCTGCACCCCAATCATGGCCAGCGTGTCATCGTGGGTCAGCGCCTCATGCAGTCGGCGAGCGATGTGTTCCTCGGATGGACCCGAGGCGTGAACGGCCGCGAATTCTATCTCCGCCAGCTTCGCGACATGAAGTTGTCTGCGGTCATTGAGGACTGGGATACAGGCTTGTTACGGCAATATGCGCGGATGTGCGCGCATGCCTTGGCTCGCGCGCATGCCCGCTCCGGCGATGCTGCGATGATCGCCGGGTACATGGGCTCCGGACAGACCTTCGACGACGCGGTCGGCGAGTTTGCGACGGAGTATGCGTCCCAGAACCGAAGCGACTATCGGGCCTTCCTCAGCGCAATCAGAGAGGGCCGGATCCAGGTGATGGTCGAGGACTAGGCAGGAACGCCGAGCGGCCCTTCCGGGGAGATGATTTCATCGTGCCAACTTAAGGCCAGCGGCAAAATCTCGACCATCAATGACGTCGCGCCGGCGAAGGTAGACGGCGAACGGCGGCAGTTGGAGGAAATATGACCAGTGCATTCTTATGGGGAATGCTTGCAGCCTCTTCATTGTTCCTAGGCGCATTGTTTACGTTCTGGTTCAGGATCAGCAACAAGATGCTGGGCTTGATCATGGCTTTCGGTTCCGGAGTGTTGATATCCGCTGTGGCTTTTGAACTTGCCCATGAGTCCGTGGAACTGTCCCACGGAAGTGGCATGGCGGTCCTGGGATTATTCGCCGGGGCAATCGTTTTCTTTGCCGCAGATTTGATCATCAGTCACATGGGCGGGGAGGATCGAAAATCTATCCGGGCGGCACATGAAAATGAACTCGCCTTGCCGATCACACTGGGAATCGTGATCGACGGCGTCCCGGAGTCCATCGTCATCGGACTCAGTCTGCTGGGCGGACACACTGTTGGCCTGGCCATGCTAATCGCCGTTTTCATTTCAAATGTGCCTGAAGCGATCGCGGCAACCACAGGTCTGGGCGCCGGCGGCTGGAGCCGTTTTCGCATCATGCGCTTATGGCTGCTCATAGCTGTGGTCTGTGGTATTGCATCACTGGCGGGTTTTACCTTGCTCGAGAATGCTTCCAATGCCACACGGGCGTTCATCAACATGTTTGCCGGGGGCGCCATCCTCGTGATGCTGGCCGACACGATGATCCCCGAAGCCTTTGAACATGGAGGGAAACTGGCCGGTCTCGTCAATGTGATGGGATTCGCTCTGGCGGCTTATATCTCCACAATATCGTGAGAACTCTCACACCTCCCCCGGAGTCGATCCGTTCTCCGTGACTGCTTCCTTCTACGAAGGCGGCGCGCCTCGCCTCCATGGAGGCGTTGGCACCTCACCGGGCCACGACCAGTGGTGAATGGCCGAAAAGGAGCGAGTCGACTGTCCGCGTCGGGTCGACCAGAGCCGATCGTCGGGGGGGCGTAGTCAGGAGAGGCCGCCGCGCTCCATGCTTTTATCACGTGACGCGGTGGTCGATTTGTGTGACGGGAGACTATCCTCAAAGACGTATTGCCGCTCGTGTAGCGCGAAGCGCGCGACTCATACGCTCGACGTGTGAGGCAACGCTCGGCCATTGACGGCCCTTTGACTGCGCTCCAATGCAGACATCCGTACGTCGGATTCGCTCAAGTAACGGCCATTCCCACGATAAATACGTTCGTCGCTTCATGCTCGTTGAGTTCAACCCCGGAACATCCAGCCATTGGCAGATGCTCGCTATGGCAGGATCCTCTCACCGGCATCCGCGACTAGAATTTCTAGTTGCTCATTCTTCTAAAGCTACGTCAAATTTCAACCGTGCAACGTCAGATCGCGAGCGTTAGTTTGGTCTCCGGGAAAACTGGTATGGCAAATCCGCAAGTTGACGCCGAATCCGACGAGGATTTAGCCCAGATGATAATAGGGCACGGGCCCTGCACCTATCTACTGCTGCTCTTACTTGGCTTGATCCTCCTGTTTCCCTACCTTGAGGAAGGCATATTCGCTCGCACGCTGCTCGGTATTTTGTTTTCAATCGTGCTGCTCGTGGGTGCTTTCGCCACCAGACAGACTCGGCGGGGGTTCATCCTCAAACTGGGCTTGGCGTTGCTTGGGGTTGGCCTTCAAAGGGGCGGCGTTGTGGACTGAGAGTATCGCGATTCTGGGCCTTGCCGGGATATCTTATGCCGCGTCTCTTGCAGTCGCTATTAGCAGAGTGCTTCGCTATATTCTCAAGCGCGGGCCAATTACGGCCGACAAGCTGCACGGTGCGCTTGCAGGCTACATCATGCTGGCCTTCGTCTGGGCCTTCATCTACGCCCTGATCGAGAAATCCAGCGCTGGCTCATTCGGTCCTGGCCGCCTCGATTTCACTAAGCCCGGCACTTTTTTCAAAGTACTCTTTTTTAGCTTCACGACGCTCACGACCACCGGTTACGGCGATGTTATCCCCTTGACCAACCAGGCCCGCTCACTTGTGATGATCGGAGAGTTTGCAGGCGTCTTTTACGTTGGTGTCCTGATCGCGCGGCTTGCCGGTCTCTATCCGTCGACTCTGACCAAGTGACTCTTGATCTGCCCGAGCCACCGTCAGGCATTGGTGATTGATGTCCGCGTGCTGTCTGCAATGGGCGCAGCGGGGCTGAACTCCCAACTCCCTTCGAGGGTGCGGTTTTTCGATCGCGTTCGCGCGGCAGGAAAATAAAAGCAGAGCAAGGGCGAAATAAACGATGAGGAGTTGCGTGCCTTTAACCCAACCCGAGCGTCCATTGCTCGCCAACTGAGCCGTAGCACGGACAGAACCACGGTGTGAATAAGGTGCGCCGACCGTCTGGACCTGTCTCGCGCTTACGGCGCCGTGATGGCTTAGGCGCTGACCGTTTGATCAGGTCGAGCACTCGCTCGCCAAGGTTACCACGCAGATGCCCGTTGTAGCGACAAAGCTGCCGCTCAGGCGCGGTGAGCGCCTATGACTGGAAAGGGTCGACAAGAGGCAGTCGTACTGGCTCGAAAGCATCCGCTTACGAAGTGCGCGCGGTGGCAACCACGACTGACGTCGTATGGCAAGAGCGACTTGTCTGGCCCGACGCCCGTGTATCCCAGGGCGGTTTGAAATGCAAAGTGCAAGAGCCGGGTCGATAGCAATTTTCTGCCTGGCGCAGTTATCAATAAAGACCTCGCCGGGCCGGCGCCAGCCGAGTGTTTTGCGAGGTCGCCGATTCGCTTCCCGCGACCACCGCAGATAGCAGGCAGCGTGGGCATTGCCAGAAACGATTCATGAACGGCTCCGTTTATTTAGGATTCTCACGGACATCGATGGGTCACTTTCCGTCCTGCTATCGCCATGCGGTATAGTCATGTGCCGTTTCAATCGGAGACGGCACGTCCTTGTAGCACCCGCCTGCGCCGGGCCGGAAATACGGTCGGCAGTCGGGAAGACCACCGGAAAGCAGTCCTCCCTTTCGAGACCGAGAAACATGAATAAACAGGAACTGGTCGACGCGATTGCCGGCAAGACCGAACAGACGAAGGTAATCACCAGCGAGCAGCTCGATGCGTTGCTTGAGATCATCACGAAATCGCTCGTTAAGGGCGACACTGTGCAACTTGTCGGATTTGGTAGCTTCAGTACCGGCTCCCGCGCGGCACGGACCGGACGCAACCCGAGGACAGGGGAGGAGATCAGAATCGCAGCCGCAAAAACGGTGAAATTCACTGCTGGGAAGGCGTTCAAGGAAGCGGTGAACAAGCTCGACAAGGTTAGGAAGTAGGCGTCGCGATGCGAGCCTCCGACGCCCGCCGCGTGTCGCATGCCGACGTGCTGGAAGGATTACGTCAGGCGCTGCATCGCCAGATCGTGCGCGGTCGGCATCCGGTCGTGCTCGATGTGCTGCACATTCTGGGCTTTGTCGATTGGGTGCGCCAGCCAGAACGAACATCGCGTTATCTCGTGGCCAATTCTGGTCGTGCGGACGCGTATAGTCCACCCGTTGACATTGCAATGCTTACCGCAACCGGGCGCACGGAACTGGAGCGACTCATAGCGCTTGAACGCACGCCACAATGGGTGCAACACAGGATGCATCCATACATCGAGTAAGCCCACCTCGCTCATATCCTTCGGACGACAGTTCGAATTTCCAACCAGCACTTTCGTTCGAAGGAACGGGCAGTGAACCGATCACACTCGCCGGCGCATTTTGATGCACCCGCAGATGAAGGGCATCAACGAATTTTGGATGCCCTTCATGACCATGGCTGGTCCGAACAGGACAACTTTCTTCCGCCAGACTTGACGCTCTCGCTCGCGCTGGAATGTGCGGCGCTTGCGGCGGCCGGGACGCTCACATGGGCGCGTGTCAGCCAGGGCGCGGCGCGTTCGCTCCGGCCCGATGTACGCGGCGACCAGATTCGCTGGCTGGAAGCGGGCCAATCCGAAGCCTGCGACCGGTATCTCGCGATCATGGAAATGCTGCGTATCGTGTTGAATCGTGGGCTGTGTCTGGGACTTGAAGAATACGAAAGCCACTTTGCGTTCTACGCGCCGGGCGCTTCATATCTGCGACACCGCGATCAGTTTCGCGACGACGATAGCCGCACGGTGTCCGTCATCGTCTATCTGAACGCGGACTGGCTGCCTGAGCACGGCGGTGCGTTGCGACTGCATCCAGAGGGCCTGGGCATGCGGGACATCTCGCCGGTCGGCAGCCGGATCGCGGTGTTTCTATCCGCCGATATGCTGCACGAGGTATTGCCCGCG
>NZ_VTUZ01000055.1 GCF_008369935.1 Paraburkholderia panacisoli | reverse complement strand
AGGTATCCGAGTCGGCAGCATCACCCCACAGGGTCGCGGTATCGGTCAAATCCGTGCCGATAAGTTCGCCAGCACGGGAATAGCCGTCCTGCACGCTGGTGACGGTTTTGTGAATCGGGTCGACGAGGAACGATACATCCACAAGCGTCTCTCCGTCAGGCCAGAGGCTATGCGGACCATGATACACGCCGAGGCTGTGCGCGAAACCGTCCCGGCTGGCAGCGCGTTGCTCTGGCACACTGGCCATACGGGTCGAACACGGCTTCCGCGGTACGTACGCTGGTTGAATCTCATACAAATTGAGCCAACATGCAGGTAAGCACCGAAAGTCTTGTCGACATGTTGCAGGAAATCGAGACGGCAGACCCTATCGATTACGCCGACTGCCGTTTGGCGAGAAGGAACTGCGTCGGCTTGTATTCGGTTCACTCGTGGAACCCCACAAACCGGTTCAGAAGGACCTGAACGTCGATGACGTTCGCGCCATGTACTAACCTGGGCGGCATATTGTCCCGGCGCAGTAGGGCTGTGAGCCGTGAGTACGCGGCTGACGACGCATCCCGGCGCACCCGCGAAGGGTACTAGCGCACTATCGAGCGGTCCGCCCCCCGTATTACCGGATTGACCCACGTACCACAGCAGACTACAACTTCACTGTCACTGCCGAAGTCCCCGGAAAGCGGTCGGGCCCGGTGATTGAGCCGGCGCACTCGAAGCAACGGTTGCAATAAATGTACGGCTTGCGCACCGGATTAAACGCACTCTTCAAATTTGTAGGAGTGGGTTTGGCGACTGGAACGGTGAAGTGGTTTAACGACTCGAAGGGGTTTGGATTCATCACGCAGGACGACGGCGGGGACGACCTGCCCACTTCTCGGAAGTCAGCGCAGCAGGTTTCAGGACCTTGCCGGAGAATCAGAAGGTCAGCTTCGACGTGAAGACCGGTCCAAAGGGCAAGCAGACCGCAAATATCAAACTGGTCTGGGGAAAAGTCTGCATCTTGGAGTCTCACGATGCCCGGTCCGTCTGGCGTCGTACTTTCAAGGCGGAGTCGTGCGAGAGCGTCTGGTGAAAAAGTGCCGCCCGGCACCAAGCGTCGAAATCCGGCATCCAACACGGAGCCCTGCGGTCGCCGGACTGGCTCTTTCTGCTCGCGCGTCGGCTCTTCCCCGTTCCGCCGTCGAAACGATAGGCCGGGCGACAACAGGCGTGGCTGTTCGTGAATAATCTACTGGAGAGACTGCAATGGACAATGTTTCGCGGGAAGAGAAGATTCGTGTGCGGGCCTATGAGCTCTGGCAAAAAGACGGCAGCCCCGAGGAACGCGCCGGAGAGTATTGGGAGCAGGCCCAGGCCCAGATAGACGAAGAAGAATACGCGGCCAACGAGAGCGGAACTGAGCCAAAGAGCCGGCTGCCCAAGTGACATAAACCGGACGCTGAAGAGGAGCCCCGCCGTCGACCGCCCAGCGGAGCCATAACTCGGCGTTCCCATTTCGGTGCCGCCCTGACCTGCACCGGAGCCCCCAGCACCACTTGTGCCCGCACCCTGCGCATAGGCGGCGCCAGACAAACTCAAAATGAATACCGATAACGGTAATCCTGCGTAGCAACTCGCATGATGGTCGCCCTCGTGAGCAAAGCGCCCAGTTGCGACCCGGGTCGGTGCAACCGCCGCTGCGTTGATTCGCGCAATTCCCGTGCCGCTGATGACCCTCGCAAAGGTTCCTCAATTTTACCGTTCGCGGTTGGCCGTCCCAGGAACTATTGCGAGCAAGAGCGAAGGTCCGCGCACTGGCATGCGAATGCCGCTGCGCCGCACTGCAGGAGGTTCCCTGGACGCTGCTGTCCATCTTCAAGGCGGTCAACATACCGTCTACAGAATGCAAGTGAGCTGGCGAGAATCCAGGGCGATAACTGTTGCACGCCAACTTATGGAGAGAGATTGTTCACTGACAGGGGGCAGGTGGCATATAAATTTACCGACCGAGTTAAGCCTTGCTGAACCTTGGACTTCGACTGCGTCGGCACGAGCCAGCAGCCGTCGCATGCACTGGCATCAGGCACTGCATGCGATTTGCAAACAACGGTCGTCGTGGCATGCGTGTTGCGCGTCCAAAGGCATCAACCTTTCAGGAGTACATGACTGACATTTAAGAGTTCTGTCCCCGACAAGCGGCATACGACGCGGCCGCCGCCTGTCGGACAGCCGCACACGCAGCACCCAGTCCGTTTGGGTCGCTGCCTCCCTCACGGAGGAAATCATGACGAATCATCGAAAGAGACAGACACGCGACACGGGCCGCGATGATGATAAAGATGAGCGACCAGGAGACACCCCGAACTCGTCTGGCTCGCCAGTGCCCGACAGCGCTGCTCCGGTCTTGCAGTCAGAGGACCAAGACGCATTGGTCGACGAAGACGCGCCGGGATGAGATGCGACGGAAAGAGGCGTTGCGCCGAGACGGTACATTTCCAGCTAGGGACGCAGCGAGTGGAGATAGCTGCCAGCACGACCTCTTTGATGGCAACCCTGACGCCTGGAAGACGTATGTCGCCCATATGCAGAAGAAAGTGGGATGGTTTGGGACCGGGCTTCCCGAGATGAAAAGAAGCGTCTCGGACGAAGCGGTGCACGTTGCCGCTGAAGAAGCGAGTCCGGTCGAAGCATCGGTCGAGGCCGTGCCGCCCGCTGAGTGGGATGCGCCCGACGAGAAGAAGGGTTGGCCTTGGCCCCAGCCAGGGTCGACGTCCTGACGCACTTCTGCTCGCGGCGTCTACCGCAGATTCCAGATTCCCGAGGGCCCGAACTCGGCCCTGGCGACAGCACCCTCAAGACAAAAGCCTGAGCTTCTTCTTGCACAAAACAGTACGGGCTGTTGCCGTAGAGCAGTGGTTGCAAGCCGTCGCTCACGCGTCGAAGGCCGAGATGCGAGGTTGATGCTGTTCGTGTGCCATTTAAAGCTCCGATGGAATGGCCGGCGACAAGACCGGCTCATTTCATCGAGCAACGCACGGACCCAGTCTGCAACGTTGTCTTTTTCGGCCTCCCGTGCCAGAGCCAGGGCGACCGCACTCAGGACCATCGGCGTGAAGCCGTCAGGCAGGTCAAGGTATTGCCTCAGACTGCGTGCGGACGCGGAAAAACCTTTCGACGGGAATAATCGCGACTATGCCGTCTCCGGCCGGCCCGACGTGCGCGATATCCATGATTGCTCTTACAAGGGTTTCAACGTCCGATGCCTGGGCGAAAATTTCGATTTTGATGTGCTCGGTCGTCCAATCATCGGCAAACTGCTTCGGATGCACGCCGAACCCTTTTACCTTGCTAACGGTTATGCCGTGGATATCAATAGCGCCGAGCCTCTTTTCCAGAGTTTGCAGAACGTCCGGCCGAACAACCGCCACAACACATTTAAGTTCCATGTCTTGCTCCTCGTTGACTCCTTGATGGAAGGACGTCATGCGCTGTTCCCCCTTCGGCGCCCACCTTGCATCAACTACTGCCTGAGTCTTCCCTGCATCTCGAACTCCGTCTTGTGTCATCTGATAGTGTATCTCTGCCGTACGTTGGGGAACCGGACAAGTTACTGCAATCCGGTCTTCAAAGCATTGCAAGTGCAACGGCGGCGTATCGGCGTTGGCGAGCGTGATAGGTGCCTGCGCCGGCTTCTTCGGGTCGTTGGCCTCTTTTCCATTGACAGCGACCGTTGCTTCACGCGTAGCCCCCGCCGTTGCACCATATGCGTCGATTACTTTTGCGTATTTGACGGAATTGCCGCTGTGTTACTCAGTGCTGAAGTACCCTGGTTCCGCTACCGTCACATGAATTCCCAATGGGGCGACCTCGATGGCCAAGCACTCGGTGATGCCTTCTACGGCGAATTTCGTCGCGCAATAGCTATCTGGCTGCAACGGAACGGACTGACGGCAAGCTGGCTTGAGCGGATTGAAGTTGTCGCCGAGGCGCGTGAAATCGCTCGCGCGGTCGTAGAGCATGAACTCAACGATGAAGGCGATGCGCGGCCCGAGCAGCTATTTACTTCTGCAATGACGGTTCAATACGCATCTCCCGTTGTTGCCAAAATCTGGAGGCGATGTAACAGTTCACTCTCAAATTGATACGCGGATTCGTTCCAGGCACAGACCGAAAATGGAACCGGACACGTACAAGGGATACAGCATTTGGGGCCACGCGATTCCTCAGCATGACGGCTTCCCCGTATGTACAACTCTGCTGCCCACACCACAAGGGCGTGGACAGCCGCCCGATGGGCGGTTCCAGAGATGCACACACTCGAAGGTCTGACGCGCCGGCTTCGCCGGCTTGCTCAAATGTGAAAATAGCTGTTCAAAAACCGACCAAAAGAGCACATTTGATTTGACATTCAGTTTTGGTTGCTTAACACGACATTCCTGGCGTAATGTCGAGCAACGCGAAGAGTCCGAACAGCGACGCCTGCTGTATCGCAGTTTGGGGCTTCATCTGAACTCACCGCAACCAATTTGCCAGTTAGAACCCGGATGATATGCACGAGAAACACGGCATCGCGTTCGTCACCGACGAAATTTCGGCCTTGGTGCCGTTTGATGTCAGAGGTTCTCGCCAGATGCACGGCAAAGCCCGCGACCATCAGACCATCGATCCACAGGTCGCATTATCCCGAATGCGGGATTGAAACCTGAAAACGCAGCAAGGCGCATGTCTGCAACATGCGCCTTCCGCTTTCCACCGTGGCATTAGCCACTGGCGACTTTGCACGCGTTAGGTTCTTTGCTCTTGCGGCGCAGCTCTTCCGTCATTTCGCCTCCGCCGTTCGGCAGCCAGCCCGGCGGCTGGATCACGTGGTTGATTGCGATCCACGGGCTCTTCGCCTTGACGACATCGCGGATCAACGTGGCCCAGTGTTCGAACTCGACGACGAAGGGGTTGCGCGACGTGGTCGGCGTCACGAGACCGTAGCGGCAGGGTTCGTCGGCGCGTTCTTCGACGTAGGTGCCGAACAGCCGGTCGAAGATGATCAGCACGCCACCGTAATTCGCGTCCAGGTAATCGACGTTCGACGCATGGTGCACCCGGTGCGCAGACGGCGTATTGAACACATATTCGAACCAGCCGAGTTTGGGAATGTACGTGGTGTGCAACCAGGACTGATACATCAGATTAAGGAAGAGCGTCAGCATCACGACCTCTGGCTTGATCCCAAGCCAGACAAGCGGCGCGAAGAAGAGCGTCGTGCCCGTCAGCTTGCCGGTCACACCGAGACGGTACGCGGTTGAAAGCGTCAGCTGGTTCGGCGAATGGTGCACGGCATGCGTGGCCCAGAAGAAGCGTACCCGATGCGACGCACGGTGATACCAGTAGTAGCAGAACTCCAGCCCGATGAAGAGCGCGAACACCATCAGCGCGCTATTGATCTCGACCGTAAAGATGCGATGGTCGTAGACGAAGCTGAAAAGAGGTGTCGCAAGCGAGACCGGCAGCAGGGCCATCAATCGGCGCACAGCTAGGTCGAACAGGGAAATCCACACCTCATACCATGCAAATGATGTGGCGGCATTCTTGTTGCGGCTGAGCACGACTGCTTCGATCAGTGAGATGACGACGACGACGCCCGTGACGAAAAGGAGAAGTTCTGTGAAGGATTCCATGACGATGCCATAACGGTTTGTGGCGGGAGTATCGTCTGCGGTGGCGTTCGGTCATTGCGTCGCATCCGATAGGCGCACTTTAGACAGGGTGCGCGCGAGCGGCTACACAGAAGTTATTTCACCCTGTGTCATGGGACGGACAGCCTTTTCCCGCAGGCCTCGCGGCCTGTTTCAACGCACCTTCAATGCACCGACGAAACGTCCGGATGCCGAGGCCAGTCACATCATTCCGCTTCTCCTTCCGCCTCGTCGAAGGACGGCGGGCGGAGGTCGCAAACGACCTCCAGCATCATGACACCGTCACGCGAGCGGCACTGTCGCAGCGGTCCCGGCCTCCCGTAACGAATCGTCAAGGCAGTTGGACCCGGCCGTGAACCCTCTAGCCAACGTACATTTTCACAACAGAGCATCACAGGCTTTCTACAGATTCGGCGCATTCCGTGCACCATGGGCGCGGACACATTTGTTACGAAGCCGCACCTCAAGCCCGGTTGCAATCAGCGAAAGGTGAGCTAGAATGAGGTGCACTCTTCACCAAGGGATCGCTCACCATGCAAATGGAAAGCTGGGTGGGGACAATCGAGCGTGAATGGCATCAGTTACGCCACGCCGACCCCACACTGGATGTCGAAAAGTTCTCCCGCCACGTTGTCGCGGCAAACAAGATTGGATTCCTTTCACCGGAGTCACTCGCCGCGATCGCCAATGCACTTCTCACCAGCAGGTTAAGCCGCGCACCGTATCTAGGCCGCTGGTTACTCGAGCGCATTGGCGCGAACCGCCATCCAGCCTGGCGAATGGCCATGGCCATATCCCTCGTCACACCAACAGGAGGCGACGCGGACTTTGAAAGAGGTAACGTGATTCTTGAAGATGTGATGAAGGATGAGACCGCGGACGGTCGTCTGCGCGGCATGGCCGCCGCCGCACTGGGCGACAGCGCCCGACTGGGGCGAGGCATGGATGCGGATGTGAGCCGTGCGCGCTCGCTCTACGAGCAGGCGATTGAATTGGGGCACAAAACATCTGCACACAATCTCGGACTTTTCTGGGAGGGCGTGTGGGGTGCAGAAGACAGGAACGTTGTCCCGGACCGCACCAAGGCCATGCAGAGCTATCGACGCGGTGGAGATGACAAACGCTGCCAACGCCGTCTGGAAGCGCTGCGTTGAAGCCCTACCGCCTGACAGTCGGGCGGGTAGAAGGTTTCAGAGGCACCCGACGGATTTCTTCCGTCAATGGAGAAAAGCAAGGCTGCGAAGAAGAGACTCGCCGTGCGCCGTGACGCGGGCACGCACTGCGCCACCAGCAAGTCGCTCGAGTGCGACAAGCTGACGCTCCAGCAACGTACCCAGCTCTTCCCGATCGGCAATCTGATCCGCGGAGTCCTTGACCAGCATCAATGTTGCAAATTCGTGGGCGCTTAGCACGGGATGGTCCTGACGGAGAGAAAGAAATGCTGCTCGTCAGCGTTTGCGGTGACGGGGGATGGCAACTGAGTTCACTTATCTCCAGCAATCTGCTCTAATCTTTTCTTATGGAAAAGAGACTTGTGAAGATTGGTGAAGCAGCAACGATGCTCGGCGTCGCAATCTCCACCCTGCGTAAGTGGGAGGAGACCGGCGAACTGCTGCCCGCACGCAAGACAGCCGGCGGCACGCGCTATTACGCCGTCTCGGATCTGCTCGGTATCGGCAATGAGGACGTACCGACGGTCTGCTATGCCCGTGTCTCGTCGCACGACCAGAAGGCGGACCTTGAGCGTCAGCATGCGATGCTGGAAAGCTACTGCGCCGCTAAAGGCTGGCGCTGCGAGGTCATCAAAGACCTTGGCAGTGGCATGAACTACCACAAGAAAGGTTTGAACAGACTGCTCGAAATGATTCTGCGCAAGCAGATGAAGCGGCTCGTCATTACGCACAAGGATCGCCTTCTGCGCTTCGGCTCCGAGTTGGTGTTCGCCATGTGCGCGGCGCAGAACATCGAGATCGTCATCATTCACAAGGGCGATCAGCCGTCGTTCGAGGAAGAGCTCGCGAAGGACGTGCTCGAAATCATTACGGTGTTCTCGGCGCGCTTGTACGGCTCGCGCAGCAAAAAGAACAGGCAGCTTCTCGACGCGCTCAAGGACGCCGCCAGGTGAGTGTGCGCGTCCATAAAATCCGCCTTGATCCGACCGCAGAGCAAGCGAAGTATTTCGCTCGCGCGTGCGGCGTGGCCCGGTTCGCCTATAACTGGGCGCTGGCGGAATGGAAGCGGCAATACGAGGCGGGGGCAAAGCCGAACGAGGCCGCGCTGCGTAAGCAACTGAACGCGATCAAGGCCGTCGAATTCCCGTGGATGGCAGAGGTAACGAAGTGCGCGCCGCAGGTCGCAATCATGAATGTCGGGCTCGCATTCGACCACTTTTTCCGCCGCGTGAAGCTCGGCCAGAAGCCCGGATACCCGCGCTTCAAGCGCAAACTCGTTCCGCGCCGACAATGGGCCCGTGAACGCGTCCAGTCACGCCGTGCAGGTGCTCGGCAAGACCGTGAAACTCCCGCGTTGCGGCGTCGTTCGCATGCGCGAGGAATTGCGCTTTGCTGGCCGCGTGCTGGGCGCGACTGTGAGCCGCACGGCCGATGGATGGTATGTGGCGCTGGCCGTGGAGACTGAGGAACGCCTGAAGGCCGCAGAGGATCGCGGCGCGGTCGGCGTAGACCTTGGCATCAGGACGCTGGCAACATTCAGCGACGGCAGCGGCGCGCCCGCGCTCAAGCCGCACCGCGCAGAGCACAAGCGCATCGTGCGCCTGTCGCGCTCGCTGTCGTGCAAACAGAAGGGAAGTGCAAACCGGGCCAAAGCGAAAGCCAAGCTCGCCCGGCTGCACCTGCGTATCGCGAACGTCCGCAAGGATGCTTTGCACAAACTGACTACGACACTCGCAACGAAGTACTCGACCATCGGTATCGAGGACCTGAACGTCTCGGGCATGCTGAAGAACGGCAGGCTCGCGCGCGCCATCGCCGATGCAGGGTTCTTTGAGTTCCGTCGCCAACTCGAATACAAGGCCGCGATGACCGGCGCGCAGGTGATCGTGATCGACCGCTTCTATCCGAGCAGCAAGACGTGCTCGGGGTGCGGCGCGATCCACGCTATCACCTTGAGCGAGCGCGTCATCGAATGCGGCTGCGGGCTCAAGATGGACCGCGACCTGAACGCGGCCATCAACATTCGGCGTCAAGCTCTGGCGCAGCACTCTGTGGAGAGGAAGGCTCTGGCGGATGCTTCGGCAACCGTGAAACCGGCCTCTGTGAAGCAGAAAAAGTCAGCTTTGCACAGAAATGTGCAGGCTGCTTAGAGCGGTTCGGTGACTAACCACCACCGGTGGGATGACTACCGAGGGGGTAAAGCTTAGCGTCGAAATGTGACAGCATGAGGACGCCCTTTCCGGCGCTGGAGCCAGCCGCAGAGAACGTACGGCGACTGGCTTCTCGCAGATCGTCGGGCGAATGCTCGTCAAGGAGTTTATCGCGGAGCGAGGCGATGCCTGGCTCGAACCACCGGCTCGAGATCCATGACACGCTGGTTTTCGACGACGGCATGAAACGCGACGCGCGATGACGTTCCGAAATTTCGACCAGTGCCGCACGATGTCAAGCCCCGACCAGGACATTGCGGTCCGGTCCGTTGGGTTCGAGCGATGAATCAGGTTCGGGCCCGGTCCGGGGGTTATACGCATCCATCTTTCCTGCCCGTGGCAGCGAGCGTTTCACCAGATAACTTTGTTCGTATTCCTGATTGATTGACTTGTGGCACCGGATATATCACACCGAAGCAGCGCAAAGGTTCCACCTTAAAAACGTAGTGAGTATTTTCAACGGATAACGCAACTGACGCGTCCGGGTCAGCATCGCCTCATTTATAATTGCAGCACTCAGAGTATCAACGATCGCATGGAGCCCCCACTTTATGAGTCAAGCCCGCGGACGATATGCGGGATCTCGGGACAGCGTCGGCCAACACCCACCTCGCCACGTAAAGAAATCCCCGCCCAACCGGCAGGGACAGAAGTATGTGAAGGCGCCTCCTCGAGACTCCGCCCAGACAGCCTCCATTTTCAAAACCCGATCGTTTCAGTTTCTGGTCGATGCGGTCGGCGCGGAGAACATCGCGATAGCACTCGAATCGAACATGACACGAGTGGCCGAACTGATGAAGGGCGAGAGGTTTACGCCCGAGACCGCATTTCACATGGAAACCACGCTCGGGCTGCCGCATGGCTTTTTTGACCAGCCCCATCCCGCGCTCGCGGCCGAGACCATTGCTCGCCTGAAGTCACCGCTCGACTTCCTTCAAACGGACGACGTACCAGAAGTAGCGTCTGAAGCACTCAAGCCGACCTCTACCCTGCCCGTCGATCAGAAACCAATTATTGAAGACAGTCTGTCGGAGGAAGTGCAAATGCCAAAGAAAGTAGCTGGCGGATCGCCGGAAACCCAGAAGAATCGCCGGAGCGAAACGGCTGGGCAGGTAAAACCTCATGCACCGCTAGAAGCTTCACCGTCGAAAGCCAGGACGTCCCGTCAAGCGCCCCAGCAGCAAGCGCTGGCACTAAGCGAGAATGCCGAGGTGGAAAACATCCGGCGTGCCAACCTCCACGTCCTCACGAGTCGCAACGGATCGAAAGCAAGACTCGGAGTGGTCATGGAGATGACCGGGTCAAACACGGCCCATCGGCTATATGGCAAGAAGCGCATGGACAGTGTAGAAGCAAACCGGTTCACCGAGCGACTTGGGTTGCCGATGGGCTGGCTGGACGTGCCGCGTACCGAAGCCGAGATTCCGGAGTCCGTGGCGCTTCTGCTGACGCCGGCTTCGCGGGCTCGCGTGTCGGGTCAACAGCACGAGACGCCGTCTGTCGCGGCGAATGACAAAGTTTCAGGGAAGCTCGCCAATGCGAAGGGGCGCGCCCGACGCGCGCGTGCAGGCGTTCCAAACGGTGTGGAAAGCCCCTCACCGGTTTCAGCGGATGTCGCAGAAGAAAAGGAGTCGATCGTTCTCAGCCCGGAAGTTCATGTCGGCGATTCCCACGACAACCTTGTCGGCCGCTCACTCGACGAAAGTGTTGGCGAGACCCCCGCGGCCATCGCGGCAACCGTTGAGTTGTTGCCTGCTTCCGCAAGGCCACAGCCAAGCCCGGTACCGCTCCCCCTAGCTTCTGTAACCAGCCTCGACAATCTTCTTGGCATCGAACCGATAGCGGAAGCATTGATCAAGACGCTGGCAGGTAAAGCACGCACGGGCCGACTGGACGAATTGAAAGCTCTGGAACTTTTACAGCAGGCGCTCCTGTTGTGATTCGGCGGTGACAGACCACCTGCTCTCGTGCCGTCACGGATGAATCACATCGAGGTCTCAGCAGACTCGAGTAGTCCCCGAGCAGGCCAGTCGGTATGTAGGAAAGCGGAATTCGTTGGACTAGTGCACAGTTCGCTGGACTTGAAAACATAGAAATCGCCGAATTTGCCGGAAAGCGTCCGGCTTTCACCTCAGTAGACGGTTTGGCATCTTCCAACCTGGAAGCATCTTCATCGCGGTTGCTGCAACGCGCTCCGTTTGCGGAGCACGGCAATCGGCCATGCGCGTCCGGTCAACGAGCGGAGAAATGCAAGGAACGGATGCACCGGTACTGCCCCGAAGCAATCCTGTGGACCCACGCCGTCAATCACTGCGGCTATATCCAGTCCCGCCATGCCATCGGACGCGTGCTCGCAGCAGCTTAGCTGTGAAGCGCTCAAGGCACCGCGCTTTCCGATTCTGACCTTTGACGATTCGCAGCCCGACAGGCCGTTGGGCCGCGGGTTCAGGATCGACTGGCTCATGCCCGGCGAGTCCCTTGTCTCGATCCTCTGGAAATTCGCCTGCGCCAACGCACTGCCAGGCGATGCGCTGATGCGCCTGATGTGCCCCGACGCTGATCCACTTGAAGGGATGATCCCACTGCGAAGCGCGCTCGACCTCAATCACCTTCGACGGCTGCTGCGACTACCTGTGAATGTGTTGCGCACATCGTTGCTCGACAGGAGCCCGGGCGATCGGTACCACGCGACTTTCAGGTATTGCCGGCAGTGCGCCGCTCACGGCTACCACAGTGTGCTGCATCAGCTTGCGGAGGAAGATCGCTGTGCGGCCCATCGGCTAGAACTTCGGACCCGATGTCCACAGTGCCGCCGGCAGAGTCCGTTCATGATCAACAGCAGCGTAATCGAAGCGCCATTCCGCTGCGTCTGGTGTCGTTCACATTTCTGCTATGGGCTGCTCCCGGTCCGTTCAACGACGCAGGCGATGCGACGGCAGGACCGCCACTGTCTCCAGGACCGGTTGCTTCTACGACTCGGCAGTGATGCCTCGGGTGGGTCGAACGGGTAATCGCCGCATTTCGGGGCCGTCCCCGGGTGGCAGACTGCCCTCCCCTTTTGCGGCCCGGTTTATGGCGAAGCGAGGGAGAGGGTTGACAGCGAACGACGGTTAGTTGCATGTTTGCAACGCCGACGCGAGTTGACACATTTAATGACGCAGAAGAGACTGATTCAATACGTTCTACGAGAATTGAGGGGGATGACGCAACGCAGTGGTAGTCGTCCTGGCGCTCGTGGCGAACGACCAGGACCGTAACGTACCGATTCTTTTCCGTCAGGTGACTATCGGCGTCGACATCCGCCCCCTTTCGACTTCGCAAAGGGCGACATGGCCGAAGCCTCCAAACGAGAGGACGACCTCGCGCAGAAACGGATTGGCCTCATCCACCTTGCGGCAGGAACGGGAAGTCACGAAACAGACACGTTCCAACAATGGCGCTCAGAGTCTTTAAAGTCATCTCGGAGGTCACGCGTGTACCGGACCCGAGAATTCGCTGCGCCTTGCCCGTGGCCTTCACGCGCCCACAAGCTCTGCGTGTACGTCGTCAGCGTCGTAGTACTCGGTATCGCGCCGTGCCTGCCCACGCGAGCCAAGGTCCCGCACGACGAACTCGCGCTGCAAGCGTCAACGTGCCCCACCTTCGCGTAACGCTACTTTCACGAATGCGGATAGCGAGACGCCGTCAGGCGTTCGCTGGCAGCGAAGAGAGTTGAGCGCGCAGCAACGCCAACGACAGAGGAATCCTGATGAAATCGATCATCCGAGTTTTTTGCACGCTCTCTTTTACGCCAAGGTCATCCCCGCACCTTCCGTTTGTTTAATGCTCCGTATTCGCGGAGTTCGTACGGGTGTCACCTGAATCTGCCAACGTGGCGGGAGCTAGCCAATGAAAGGCTGCAAGCGACTTGCCGTTGAACCGACATTCCGCTTTTGCAGGTACGACCGTATTTGAGCGCTGATCTTCGACCATGCCAGTTACCAACACCGAGCGGCCGTCGGGCGACGGCTGGCTTTTGCTCACCGAGACGAGCGCGGGCTCTGCTTTGCTTTGCATCATCTGCTCGCACTGATCGGCGTTTTTTTCGGCCACGCTTGCGCACCCGGCGAAGGACGCCGCGGCGACAGTGAAAGCGATTGTAATAAGCCTACCTTTCTCCATACCTTTTCCTCACTACTGCCCAGATTTATATTGGTTCCAGATTCGCACCCTGCATCTGGCAAAAGGCGATTCTAGCGTTTACCTCCGCCCCGAAACGCAAGGACGGCCTCGAGTGCGAGCGATTCCCATACGGGTCGTTCCCGGTTGTCCAGCTCGTGCTTCCGCTGGCAACGACCACGCAAGAGGGTGCTTTTGACACCCCGTTAGTGAACATTCGGGTCGGCGATTTCGACAGCGACCAATAGATTGTTCGGGGGCGCCTGTCCCACGCCCCCTCGCCCCCTCGGCCCCAGCAGTTGGGCGTTTAGCGCATCGTCGACGAGCTCGCAGTGAGAAACGAAAGAGACCATCGTCCTATCGCACGTCTTACGCGACGATCACAAACACGATGCTGGGAGCGGCAATGCTCGTGACCGAGCCATTCGAGGAACTAGTTCCCGCCTGCCAGGTGTTGCGAAGGATCCATCCTCTGATGAAGTATCCGAATGACATCGACGAGCTCATCGTGCTCCTTGAAGAACACAACGTGCGCACCGACCAGCACACTTCGGTAACCGGCACGAACATGGGCAGCGGACCGGCTCGGTTGCGTGCCTAGCACCAACCCGATGATGGTGTCCTGAATCAGTCGGATATAGCGTTCGGCCTGCCCGGCCCCCCAATTTTCGACCGAGTAGTCCCAGATATCATCAAGATCGAGTTCCGCGGCTGGCGAAAGGACAAAACCCTTCACGTGGTCGACTTCCGTTTGCGAGCCAGGAAGGCGTCAAAGTCAAATGGCCTGGACGCACCCGAACGCTCTCCCTTTTCCAATTCTGAGCGCAGCGCATCGAGCTTAGCTTCCTGTTCTTCGAGCAAGCGAAGGCCAGCCCGCACCACGTCGCTCGCGGTGCTATAGCGCCCGGCGCGAACGCGGTCCTCGACAAAATCGGCGAAGTGTGTCCCTAGGGAAACGGACGTATTCTTGCTCATGATGGGCTCCGGCGGGCGATGAAGTCATAGTACCAAATTTTGGTATTTTGAGCCTCCCCGCCGGTTGCGGGCGCGCGCAGTGAAACTAATAGCGCGAGGGGGCGCGCACGGTCGATCAACTCCGCGCGAGTCAGGACACCCACTTCCGGCGAGGCAAGATCGTCGGACGAATGCTCGTCAAGGAGTTTATCGCGGAGCGAGGCGATGCCTGGCTCGAACCACCGGCTCAAGATCCATGACACGCTGGTTTTCGACGGCGACATGAAACGCGACGCGCGATGACATTCCGAAATTCTGACCAACTCCTTGCGTGTCGTCATGCTGATTTGCCTCATCACCTCGTGCCGCTCCCGCCGGACAATCCGGCACGGTAGCAAACTACGTGAGACAACCGTCGACCGAAATAAATGTCTCACCCCCCTGCCTAGCAATTACGGGCGCAAGCGCAGACCAGTTGACACTTTTAATAGCGGACAAAAGAGAGTGAAACAAACTGTGGGAGGTCAATTCATGCCGCTCGGCGCGCATTCGGCGAGTTCACAGCTATAGAAGTTTTGATTCAACCCGGCGGACCACGCCCTGTGCGAAGCCGTCTCACTGCATCGCCTACTCCAAGGTAGGTTGCCGCTATCTCGCTCCGTGAGCTTAGCTATCGGAGCGACGAAAGGATCGGACGTCTATCGCGCCTGCTAACCGCGAGAAAGACCGGAAAGCTGGCCGGCGGCAGCTCAACGTACGTTACAAATTACGTAACATTCACTACGAGTGAATCGGAGCCACGCCGAAATTATCGTTCTAGGCTCGCACAATCGCTGCGTTGTTGTTTCTAGTAAGAATGTGTCGTGAAACAATTGCCGGGAATTGCAAAGGAAGCGCCGATGGAAGGGGGTTTCGAGCAACTGAAAATTGTTCATCAATGTTTCACGGAGGTGGGCAGCCATGCCGCGGCTAACGTTCTCAAGTTACAGCGGTAAATCAAGTCGGGAGAACGGTAATCGCTTAGGTCTACGAAGCTAACTGCTCCCGCGAGCTTCGTGCCGGCCATCTACTCTCAGGGACCAAACCCGCGCTCCAAGTTTTACAGCCCCGAAATGCAACGGACCAACCCCGTATGCGGCGCAAGTTTGTCGTACACCCGGGCGGGCAGATGGCCAGTTCGTTGAGTTGCCTCGGTTCTCTGGGGTTGCCCCACGACGAACCGTTTTCCGTGGTGGTGGAGAACCGCAACCCGTAGCGCCGGAACGAACGCTCCAGATGCAGCGGCAGGCGTCGAGCCTCAAGGAGTAGCGCGAATGGTCGTCGAGCACCGTCGATGGCGAAGGGCGTCATCTGTGGTGCAGATCGATCCAGCTTTAGAAATCCGTCTCTCAGAGTTCGCCCAACTGTGTGTTCCAAGCGCTGCCACGGCGTGGCGGCCGAAAGCCGCCCAGGCGATCTGGCGGTGGCTATGCAGGATGGCGCACGGTGCGAGGGGCTCCTCCATGCGGCCCCGATCGCGCAGGCGCCGCTTGATTACAATCATGCGCCCGACCCACGCCGGGCGCGCTGGACTGACGGTGTTGTGCTTGCCAGACTCTGCTGGGCACAGCGCGAGCGGTCCACTAGCGTCGTGAGACCGTAGTCCTGTGCGTGAAGGCAAGCCGTTTATAGCGGCCCTTCGCACTAAAGGTGAAACGGCGGCAGTGCTTAGGAATGACCAACGCCCCTAGCGGCCATCAATAAGGACGATTCGAGCCTTCGATTTTTCACCCGTACAGCGAACTCCACCTCCCCAGGAAACGGCTACGGCCGCCCCGCATCGACTGCGGCGGCCGGCAATAGAGCAGAAATCAATTCTGGGCTCATGCAGGGGCCTTTGCTGCTGCGCGGGGTGCCAATCGCCTAGTTGACGATCGTTCGGTGCGAAATCGTCCCGATTTGCGTCTCTGCCATGGCTACCTTCATGGCCCAAGGCTCGCTCAAAACCGCCTAGGTCGGAAGAGTGCACACTCCAAGTGATTGAAAATCAGAGAAGCCGTCCGCTTGTCGTGTCCCAACTTGGGACACGACGCCAAGGGGTCAAAGAGCGGCGAAAATCGGGAGCGGGGTAGCATTTGGCGCGGTTTCCTCCCGCGTGGGCGAGAGACCACAGCTTGCGATCTGCGAGAGATTTCCTGCTCAACTTGTATCGGCTTACACCTTTCGCGTCATCGCGCAACCGGCCGCGACCCATCGCCCGCGCGAAGCGTGTCCCAAGTTGGGACACGCTCCGCGATAGTGTCGCGGCCCAAAAAAAACGGCGCCTCGTGGGCCCCCTTCCCGTTCAGCGCTGACGCCGCTTCTCCTCCTCTGCCGTGAGCATACCTGCTCTGATTTTTACCGTGAATCCCACAGCGCCTTTCGTTATTAACCACGCCTGCTTTCCCGCAGCGACCTTCTCAATGCTACCGATGAGCGTGCAGTCCTGGACCAATTGATGCGTTATTCGAAGCCCCGTGGTCGGTGGACGTGGGGTGAGCATTGAGATGGCTGGATCGAAAATCCAAGATTCGATGCGTCTTTCGTGAACACCACGATGGCGTTTGTCATTCCCGACGGAAAAAGAGCGCTTCTGCAGCTGTTCCGGATGCGACCCACGACCAATGACCCTAGTTGGAACGATGCGGCGATCGCGTCACTGGCGTGGGCCGTCGTCACGACAAACGGGTTATTCGAAGCCGAGACATGAACCGGGGAGAGCCGACTGTTGGTGGCGGCAGATCAAACAAAGGTGTCAGCGCGGCGTGTCCCAACTTGGGACACGGACTCAAATCGTCCGGAAACCCGTGGAGCGCGTTTTCCCCTTGCGGAGGGAGGTGAGCCTACCCAAACAGCGTAAATGCCCTGCCGACACAGCCGAACTTGCGTCGCCACGTGATGGCCTTGCCTATTGCTACTTGTCGCCCGTAACGAGAACAGTGTCCAAACTTGGAACACGATCAGATCCCAAAATCCTGACGATAAAAAAAGGTGCCTCTTTGGGCACCTTTTACTGTTCGCCTCAATCGGCGCTACCACCGCTTACCGAAAAAAGCTCTGATATGAGCCTACGTATCTGCTCCTCCTTCTCTGCCGTGAGCATTCCCGCTCTGATTTTCACCGTGAAGCCCACCGCATCTTTCGTTATCGACCCTGCCTGACTTTTTCCCGCAAAAATCTTTTCGATACTACGGTCACTGAGGCCGCGCGACCCATCAACGCCGCTCTGGATAGCCTGCTTGATCGACCTAGCGAGTTTCAATTGATCGAGGTCCCCTGCTACCACCCTTGCCCACATCTCTCTAGCAACGTCGACCGCCTTCGGGTTCTTGTCGCGCAGGATTGACACTAAGCCCTCCGCTGCTGTCGCGCCCAATAGCCTAGGCTGTATATCCAGATCTTTGATCACAAAGTCCGGAAGGTCAGCAAACGCGAGGAAGCGATAGAGTTCCGAACGAGAGAAACCCAAAGCCTCCGCCATACGCTTTCTGTTGGGAAATTCTTTCTCAGTGCTGCGGATAGAACGAGCGATCTCATAATCCGACAAGTCATCGCGCACGATGTTTTCCACCAAGGCCAACATCGCCATCTCTTCATCAGAAAGATCGATGATGACAGCCTTGATCGTCTCCTTACCGATCATCTTGTGAGCTCGCCACCGCCTTTCGCCCGCAACGATCTGGTGGCCGCGCGCAGCGCGGCGAACAATGATCGGCTGGACCAACCCTGCTTCGCGAATTGATTCCGCAAGTTGTGTCAACTTCGCTTCGTTGAACACCTTCCGAGGTTGCCACGGGTTTGGAACAATCTCCGAAACGTTCACGTCCGACGCCGTACCTGCTTTCTCGAGCGCGACAATTCGCTGTTGCGCCTGGGCCAATGCGCCGGCCATCCCCGGCGCGGTTCTAGGGCTAGTGGGCTTCTCTTGCTGCTGGTCGAGTTGGATGTCCTTCGCGGCTCGAACTTCAGCAGTCTTGCTCATCATGCGTTCACGCAAGTTGCTCATTGCCCAGCCCTCCATTGCGCGACATATTGGTCATCAATCCATTTGCAGTAATCCAGGAGCGGTTGCTTGACCCGAGCTAGCGTCTTCGCGACAGCATCGGAACGGGAAAGGTCAAAGACCGTCGAGAAGGCCAACGCGCCGTTGCTCATAACAGAACTCGCCGGGACCTCGGTTGCATGCAACCAATCGCCGTATGCTCGCTGCGACCAGGAGCGAACAACGGGCGCCGAAGACGTCGTTCCATAGTCCACACGTGACAGCAGGACAGAGATGAAGTCGTACGTTTTGTCGACCTCATGCTCCACAAACCCGTGCGCGACCTCAGCGAACAGTGACCAGAAAGATACTGAGGAGATAAAGTCCAAGCTTTCCGGGACTAACGGCATAACCATCGAATCAGCTGCCATAAGACCATTAAGGGTCATGTAGGACAGGGACGGTGCAGTATCCAGAATGATGTAGTCGTACTGGGCTCGAAGTGGTTCGATTCCCTTGCGAAGCACCGACCAGAACTCGAAGCCAGGGTTAGTCTGTTGGGCTGTCGGAAGATGGAACTCCGCGTCGTGCAGGTAGTTGTGTGCAGGGATGACATCCAATCCATCCCAATAGGTGCTTTGAACCTTCGACGCAAGGCCGCCCTCAATCTCCGGGTCATAGATGAACGGGAGGACGGTGTCCTCCCAGGTCACATCTTTTTCGGCATACAGACCGCATAGTTCCGAAAGAGATGCTTGCGGATCGAGGTCAATGACAAGTACTTTGCGACCACGCAAGCTCAAACCCTGCGCGATGCACATTGTTGTTGTGGTCTTACAAGAGCCGCCCTTGAAGTTCGCCGTGATCAACACGCGCCCGCGATGCTCCCGAGTGCCGGTGACGAGTGGAGTCTGATATACGTCGGATACCTGCTGTACCCACGTCCGTACGTCTTTCAGAGAGAAAATGCGCGCCCTTCCAGTACCATGAGCCATACCCGGCGGAAGTTCCCCACCTTCCTTGGTCGCCAGGTAATTGATCTTCTGGCGGTCGATGCCGCAAAGCTCCGCCAATTCCCCGATCGTGAACACGGGAGGGTTCTTACGAGGTCTCGGGGCCAGAATTTGGTCGCGCAGCTCATTCGCCATGACGGACAGACGTTCGGCAAACTCTCCCAAGTTGGAGAGCTTTACGCGCCGGTCGATCCCGGGCAATTCGCTCAAATTCATTTTCCAGTTCCTATGTTCTATCGACGGTGAGACGATTTCTTCACGCTCACCGCCTGTTTTTACGGTTTTTGTTGGATAACGCATCGAACCGTAGAATACTCAACGCGGCGGAGAATTACCATTGAAATCTGGGAACGAAAGCTACCTTAACCAAACAATTACCTTTTATCCTTTATATTCAACGGCTTATCGTGCAGGATGAAAGAAAATGTTCCGCTGGTAACCCAATAATCCAAAGAGAAAGGAGGGTGCACCAGCCTCTGCATGTCCCATCTCCAACACAGAACACCTCACCTTAGCGCGTGCAAAGCGGCGCTATCTACTCTCCATTTCTGTGCGACACACAATTTGCCTCACCTTCAATCGGTCTCCATCTGACGATCTTTTGGCAAAAAACCGTCATCCGGACGAACTAACGACGCTGCCGGTCGAGGCAAAGTTCTCGCGCCGTTGGCTGGCAGCCAGTCAGCTGGACCCTGATCGTTTTGTTCGCTGTGCACTCTCCGGTGGTTAGTGTTTATTAAAAAACAAAACCCACGAACAACTAACGTAAGCACGCAACTCTATAAAAAACAAATAGTTAGGACCGCAAGGTGAGGCGAATTGTGCCAAAGGTGCTGTTAATTGAGCGTCAAGGTGAGACGTTTACCACTGGAAGGTGAACCAAATTGATCCGCAAGGTGAGGCGTTTTGGCGCTGATGGTGAGGCGAATTGTGAAGAGCGGCTCTGCAAAGGTGAGGTGTTCTGTGTAGGTCACTGGGCAAGGTGAGGTAATCTGTGTTGACGTGGCACCTTCACATCGGTACCGTACCGCTCCAGATATCTTTCACCACGAGCTTTGGGGGCCGTATGACGACAGCAGGGCAGGTAGCCACATCGCGGCAACTGGCCTTAGCTCTGTTCGACGACGCCACTGGCCAAGACTTACCGGTCGACACAGCGCGGTCCGACATTGGCTTCGCGAGAAAGAACGTTCTCATCCGCATTATCGATCTGGGGGTTGCCGCTCGACGTCTGATCGATGCGGCGTATTTCATCGTTGCTCAGGACGAACAGGTACGTGATCTGTATGACGTTGAGCTGGACTACTTCAAGTGGCTCATGCGTTACTCGAGTCGCAACAACACGCATCTCGAGCAGGTCATCACCGAAGCCCAACGGGCATTGATCCAAGCGACTACCGCGCCTGACGCCGATGGCGATAAGCCCTTTGGCTCAGTGCAACTGATCGGACGTATCTCGTACTCAGGCGGCCGCTTCCAGTTTCGAGTACCCCCCGATCTTGTAGGCATCATACGTGGCCCGGGCAAGTCGCATTGGCTTAGCCTGCGCATTACGTCTCTCTTCACTCTCAGCTATGCACGTGTCATGTACGACCACTTGCTTCCCTACGCCGATGAAGGAGAAACGGATTGGCTTACTCTCGATGAATTGCGTTTGTGGCAAGGTGCAATGGGTGCCAAGGCAAACGAGTTCAAGTATTTCAAACGAGATTGGCTAGTACCTGCCATTGACCAGATCAACGAAGTCTCTGACCTGAGGCTCTCGTATGAGACGCGCAACGAGCAGGGATCCCGGAAAATCGGCCGCCTGAAGTTTCGCATCGAGCGCAAGGAGATGGCTGAGCGCATCCTTCATACCCACGAGCAGGCGCAAGCGATCTATCAAACGTTGAAGCAGGAGTTCGGGCTGTCCAGCGCTCAACTCAACCAGATTGCTGCATCGCGCGACACATACAACGATGAACGATTGGAACAGGCGATCGAGCGGACGCGGTTTAGCTTGAAATTGGGCAAGGTGTCGAAGAGTCCGGCAGGTTTCTTCATGAAGGCATTGAAGGACGGGTGGATCATCTCAGACGCCGAGCGACAGATGGTTGAGATCCAGGAAAACCTGGCCCTGACAGAACAACGCGAAGTCGAAGTGAAAGAGCGGGCCGCGAATAGGGTGGCCTTGCGGGTCGCCGCCCAGGACGTGCGTGCTCAAGACCAAAGGGGCGAGGAAGTCCGGCGCGGATGGGAAGCTTATGAAGCCGCCGGGTCTAAACAGCGAGATGATTGGTGGCGAACCTATAAAGCTAGCCCAGCGGCCAAGCTAACCCTGCGCAGGCTTGGAATAAATCCGACTATCGACCTGGCGGAGTCGACGATCGAGAAATTTCCTGACCTTAGAGACGGATTTGCGGGCTACGTTTTCACCAAGGTCAAATCTGTTAAACCCAAAGCCGACGGAGCATAGTTGACATCCTCCCCGCCCTAAAGGACGGGAATTTCTACGGGTGCTCGCGCACCTTCGGCGGGTTCCTGCTTCACCGAGCGGCCCGACTGCGCCATCCCTCCACAGGCCATCACGGCATGTTCTCCAGCTAGAACGTTGATTGCACCGAGGTGGTCGGCGTTGGCTTCGTGCGGGCACTGGACGCATGCAAGCGACCGTTTTGCGATTGCGATTGTCTGCCGAGACGTACCCACAACATGGACAGGTTCGGCACGACCTCGCGCCCCGTTAGGATCGACACGAACCACTTACGCGCGCACTGATACGGTCGCGCTGCGAACCTCGCCGGGCACGATGCGGCTTTTGCGGTAGAGCAGCCTCCGAGCTTCGGCAGGAAAGCGCGGCCGTTCCCTCGATCAAACGATCTGCTTCGGGTCCGGGTAACGGAAGTTGTCCGAAGCAAGGCTCTTCCATTTGAACGCCAGAAACCCGGCGGGCTTTCCGAAGAAGATTCCGAGCGCGCGCTCCAGGTCCTTCAGCGCCTGTTGCTGGGTATGCACGGACGCATCGCGCATCCATGTACGCTCCGCATCGTTGCGCCATACCGTGACCCATTTGCACATGCCCGCAAAGCTGACAAACTTCCCGTCTTCTTCAGGATTCTTCTGCTGCGCGAACTGGCGCATCTTGCGCTGCTGTTCGCCCATTGGCATCAGTTCGTATTTGAAGGCCTGGAGTCGTTGCATGAATCTATCGTATCAGCGATTACAGGGACGCCTGCGACGTCCGCGCTATCCTGAAGGACGGTTCTTGCCGCGCACTGGGTTAAAAATGGGAGTTGCCAGCGGCCGCTTTCATCTCAGCGAGAGCAACTGCATCGCGAGTTCAATGTGCATCTCGAGCATATGAAGTTGTTTTCTAAGCTTTGCTATATTGGGGGAGTACAGGCGCAGGTAGTTTTCATTCCGATTCGCGACTAATCGCACTTGCTCGTTTCGTTGTTCACCGCTACTGCCGATGCTTCCAGTATGTAGTGCTGTCAAGATCGAGCGGATCGTCAGGTCATTTCGAACGCCAAGGCGTCTCGCGTTTTCGAGCAACTTCGGCTTGCCGATCTGCTGAGCTATTTCGTCGAGAGCGGTCGCTGTCCGAATTGAAATTTGACGTTCTCCGAAAACACGGGCAATCGCCTGCGGCACCCGACTGGCCTTAAGGCATCTCGACACCTGGATCACTGATTCTCCGATCCCGGCTGCCAAGGCCCTCTGAGTCGGCCAAACGCCGTCCGTCAGCAATTGTTCAAAGAAGCGGCCGCGCTCAACCAGTGTCGCACGTGATTCACGCATCTTTTGGAATCTCGCACTTGCCATGGTGCGGCGATTCCGAATTTCAAGTTCCGACATTTCCAACGGGTGCTCCCTCCCTTCAATTCAACAATAAAGAAATCGACCAACCGGTGTTGTTTGTACCCACCGCCGCAGCAATTCGAAAAGGAGCCTGAGCCGGATCAGGCCACTCGCGCTGGACGATCCAATAAATTCAAAATGTTATAAAAGACCATGCTGTGATACGGGGTTATATCGCCTCATTCTACTTAGACAACGCCATTGTCAATCCTCGAAAGCTATCGATTTTGCTGAATCTTTCTGGGTTAAGAGCCTTAGCCGGCTCCAACTGACGGGGATGTGAACGGTGCGTCTGAAAGTGGGCGCAAATCGCCTCTCTTTTGCATGACTGACTGCCCCTTTGGCCTGATTGAATTGAGTCGGCCAAAATGGATCGACCGTCATGCGCTTATTCCACAACAAAAAACAGATTGCTCTCTCTACCGCGCCTGGCGGTTACTCACAGGAAGACCCAGAGAAGATCATCTTCGACATGGGCGCGCGTCTGCGCGCCGAAGCCAACCATTGGAAAACGTTCTGTTTCATCCTGGCATTGGTCGCGGGCGGAGCGGTCTACACGCGTAATCCACCGCCGTCTGTCGTCAAGGCGTATGGCGTGAACTCGGACGTCAACGGTCACCCGGTCGTTACGCAACTTGCGGCCTACAAGCCGGACGATCAGGCAATCCGCACTTCGCTAAAGGAAGCGGTCGAGCGCTGGTGGACGATCGAACCTGTTCTGACAGACGACATTCAGACTTCGCGCATGGCGAAGAGCATCAATGGCGTGAAAGCCATGATGGTCGGCAATGCACGCAACCAGTTCGGCGACTGGATCAAGGGTGACGCGCCGTTTCAGGCCGTCACGCTGAATCCCAAACTGGTGCGGGAGGTGCGCGTCACCAACGTAGCGCTGCTCGAGGACTCCACCGGCGTGGTCGAGTTCACGACGAGTACCACGCAGTCGCCTACTACGACGCGTTGCGCACGATCTCCGTCTGCGCTCGCATGAAATCGTTCTGCAACCGGCCCGGCGCAACATCCCTGGCCGCGTTTCGCTTCGCACGGAGACCCTGTTCGTCGACGTGCTGGACCATCAGTGCCAGCAGCGTGTGGCGTTCAGCTTCCGCACTCGTCGCGGTCGCGCGGACCTGACGGGCGGCGGCGAAAACTATGTGCCGATCGAACAGATCGAATCTGTGCACGGTTACGCGTCGTTTCTCGAAGGACTGCGTCTGGCTGGTGGCATTGACACTAGTTCGGGAGATCGCCGATGAAACTCGCGAAAGTAAAGGTTGAATACACCGGCGGCACAACGAGCACGGAGCGGGTGACACTCGACCCGGAAACGGGGAAGGTGACGTTACCCCCGCGCCTCCAGGCGTTGTTGAAGACGATGGATGAGTCGGAATGTTCACCGGCTTTCGGCCTCTATTTCGACGGATTCGTTTTGCCCGTCCGGGTGCTTGCCGACGGCTCGTACGGTGTGGACCTGCCGACCGAGCCGCAAGCGGGTTTCCGTCGTCTGATGAATTCCATTACTTATCCATCGAAGGATCAGCGACAGCAGAATGCCCGGTATCTGCATACGCTGTCGGCCGCATCACTCGCCGGATTCGTCGGTTTCGTGCACGCGGCCTCAACTCCCGATTTACCGACAATAGCGGAGGCCGTAAGCCTCATCGTAGTTGGAGTAATATTGTGGTATGTCGGATTTCTGGCTATGAAAGGAGATTGAAATGACTGCAAGTATCATCACTCTCGTGTTGGGCGTGTCCATTGCAGCGTTCTTTCTCTGGACAAACAACAACGGTATCAAGCGTGATCGTGAACGCGAATGGGGCAAAACTGATTAAAGACGTGGCCTAGTGCCGCGTTCCTGACATGGAGCCGCATCCTAGAGGGGTGCGGTTTTTTTTCGTCTATACGACCATCTGACGCGCCTTTCGGGGCGCGTTTTTCTTTTGGAAACTCAAAAATGCAACAAGCTTCCCTGAACCTGGCCTCCGCCAGCGCCGTTCCAGCCGCTCCCGGCGTGGGCGCGGTCCCCGGTCGCGAGCGACTCGATACTGAAGGCAAGACTGTCGGCGATGTCTACAAGGCCCTCTGCAAGGCGTTGCACGGCACCGAGCTTGAACCCGAATGGCTCGCGCCAGCGAACACGCTGGACGATGCCGATGAGGCTACAAGCGGAGCACGTCTGGCGAGACTCTGGCCTGGCGACAGCGTATGGAACCGGCTGGCCGTGTCCGTGGACATCGGCCGGTCTGAAGGCTGGATTGTCAATGTTGACTGGATCTTTCGCACAGAGACGGCGGAGTCGCACCGGCGGGGCTACGCAGTGATGCCGATGCTGCGCGCCAAGGTCTTCTCGTCCAGCCACGCATGGGATCTCGCGCGCTTTATCGCCTACGCGCTGGACGTCGCTTAACCCTTTTCTTATCACTGCGCCTTCCGGCGCTTAACCCTACGCGGGCACTCGGCCCGACAGGGAACGATTGCCCGATGCTTTTCTCCGGAGCAATCATGTACCAACTTTCCTTCGCTGGTCACACTCTCTTCCTCGGAACGCTGCTCGAAGTGCTGGCAGTTTTCAGAACCGATTCCCGCCTTTCGCCCGTTGAGTCCTCCGAGATCGCTTTGCTGCACGGCGGCCACCTACCCCCTTTCAGGCCATCACCGTACGTTTCAGCGAGCAATAGAGGTTTGTAATGTTGCGTCGAGCGTTCGAAAGCAACCTCACCGCAAACAAGTGACGTCAGATCCGCCCGTGACTTCCCCGATGGATCTACTTTCCTTGCGCGAGCAACAAGTGTCGACACCCCCTCGGTCTTCGCAGCTTTCAGGAGTTTGCGCGCGGTGCGATTGACGAGCCCAGCTTCGTTGAAAATCGCGAGTATTTCTGCTGGGAGTTCGGAAACCGCGACTGCTTCGCGAATTCGCGCAAAACCGATGTTCATGTTGAGTTGGGTCGCCAGCTTTGTCGCTGCTTCTCTGTACGAGTTCCATTGGACGCCGTACCCAGCGTGATAAAGCGCCGCGAGACGGAGAGGGTCAGCGATAATGCGTTCGGTGTGCATGGTTCGGGTTCGCGAGTAACGGACGGAGTATCCGACAGAGTTGTTCAACGAAAGCACTGAAAAGACGCCTGAATACAGGCTGTTCCGTGCCACAAGTTCGTCGACTCATTTGATACCACCGGCCGACTCAGTCAAGCCCGCTAATCTTTGCCATGTGCGCCAGGAAACCGCCCGGTGATAAGCAAGAATCTTCTTGAAAATAGGTTCCGGGTCCAATGGTTTTGCCGTACCGACAAATAAACCTATGACGTGCTGTACTTTTACACTGTAATAACCACCTTGGCCTGCGCAACTTCGTAGGCTCTTGAATATAAAGCAAAATGTTCTTTGGCTTACTGTAGCCAATCGTGCAACCGTGCCGCAATTGGCTACATATGAAGATCGCCTACCATAGCGTGTGGTTGTGCGCCCCGAGAAAAGAGACCAAAAAGAGCTCTCATTCTGCGAAAGCGGCCATAACGCGTAATGACGTCGTGATCCACGCACTCATGCACAACGTCCAAAGTAAAAAAGGCACCTAAAACTCTGTGCCTTTCCCCTCAAATAGCGCCTTAGAAATTGTTCCAATGGTAGCCATTCATCAAGGGTTGCCATGCGTATTTTCAGGAACAAGCGTCGGGCCGCGCTATCCACGGCCCCCGGCATGTATGCCGAGGAAGATCCCGCTCAGGTGATCTTCGAGACCAGCACAAAGCTGAAGGTTGAGAACAACCGTTGGGTGCTCATGGCATTCGCATGCGCGGCCATCGCGGCCGGAGCAGTGTGGACCCGGCAGCCACCGCCGTCGGTTACGAGAGTTGTCGGCGTGTCTGCCGATGTGAGCGGTCACCCGGTCGTGACCGAGCTCGTCGCGTACAAGCCTGACTCGCAGGCAATCCGCACAAGCATGAACGACATGGCGGTCCGCTGGTTCACGATCGAACCAGTTCTCACGGACAGCCTTCAGACGTCGCGTATGTCGGCCAACATCAACTCGGTGAAGGCCCAGATGATTGGGGCTGCCACGGACCAGTTTAAAAACTGGCTGCGCGATGACGCACCGTTTCAGGCAATCACGGCCAATCCAAAACTGATCCGCGAAGTCAACGTGCGCAACATCGCGCTTCTCGAGGATCAAACCGTCCTCGTTGAATTCACAACGACGACCTCGCAGGCCGGGGCGACCGGTAAGGTCGCGGGGGGCACAAAGCGGCCGACGCTTGTGGCCGAGCTTTACCGCCCGACGCCGGAATTTCGCGAGCGGATTTCAAAGCGCGACTGGAGCGGTGCGCGCGCCGTGTGGCGTAGCGAGCGTACGAGCACGTTCGATAACGAGGACATGACGGGAAAGACCCTCTATGAACACGCTCTTTTCAAGGTTTCGCGCGGGGAAATCGACCCACAATTCATCAACCGATCGATGCAGTCGTTCGCGCAATACCGCGTGATGCCGGGTGCAGACGGAAAACTCTAACGAGGTCGATGCGTCATGTTCAGTTCGTTGGTCGGCATGCTCCCCGAAGCGACACAGATGCGCATCGCGCGGTGGCGTTTCCAGAGTGTGCGCGAAACCTTCTACAAGGAAACGCGCCTCGATATCGAGAAGAAGGGACTTCGTGACGTTGAAACCCTGCGTGAACGTCTCGAAACCTATGAGAAGCGCAATAAGGCGCGTGACCGGATTGAATGGAAGGTGTTTGCTCGGGTCCGCGAACGCCTCGTGAAGGGCGACTCGTTTTCCGCCGCGATCAAGCCGTTTATTCCGGGTGACGAATACACGCTGTTCGACATCGCTGACGAATCGACGCAGAAGGATGCGGTCGTCCGGGGTTTCGAGCTGGCCGAGATGGCGGCGTTCGCGAAGCGTACGCTGTCGTCGCAGACTGCGCTTCAGGTGGCCTACCCGACGTTCCTGCTGGTCTACCTGTACGGTTTTTGCATGATGTTCGGTGGCCTGATCTATCCGCAGGTCACCGAGATAAAGCCACTCGAACAGTGGCCTGACGCCGGGCGTTTGCTGTTTCATATCGACACGTTCGCCTACGAGTACTGGTGGCTTTCGGCTTCGGTGGTGATTGGGGCGATCGCAGCGTACTTCTATTCGCTGAAGCGCTGGGTCGGTCCGGTGCGCAACCGGTTCGACAAGTTTCCGCTGATGTGGCGCAACCGGCGCGATATGCGTGCTGCGTTGCTGATCGTGTCGTTGGCGGGGTTGTTCGACTCCAACCTGACGTTGCGCGCGGCGATCAACCGGGTGGCGAAATCCTCTGATCCGTGGATGCGTTGGCACCTGACCACCATGAGCAAGCGGCTGACGCAGCGCCCTGATCAGCCGATGCGCGCCCTTGATACGGGCATCTTCTCGGAAATGATCGTAGACACGATCACTGATGCATCCGGACGGGATCAGTTCGAAGCGGCGATCAAGTCGCTTGGGCGTGACTCGCTCGAACGCGTGGTCGAAGCCGTAAAGCGCAACGCGCGCCTTACGCACTACATGCTGCTTGGTCTTGCGGTCGCACTGTTTCTGTTCATCGGTGTCGGGTCGTACATCGTCACCGGCGCCGTGAACATGAGCGGCGGCATTCCGGCAGTAGGCGATCAGTAAGCGCTCGTTCCGTAGTTATTTTTTGCCGCGTTCCGCGGCCTGAACTTTGGGAGATTTTTATGCGACAAGACAACACGAAGGCATTCCGTCTGCGGCTGATCCGGATGGGCCGTCGTAAAAGGCAGTCCGGCGAGCTCTCGTTGATTGAGGCCGGTGCGTACATGGCCGGTGCCGCACTTCTCGCGATAGCGGTGATCAAAGGCGGGGCGTACGTGTACACGCTGATCAAATCGCAACAGTTCACGAGTGAAGCCCAGATGTTCCATACGGGCATCCTGAACGCCACGCAGAATGACGCGGATTTCTCCGGTGAGACACTGACAACGCTTGCGACGAAGCGAAGCAGATGACACGCGCAACGCTTCAAGCCGCGTTGTCGGGCTTGATGACGGAAGGGCAGACGAAAGCCGCCCATTTCGACACACTCACGAAGCAGGCTGCCGTGGTTGATCAGGTTCCCTGTGTCGGTCACGCGATGCACACGAATTGTCCGCTGCTCACGCAGGCATTGCATGCGCGATCGCAGGCAGACGTGCAACGGGTGTCGGTGTCGGAGCTTCGGGCGAAATATCGTGAGAAGAAGGCCCAGGCCGATGAGCTCGCGCCGGTTGTTGCTGAACTGGCGTTAAAGCGAAGCGAACTGAAGGTTGTCACGGAAGCGGTAAGCGCTTCGCGACGGACCTTGCAGGCCGCGACTGAACTCGCTGCGAGCAAGCCGCTTCTCGATGCTGCTGTAGCCGGACTGGACGCCGCGAATGCGGAACTCAGGACGGTTGCTGAAGAGAGCGCCGCGCGTACTGCCCGATTCGAGTCTGAAAAGGCTCGTATGACCGCAGAGATGACCAGACTCCACGAGGAATCAAAGCAGCTTGCGGCCGTCGACGTGACGGCAGCAATTGTGGAGACAGACCGGAAACTGGTGGCGAACCGCGAGTCTGTTGCAGCGCTGGACGGGAAGATCGAAGCATCGATCCGCTCCCAGACGGTACTGCAGGCAGAAGCGAATGGTTTGGGCGCTGACCTTGACCGCTTTTCGGCTACGCAACTGCGCGCAGATCGTCTTTCCGATGAGATCGCGCAGTGGAAGCTGCTTGCCAAGGGTCTGGGCAACGACGGCGTCATCGCCCTGACCATCGACGATGCTGGACCTGCTTTGACCGATACCGTCAACAGGCTGTTGCTTGCGTGTTACGGGATGCGGTTCACGGTGGAGATCCGCACGCAGCGCGCGCTGGCAAGTGGCGAACTGCGTGAGGGCTTCGAAATCCTCGTGCATGACGCTGACGCCAACAGCACGAAGTCTGTATCCGTGATGTCGGGTGGTCAGAAGGTCTGGATCAACGAGTGTCTGACGCGAGGCATTGCGTTGTACCTCGCCCAGAACACGGGTCAGCCGTATCAGACCCTTTTCAGCGACGAGTCCGACGGTCCGCTTGATCCGCAGCGCAAGCTGCAGTTCATGCGGATGAAGCGGGAAGTGCTGCGCGAGGGCGGGTATCAGCGAGAGTTTTTCATCTCACAGACGCCTGACCTTGTCGGCGAAGCCGATGCAATCATCGACGTCGAGGCGCTAGCAGCCTGAACGTCTCTTTCTCTCAACCCTGTGGGGAACGCCCCCACAGGGGTGTTTTCTCGCCGTTTCAACACCCTACGGGACACGCCCCGTAGGGGCGTGCTCCGTACTTTTCCGGAGCATTGCATGAGCATACAAACTAATACTGCTGAACCCGGCACCTTGTCGCTCGAATCTGCCAATCAGAAACCGTGTTTCACAGACCTTGAACAGTTCATCAAGATCTCTGCTGAGTCGATCGGCGCACTGCGCAAAGTGGATACATTTCGCGTCATCAGTTCGTTGCGGTCAGACAACATCGACGGCGCAACAAGGAATGACCTTGCGACATTCATCGCAGCAATGCGGCCCGATCTCGTCGCAGAGGTCGCGGATGTGATGCGTGAGGAATACCCTCAAGATGGGTGGACGGTCGACTGCGAAAAAGCGCGGCAATCTCCCGTGATTAAACTGGCGGACGGTTACAACGGACACACCATTGCTTTCTTTTCTGACCCGATCGAGGTGGACGGCGGGGCTGTCAAGCTCCGATGTGCGGAGCCGGGCAAGGAGTACATGACTGCATGGCGGGCGATGGCTGAGGTGACGGCTGCGCTGGCTGCGCAGGGCGGCAATCGGTGACGTACACCGGAACTTCCGTGAGTGGATGACCTTGCAAGCGCTCCAACGGGCGCTGAGCCGGCGTGTCATCGATCAACCTGTTACCGGCCCGCCGCGCGCTCCGTCTGGAGCATTCGGCGGGCTTTTTTTTATGCTGGTTGCAGTATCACGGTCGCTCTGTCCGCTTTGGAATGCGAACAACCCCATCGACCGAAACCGATGGCAGAAAGACACCATGATTTGAGTATCTTTAACGTAAGCAAGCCGAGGCGATTCGCTTACTCTAAGGAAATTCACCGCGCCACAGGCGCATCGACTGGTCCGGCAACGGACCTTTTTCGTTTTGTCCCTATGGGAGCTTTCTCCCACGGGGAGGGCTCTCGTTCAACTGGAGCCTTCATGAAGAACATCCCTCACACACCGCGCTACCGCTCCCGCTCTTGGGAACATGTCCGCCGGGCATCCACGAGAGGCCTGCCTGCAGATTTCGCGCGTCACTTGCGCGACGTCGCCCGTCCCATGCAGATTGCCTACCACCGTCTCATGGCAGCGTTTGACGGTCACCCGGCAGGGATTGAGTGCCGCATCAAGGACCGCGACTCCTGGGCATTCGTGCTTCCGGATTCGTCTGGCGTAAAGGCGTGGCGCATTCAACAGTTCGATCAGGACGGATTCGTTGGCCATCTATGCTTCGACTCCATCGAAGAGGCGGTCGAAGACATGCTTCGCATGGGCTATTGCGTGACCGATCCAGGAGCGTTAGATCGCGTCGGATCGACTAACCGTTGGGCGGTAGGAGTACGTCGTGCGGCGATCATGCAAAAACATCAGGAAGGTCTGATCAGCTATCGCCAGATGTTCGAAGAGCTATCGGCCTTTTCAAAGCATCCCTCGACATCCCCTGCCAGTAGGATGGTCGCATCTCCGGCGACCCACCCAAAGTCCTGTTCTTGAGGCGTCGAACATGAACACTGCACAGCGAATCAAAGCGGCCGCAATGCGCATGCAAGACGCGGGCGTAATCATCGATTCCGAAGCGGTCGGCGACCGGTTACACATTGACGCGCGGTCGTTGGAAGGCATTCCCGACGAAGGTGTGTTCTTTCTCGAAGCGAAGCTGCCGCAAACCTGATTTCGGAAGCTCAAGCCTACGCCGAAGGTGTCACGTTCGACGAAGCGTTAGCGTTCGTCATCGAAGGGTACCTGGACAATTACAAAGAAGACGCGCCGCGCAAAGCGAACACCGTGTGCGAAGCCATCAACGCCGAATTCTGGTGCGGTCTAAGCCCAGAAATTGCGGGCATTGAAGCCGACTGCGTTGTTGGCGAGGCCGTCGTCAAGTTGCTGACTGACGTTCATGCGATTTGCACGCGCGTCTACGCGGAAGACGGGGGCGCGATGGAGCCGCACTACGTCTTGCAAATGAAGCACGTCGCGCTTTGTCAATGCAACTGTTGGTATTTCGGCTAGTCGTCCTCGACTTCCTTGCCGGGGAGTCGAGGCCCTGCGGGATACGTGCGGCGGCTTTTGTATGAAGACGTTTCACGCCAGTTAAGGCGTTAGCTGTTCATCTTTTTACCCCGCGGGTAAGCGATCCCGCAGGGGTCGCTCCGCATTCACTTGTGGAGTTACTATGTTCGAAGCAGCAATTCTTGGCGCATATCCCGCACAGTTCGAGACGGAAGCTGAAGCGATGAAGTACATCGAGGGTCAGCAGACGTGTCCGAATGAAGTTCGTCCGTGGGTGCGCAACATGAAACGGGCGACGGGAGAGAAGGAATTTCTCGTCATCGGTGGCGGACCGACTCCCGGCCGGGGAGCAGCGTGATGAGTGCGGCGCTTACCGAGCCGAGCTGGCTTTCGGCGTATGCGGCCGGTCAAAAGCAGGGATGGGCACAGGCTGTCATGGCCTACGCCGACTACTACTGCGTTGACGGCAGCGCCGATGACGATCCCGATATCGAGGAACGTCTGATCATGCATCGCCCGCCGATGGTGGGCTACGCAAGCCGTACGGGCACGCGTCGCAATCTCGCGGCCCTTTCCGATGCGGACTGGCGTCTTCTGGTCTCGGCCAAAGGCGAACATCGCACAGAGGGTATGCGCTATGCGATTGATAACGGCGCGTGGACTGCGTATCAGCGTGGCGAGCCGTTCGATGAATCCGCGTTTCTGGCGGTCGTCGAAAAGCTCGGCGAGCGCGCGGACTGGATTGTTCTGCCCGACATCGTTCAGGGCGGCCTAGCATCGCTCGAGTACTCACTGCGCTGGAAGGAACGCCTTCGCGGCATGCCGTCCCAACTGCTCATCGCGGTGCAGGACGGAATGCAACTGGACGACGTCGCCCGATTGCTGTCACCTGTCGTTGGAATTTTTATCGGCGGATCGACAGCGTGGAAAGAGGCGACTGCTGAAGCGTGGGGATTGCTTGCCCGCCGGCGGAACTGTCATCTCCATGTTGGGCGGGTCAACTCTGCGCGGCGCATTCACATCTGCGCCGCGGCAGGCGCCGACAGCTTTGACGGCAGCGGCCCAAGCCGCTTTTCGAACGCGTTGCCACGTCTGGATCGCGCAACCCGTCAACCTGATCTTTTTGCGGCGGCCGACCAGTCGCTCGAAGAGGCGAAGGCTGCAAGTTTCGGTCTGACGTTGTAGTCGCTTTTTCTCTTAAACCCTTTCGGGAGTCGTCCCGAAAGGGCGCTCCCGTTTTTTCTTGGAGCACAAAATGGAACGTGGCATCTTCATCCTGATGGAGCGCGCGATCGCGTCGATGCAGTCATATATCGAGCGCGGGTATATTCTTGCGACCGGACTAAGCGGCGGCAAGGACAGCACGTGCGCGATGGTCCTGATGCTTGAGGCGGTAAGGCGGTCGAGTCAGACCAAACCCGACGGTTCGATAAAGTCTCCTAAGCATCGACGTGTGCATATCATCCGCGAGGTTATCGATCGGCACTCCGAGCAACTTGCGCGATGTCACTGCGGAGGACGTCGTCGCGTGAACTCGCAATTTCGTGAGTGAAGCGATTCATCGTCGAAGCGTTAGCGCCGGTGACGGACAAGACTGGTTGGCAGGTCGGTTTTGTGGATCATTGCGGAATCTAGGAATTCTGTTTTTAAAACAGTTTTACTAACTTATGTGAACTATTTTCACCCTGTGCCTGTAATGCCGATACAAGGCAATTGCTCATCGGAGCGCCACACTCAAGTTCAAAATCATAGAACGAATCCGTCCGCAAAACGCGCTCGAAGATGGTTCACGAAGAGCGCTACAGCGCGAGGAACGTGCGAGGAGTACGGCCGTACGATGTAGAGTTGCTCAGCAAATGCCCCTGTCACTCGCCACTCAGGTAGCACGACGGTGAGCTTGCCAGCCTGCACCGCCGCCTGTGCAGTGAAATCGGGAACCAGCGCTATCCCGAGCCCTTCAAGTGCCGCGTCTCGGAGCGTCTCACTGTTATTGGCCGAGAATGGCCCGTTAACCGATAACGTCACACCATAACCCGGTCCCTTTCGCGTCCCTTTGCGCTCAAATGACCATGCTGGCTCCCCGGTAGTACGCGGATAGAACAGGCAGTCGTGGTGTGCAAGATCTTCCGGGGATTGCGGCGTACCGCGCTTGCGCAGGTACGCACGCGAGGCCACGATAACGGAATATGTCGAGCACATTTTCCAGGCAACATGCGTTTCCGGCGCCTCGGAGCTGTGGCGGATCGCGAGATCAAATCCTTCCGCCGCAAGCGACGCGATTCTATCGGACACCTCAACCTGAACACGAACTTCGGGATTGGCTGCAAGGAAGTCGGGCAGCTTGGGTACGAGCTGCTGACGTGCAAACGCGACTGGCGCTGTTACCCGTACAAGTCCGCGCGGCACGCCAGAAAGCTCCCTCACCTTAGCGAAGCTGGACGCGATCTGTGCATACTGGCTTCTCGTACTGTCCACGAGTTGCTGTCCCGCTTCTGTAAGGCGGACGCTACGCGTTGTTCGCTGGACTAGTGATATTCCTGCCGCTCGCTCGAGTTCGGCGATGCGTTGGCTCATTGCCGCTTTGCTGACACCAAGCCGGCCGGCCGCCGCTGTGTATGTTCCCTGCTCGGCGAGCATGGTCAGCCAGTGCAGATGGATCCAGAGATCCTCGATGCTTTGTGCGTCCATACGGTGATTGTTCATCCCTCAAAACATTGATTTCAATAGTACCTGCTTTCGCTGGATATGAACGCCTCCTACACTGACTTCACACCAAAACCCTGGAGACACAGCAATGCAAGCATACGCAGACACCAGTGACGTTGGCCAGTTCATTAACGGCGCCAGCGTCGCCGGCACTGGCTCGCGAACCCAATCGATTTTCAACCCTGCCACGGGCGCTCGTGCACGGAGACTTCTTCTGGGCGAAGCTGCAGACGTGGAAGCAGCAGTCGCCAGCGCACAAGAAGCGTTCCCGGCATGGAGCGACACGCCTCCGATCAAGCGCGCTCGCGTCATGCTTCGGTTCCTCGAGTTGATGAACAAGCACCGTGATGAACTTGCAGCCATCATCACGGCAGAACACGGCAAGGTATTTTCTGATGCCCAAGGCGAAGTGTCGCGCGGCATCGATGTCATCGAGTTCGCTTGCGGGATTCCGCAACTGCTAAAGGGGGACTATACGGAACAGGTCTCAACGGGCATTGATAACTGGACTACGCGCCAGGCACTGGGCGTTGTAGCAGGCATCACACCGTTCAACTTCCCGTGTATGGTCCCGTGCTGGATGTTTCCAGTCGCTATCGCAGCAGGGAACACGTTTATTCTCAAGCCTAGCGAGCGCGATCCGTCGGCGTCACTCTTCATGGCGGACCTGCTCAAGAAGGCCGGGCTGCCCGACGGCGTTTTCAATGTGGTGCAGGGCGATAAAGCTGTCGTCGACGCTCTCCTCGTACACCCTGACGTGAAAGCGGTCAGCTTCGTCGGCTCGACACCGATCGCGAACTATATCTATGAGACAGGTGCGAAGCACGGCAAGCGCGTCCAGGCGCTCGGCGGTGCCAAGAACCACATGGTGGTGATGCCCGATGCAGACATCGAAAAGGCGGTTGATGCCCTGATCGGTGCCGCATACGGCTCGGCCGGGGAGCGGTGCATGGCAATCTCGGTCGCGCTCCTTGTTGGTGATGCTGCAGAAAAGGTGATGCCACTCCTTGAAGAACGCACGCGCAGCCTGATCGTCAAGAATGGCATGGAACCGGATGCCGAGATGGGCCCCATCGTCACGCAACAGGCTCTCGAGCGTATCGAGGGCTACATCGCGGAAGGCGTTAAGGAAGGCGCTACTCTCGTCGTCGATGGCCGCGGTTTGGAGGTCTCCGGTCACGAAGACGGTTTCTTCACGGGTGGCACGCTGTTCGACAACGTAACCCCCGATATGCGCATCTATAAGGAAGAGATTTTTGGGCCGGTACTGGCGTGCGTTCGCGTCAAGGATTTCTCTGAGGCTGTTGAGCTGATCAACGCCCACGAATTTGGAAATGGTGTGGCCTGTTTCACGAGCGATGGTCACATCGCCCGCGAGTTTGGACGTCGAATTCAGGTGGGCATGGTGGGTATCAATGTACCGATTCCGGTGCCGATGGCATGGCACGGTTTCGGTGGCTGGAAACGAAGCCTCTTTGGCGACACGCACGCATACGGCGAAGAGGGCGTGCGCTTCTACACGAAGCAGAAATCCATCATGCAGCGCTGGTCGGAAAGCATCGAGAAAGGTGCGGAATTTGCGATGCCGACGGCGAAGTAAGACCACATCGCCCCTTTTTGTCAAGTGGTAGTTCTCACACGGCGTGCTTTCCGAGTGGAAGATACGCCGTGTGAGTCGCGCAGCTCCTCGCAATCTGGCGTGTCACATTGCACAAATGCGCTGTCCAAACCACTGGGCGACGACCTTTTTCGTAACTCAAATTCCGACTATTTCATCACAAAGCGGGAGACTTACACGCCATCAACCGGGCGCCTATGCGTATTGAAGCGGGTTCAGACAATGCGCTTTGACTGCCCCCCGGACCGCAACCTCACGGCATTCGGATTCGAGATTTATGCAACGGCTGAATATCGAGACGCCAGTGCCAATTGGGATGACAACGCGGGGAGAAGGCACGATCAGCTAGCGGGCGGGTACAAGGTGACTCAGCAGTCAGCGGCTGTAACTTGACTTTTGGTCGATCGGATGTCAATTTAGTCACGAGATGGATGTATATGCATTCTTTTTAGACCGAGCGACACGATGCGCCAGACCATCAATACGAATAGGAGTCCAACTTCATGTTCACTGACTGTTACTGTACCCAATTTCGACGTTCGGCCAACCAGTTGACGGGCATCTACGACGAGGCACTCCGTCCGGTTGGCTTGAAAATCACACAGTTCTCGCTCTTGCGGGCGCTAGAGCGTCTCGGAACAGCGACCTATAACGAGGTCGCGGCCGAGGCTGCGCTAGACAAGACCACGATCTCCCGGAACCTGAAGATCCTGATTAACGCTGGTTGGGTCAGTGTCAGCGTCGATCCGGAACAGGATGCCCGATATCGATTAGCCCGGTTGAGCAAAGCAGGAGTCAAGAAGCTGCGCAGTGCGGAACCGTATTGGAGTGTCGCCCAGCGTCGCGTCGAGGATGGCGTTCAAGGTTTCCTAAACGGCCCCGCGAACAAGGCACTTCTTGATGCGTTGGAGACATTACAACGCGTCGCACTCAGGTAAGGGAGCATCAGGGAATATCCTAATCAAAGCACGCTTAGAAACGGTTTTTTGCGTATTGACTTGTGCATTGCACCGTATAGGATGCATCTACAACTACTTGATGCCACGCACCAAGCCATCCCAAACGGGATTATCCAGACAAATAGTTGCAGCTACATCTTGATGTGATCGATTCCGAAGCGGTAACAGTCTCGGAAGCATCACCCCCGGTTACACATTCTCATCGGAGACTTGAAAAATGCCTACTTACATCGTATCCGCAACGCAAGACCTCCTGACGCCTGATCTCAAGAGGAAGGTTGCCAAGGAAATTACTCGCGCCCACAGCCAAGCAACGGGTGCGCAGGGCTTTTTCGCCCAAGTCGTTTTTACTGAAATTCCAGGCGGCTCACACTTTATGGGCGGAGTCGAAATCAACAAGCCGCAAGTATTCGTTCACGGCCACATCCGTGCCGGTCGCACGGAGGAGCAGAAGAAGCGCTTGCTTGCAGACATCACCGAGTCGATCCACACCGTGACGCACATCGAGAAACGGTTTTTGTGGACCTATATTTCCGAGTTGCCGCCAGCGAACATGGTGGAGTACGGGCAGGTTTTGCCGCAACCTGGCAAGGAAGCCGAGTGGCTTGAGTCGCTGCCTCCCGAAGATCGCGATTACCTGCTGAGCTTGAGCAAGGCGCAATAACGCACGCAAACGACTGGAAAAATCTGGTAGGAGACGCCCTTGAACACCTCAGCCCTTCCTCTGCAAGAGCGACGTCGGATGACTTCCGACGAACGCAAGATCATATTTGCTTCGTCGCTTGGCACTGTCTTTGAGTGGTATGACTTTTATCTGTATGGTTCTCTTGCAACTGTAGTCGGGAAGCAGTTCTTCTCTGGCGTGAACGAAACGGCAGCGTTCATTTTCGCGCTGCTAGCATTCGCCGCGGGCTTCGCAGTGCGCCCCTTTGGCGCGCTTGTGTTTGGGCGTCTGGGCGATCTCGTAGGCCGAAAGTACACGTTCCTCGTGACTATTCTGCTGATGGGGGCTTCAACTTTCCTGGTCGGCGTTTTGCCGTCGTACGCGAGCATCGGTATCACGGCCCCGGTAATGCTCATCGTGCTCCGGTTGGTTCAGGGGCTCGCACTCGGCGGGGAATACGGCGGCGCAGCGACCTATGTGGCCGAACACGCACCAGCTACAAAGCGGGGTGGATACACAGCGTGGATTCAGACCACAGCAACGCTTGGGTTTTTCCTTTCGTTGCTGGTTATTCTCGGGACCCGTTTGATTGCAGGCGAGTCAGTCTTCGCCGACTGGGCATGGCGCATCCCGTTCGTATTCTCAATAGTACTCGTTTCGATTTCAGTGTGGATTCGACTCACACTCAGCGAATCGCCGGTCTTTCTCAAAATGAAAAAGGAGAATGCGACTTCGAAGGCGCCGATCAAAGAGGCGTTCGGTGAGTGGAAAAACCTGCGCCTCGTACTGATCGCACTGTTTGGCGTAGTCGCGGGGCAGGCTGTGATCTGGTACGCGGGACAGTTCTACGCACTCTTTTTCCTGACGCAGACGCTGAAGGTTAATCCGGTGACGGCGAACCTCCTGATTGCGGCCGCACTACTGATTGGCACTCCGATGATTGTGCTCTTTGGTGCGCTGTCAGATCGCGTTGGCCGCAAGCCTGTTATCCTCTCCGGGTTTCTGTTGGCGATCCTAACGTACTTCCCGATCTTTCATGGTCTGACCATGTTTGGAAATCCGGCGTTGTATGCCGCGCAGGAGAACGCCCCCGTGACGGTTGTCGCGGATCCCAGCACCTGCTCATTCCAGTTCAATCCAGTCGGTACATCGAGCTTTACAAACTCGTGCGATATCGCGAAGTCATTTCTTGCTAAGTCGGGGGTGAACTATTCGAATCAGGCCGCTCCAGCAGGCACCGTCGCCTACGTTCGTGTTGGCGATACGCGAATCGACAGCGTAGATGCTGTCGGGATGGAGAAGATAGTGGGCGCCAAGCAAATCAAGGATTTTGAAAGCAAGCTTGGAGCTGTTATCAAATCCGTCGGTTATCCGACAACATCCGATCCAAAACTCATCAATTATCCGATGGTGCTGTTGCTTCTCGTTGGACTGGTTCTGACTGTTGCAATGGTTTACGGTCCAATTGGTGCGACGCTGGTCGAACTATTTCCTACGCGTATCCGCTATACGGCGATGTCACTGCCTTACCACATCGGTAACGGCTGGTTTGGAGGCTTTTTGCCTACGACTGCGTTCGCGCTGGTTGCTGCGACTGGCAATATCTATGCTGGTGTGTGGTACCCGGTTGTGATCGCGGCTGTTTCTCTTGTAGTAGGATTTTTCTTCCTGCCGGAAACTCGCTTGCGCACCATCGATGACTAAGTTATCAAGCCCGTGAATAATGCTCAGACTTAGCGAGTCATAGAGGAACTCCCGGAACCATCATACATTGGTGATAGCGCACACAGTAGTGGTGTGCGCTTGTCGCCAATACTCAAAGTTCGCCAGTCAGGAACTGTGCGACTCCGTGGCCAAAGCTCCAGTCTTCATCGGAATTGATGACGAACGACACTACAACGTCACTCGGCGCGATGTCGCAGTGTTTCTGAAGCAGATGCGTGAGTTCCCTGTAGAACATCTGCTTCGCGTCCGTGCTTCGAGGCCGGCTGATCACGGTCAGCATGACCATATTATCGGTACGCGTAATGCCGAGGCCGGTATCTTCAATGATCAGGTGCGATGCACGATGTTCGCTGACGACTTGATAACGGTCGCCTTCCGGCACCTGAAACGAGTCAACAACGGCGCGGTGTGCTGCGTCCAGCATTGATGTGATTTGGGCTTCACTGCGACCTTCAAGAATGTCGAACTTAACGAGCGGCATAGTATTCTCCTGATAAAAGTGAGAGGTCGCTGAATTCGCTAACCGGTGAACCCAGTTTATTTCTACTGATTCCGGAATTAAATAGCTTTTGTGATAAATCATTGTTCACAATGATGAACAATGATTGGACTGTTGGCTTGCTCTACGCCAATCGAACTGCACGCGCGCATCAAGGAACGATTGAAGTTGAATCCGACGCGCGCGGGACGGTATTTACGGCAAAACTGCCCCGGCCGTTGTGAGGCGGTGGTCCATCGTCCGCCGTAGCGCACCGTCGGCGAAAGACCGTTTTGAGTTGAAAGCCGCCGCAAGAGTCGGATCGACTCGACTGACCGCAATGGGTGTGCGCCGTGAAAAGGTGGCGCTTTCCAGCGGGTGTAAGTCCCGCCCGGCAACCGCTCCAGCCGGAAGCAACCTATAAGATGCTATGAAGCATGCGAGGCCTCCACGATCTGACGCCTAGAATCAGCGTGTTGACCACGGCTCGAAGGAGAGCATCATGTGCGGAGATCAGGCATACACGACGAGTAACGAGCAACTCGTGCTGGCGGTGTCACTTGAGCTTGCCGCGGCGAAGTGGAAGGTCGCGCTGCGCGACGGGCGGCGGGACCAGCCGGCCGTGCATACGGTAGCGGAGCCGCACGCCGCAGCCCGCCTGCAGGCCGTGTTGGACCTGATCGAGCGGCACAAAGTCAAGTGGGTGCTGCCGGCGGACGTGCGCGTCGTCGTCAGCTACGAGGCCGGGCAGGACGCGTTCTGGATCTATCGCGCGCTGCAGGCGCAACACGTCGAATGCTACGTCGTCGACCCGGCGAGCATCCCGGTGGAGCGGCACAAGCGGCGCGCAAAGACCGACCGGCTCGATGCGATCAAGCTGGTAATCAATCTGCGCGCGTGGCTGCGCGGTGAGCGCGACCGGATGCGCGTGATCCGGGTGCCGTCGCCACAAGACGAAGCGTCGCGCCATCTGATGCGCGATCGCGGCCAGTTGCAGAAGGAGGAGCTACAGCACCGCGACCGGATGCGCAAGCTGTTGGCCACGCTCGGCTGTTGGGACGATGTCGAACATAAGGACTTCGCAGCAGGCTCGCCCGCGGCGCCCTCGCTGTATCTATCTGGCACACGAGCGCACAATCGCGGCATTCGACCGCTACATAGACTGGCGTTACCAGCGTGGTGCTGGCGCCGCCCTGGATCGTCGGGAGTATCGCGGCCTCATGCCTTACACTCGGTTGATCCTCACGCAGAAAGGCAGCGCGTTCGAGCTGAGCGTTAAGCGGCGGATCAACTTCGATGGTGAGACGGTCGAATACCTCGCGGCCGACAGCCTTCAAAGCTATGTCACCGGTCTGTACCGAGCCGCTGGCCTCGGTGCCGGTCATAGCAGCCACAGTGGTCGTAGGACGTTTGCGAGCCGTCTGGTTGCGCAGGGCCACTCGCTCGACACCGTGCAGTTGCTGCTCGGCCATTCGCATCTGGATCATGTCTCCCCTTATCTGGAAGTGTCCACACGCGAGCGGCGTGAAGCCATGGCAGCTTTCGATGACGACTGGGATTGACGGTCTGTCAGAGCAAGGCTCGGGATGCACTGAAGTTTATGCTTCAGCGGCCGATATAGCTGGACAGGGAGACTAAAAAATCACATCCAGACCTTGATTTCCCTTTTGCCTTACCTTAAAGTAAGGAATATCGAAATCAAGGAGAATGCAATGGCGTCCGCGACAATTACGTCGAAGGGCCAGGTCACGATCCCGGTCGGCGTTCGGAGCGATTTGGGGTTGGGAACCGGCGACAGAATCGAATTCGTCCTCAATGAGACCACCGGTCGTTATGAGATAGTCCCCGCGACGAAATCCGTGGAATCGCTCAAGGGGCTTGTAGGGAAGCCGGCCAAGCCTGTGTCAGTTGAAGATATGAATGCTGCCATCGCTGCGCGCGGAGCCGGTGCTTAATGATCGGTCTCGATACAAACGTGCTAGTCCGTTACATCGCCCAGGATGACGCAGGGCAATCGCCGAAGGCGAGCGCACTGATCGAGTCGCTGACGGCCGACGAACCCGGCTACGTAACGCAGGTTGCAATAGTCGAAGTCGTGTGGGTTCTCTCCAGCTTGTACGCGGCGGATCGTGACCAGATTGCAAAAGTCGTTGAGGGCCTTCTTCGAACTAAAGAGTTGAGCGTCGAAGCTGCCGAAACAGTTTGGAAAGCTCTTCGCGTGTTCACTTCCTCGAAGGCCGATTTCGCGGACTGCCTAATCGAGCGCGCTTGTCATGATGCACATTGCGCATACACAGCAACGTTCGACGCGAAAGCCGCCAAGTCGGCTGGCTTGCGGTTAATCAAGTAAGGCGGAAAAGCTGGTGTGACAGTATTCCAAACGTCGCGCTACGAGCGTGAGACATTCAAGTGAACAGACTGGAGAAATGAGTGGCAAGCTACCGTGAACTTCTGAAGCAACGTGAGGCACTGCAAAGCCAAATTGACGCCGCACAAGAGCAGGAAGTGACTGCTGCGATAGAAAAGGTTCGCGAGATCATCAACGAGTACTCGCTGACGCCGGAGCAGGTATTTGCTCAACCCAAAGGCAAGCGTGGGCCGAAGCTGGGGACCAAACCGGCGAAGTATCGCGATCCGGTGTCCGGTGCTACATGGGGCGGCATGGGACGCGAGCCGCTTTGGATCAAAGGGCAGTCGCGCGAACAGTTTTTGATTAACCGCTGAGCCCACGGAAAAGCAAGTGCCCGACCTCTACTCATTGGCTCCTCCGATCAGCCGCCACGAATACCTAAAAGCCGCGTCTCCCCTCAAGATCGACTGCCACTCCCCACTTGAACTGCGGAAAGCTGTCGAGCAGTTGGCTTACTATTTCAAGAGGGAGCTTGGATTTGATTTCGTCCAGTTTGAGGCCGCAGAAACGGAAGCGTCTATTGGGTTTGTCCGATATGAGGCTCACTTGTTTTACGAGACTGCCTACGACCACATAGTCGAGGACGAGGCGACGCCACATCGCATTTTCGGGGCATGCTGTTTTCGATGGCGGGAGTGGACTGATCACGCCCCAGGCTGGTCAATGGATTGGGTATGGATGCACCCGTACTTTCGCCGGCGGGGTCATCTACGACAGGCGTGGGGATCGTTCCAGCAGCACTACGGAGACGAGTTTCACGTTGCTCCGCCTCTGTCCATCGAGATGGAAGCGTTTGTTAAAGCAAATAAACGCGCCGTGAAAGATACGCTACGCATGCGCTTCATGCGGACGACTCGACGGGCCTCGGCCTGAAGGAGCGGATTCGCTCGTCGCTCTTGACGGTAAGCGGTATTGCTCGTGGTGTGCGGCAGTCCATGAAACACCGTCAGGCTCAATGCGTGTGCAACCGCCCAGTCCGGGCCGTATGACCGACAACTACTGTGGATGCTTTGTCGAAAGCCCCGATATCAGCGGGCGTCGTAGCAAGCGTAGCCCCGATCTTTGCGCTTTACGCGGTTGTTCAGATAGTACGTGCGCCATTTGCTGCGGCGGCCAGCGTGAGCAAGTGGGAGCGCGAACGCGCTGTAAAGAAGTTGACGAAACAGTTTGCTAAAGAGCAGGCGCGAAGTGCAGCGCAGGTCGAAAAACGTCGGGCGCAGCGTGAGGCAACGGCCAGTGTTACGAAACCGATTCAGTCTCACACGCTTGAGGAGGCGGAACCGAAGCATGGACAAGAGATTCGTAGGGCGCTCGCTATGCTAGGGTTGATCGGTTTGGGGTTGCTCCTGCTCGTCGTATTTGGTGGGGGACGCTAACGAATCGCTAACCACGGAAAAGCCATGACACCCCTCGAAGTAGCTCGCCGCTCGAGGGAGGAAAGCGGATACGTCGGTCGAGGCGGTGTGATCGTGCTGTTTAACGGCGACGTGCAAAGCTGGGTCAACGTGCTGCGAAACCCAGACCACTGGCAACCCGGCTGCATCGCAGCTGATGAGGCAGGCCGCACGTGGACGACAATTGCGGGCAATCAGGGTGACGGCGCGCTGATGTGGCTGCCCAACGATCCCGTATAGGAAAAGAGGCCAAAAGTGAAGCGACAAAATACGCCTAAGAATTGGATCGACATCGCTATCACGGTCAGTGGCGTTGAGGTAACAGGTTCATATACCCTCGACAAGGACGAGTGGATGACAGTCAGGATGAATGGGGGCGGGTCAAAGCCCGCTCGCGGTGGTCTTGCAGCCGATAGCGTTGCTCGCATGATTCTTGGCGAGTTGTATGCCGAAGCCAATCGAGCGAAAGATTAGGATAAGCGCTCGCGCCCGTCGCGGGCCGCACAGGAAAACGAAGAGCGAGACTAATGATGCACTGGATGTTGACTCCGTACGAACGACTATCAGATCAAGTGCAGCGCGGAATACAACACTTTCTCACAGTCGTCGCACGCTGCCGATGTCGAGAGAACCGCCGCCGCCCAGACGGCAAGCGCGATCGGTAACGTCGTGCTTGGCGTGGGACTGGCCGCAGCAGCAGCAACGCAACCTCAAGTGGTTTGCTGGTACGACAAGTGGGGGCGCCAGTGGTGCCGTACCCAGTGACTTCGGAAAATTATAATGTTCACGGGGGGAACCATGACCAAACGCACCATGCTGCTGGTTGCTGTGTTATGCGTTGCGTTTGTTGATGCCGCGGTCGCTCACGGCGCATACCCTAAAGAGGCAGACATCATGGATCAGGTCAGCATCAACGAAATCGCGATAGCAGACCTGCTGGCTTGCGGCGGTGCCGGAACGGCCGCAGAGCTACATTTACTCACGACGGAGCTTCCAACGCTAGTCAAGAAAAGACTGGACACCAAGCATTTAGACGACCGAGTAAAAGCTGCGGTCAATCTGCAAACACTGGCCGGCAAGCCCAATGCCCAGCGGTGCATCGCGGCGTCGCGTCGCTGGGCCGACGCGGAACTTGAGACATTCCGGATGCTGTATCGGCTCGAACCGCGAAGTGATTAGACTTGTTGTTCGGCGCGACGAGACGTTGGGTAGCGACTTTGCCGGCGTCGTTTGGGTCGCACTGGATGCAAGCAACGGCTGGAAGCTGGCTCTTGGGCAGGAGCTCCAGGCGGCCGGCCACAGCATCGACTGGAACAAGGTGATGGGACAGGAAAACGGGGGGCTACAAACGATGACCGAACGGACAGAGAACTATCGGGGTTATGTTCTCGTCGCACGCGCGGCGGATCTCGGAGCGCGCTGCTGGGCGTGGAAGGACAACACACCGATTCACAAGGCGGTTGGTAGGACCGTGGGCGAAGCGATCGTCACTGCTCGTCGGGCGATCGACGACGAACTCGGTGTTCCGCTGCGGGATGGGGCAGAAGCTGACGCAGCGTACACGGAAGCACTCGTGTCGGTTCTGCCACGATTGACGGCAGCACAGTTGAAAATGCTCCAGGCTCACTATCATGCGCCGGATCGCACTATCACCGCAACGCAGCTTGCCGAGGCGGCAGGCTACGCTTCATACAGCGGCGCAAATCTACAGTACGGATTCATTGGAAAAGCGATCTTGGAGACTTATCCGATGGAGGTAGAGAAACGACGGGATGGTACGCCAATATTCACGTTTGCGCTGGCCGGCGCAGGGGGCGCTGAGCGAAACGGCGATATGAATGACGCCGAGTGGAAATGGAGGATGCTGCCTGCGCTCGCGCATGCGCTCCTCGCGCTGGGCATTGTCTCCGACAAATAGGAAAACTGGCGCGAGAGCGCACCGCACCGACCGGCAGTTCGGGTTTAGAGGATAGCAAATGGATATGGTGAAAGAGAAAGAAGTGTTCATCGTTGATACGACTAAGCAGATTGTTGCGGCACTCAGTGCCGGGCACCTCGCTAACACGACAAACGCCAACTTTCCGAAACCTGCTGAAATTGCGGACCAAGCGTACTGGATCGCAGAGGCAACTTACGAGCGCCTGAAGCACTACGGGTGGATTGGCCGGGCGCGTACCACGGCGTAACGGCACCCTGATCCTTGCCGCTTCAACGAGGCGGCAACAGCTCGTGCACAGGAAGGTGTTCGCAGGCCGCTCGTTTCGACTGCTGGGCATGTCGAACGCAGACGAATACATCCGGAAATTGTCATTTAATTTTACATTGAGTTATCAGATGCCATTATTGACCATCGGGGCCTACCAAAATCCGATTGCGGTTGCAATGCCAGCCGCACCCCTAGCGGCCGCTGCTCCTGCCCTGGCGCCAGGCCAAGGAGACCATGTCTTCGGCGACGTAATTGGAACTATAGAAACTGCGCTGCAATCGATTTTTGGTGGTGGTGCGGGTTGGCAAACACGCATGCAAAAATACAATTCAACGCTTGCTTCGCTTTGGACGGCATTGACGGCGCTAGATTTGGGACACGGCGCGCTGCCGCCAATCGTGAACAGGGCGGGAATGGCGGAGCCTGATGAGCACTCGCATATGTTTGGCGGCTACTCACACCGCTTCCAGTGGCAATTGTGCGAACTGGTGGCCACGGGATTCGTAGCCGGACCTACCGGCGCGAATATTGAAGTTCGCGTGATCGGTGGAGCTACAAAGGCGTGGCGCAAGGGAGTAATGGCGAGGTTTGACGATTTGATCGGTCATCTGGTCGACAGTACTGCGCTCGCCTTCTATATCACAAGTCCAACGGTAATACGTCACGCTGCTGCCTTGGTAAGACACTCCGCGATATCGCTGACAGCGGCGGTAGCCTATACGACTGGACACAACGGTCCGGGAAAACTTAGGGTGAACACAGTGCTGGCGCAGTATGCATCGCTGCGGATCGCGTTCGAATCCATCCTTTTACGGTTGGAGAACGAAGGTGGAACGCGCGCATACAACGCGGTCGATGACTCCTGGTCTTGAGGGGCAACAGAAGTAAGTAGCGAACTGATCTCAGCAGACCGGAAAGCACGGAAAAGCACACGAATATGGGCGTTCTTATCCAGACGGTCGACGACCCGGCGCAAAACACGCCGATGTACTCGACAAACGCCACGGGCGGCAAGACGTGGGGCGGCAGGCACGTATCAGAGTTGACGGCAAGTGACCTGGTCGCAGTTCTCGATTTTTGCCGCCACGAAGCAACCCGTGTAGGTTGGAATGACGCGAACAACGGTCAGACCGACGTGCATCGCAGCAACCCGTTTGATCCCGAGTTGTTGGGCGGTTATCCATATCGGGAATGGACCGCATGCTATCTGCAGGGCATCCGCGAACACGCATTGGCCACCGTCGCGGGCGTGGCGGACTCCAATCTGTCGAAAACAGAGACAGCGCTAATGCGAGGATCGCTAGCTCGTCGCCCAGTATCAAAACAAGACTTTTTCAACACAATCCATCGGAAGCTGTCGTTGATTTGGCGCTTGGTCCAGCGGCCGCATCGGGTCCAGAGTGTGTGAAAACGCATTGATCGCCTAAACTGAATCAACGCACTCAGACCGGGCGACTCATGAAGCGATTCGTTGAAGGCGATGACCGCAAGCAGGTCGCACTACTTCCCGAATGTGTCGACGACTACATCGGACAAGACAACGCGGTCAGAGTCATAGACGCCTTTGTCGACGAGTTGGACCTTGCAGATCTTGGTTTCAACGGTACCACGCCAGCGATCACGGGCCGCCCGTCCTATCATCCAGGTGTGATGCTCAAGATCTATATCTACGGCTACCTGAATCGGATTCCTTCGAGCCGGCGTCTCGAGCGTGAATGTCAGCGCAACGTCGAACTGATGTGGCTAACGGGACGTCTGGCTCCGGACTTCAAGACGATCGCCGACTTTCGCCGTGACAGCGGCGCAGCCATTCGCAACGTATGCCGGCGTTTCGTCGAACTGTGTCGCGGCCTGAAACTGCTATCCAGTGACATGGTGGCCATTGACGGTAGCAAGTTCAAGGCGTCAAACAGCCGCGACAGGAACTACACGGCAAGCAAGATCGACAAGCGTCAGCAGCAGATTGAGGAAAGCGTACAGCGATATCTCGACCTGATTGAAACCGCAGACCGGACCAGTCCAACAGGTTTCGATGTGAAGACCGTTCGCCTGTACGAGAAGATCGCCCGCTTGCGCCAGCAGATGCGTGAGCTCGCACAGGTCAGGAAGCAGTTAGAAAAGCAACCAGACAAACAGCTGTCGATGACGGATCCGGACGCGCGCTCCATGGCAACCAGCGGAAGAGGCTCCGGCATAGTGGGCTACAACGTTCAGGCCGCCGTAGACACTAAACATCACCTGATCGTTGAGCACGAGGTAACTAACGTCGGAAACGATCACGGACAACTCAGCAGAATGGCGCTGTCTGCGAAGGACGCGATGGGCAGATCGAAGCTGAAGGTTGTTGCTGATCGGGGTTACTTCAGCGGACCGGAGATACGGGCATGTAATCTGAACGGCATCAGTGCATACGTTCCCAAGCCACTCACCTCGGCATCGCGGAAGAAAGGTCTGTTCACCAAGGCCGACTTTGTCTACGTGGCAAAAAGCGATGTGTATCGATGTCCTGCTGGCGAGCGAGCCATCCTTCGATTTACTACCGTTGAGCATGAGCTGAATTTGCGGGTTTACTGGCCCAGCGCCTGCCCGCGTTGCCCTATGAAGGAGCGATGTTCACCCAGCGACTATCGTCGCATCCGAAGATGGGAGCACGAAAACATACTGGAAGCCATGCAGCGGCGGCTCGACCGGAAACCCGATGTAATGACCATCCGCCGAAGTACTGTCGAACATGTCTTCGGTACACTCAAGCACTGGATGGGTCCCGCACACTTCCTGACCAGGACGCTCGGACGAGTGAGTACGGAGATGAGCCTTCAGGTGTTGGCCTACAACCTGAAGCGGGTCATGAACATACTTGGCGTTGCGGGAACAATGAAGGCCATGAAGATGGCTGGAAGCTAAAGCCCCGAGGGGCTTTGTTGTGCTAGCGATGTTTGATTAGTGCATGCTCGACGTATCAAACTCGATCGATTCGACCAGCAATCGCGCGCTCAGCGGCAAAAATGACGTTTCCACACACTCTGGGTCGATGAGAGACCAAGGTCATTCGCTTCCAGCGCAAGCGCTACATTGCGCCCACAAATTCACAAACCAACTCGAATTCGGGCAGCGGCACGATGCGCAATAAGGCATCACTGCGAAGTCGTACAATCGGCGGCGTCTATAACATCCGCCCGCGCATACCTGGACGCAGGGCGACTTAAAACCACGAGACCCGCGCATGACCACTTACCTCTACGAGGAGCAGACCTCCAACTCGCCCGCAGCCTTTCAGCCAGTCGCATTGGCCGCTGGGAATGGTCACAACGAACGCTGGCTGCAAGAGCGGATTTTTGAGCTACCTGCGCTACTGCCCATGACCAAGATGTTCGGGCACGGCGAGAGCTTCGTGCCGCTCTGTCGCGAGCTTCCACTGCGTTATGGCTCTTCGAGCGTCTTCCTCGACATCTTGGGCGTTTCCGCTACCGGCCGACTCGTGCTCGTCGAATGCAAGTTGTGGCGCAACCCTGAAGCTCGCCGCGAGGTCATTGCGCAGTTGTTCGAATATGCATCGTTGCTAGCCGAGTGGACGTATTCCGACCTGGAAGCGCGTCTGAAGAAGGCTCGTGGCCTGACTGGCGAGAACCCCATATTCGCCGCGGTCAAAGCCTTGCATCCTGAACTGGTCGAGGGAGCGTTCGTTGACTCTGTAAACCGGTCGCTCGAGCGCGGCGACTTCCTCTGCGTGATCGCAGGCGACGGCATTCGTAGCGACTTGCAGTCGTTGCGCCGGTTGCTCGCTGCGCAGGGCGGTGTGCTGTCTCAACTCGCGCTCGTCGAAATCGGCACGTATCGCGATGCGGTTGGGCGCACGCTTCTCGTGCCGTCCGTCCCGTTGCACACTGAAGTCGTGCAACGCGAGGTGCTCGTGCGCCCTGACGGCGTGCCGCTTGAGCGCGCAACTCCGCTTGAAGAAGTGGCGCCGACGCAAGAGTCCACGGCTCAACCGAAGGCCACCAGCGCGTCAAAGCTTGAGAATCGCGCGTTCTGGGACAAATTCATTGAGCAAGTGAAGTTCGACCACCCGGACCAGACGCCGCCCCGACATGGCGGGAACAACTTCGTGCGCCTGGACCTACCGGGCCCGGTGCAAAGGCTCGTCGCCTACCGGGCGCAGCCGTCGATTGCGGGCCTCTTCGTTAAGTTCCTTGGCGCCGACGGGCTGGAAGCGTTGCAAGCGCTCATTGACGACCAGGCAGCGCTAGAACAGGAAGTCGGACAGCCAATCCGTTTTGAGATCAACGATGGACAGGACGCGGAGCGGGTATCCGGACTCCTGGGCGTTCAGTTTGAAGCCCAAGGAGAGGGGGCTGCACGAGATGCCGAACAGATCGCATGGCTGCTGCGCACCTGCAATTCGCTGGTGAACGCACTTCGGCTCCGCTTAGGCGGTACGGGCGGCTAGAGCCTGCCACCCTTGTGGATCGACAAGTTGATGGCGGCGGTCACAAGGAGATGTCCACGAGCCACAGACACTGCCGTTGAGGACAATGCCGATGGTGTATAGACGAGCCTGCACGGCCGGGTCCCTACAAACGTCGGCATTAGCACCACCTCTTATCGCGTTGTGGTTCGTACTTTACGCCGACGGAACCGGACACGGCTGGGGCCACTTTCGAGCCGCCTAACCAGCGACAAAGCAGTCTAAACTAGTTGTCGCTGTGCATTGGGGGGGCAGCGTACATGAAACTGCAAGTTAAAACGGCATAGATCACCAGCGGCACAAGTCGCATTGGCATGATGCGCACTATGTGATGACAAGCGCCCGGCGCTCGTACTGTCCAAGCGCTTGAAATCCCCGACGTTGCTATTTAATGGAGGACCAGGACCTATGGGCAGAACCCCGAATGATGATCGCAGCGACAGCATGAATCCGAACAACCCTGCGTACGATGCGAGCGAGAGCAATCGGCTAAATCAGATCGGTGCGAACTATGATGATGACGATTACTCGCCAGGCGGCCCAAGTGGATTGTCCTTTTCATACTATTCAGAACCGATGGCACCGGCATCCCCACCGGTGGTCGAGGAACTGGAGCTGATTGTCGCACCGCAGCCGGTTCGCGTTTCGGGTCTGTACTTGCTGATTGTATCGAACGACGAGAAACAGAGATGCGTCAAGGTGGACGCAGGTGCCATCGAGGAAGCAGTCAAAGACGCAAAGACGATCTGGGATAGCAGGCATCTCGCATACCTTGCCCTGTACGACAACAAAAACATCTATCTCGAGCGAACGCGAAGCAAACAGTTCAGCCCGGATGTGCTGCAATCTAGCATCGAACTCGATGAGCTAGAAAAGTTGATCTTGTTTGCGTCGAGCGAGATTAGGTCCGCACGGCGCGCACTTAATCAGGTTGCTGGTTCACCTGATGGACAGCATGCAGTTGCGCGTTTCCTTCGGCGCTATGGAGCTAGTTACTCGGCTTTGCAGGGATTGCGCGCAGAGAGGTCGGAACGGATTGAAGATCTTCGCGCAAGAGGGTACGAAGTCTCCGGAGAAACGGCAGGGGAGTTTGGGCACGAAGGGAAACTGGCAAAAGTCGTGGACGCCAATGCGCAATGGGTACGGGATTTCCAATCTGGAAAAGCAGACTTCGACCCAATGGTCAGAGCCTTCTCTCGTCCAGAGCGCATCCTGGACATCAAGGCATAGCACTCGCCTGGAAATGAATCGCCGTCGGTTTCGTTGACACGTTCAGATGTCCCGGAAAGCGCGGAAGACCGGCCGCTTTTGGAAAGGCGCGATACCCGCTCAGGATTGACTGCGGCCGGCCGCGTCTTGCTGCAATCGGCCAATTGGGGACATCCACGCGACCCAGTTGAGTGGCTGAGTAGTGACAGAAAGCAGCCGGTCATGCGGCCACGTATTGACGAGGAGACGAGGAAAGCTCGACGCTGAAGGATTGGCCGAGTCCAGCGCCAGTCCAGTCCGAACGACGATCGCGCCGCTATTCCAGTTATCCCACGCTACCGCAATCCTGGTCTTCTCGAACGGCTCAACCTACCCCTGCGCAGTGGGTCGGACAATAATCTCGCCCACGTCAACGTCGGCCGGCTGCTCGATTGCAAACGCAATCGCACGAGCGATCGCATCCGGTGACATCGCGAACTTATCCATGGACGCGACGATTTGCGCTTTTACTTCCGGATTCGTCATGGACTCCGCAAAGTTCGTCCGCGTGAAGCCGGGTGAAATGACCGTTACGCGCAGTTTGTCGCCAGCCTCCTGCCTCAAGCCCTCGGAGATCGCACGTACGGCGATCTTCGTGCCGGCGTAGACCGCCATGTTCGGCGTGATGCGATGAGCCGCGGTGGAAGCGATGTTGATAAAGTGACCGAAGCCCTGCGTACGAAAGATGGGCAGCGCAGCCGCGATTCCGTACAGAACGCCTTTGACGTTAACGTCGATCATGTCTTCCCAATCGTCGATGCGCAACTCGTCGAGAGGAGAGATCGGGCCGACCCCTGCGTTGCTGATGAGGACATCGAGCTTGCCGTACCGCTCGCACGCCAGCTTCACGAGGCGGGACAGATCTTCTCGTTGTTTCACGTCCGTGCGCGCCCATGCAGCATCTCCACCCGCATCCGCAATTCGATCGGCTAAAGCCTGAAGGCGGTCCGTTCCGCGGGCTCCCAGCACGACTTTCGCCCCTCGCTCTGCTAGCAGAAGTGCGGTTGCCTCGCCGATCCCGCTACTCGCGCCCGTGATGACGACGACCTTGTCTTTGACTGTCGACATGAGGTGTTCCTTATCGGTTCTCTATGAGAGTGAGGACCATTGCAGGCCGGTAGCACGTCTCGTATGCATCATGTTCGCCCGGCTCTGGCGTTTATTCTATAATCGCCGCAATTTTTTATCGATCGTACGGATTTTCGATGGATCCGCTCTCGGATGTCTTTCACCTGCTCAAAGTCGAAAGCTTGCTGTCGGCGCGGATCGAAGTGTACGGCGCGTGGTCGCTGCGCTTTTCTGCCTATGAGCACATCAAGTTCGGCGGCGTTCTGGAAGGTTCGTTCTGGCTGTGGTTCGAAGACGGTGCGCCGCCGGTCAAGCTGGAGGCCCGGCGATTTCTATCTGCTGACCCGAGGGCAGCCGTATTGCACGGGAAGCGATCCGTCACTCGATCCTGTCGATGGTCGCGAAGTTCTGGCGACCTGCCGTTGTGCAGATGGCATCGTGCGCTATGGCCAAGGCGGTGAGAAGGTAAGCGCAGCGGGAGGCTGAAGTGTCGACTATGGCTCAGATTCTACGTTGCGCACCACACGATCGTCCACATGGGGACGACCTCGCCCGACTACTCGCGCGGACTCGAGGCCGACATTCGCAACGCCGGCGGCAGCTACGTGGAAGCGCCCGTCTCGGGCTCGCGCAAGCCCACCGAGGCAGGCCAGTTCGTGGCGATGCTGGCGGGCGAAGACGCGGCTGTCGAAAGCGTCCGCCCTCTGCTCGAGCCAATGTGCCACCAGACGATTGTGTGCGGCCCGGTTCCGAGTGGGCTTTCCAAGAACCCCTCCCGCACATTCCGGGGATTTCAGGCTGTTCCAGTGACGGCGGGGACGGGCACCAGCTCGCGACCCAGTTCCCTGGCCAGGCACTTGAGGGCCTGTTCCCTGGTTTTGCG
>NZ_VTUZ01000054.1 GCF_008369935.1 Paraburkholderia panacisoli | reverse complement strand
GACCTCGACAAAAAGCTCATGCGCTATATCCGTCAATACAACAAGCAGGCTGCCCCGTTGAAATGGAAGTATTCCGATCCAGCTCGACGCATCCGGTGCAATTCATCCGGTTCAATGGACTAGATACTGTGGAAGGGCTTCTCACCAGGCCCCTTGGAGCAACATGAGAGTTCGTCGCCTCGCTTTCGAAACACGCACACAATTGAACGGACGCCGTGCTGGCAAGTACCTTGCCGAACCTTGCATGAGCCCATCCGCGAGCTGGGCAAGGACCGGCGTGCGACAACCGTTCCTGCCTGCTGCTCTGCGTCAGATGAAGAACCCGGCCAACGCACGAGCCACTGCGGCAGCGTCATTTTCCATGGGGATGTGGCCCGCCTTGGGAATCCGGACAAGCTGCGTGTTCGGGATCTCTTTGGCGAAGCGCTCTGCGTGCTCGACGAGCTGGAAAATGTCGTCTTCGCCCCAGACGAGCAGCTTTGGCGTCTGCGACGCGCGAAGGCGCGGCAACAACTCCATCGTGTAACGATTGTCCGCCGCACCGGCTAAGGCGAGCCACGACCTTGCAACGCGCGGGTCCGTCCAGGGTTCGAGATACTCGGCCACTTCGCTTTCCGATGTTGGCCTCGCCAGTGCCGTGAGGACTGACTTGCGACGGGCAGCAAGGATATCCTCCGTCGTCGTCGCAGCGGCCACCGCCGGATCGCGGAACCGGGCAACGCCGGGCACTGGCCACGAATCGAACATCACTGCATTGATGAGCGCGAGCTTGCTGACCTCTATCTTCCCATCGACGAGCACCTGCTGCGCAATGCCCCCGCCAATGTCGTGTCCTGCGACGCCCACCGGTCCCACGATACCGAGCGCATCCAGGAAGCGCGGCAGCCAATCCGCCAAAGCGGGAATCGAGGCATCAGCAATGGTCAGCTCGCCACCCGAGCGGCCGGAGCCAGGGAAATCTACCGCGATGGGGCGTAATCCGGCGGCGGCCAGGTCATCGAGCACCGGCTGCCATACCCGGCTCCAATAGGTGCCGTGCAGCAACAACAAGACGGGTCCTGCCGGGTCACCGGCGCTCAGGTAGCTGGCCGGTACGCCAGCCACGTCAACAGTTCGTCGTTCCATGATGAAAATCCTCCATTGCAGCCCGTGGTACCGGACGATCGAGACGCCCGCCGCCGCCGCGCATAGGGCACATCTTTCTTCGTGCTTTCGCGGTATCCGAAAATTCCGGTGTAACGAATACGCTTAGCGAATGAACTGCTTTACGTAGTCGGCGCCGAGGCCGATCGCTTCGTAATGCCTGCGAGCCGCTTCGATTTTCGTGAACACATCTTCGTATCCCACTGCTGTGCCTTGGGGATCGACATAGGTGTACCCGCCCGTGACGTGGAACCATGTGATCATCTCTTTTACGTCCTCGGGCACGTACAAGGTGTGCGTCTCGCCTGCCGGCTCGTGTGCGTAGCCACCCTGCTCCGCAACCCAGTCGTGCTCGAGGTAATACCATCTGCCTCTCAGAACGATCGCGTGCACAGGCCCGGTATGGCGGTGGCGCGAGAGCACGCCGGACTGGCGCACTCTAAGCAGATTGACGTAGTAGCCCTGGCTGGCGCTGAGAAGCAGCGGCTTGAACGAAACAGCCGGCGTCATCGGCACCCAGAGGTTATCGTCCTCCAGCCATTTGTCGAGAACGCCCAGATGCACGATGTCGGGTGACATGTGAGGGGGTTGAGGCAGCTGATAAGGGATAGCAAGCTCATCGGGCTTTCTTGCAGTTGTGCTGGTCATGTTACGAGACCTCCATAAGATATCGGCGCGCAACGCGCACGGATCAGGCCGCGGACTTTACCGGCATCGTCCACTCGTTGCCTTTCATGAACGGATCGTACTGGGTATGTACGATGTGGTTTGTATAGTTGCTCATGACTTTCGTGGCGACTCCAAGTATCACTTCGAGCACGTTCTGGCGCGTGAAGCCGGCCGCGAGAAACGCCTCGACATCTGCGTCAGGAGCAAAGCCGCGTTCGCGTACGACAATCGTCGTGAAGCGATGCAGGGCTTCAAGCTTCGGATCAGGCAGAGGCTCTCCATCGCGCAGCGCGGAGATGACAGCGGGATCCATCTTGATCATCCGGGCAAGTGCCGAATGGCCGGCCATGCAGTAATGGCAATTGTTTTCGAAGTTCGAGGTCAGGTAGACGACCTGCTGCTCATGCGGGGTAAGCGTGCTCTTGGCAAAGAGGTCCCAGAGGGCGGAGTAGCCGGCAAGGAGCTCAGGCGATTCGGCCATGTGAGACTGGAGATTCGGCACAAAACCAAAGGTCTTTTTCGCGTCTTCCAGGGCGGGTTTTGAAGCGGCCGGTGCGGTCTCAATCGTGTACGACGGGAACGTGCTCATTGTCTTTTCCAAAAGGGAGATTCGTGGTATCCAGATAATGCGCGCGGGGTCACGCTCACAGTAGACTCCCGATGCACATAACATCCATTCCAGGCAGGCATAAAATGTTTAATGCGCCCGCCATGCCTGATGTCAGACTGCGTCGGAAAGCGGCAGCACATTGAGAAAGTGAGAAAGGTCGGGTACGAACCGGCGCTCCGGAAACAAAGGTTGCTCTCACCGTGCCGGAACAGAACGTCAGATATCGTCAGCAGCGTGCGGATGTTCGTCCGCATAATCCAAACCGGTTTCTTGACCGCCGTCGCAAAAGTGAACAATGTGACGGCCGCCCTGGTTTCGCGTGCAGTCACGTCGCCGGAGCAACAGTTGCGGACCGTCGCGCCGCATCGCACGTCGCGACATCTCCCTGTCACCGAACCCGGTGGACGTTTCGACGAGCGCGCCAAAGCGATTCTCGCAGCGATCGACCCGGCAACCGACGAGGCTCGCAGTGCAGGCGTTTCGCCGGCAGGCCGGTTGCGGCTGCATTGCGCACCCGGCATTGCGATTGGCACGCTCGCGACTTGAACCGCCGCAAGCTCGTGCGCGTGCTCCCGCTCGAACCAGGCGCGGCGAACCGATGGATTGCTCGTCAAGGCGTTGCGCAATCCGTTTCTCAAGCCGGTCGTATTTGCCTCCATTGGAGGTGTGCTCGCGTCGGTCTGCGGATGGACGTTGCCCGATCTCCAGTCGCTCAATATCATCGGAAGCACGACGGTCGGCCTCGCGCTGTTCTCGACTGTGCTCGTGCTCGTGCTCGCGGCGCAGGCGTTCAAGCTCGACGCGCAGGCGGATTTCGGCATTCTGTTGAGTAACGTTGTGCACCCGCTAATTGCACTCGCGCGTCAGCCTGCTAGCCGTGCCGAAGGCTAGTGCCGGACAGGCGATTCTGCTGGCGGCAATCCCCTGTGGGTCTTTCGGCATTCTGTTTGGCTTGCGGTACGGTGTCAGCGACGTGTCTGCGGGAACGACGCTTGTCGCTTCGAGCCTGCTATCCGCCTTGATGCTGAGCGGCACCATCGTCTTGCTGGGACACCTGTGGCGCGCCGTAGTCTTCGCGCTTGAAAAAGCAGGCCTGTGTGGCGCGATCACGCGAACGACGGCGCTCCCCACGAAAAATCGACCTTCGGCGAACGCGTCGATATTCCGCCAGGGAATGAAATCTATTGCCCGAGCCTGTCTTCTGCACTGCGGCAAATGCATCGAAACTTTCAGCCTGTCTTCTGCACTGCGGCAAATGCCTCGAAACTTTCGCTATCTACTGCACTTGATTGGTAGCCTGTCGTCGTCGCAAGTGGCGGCAGGCTCTCGTCACACATTGCTCGTCAACCGATACGAGACAGAGCCCCATGAGCACGACCCTCGCTTCCCCGGCCCGCGCCGGCACCGCGCCGACAATGGCGCGCAGCCTGATCCTGCGGTTCGCCTTCAGTTGCGGCGCGATCGCCGCAAACCTGTATTACGCGCAACCTATCATTTCGCTGATTGCGGCAGACCTGCACATGTCCGAAGGCACCGCGAGCTTGATCGTCTCGCTCACGCAGATCGGCTACGCGGCCGGGCTGTTCTTCCTCGTGCCGCTCGGCGACCTGGTCGAAACAAGCGGCTGATGATCATCAGCGCCGTGCTATCGATCGCGAGTCTCGCTGCCGCCGCGATGCTGGACGAGCCAGCGCTCTTTCTCGGGATCTCGCTATTGATCGGCTTCACGTCGGTTGCGGTGCAGCTGCTGGTTCCGCTCGCCGCGCATTTCGCGGTGGCCGAAACGCGCGGCCGCGTGGTCGGCACGATCATGAGCGGGCTGGTGCTCGGCATTCTGCTCTCGCGTCCGATCTCGAGCTTCATCGCCGGGCACTTCGGGTGGCGTGCGGTATTCGGCTTCGGCGCAGTCGTGATGACGCTCGTCACGGTGCTGCTGGCACTGACGCTACCGCGTCGGCGCCCCAGCCATTCGGCAAGCTATCTGCAACTGATCCGTTCGCTCGAGCACCTCGTCGCGACGCTGCCGGTGCTGCGCCAGCGCTCGCTGTACCAGGGACTGATGTTCGGCTCATTCAGTCTGTTCTGGACCGCGGTGCCGATCGCGCTGATGAACCACTACCACCTGTCGCAGACGGCGGTCGCCGTGTTCTCGCTGGTCGGCGCGATGGGCGCGACGTCTGCCCCCATCGCGGGGCGCCTCGCCGACGCCGGCCACACGCAACGCGCAACGGCGTTCACGCTCGCGCTGGCGGCGATCGGCTACCTGCCGGTCATGCTGGTTCCAGGCCTCGGAGGTTCGGGCTCGTCGGAACCGGGCTTCTGCTCGACTTCGCGGTGCAGATGAACCTGGTCGTGGGCCAGCGTGAAATTTACCAGCTCGATTCGAAGAGTCGCAACCGTCTGAACTGGATCTACATGACGAGTGTCTTCGTCGGCGGCGCCGTCCGGCTCCGCAATCGCGAGCACGCTGTACAAGCAAGGCGGCTGGACTTGGATCGCGGTCGCCGGCATGCTGGCCCCGCTGCTCGCACTCAGCCGATTTTCTGTTTGCCGAAAAGCCCGCGCAATAAATAATAACGACCTCGCTCGAGCGCTACGCAAGATGCGAGGCCACGCGTCTGCCCGGTAGCGCCCCTCGTAGCAGGTCGCACCGCAACGATGCAGGCCAGGCCCGAGGCGCCGCGTGTCGCAGAACGGAATGGCATCCGGCAATCCATGCCTGCGAGGAAAGCCGGTTATGCCCGCGACAGCCTGTTGTGGCCCGCTACTTCCCCCGATGATGAAGGCGATCCCGGCGCGATCAATCGGCGACAGGAATGGCGACATGAAGATGGTGGCGGCGAGCACATCCGGACCCGACGGAAAGGCCTAGGGCAAGCTTCTGCCCTTCTCTGGCGATGAGTTCGCAGGATCTCGCGGTTGGCCCGAACGGCAACGTGCCGGTGTCGAGCGAATATCCGTTCGGCGCGTTGGGAGCCGCCACGCCGGTCAGGGAGTATGACCAGGTTGCCGGCTCGCTGGTCCGCGTGTTTCGGGCCTGGCGGTCGTCTTCATTGTGTGGCAGAGGATTCGGTAGTGGTATTCGCTTACAACACGGGACGCCGCCGCGGCGCCATTGTGCGGCATCCGCGCCCGAACGGGCAAGACATCGAGTTCTTCAGATATTGAATCATCGGTCGAAGTCGACGGGAGTGACCATCTCCTGGATCAACCGGTGACAACGGAAGTGCACGTCAGCGTGGTGGAGTCGGGTTCGTTCCCGGCGGACGATGGTTGACTCGGCGATAACGGCGCGCCGCATTGCGCAGAGCGCGTGGTGCGTCGTCGGCAAGATGGAGATTTTGCGCGGGGGCCGGCATGCCCACGGGCCAAGGTCTCTCAGATCTGAGCGTGGCCCCAGTACACGCCATCCGCCCGTATCGTCGTTCGATCCAGAATGCGATGCTGATCCACCGAGATCGGCGTAGCGCGGTGGGCAACCCGGAAGTTGTCGGCAATGACGACATCGCCTTCGCGCCAGTGATGGACGTAAGCGGCACCTGCGCGGGAGAGATGATCGTCCAGATCGGTCCGCAATGCCATGAACTGTTCGGGCGTGTAGCCCACTACGCCACTGGTAAGGCCGACGTTGAAGTAGAGCGACGGCTCGCGTGTCGCAGGATGCCGCACGACGAGCGGATGTTTGATCCCGTTTCGATGCAGTGTGATGAGGCCGTCGATTGCGGGCTTCCTCTCATCCGGCAACGTCCTGTACGCCTCCCGCAGATCGGCAAAAAGCGTCTCGCCGCCATTGACCGGTTGCGCGACCAGATACCAGATCGAAATAGGCGTGGCCTCCGCACGAAACGAACCGTCGGAATGCCAGTAGCGGCCAACGTTCGTATGACCTCTCGCGGGGCGGCTTGCCACGCGAAAAATTTGCGGATATTCGGCCAACTGCCCTTCGCCTGGCGAAAACGTCTCGAGCGTGCCAAAGACCTCCGACATCCTGACCTGCCTGGCAGGCGAAAGCTTCTGATTCCGGATGACCAGCAAGCCATACTCGAGAAGCGCAGTACGCAACCCGTCCACATCGTCTTGCGTCAACGCGGTCAGGTCGACCTCTTCGACGTGCGCGCCAAAATCCATATTCATCGCCTTGATCTTCATCGTTCCTCCCGATGGTGCCAGCCGTCCCAGCCCTCTACCGTTGGAATGCGGCCGTGAGTCGATGCAGAACATGCTAGCCAAGGGAATGTCAGCGGAGTAGTGCCGGGCGCGGCATATGATTCATTCCTCGGGGCAATACCGTGCTGCGGGGCAGGGCTTCCCGAACCCGGTTGCTTGCATCGTGGCCATCCGGATCATCCAGGGATGAGCGCAGTACAAGGCTGCAATCGTCAGGGAACCGCGCGAAAACACCCATGCACGGCGGCTTCCTTCCGCACCCCGATCTCCTATGATTTACCGCTCGATCCGCACCGCGGAGCTCGAGCAATCCTGGTAGTTCTACACCCGCATCCTTGGCTTCCGTGGGGGTTTCCGACTGCCGTTCGACTTCCCGGGCATCGGGCTGTACCTGGGCGACGACGAGTCCGAATTCGGTGCGGTCCCCTTTACCGTTCACGAGTAGCGCAGGCTCGCGGCCACGTTGCACCTTCACGGAAACGACCGAAGCGTGAGTAAGCTCACAGCCATTCCACAAGGGAATGAACGATATCACCATGCCCTGTCTACCGCATCTCGCCAAGAAGGCACAGAGTACGGCGATACCGGCCGCGCGGAAAGTGGCAAGCAAGGCTGATCGCTCGACACGTCTCATGTCCGGACCCGTGACGAACAAGACGCGCAAAGCGTTCAACCCCAACCAGGAAAACAGAGTGATCAATGTCTATGCTCTTTCAACGCCCAATAGTGTGCGCGTCCCGTTCGCGCTCGAAGAGCTGGGTGTCGACAATGTGCTCAATGCCATCAACTTGCGCAAGGACGAGCAGAAACACGCCGACTATCTTGCGATGAATCCAAACGGGAAAGTGCCTGTTATCGTCGATCCCGATGGCGACAAACTGTTCACGCTCACCGAGTCGGGGGGCGATCCTCGTTTATTTCGCAGAAAGACAGGACGGCTCGTTCCCGCCGATGCGTTCGGCCGCGCGCGCGTGATCGAACAGATGTTTTTTCATTTGAGCGGTGTTGGCCCCGCGCCAGGACAGCTCGGCTTCTTTAAACGGCAGGCGACCGAGCAGATCTTCTATGCCATCGCGCGATTCCAGACAGAAGCCGAACGTGTTCTCAAGGTTCTGGACGGCACGCTTTCCCGCTCGGCGTTCGCCGCCGGCGACGCCTTCACGATCGCAGACATTGCCCTTTTCGGTTGGCTATGGCGCCGCGAGTTCGCCGGCAATGACTTCGAAGGCACGCCCAACATTGCGCGTTGGTACGAGACGGTTGCGGCACGGCTGGCAGTCGCTCGTGCGATCAAGCGGGTGACCGCTCTCGTCCGACCGGCCTGAGCCGCGAGCTGCCGATGCCGGTCGCGCGCGCCGATCAAATGCGTGATCCATGGCGGGAGAATCAGGACGCGCTATTTTAGGCACAGTTGTCAATCATGGCATTGACGACAAATTGAGATCACGGGCCACCCGCCGGGATCAAATCGGCGACCCGCGACGCAAGTGCATTCGTTGGTGGTTGCCCCGCCCTATTTCGGACCTCGTGTCCTCGTATAGATGAAACAGGAGTGTGCCGCATGAACGTCAATTCCCTCGTCAAGGTCGCGATCCTCGATGACTATCAGAATGTCGCGCTGACTCTTGCGGATTGGTCACCGCTGAATGGCCGCGCAAGCATCAATGTGTTCAATGACCACATCGCCGAGCCCGACGCCCTGATCGAGCGGCTCAAGCCATTCGACATCGTATGCGTGATGCGCGAGCGCACGCCATTGCCTCGTGCGATCCTCGAGAAACTGCCTGATCTCAAGGTCATTGCGTCCACCGGCCTCGCCAACGCCTCCATTGACGAGGACGCTGCCGTCGCCCTGGGGATCGCCATGCTCCACACGGGCTATTCCTCGACGCCGACGATCGAGTTCACATGGGCGCTCATCCTTGCCATTGCCCGAAATATTCCGCGCGAAAATCAGTCGCTGCGCAACGGCGGGTGGCAACGCTCGGTGGGCGACGAACTCGCAGGCAAGACACTTGGCCTGCTCGGGCTTGGCCGTGTCGGATCGGCAGTAGGCACAATCGGCCGGGCATTCGGCATGAACGTGGTCGCCTGGAGCCAGAACCTGACGCCCGCGGCGGCCGCGGAACATGGCATCCAGTACGTTACGAAAGACGAATTGTTCTCGATCTCCGATTTCCTCTCCATTCACGTGCGCCTCAGTGCGCGCACACATCACCTCGTTGGCGCCGCCGAACTGGCGACGATGAAACCGACGAGCCGCCTGATCAATACCTCCCGCGGCCCTATAGTCGACGGTACCGCGCTGCTCGACGCGCTCAGGACGGATCGGATCGCCGGCGCGGCGCTGGACGTCTACGATGTCGAGCCCCTTGAAAATCCCCATCCGTTGCGCGATCTGCCCAATGTGCTCGCCACGCCGCATATCGGCTATGTGTCGAAGGAGTTGTACCGGACGTTCTACGGCGATACGGTCAAGAATATCGTTCGCTGGCTGGACGAAAACGGACGCCCAGCGCAGTAGTCTGGGCAACTGAAACGTCAATCGAGTGCCGCAATCTTTTTCTGTTTATGGGCGCGAACCCCACTAGCGGATGGCTTCGCTCATGCGGGGTCTCGCTGGACCGCAAGGGATTCGTCCTGACGGGAGCCGATATCGATGACGGCGTGCTCCGGCCGCTTCCGCTGCAAACCCGTGTCGACGGCGTATTTGTGATCGGTGATGCTCGCGCCGGCTCAACCAAACCGGTCGCCGCTGCTGTTGGCCAAGGAGCCGCCGTGATCACACAGATTCACCAGTTCTCAGCGCGCAAAGGCAATTTTCGAAGGCGAACGCAATGCATAGCCGACGATGCCGAAGATACTTGCATCGGCAAAACGGCAGTGGGCTCAACCATCAACGCCGCGCTTTCACGGTTGACCCTGTGCCCGGCGACATCACGAAACTCGTCGACGCGGCGTCAACGAAGCCAGAACCAGCGTAAGGCACGCCCCAAGCAACACGATATCCTTGATCAGGAATTGCTCCACGAGCGTCGAGATAATGGGGATGCCACTCGCGCTGTGCAGCGTGATGCCCGGCGTGCTGAAAACGAACGAGACCGTCAATATGAAAGTCACGCTGGAACGCCGCCCCCATGCCGATACAAACGGAGCCGCCACCCGGGTAATCAGCAGCGGGGTCGTCACCAGATCGATCGTGCCAACGACCCCGTGTCGTTGATACGGTAGAACGTTTTTGTGAACATCGTCACTGCAATCGCCGGGGGGATCTCCACCATTTGCGTCTAGCTGCAGCCCACCGCACGGATCATTTCATATTGCTGAGCGCTGATCGTGCCGCTCGTCGTCTGCAGTTAACGCACGAAGCGCACCAACGCATCGCGGCGGCCCTCCTCCGTCGGCCCGGCGGCCCGGATCTGACGCAGCGACTCCGCCGACAGCCCCGTCATCTTGTCAATTACCGTGCGCGCGGCCACGCGGCAGTCGCAACCGGTGATCTCGCATACGAACAACCTGATCGTCTCCAGTTCCTGCGTGCTCAGGGTGCCGGCGCCCAGCACGCCTTGCGTATTCAGTACTGCCTTGAGCTCCTGCGGGAACAGTGCGCCCAGCGCGGCGAACAGGTTCGGCACACCACCAGCAAGCTTCTTGACCTCGGCACACACTTCGGCCGTTGCGCCGGTCGCCGACTCGATAGCGGCAACAGTGATACGGCTCACGGTGAAACTCGTTTCTTTCCCGGCTTTGTAAGGAGCCGGCACTTTAAGGCTGCAGCGTGATCTTGATCAGCCCCGTCCGGATCAATAAAATGCGCGTTAGTATCACCCGGGGGCGCTTCTGCCTGGAGCGCTTGTCGTGCCCGACCGGTCTGATGCAGGAACGCGGGTGCTCCTACTATGTGCCCAGCGAGGAGAATGCCGTGGATCGGCTAACAGCGATGGAAACGTTTGTCTGCGTGGTGGAGTCCGGTAGCTTTTCAGGTGCCGCGCGCATACTGAATGTAGGGCAGCCCGCCGTTTCGAAGACCATCGCACTACTCGAAGAACGGCTCTCGGTGCGCCTATTGCTGCGCTCCACCCGAGGGTTGACGCCGACTGAGGCAGGCCAGGCGTTCTATGGTCGCGCAAAGCGCGCGATCGAAGAAGCAGAGGAAGCGGAACTCGCCGCCCGCGGAGCCGGAAGCAACCTCACGGGACGCCTGCGCGTATGCGCCCCTGTTACGTTTGCCAGGCTGCACATCGTGCCGGCCATCGGATGGTTCCTCGAAGCCCATCCTGAGCTCAACATCGACCTGGTGCTCGACGATCGCAACGTCGATCTGCGCGAAGAAGGCATCGACATCGCGTTGCGCATCGGTCAACTCGAGGACTCGAGCATGACGGCACGCAAGATCGGCGAGGCCCCGCGTCTGGTTGTCGGGACGCGGGCATACTTCGAACACGCGGGTATTCCCGCTTCCCCAGCGGACCTCCCTTCGCATCAGGCAATTGTCTATAGTCAGCGCGGTGGCGGCACCACGTGGACGTTTCGGCGCGGCAGCTCGGAATTGGTCGTCGTGGTATCGGGGCGCGTGGCCGTCACGGCAGCTGAAGGCCTGCGCGCGGCGGTTCTCGCCAATCTCGGCCTGGCCGTCGTATCCGAATGGATGTTTTCTCCCGAACTGAAGAGCGGTGAGGTCTGCTCAGTGCTGAACGACTGGTGTCTGCCCCCCGTTGAGCTTTGGGCCGTATTCTCCGCGGGCCGCATGGCCAACGCCAAAACACGCGCGTTCCTCGACTTTCTCGTAGATACCTTGGGCTCCGATGCGCGTCCTCTGAACTAGACTACAGCGTCCCGCAATTACTTTTAATAAATGGTTGCATGGTCTATCCTGGTCGCATGAGCCGAGGTCGTCATGCAACGCCAGTGAAGCTGGCCAGGAAGGACCGGGAGGAACTGCTAGCGCTGATCAGGCGCACGACGGCTGCACAGCGTGATGGGGAGCGTTAAAAACCTTGGGGTTTCAGCGCAGGGCGCCCAGGATTCCGGCAGCCATGGCCGCCGGAGGGTTGGGATGAAAATCACAATTCGCGTTGAGATCACCACCGATTGGAATGAAACAGATACGTTCGAAATCTGTGAGCTCGAACGTCCCTATCGCCAACTTGAACCGGAGAAGATCGGCCTGTCGCTGGCCGAAGGGAAAGATGTGCTGCACAGGCTTCAGAGGATTGTGGTGGCAGCACAGGCAGAAGAGGTCTGCATGTCACCGTTTCCTCGACCTCAAGGACCGGCGGATTCGCAGGGTGGATACGGTCTTTGGTACCGTGCCATTTCGCAGTGCCCTGATCGTTTGCTGTCCGTGCGAGACGCCCTTCCAGATGAAGTATCCGTATAGTCCGATGACCGAATTCGTCCCCGAGCGGGCGACCGCGGAACTGCTGTCGCTTGAGGCCAGGCTCGCGGCACAGATGCCGTATCGCCAGGTCGTCGCCATGATGCGTGAGTTCCTGCCTGTGCGGGAGACATTGAACCCTGTGACCGTGCGGAACAGGGCGCTACGGGCAGGTGCGCGCGTCGAGGCTGTCCAGCCGGTTGCATGTCGCGCCACGAAGGAAGATACGGAGTGGACGCTGGCCATCGAGCGAGGATTCGTTCGGGGGCGACGTAAATCAGAATGTTCGAACTTTGAGGTTCTAACGGGGCGCCTGAGCGCCAAAGACCGGACTTCGCGCGTACTCGCGTTCGTGAGAAACAGGTTGCCGGATATTGTGGAGCGGCTTACCACCCTTGTAAAAGCCACATCCGGAAGCGATCGACCGAAACTGTCGGTCATCACCGATGGTGCAAATGGCCTGCAGTCAATCACTTGTCGATTGCCGCTTTCTTCTACACCTGTCCTGGACTGGTTCCATGTATCAATGAGGGTGAGGTACCTCGAGCAGATCATCAAGGGCATGCGTGCGCGGACGGAAACGGAAAAGGCCGCCCGACGTGTGCTGATCTCCCGTGTTGACAAGCTGCGCTGGTGCTTCTGGCACGCGAAGCTCGAGAAAGCGAAAACCCGGATGCAGAGCATCCTGATTCTCTGTCGGGTGATCGTGCCTGAAACGCCGGGCATTGCAGAGAGTCTGGCGCAGCTTGACTACCGGACTCGAGCGCTTGTTGAATATGTCGAAGCGAATGGCGGGTCGACGGTGAACTACGGCGCGCGACATCGTTGCGGCAAACCTATCTCGACCGCCACGGCCGAGTCTGCAGTCAATCAGGTACTCAATCAGCGCATGTGCAAGCGTCAACAAATGCGCTGGTCTCCGATCGGAGCTCATCTGCTTGCCCAGGTCCGATGCGCTGTGATCAACGGTGACCTTGTTGAACGACTTGCGAGATACGAGCCACCAAGGAAACCATTGTCGCGCGAAGCTGCCGAGTTACTGGAGTAGTTCGGGTTGGCATCGGAGTTACAACCCCAAGGTTTTTAACGCTCCCATTCAATGGCGAAACCCCTGCCCCCATTGGCATAGTCCGGTGACAACATTGCTTCGTTTTACCGCAACCGCAGCCAGGACAGTATCTTCGGGTTTCATCAGACCCTGTGCGGAAAATCCTAGCATGGTCTCGCTATCGTACCCGTCGCCTGCAATCCTTTTCCGTCGCCTCAGCCGCCGTAATCATCTGACCCTGAGACCTCCCAACGGCGACGTCGCGGGCAATCAAAGGAAACCAGACCGTCCCCGCCTCCTTCCCGGGCGGGGACGGCCGGTACATCCGGCCTGGCTCAGCGCGCGGCCGCGTGAATCTCGGCGATGTAACCGCCCGGGAACTGCACGAGCGCGGCGTCGCGGCCACCCGAGGTGCACGGCTGCACGAGTACGGTCGCGCCGGCCGCCTGCGCTTTCTTCAGTGTGTCGGCGAGATCCTTCACCTCGTAGCCGGTCAGCTCGTGCCCGAACGGGTAAGGCAGATGGCCGTCGGTCACGAGAACGGTGATCTTGCCAAAGCCTGATTCGATCCGGACGCGACGATACGTGTCGGCCGGCCGACCAATCTCGATGCCCGGCGCCTTGCGGTCATCGGACACGACCTTGCCATGCGAGAACACGACGAGGTCGTGGATGAGCGCGTTCGCGCGCTCCGGCGATACATACACGCGATTTTCCGGCACCGTCTCCAGCGGATCGTAGTGCGGCGCCTGCTTGTGCCAGTACAGCTGCATGTGCACACCACCCGGCCACGAGATCAGCGCATCACGCCCGATCGGATCCGGGAACGTGTCCACGTATACATCCGCGCCATGCGCCTTCGCCGACTTCACCGCCGCATCCATGTCGGTCACGAGATAGCCGGTGCGCTCACTGCCGAACGGGTACGGAACCGGCGTCTTGAAGCCAAATACTGACAACGTGCCGGCCGGCGTGAACACGAGCTGCGACATCGTCTGGCTCGGCGTCGGCGTCACCTGGAAGGCGCCCTCCTGCGACTTATGGCCGCCAAACGTCGAGACGAAGCTGTCGGTGAACCTGTCGAAGTCCTCTGGCGCGACGTAGACGTGTGTCGTGTCGTACTGCGGCCCTACGGTCAACGACGGCGCCGCCGCGGGCCTGACTAGCACCGGGGGGCTGGCTGGCGCCAGCGACGAGGCCACGGCGAGCGTGCCCGCGACCAGCGCGGTTACAGCGAGGGAACGGAATTTACGCATGATGTTGAAAGTCCTCTGTTATGCATGATGTTGAAAGTTCCTATCTGGGTTCAGTTGTGCGTTGCCACGGGACCGGTGTGCGCCGCTGGCCAGATACGTCACCGCAATAAAGGCGGCAATCAATCCGAGGTGCTCAAAAAAACCGTTCAATGCGATGAAACGTGCATTGCCAGTCAGACTCCAGAAATTGTTGGCGACCAGCATGGCAACGGCGGTCAGTGCGGACAGACCGCCTGCGCCCAGCCAGACAAGCCGGTTGAAAACCACGCAGAAGGAGCCGCCCAGTTCGACGACAATCGCCAGCGTCGCCCACAGTACCCCTGGATGCAGGCCGAAATGCCCCTGCTCCAGAATGGCGTCGTGGAAATGCGCGAGCTTGTCGACGCCCCCAATCAGATACGCAGACACGAGGGCGAGCCGCGCCAGCGGCAGCACCCACGAGCGTGCCAGCAACGCGGCCACCCACGACGGATTTCCCTGTAGCGCGCTTGTCCTCACGTCAGACCGCCCAGCAGGAGCAGCCGAGCGCGCCCCAGAAACCATGCAGGTCCGAGGTCGGCGCATTGGCCGTCCACGCGCGGGCATGCGCGTGACCGTGCACACCGCACGCCGTCGCACAACCACACGACGCCGCTGCGACCTGCTGCAGCGCCGCTTCGCCGTTGCCGCTCGCGTTCTTCCACGCGGCGAAACCACCAAAGCGACGCACCGGCGACCAGTCCGGCATCGCGGGCGGCGGTGCGCTGTCGTCGAACGACGCGAATTCACCCGTGCCGTATACGACCTTGCCACCCATCACGGTCAGCAGCGACGTGGTATCGGCAATCTCGTCCTCAGCGCACGCAAAGAAGTCGCGGTCAGGGACGATCAGGTCGGAAAACTGACCTGCCTCGATCCGGCCTTTCTTGCCCTCCTCGTTCGAGAACCAGGTCACATTTTCGGTCCACATGCGCAGGGCTGTTTCGCGATCAAGGCAGTTCCGTTGCGGATACATCCGCAGGCCACCCACCGTCTTACCCGTCACCAGCCACGACAGCGATACCCAGGGGTTGTACGACGCGACCCGTGTTGCGTCCGTACCGGCCGAAGTCCGGATTCCCTTCTCCAGCATCTTCGCAACCGGCGGCGTGGCCTCGGCTGCCTTCGCACCGTAACGCTCGACAAAGTACTCTCCCTGGTACGCCATCCGGTGCTGCACCGCGACGCCACCACCCAGCGCACCGATTCGGTCCATGGACTTCTCGGAAATCGTCTCGGCGTGATCGAAGAACCAGTTGATGCCGCCAAGCGGCACGTCCCTGTTGACCTTCTCGAACACGTCGAGCGCGCGGCTTATCGTTTCCTCATAGGTCGCATGCATACGCCACGGCCAACGGTTCTCCGCCAGTACACGCACGACTTCTTCCAGCTCGCCCTCCATCTGCGGGGGCATATCCGGACGCGCGACACGGAAGTCCTCGAAGTCCGCCGCCGAGAACACCAGCATCTCGCCTGCGCCGTTGTGGCGGAAGTAATCGTTACCCTGCTTGTACTTTGACGTCTTCGTCCAGTTCAAGAAGTCTTCCTTCTCCGCCTTCGGCTTCTGCGTGAACAGGTTGTATGCGAGACGGATCGTCAGTTGGCCTTCGTCGGACAGTTTCTGGATAACCTCGTAATCGTCCGGATAGTTCTGGGAGCCGCCGCCCGCGTCGATCGCACCGGTCACGCCCAACCGGTTAAGTTCGCGCATGAAGTGGCGTGTCGAATTCACCTGATAGTCGAACGGCAGTTTCGGACCCTTCGCCAGCGTCGCGTACAGGATCGATGCATTCGGCTGCGCGAGCAGCAAGCCGGTCGGATTGCCGGCGTTGTCTCGCACGATCTGTCCTCCCGGAGGCTCCGGCGTGTCCTTCGTGTAGCCGACCACGCGCAGAGCCGCCGCATTCAGTAGCGCGCGATCGTACAAATGCAGAATGAACACGGGGGTATCGGGCGCAACCGCATTCAGTTCTTCGATCGTGGGCAAGCGTTTCTCGTCGAATTGGTGCTCGGTGAATCCACCCACCACGCGCACCCATTGCGGCGCCGGAGTGACGGCAACCTGCTCGCGCAGCATGTCCATCGCGGTGGCAAGGGAGCGCACACCATCCCAACGCAGCTCCATATTGAAGCTCAGTCCGCCGCGAATGATGTGAGTGTGATTGTCGATCAGTCCGGGCAGTACTCTGCGCCCCTTCAGGTCGATCACCCGGGTTGTTGACCCTGCGAGCAGCAGGACCTCGGCGTCGCTGCCCACCGCAGCAAACTTGCCATCCTTGATCGCAACAGCCGTTGCCGCGGGGTTCGAACGATCCAGCGTCGTAACCCGGCCGTTGTAGAGGATCAGGTCCGGTTGAGTAATGGTAATGCTCATGAGTGTTCCTCTTCGTTGCCAACAAGCCCCCGGTCTGCCTGCAACACGGCATGACACGACCGTTTGCTGGAAAGACGACCGGTTCCGCTCGCCTGATGCGATAGGGGCGGTGGCGTCGAATAACCCAACAACTGCCTCGCGGAAGGAATCGCCTGCTCGCCGATCAGCATGCCGAGCAGGCCCAGCAGTGCGACAAGCGGAGGTGCTGGCGAACGTACATTGATCACGCTATAGATAATGCCGACCAGGATGCCGGCGCCTAGTGATAACAGATAGAGTTTCATTGGTCCTGCCCTGACGTCGAAGTATCGGATTGAAGCGCGCCAGTCGCTCCAGCTAATTACGCAAAGCGGCGAGATCGACTGGCTGCATCGCCAATCAAGGACCCTGGCAACCTACGACAATTCAAAGACAAAAAATCGGACGACCGGTTTAGTCGCGCGGCGTAGATAACGCAACAAATATCTCGTTATCCTGAATATATAATGATCGCCGTGTTGCCGATCGCTGTCACTGGTCAACCTGCACTTCGATTTTCGCCACCGGCTCGACCGGCGGCGATAAGACCAAGACCGAGCGGGTATGACAAATCTCGTTCAGTGTCCCTCGGAACCGCCGAACATCGTCTTCGCATAGATCAGACCTAGTCCGTAACCACCGCCGTGCGCTACCGAGGTTTGCACTGTTTCAGTGTAGGTTTCGGTGCGAGCCCAATCGCGTTGCAACTCGAGCAAATATTGCAACGACGTCATCGGGCGTGCGCCTTGTTGGACGAGGCGATCTAGCGCGCGTTGATGCGCTTCGTCCGAAACATCGCCGCACGCATCAGTGATAACGTACACCTCAAATCCCTGATCAAGCGCCGAAAGCGCCGGCCCGACGATACAGACGCTGCTCCAGAGACCCGCCATCACGATGCGTGATTTTCCGATTTCGTTTACGCGAGCGGTGATGCGAGGGTCCTCCCACGCATTCATGTTAGTCCGATCAATCATCGTCTGGCCAGGAAATGTCGAGCTGATCTCTTCGAAAATCGGACCGGAGAACGCCTTTTCTGCGACGGTAGTCAGAATCGTCGACACGCCAAACTCGCGGGCCGCCTTCGCGACCAATGCGACATTGTTGCGCAGAAGAACCGCATCGATCGACTTCGTCGCGAATGCCATCTGCGACTGATGGTCAATCATGATCAGCGTGTGATCGTTAGGGGACAAAAGGGTCTTTCCGGGCTTCGCTTGTGCTTGGGCCATCTTTAATACTCCAGTCGATTAGGAATGCGCGAAATACATCGGTTGCGCGGTTTTTTGCAATCTCTAGCATGCGTTCTCGTGATGTCATATCCACTTCCGAATTCTCGCGATACGCATGAAACAGACAGTGCATGAACGCATGCCGGCGGATGAACTCGACGGTGATCCGCCTATTCATCAAGCCGCTCGTGCGTTGAGGAGAAGTTTGGATGACATCATCAGTATTAGCCAATTCGAAATACTTGCAAGGCCGATTACTGGCGCTAATCGATCCGACACGTGAAGCGAACCGCGTACTTATCGAGAGATGCGCCCGGCTGGAGGTTCAGAGCACGCAAGCGACACGCTTCTTCGGCAACCATTTCACCGAAATCGAAAATCAGCGAATCGCGCTCTTCCAAGCGCGAGAACATTTGAACCGACATCGGCTCCATGTCATTGATGAATCGATATATGATTGTCTACGGCAATGATATGGACAGGTCGTACCCGTCACTACTCCTGGTCCCTGTTCGATCAACGTAGTTCCGGCCTGCGCCTGCAAGGTTTCGTAGACGAAATTTGGCCTGAGGCCGGCGCCTTTGGAATGCGCTACGATCGAGTCGTCGAGCGGAGCATTTGCGCCGCACGCCGAGGTGATCAGACGCTCATGCACAAGGTCGACAAGGTTGAGGCAGTCGACATTCGCGAGCCGGTGGTCGCTGCGCACCGGCAACGCACAGCTCGACTCGAGCAGTGGCTCCGTTAGAGTCTCCACATCGTTGAGCAAACTGCCTGCTGGCAAACCAAAGCCCAGATCGATGCTGTTTCTTTTTAGCGCGACGATTTGCTGCGCCGTGTTCGTCTCGTGGCACTCAACTGTGATGTCCGGATATAGCGCCTGAAACCGAATCAACGCGAGCGGAATGAACGGCAGATTGGCATCTTCAATGCGGCCAATCGAGATCTTGAAACTCTGATACCCCGCCGCTTCCCGAATAATCCGTAGCGCCTGCTCCACTTGCCGGATGATGGCATCGACGCTGTCGCGTGGTGCTCCCCGGGCAGAGTCTACGTTACTCCACGCCGATCACGGTTTAGTAGGCGCACTTAGTACGCGCTGCCTATCGACCGGCGGTGCGAGCGCCGTAGCGTGGGTTTGCGCGCAACGCGCTTCTTCAGCCGCCAGTTCGAGAAAGTCAAGTATCAGCGAATTGCGTTCATTTGTGCGCGACAGCATCTGGACCGTTACGGGCTCGAGGCCGTTGATCTGCCGGTACCGCAAAGTTTTTGGAAGCGACGAGAATAGGTATGTAGTGCCGATCATCGCGCCGAGTCCTTGTTCGATGAGCGTGACGCCAACCTGTATCTGCGTCGTTTCATAGATGAAATTTGGCGTGAAGCCAGCTTGCTCGAACCGAGCAACCATCGAGTCATAAAGCGGCGCATTGACCGCACGTGCCGAGCCGATCAGTCGCTCCTGCGCAAGATCGCAAAGGTTCAGACAGTCGACATTTGCCAGCCGGTGATCGCTGCGCATCAACAAGACCCACTCTGCTTCGAACAGCGGCTGAACCAGTACGTCGTCGTTTTCTGGTGCAGCGTCGACCAATACGCCGAAACCGATGTCGATATGTTTCTCAGTCAGCGCGGTAATCTGCTGCGCCGTGTTCATCTCGTGGCGCTCTATCGTGATGTCCGGATATAGTGCCTGCAACCGAATGAGCGCAGGCGGAATAAATGGCAGATTCGCGTACTCGACCAGACCGATCGAGAGCCTGGATTCTCTACAGCCCGCGGCATCCTGCGCCTCACGCAATGCGCGCTCAACCTGAACGAAGATTGCATCGGCGCTGTTCCGCAGAGCCTCGCCCGAAGCGGTCAGCGTCACGCCGCGCCGGCCGCGGTTTAGTAATTGCGCGCCCACAAGTTCTTCCAGTTTCGCAATCTGCTGGCTAAGCGCAGACTGCGTTATCGACGCGAGGTCGGCCGCCCGGCCGAAATGGAGTTCCCGCGCAAGAATCGAGAAGTAGCGCAGTTGACGCAATTCAATCGCTTTCATGTGGCTCTCGAGTTGAAGATCCGTTGTCAGTCCGGCAGATCGTTGCCGTCCACTGCTTGCGAGTATTCGCTGGGTGCTCCACGCCGCCACCGGCTACCGAACGTAGAAAACGAGCGGGGCGCGCCTCTCGCACGGTCGGCGTCGGCGACACCGATTCAGTCGGGCCGAACTCTTGCAAGGAGCACGACTAGAAGCCCTCCACATGCTTCTTCGCAAAACGGCGATGTCAACGTGCTCGCTTGGACGCAAGCCTCGTCTCTCCAGCTCGCGCTGGTTCATGAACACCACATCGAGCTGCCCGAACACGCCGCGATAGCGGTCCGAGTGCGGGTAGAGCGTGGTGTTGTACAGGTCGTGGCTGCGCATCGTGGCGAGGAGATGATGAAGCACAGGGCGCTCGAACAGAAGATGGGCGCTATCGATAACAGTCATTCCCCGCAGGAATAGACCGCGCCCTCAACGCCGCAGAAAACCGCCGCTCCCTTGATGCGACCGTTGCAGCAGCGATGCGACCGTTGCAGCAGCGCTCCGCGATGTCGGTTTCGCCCTGATCAGCGGACGCTCAAGGCGTGGGCGACAGGTGACGGCTCTGGAGTCGTCGAGCACCGCAACCTTGACGAGGGACTCTGTGTGGCTGTGTCAGGTTGGTGGACAGGCGGCGGTAGAATGAAGCGATGCACAAGACGAAATCGCTTTATCACGGCCACCGCTTCCCTGCTGTCGTCATCAGCTGCGCGGTTCGCTGGTATTTCCGGTTCAGCCTGAGCCTGCGCGACATCGAAGAGTTGTTGCTCGAGCGCGGCGTCGTGGTCACGTACGAAACGATCCGTTGCTGGTGTGACAAGTTCGGTGCTGGATTCGCCAAATGCGCCAAGGCGGTGCGGCACAAGCCGGGCAGCACCTGGCACCTTGACGAGATGTTCGTGACGCTGCGCGGCGAGCCGTATCTATTGTGGCGTGCCGTCGACGAGCATGGCGCAGAACTCGACGTGTTGGTACAAAAGCGGCGCGAAGGCTGCGGCCAGGCGCTTCTGTCGACGAGTGCTGCGATCAAACCCGGTGCCGCGGAAGATCGTTACGGATCAACTGCGCAGTTATCCGGCAGCGAAGGCTGATATCCCTGAACTCGCTCAGGTAAAGCACGTTTTCGTCAAAGCAGCTGCACGAGTAAACAACCGCGCCGAGAATAGCCATCAACCAACCCGCAGGCGCGAGCGCCAAATGTGCGGCTTTCGCGACGCGCGTCGCACGCAGGCTTTTCTCTCATGCTTCGGCCCGATCCGGCAGCACTTCGCGTTACCCAGACATCGGATGAACGCGGAATGTCACCGCACCATTCTGAAAGAACGCCTCGCCACATGGCATGGCTGGACTGTCTCAGCCGCAGCTGAGCGAGTTGCCTGGTAAGGATAACTACTTTTTCGCCAGACACGTAGCCGACGCTCCTCAACTTGACAGTGCCGAGTCTTCACGAGGTGACCTTGGGACCTGAAACCAATGGCAGGGGAACCGGCCACCTTGCCATCACTCGTGGACCGGGCGACATTCTTTATCTGAAAACAGAGCTGCGACAGATAACCGTCACAGGCAAAGCCGGCGAGCCCCGTTCAGCTTTTAACGGCCTGTGGGAAGTCAGCGGCGCGGCGGGTAAATTTCCCGGGCTGCAGGTTGCCGGCACCCTCCAGATTAACCGAATATCGGAGAGCGACCGCCAATGGATTCTGAAAGGCGAGTTGAGCAAACCCTAGCCTTTATTCGGCGTTGACAGCATATAACTCCCCCTGGAGACGACAGAATGCTACGGGGAAATCAGTTTGTCGAAGGTTACGCGGTGGGACGCGCCCCCTCCCAGGCACGCTGTAGCAGTGCTCTAAGCGGTTCCTCCTCAATCGGCCTCGGGTTCCAGTATGGATTCGACAATGCAACCTCGCATGCATAGTCGAGGTCAGCTTCGCGCAATCCAATCTCGCGAAGACCTCGCGGTACTCCGAGTTCTTCGTTGAGTTTGTAGAGGCCGTCAGGCGCCGACTCTACGTTCAACGCCCTGGCGATTCGACCCATCGCCGCGTCCACGACGGCACCGTTGTACGCAAGCACATGAGGGAGCACGATTGCATGCGTCTCTGCATGAGGAAGGTTGAATGTTCCGCCCAGCGTATGGCAAAGCTTATGATGAAGCGCCATTCCGACACTACCGAGTATCATGCCGCACAGCCACGCACCGTAGAGACACTCACTGCGCGCAGCTCTGTCTTTGCTGTTTTTCTTTACCCCACGAAGCCCGTTGGCGAGCGCGCGAATGCCTTCCTCTGCCATCATTGACATGACGGGATTTCCGTCCTTTGCGTAGAGCCCCTCGGCGGCATGGGCGATAGCGTTGAGGCCGCTAACAATCGAGAGACGAACCGGAAGCCCGATGGTCAACTCCGGGTCGTAGAGGACTGTCTTGGGGATTACCTTGGCGTCCCGACCCGTTTTCTTCAGGCCGTTTTCAGTTATCCCGTAGATGGGAGTCATCTCAGACCCAGCATATGTCGTCGGTATCGCGATAATCGGCAACGACGATTCTAGTGCAATCGCCTTGCCGAGCCCTATCGTCGAACCGCCACCAACAGCCACTGCACAGTCCGCGTCGACCGACTTCGCGTGTTCGCGCGCGCGGCGAGCGTTCTCGATGGGAACATGCATCTGGGCGCCGTCGAAGACTCCCGCGCTCGAAGGACCGAGGAGCGATGAAACCACCTCCGCCTGCGCCTTCTGCTCGGGCGTACATAGAACTAACGCGCGACGTGCGCCTAACGTCTCGACTTCCTGTTGAATCAGCTTCATGCATCCGGCGCCGAATACCACTCTCGACGCCTGCGTGGTGTAGGTGAAGTCATACATGGGGATTGGCTTCCTGTGTCGTCAAACGGTGCAGCACGCTTAGACGTAATCGACTTGGTGGCGAGCGATACGAACGTCACCCACGATTTCCTTCACTCGCAGATGCTCAGGATGCGACGCATACGCGTCGAGCAATTCCTGGCTTTCGAATTCCGTGTACAGGACGACGTCGCAGGCATATTCCACGGCGCTTACATCCAGCCCGACCTCCAGCCTGGTGAGCCCGGGAATCTTTCCGCCCAAGCTCTCGAAGGCGTTCTTTACCAGCATCGCGGATTTCTGCTTTTGCTGGGGAGTCTCGCCGCGAACATTCCACATCACGATATGCTTGACCATATTAAATTCCATTTGTAGTGCTTATAAACAAACCAGATGTTCTGGCATGCAATTTAATAACTCAGGTATGCATGTCAGCTGGGCCTCGCTACGCACTTCGCCCTGCTGATTTCTAAATCTGGTCTGCCGTGGAAAGAGTGGTTACGCTTTGTTCTTGTTGTATACGTCGACGAACACGGCTGCGAGCAGAACGATGCCTTTGATGACTTGCTGATAGTCCACGCCGATACCCATGATGGACATGCCGTTGTTCATCACGCCCATGATGAAGGCGCCCACGACCGCACCGACGACCTTTCCGACACCACCGGAGGCGGATGCGCCGCCGATGAAACACGCTGCAATGACGTCGAGTTCGAATCCCGTGCCAGCCTTCGGCGTTCCACTATTCAGACGTGCGGCGAAAATCAGACCTGCCAGCGCCGCAAGGACACCCATGTTCACGAAAGTCATGAAACTCACTGCCGGAACGCTGACACCCGACAATCTTGCTGCTTTTGAATTTCCGCCAACAGCGTAGATACGACGGCCGATTGTCGTGCGATTCATGATGAACGTGTACACGCCAATCAGCACACCCATGATGACGAGCACGGTAGGCAGGCCACGATAGGATGCGAGCAGGTAACAGAAGAACACAATCAGCGCCGTCAGGACGACATTCTTCGTCACGAACATCGAGAACGAGCCACTCTCGACTCCATGTTTAGCCGCGCCGGCACGATGCCGAAGCTCAATCACAAAGAAAAGCACACCGACAAGCACGCCGAGGAGAATCGAGGTGAGGTGAAGCGCCTGACCATGAAAAAAATCAGGGATGAAACCTGAACTGACTGCGCCGAAGGCATCAGGGAACGGACCGATGGACTGTCCCTGGAGGACGAGGTTGGTCATGCCACGGAAGACCAGCATGCCAGCCAGCGTCACAATGAACGATGGCATCCGCCAGAACGCAATCCAGTAGCCCTGTACGGCGCCAATCAGCGCGCCCGCCGCGATACAGATGATGGTCGCCCAGATGTAGTTGACCTCGAACTGCACCATCAACACCGCTGCCAGGGCGCCCACCAACCCGGCCGTTGAACCGACGGAGAGGTCGATGTGGCCTGAAACAATCACCATGAGCATGCCGAGCGCCATGATGACGATGTAGCTGTTCTGAAGCACCAGGTTGGTGAGATTGAGTGGCTGCATAAGTACGCCGCTCGTTGAAACCTGGAAGAACGCCATGATGATGACAAGCGAAATCAGTAGCCCATATTCGCTGCCAACACGCTTGACCAGACCGACCAGTTCGCTTTTCTTGACCTCGGCGCCTTCGGCGACTACCGGAGAGAGTGCCTTACGCATTTTCGATGCCTCCATTTCGCATAATTGCTCGCATGATTTTTTCCTGCGAGACTTCTGCTGCGGTGAATTCGCCGACAAACCGGCCTTCGTTCATGACATAAACGCGGTCACACATGCCAAGAAGTTCAGGCATTTCCGAGGAAATCATGACCACACACTTACCCGCCACAACCGCCTGGTTGATGATGTTGTAAATCTCGTACTTCGCTCCCACATCGATGCCTCGTGTGGGCTCGTCGAGAATCAGCACCTCGGGTTCCGAGAACAGCCATTTGCTGATGACGACTTTTTGCTGGTTTCCGCCCGACAGGTTGCCGACGACCTGGGTAACGCCTTGAGCACGGATTCGGAGTTTTTTGAGGAAATCGGTCGCAACCGTTATCTCCTCGTGCTCGTCGACAATGCCCAATCTGGATACCCCGGACAGGTTCGCCAGCGTGATGTTTCGCTTGATGTTGTCGTCCAGGAGCAGACCGTTGCCTTTCCGGTCTTCGGTCACGTAGGCGAGTCCCGCCTTGATAGCCTTCTTGACCGATGAAGTGTCAACGTGTTTTCCGTGCATCAGCACTTCGCCTGTGATGCCCTGGCCGTACGTTCCGCCGAAGACACTCATGGCGAGCTCGGTGCGCCCGGAACCCATCAGCCCCGCGATACCAACAATTTCGCCCTTGCGCGCCGTCAGGTTCACGCCTTTTATGACGGCACGGTCGCGCTGCGTGGGATGCTGGACGCACCAGTCATTGACTTCGAAAATCACTTTGCCGATGTTCGACGTACGCGGCGGATAACGGTCGGACATCTCCCGGCCAACCATTGCCTTGATGATGCGGTCTTCGCTCACACTCTCGGTGCTGCAATCGAGGGCGTCGACCGTCGAGCCGTCACGGATAACGGTGATGCCGTCTGCGACGCGCGAAATCTCATTAAGCTTGTGCGAAATGATGATTGACGTCACACCTCGCGACTTGAGCTCGAGCAGAAGGCTAAGCAGCGTGTCGCTGTCTTTTTCATTCAGGCTTGCAGTGGGCTCGTCAAGAATCAGCAAACGAACCTCTTTCGACAATGCTTTGGCAATCTCGATGAGTTGCTGCTTGCCAATCCCAAGCGTGCCGACCGCTGCGTCTGGAGAGTCCGTGAGACCCACCTTGGCGAGCAGTACCTTTGCCTTCGCACGTGAAACCTGCCAATCGATGACGCCGCGCTTCGACTGTTCGTTACCAAGAAAGATGTTCTCGGTAATCGAGAGCATCGGCACTAGGGCAAGCTCCTGGTGGATGATGATGATTCCAACCGCCTCGCTATCCGAAATATCGGCGAATACCCGCTCCTGGCCGTCGTAAAGGACGTCGCCAGAATATGAGCCGTGCGGATAGACGCCACTGAGGATTTTCATCAGGGTCGATTTTCCTGCGCCATTTTCTCCACAAATGGCGTGAATTTCGCCCCGACGCACCCTCAGATTAACGTTATTCAGGGCTTTGACAGCGCCAAAGCTCTTCTGAATTCCGCGCATCTCCAGAATGGTATCCATGGTCAACTTCCTCCAATTGGTCACGCTCGGGGCGTGCCTGCGTGAAGCGGGGTCCCGCTCGAAGCCCGCCCACACTGAAATTCAGATGCCTTATTTGATTTGAGTCTGCGTGTAGTAGCCGCTCGTGACCAGTTCCGACTGGTAGTTGGACTTATCTACCAGAACAGGCTTTACAAGATACGTCGGAACAATCTTCGCACCGTTGTTGTAACTCTTCGTGTCGTTGATGGGCACCTGCTTGCCGGTCAGCGCGTCGTCGACCATGTCGGCGGCGACGCCGGCGAGCTTGCGCGTGTCCTTGAACACAGTCGACGTCTGGTCACCGCGAACGATGTTCTTCACGTTCTGCACGTCCGCGTCCTGTCCCGTGATGATGGGCATTGCTTGCTGACCCGAACCGTATCCCACGCCCTTGAGAGACGAGATAATGCCAATCGCGAGCGCGTCATTCGGTGCCCAGACTGCGTCGAGGTGGTCCTTGCCATAAAATGCGCTCAGCAAGTTGTCCATCCGGGCCTGAGCGGTCGCCCCATCCCAGTTGCGTGTCGCAACTTTTTCGAAAGCAATCTGTTTGCTCCGAATCACGAACTTGCCGCTGTCGATGTACGGTTTCAGAACCGACATGCCGCCCGCATAGACCATGTGGGCATTGTTGTCATCCGAAGAACCCCCGAAAATCTCGATGTTGAATGGGGTTTTGCTCCCGCCTTTCTGCCATGCGGAGACGATGCTCTGTCCCTGCAAAACACCCACACCGTAGTTATCGAAGGTTGCGTAGTAGTCGACATCCTTGGTCTGGCTAATCAGGCGGTCATACGAAATGACCTTGATGCCTTTCTTGTGGGCGAGCGCCAGAGCGTCAGAAAACGTCTTGCCGTCGATAGGTGCGATGACCAGTGCCTTGACACCCTTCGCGAGCATATTCTCGACCTGGTTCACCTGCGTCGGAACATCGTAGTTCGCATACTGCAGGTCGGCCGAATAGCCTTTTGCCTTCAGTGCGTCGACCATGCTTTTACCGTCGGTAATCCACCGGGATTCGGTCTTGTCGGGCAGCGATATTCCAACAACACCCTTATCCTGGGCGAAGGCCGCACCAGACACTGCCGAGAAGGCAGCCGAAGCGGCCAGGATGGCCGCGACACTCTTTAGAATCTTCATGACTTCGTCTCCTATTTAGGAATGCATATTTGTGATTCCGGTTTTACAAGGTACGGAATCCGTGGCCGACGTCCGAGGGCGTCGGCCATTCAAACTATTGACCGATAACAACCTCTGCACCGGCTTCTTTGGATGAAGCGAACATAGCCTCGATGACACGGCTGATGTTGTACGCCTGCGTGGCAGGCACAACCGACTGCGTGCCGTTGCGCAAGGCGTCGAAGAACGCGTTCGACTCCCGGTCGAAGTACACCGGGTTGCCGATTTCAGCAATATCGGGCGAATACTCCGTCTTTTTCGTGGCCCAGATTTCCGGAAAGCTGGTCTCTTGCCACTCGGTCCAGCCCTCCGGATGGTCGCCTTTACCCGCGTCGTAAATCTTGTAGCTCGCGGGCAGCGAACGTGACGACATGATGCCTTCCGTTCCGTAGGCGGTGATGTCCCAGCTTTCGGTCCACGGCAGGACGTCCCACGACATGAAGTCGACGGAGACAATCTTGTCTTCGTAGTTCAGCACTGTGCCTGCCGCGTCTTCACGCGATTCATCACCGTGAAAATTCGGGAACTTCGTGATTCGAGCGTTCACCGAGCGCGGCAGGCCGAAGTGCAAAAGAATGCGGTCGATGAGGTGGCAGCCGATAACGAACACTGCGCCGCCGATATCGCCTGGCTGAGTCATGTGTGCAGTGCCCGCTTCGTCATGTGAACAGCCTCCGTGGGCGCGCACCTGTACGACTTTCCCGAGACGACCGCTCTTGAGGGCAGCCTGCATGGCATCGACCGAAGGCGCAAAACGCCAGCAATAGCCGACTTGAAACAACCCCCCCGTACGCTCGACTGCGTCGACGATGCGTTTCGCGTCCGCAGAACTCCGGCCAGCGGGCTTTTCGCACAAGACTGCCTTGCCGGCTTCCAGTGCCTCGATGGTCAGGTCGGCCATCTTCTCGCTCTTGGAGTGGACGAGCACGACATGAACATTCTCGTCCGCCAGGATGTCTTCCTTCGAGCGCGATTGGAGACCGAGCGCGTCGACGAATGGGGTGAGCAGCGGGCTCGTATCCCACGCACCGAGCATCTTTGCGTCGGTGCGACGCTGGATGGCCTTGACTCGCCCGGACGTATGGGGGTGCGTAATTCCAAGACAGGCTACGCCGAGCGTCTCGTTGGGACCAATCTTTCGCGTCATGACTTATCTCCTCCGGATTTCCAGTTAGACCTTGACGGCTTTGCCCGATAGAGCGGACTCGAGCGCGGCATCCGCCAGGCGCAACGCCTTCAGCCCATCCTGCACGGAGGTCGGCAAAGGCGAGTTCGCGTTCAGTGCGTCGACGAAGGCTTCGAGTTCGGCCTTGTACGCTTCTACGTAGCGTTCGAGGAAGAAGTTGAGGAGCGGCTCCCGCGCGTCCGTGGATTCCTTCGACCAGCGACGAATCGTCGACGGACGAAGGTTGTCTTGGAGCAGCATCCCCTTGGAACCGGAGACTTCCATTCTCTGGTCATAGCCGTACACGGCTTCGCGGCAGCAGTTGATGTGGCATTGCTTGCCCGAAGCGGTGCGCAACTGCACCATCACCGTATCGAAATCGGTCAGCTTCTCCAGCGACTCGTCGATGAGGCGGCTAGCCATAGCCATCACTTCGACAGGCTCTTCGCCGAGCAGCCAGCGAGCCATGTCCAGGTCGTGGATGACCATGTCGCGGAAAATGCCGCCCGAGTGTTCGACATAGTCGCGGGGAGGCATGCCCGGGTCCCGGCTCGATATGATGACCTGACGCACTTCGCCAACATCACCCGCGTCGATTGCCTTGCGGAACGCCTGCGACGTCGGGTCGAAACGGCGATTGAACGCGAGCATGACACGACCACCCTGGCGTTCGACCTCGTTCGCTGCGGCGAGCGACTTTTCAATGTCAAGGTCGATGGGTTTTTCGCACAGGACAGCCTTGCCGCGCTTGACGGCCTCGAGCATGAACGTGATGTGCGTGTCCGTGGGCGTACCGATGACGACTGCGTCGATGTCCTTTCGCTCAAGGACGGCCGCGGGGTCCGTCGAGGCTTCGCAGCCGAGGCGCGTGGCCAGCGACCTGGCGGCACTTTCAACCGGGTCGGCCACCACGACCAGTTGTGCGTTCGGGCTCGCGGCAACATTGCCCGCGTGAATGCGACCAATGCGGCCGGCACCGAGTACGGCGATTCGAATCATGTGAGTCTCCTGAAATGTTTTGTCGTTAAGGGTTGGAAGCGTCAGGCAGCAGTGCCGGCTTTTGCCGAGAACTGCGCGATGGTGGTGTCATAAGCGCGCTTCGCCATCTCGTCGAGCGGAAATTTCCGGTGCACCTCCGAGATGAGTTCAACGCCGTAGTATGGGAGCGTGCAGCCTGCCTGTTCCAGGGCATCAACAAAGGCGCGGCAGTCACCTGCACCCTCCCCACAAAGCTGGCGGTTGAAGGTCGAGTCATCAAACAGTGAACCCTTGACCTGTGCGCCTACATCATCCAGTTCGACTCCCTTGATGAAGCGCGTCGGGATACGGGCGACTTCGCTATAAGGCGTGCCGGCGCGGGCAACGTGCCAGTGGTCGACCATCAGACCGCCATTGGGTTGGTTGGCCCCTTCGGCAACCTTCAGCGCTTCGGCGATATTCCGAATCGGAGAGAAGGGCATAAACTCGATTGCGACCGTCGCGTCGACCGTCGCCACGTCCTGGCAAAGCTTTGCGAATTCGTCGGTCATACGGGCGAAGTCGGCCGGATTTTTGTCGAAGGGGCTCGCACCGATTTTCAGATTGCGCATGCCGAGTTCGCCCCCCAGTTCGATGAAGCGGCGACGGCAGTCGTCCGACTTGGCACGCGCCTCTCCGTCGAAGTACCAGTCCATGAGGATTTCGAGCTCAAAGTACTTCATGCCCGTATCGTCCAGAATCTTCCTGACGCCGGACACCCCGTACTTCCCGATGCTGTACTCGAGGTCGTCGAGAATGAGGCCGATGCCACTCCAGCCTGCACGCGAAGCCGCTTCGCAGCGCTCGCGCAACGGGAACGGGCTGATTTCATTCGATGCACACGGATAAACGTCGCCCGCGAGGGTCCAGTACGCAGCCAGTAGTTCTTTCTTCGCGCTCATATGTAGTAGTCCTCTGTCTCTCAATGTCATCAGGTTCTTGACGGCACGCTCGACGTGCCAGACGATTTACGGGATGGCCCGCGTGGGCTTGCTGGACGTCGCGAGAGTGAAGTCCCACGAAACAGTCCAGAACGGCGACGAGAACCCGAGGCGCTTGCCAGCTTCCGGGTCTTCAATCCTGTTGAATTCGGCGATGAGTTCACGCTTGACGCCGAACACCGCGTCTTCCGGAAGATACGGACAGTCGGGCGTGAAAATGTGAGTGATGACCGGGTCAAAGCCAGGCGCGGTCACGATGAAGTGCAGGTGAGCCGCCCGATTCGGGTGTCGACCCATTGCGCCCAACAGCTTTCCGACTGGGCCGTCCGAGGGAATCGGATAGTGACGCGGCTTGACGGACTTGAACCAGTAGCGGCCGTCAGCATCGGAGGTAAAGACGCCGCGCAGATTCGAATCGGGCTGAATGCCTTTCTGCTGCACGTCATAGAAGCCGTCGTCGTTGGTCTGCCACACTTCGAGCTTTGCGTTCGGAATCGGGTTTCCGTTGATATCGGTTACCCGACCTTCGACAACCAGGGGTTCGCCCTTCCCATCCAGGCAGATGTTCGCGCCGTTTGGATAGTCGGGTGCGTTGGCGATGTAGAACGGACCCAGAATCGTGTTCGGCGTAGCGCCGCTCGGGCGACGATGGTTGATTGCATCAACGAGCATCGAGACGCCGAGGACATCCGAGAGCAGGATGTACTCTTGCCGCCAGTCCGTGCACATTTGACCCGTCTCGGTCAGGAAGCGGATGGCGGTGAACCACTCTTCATGCGTCGGTTCGATTTCCTTGACCGCAGCGTGAAGATGCTTCACCAGGACCGACATCACCTGGCGCAGGCGAGCGTCGGCGTCTTCGCTCATGCGTGCATTGACGACTTCGGCCGAGCGAGCTTCATCGAAGTACGGCGAGGTGGACTGAACTGTAGAGGTTGCGCTTTGCATCGAGTGTCTCCATCAATCTTTTCTGCAGCTTTGAGACGAGTCTATATTCGCCGTGGTTGGCAAAACAGAGCTGGAAAGGGAAAGTCTTTCGCATTGAGTGGGAAGAAGCCTCAACTGCAGTGAGCATAGGGCTCACGCCGTCCAATGCCGTTCGTAGTCGTTCTGCTGGAACCGCGCCACAAGTGCATCAATGAACAGCCGCACCTTGACAGGTAGATGTGAGCGGGTCTGAAACGCGATGTTCATCGTCAGCCGTGGCAGGTCCCAGTCGTCGACCACCGGGACAAGGCGGCCGGCCTTGAGGTCGTCGTGGATGATGTATTTGGGTTGGACGAGGATGCCCATGCCGTCGAGCGCGGCGACTCGCAATATCTGACCGTCATTCGACTCGACCAACGGTTTTACTCTGACAACAACATTCTCGCCCCATCGTGTGAATGAGAGCTCGCGTGGATTGTCGGCAAGTTGATAGTTCAGCAGCCTGTGCTTCGCAAGCTCTGCTGGGAATCGGGGACAGCCGTTCGCCTCAATGTAGCCTGGCGAAGCAGCCAGAATCCGGCGCGTTGACGCCGGTCTTCTAATCGTGATGTTGCTGTCTGGCTCAAGGACTTTCGTACGAATCGCGACGTCGATGCCGTTCTCGATAATGTCGCAGTAACGGTTGGCCGCTAGCACGTCCACCGTGATGTCGGGGTAACGCGCCGTGAAATCAGGAAGCATGGGCGCAATGTGCAGCATGCAGAACGATAAGGAAGCTGTGACGCGGAGAACGCCGCTGGGGCGCACAACCGCTTCCTTGATTACTGCCTCGGCTTCGCCAAGGTCACCCAGGATAGATTTGCAGCGCCGGTGAAATTCGGCGCCGGCCTCAGTCAGGTAAAGGTTGCGCGTCGTCCTCCGTACCAGTTGGACCCCGAGCCTCGCCTCCAACGAAATCAGATACCGGCTTGCCGCCGAAATAGAAAGCTCGGTAGCTTCCGCAGCCCGGCTGATGCTGCCCGTCTCCGCTACCTCGACGAACAGTTGTAGTTCCTTGAACTGGTCCATGCCCTTGCACCATTACGCCCTGTCTCCGCCCGCATCCGAGCCAGATACGGGAGCATGCGCGACTTCGCTGAGTCATCTTGTGTTTCGCGTTGACATCATAATAGTGCTGTCACTCTATCTTTTAATCACAAAAACACATCAATAATCTATCAGATTGTCGGATTCGCCGGTGCCGCGACGCCAGGCATGCTTTGCGAGGGCTCGTGCGAACTCGGCAGGCTCCCAGTCCTCGCGAAGCGCCCGGAGCATCATCTGGCCCTGGCTCTCTGGCGCAAGTCCCCTGACGGGCGGGTCCCTGTCCAGATTTGTCGGGAACGAATAGCCTTCGGCGCACGAGGCAATCACCGACCGCGCCTCGAACTCGGTCATGTTGCCGGTCATCAATCGGTGTCGAAGGACTGGGTAGAGGGTCTCGGACATTCGCGTGCGATTCACTACTTCCATCGCGCGACCATAAGCTGACGAGATTTGAAGCAGGTTTGCCATGCGCTGCACGTGGCTCGTTCGGTTCGAACCGGCTGCATGAAATAGCGCCGGATTGAAGAAGATGGCATCGCCCTTGCCAAGCGGCATCTGGACGAAGTTGTTTTCGAAATACTCCCGGAAGTCGGGCCTACGCCAAGCGACATAGCCTTGAGCGTATCGTTGCGAGGAAGGAAGAAGCTTGGTCGGACCGCTCTCAATGGGCATATCGCTGTGCGCGACGGCCCCTTGCAACGTGAGGAAAGCCGACATCCCGTGTACGTGCGCCGGAAAAGACGCGGCAACCTCAGCCGTCTGGAAGCCCAGATGGTAGTCGCGATGGGCTTGCTGCGCTTGCCCGCCAGGTCTGACAACATTGACCTGCGACGTGACCTGAAAAGACGGGCCGAGCCATGCCTCGGCGGCCGCTGGCAGCCACTGATTTGAAAAATATCTGGTGAAGACCTCAGGTGCTGTAACGCAGAGTTTCTCCTGCGCGTTCCAGATACGGTCATTGGCGCCCGCTTTCGCGAAATGGTCAGCCGCCGGACCCGACTTTTTCTCAGCTTCAATAATCGATTCGAAGATGGCCGTCGCCTCGTCGACGCATCCCGTGTCGGCAAACGCGTGCTTGAGCACGAAAACGCCTGCTCCGTCCCGCAGGACGTCGACCCATTCCGACTGTAACTGCGTCCTTTCAACGTCGGATGAGACCACCTCTTCCAGGTCGAGGCATTCGTATACAGGAATTCCTTGAGCCGACCTCGCAGCGTAGCGGAGCAGCCGCTCCCTCCCCGCGTTAAGTACTGTCACGAAATCACTCAAGCTGCAGTCGCTTTCGCGATACCAGCTGGTTCGCTCAGCTTCGACTTGATAGTCCATCCGTGTCTCCTATTTTCGATGTAGGATAACGCGCAAAGCACAAATCGAAGTCTCAGAAACACATCAAAAAACTATCAGATAAGGAGGGTCGGATTGGCTCACCGCTTCTTGATTAAGGAAATCGCCCTTCAGGCAGGCCTTGGTGTGGCGACTGTTGACAGGGTCCTGAACGCGCGCGCCAACGTCCGGGAGCACACCCGCAAGCGGGTTGAGCAAGCGATAAAGGAGCTTGAGAAACAGGAGCTGAACCTGGCAAACACGGGGCGGAAGCTCATCGTCGATGTGGTAGTGGAAGCACCGGCGCGGTTCAGTGACGAGATAAAGGATGCGCTCGAAGCGGAACTCGCGTTCATGCACCCGGCGGTTGTTCGTCCGCGCTTCCTGTTGCGGGAGACGATGACGACGCCCGAAGTCGTAGAGGCTCTTCGGTCTATCGTGCGAAGAGGCAGCCACGGGGTTTTCCTGAAGGCTCGCGACGTTCCCGAGATTGCTGAGGCGGTCGGCGAACTCCAGCGTCATGGAATTCCTGTCGTCACGGTCTTCACCGACATACCGCTGTCAGGCCGCATCGCCTACGCCGGGCTCGACAATCGCGTCGCCGGCGCCACGGCCGCTTACCTTCTGGGCCTATTGCTGGGACCACAGCCGGCCAATGTGTTGATAACGATGAGCGACGAGCAATTTCGGGGGGAGGAAGAGCGCGAGATAAGCTTTCGTCGAGCATTGCGCAAGCGCCACCCCCAACTCAAACTGATTGATGCAAGCGGCGGGCATGGGCTTGATTTGCCAACAGAAGAAAGAGTCCGGAGCGTTCTCAACGACGATACTCCCATCGCCGCCGTGTACTCGATGGGCGGAGGTAACGTGTCGATTCTTCGCGCGCTGGAAGCGCAGCAACAAGCTCCAGTCTGCTTCATCGGTCATGACCTGGACACGGATAATGTGCAGCTCTTACGTGCTGGAAAGATTCAGGCAATCTTGCATCATGACCTCCGGCAAGACATGCGGTCAGCGTGCCAGCACATCATGCATTATCACAAGCTTCTACCCGCGTCGGCCGTGTCGCAGTCGTCGTCCGTTGTGGTCGTCACACCTGAAAATATTCCTGACCACATAGCCAGTCGATTTCGCGCGTAGGCTGCTATCACAGAGCCAAGCCTTTTGTAGCTGGGGACTGCGAGGCAGCAACTGTTCGCTAGAGCGGGTCTACGAGTTCGAGGTCGCTGGAAGCCCAGGAGAATCACACCTCCTCCTAAACTCCCATGCCCCCTTAGAACCTTGTAGCCAGACCTGCCATGATCCCAAACTGGCTCTTGCCGAAGTTGGGATTGGTGCTGGAAGCATTTCCGTTGATTGGGTCGTTATTGAGGTTCGCTCCATACAAGCCGCTATCGAGGCCCAAATTAGAAGTTGAACTGTTTCGGAGATACGCCAGTTCCGTGTACAGGAGTGTTCGCTTGGAGAGCGAGTAGTTTGCACCGAGCGTGTACAGCGTTGCGTTTCCATTGCCGTTGTTTGCGTTGGCATGGTAAACCGCTCCAGTAATAGCAAGCGCAGGTGTAGTCTGCCATATCGCACCAATCCATTCATGGTTGACGTTCGTGGGGAGGCTCGTTCCCCCGGGCAACGCTGGCGGAGTGGCCGCGCCGAAGTATCCGGCGTTAGATGCATTGGGCGCGCTGAGGTGCTGGTAGCCAAGATATGCAGTCACGGGTCCAAAACCGTAAGTCAATCCCGTGAGAATCGAGCGGGACGTCAGATAAACGTTGCTGAATTGGCCATTGGGGTCGCGAATCTCGTCATACGTCGCTTGCCAGAAGAGCCCTCGATTTGCGTAAGACAATTTGATGCCATCGGAACGACCTTGCGCACTCCCAAGTCCGCTTGAAGTTCCCAACTGACCTGGCGCGCTCCCGGGGTCGCCGGCGTTCCACGTAGACGAGTTCGTCAAATCATACTGGCCTTGTAGCGTGAAGCCGGCAATCGTCGGCGAAAGATACTCTACGCCATTCGCCGCCTGAGAGAAGATGCGTCCCCGAACCAACGTTCCAATCGAATACCGCTTCGTCTGCTGGGGGTCGACGTCGCCTGAATACTGGCTGATTTCGGCCGAGCCCATATTGCCGAACTTGATTTGCCCCCAGGTATCGTTGTGAAGACCGACCGTCGCTTGCCCCTCAAAGAAACTGCCGTTCGCGAAGCTGCCATTCTGGGTATTCAAGCGAGACTCAAGCTGAAAGATGGCCTGGGTTCCTCCGCCGAGGTCCTCAGCGCCTTTCAGACCGAATCTTGATTGCGCCCAACCACCACTTTGTGCGGCAAAAACATGGCCTTTTGGCTGATTGGTCTCGTAGACGATGCCGTTGTCCACGATGCCGTATAGCGTAACGCTGCTCTGGGCCGTGGCGGTCGCCGCCGTAGATAATGCGAACACGCTGAACAGAAGTTTCTTCATCGTTATCTCCTTTAATATAGTTCTACTATGTAAAATTCCAACTATCGAGGCCGGTCAATTTCTTCGCTCACCCGAAATTTTCTGAAGTCGCCCGTTCGAACGCCCGTCTATCTTTCATCGAGCGTGACACGGCCGAACGACGTTGAATCGCACAGACGCTCGCATGGAAGAAAATGACAGGTAACATCAAGCACAACAGTGAGGCTATGTGCAGGGCGGTAATTTCCTCGCGGCACGTGCCCTGAACTGCGCCTGTGTATTTTTGCCGAGTGTATATTCCCCATCCGCTCAGACGAAGAGCAGAAGGGGGAATCTCTTTCGTGAAATCAGGGAAAATGCGGCTCAAAGCAAGTGAGCAAGAGCTTTTCAGCGCTATGCTTGTTCATCTCCTCGCGGCTAACCCCTGTATCCCCTTCGACGACTCATCGATTACGGTTGGGTCGTTCCAGCGCGAAGAGGCATTTTCTTCTCAGGAACCAACCCAAACGGTCCGTGAGCAGTCTCACGTCGCCTAACGCATCGATACGGAGATACGTATGAAGGTCAAGCAACTGTCGGCTCTTGCCGTTTCAGCAGGTATGGCTTTGAGTCTCCTCTCACTTCCGTTGTCGCAAGCTCATGCGGCCGCAACCGATGCCGGGGCCAGCGATGGCGCTATGTCAAAGCAAGAGTTGAAGGCGGAAAAGAAGGCCGAGCGCAAGGCGCACCGCGCTAAAAAGAACGCTGAGCTGAGCACGCTGGAAAAGAACGGATATAACCCGGCAGGAAATCAATCGAACTATCCGCAAAATTTGCAGAACGCTCAACAGAAAGCGGCCGGTCAAAAGCCTACCAACGCGCCTGCGGTCGCGCCTTGAGGCTTCGCGCGTACCGAATCGCGCGCGCGGTCCATCGGGTCGTGGCTTGAGTCGCGCGGCCGATGGAAGAACGAACGCTTGCGAAGAACGGGATGGCCAGGAGCGTCGTGTGAGTTCAAGGACCGCTGCGTGGTACAACTTAAATGTACGAGCGCGGGCCCGTTGCGCAGCCCGGAGCATCGGGCCTGGAGGACTTACGCAATACTTGATGACAGAGACCGGCCGTGCTATGAGCACCGGCTGGCCGCTTGAGCGCTCGCAAATCGAAATTGACGAATGGAACTTTGGATTCAACCCTGCGCGCAACATTGACGCGCCTGTTTCCAGAAACCGTACGAGCGCATTCCAGGATTCGACAAGCCTTAGAACCCTTTGGCGCAAGCCGCACTGACCAGCTGTTTTGCGTGCCACGACTCACGCGCGACATCGCCGCTTCTGTCTGTGGAACGAACGCATCGTCGTCGGCGTAGTCTTACCCATCAAGAGCGGAAAGTTCCGCCGCAAACCAATCTGAATCACGTCCCGATGCGCTCGTTTTTTACTAAATGGCTATTCATCTTTTACCTTTTCGGTAGCGGGACGCTGTATTCAATGGTCATACTGCTCCTGTTCCCGTTCGTCGGCAGGGCGGGACGATACTGGCTGGCAAAACAATGGTGCCGAGCATTGGTGGTTGTGATGCGCTACCTGCCCGGAGTCTCAGTTTCGATAGAAGGGCTCGAAAATATTCCCGAAGGACCGGCGATATTGCTGTGCCGTCACGAATCGACGTGGGAGACACTCGCGTTTCTCGCGCTTTTTCCGCAACGCATCAGTTTTGTTTTCAAGGAAGAGCTTCTTCGCATTCCCTTTTTTGGATGGGTACTGCGTGGTCTCGATATGGTTAGTCTGAACCGCGGCTCTGTTCGACAGGCTCATCAGGCCGTGACGCAGGAGAGCGCTGAGAGGCTTGCGAAGGGAGATGTCGTTGTCATATTTCCCGAGGGGACCCGGGTGCCGCATGGCGCCCCCTTGAAGATGACATCGGGAGGCGTTCGATTGGCTTGTGCGACTGGCGCGCCCGCTGTCCCCGTGGTCCTCAACGCGGGAAAGGTATGGCCTGCAAAAGGCTGGCCCACTCGCCGCGGAGAAATTCGCGTAGTTGTCGGCCCAGCACTCTTCCCTCGGGACTTGTCGCAGCAGGAACTGAGTCGAGCCGTCCATGAGTGGATGAAAGATGAACTGCAGCGGCTTTGATGGGCTTAAACGCTTTGCGTTGCGCTATGGGGCTGTGGCAGGATTTGTCGTGAGGCAAGTTATTGGTTCGAGCGGACGATTGAAGTTGCTGTTCACAAGACGAAACAGCGGCGCAGATTGCGCAATCAGAACGGGGATGTACGAGGATGAATTCGTTCGGCACACGTACGTCCAGAGGTTTACTTGGCCGGGTCGAACAGGCTCGCGATTCCGACGTAGGTCGTCAAGTCTAGTTCGGCGTTTCGTTGTGGTGCCTGTCGTTCAGCCACCTCTCTTGTCCCGCTCCGCGCAGAATGAGTCGGAAGGCACGTACATCCTCCCTAGTTGCAAACAGCTGCTGTATGTATCGGTTTGCGTCCAGCCCGCCGGCTTCGGCAGTTGCAGCGAGGCTACATGGCGGTCCATCAGGAATGCCGCGCGGTGGTCGCCGAAATTCGTCGGCGACGCCGCCGCAGCAATCTGATTGACGGATTACTTCCAGTGTCAGGCGCCGTTGACTGCATCCTTGAACGCCTTGCCCGCGGTGAACTTGACTGTCTTTGCGGCAGGGATCTGGATCTCGGCGCCGGTCGCCGGATTGCGACCGACCCGCGCGGCGCGCGCACCCGTGGAAAACGAGCCGAAGCCGATCAGCTGCACGGTATCGCCTTTCGTGACGGCTGCCGTGATGGCCCCGATCAGTGCGTCGAGCGTCTCGCCCGTGGCGACCTTGCTGTCGCCAGTTTTTGCTGCAACAGCGACCACCAGTTCCTGCTTGTTCATCGTGTCCTGCCTCATTGTGGTTCCGAAGATGCCGTCACCCTACCCGATCGGAGGGGCTTTGCGCAATCTGCGCCAGTCCGACCAGCGTCGCATCACCAGATCGATTACGAGGCGCCCGCGCTGATCCCTGTCGCGTCCGATGGCCGCCGTTTGGTGTCGGTCGGGCGAACTTTCATGCATCGTGTAAAGCGGGTGCAGGCGAAGAGTGAAGCGGTACCGTGGCCTGTAGCTGTTCCACCACCGCAGGTTGAACCCAATCGTGCCGGCCGACCGGGACCGCAGCAGAGCAAGCGAACCGCCCCACCCTACGTGATCTCGCTTTCGTCACGGCCATATGAGGGGGGCAACGGTTTGGGCTGCCGCGACGGGTCCGATTCGTTGCCGCTGCAAATTCTCTTTCCGTCTGTAAATGCCGACACCTCGTGGAACTTCTCTACCGACACGCATCCGTGCTTCGCGCTCCGTCGCAGACACCGCCGCTGCTGCAGCTGGTTCGGTGTGGCGACGCGCGCATTGCTCCCCCCGTGGCCGAATAGAGAATACATCAATAAGGTAAAAAGGGCCACATGATGACAGTTTTGATAACTGCGACAAGCAAAACTGCATTTAATGACTTGAATCCGGGGTTACCCCATCAATCCTCAAGCTCCGCGGGCGGCCCGGTGCAAGCCGCCGCGGGGCCCCGTCCGCCGGCCTCCGACCGTTCCGCGTTTTCTATCATGGGTACCGCGCGTGCCGCGTGACGCCCCGCCCCAACACCGATCCGGCCCCCGTGCGCGTGCTTCGCTCCGAAGATCGGGCCGCGTCCGGTTACCCACCGAGGTGGTTGATGGAACGGGTGGCGCCGGTGGGAAAGAGTGAAAAAGGACAAAAACGCCGTAATTGGGGCCGGTGTCCTGAAACGAAGGGGCGCATAGCTCCGGTCATCCGGGCCTTCACTTACACCATTTTTTGCGCTCTCAATTCCTTTGCTTCGCAATCCCTCGTCCTAAGGAACAGGTGGGGCGCACCGAGGTTTGACACTTGCTTTAGTCCCAAAATGGGACTAATATGCACCGATGCGAATCATTGCGAAAAAAGTCCTCCTGGCATTCTGCGACAAGCATCCGATCGCGCGGCAGTCGCTGCTGGCATGGCATGAGGAAGCGGTAAAGGCCGTCTGGATGACGCCGCAGGACATAAAGGCCAGATATGCGACCGCGAGCTTTGTTGGTCGAAACCGTGTGGTATTCAACATCAAGGGAAACGACTACAGGCTGATTGTTGCGGTCGCGTATCGCATCGGGGTCGTCTACATCAAGTTCGTCGGAACGCGTGGTGAGTACGACAGGATTGATGCTCAAACTGTGGAACTGGAGTGACCAAGATGGAAATCCGTCCAATTCACAACGAACACGATTACAAAGAAGCCTTGCAGACAGTATCTGGCCTGGTCGACGTCGACCCGGCTCCCGGCACTCCGGAAGGAGACCGTTTGGAGGTGTTGGCCACCTTGGTGGAGCGTTATGAAGCTGAGCATTTTCCGCTCGATCTTCCCGATCCCATTGAGGCCATTAAGTTCCGCATGGAGCAGGCCGGACTGTCTGCCAGCGACATGCAGCCGTATCTTGGCAACCTGAACAGAGTCTACGAGGTGCTCAATCGGAAACGCGGGCTAAGCCTTGCCATGATTCGTCGTCTGAATCGCGAGTTGAAGATTCCAGCTGAAGTACTCATCGCCTAGGAAAAGCCTTTGGCGATCATCAGTTAAGTTTCGCCGCCCAGTAGCAGGACTTGGGTATCGCGAAAGAGGACAAGCATGGCATTCAAGATCAAGGCGGCCGATCAGAAGCGCATCGATGCAGCGTTCGGAGAACTGACGGCACAGCGGAACACGTTGGAAGAGTCTGTGCGTGTGTTCAATGAGGCGTTTGCCGTAGCACGTGCGAAGCTGCAACCAGACGTGGACGCATATAACGAAAAGGTCGATGTGGCGCGGGGCATGCTCGATGACCTGCATCGCGCCCTTGAAGACGAATTCGATGATAGGTCGGCGAACTGGCAGAACGGAGACAAGGGAATCGCTACGAAGGAATGGATCGATTCGATCAACGCGTTGGCCGAGGAACTAACTGAGGCAGCGCTCGACGTCTTCCCCGAGTCGCTCGAATTTGAGGATGTGGTCGGCGATGACCCCGCCGAGGACTACAACGAACTGGACAAGGAAGCGCCAGGCGCAGAGTAATCAGCTGTGGCCTGAGATACCGAGGAAAAACCATATGAGACTCATCCCTATTGCGCTATCCCTACTCCTCACTGGCTGCGGCCAAGCATCGCATGATGCTTCGCCCACGGCATCAGGCCACTACCAACTGGCTGTGGATGGCGGCGGCAATGCGTGGAGATTAGATACGAACACGGGCGAAATGAAGCGTTGTTGGCAAGGCACCGCACCAGCAAAAACGGCGCCGAGTTGCTATACCGCGACTCAGGAGTGACGCGATCCCCACGCGCCTAATGCGAGTAAACGCGAGGCAGAATCGTCGTCGTAGCAGCACAAGACCCATCATCGACAGTGAAACATGAATCGATCGATCATCGTTGTCGAGCTGATGCTTGCCCTTGATCGACTGTTAGCAATGACATTACACTCCACTGCCCGCCTTGGCGCGCACAACAGCAAGGTGCCTTCGTTGACCTCTCTGACTTGCCGCCGAGGTCACCTGGACCAAGGAAGTCGCCCGAACAACTCATGAATGATGGCGAGCCCGACGCCAGCATCTCCTCCCTTATAATCTCCGCATTGATAGTGATTTCACCGGCGGAGAGTCGCACTTTATGAGTCAGCCACATGGGCGATATTCGGGATCTCGAGACAAGGGCCAGCGTCAATCGCGCCAACCTTCGAAAACGACATCCCACCGACAGAACAAGCCACACGTAAAAACGCCACCGCCGCGAGACTCGGCCCAGACGGCATCCATTTTCAAAACGCGTTCGTTTAGGTGGCTGGTTGACGCGGTAGGCGCGGAGAACATCGCACTGGGACTCGATTCCAGCCTGACGCGCGTGGCCGAGTTGGTCAACGGCGAGAGATTCACACCCGAGACGGCCTTTCACATCGAAACGACGCTCGGGTTACCCGATGGGTTTTTCGATCAACCCAATCCCGCCCTCACATCCGAGACCATCAGTCGTCTGAAGGCGCCGCTCGAGTTTATCCACGTCAATACTGAACTGGAATCCGCATACGGGCAGGTAGTGGAGACGGCTCCTGCCACCCAGACGAATCACCCGCCTGCCCTCATAGACTGTTTGCCCAGGAAATCAGAGATGTCAAAAAAAACCGGTGGCGGCTCATCACAGGCCGCTGCGAAGAGTAATCCTGCCGGGGCAAAACCTGGTGCGACGCCCTCGTCAAAATCGGCATCGGCGAAAGCTAAAGCGTCTCCAAAGTCGGGGGCTCAGCAATCCCTGCCGCTGAACGACGTGGCAGCGCTGGGAGACATCCGTCGTGCCAACCTGCATGTGCTTACCCACCGCAAAGGTTCCAAGGTGCGACTCAGCGCAGTAGTGAAAATCAGCGCCTCCAATTTGGACAATCGTCTGTATGGACAGAAGCGTATGGACGATGCCGAAGCCAACCGTTTCACCGAACATCTTGGGTTGCCAAGGGCCTGGCTGGACGTTCCGCGTCTGGTGACGGACATTCCTGAGTCGGTGTCGGCTCTGCTCGATCCGCAATCGGGTCGACCTGCATCCGATCAGCAGGAATTGCCAGCAGCGATAAAGCCGAAAGCGGCGGTGACAAGAAAGCCCACGGGTAAGAAGGCGAAAACCACGGGCGACCGGCACGCCCAGCCATCTGAGGCGGATCACGCCAACGGCACCGCCCCGCCTGCCTCCGATCTGGCGATCCGGCAAACTGTTGACAATGATGTCCCTTCGTCTGTTTCTCACCAGCAGCCTGCGTCGGCTTCCGTCACAGAGGTCATCGCGGAGCCACTCCGTTCTGCTCCCGTCACGAGCCTGGACGATCTGATAGGTATCGAACCGATCGCAGAGGCGTTGATCAAGACGCTCGCGGGAAAAGCACGAACTGGACGTCTGGACGAAATGAAAGCGCTGGAACTACTGCGACAGATCGTGGCGCTCTAACCTGAATCGACAGCTCACCGGCACTCCGCAGCAGCCGGGCTGCCTGCGGAACCGCACGTGGACAGTTGCAGGCGACACTCTCCGGGTCCTTTCTTCGCCTGTCGGCGATAATCGTCGGAATCGGACATGTAATTCCGCTTGGGCCTCGCACGAGGCTCAGTTGGAAGCACATGGGGAAGTGCGCCGCGAAATTACGTGAGGCAACAGCCGCTACTTGGTAGCAAAAAACCTGAGTCAATGCGCCGGACTTCCTGCTTGACGCTGTCCAGAAGAACGTCAGAATGCTGGCGAGGACGAGGATTGTGGTGCGTTTGGGCTCCATGCTTCCGTGTCTCGTAATGCGCTCGTTTTCAAGTCCCGTTACGAGAGAGAAAGCGCTCCTTTCCAGGATATCGCCCGCCTGGGCTGACTTCCCCGGAAAAATCGACCAGTCGATTACGGGGATCAAATCATTCGCGCCGCTTGCTCTGGAGTCGAGACCTCGCGGCTTCGATCGACTGGTGCAATTTCGCCTGCAACTGCTCCCGTGGAGGCAACACGGTCAGATACTCGGCGACATGAATACCGCTTTTATCAAGCTCCAGAAGTTCGATCTGCTCCTGCTTCTTGCCTGCACACAGGATGATGCCGAGCGGCGGTTCCTCGTCTGGCTCCCGCTCGTGCTTCGCGAGCCAGCGCAAATACAGTTCCATCTGGCTTTTGTACTCGGCCTTGAATGCGCCCAACTTGAGTTCGATTGCGACAAGCCGTCGGAGCTTGCGGTTGTAAAAGAGAAGATCGATGTTATCCCGACCTCGGCATAACATCGACCTGCTTTTCTACCACCTCAAGCTGCGTTGCTATGTCGTTGTCGAACTGAAAACGACGCCGTTCAAGCCCGAATATGCGGGCCAGCTGAACTTCTACCTCTCCGCGATCGATGCGCAGGTCAAGGCGCCCGAGGACCAGCCGACCATCGGCCTGCTGCTGTGCAAGGAAAAGAATCGGCTCGTGGGGGAATATGCGTTGCGCGGCGTGGCCAAACCGATGGGCGTGGCCGAGTACCAACTCATGCGCGAGGTGCCCCCGTCGCTGGAGACGGGCCTGCCGACCATCGATCAGATCGAAGCCGAACTGCGTCCCGACCTGCCAGACGGCACTGCGTAAACATCATCGGAGCGACGCCCAAGCCGCTTTCATCAGCAGGTACTAACGCCGAAGACTGAAAAGTCGTAGCAGCTCGTCTCGCAACCCCGAAATATCGAGAACATGCTGTGCGCGCGTGACCGCCACGTAGACCAGGCGAAGCTCATCGTCGTCCGGCATCGGGCTGCCGTCGGTACCCCGCAAACGGAAATCGTTCGCCACTCTAACCCGCTTCCATTCGAGGCCCTTCGCGCGGTGGACAGTTGAGATCACGTAGTCGACGGCGCCTTCCGCCGCCGAGCGCTGCGCCAGGGCCCGCAGATAGCCGGTACCGAGTTCGTCCACGATCCGCACCACTGGCAGCAGGTCCTGACCAAACGCACTGCGCGCAAACGCCTGTGCGTCGCTCCACGTCTCGAAGAGCGAAAACGCCGCCGGGCGAAACGCGCGCTGGCCGGCCAGCAACCGGTCCGCACCATCGGCGTATGCGAGAATCTCGGCCGGACTCATCCGGATCGCCGGTCGATGTCCCGCCTCGAGTCCCGCGGCAAACTGCCAGATCGCGGTGACGTTTTTCCGGCACAGGATCGCGTCGACCGGCGGCGCTATCGCGGGATCGTCCACCAGGATCGAGCCGATGGTCTCCTGGCCCCGGATGGGCGTGCGCTCACCGAGCAGTCCAAGCAGGCGGCTGGCAAGCGCCGCGAACGTGGCGCCAAAGCGGAACGACTCCGTGAGCGCGCATTCGGGCGCGTCGATCTGCGCCATCGCATTGACCGCGCCCCGCCACTCATAAATCTGCTGGTACGGGTCGCCCACGTAGATGATTTGCGCGTGGCGCTGCCGGCCAAGGACGGAAAGCATGACACCCTCGCTGTCCTGCGCCTCGTCGAACAGGAGATAGTCGGCTTCAATGCGTGGCTCGGAAAGCGCCCAGAGCTTCAGGAGCACGTCAGGCGAAACGGCACTCACGGCGCGCGCAGCCGCGCCCTCTTCCCACAGGCGCCCGACGTAGGGCAGCAGGTAGAGGCGCAGTTGCGCGGCCACCGCATCGTCGACTTTTTCGTCGACGACGATATGCTGTACTGCCGGCTGGATGTCAGCGGACCGGCAGAACCTGTCCCGCCCATCGGCGATCATCCGCCCGATCTCGAACGGGGCAATCTCGACGGCCCTGCCCGTCACCGTTCGCACTTCCAGCGCGCCAAGCCCGTAGCGTGCAGCCAGTTCGTGCGGTGGCTCGCCCTGAAAGCTCATCCGGTTTCGCAGCGTTGGGCTGACGGATGCCCACGCCAGCGAATGCATCGTCCGCGAGTCGACGTGAGGCGGGAATCGCCGGACTGCGCTTGCTGCGATCTCCCGGTTAAACGCGAGATACATGCCGCGCCGCTGGCCGAAGTGTTCGGCCACGAGCTGGAGCGTGGAGGTCTTGCCCGCGCCTGCAAATGCCTTGATCTTCAGGTCCCCGGCGCCACGCGCCGCCTCGATCACGGCCTGCTGCTGCGCCGTTGGAATAAAGGTCCTCTTCACGCGATACCAGACCTCATGCGCATTCGCTCCTGGCGATGTGAAATCGCTGATTTTCGCACGGCACACAGTCGCTCGGGCGGCCCGGCGCCAGATGCGTCAGCAGAACACGTCCGCATTCGACCACAGGAGACGCCACACTTGACGTTGCGAAAGCTGACGGCGCCCGTCACGTCTCAACAAGCTCAAGCCCGTTCTCCGCACACCATTGCCTCAGCGCGCTTTCGACTGCATCGGCTTCAAACGCATACCAGTGCTCGAGAATGCCTTCACGCTCCAGCAAATCCTTGAAACGCGCATAAGCCCCCTGCCGCCGGAAAAATCCTTCGACCTGGTCGTAACACGCAGGCAACTCCTGTGCGACAAAGCGCAAGGCGAGACGTCCTCCCAGATCGAGCTCGTGCTTATGCGGTATCGCAAGGTAGCGGTCGGAAGTTTCAAGGTCGTCAGGAAGCTCCTCATCGAACGCGTCGCTGGAATCGGAAGTCCACCAGACCTTGCCTGTATCGAGCGAGACATACGCGTTATGTTCCATTGCTGCCGCGTAGCTGACGAAGTCAAAGGCCATAGAAAGATCATCGTGCCTGACTGCGACCATGGCGTTCCTCCCACAGGTTGTAACGTTCGCGCGGCCAGGCGGGTAATCAGCCCACGCCGGGCTTGGCTATCCGTTTCGCCGCGTCGACAACGCAACTCAAACTCAAAGCTCTTCGCTCGGATCAGCGATATCCAGCCGGAATTGCCACCCTTCCATGCTCATGAGCATTCTCCCAAGGTCGTTCCACGAGATGTCCTTGCCGTCGACCACCACAAGCGGCATGTGTCCGGCCTGCGACTCGTCCCATTCGATGCGTCCCCGTACCGTGCAGTCAATGATTCGGCGCTCACGAAAATCGATGTGCGTGACCGACAGTGCCCGACGAATCTTTTCGACGAGGCGCCCGAGCAGGACGAGCACATCGTCGTCGGCCTCACCGATCAGCTGGAACCGGTAGCCGGCGGGAATTTCTCCACGAAGCTCGAAAGCATCCAGCGCAATTCGGTCGCCCAGGAGCCGGAGCTGGAAATGGAACTGGTGGGACTCCCCGTGGCAATCGATAATCCGGATGGGATCAAGTCGGACGTTCTCGAAATCGGTGAATCCGTTGGACTCGGCAATCCTGGCGTTGAAGCACAGAGTGCAGAGCAACTCATAGCTGCCGTCGCCAGAGTCGCTGCGTATGGTGTCCCAGGGCGGCGTCTCGTTGCCGCAATGTTCGCAACGCTCGTATGTCATGTCGCGCCTACTGTAACGGTGGTCTTCGGCACTGAACGTCGCATGTTAGCGGCGACAGGCGGCCCGACGAACTCACTATCGTGCGCATTGAAGCTGGCAGAACCAATACCGCTATTGTGACAGAGACTGCGAGCGCCTGGCGAGACTCGGGGCGAGCAGTGCCGGACTGACGTCAAGCGTTTTCCGCCGCGCGATCAGGAAGACGCGCCGGCCGGCAGACTCAATTTCGCGGTCGTATTCGCCGCGTTTGTGCTTCGATACGACTGTCAGCAGCGGGGACGGCGTGCATCAGCCGCTTTACCCGCTAGCGATTCCTTGTGGCTTCGGGCATCAATGGCACGGCCTCGCAGAACTCCTCAACATCGCCCACGAAGACGTTGGTCTCCGGCCAAGAGAGGCAATTTTCCGGCTCATGACGAGCGTGGCCTCATCCATTACCTGTGCGCTGATGACGGGCGTCGAGTCCCCTGCACCACCAGCGCCTCGGCCCGGTCAGCCTTCCCGGCGTGGGCGGAGAACAGATAGGCAATGACGTCGCTATCGACCGCAAATCGTTGCGGTGCCTCAACGGTCATTCAGCATTTCCCCTTTTCGCTGAGCGATTCCCGATCAAACTTGAAGCCGGCACGCAGTCGTCCGCGGTACTTGCGAAGGCGCTCGATCCGCTCGGCGACTGTCGGCTTCCTGCTGTCCGAGAACGCGCCGGACCGGTCGGCACAGATCTCAGTGTCGTTGCCCTACTTCAAACCGAGTGCATCGAAGGTCCGACCGAGGCATCCAAGGCATGACCCACACAGGTCAGTAGTTATCCTATTTAATGATGATTAATTATGTTATGTAAAGTCGTATGGCTGGGGATGGCGTCAGGCTATCTCGACCCGTTGGTTTGCACAATATTGCTCCCACGTTCTGCAGAATTTTGTTCCTAGTAGCTGGGCGACTCAAGCAAGACAGCCACAGAGTTGTTAGGAATTTAGTTCCGGTGGTTCGAAAAAGCCAGGGAGGAAAAGCAGCCTGTCGAGATCGTGCCGCCGGACGTGCGCGAGGACTGGCTTAGTTGGAAGAACACCGACGATGCCCGGCGGAAGGATGGTCACGATGGCATGGCGAAAAACAGTTTCCCGATGCGGATCAGCCTGGTGTTGCGACTGGCCAGACGAGAGATCTCCCGGTTCCCGCGCAAAGAGCGTCCGTACGTGCCAGGGTCTTCGACCACGCCAGGTCTTCGGGGCGCTCGCGCTTACGCGCCCCGCCGTATTGCCTTCCGCTTTCTGTACAGCGTCGGCACCCGGGATCGCAATTCTATCGTGGCTCAATGGCTGGCCCGCACGTTACCCTACCGACGCTTCGCCGATATCCTCGCGGATACCGACGCACGGCTCGGGGTCGATGTGGTTCGCTACTCGTTCATCGTAGTGGACTTGCACCACTTACTCCTTGCCGGTCTCCCGGCGCACACAGAATACGTTTGTTTTGCCTTCAACCTGCACCTCTGACTCTTCTTGATAAGAAAATTCAGAGGCGACAACTTGTCTGACGCCGGGGGATCATGCTGCGTAGAGAAATGACTTCCGCGTTGTCGTGCCCCCTCGAAAAGGGAAGAATGACAATGCCACTTGTGTGTCGCTTTGGCAGATTCAACTGCTGGTTCCCGGAGGGCCGACGCCACGTCGCAAAGTCCCAGTCACCGCTCCCTCACTTGACCCGTTGGGAGGAGGCGCCACTGAAACAGCCACGCGATGGCGCGTCACCCCCTGCACGCTGCAAGTGACGTTTGAGACAATGCAATCTTGCGACGAGCCAGAACCTTCTGGCTTCTTTAACTAACCTGCCCCGCGGCTTCCAGGATTAGCTGGGTGATCTCGTCGGGATGAGAGATCAACGAGAGATGGCTTGCTTTCAACTCGATGGTCGTGGCACCCATGCGCTTCGCCATGAAACGTTCGAGGTCGGGGTTAATTGTCCTGTCCTCCGTCGAAACAGCGTAAAAACTCGGCTTTGACCGCCAGGCAGCCTGTGTGGTTTTTCCGGTTAGCAGCGCCTTGTGAAACGGCTCTTGCACTGCATAGAGGACCTTCGCCTTCGCTTCCGGTAGATCGCCCGCAAAATCGCGAAGGAACGCCGCCTCGCTCAGACGACCTTCATCGCCGTCGAAAACAATCCCCGCAGACGCCGGCGGCACAGGAAATTTCTTGGCCAGCTCAGAGTAATCCTCGCCCGCGTCAGGCGCCCGAGCTGCCACATAAACAACTGCAGAAACCTTCGGGTGCACACCAGCCTCCGTCACGATCATCCCCGAGAAGGAATGCCCGACCAATACGGTCGGGCCGTCCTGGCGCGCCAGGACGCGTTGGGCCGAAGCAACCGCGTCAGGCAACGTCGTCAGCGGGTTCTGGACAGACGTGGTATTGAGTCCCGCTGCTTGCAATCGCGGGATCACTTCGGACCAGGACGACCCATCGGCGAACAACCCGTGCACAAGGACGACGTTCCGCGCTTTCTTCGGCGGTTGAGTCGCCGCCATACCGCGGGTAGAAACGAGTGAGGCGGCGGCTCCGGCTATCAGGGCAGCCGAGAAACTACGTCTGTTCATCGTCATAATCTGCTTCTCCTTCGATAAAAGCTGGTTTCGGGATAACACGGTTGTGTCGCAATAAGAAAAGAACGGTAAAACAATAATATCTTGTTAGGAGGCCTTACATGAGCAAAGAGTAAAACCGCCCGGGCGGCCGACGGAGAGGTTCCCTTCGCCGTATTCATCTGTCCCTTCCTGATCATATACATCACCTCGATGCCCGACAGGATGATGCGGGCGCAACAAAAGTCCTTGAAGCCCATCATGGATTTGATGATGCGTTTGATGGCACGATGGTCCTGTTCAACAAGTTTGTTCAGATACTTGTTTTGCCGCGCTTGTCCATCAGTCTCATCAGCCTGCGAGCGCCTCGAGTACGTCCCCGGATTGCCTCACGAAACCGAGCCTCGGGAAGACGAAATTCAGCGACGCATGGTGATGCTCGGGCGCCGAGCAGCTCATTGCGTCCTCCACGAGCACCAGCGAGTACCCATGCTCGTGTGCGGCGCGGGCCGTCGACTCGACGCCGATGTTCGTCGAAATCCCGCCAAGCACAATGGTTTCGATGCCGCGACGCCGCAATTGCAGGTCGAGTTCCGTGCCGTAAAAAGCGCTCCATTGGCGCTTCGTGATCTTGATGTCGCGCTCCTCCACCGCCAGTTCGGCCGGGAAGTCCCACCAGTTCGAGGGCAGTCCGTCAGTGGGAAGCACCATGGGCTGATCGACGGGCTGCTTCAATGCATCGCCGAAGTCGGCGCTCCAGCCCACCCGCACCAGGACGACCGGCGCGTCCACTTCCCGGAAGCGTTTCGCGAGTGTTGCCGCGGTAGCCACCACGGCAACACCTGGGCGGGGTGCTTTCCCGAATCCGAGAATGCCCTGCTGAAGATCGATCAGAACGAGAGCGGTAGTCTTAGGGTCAAGTTTTTGCAACATAAAGGTCTTCCGTTGAAAGCGGCGAGCCGCTGGTGTATTGTGAGGTGGTGCTCACAAATAGTATATGAGGATAATCTCACAAAAGTCAACGCCGAATTCGGGCGAAGCGAAGGCGCCGTGCCCGCGGTCATGCGCGGGTGGCGTCGTTACTGGAAGCCGCAAGCGCGGAATTCGCCGAAAAAGGGTACAAAGCAACGACGATGACAGCGATCGCCGCGCGCGCGGAGTCGTCGATCGGTTCGCTCTACCAGTTCTTTCCGACGAACGAGCAGGTTGCAGGTACGCTGATCGAGCAATACCTGACCGAGCTTGAAGCAGCGTTCGACCGGCTGAGCGAGGAGGTGCCGTTGCTTGAGGTATCGGTCGTTGCGGGCCGGCTGACGACGTTTTTCGTGGCGTTTCGCACGACGCACCCCGCTTTCGTGGTGCTGGCCGACGCGCATGATGTCGTGCTGCCCGGCGCCACCAGCGTGCGCGAAAGACTGTGCAAGGGAATCGCATCCGTAGTGGCCGCCCTCGCGCCGCGACTGTCCGTGAAAGAGGCTTTGTTTCGGGCCGTAGTCGTCCAGCATCTGATGAAAGCAGCCGTCACGGCTGAGCCACGATACGAGCGTCGCTGATCAGCATGCGGCGATGCTGGATTTCCAGCGCGTGGTAGAGCACTAACTTGAGGACGTGATGGAAGCCACGCGTGGTGGACGAACCGGCGCAGCGCAACGAGGCGCAACACCCAAGGAGCGTTCCGCTTCGGGCAAAGGCGTCGGTCCGAAGAGCAAGGGCAAGCCCCGCGTCTCGGCGTGAATGCTGTTGCTGCCCCGCGCCTCATCCCGTCGCCGCGCAACGAACACGTCCGCCGGCGTGCACCTGGACGCTTTCGCAACCGTTTGAATGTGGCGCGTCCCCGTTGAAACGGTCAACCTATCCACGCCGGCGAATTTTCGCGCGACGGCGTCGGCAGTCGCACTGGTTCTACGAAGCAAGTCGCGCCGGGCTCACCGCCGCCGCCTGACATTGGTTTCAGGCATCCGTAGATAGACGAGCAGCGAAATGGCGGCCCAGATTGTGACGTACCAGAAGAAGTACGACTCGTGGCCGGACGCCTTGAACCGCAACGCGACAAATTCCGTCGTGCCGCCGAGGACCGCGGTTGTCAGCGCGTAGGGGAGCCCGACCGCAAGTGCCCTGATCCGCGCCGGAAAAAGTCCCGTCTTCACCAGCATGTGGATGGAAGTGAATCCGCTCAGCATGAGGAGCCCGGCGAAACAGAGCACGAACATCGTCACCGCGTTTTTCGTGTGGCTGAGGGCGTCGAAAAGCGGAACCGAGAACAGCGGGCAATGAGCGCACCATCGCCGCCTTGCCGCCGAAAGCGCGCGCGCAGTTTCTCAACCATCTGCTGCTGCTCGTCGAAACGAACAATGAATTCAGCCGTACACCGATCGTGCGGCTCAGCGACGACGAGTCATGAGCAGTTTGCACCGGCGCCGCAGGACCCTCGTCCGGGCTCTGATGTGATGGACGACTCCCGCTAAACGGCGAGAGATTTATGCCAAAGTGGACGGGTCGTGATGTCCACGGCAAAGGAGCGTTCATCATGAAGGTAACCACTGTCGGACTGGATCTTGCCAAGACTCTATTCCAGGTTCATGGAGTGGATTCTCAGGGACATGTTGTCGTACGCAAGCAACTGCGCCGCGCTGACGTACTGGCGTTTTTCGCGAAGCTTGAACCGTGCGTAGTCGGCATGGAAGCGTGTGGGTCGTCGCACTACTGGGGCCGGGAGCTCGCAAAGCTCGGGCACACCGTTCGTCTGATCGCCCCGCAGTTCGTACGACCTTACGTAAAGAGCAACAAGACCGATGCCGCTGATGCCGAAGCAATCTGCGAGGCGGTACAGCGACCGCATATGCGGTTTGTGCCGGTCAAGACGCCGGTGCAACAGACAATACTTTCACTTCATCGGGCACGTGCCGGCCTGGTCAAGTCACGCACAGCACTGGCCAACCAGATCCGTGGGCTTCTGGGCGAATTCGGCATCGCGCTGCCACAGGGCATCCGGCTGCTGGGGCAACGGGCCATGGAGGCGCTTTCCACGCGTGACCGTGAGCATAGCGAGCCTTTCCGGGCGTTAATCCAGATGCTCGTCGAGCACCTGCGCGAACTGGGCAACAAGGTGGCTGAACTGGAAGGTCGCATCCGCGCGATCCATCGTACCGATGCGCCCGGCCGCCTTCTGGAGTCAATACCCGGAATCGGGCCGCTCACCGCGTCGGCCCTGGCCGCGTCGATCGGCGACGCCCGAGCCTTTCGCAGCGGCAGGGAACTCGCTGCATGGCTGGGTCTGGTCCCGCGCCAGCATTCCTCGGGCGGTACTCCACGCCTGCTGGGCATCAGCAAGCGCGGCGATACGGCATTACGAACACTTCTGATTCACGGTGCCCGCGCGGTTATCCGCATGGCAGCCGTCAAGCCCGAGATGGCTGATTCCTGGCTGATGAAACTGTGTCAACGCCGACACAAAAACATTGCTGCCGTGGCGCTTGCGGCAAAGAATGCACGAACAGCCTGGGCCATGCTGATACGAAACCAGGCCTATCAGGCTGGCCACGTTCCCGCGCGATCCAGCGTGACGGATTAACAGACCCAGCTTTTAACATCGAAGCCGCGTTCACTTTCCAGAGGTTGCTTGAGCAGACTTCAATTCGATGACAGAACGGTCGGACCGTGGTGGGCCAAACCCGCTTTGCACCAAGGGCAACCAGGCCCGAGGCTCTGATGGGGTACCCATTCGCGGATATTCATCGTGGGCCCGCAGCGAGTGCTGTGAACCGAGCCCGGATACATGGCTGCAACCTCGACCCAATGCCAGAGAACTGAGACTGCTTGACAACAGGGAGTCGTCCATACATGGTGCAAATAGGCGCATCGGATCGGCTAAGTGGCGATCCAATCAATCTGGTGGCCGGTGACGAGCAAGGAAAAAGGTCTGGAGGGGGGGGTCGATGGTCGGCATTTTGATCGGGAAATCATTATTCTCTGTGTGCGCTGGTACCTTCGCTACAAGCTCAGCCTGCGCGATCTTGTCGAGATGATGGCCGAGCGGGGTTTGTCGCTGGCGCATACGACGAGCATGCGCTGGGTAAAGCGCTTTACGCCGGAGTTCGTTGAGCGCTGGAACCGCTTCGCAACACCTGCGGGACAGTCGTGGCATGTTGACGAGACCTATCTGAAGATTCGTGGCAAGTGGGTCTATCTCTACCGGGCCGTGGATCGGGCCGGCCAGACAGTGGACTTTATGCTCCGTGCGAAGCGCGATGTAACCTCGGCCAAAGCCTTTCTCAGCAACGCCATCAAACATCAGGGCCAGCCTCCAGAGACGATCACGCTCGATGGATACGCTGCCTCGCACCCGGCCGTGCGTGAAATGAAGGTCGATGGCCTACTGCCTGAGCACACGATGGTCCGGACCTCGAAGTACCTGAACAACCTGATCGAGGTGCGACACGAAGTCGCTTACAGAAGTTGTTCGCCCTTCTCGCCGCATTGAAGGAGTGAACCACCGGTGTCACCCGGTGAATCTAGGAGCCTGAATCAAGAGCGGCTCTGACAACGTAAC
>NZ_VTUZ01000053.1 GCF_008369935.1 Paraburkholderia panacisoli | reverse complement strand
CTACCAGGCGGCTACGCAAATCTCGATCTTCTGACATGTACTCTCATCCCAGCTGTCCACGTGGACAGGTAGCATCAGAGAATCACTCGTTCATTGCTAGGGCGTCCGTAAAGGACCGCATACTTATGATGAATCGCTGTTTTCCGGATTACTTATGACCGTAGCTCGCCCTGAGCACCGCTTGGAGCACCGGGACCGGATGCGCCCAAGCATGTTGATGTGCTCATGCACCAGCGGCGACAGTTGCGCCACGCCCACATGGTTTTCCGCAATTGGTTCAAGGCGGCCTCAATTTAGATGTGTTCAACAACAGAACCATGTTGAACATCAAGCCGAGTGCATCTCGCCAGTCTTCCTGGTTCTCGCGGTAATGCCGGAGCAGTTCACCGCACTTGCGGCGAAGACGGCTCGCGCGATGCTGTGGCGACCTTCCCCACGGTTATGCTGCAGTAACGTCGATACAGGTGAAGTCGGTGAGTTTCTCACCTGGAACGCGTGTCGTTTTCTGAAGACGGCAACACGAAATACCAGAGTCGATTGCACTGGTCGGAACGTTCCGCTTGGATATATCGTCGCTACAGATTATCGAAATATGAGACTTATGCATATGTTGATGAGCATATAATGATCAAAAATGAGATTATTGGATCATGTTGCGTAGTACACTGATTGTCATCCTTTTGGTTTGAACCGTTCCATGTCCACGTCTGACCGCGCCTTCGGTGTCCTCAAACTGTTCACCCTCGAAAAGCCGTCCTGGACCGCAGATGAAATAGCCGGTGCCATGGGCGTTTCGCCTGCAACGGGCTACCGGTTTATTCGCGCGCTTGAAGAGGCGGGGCTAATCGCGCCGACAGGGGCGGGCGTGTACACGCTGGGACCGGCAATCATCCAGCTCGACCGTCAGATCCAGCTGACAGACCCACTACTGGCCGCCGCCGCACCGGTGATGGAAGACCTGCGCAAATATGGACCCGAAGGTTCCGCGGTGTTGCTGTGTCGTTCATTCGGCGAAACGGTTCTGTGCATGCGCCAGGTGTTCACCGCAGGTCCCCAGCCGCTGGTGAGTTACGAGCGGGGCAGGCCGATGCCTCTTTTTGCAGGCGCCACCTCGAAGGTTATCCTCGCTTACCAGCCGGCGCGCTGGCTGCGCACTCTCTATGAAAACCATCGCGATGAGGTGTCAGTGGCGGGTCTTGGAAAGACGCTCGAGGAATTCCGAAATTCGCTTGCCAATATTCGCAAGGCCGGATATGCGATCACATCCGGCGAGATCGATCGTGGGCGCATCGGGATTGCCGCGGCCATCCTGAACCAGGATCGCCGGGCCGTAGGCAGTTTGAGCTATGTCGTGAGCGGCGAGGTCGAGATGCGGGCGTGTCAGCGCCTTGCGACCATCGCGCAGAGCGGCGCGCAGGAAATCGAAGCGACCCTGAACGCGCACGACAAGTCCAGCCCGGGTGAGGAGCGCCTCCCGCCTGACCGTGGCGAGCCAGGTTCGAAGGCAGCTGAACCGTCGACCCGCGCCCTGCTCAGTCAGGATTGACTTCACGCGACGGTTCGCATGACCCCGATTGTCTTGCACGCGCGCTTGCACGCAGCAGACTGTAGATGCATTCCTTCGCGGTCTTTGTCCTTGGCGATTGCCTATGCGACAACCTGACGGTGAACGTCCCGGCCGGCCGGGACACCTCTCGTTTCGCGATTGCCGATCGTGGGCATGCTCACGGCGCTGGACGCCATCCTGTTGCTGGACATTAAGCATTTGTGGTGGGCGGCCGTCGGCGGGCGCTCAGCGAAAGCCCCGATCGGTGGCGTCGCGCGACGTTGTCGTATTACTTGCAGAAGCCACTGCTGCTTTTGACGCTGAAGCGACCCGCGCATTGCGTCAATGCCGCACCGCTATCTCATCACAAACCCGCTCATCCCCGGGGTCAAACGTTGCGGCGCGCAGCAACGCGATGCGTGACGCCGGTCCGTCAGAACGTGTGCCGGATACCGGCCATCACGCCGAGCTGTCCAGTTCCGGCAGCCGGGGTCGTGCCACCTCCGCCTTGACTCACTGTGTAGCGCGCCTTCGCGCTGTTGAATACGTAACCGCTTTGCAGATAGACGGCAGTGCGCTTGGACAACAGGTAGGTCCCCCTCAGGGCGGCCAGTGTGGCCCGGGTGTCCTGGTCCTGGTCGACAGTCCGGTAGAGGCCCCCATCGACGAGCACCGACGGTGTGACAAGGTAGGTACCCGTCAGATAGAAAGTATTGGTTCGCACGTCCGGCACGGTAGGCAGAACCGTTTCGACATGACGGCCCAGCCAGCCGCCACCGACCTTCAGTTGTCCGAGCTTGAAGTAGCCATTGAGCTGCATGCGGACGTCCTTGTCGCCACTACTGGTCAGTGGCAGCGGCGCGACACCGTTGAAAAAATTCGCCGCGGCTCCCGGGCCGCCCCGCTGTTCGTCATAGGAACCGGCGACGCCGAATGCATTGCTGTCGTAGCGTAGCATCGCCGACCATTGGCGGCACGCCTGTGAGTTGCCGGGGATCGATCCCGCGCACGTCCCCTGGCCGGGAGAGTTGCCGGTGCCGGCGGAATCGCGGCCGAATGAATACGTCGCGCCAACCGTCACGCCACTGAACGTGCCTTTATAGGCAATCGTGTTGTCGCTGCGCGCGTTAGGAATATAGGCATCGAGCGAGCCGAGGCCCCCATAGATGTCCGGGCCAAGCGCGTCGGAATCAAGAATCGCCCAGTATGACATGGTGTACTGGCGACCGAAGGTCAACGTGCCATAAGGGCCGGACATTCCGACCCAGGCCTGCCGGCCAAATAGCCGGCCCCCTTGGTTGATATCGCCAGAACGCGTATTAAACCCGTTCTCCAGCGTGAAAATCGCCGCGAGGCCGCCACCCAGGTCCTCAGTTCCATGCATACCCCAGCGCGACGGAACCGACCCGGTAATGCCGGGCATGCGCACCACCCTGTCACCGGCGGCATTGGCGTGCGTGACGAGTTCAATGCCGGTATCCAGAATCCCGTAGAGCGTGACGCTGCTTTGCGCAAAAGCCGAATTACTCATCCCAAGTGCGGCGGCAACCGCAATCGTTCTGTATTTCATCTCTCCAAACCCTGCAATCTGATTTTCTGTTGTCTGAATTGCGCTTTACATGACGTCAGTCATCGTCATGGTTCGGTGGTGTCGAAGAAGTCTCCCGGCATCCATTCAGGAAGCGCCGATGCGGCACGGCTCGACGCGCCGGACCCGGCGCCATTGCGCAACGTGATGCGAGCCTTTAACGCGGGCTCGACGAACACCGCATGACCCTAGGCGCTTGCATGCGTCATACGCGTTCGTGAAGTCCACGATGTAGCGGACCTGCCTGCAGCCACGAGCCGGCCGCTGCGGCAGCAATCAATGCCGCACGCCGCCTCGGGCGTGAACAGGAGCACGTGCGACATGCGCCGCAGGGTTGTTACCGGTACCCGAAGCGTCGGCTGCAGACAATCGCTGTGGCGGCGATCGCGCCAGGTATGACGCCAGCCAGGAAGATCTGCTGCGCGTTCCAGTTGAAGGCCAGCATCAGGCTCCCGGCAATCGGGCCGAGAATCGAGCCAATCCGACCAACGGCCAGTGCGCAGCCAACGCCGGTCCCGCGCATCGAGGTCGGATAGATCTCGGCGGCCAACGAATTGAGACCCGCCTGGGCGCCCTGAACCGCAATCCCGGCGAGTCCAGTCGCGACGAGAATGCCGGCGACGCCCAGCGGCTGCGTGGCGAGGACAACCACGAAGCCGATGTAGAAAACAAACTCCAGGAACAGCACCCGGATCAGGCCCAACCTGTCCATGAGCCGTCCCTGAATGAGAGAGCCGACCACACCACCCAGGCTGAACCCGGTGATCGCCTGAATCCCCAGCGTGATGGAACTGCCGGTCCGAACCATCACCGCAGGCAGCCAGCTGATGATGAAATACAGCACCAGCAGGTTCATGAAATACGGAATCCACAGCAGGATCGTGCGCGCCGCACGCCCTTCCGTGAACAGGTGCCTGAGCGGAACCCCGCTATGCTGGACCTCACCGCTAATGAATTCGATGTCGCGCTGCGCGAGCTCCGGCGCAATCCGGAACATGATCTTCCGCGCCCGTGCGCGTCCGCTCGAAAGCGTCGTCAGGTAGCGAACAGACTCGGGCATCCAGATGGCGACCGCGAGTGCGACGGCAACGGGCAACGCACCGCCAACGTAGAAGACCGAGTGCCATCCATAGCGCGGCAGCAGTGCGGCACTGACCAGGCCGCCGACCACCGCGCCCGCCGGCATGCCGCTAAACAGGACCGTCACGCAAACCCGGGAAAGCCGGCGTGGTGAGAATTCCGAGGCCAGCGCCACCACGTTGGGCATCGCGCCACCGAGGCCGAGCCCGGTCAGAAAGCGCATGACCAGCAGTTGGGGCAGCGTGTGGGCGAACGCGGTAGCGAAAGCGAACACCCCGAAGGCGAGCGTAGCGAGCACCAGCATTTTTTTTCTGCCAAAGCGATCCGCGAGGGGGCCGAGGGTGATCGCACCGATCATGAGGCCGACGAGGCCCGCCGTGAACACGGAGCCGAAGCCTGGCAAGGGAAGCGCCAGGCTTCTGGCGATCGCAGGGGCCAGAAAGCCGATCGCCTGGGTATCGAAACCGTCGAGTACCGCGACAAATATGCACAGGACCACGGTCATCACTTGAAGACGACTGAGCGGCCGTGCGTCGATGACGTCTCCAACCGCCACGGCTGTCCCGTGCACCCCCGAAGAACCGTTGTCAGCGTGGGTGCCGTTCAGGGCGGGGCCACCGGGCCACGGGGCGCCGGGGGCAACGGACGGTGAAAGAAAATCGTTAGCCACTTTGTGTCTCCATCCAGTCTGGGTGCATGTTGGAAGGCGCGCCGGCTACCGGACTGAATTCCGTCGTCGGTCACGTAACTTACTTTTATCCAAATACGCCATTTACGCACCTATCGTTAACGCCTAATTATCGAAATATGAGAATTGCGTTTGACGAAATTTGTAAATCGACTATGCTATGGAGGCACCCACCACTTTCAGGAGATACGACATGAAGCTCGTGAGCTTTCGGCATGCGGAACAGGACTCATTTGGCGTCGCGACCGACAACGGTCTCATCGATCTGGGCCCGTTTTCGTCCGACGTTGGCTCGACGCTGAAGGAGGCGCTGGCTCGCAACACGCTGGGCGCCATCAGTGCAATCGCTCGCGCCGCGGATGGCCGCCTTGAGTGGAGTGAAGTCGAACTGTTGCCGGTCATCCCGGACCCGCAGAAGATCCTGTGCGTGGGTATCAACTATCTGTCGCACGTGAAGGAAACCGGCCGCGAGGTTCCAACGAAGCCGATGTTCTTCACACGCTTTGCCGACTCCCAGACGGCCCATGACGGTCCGATCGTGCGGCCTCTGGCGTCGGAAAAACTCGACTTCGAAGGCGAACTCGCAGTCGTCATCGGCCGTACGGCGCGGCACGTCAAGGCGGCTGACGCCTTCGGCTACGTCGCCGGGTACTCCTGCTACAACGACGGCAGCGTGCGCGACTGGCAGAAACATACGATCCAGTTCATCCCGGGAAAAAACTTCCCGTCGACTGGCGGCTTCGGCCCCTGGCTGGTCACACCGGACGAACTGGGCGATCCGTCGCAGCTTTCCCTGACGACCCGTCTGAACGGCGAGGTCGTCCAGCAGGCCACCACCGACGACCTGATTTTTGATATCCCGACCCTGATCGAGTACTGCTCGACCTTCACCGAACTGCATGCGGGCGACGTGATCATCACGGGTACGACCGGCGGCGTCGGCGCCTTCCGTCAGCCGCCACTCTGGATGAAGGCGGGTGATGTGGTTGAGGTCGAGATCTCGAAGATCGGCATTCTGCGCAACGTCGTGGTCGACGAAACGCATGGCTCGCGCGATTGATCGGGCGGCCAGTTGAGTAGCAATGGCAAAAGTGCGTCAGCAGACAGGAGACAGTGCAATGAGCGCGAATAACCTCGACACCATCGAAACCGGTGTCCTCATCGTGGGCGGCGGCCCAACCGGGCTGACTCTCGCCAACGTCCTGGGTCACAGCGATGTGCCCTTCATGTTGATCGATCTGAAGCCATCGACGATAGGCGAGCCCCGCGCTGTCTCCATCGACGACGAATCGTTGCGCACCATGCAGGCGGTCGGACTGGCCGACCCCGTGATGCGGGATGTCGTGCCCGGGTATGGCGTTCACTACCTGAGTCGCGCAGGGGGAAGCTGCTTTGGCAAGGTTGAGCCGACTGCCAGCGAATATGGCTTTCCGCGTCGCAACGCGTTCCGTCAGCCGCTGTTTGAGGCCACCCTCCGGCGCGGCCTCGACCGGTTCACCTGCGGAGCCACGTTATTCGGGCACACGCTCGAATCGTTCGAGCAGGACGGTGAAGGCGTCATCGCAGTAGTGTCACGTACCGACGGTTCCCGGTTCGCGGTCAAAGCGAGCTTCCTGGTGGCCTGCGACGGCGGTCGAAGCCCGGTGCGCGAGAAGCTCGGCGTCAAGCTCGTCGGCTCGACCTTCAAGTCCCGGTGGCTGGTCATCGACACCGAGAAGGATACCGATCCGTTCTCGCAGATGCGCGTCTATTGCGATCCCAAACGAGCCATCGTCGATGTTCCGGGCCCTCACAATACCCGGCGCTACGAGATTCTCATTCACCCGGGAGAGTCATCCGAAGATGCGCTGAAGGAAGAACGCATTGCGCAATGGCTGCGCCCGCTGCGCGGCGACGCGCCGATGGATCTGATCCGGAAAACGGTCTACACCTTCCACGCCCGCGTGGCCGAACGCTGGCAGATCGGCCGGATATTCCTGGCCGGAGACGCTGCGCATCTGACGCCGCCGTACGCGGGTCAGGGCATGAATAGCGGCGTGAGAGATGCCCATAACCTCGGCTGGAAACTGACTGCTGTGCTGAAGGGCCGATTGCCGGCAACGATCCTCTCGTCGTACGAAGAAGAGCGGCGCAAGCATGCCTGGGCGTTGATTCGGCTGGCGCTGAATCTGGGCATCGTCATGGCACCAGGATCGCAGTTCAGTGCGACGGCCTTCCAGTCGTTTTTCCGTTTGACCCGATTCATCCCGCCGGTGCGCGACTTCTTCATGCAGATGAAGTTCAAGCCGAAGCCGCGCTTCGAGTCGGGCCTCCTTGGCCCTCGAGAACGTAGCGGTCGTGGCAGCCCACGTGGACGGATGCTTCCGCAGCCTTCTGTCCTGGCACGAGTCAGCGTCGAGGGTGCAACTGCCTTAACCGGCGTCGAGGTGGTCGAATCGAAGCTGGACGACGTAATCGGTCACCGTTTTGCACTGGTTCAGTATGGCAATGGGCCCGACAGCGACTTCGAGGCGCTCAACCATCCGCTGTGGGATCTACTGGATGTGGCGCGCGTACGCGTACTGCCGGCGGGTTCAACGCTTCCTGCACGCACCGCGTCGCCGAAGGTCGTTTATGTAGTGGACACATCGGACGTTTTACCGGCCTGGCTCGGACGGCACGCGAAGGAAGTTCTCGTGGTGCGACCCGACCGGTATGTCGCCGGCACGTTCGCGCCACGTGCGGAAAAGACTTTTGCCGATGCCTACGCGTCAACGCTCGGCGTCGGGTCTGGAAAGGTATCCGCACCGGTCCGAACAAAACCTGCGATTGCGGCCACATCGGCCGTTCGCGCCTAACGCCCGCGCGCTGCGCCCTCAGGACATGGAGCCTTTAAACATGAATACCCTGCAACAATGTACCCCCGCGCGGCTTCACCATCTGCAGATCGTCAGCGAGAGGCCCGAGACCATGGTTGAATTCTATCAGCGCATGCTTGACCTGCGTATCGTGGAAATGCGCGCCGACAGCACGGTTCTCGCCGGCCCGGCCCGTGCGATGATCATCAGACGCAGTGGTGGTGGCAGCGAGCCGCACTACGGGTACGCAATGACAGATGCGAGCGCGCTTGAAGCATTGAAGCAGCAACTGTCCGGCCACGACCTGTCCTATGAAATGATCAACGATCCGCTGTTCGCATCCGGCGCCATCGTGATCACCGATCCTCAAGGACGGCGCCTCGCGTTCGGCGTGCCGGTGCAGTCCGACGATTACACGGGCCCGCCGGCACGTCTGCAGCACACGGTGTTCCAGACGACCGACCTGGATAACGTGGTGCGCTTCTACGTCGAAAAAGTGGGATTCACGATCTCCGACGAGGTGATCGACGCGGACGGCACCATCATGGTCGTATTCATGCGGTCCGACGGTGAGCACCACACGCTGGCGTTCTTTCGTGGCAGCAGTAACGAATGGGACCATCACTGCTACGAAACCAGTGAATGGAACGACATCCGCGACTGGGGCGACCGCTTTGCGGCGGCCGAAGTCCCGATATTTTTTGGACCCGGCCGCCACGGTCCCGGCAATAACCTCTTCTTCATGGTGACCGACCCGGACGGCAACCGGCTGGAGTTTTCTGCCGAGCTTGAGCGCGTCCCGGCAGACAAGCCTCCCGGCGTCTGGCCGCAGAGCGAACGCACATTGAATTCCTGGGGGCGTGCCTGGATTCGATCCTGAGCATGGCCGCTCGCGACCGGCGGCAGTGTCACCGGCGCTGCTGGCCGGCTGACGATCGAAAGACGGCCAAAAAATCGGCGCGGTCGCGAAAGCGTCAGGCGTACGCTGGTTTTTCGGCCGCTGACGGGATCGCCAGCTTCCCGCACAACGGGACGGAGATGAGGAATGACCCGGTGCACAACAACCGAGCTCCATCGCGCATCTCAGGAAGCGACTGACCCTACGCAGATTCCCCCACCTGCGGCGAACACTCACGCACCCCCGTCTTCCGCTCGTATTGCGCCTCAAACCGCAAGCGCGCATTAGACGACGTCCCGTATGCGACCAAACGCGATATGCGTCAGGCCGCGTGTGGATTCAATTGCCAGGCAGCAGAGCCTCGTAGTTGTCGGCCGTGTGCGCATGCGGCAGACCTTTGAACAGTGCGATGAGGTACTTGTACGGGGCGATGTTGTTCGCTTTGCAGGTCTGCACGAGCGAATACAGGGTGGCGGCGGCGTTTGCACTGGCGACTGTGTCACTGAAGAGCCAGTTGCGGCCGTTAGAGAAGCATTTCCATAACAGAGCGAACTGGCTGTCCGCTGGTTCAGTGCGAGCGGGACAACGTCCCGCCGCAGTCATGAGCCTGATTCGTATCGCGCAGCTCAACGGTCACGACTCGTACGTCTATCTGAAAGACGTCCTTACCCGATTGCCAACTCACCGGGGCCGACGCAAGGCCGGTTCTTCAACGAGCTTGACTATCCGCTTTCGAGGGTTCTCCTCGCATTCATGGAGACCGGAAACCTGTCGAACGCGGCCGAGGCGTTGAAGGTGAGCACGGTCAGCGTGCACCGGGCGCTGCATTCGCTCGAACAAGGGGGACGCTGTGCGCTATTGCGGCACGAAGGCCGCAACCTCAAGACGACGGAAGCGGCGCAAATGCTCGCTGATGTCGCGCAGGACGTGCTCACGCTGATGTCCGAAGGCGTTCGCGCCACGTGCAAGGCCGCAGGCTACTCGTCGGACCGCCTGAAGGTTGGTTCGCTGTACTCGCTGATCATCAAGACCGTACCCGGCATCGTCATCGATCTCAAGGTGCGCCGGCCGACACGTCAGGTCGAACTCGTGCGCGGTTCGAATGCCGAGCCGCTCGACAAGCTTAAGCAAGGCGCGGTCGATGCGGCCCTGATGGCCGTGCCGGAGACCGAACCCGAAGTCGAGGCGCGGCCTCTTTTCGAAGACGACATCTTTTTCGCCGCACCCGCCGATTCGCCGTACGCGAAACTTGAAGCGGCCGATTCGCGTGACTGCCGCGACTAGCTTGCGTATTCCACGCAAAGAGAACAGCCATTCCACGGCAAAGTGAATCGTGATTCCACGACAAAGCGAACATGGATTCCACGCCATCGCGAACAAGCGGAGCGCAGCGACGCGGGACCTTGCCTTTTTACTCGGACTGCGGCTTCGCAGTCAATCGACTGCGCGTCTTGCGCAGCGATTCGCCGGCGAGCGTGATGCGATGAGCGTTGTGTACGAGCCGGTCGAGGATTGCGTCCGCGACGGTGGGTTCGCCGATCGCCTCGTGCCAGTGGTCCACGGGAATCTGGCTGGTCGCCAGTGTGGATCGGTGTCCGTGCCGGTCATCGAGAACCTCCAGTAGGTCGCGTCGCGCCGAATCCGTCAGCGGCGCCATCGCCAGATCGTCCAGAATGACGAGATCCGTCTTGGCCAGTTGCGCAAGCCACCGAGCGTAGCGGCCGCTGCCGTGCGCGATCGCCAGTTCCTCGTTGAGCTTCGGCACGCGCAGATAGCAGGCGGAGAATCCCTGGCGGCACGCCTGAATGGCGAAGGCACAACCCAGCCAACTCTTGCCGAGTCCGGTTGGCGCGACCAGGATCAGGTTCTGCCGCTCCCGAATCCACTCACAGGTCAGCAGACGGGCGGTGAGCGCCCGATCCAGCCCGCGGGCGGTGCGATAGTCGATGTCCTCGGGCGACGCGTCGGGGATCTTCAGTCTGGCCCGGCGCAGCCGGGCCGTTGTTTGTCGCGAGTCACGCTCGCTGGCTTCGCGCTCGACCAGCAGCCCCAGACGTTCTTCAAAGCCCAGCCGGTCGATGCCGTCCTGGCTCTGTTGCTCGGCAAGCGCCGCGGCCATGCCAGGCAGGCGCAGCGCGTGCAGTTTGTCGACAGTGGGATGTTGCAGCATAACGACTCCCTTTCAATGGTAGTAAGACGGCCCGCGCACGTTGGCGTGCATGAGTGGCAGGTCAGCCTGGGCGGCAGCCGCTTCGGGCTCCCGGTCCAGGCCGTTCTTCAGCGTCGAGGCAATGAACTTGTAGTTCGGCGCTTTCAGATCGATGGCGCGGCGGCAGGCGGCTTCGAGCCGGTCGCGCCCGTAGTCTTTGCCCATGCGCAGCACGCCCAGGCAGGTTCGATAGGATTGCTGCGGGTGCTTGCGGGCACCCAGCAGGTGCTGGATGACGGCCGCCGTATGCGGACCGATGTCGGCGGCCCAGTTGCGCAGCCGCTGCGGATCCCAGCCTTTCGCGACAGCCAGATGCTCGGGTGGCATGTGCGCGTCGATCGTGGTGTGGTAGCGAGGGCGAGCGCTTTTGCCGTGGGCGGCAATGCGTTGGCCACGATGGAAGATTTCGACGGTGTTGGCCGTGTGACGCATGTCGACCTGTTCGCGTGCGTAGCGGTACGGCACCGAGTAGTAGTGCTGATCGAGCTCAACGTGATAGTCCGGGCCGACGCGTGCGACCTTCCATTCCGCGTACTGATACGGCCGCTCGGGCAATGGCCTGAGTGCCGGGCGATCGATCTCGTCGAAGACGCTACGGCGGCAGCCAGGCAACTTTTTGAAGGGCCGGTTGTTCAGGTCGGTCAGCAATGCGGCGATGGCGCGGTTGGCCTCGTCCAGGTTGAAGAAGCGCTGATTGCGCAGGCGGGCAAGAACCCATCTCTGCACCAGGAGGACCGATAGCTCTGCTTTCGGCTTGTCCCTCGGTTTTTTACTGCGAGCCGGGATCACAGCCACGGAGTAATGCGAGGCCATCTCCTGATAGGTCGGATTGATGTCGGGGTCGTAGAATCCGGGCTTGTGCACACCCGATTTCAAATTGTCGGGCACCAGGATCTCGACCAGGCCATCATAGAACGCGAAGGCGCGCACGTGCGAGCCGATCCAGTCGGGCAACTGCTGGGTCCACGTGAGTTCCGCGAAGGTGAGGCCGGACACGCCGAGCGCGGCGACGAACAGCTCGGCCTCGCGGATTTCACCGGTGCCCGGATTGATGATGCCGAGCTTCTTGCCCGAGTAGTCGACGAACAGCTTCTGGCCCGGCACATGCGTTTGCCGCATCGTGACCGGAAGCCGCTGCGCCCACTCCTGGTAAGCCTTACAGAACCAGCTGTAGCCGCAGCCGTCCGGATGCTGCGCCTTATATTCCTGCCACAGCAGATCGAGCGTGACGCCTTTCCTGCCGATCTCGCGATGCACCGTCGGCCAGTCCGGCATGCCGCGGGTTGGCTCGCGCCGTGCCGGCGGCGGATACAGCCTAGCCTCGAGCGCCGCGTCATCCGTCAGCAGTTCCGGCGGCAGCGGCCAGCCCAGGCCCGCCAGCCGCGTGCGGCGCAGGTAATGCCACACCGTCGTTGTCGAGGCGCCGACCGCATCGGCGATCTCCCTCTGGTTGCGGTTGCACTCGAAATGTAGCCGCAGCACTTCCCTGATTTTGCGCATGGTCAACCTGACATTTGCCATTCGGCACCCCCGACAAAATTGTCGAGCGTGCCACTGTTGACCCGCGTCGCCGCCACCTCGAAATCCTGTTCGCGATGGCGTGGAAACCTTGTTCTTTTTGCCGTGGAATCGGCATTCACTTTGCCGTGGAATTCGTGTTCTTTTTGCCGTGGAATCTCTGTTCACTTTGGCGTGGAATATTCAACTAGCTCACTTTATTTTTCGCCGCCTTCAAGAAAGGCCGCAGTGTGGTCGATAAACGCCCTCACTTTTGCGGGTAGCAGGGCACGTCTGCTGTATGCGAGGCGGACCTCGGCCGCCGTATCCGCGATTTCAAACCCTTCCAGCAGGCGGACAAGCCTTCCGGCCTTTATGTCTTGTTCAACAAAGGTTGCTGGCAGGACGCCAATACCTAATCCCTCGAGTAAAACGTCACGATTGAAAACGGGGTTGTTTGACGTGATCTCGTAGTTGATCGGGACGGCGACATTCTCCTGCTCCATTCGAAACGTAACAAATGGCTTGTGCATTGAAGGAGGCACAGTGACGAACATATGGTCCGCCAGGTCAAGTGGATGCCGGGGCCGAGATCGCGTTCTCAGGTAAGTCTCCGTTGTGACGATAACCAAAGGTAAGCGTTGGAGAAGCCGGGTCACAGCCAGATCCGTCGCGAGCATGAAAGGCAGTACGATACCGAGATCGTAACCGTCGGCCGTCAGGTCGACTGGCCGCTCAGTCAGCGTGACATCCAGCGTGATCTTCGGATGCTCGCGTTTGAAGGATGAAATCAGTGGTGCAAGCCATGTCAGCGTGGCAGTCGTGTGCGCGACCAGCCGAAGTACGCCGGCTGGCACTCGCCCATGGTTCGCCACATCGGCTTCCAGATTGTCGAGATCGTCAAGGATGCGGCAGCACCCGTCGTAAAAGCGCTCCGCAACTTCAGTCAGCGAAAACTGACGGGTGGAGCGATGGAAAAGACGGGAGCTAAGGCGCTCTTCCAAAGATGCTATCGCGCGGGAGACGACCGATGGCGATAGGCTCATAATCTCCCCGGCTCGCCTGAAGTTTTTAACTTCAACGATAGTGCGAAAAAGGCGCAAGCTTTCGATATATTCCATTTGGAACGTCCTATCCGACGTTATGACCGCAGGCGCCAGACGTCACAAAACGTTGGTCCCATAGGCGGCCCCGGCGCGACCGCGGTGTGCATCGCTGCAGGCAGCACCGCAGCCTGGTCCGGGTTGACTGGCGGTTACCGCGACCGACCAGTTGCGTGGGGGTAGCCTGTGCGGACGGACCCATCGAAAGAAGGGGCTCGCGCGCCGGGGGCAGACGCAAACACCCCACACATGCTGTCAGCCGAGGCTGGAGGCCATACCCCTTGCGAACGTGTATTCATTGCGAGAGGGGTAATGTCTCAGTGCGTCCGCTGGCTGCTTCCGACCAGGCGCTCCAGCTCGAGCAGCGCCTCGCCGAGTGCGTCGATAGCGCCATTGGCTGTCGAGGCTGTCGCAGCACTGCGCAATGCGTGCTGTACGATTTCGTGAACGGCATGAGGTTTCGGTTGCCCGGCTTGGGGTCTGGATTGCTGCGCCATAGGAAATCCTGCGTAAAATTTTAACCTGCGTCCCACTTGTCAAAGGGGTGAGCAAAAACACGATACGATCGACGGACGTCTCCCACAGACACCGGTGAGCGCGAAGGCTCCTCACATGGACCGCCCGCAGAAAGAGGCACTAACGTGAGCAACAGAAAAAAATCCGCTACGAACGGTGTTCTGTCCGCCGGAGCTCAAGTGTCAGGCATCGCTGACATTAAACACATAACTGATGATAATGTCAACTAACGCGCGAAAAGCGCGTGAAATCCGGTCAAACGAGGGGTGTCCCGACCGTAAACATGCACGCTTCATACAGCAGCTGCGGAAGCTGCGAAGCCGAAAGCGTGGCCATTTTTCTGAACATCCGCGCATTGCAGCGGTTGTGAAAAGGTAATCTGGCAACGGGGAATAGGCATCCTGACGCGAGCCCGCGCCGCGGCGGCCTCCTGATTGCTCACACGCCCGTTGGCGCGTGGAACCGTCGGAATATGCTTCAGACGGAGCAATCCTTCAGTCGGCTATCATGCAGTGCATAAATCATTATTGACCATATTCGCTAAAATGATGATAGTATCAAGTATGGCACGGATCCGTCACGGTCCACCGTATTCGCCGGTGCGACCGTTGATCAGGGGCCCAGTGTTGTAGCGGTGCCTGCGCCACCCCTTGGGCTTATTGCTCCGAACACACGTCCGGGCTGTCTTGCGCGTACGCTTATGGGGCGCTGCCCGATGCCGCAACGCTTTCGCGATCTGATGCACGAGCATCGAGTCGGTTCGTCGACCCTATCGGTCAACTCACCTGGCAGCTGGACGACTGTCTGTCTCAAGCCAGGAGGTAAGAGAACCGCTACCCCGTGAGGGCACAGGCGTCGTTGGGTGACGATGATCTCAAAGGAGCGCGAAGCTGGTCGATAAATGGGTTCCGACATCCGCTGCGGGAGAGCCGGGGACGGCGATGCGGTGCTTGGCGTTTGATGGTTTGCGTTCCCTCTAACGAACCGGACCGATCTCCGCCGGATAGTTCGGAATCTCCCACACCCCGGTGCGAGAGCACTCGATTTTTCACCACACCTTGCGCTTATGAATTTGCACAATCGACAAGCCCTGTCATGGGGCGCTGTATTCCTGACGGTCGCCGTCCTGCTATGGATCTTGCGCCCCGTCCTCGCGCCATTCCTGCTTGGTGGGCTGATCGCATATGTTCTGCAGCCGGGGGTGGAGTGGCTGGTTCGTCATCGCACGCCACGCGGGCTCGCGGCGCTGGGGATGATGTTGCTGTTCGGATTGGTGGCTGCGCTGCTCGTTCTGCTCGTGTTTGCCGTGGTCCAGAAGGAGGGACCTGAACTCGTCGGGCAGATTCCGTCCCTGGTAGCGACGCTCAACGTGTGGTTGCAACCCAAACTGGCTTTCCTGGGCCTGAGCTACTCGCTCGATCTGGGCAATGTCCGCGACACGGTGGCGGTGAATCTCAAAGCGAGCGAACAGACAGTCGCATTGGCTGTGTGGCAGTCCCTGCGCGCGAGCGGCAACCTGATGATCACTGTCGTCGGCAACGTCGTGCTGGTGCCGCTCGTGCTGTTCTATCTGCTCTATGACCGGCACGAGGCGTTCGCTCGCCTGGAAAGCTTTGTCCCGCGACGCTGGCTGGGCAAAACGCGGGAGTTCATGACAGAGATAGACCAGATGCTGTCGCAATACTTGCGTGGCCAGCTACTCGTGATGGGAGTGCTCGCCGCGTTCTATCCGATAGCACTGACCATCGCGGGCTTCGAAATCGCGCTACCCGTCGGTCTCTTTACCGGGCTTGCGGTGTTCGTTCCCTACGTCGGATTTGCGACCGGGCTGACGCTTGCGCTTCTAGCCGCTCTGCTGCAGTTCGGTAGCTGGTATGGCGTCGGCGCGGTGGTCGTGGTGTACAGCATCGGCCAGATTCTCGAAAGCTTCATTCTCACGCCACGCCTCGTTGGCGAGCGCATCGGCCTGCATCCGCTCGCGGTGATTTTCGCCTTGCTGGCGTTCGGCCAGCTCTTCGGATTCTTTGGCGTGCTACTCGCGCTCCCGGCCAGCGCGATCCTGGCGGCGGGTCTGCGCGAACTGCGTCGCCGTTATCTCGCGAGTGCGCTTTATGGAAGCTGACTGATGTTTGCCGCGACACAGGATCCGGTCCAACGCTGGCAGAACCAGCGCTAGGAGAACGCATACAAAAGCCTTATTCGAGCGCATGCAATGCTCGAACACGCAGGCTGCGGAGTCACGACTCAGTGAACCAGATGGGCGGGTGCTTCGCGTGCCTGGCGCGATATGTAATGCATTCGATTGGATTGTATAGCCGCAGTCTTCACACTCGTTCGGCTGGGATCAGGGAAAACGGCGCTGACAACGCAGTTTTGCTCCACAGACCTTGATTTCCGGCTAACCCGGTAACGGCAGCTGCGCAATCCTCTCCGCCTCCGCGCGCTTGACTCCCAGTGCCTGTAGCACGACCGCCGCAGCGCGCTCCGCAAAGTTCTGTTCTCCGAGTCCGGATGCCTTCTGCCGTTGGACCCCTCGTGTGACGGAGGCGGAAAAGTGCAACTCAGCGGCGATCGCCGCGAAGATGATGCCCGTGACGGAAATGAGACACAGGAAGTGGTCCGGGACGACAAAGCGTTTCGCGGAAATGCCACTTTGACTGTCGCGCAGCAGTCGCTGACCGAGACCCCAGTTCAGCGCGTGCACTGAAAAACCCTCGCGGATCAGAAGCTGCCCCCACACCGGCTCGCGGCGGGCGCGCATCAGCGTATGGCGCACACAAACCGCGACCACTTCGGCCGGGTCGGACAGTCCGCTGGCGAGGCGGTCAAGCGTATCAGCGAACTCCTCGAACACCCACTCGACGAGCGCGGCGAAGATCGCTTCCTTCGACTCGAAGTGATTGTAGAAGGAGCCGAAACCGACGTCTGCGGCCTCGGTAATGTCGGTGATCGCGACTGAACCCATCCCTTTTTCGGCCATCAGCCTGAACGCGGCGTCGAGCAGGCGGGTACGAGTCTCCCGCTTGCGGCGGGCGCCGCGCGGCTGGTGCTCTTCGGTCGCCCGCGCCGGAGCTGGCAGCTTTTGCGTGCGCTGCCGGGTTGCACGGGAGTTCGGGGTATCAGGCATCGCGGCTCCAGATTTCTGTATTGTCATATCTTGGATCTATACGTCATGGTTGACAATATAATCAATATTGGGTGTAATGTCACCTTCGCGAACGGATCGGCGACCGCATGGATAGACGAATTGAGTTGCGACGGTGCCAGGAACCGGGTGTTGCAGCGCTGAAGATGAGTCGTCCCCTGCCGTCCAGATCCACCAGCGCCGGGCTGGGGCGAGGAACTGTTTTACGCCCGTTCTCCAGCTGTTTCGTGGGAGTGGCCGCTTGCGATGACGGAGTACGAAGCGTTGCAAGCGGTTTGTATCAGACGAAGCGAGTAGGAATACTAAGTTAAAGGCATGCCGGATCGAGCGGTAGCGCACCTGGCCAGGCATGCTGCCAGACACACCGTATCTTCCGATGCCTCGCCCATTTTTATTGCTGGACCATCACCTGCCTTGTGAACATCGTGAAACTTTCCGGTCTTAACGCGCAGACGCTTGCGCGCCCCTTCCTGTCGTCCGTCGCCCGGCCATCCCTCCGGGGACGTCTTCTGATTGCGGCTTGCGGCGCGATGCTGCTAGCGGCCTGCCACCAGCGCGAAACCGTCGCTCCCGAGCCCAGGCCCGTCGTCGCTGTCACGGTTCATCCCGACGGGCGCACGGCGAGCGCCTCGTTGCCGGCTCAGGTACAGGCGCGGTATTCCACGCCTCTTTCGTTCAGGGTTGGAGGCAAGGTCACCGAACGGCGGGTGCGCATCGGCGATACCGTCAGGGCGGGACAGACCGTTGCGCTGCTCGACCCTACCGATCTGCGCAATAACCTGGTGAACGCGCGAGCGCAGCTCGACGCCGCTGAACATCGCCTCGTGTACGCCAGGCAGCAGCTCGACCGCGACCGCGCTCAGGCGCAGGCCAACCTGATCGCAACGGCGCAGATGGAGCAGACCCAGGACGCCTACGCTTCCGCCCTCGCGCAACGCGATTCGGCGCTCGCCCAGATGGCGCTCGCCACGGATCACCTGCGCTACGCCACGCTCTCGGCAGACCACGACGGAGTCGTCACGTCGGAGGACGCCGACACCGGCCAGAACGTTCAGGCAGATCAAGCCGTGTATCACCTCGACTGGACGGGAGACGTGGATGTTGTCTGCGACGCGCCCGAACGGACGCTTGGCGCATTGACCGTCGGCAGCAAGGCGCGTGTGAGCCTTTCCGCGCTGCCTGGCAGGACCTTCGAAGCGCGCGTGCGCGAGGTGTCGCCCGCCGCCGATCCGCAAAGCCGCACCTGGCGCGTGAAGCTCACGCTGGCCGCGCCGAGCCCCGAAGTTCGCCTCGGCATGACGGCCAATGTCACGTTCGATGCCGCCGGCGACGCGCCAACGGCGCGTCCGTTCGCGCTGCCTGTGACGGCGCTCTTTCACAAAGGCGAGGACCCCGCTGTGTGGGTGGTGCGCGCCGGCAGCGACACCCTTGAGCTGCGCCCTGTCAGTATCGCGCGCTACAACGAGCGCACGGTCTCCGTCACCGGCGGCCTGCACGACGGCGACCGCGTCGTGATGCAGGGCGTGCACGCAGTGAGCGCAGACCAGCACGTGCAGGTGGTAGCGCCGTTGCATCCGGAGGATTTGTCGTCATGAACGCACGCGATCGTGAAACCGCGCGTGACGGCGCGCCCGTCACCCCGTCCGGCGCCGAGGCACATGGCGACGGCGGCTTCAATCTCTCCGCGTGGGCGTTGCGCCATCAGCAACTCGTGATCTTTCTGATCGGGCTTGCAACCCTGTTCGGCGTGATCGGGTATACGCAGCTTGCGCAGTCGGAGGACCCGCCATTCACGTTCCGGACCATGGTGGTCAAGACTTACTGGCCGGGCGCGACCGCCCGCGAGGTGCAGGAGCAGATCACGGACCGGATCGGCCGTCAGTTGCAGGCGGCGCCGTACGTCGACAACATCAAGAGTTACTCGCGGCCCGGCGAGTCGATGATCTTCTTCGCCATGAAGGACTCGGCCCCGGTCAAGGAGGTCCCCGAGACCTGGTACCAGGTGCGCAAGAAAGTGGGCGACATCGCCGCGACGCTGCCCAGGGGGACGGTCGGACCGTTTTTCAACGACGAGTTCGGTGACGTCTACACGAACATCTATGCGCTCGAAGGCGACGGTTTTACGCCGGCGCAAATGCACGACTACGCGGACCAGTTGCGCACGGTCCTGCTGCGCGTGCCCGGCGTCGCCAAGGTCGACTACCTGGGCGATCCGGATCAGCACATCTTTGTCGAGATATCGAATGCAGAGCTGACGGGGCTCTCTATCACACCGCAGCAGCTCGCCCAGGCAATCGACGCACAAAATACCGTTGCGCCGGTCGGCACCATTACGACAGCGGACGACCGGGTGTTCGTGCGACCGAGCGGCGCGTTCAAGGACGTGCAGGCGCTCGCCGACACGCTCATCACCGTAAACAGACGCACGTTCCGGCTCGGTGACATCGCGAAGATCACGCGCGGCTACGACGATCCGCCCGTCACCCAGATGCGCGTCGGGGGGCAGGCGGTGCTCGGGATCGGCCTGACGATGCAAAAGGGCGGTGACGTGATCAGCCTGGGCAAGGCGCTCGACGCGAAAACCGCTGAACTCCAGGCGAGCCTGCCGGCGGGACTCAAGCTGGCTCCCGTTTCGAGCATGCCTCACGCGGTCAAGCATTCCGTGGACGAGTTCGTCAGGTCAGTCGGCGAAGCGGTCGCGATCGTGCTGGTCGTGAGCCTCGTTTCGCTCGGCCTGCGCACCGGCATGGTCGTCGTGATCTCGATTCCGATCGTCCTCGCCGTGACAGCGCTGTGCATGCATGTGTTCAATATCGGGCTGGACCAGGTCTCCCTTGGCACGCTCGTGCTCGCGCTGGGGCTGCTCGTCGACGACGCGATCATCGCCGTCGAAACGATGGCCGTGAAGCTCGAGCAGGGGTGGAGTCGCATGCGCGCGGCGGCCTTTGCTTACTCGAGCACGGCATTCCCGATGCTGACGGGCACGCTCGTGACGGTATCGGGTTTCCTGCCGATCGCGCTCGCGAAATCGAGCACGGGCGAATACACGCGCTCGATCTTCGAAGTATCGGCCATTGCGCTGATCGTTTCGTGGTTCGCGGCCGTCGTGCTGGTCCCGTTGCTGGGCTATCACATGCTGCCCGAGCGCAAGAGTCACGAGAGTGGCGGGCACCATCACGAGCACGACGTTTACAACACCGGCTTCTACCGGCGCCTTTCGGATTGGGTCTCGTGGTGTATCGAGCGTCGCTGGGCCGTGCTCGGCGTCACTGCCGTGCTGTTCGCCATCGCGATGGCGGCCTTCACGCGCGTGCCGCAACAGTTCTTCCCCAACTCGGAACGGCCAGAGCTGCTCGTGGACCTGCGGCTGCCAGAAGGCGCTTCGTTCGAGGCGACCCTGCGTGAAGCGAAGCGCCTGGAAAAGGCGCTCGACGGCCAGCCCGGGATCGAGCACTTCGTGGACTTTGTGGGCACCGGCGCACCGCGCTTTTACCTGCCGCTCGACCAGCAGCTTCAGCAGCCTAACTTCGCACAGTTCGTGATCACAGCCAAAAGCGTCGAAAACCGCGACGAGATGATGCACTGGCTCGATGCCAAGCTCGGAAGAGAGTTCTCCGGCGTGCGCACGCGTGTGGCGCGGCTCGAGAATGGGCCGCCCGTGGGATTCCCGATCAAGTTCCGGGTGAGCGGCAGCGATATTGCGACCGTGCGCTCAATTGCAGAAAAGGTCGCCGGGGCGGTCCGTGCCGATTCCCGCACGCGCGATGTCCAGTTCGACTGGGACGAGCCGGCGGAACGATCGATCTCGTTCGAGATCGATCAGAACAGGGCGCGCCAGCTCGGCGTGTCGTCGGAGGACGTATCGAACTTCCTGGCCATGACCCTTTCTGGCTACACGGTCACGCAGTTCCGTGAGCGCGACAGGCTGATCAACGTCGATCTGCGTGCGCCCAAGAGCGAGCGCGTCGATCCTGCCCAGCTCACGAGCCTCGCGATTCCGACACCGAACGGGCCGGTTCCGCTCGGGTCCCTCGGACATGTTCGGAACACGCTCGAGTACGGCGTGATCTGGCAGCGCGACCGTCAGCCGACGATCACCGTGCAGGCCGACATTCGGGGCAACGCGCAGGGCATCGACGTGACCCGCGATATCGAGCACGCGCTCGCGGAGCAAAAAGCCACGCTGCCGGTCGGCTATCGGATCGAGGTGGGCGGCTCGGTCGAAGAAAGCGCGAAAGGCCAGACCTCGATCAACGCCGAGATGCCGCTCATGATCATCGCCGTGCTGACGCTGCTCATGATCCAGCTGAAGAGCTTCCTGCGGACGTTTATCGTCGTGCTGACAGCGCCGCTCGGGCTGATCGGCGTCGTGGCCGCGCTGCTGCTGTTCGGCAAGCCCTTTGGTTTCGTCGCGTTGCTCGGCGTGATTGCCATGTTCGGCATCATCATGCGCAACTCCGTGATTCTGGTCGACCAGATCGACCAGGACATCGCGGCGGGGCACGCGCGCTTCGAGGCGATCATCGGCGCAACCGTAAGGCGCTTCAGGCCGATCATGCTGACGGCCGCCGCCGCCGTGCTCGCCTTGATTCCGCTCCTGCGTTCAGCGTTCTTCGGGCCCATGGCGACCGCGCTGATGGGTGGTATCACGATCGCCACGGCACTGACCATTTTCTTCCTGCCGGCGCTCTATGCGACGTGCTTCAGGATCCGGCGCGATGAGCGCGGGATGCAACCGGTTGTCGTCGAGCATACGGAGATCTGATCATGAAGCTTGCCTATAAGACATCCGTTCTCGCCGTGGCTACGGCGCTCGCGCTGGCGGCCTGCTCCTTCGGCCCCAGCGGCGAACCGCCGGCGATGCCTTCGCCCGAGCACTACGGAGCGCAGGCGCAGCCCTCGAAGACTGTTGCCGCGGGCGGTATTGCGCAGCAGTTCGATCTCGGCGCCACATCGGTGCCGCAATGGTGGCGGCTTTACCGGTCCGACGCGCTCGATGCCCTCGTCGACGAAGGCCTGCGCAACAGCCCGACGCTGGCAGGTGCGCAGCGAACGCTGGCGGCCGCGCAAGAGGAACTGCGCGCGCAGGTCGGCTCATCCACGCTGCCGTCAGTCGACGGTGTCGCCCAGGTCGAGCGCGCGCGTTCACCCGTCGTGCCGGGGCTCGGCCCTCAGGAGGTGCAGTACAACTTTTTCGCCGGGCAGATTCAGGCGCACTATACATTCGACTTCTTCGGCCAGACGCGTTACGCAAACTCGGCGAGCGCCGCACGCGTAAACGTGCAGGCATACGAACTGGAAGCGGCCCGGCGCGCCCTCGCGGCAAACATCGTCGGCACGGCGATCAGTGTGGCGGCGCTCGATCGCCAGATCGCGCTCACCGAACGGCTCGTCGCAGTGGCGAGCGAAACTGCAAACGAGGATCAGCAACGATACGCACTCGGGTCCATTTCGCATGTGCAGGCGCTCAACTCGACGCAGGATGCAGATTCGATCGCGGCGAGTCTTCCGGCCATGCGCCAGCAACGTGCGTTAGCGGTCCACGCGCTGGCGGTACTGATGGGCCGGACGCCCGATAACGCACCGACCGTTCCGGACCTCGACAGCCTGGTGTTGCCCGAGCATGTGCCCGTGGTTGTGCCGTCGGATCTGCTGCGTTCGCGTCCCGACATTCAGGCAGCCGACGCCGCAGTGAAGGCCGCCGCGGCCGACGTTGGGGCTGCAACCGCGCAACTCTTTCCGAGCCTGTCACTGACGGGCTCGATGGGCCGTGGCGGCTTTAGCTGGCCTGCGGTGCTCTCAGGCGCGGGCGGCCTCTGGGCGATCGGTGCGAGCCTGTCCCAGCCGCTCTTCCACGGCGGGGCGTTGTTCGCGCAACGCAGAGCCTCGATCGATACCTACGATGCGGCGGTTCTGCACTATAAATCGGCGGTTCTGTCAGCATTCCAGGATGTCGCCAATTCGCTGGCCGCACTGGATAACGACGCACAGACACTGGCATCTACTGAAAGAGCGACACAGGCAGCTCGTACGGCATTCGACGAAACGGCGTCGCGCGCCCGCCTGGGTTCCCTGCCTTCAACGGCCCAGCATGCGAGCGAGGAGCGGTTTCTCAATGCACAGCTTGGCGCCGTCCGCGCCGGAAGCCAGCGCATGAGCGATACCGCAGCACTGTTCCAGTCGATGGGCGAACTGCCGCCCGGTCAGCCGCAAGCAACGTTAAGAGAATGATCGCGCGTCGATGAGTCCCGATTGAGCGACCCGGCGAATCGGGACGCTCTCTCTCTGATCGTTTGTTCGAAAAGCCGGACAGCAACGATATACCGGATTGATCCGGCGTTTCGCCTGCGGCCAATGGCACCGGAACTTCACCTTTGGCGGTTCCCAGTATGGAATATCAGAACCTGATTGCCTGCCGCGAATGCGATTTGCTGTTTCGCAAGCCTTCGCGAGTGAGAGGGCAGGTTGCGTGTTGTTCGCGCTGTGGCGCGAGCCTGAAAGGAAAACGCGACGCCGGCCTGCCGCTCGACTGGATTTGCGCGGTGAACGTTGCGGCGTTGATTACCTTTTTTATCGCACAGGCTTTCCCCGTAATAGATCTCAAGGCTAACGGAATGGTGTCCGAGGCCACACTCTTCGGCGCAGTGCGATCCTTGTGGACAGGCGACATGCGCCTCGTCGCAATGATGGTGTTCTGCTCGTCCATACTGGTCCCGCTGATTGAACTCCTGGCCTTTCTCTATGTGCTGGTTGCGGTTCGCACAGGCAGGCTTCCGCCTCACTTCAACTGGATGCTCCGCCTCGTGCAACTCGTTCGGCCCTGGGGCATGGTCGAGGTGTTCATGCTGGGCGTGCTCGTTACGATCGTGAAAATGGTGAGCATCGCCCAGGTGGTTCCTGGTCCTGGGCTGTTCGCATTTGGTGCTTTGACCTTGATGCTGGGCGTCCTCGCCGCGTTCGACCCGAGCGGGCTCTGGGAAATTCGCGATGAAATGAAGCTTCGTCGAGCGGGCGGTGTTCGTTGGGCGAGAGTCAGTCACAGGCGCGCTGTGTTGAGCCGGGTGCCGGGTGCCCGGAAAAGCAGGTCAACGGCTCATACCACGGCACAACGCGCCGGACTTATCGCATGTCATACGTGCGGCCTTGTCCAGAAGCGTATCAGGCATCAGCCACATCAGCACTGCCCACGATGCGAATCCGTGCTGCACGAACGCCATCCGGATAGCGTGACTCGCACTTTCAGTCTGCTTCTCGCTGCCGCGCTTGCCTACGTTCCAGCGAATCTCTTGCCAATCATGCACGCCTCGTCACTTGGCCGTTCAGAGGACGACACCATCCTTGGTGGTGTCGCGTATTTCTGGACGTCTGGAGACTGGCCGTTAGCTGTCGTCGTCTTCGTAGCCAGTGTCGTGGTGCCGATGCTAAAACTCGCCGCTCTCACGCTGCAGACAGCGGCTGTTCGCCGAAGTTCTGCCTGGCAGCCGCGCGAACGCGCAAGGCTTCACCGGCTCGTCGAGCGCGTTGGCCGTTGGTCCATGCTCGATGTCTTCGTTGTAGCACTGACGGTCACGCTGGTGCACTTTGGCTCGTTTGCCGTCATCACTGCGGGGCCGGGCGCGCTCGCGTTCGGAGCGGTCGTGATCCTTACCATGCTCGCGTCGCATCAGTTCGATCCGCGGCTGATCTGGGACAACGTCCGCTTTTGAACAGCGCGTCCTTCAGGATGACAAATGAAAGCACTTTGCGCCGTCAAGGCCTTCAATAACCCGAAACCTGTGGAATAGTCTCCGAGCGATGCATCTTCTTAATCCCCCCGATCCTGAACTCAAGCCGCGAAAACGTTGGCTTCCTTCCCTGATCTGGCTAGTGCCGCTGATCTCAGCGCTGATTGGCGTCGTACTGGTAGTCAAATCCATTAGCGAAAAAGGACCGACGGTCACCGTCACGCTCACGAACGCAGAGGGAGTGGAGGCGGGCAAAACAAAGGTCAAATACAAGGACGTAGAAATCGGCTCGGTAGAGACGATCACGCTGTCAAAGGATCTCCGTCATGTCATCGTCAATGTGCAACTCACCAGGGAGGCCGAAAAATTCGCCACCCGAGGCACGCGCTTCTGGGTCGTTCGCCCGCGAGTGGGTGCTAACGGCATCTCGGGGCTCGGTACGTTGCTCTCTGGCGCATACATCGGAGTTGACATTGGCCGATCGACAGAGAGGCAGACCGGATTTGTCGGCCTCGATAATCCTCCGATCGTCACGAGCGGCCAGCCAGGGCATCAGTACTCGCTGAGAGGAGCCTCGCTAGGCTCGATCGATATCGGCGCTCCCGTCTTTTACCGTCGTGTTCAGGTGGGCCAGGTAGTGGGCTTTTCCCTCGATCCACACGGCTCGGGCGTGGTCATCAATGTCTTCGTCAACGCCCCGTTCGATCAGTACGTCGGGACGAATACACGGTGGTGGCATGCGAGCGGCGTTGACCTTCGTCTCGACTCGAATGGACTGAAGCTCAATACACAATCGCTGGCGACGGTGGTGGTTGGAGGTCTGGCGTTTCAGTCTCCGCCAGGCCAGGAAGCCGGACAACAGGCTGCTGACAAGGCGGTGTTTCGGCTCGCAGCGGACGAGTCGGACGCAATGCGCGAGCCCGACGGCCTGCCGCTCAATGTGGTGATGAGATTCAACCAGTCGCTGCGCGGGCTGTCTGTCGGAGCGCCCGTCGACCTTCGCGGGATAGCGCTGGGGCAAGTGACGGAGATCGGCATCGAGTACAACGAAAAGGGCAAGAGCTTCAGCATGAAGGTATCCATGGCGCTTTATCCAGACCGGCTCAGCCGGCGCTCCAGCGAGGCGCTACCCGCTCCGGACACGCAGGGTGGGCACGAGTTGCTGCAACACCTCGTCATGGAAGGGCTGCGCGGCCAGTTGCGCACCGGAAACCTGCTGACCGGGCAGCTGTATGTAGCACTTGACATGTTTCCGAAGGCGCCCCGAGCAACCGTCGATGTCCACCAGAACCCGATCGAACTGCCGACCGTGCCCAACACGCTCGATGAACTGCAGGTTCAGATTGCGGACATTGCCAGGAAACTGAACCAGGTGCCGTTCGACAGGATTGGAGCCAACCTGAATGGCGCACTGGAAAACGCCAACAGGCTGTTCGGGCACCTGGATACCGAGGTCGTTCCGCAGGCTCGCGACACGCTGGCAGCGGCGCAACGGACCTTCGGTACCGCTGAAGCGACACTTCGCCAGGTGTCGCCGCTGCAGTCGGACGCTCAGGACGCGATGCAGGAACTGACCCGTACGCTGCAATCCCTCAATGCGCTCGCGGACTATCTGGAACGTCATCCCCAAGCGCTTCTGTTCGGCAAGAAAGGAGACCGGCCGTGACGTTGTTCCATTTTAATTCGGTGCGCGCATTCGTTCGTGCGGCCGCGGGAATCAGTCTTGCCGTTCTGGCAGCGTGCGCCTCCCCGCCAAGCCGGTTCTATACGCTTGGCTCGGATGGCGGTTCGACCCCGGCAGATAGCACGTTAGGACCCGCCATTCTGATCGACATGCGCCCCGTCAAGGTGCCTGCCGCGGTGGCGAGGAGTCAGCTCGTCGTACAGGCGAACGCGACCCAGGTGAATGTGCTGGAGGACGATCGCTGGGCTTCGCCCCTGGCGGACGAAATCCGCAATGCAATGCTCACGGCGCTGAGCCGACAGTCGGGCGCGGTTGATGTTCACGGAATGGCACGCGCGGACAATTTGGCGGTCTACGACGTTTCTGTCGATGTGCAGCGTTTCGAGGCGTGGCCAGGGTCACACGTGCTGATTGACGTCATATGGACTGTACGCCCGTCAAATAGTCAGGAAACGTTAACTTGCCACAGTATAGTCAGTCAGCCCGTGGCGGCGGGCTACGATGCGATCGTCGATGGCCATCGACACGCAATAGGAAGAATCGCTGCGCAGATTGCCGAGGGCGCCCGCGAATTTTCAACGACGTCGAAAGTGCACCCGATTCGGATCGCTGCCACTCCCGGCACAACGAGGAAGGCGCCGTTGTCGTGCCCGTCCCTGGTGGGTGGATCTGATGCCGGAACCGGTGCGCCAGTTTCGGGCGCGGCACGCTGAACAATTCTTTCGGTCGAATGCGGGGCGAAGCGTAGCAAAACTAGAGATGTGAAGCAAAGTCTTCAGAAGAATCGCCGGCGTTCGACACCGAAAACGCTGTGGCAGTCAAACGCCGTCGGGCGCGCGCCGCCGCGGCGTCAGCGCGGCGAGTTCCCCCGGTTCACGGAATGACTGGCAACCTGCTGGTGGCGTAAGCACGGCTATCTGGCCCACTGGCGAATGCAATGCGTCATTGGTGAACAGGCATACATCCGATGGGCAGCCAGGGAGCGGGATGATCAGTCATCATCGCTCCCCGTTAACGGCACAGCCAAGCGGGACCTTCACCGTCGTCTGATCTCAATCCCTTTCGATTGTGTCCTCGACGAGTGGCAGCGGACGTGCCGCAATCTTCTCCGCCTCGGCGCGCTTGAGTCCGAGTGTTTGCAGAAGCGTTGCTGCCGTACGCTCGGCGAAGTGCTCTCCGCTGAAGCCAAGTTCGTCGAGCAACTGCGCCGCCGGCGCATCCGGCGCGACGAAATTCAGCTCGGCCGCGGTGGCCGCGAGCACGGTGCCGCCCACCGAAAGAAAGCCGATGAAGGGGTCGGCAATCATAAAGCGCTTGGCGGCGATGCCATTGCCAATATCCCGCAGCAGCCGCTGACCCAGCCCGCGGCTCAGCATGCCCGCCGAAAACCCTTCGCGTATCAGGAAGCGTGCCCACACGGGATCGCGCCGCGCTCGCATCAGGGTATGACGCACCGAGACGGCGATCACTTCTGCGGGGTCGGACAGGCCCCCCGCGAGGCGATCGAGCATGTCGGCGAATTCCTCGAACACGTTGTCCACAAGCGTCGCGTAGATGGCTTCCTTCGACTCGAAGTGGTTGTAGAACGAGCCAAAGCCGACATCGGCGGCTTCGGTGATTTCATTGATCGCTACACCCTCCATGCCCTTTTCAGCCATCAGCCTGAGGGCAGCGTCGAGCAGGCGAGAGCGCGTCTCGCGCTTGCGGCGCGCACCGCGCGGCTCGCGTTCTTCGGGAACGGCAACCGGGGAGACTGGCGCCGTACGGGTAGGACGCTTTGCTGTCGGGTGATTTGGCATGTTCGGCATGATCGGTCCAGTTTTGGTCATACTCAAGTATAGATTCAAATGTCGGTATTGACAAAATACTCATCTATGACTTTAATGTCATTAACGGCGCCTGGCGCCGGCCTAACAAACAGCAGAGGGAGTGACTGTGGAGACAGCAGCAAAAAATGTTGCCGCGCCGTGCAGCCCGCATGGCGAGGGTCTTGCGCCGATTGGAGCATTTCCGCCAGCGGTGGATGTTTGGGTGGGTTGCGGACCGGTGGGCGCCACGATTGCCGATCTGTTGGCACGGGACTGGCTGAACGTACGCCAGCTCCGGGCGTTTTGGGCAGCCTCTCTCCGGCCCGCGCAAACGCTGCGGTGGTCGCGTGCTCGAGCCCCTCGCGGGCAACGGCTGCATCTTGCCTCGCGCGGCAGCTGGGAAGACCTCGAAGGCGTATTTCTTCCCGGGCTGGTGCCCCTCGGGTGGGCTGCCGTAGTCCGGCCCGACAAGACGATCGTCCATGACGGCCCGGCCACGGATGCAAACCATCTCGTGCGCGAGAGGCTTGCCTTGCTGGGTGATCCCGTCAGCGCGCCAACGCTGGACGCCGAAACCGCTATTCGAACCGCCTGATTTCCTATCTGTTATGAAACTCACCACTGCACAGCCGGCCCGTCATCCCAGTCCCACGACGAAAGCGTCGGCATTGGCCTATTTGATATTGGATCGGCCAGACCTCGAGAAAGCCGAGCAGTTTCTCAATGACTTCGGGCTGCGAACTGTATTGCGCGGTGAAGCGCTCCTGCTGCTGCGGGGAACCGGTGCTTCGCATTTCTGCTATGTCGTCCGAAAGGCGCCCAAATCGCGGTTCGTTGGTTTCGGGCTACAGGTCGATAACAGGGCCGACCTCGATGCACTTGCCAGGCTGCCTGGCGCCTCCGAGGCCGAACCGTCGCCCTTGCCAGGCGGCGGCTATATCGTACGGTTGACCGACCCTTCCGGCTTTCGCGTCGATGCGATATGGGGCCAGGCGCCAGCTTCGACGCTATCCCACCGGCCGCCATTGGAGTTCAACTCCGTGGATGCGGCCGTCCGGATTAACGGAACGCAGCGACCGCCTGAGTGCGCGCCCGAAGTGATCCGGCTCGGGCATGTCGTGCTCGAACTCGCTGACTATCAGCAGACCTGCGCATGGTATACGCAGCATTTCGGCTTCATCCCGAGCGATGTGCAGGTGCTTCCCGAAGGCTCGCCTGTCGTCGCGTTCATGCGGCTCGATCTTGGTGACAAGCCGGCCGATCACCATACCCTCGCGCTTGCACAGGGCTTCCTGCCCACCTACAGCCATAGCGCCTACGAAGTTGTCGATGCCGACGCGGTCGGCATGGGTCAGCGCGTCCTGCGCGAGAAGGGCTGGACGCACGCCTGGGGGATCGGCCGTCATATCCTCGGCAGCCAGATCTTCGACTACTGGCAGGACCCGTGGGGCGAGAAGCACGAACACTATTGCGACGGCGATCTCTTTACGGCCGACGCGCCGGCGGGTGTGCACGCAGTGAGCCGCGAAGCGATGGCGCAATGGGGACCGACGATGCCGCGCAGCTTCACGAAGCCGAAATTCACGCCTGCGAGCATCGTGGCGCTCATCAGGAACCTGCGTCGCAGCCCCGACCTGACGCTGAGCAAGCTACGCTCGCTGGCAAAGCTTTTTGCCTGAACCAACCCTTCCATCGGATCCGGAGATCGAAAAATGGCACTTCACGTTCTGCATTATTTGCATCAGGACCGCGCCCAGTGGGGCGTGGTCGCAAATGGCGCTATCACGCCGATTCCAGGCGAGTTCAAGTCGACTGCCGAGTTTATCCAGGCTAACCCGGTCGAGCGGCTGTTGCTGCTGAGCGGCCCGACGATTCCCGAATCGGAAGTGCAATGGTTGTCGCCCGTCACCGCCAATCAGCAGTTCATCTGCCAGGGCGCGAATTATCGCCAGCATATGATCGAGTCCGGCATGGATCCGGACGTGAAGAAATTCAACATGATCTTCACGAAGGCGACGAGCTGCATCGTTCCGGCCGACTCGCCCGTGGTCAAGCCAGACGAGGTGCGGTTCCTCGACTACGAGATCGAACTCGGTCTTGTCCTCAAACGCGACATTACGTCCCGCGCCACTGTCACCGACCAGAACCTGCATGACTACATCGCCGGCGCGGTGATCGTCAACGACTATTCCGCGCGCGATATCCAGATTCCGCAAATGCAGTTCTACAAGGGCAAGAGCTATCGCACGTTTGGCCCTGTCGGCCCTTACCTTTGCCTGCTGGAGAAACAGGATATTCCAAAGCTGAAGGAGCTCGTGCTGACGCTGATGGTAAACGGAACGGTCCGCCAGAATGACTCCACCTCGGGCCTCGTCTACGGCCCGGCGGAAACGTTAACGGAGCTTTCCGGCGTACACGATCTGCGCGCCGGGGACCTGCTCGCGACCGGCACACCCTCCGGTTGTGCGCTGAGCATTCCGTCACCCGAGAAGCAGCGCGCCGCGGCGCAGCTGCCTGACGCGGAAAAATGGGGGCTTTTCCTGAAGATGCAGGAGGCGAGGCCACAGTACCTGCGCGTGGGTGACCGCGTGGAGGCGCATATCGTCAGCTATGACCGCTCGATCAATCTGGGCGTACAGCAGAACGTCGTTGTGGAAGAGGCGGCATGAAAGGCGTTGCCAATGTACGCGATGTCCTTGCCATTGAAACGCAGGGGCAGCTGGCGGATCTCCCGTCGAGCACCTACGAGATGATCTGTCGGGGCGCCGCCATCAATCCGTCGGCACCGGCACTTTCGTTCTTTGCAGCGGCCGACGACTACCGGAACGCCGAGTGCTGGACGTATAGCGAACTCGTGCGTGATGTCAACCGAACCGCGAACATGTTTGCGCGCCTGGGAGTACAGCGCGACTCGGTTGTCGCATATGTTCTGCCCAACCTCCCTGAAACGCACTTTGTGATCTGGGGCGGCGAAGCCGCCGGGATTGTCTGCGCGATCAATCCGCTCCTTGAGAGCGAAGCGATCGGCGAACTGCTCAACGCCTCAGGTGCAAGCGTGCTCGTAACCCTCGCGCCGTTCCCGGGAACCGACCTTTGGCAGAAGGTGCAAGCGGTGCTGCACAAGGTCCCCTGCCTGCAGCATCTGGTGCTCGTGAACCTGGCCGACCGCATGCCGGGCGAGAAGGGATTCGTGGGCCGGATGTTCAAACGTGGCAACCGTTCAAACCTGCATGAACCTGGCGGCATTCACGATGCCGTTCCTGCGCATATCGGCATCCACGATTTCAGCACCGCCATCGCGGGAGAGTCCGGAAAGGCGCTCAGCAGCACGCGTCGCATGAGGATCGATGATGTATCGTCCTTCTTCTGCACGGGCGGCACCACCGGACTGCCGAAGATTGCGATCCGGCGGCACGGCAACGAGGTGGCCAATGCCCGGAACGCGGGTCAGTTCTTTGGCGAAAGCATTGGTCCGGGGAAAACGATTTTTTGCGGACTACCGCTTTTCCACGTGAACGCCGTGATGGTTACAGGTCTGCTGGCGTTCTGGCGTGGTGCCCACGTCGTGCTCGGCACACCGCAAGGTTATCGGGGCGAAGGCGTTGTCAAGCGCTTCTGGGAAATTGTCGAACATTTCCGCATCAACTTTTTCAGTGGTGTCCCGACACTCTTCGGATCACTGCTGGACGTTCCGGTTCGCGAGCACGATATCAGCTCGCTCGAGTATGGCCTGTGCGGCGCCGCCCCCATGCCGGTGGAATTACTTCGCACTTTTCAGGCTCGTACTGGAATAAGAATTCTTGAGGGCTACGGTCTCACGGAAGGGGCCTGCGTGAGCAGCGTCAACCCGCCGCTTGGCGAGCGCCGGGTCGGTTCGATCGGTCTTCGTCTGCCGGGCCAGGAAATGAAAGCAGTAGTGGTCGATGAAAACGGCCGGTATGTACGGGATTGCGTTGCGGATGAGGTCGGCCAGCTAGTTATCTCCGGCCCAAACGTGTTCGTTGGCTATATCCGGCCGGAGCAGAACATTGGCATCTGGATCGAAGGTAGTGACGGCGCGCGCTGGCTCAATACCGGCGACCTTGGACGCTGCGACCCCGACGGTTACTTCTGGCTCACGGGCCGGAAGAAGGAGCTGATTATCCGGGGCGGACACAACATCGATCCTGCGGCAATCGAAGAACCGCTGCATCGCCATCCCGCAGTCCAGATCGCCGCAGCCGTCGGACGTCCCGATATGCATGCGGGCGAGTTGCCGGTTGCCTATGTCCAGCTCAAGCCAGGCACGACCGCCACCGAAGCGGAACTGGCCGAATTTCTGCGTCGCGAGATCAACGAACGCGCCGCGTTGCCAAAGGGGATACGGATCGTGGATGCGATGCCGCTGACCGGCGTCGGCAAGATCTTCAAGCCGGCGCTGAAACGGCGCGAAACGGCAGATGCCCTACGGTCGGCACTCGTGGAGGCAGGCGTCGAGGATGCAAGCGTTAGCCTCGTTGATGACACCTCGCGCGGAATTGCACTCCACGTCGAACTTGCCGACCCCGCGTTCGAAGCGCTGGCGACTTCCGCGCTCGGACGCTTTCCGTTTGCCTTCTCGATCTCGGCCGCCGGGAGACAGCCAAAGGTGGAGCAGGCGCCGGGGACGGAACCGGCAGCGACAGATGCGCAGGGCAGCCCTACGTGACACAAGCAACGTCATCAAAGGGACGTCTTCGGTCATGCGCCTGGATTAAGGGCTAACCATGCGTATGCGGCGCATGCCGCGTTTCAAATGTTTGTCGGTGTATCTGGTTTAGAACACCTAATCGTTCTGGAAGGAGAAGAGGATGGGCGTGGCATCAAAAAGGTCTTTGCGTTCGCAGGTTGAAAAATGGCTCGGGCCGATTTCTTCGACGCCGGTTCGGATTACACGATTCGGCCGCGCGCGCGCGAACCAGAGACGCTGCGTGCATATCGAGCTGCTGCTACCGACGGGCCCGTTTGGATTCTTTTTCTTCCGGCACCGCGACGGTACGTGGTGCGTGTTCCCACCCGAGACGGAACGCCTGGCCATGCCCGCTTACTAGGGGGCAGGGCGCTCGGAGTATGCAGCATGTGTAGCCATGCGAAAGGAGACAAACAATCAATTGAGCAGATCTAACCGCAATACCACTGATTCATAAAATTTCCAACAAGAGACCGGAAGAGACACATGAGAAATTACAGACGAGTGATCAACTCAGTCAGTATCGCGGCTTGCATCTGCCCGGCTGCGCTTATCGACAATGCCCAGGCGCAGTCTGCCGGAAGCATAACGCTGTCGACAGGATGGCTTCACGTTGCGCCACAGGGCGACGCAACACCACTAACCGTGGAAAGCATTGGCGGCGTAGCAGTGAATCAGCAGCTATCTGGTAGCGGAGCGCATGCGAGCTCAACGGATACGGTGGGAATTACCACCGAGTACTACGTCACGGACAACATTGGTGTCGCCATGCTTTTTGGACTACCGATAAAGGTGAATCTGGTTGGCGACGGGACGCTACAGAAGTATGGCAACCTCGGCACGACAAGGCCGATGCCGCCTGCCATCGAACTTCGATACCACCTGTTTTCAGCCGAATCGAAATTCCGTCCGTTCATCGGGATCGGCGTGAACTATACGTGGTTCACCCAGGTTCGGACGACCAATAGCCAGTTTGTCACTGACAGCGTTGGTCCAGGCGGCTCGGCACACGCGTCACTCAGTTCATCGTGGAATCCAGTATTCGAGGCCGGGGCAAATTACGCGATTACAAAACACTGGTCGGTCGGAGCCTCTCTCGGCTACGTTCCGGTGAAGACCCACCTTACGTTATACGGGCAGACCGCAACCGGAACGCAGATCGTTTCCAGATCGACGCTCCGGCTCAATCCGCTTAACGTCTTCCTGAACGTCGCCTATACGTTCTAGCGCGCACAGGTCGTCAATGCGTCAATCGAGAAGTTGAACGCTCATTGAAGACATGGACGTCATTTTTCGCCACCCGGACCTGGCTGCGATCCGCGACTTCACGGTCGGGTACGACATGTGGCGACACACGCGCCTGCAATAAAGCTTGGCGTTGACGGTTCTCTGACCCACAGCGTGGTCAGTCATGCCGTCATGCCGCCGCTTGCGGAGCACAGTTTTTCTTTGGATCGGATAATGAAACGACAGGTCCTCAAGACTATTCTTTTTGCCTTGCCCAAGGTCCTTGACCTGACGGCACGCCGCTTTCCCGCCTATCGTGATCGCCTGAAGGAGCGCGACCTGGTGGCCTGGATCGGACTCATGGATGAAAGCATCGGTCGCGTCATCACGTTCAGGAACGGGCGCGTCCGGTCGCGCGCCGGCAGGCATCGGCGGCCCGACGTGCGCATGGCCTTCAAGGACGTGGCCACCGCCCTGAAGTTCCTGTCGCCCAAGCCGGACCAGGGCGAAATCATCCACGCCGCGAAGAACTTCAAGGTAGTCACCGAGGGCGAGGACGAACTGCTGGTCTGGCTATTGCAAACCCTGAGCATGATGCAGACCGTCGGCCTGCCGATGGGCACGCCCATGCGCGACGGCACCCGCCGCTACACCACCTGCACCAATGGCGGACCTCTGTTCGTCTACGTCAAGGACGACCGCGTCGTTCGGGTAACCCCCATCGATCTGGACAGCACGGATGCGCCAAGTTATGTGATTGAGGCGCGCGGACGCCGCTTCAGCCCGCCACGGCGTGGACTGGTCGCGCCCCACGCCTTGACGCTCAAGTCGATCGTCTACTCCGACAAGCGCATCCTTCATCCCATGAAGCGGGTCGATTTCGACCCTGACGGCGAACGCAATCCCCAGAACCGGGGCAAGTCTGGTTATGTGCGTATCAGTTGGGACGAGGCCCTGGACATCGTCGCCAAGGAGATCAACCGGCAGAAGCGCGTTCACGGTCCCGGTTCCATTACATTCCCCATGTCGTCCCACCACCAGTGGGGCAACGTGGGCTACTATCTCAGCGCGCTGACGCGCTTTGCCAACCTGATCGGCTTCACCCGGGTCGCCGCAAATCCGGACAGCTGGGAAGGCTGGTACTGGGGCGCCATGCATCATTTCGGCAACTCGATGCGCATCGGCGTGCCATCCGGCTATGGCGGCGTCGAGGATTGCCTCCAGGAATCGGAAATGATTGTCTTCTGGTCCTGCGACCCCGAAAGCACCAACGGGGCCTATGCGGGATTCGAGGGGACGCCGCGGCGTTTGTGGGCCAAGGAGCTCGGCATCGAGTTCGTTCATATCGACCCGCACTGCAACCCCACCGCCCAGTTGCTGGGCGGGCGCTGGATCCCGGTCCGACCGCAAACCGACGCTGCGCTCGCCACCGCGATCATGTATGTGTGGGCCGTGGAAGGCTTGTACGACGAGGATTACGTCGCCACCCGCACGACCGGGTTCGACGAGTGGAGGGCCTATCTTCTCGGTGAAACCGACGGTGTTCCGAAGACTCCTGAGTGGCAGGAGAGCGAGACCGGCGTGCCCGCCAAGGACGCCCGGGCGCTTGCACGCCTATGGGGGAACAGGAAGGTCCATCTGGCCGTCGGGATGACTGGCGCGGGATTCGGTGGTGCGGGTCGAGGCGCGACGGGAGCGCAATGGGCGCGCTGCATGATCATGATGATGGCGATGCAGGGCTGGGGTAAGCCGGGGGTCAATTTCGGCTGCCTGGAAGTCGGTGTTCCCCATGACCTGCATTTCTATTTCCCCGGCTACGCTGACGGCGGCATTTCCGGCGACCTGGCGTGGACCGCAAATGCGGTCAACAACTACCAGCGCATGCCGCACATCCTGACCATGAATCCCGTCAAGCAGATGGTCCCGCGACAGCAACTGCCCGACGCCATCATCAATGGGCATGCAACGGGCTACCTCTGGGACGGCATCTCGCAGGAAGCCCAGTTCGCGCCGTTCAGCTACCCCATGCCCGGGTATTCGCCGATCCACATGATCTATCGTTACGGCGGGTCCGCCTTCAGCACGGTGACGAATTCCGGACGCTGGGCCGAGGCCTACCGGCACCCCAGCATCGAGTTCGTGGTCAACCAGTCGATCTGGATGGAGGGCGAGGCCCAGTTCGCAGACATCATCCTGCCTGCGTGCACTTCGCTGGAGCGCTGGGACATTGGCGAATGGTCGAATTCCGGCGGCTACGCCCACCATGGGTTTGGCACGGTCAATCATCGCGTGATGACGCTGCAGCACAAGTGCATCGAGCCTATGGGCGAGTCCCGCTCCGACTACGACATCTTCACCGCCATCCTGACCCGGCTGGGCCTGGGCGGGGTGTTCACCGAGGGATGCAGCGAGCTCGACTGGGTCAAGCGGGTCTTCGACTCGTCGGATCTGCCCGATCACATTTCGTGGCGCGAGTTCTGCCGCAAGGGCTATTTTGTCGTGCCACCCGAAAAGCCCGAGTTGCGCCATCCGGTGGACATGCGCTGGTTTGCGGAGGGCCGGCGGAAAGACCTTCAGGAACCACATCCGCTGCCGTCCCAGTTCGCCGAAAAATTTGGAACAGGACTGCAGACGCCGAGCGGCAAGCTGGAGTTCGTGCCGGAGTTGCTGAAGCGGCATACCGCGGACAATCCCGAGCGCCCGGCGCTCAACCGGTATATCCCCTCCTGGGAGGGGCTGCGCTCGGACCTGGCTCAGCGCTATCCGCTGCAGTTGATCGCCACTCACAGTCGTTACAGCTTCCATACCCATTGCGACGGCAAGAATTCCGCGGTTAACAGCATCGAGGACCATCGCGCGCTGATCGGCGGGCACCGCTTCTGGCTGCTGAGGCTTAGTCGGGCAGATGCGGCCATTCGAGGCATTGCCCATCGCGACCTCGTCAAGGTTTACAACGACCGGGGTGCGGTGATCTGCGCGGCCGACGTCTCGCCGCTGGTCAACGCGGGAGTGGTCAAGTCGTACGAGGCGAGCGCCGAATTCAAACTGATCGAAATCGATGGCGAGCGCGTCGAAATCGGCGGCTGCATGAATATGCTGACCCCCGACCGGCCTCAGACCGCCGGTACGAGCAGCATGAGCCCCAACTCCTGCCTGGTGCAGGTCGAAAAGTGGCGCAGTGCCGAGGCGTTCATGCTCGGCCGCGCAGCGTGAGGAACATGGAATGAGCAAGTGGAATCTGGTTATCAAGGTCGGGCGTTGCGAGAACTGTCAGAACTGCGTCATTGCCGCGCGGGACGAGCACGTCGGCAACGACTTCCCCGGTTATGCCGCGCCCGCCGCGGCCAACGCCGACAGTCCCGTGCGCATCCTGCGCCGTGTTCAGGGCGACGCGCATATGGTCGAGACCACCTATCTGCCGGTGATGTGCAACCATTGCGATGAAGCGCCGTGCATGCGGGTGGGCGGTGACGCCATTCGCAAGCGCGCCGACGGCATCGTCATCATCGATCCGGACAAGGCGCGGGGCCGGAAGGATATCGTGAAGTCCTGCCCGTACAAGGCGATCGTCTGGAACGACGAACTGCAGCTGCCACAGACCTGGATCTTCGATGCCCATCTGCTCGACCAGGGTTGGCCGCAGCCTCGTTGTCAGCAGTCATGCCCCACTGACGTCTTCGAGACGGTCAAGCTCGATGACGCAGCGATGGCCGAGAAGGCCCGGCGCGAGGGACTCGAGGTGTTGAGGCCCAACCTGGGTACGAAGCCGCGCGTATGGTACAGCGGCCTTGAGCGCTGGGAAACCTGCTTCATTGGTGGAAGCGTCAGCTCCCGGATGGGAGACGTGGTCGAGTGCGTCACCGATGCGGTCGTCGCGCTGTACGTCGGCAATCAGAAGATGGCCGAAACCGTTTCAGACGGCTTCGGCGATTTCCGGTTCGACGGTCTCGCGAAGGGAAGCGGCCTGTACCGGGTCGAAATCCGTCATGCCCACGGCACCGCCTGGCGCAAATGCGAACTGGGCGAAAGCGTTTATCTGGGCGAAGTCAGGCTTGTCCAGTCGACGAACGGCGTCGAGGTCGCGCCATCATGAGCACTGCAACGAAGCTGCTTTGCCTGAGACCAGCGGACCCCATCCGACTGGAGACCCGAAGGACCGCGATGCCACGACCCGGAAAAGGCGAGGTTCTGGTCCGGGTCGAGGCAACTTCAGTCAATCCCATCGACGTCAAGCGCGCCAGGGGGTACGGCCAGCGTCTGCTGAGCCACAAGGGGGCCGGAAAGTTTCCTCTGGTCCTCGGCAACGATTTTGCCGGGGAGATCGTTTCCGTGGGCGCCGGTGTCAGTCCGTGGCGACCTGGTGACAGGGTCATGGGGCTGGTGCCTACCGGCAGGAAAGGCGGTGCGCATGCCACGCACCTGACGGTGGACGCCCGCCTGGTGCGGACGGCGGTCGATGGTGTTGCCTCCGCTGCACTGGCGGCTTTTCCCTATACTTTTACCACGCTCTGGCTGGCGCTACGCGGCGCTGGCATCAATGAAGGCAATGCAAAAGCCCAGAAGGTGCTGGTACACGGTGCATCAGGGGGCCTCGGCCAATTGGCGCTTCAGATCCTTGCGGCCTGGGGGGCTTCAGTCACCGCCATCTGCAGCACGGCAAATATCGAACTCTGCCGGAATCTCGGCGCGACAGCAGTATGGGACAGAACCCGCTGCCGCCTGCAGGAACTGCCCGAGCATTTCGACGCCGGCTTGAATTTCGGCGCCTGGGAGGATGAGGCAACCCTTATCGGCCGCCTCCGGCACGGGGCCCTGGGATACGTCACGGCCGTTCATCCTCTCCTGGGCAACATCGACCGCGGCGGTCTTCTGGCGGGAGCGTGGCGTTCACGCCTGGACTGGCGGCGCATGCAATCGTTGGCCAACGCAAAGGGCGCACGCTACCGGTGGATCATCTTCCAGCCGGACGAAGGCGCTCTCGACATGCTGCACCACTTCCTCGCGAGGGGCGCGCTGACGCTGTCCGTGGGCGTCTCGGTGTCTATTGACAATGCAGACCTGGCGTTCGAGCACGTCGCCAATCACAAGCAAGGGCGCGCGATCCTGCTTCCTATGGGGGCACTTTCCAGTTGACAAACGCAGACTACCTCTGCAGCTCACGCGTAGTAATCCTTAACAGATAATTTTCTCGACCGCGGGACAGACAGTCCGACCACCTTGAGTGAATTGACCCCGGAAAGTCGAACAGTTTTTGGCTGGGACCGGGCGGGCTGTGGCCGCATCTTGTTGGATTGCCCTGCATTGGTGCGGAATCCTGACTTCATCTATCGGCAGACGCGCTCTGTCACGGGGAAGACTTCTCCGATTATGTCGCGCCCCGTTGACTGGCGACGTAAGCGGTGCATTGCCGTGAGCGAGACAAAGTGGAAATGCTCCATCTCACTTGTACAGAGATCACAGGTCATCCAACTGCGCGGACTCGCCCGATGCAACCGGCAGACATTGGGGGCGATGGGCCGAAATATGGTCACGGCCATGCTTGATCTATGTCACGCCAGGCCCATGCCGTACGAGTACGCTGCATGAGTTGCATGCGTATAGGTGCGCGCATGCACGATCGAGCCCGCGAGCAGCCTGCGGGGCGGCCGCTGGCGCGGCCTCAATGAATGTTGCAACGGAGGATGGTGTCATGGATGCAGCCACGCAATTGGCGCGCAGTCAGGAAATTGCCGGGAATATCGCGCATGTATTTGAAAAGCGCACGCAAAACGCATTGGAGCAATACGGGAAACGGTTACGCGCAGCCGTCGATGGTGACGCCAGCAGCGACGGGAGCGTCACCCCATTCGCGGCGCAACTCAACCCGTTGAGCGCATGGCATTACGCCGTCGACGTCGCACAGCGCTCGCTCCTGTTCTGGGACACGGTGCGCGAGCGCGGCACGCAATACGTCGAACGCACTGCGCAGGAACTCAAGCCCGCGCTCCATTTCGACTATGACGTTGTGCTCGACGGCAGGCATTTCGCGCGCCCCGTTAATTACGCGCTGCTATACATCAAGCCGCCGGAAGGTGTGATCGTCGATGCGAAAAAACGGCCTTATCTGATCATTGATCCGCGCGCGGGCCATGGTCCGGGCATTGGCGGCTTCAGGGACGATTCGCAGGTCGGCGTCGCGCTACGCGCGGGCCATCCCGTGTACTTTGTCGTGTTCTTCCAGAACCCCGAACCCGGTCAGACACTGCTCGACGTTTGCTCCGCCGAACAGGAGTTCGTCAGGAAAGTGCGCTCGCTGCATTCCGACAGCCCGAAGCCGGCGATCATCGGCAACTGCCAGGGCGGCTGGGCCGCGATGATGCTGGCGAGTTCGTCGGCGGAAGACACTGGCCCCATCGTCATCAACGGCGCGCCGATGTCGTACTGGAGCGGCGCGTGGAGCGAAGGCGCAGGCGACAATCCGATGCGCTATGCGGGCGGGATACTGGGCGGCACGTGGCTCGCGTCGTTTTCGTCCGATCTCGGCAACGGCAAGTTCGACGGCGCGTATCTCGTGCAGAACTTTGAGTACCTGAACCCGGCCAACACGTTGTGGGACAAGTACTATCACGTGTACGACAACATCGATACGGAGCCGCCGCGCTTCCTCGAGTTCGAGCGCTGGTGGGGCGGCTACTACCTGATGAACCGCGAAGAGATCGAATGGATCACGCGCAATCTGTTCATCGGTAACAGGCTCTGGTCGGGCGAAGTGCGCGGCGTGTCGGGTAAGGCGCTCGATTTGCGGGATATCCGCTCGCCGATCATCCTGTTCGCCTCGATGGGCGACAATATCACGCCGCCGCAGCAGGCGTTTAACTGGGTGGCCGACCTCTATGGCAGCACCGAGGAAATCAAGGCGCGCGGCCAGGTCATCATCGGACTGATGGACGAGGATGCCGGACATCTTGGCGTTTTCGTGTCGGGCAAGGTGGCGAAGAAGCAGCATGCGCAGATCGTCAACGTGCTCGAGGCAATCGAGACGCTCGCGCCGGGCCTCTACGCGATGTTGATCGACGAGGTGAACGGCGCCGACGGGAAGGTCGCATACGAGGTGACATTCGTTGAACATCGTCTCGAAGAGATCGCGCAGCGTTTCAACCGGTTCAAGCGTGAGGACGAAAAGCCCTTCGAGGCCGTAGCCGAGCTTTCCGAATTCAATCAACGCGCCTATGAACTGTTCGTGCAGCCCTACGTTCAGTGGATGTCAAACGAGACCACTGCGCGATGCTTGCGCGAATTTCATCCGCTACGCTTCCAGCGCTGGGCCTTTTCGGACCTGAATCCTTGGCTTGCCTGGCTGCGCCCGGCGGCCAACGCGGTCAAAGCCAACCGGCAGCATGCCGACGATATCGAGCCGTGGCGCAAGCTCGAACATCGCGGCTCGGGGATCATCAGCGCCTCGCTCGACCACTTCAGGGCGATGCGCGATGCCAGCGCCGAGTCGCTGTTCTTCAGCCTCTACACCACCCCCTTCCTGCTCCGTTTCGCGGACCGGTACCGCAATCGCGAGGTCGCCGCGTCCACGGCTTCTAACCCGCGCGAACTGCCTTTCGTGAAGGAGGCACTGGCGTCGATCGGGCAGGGCGGCTACGACGAAGCGGTCGCGCGCGCGGCGTTCCTGCTTGGGCGCAGCGGGGAGCCATTGCCGCTTGCGCGGCTTGCGACTCAGCATGAACTGGTTGAAGCCTACGCCGAGTATCTGCCCAGCATGCCACCCGATCAGTGGCGGCGCATACGCGGTGAACAGGAGCTCATCGCGACTTACGAGCCGCAGCAGGCGATCGCGACGCTTCCGGCGTTGCTTGCCAAACCGGCAGACCGCGAGCGGCTGTTGACCTTGCTGGACAGACTGCTGGCCGACGAGCGCGTGCAAAGCGTGACGCCGACCGCACAGCAATGGGAGGCGTTGCAACGCGTTCGCGCGGTGCTCGGCGCGCCACCCGCAGCGCGGCCTGTTGCGGTGCTTGAGCATACGCCGTCGTGAGCGCGCCCGTCATTTCCGTAAAGGAACCATCCATGGAACCCAAACACGCGAAGTATCACCGGCTCATTGCCCATTGCCAGACGCTGGCGCCGATGCCCACGGCCGTCGCCCATCCATGCGACAGGAGCTCGCTGGAAGGCGCAGTGGAAGCGGCGCGGAAAGGCCTGATCGTGCCGATCCTCGTCGGGCCGCGCGCGCGCATCGAATCGGTTGCCGCGGAGTGTGAGCTTTCGATCAGCGATTATCAGATCGTCGACGCGCCGTTCAGTGAGGCTTCGGCAGCCGCGGCCGCGCAACTGGTGCGCGAGGGCAAGGCCGAAGCGCTGATGAAAGGCAGCCTTCACACCGACGAGCTGATGGCCGCGGTAGTCCGGCGCGATGCGGGGTTGCGCACTGGCCGGCGCGTCAGCCACTGCTTCGTCATGGACGTGCCCGCACACGCGGACCCGCTGATCGTAACCGACGCCGCCGTGAACATCGCACCGACGCTGGAGGAAAAGGCAGACATCCTGCAGAACGCGATCGACCTGGCGCACGCGCTCCAGTTTCCGGAGGTACGCGTGGCGATCCTTTCGGCAATGGAGACGGTTAACCCGAAAGTGCCTTCGACCATCGAAGCCGCCGCGCTGTGCAAGATGGTGGACCGGCGCCAGATCACGGGTGCACTCGTCGATGGCCCGCTCGCGCTCGATAACGCCATCGACCCCGATGCCGCGCGCATCAAGCAGATCAATTCGCCTGTGGCCGGGCGGGCCAATGTTCTCATGGTGCCGGACCTCGAAGCGGGCAACATGCTCGCCAAGAGCCTGTCGTTTCTCGCGGGCGCCGACGCGGCAGGCATCGTGCTTGGCGCGCGCGTGCCGATTATCCTGACGAGCCGCGCGGATTCGCTCATTACGCGGCTCGCGTCGTGCGCGGTGGCGGCGCTAGTCGCCACCGCGCGGCGCGAATCCGCAAAGATCGTCGGGTGACGCCATGGCAGATGTGATTCTGGTTCTGAATGCAGGCTCGTCGAGCATCAAGTTCTCCGCATTCGAAGAGCAGGGCGACGCGCTCGAGCTCGTCGTGCATGGCCAGGTCGACGGCCTTTACACGGCCACCGCGCAGTTCGATGCCGTCGACCGTCACGGCGAGCACCATGCGAGAGAACTGAGCGACGGCGACGAGCTGGATCATCGCGAAGGACTTGAGCAAATTGGCGCGTTCCTGAGCGAGCACCGCGAAGGGCATAAGCTTGTCGCGGTCGGTCATCGCGTCGTACACGGCGCTCAGAGCTTCAGCGGTCCGGTGCGAGTTACGTCCGCGGTAGTGGACGAACTGGAGAAGCTTACGCCCCTCGCACCGCTACACCAGCCGCACAACCTGACGCCCATACGCATCCTCGACGAACTGCAGCCGGACGTGCCCCAGGTGGCGTGCTTCGACACGGCTTTCCATCGCACGCAACCCGAGGTGGCCCAGGCGTTCGCGCTCCCCGCGTCGATCACCGGCCGGGGCGTGCGCCGCTACGGCTTTCATGGGCTGTCCTACGAGTACATCGCGAGTGTCCTGCCCGACGTTGCGCCGAGGGCGGCAAGCGGACGCACCGTGGTCGCGCACCTCGGCAATGGCGCGAGCATGTGTGCGCTCCTCGCGGGCAAGAGCGTAGCGAGCACGATGGGCTTCACGGCCGTGGACGGATTGCCGATGGGCACGCGTTGCGGCAGCCTGGACCCGGGCGTGGTGCTCTACCTGATGGAAGAGCTCGGGATGGACGCGCGTGCGGTTGAGGATCTGCTCTATCGCCAGTCGGGGCTGCTTGGCGTATCCGGCGTATCGAGCGACATGAGGGCGCTGCTCGCAAGCGATGATCCGCGCGCCCGTTTCGCAATCGATCTCTACGTGTACCGCATATCGCGCGAGCTTGGCGCCCTCGCCGCAGCCATGGACGGGATCGACGCCCTGGTTTTCACCGCGGGAATCGGCGAGCATGCGGCGGCGATTCGCGAGGGCGTGGCGCGGCACGCGGCCTGGCTCGGCGCAGAGCTCGACGCCGAAGCGAACGGCAAGGGGGGACCCCTCATCACCACAGACTCGAGCCGGATATCGGCGTGGGTCATCCCGACCAACGAAGAGCTGATGATCGCGCGCCATACGCGCGCGCTCCTCAAATGAAGGAGGAACATTATGTCGCCTGAACCCACCGAGCGATTACGTCCTGTACTTGCGGGCATGAAAGCGCTGGTCACCGGCATCGCCAACGAACACTCGATTGCATATGGTTGCGCCAAGGCGTTTCGGGAGCTCGGCGCGGATCTGGCCATCACCTACGCCACGGGAAAGTCGAAGCCACATGTCGAGCCGTTGGCGAGCGAGCTGGAAGCACAGCTGTTTTTGCCGCTCGACGTCGGCAACGCTACGCAGCTTGAGGCAGTATTCGAGGAGATCCGGCAGCGCTGGGGACGGCTCGACATCCTGCTGCACTCCATCGCGTGGGCGCCCAAAGACGACCTGCAAGGCGGGCTGCTGCACTGCTCCAGCGAAGGCTTTGCGCGCGCGATGGACATTTCGTGTCATTCGTTCGTGCGCATGGCGGCGCTTGCGGCGCCGCTCATGGACCAGGGCGGCACGCTGCTCACCATGAGCTATTACGGTGCCAACAAGGTCGTGCCGAACTATAGCGTGATGGGGCCAGTGAAGGCCGCGCTCGAAGCCTGCGCGCGCTACCTCGCCTATGAGTTCGGACCGAAGGGCATTCGCGTAATGCGGTTTCGCCGGGTCCGCTCAAGACGCGGGCGGCTTCCGGCCTCAAGGACTTCGACCTGCTCCTCAACGAGGCGGCCACGCGCGCGCCGATCGGCGGGCTGGTCGACATCATGGACGTCGGCTACACCTGCGCGTTTCTCGCCACGCCCTACGCGCGGCGGGTTTCGGGCGAAACGCTGTATGTCGACGGCGGCGTCAACATCATGGCCTGATTATTTGGCTTCGGAGAGGAAACACCATGACTGAGCTTTTACTGGGTAATGTCGAAGAAAGCGTCGCTGACGAGGAAATCAGTGAGTTCCTGCAGAGATACGGATTCCCGCCGTTCGATTCGATCGAGCGCGTGCCCGCAGGAATCGGACGACCCATCGCGCTGCTCAGGTTCAACAATCTCTCGTCAGAGGCACTAAACCTGCTCCAGTCGAGGATTCATAACATGTTCTGGAAGGACCACACGATCAGTGCGCAGATCCTGCCGGAACGGGAAGATTGAGCCGCAAAAGAGGCGCCCATGGGCATTCTGGCCAGGCTGTTTCATCGCGAGGGCACATCGGAGAAGCGCGCCCAGGATTCCGCACAGGTGAGTGAGGCCATCGAGCGCATTGCAAAACTGACTCCGCAGTTACGGCTCGCCGAGCGTTATCAGGAGCGCCTCGCGGCGGCGGTCAGCACTTCGCTCGACTATGTCAGGGCATTGGTGGACGACATGCCGCCGGCACGCGAGGCGAGCGCATCCGCCTGGACGACGAACCCGTATATTCAGGCCTTTTTCGCAACGCCGGAAGACGTGCCTCGTGTCTTGAGTCATTCGACTGAACTGCGTACTCATTTCGATGCCAATCCCTTGGCAACCGAGGCCTTCGCCGTGCTCGGTATGGCGATGACCGAACGGCGGACATTCGGCGTCGCGCAACATGGATCGACGGCGTGCGCCGACGTACAGCGAACCACCGTGAGCTTCAGCGATCACCGGGCACGCGTGTGCGCCAGCACGGAGCAGACGCTTCGAGAGGAGATCGTGCGCCGTGTGGTGGATCAGCTCGTGCTCGTGGCCCTCGAACGAATAGGCGCGGACGTGTCGCGCCGCGGCGAGCTCGAGCAGGAGCGCGCGCTGCTCAAGACGCGCCTCGCACTGCTGCAGCGGCAGGGTAGCGGGATGAGCGCCGTATTGGGTGCGGAGCCATTGTCCAGTCTCGTGGAGGTGGCGCGCCTGCAGGCGCAGATGGAAAAAAACGACGCGGAGATGGCGCGTCTGGGACTCGCGACCGAGGCGATCGACTGCCGGCTGAAGATCATTGCTGATGTGCTCAATTCGCCCGCGGAACACCTGCATGTACTCAAGAGGGAACTGCGGCTCGATCGCATGAACGTGATCGTGGAAAACGGGTACGCACACGAGGGCACAACGATCGAATTGAGGCTCGCGAGCGTGCCAGAAACAGCGGGTGCCATGCGGGCGTTTGCGCTGGTGAAATTTACCCGTTCCGATCTACTGCCGGCGCCGGGCATGGTCGATGAGGAGCGAAAGTGCTTGATCTGACGATGCCACGAACTCTCGCGGCGCACACGTTCGGCATCGAAAGCTATGGCCGAGTCATCATGAATGCCTGGATGCATCGCGCGACGCTGTTAGCAGTTAGCGGTCCTGCTGATTGGAGTCAACGATGTGACCGGCGCCGTGCGCACCGCAACCCGGCGTGCCCGCCAGAGGCAGCTTGCGGCGCTGCTCGTGCAAAGGTACCGCGTGAAGCCCGTATTACGCTCGAGCCGGCCCTGATGCACGAGATGCCAGCGCGTCCGCAGCGATTGTCCTGGCTGCGCGGTTGCGCGCCCGGCGTTTTAACCCGGAGTTGGCTGCCGCAGTGGGCCAATGGCGGAATTGTGAACTGCTGTCGGGGGCGTTCCTTGTGCATCCGGATGCTTTGGCGTCCGATGGTCCAGCCCAACTGGTTGGCGTACCAGCATTGGGCAACACAAATGGCCGGGCGGATCAGGGAACTCGAATCGCATCAGCTGTCCATTAGCTACTGAATGAAAAATCGCCGCAGACTCACGACAAACTTCTGGAGGCTATCCATGCATAACGAATACTTTCACATCAGCAACGAATCTGGCATTGCACATCTCCAGCTGAGCCGTCCCGACCGGCTCAATACGATGGGCCTGGCCTTCTTCACCGGGTTGCGCGACGCCGTGCTGGCGCTGGATGACGCGGGCGACACCCGTGCCCTCGTTATCAGTTCCACCGGAAAGCACTTTTCGGCCGGCATGGCGCTAGACGTGTTCACCGGCACGACGGATGGGTTTGACAACAGCAGTCCACGGGCCCGGCTAAGCTTCCAGCACGCGTTGAGAAATCTGATGAATTGCTTTGATACGCTCGATCAGGTCCGGTTTCCCGTCATCTGCGCAATTCAGGGCGGCTGCATGGGCGGAGGCCTCGATCTCGCGGTCGCCTGCGACATTCGCACTTGCACGACCGATGCATTCTTCGCACTACAGGAAACCCAGATCGGCATGACGGCTGACCTCGGTGTGCTCCAGCGCCTGCCGAAGATCATTCCCGCCGGCGTGGCTCGCCAGATGGCCTACACCAGTGAGCGGTTGAGCGCCGAGCGTGCATTGGCGGTCGGCCTGGTGAATGCCCTGTTGCCCGATGCCGAGGCACTGCTCCGACACGCGATGGAGCTGGCCCGAACCATCGCGTCAAAGTCCCCGCTGGCCGTTGCCGGGTGCAAGGCTGCGATCAACTTCGCGCGCGATCATAGTACGTCCGAATCTCTGCGCCATATGGCCTTGTTGCAGAGCGCCGTCTTCGACACCCAGGATATTGCCGAGGCAATTTCGGCCTGGCATGGAAAACGACAGGGACGCTTCGACGCGCTATCGCCGCTGACAACCCGCCCGACGGCGAATCCGCATGACCGGGAACCACTGCAGGCCAGTCGCGCGTCCGCTGATGCGCAGCCGTCCCGCTCCGAGGATCAGGGGGATGAACAAGGTGCACGTTAATCCTCCGCAGCGTATTAACGCTGCTGTACTAAACCGCTGGCGTGGTAGTGGGAGGGAAGCGGAGGTCAGTGCCTGGCGTTCCGTGAGGACATCATGTTCCTATTTGGGAGATGACTCTCGAGCAACTACGACAATTTCCCCCAAGATGCCGCAGGTGCTTATGTGCAAACTATTCAATCGAGAAGTCGGGATATTCTGTGTTTGTGAAGTGCCCTGCAGACCGGGCCTGTCTCTCCAGCAATCTTGAAAAAAACACTCCGAATGGCTGGAAGACGTTGTATGAAGAGCGAACGAATAAGTTCAAATCTAACCTTGGTTTTTTGCAGACCTGGACTCAGCAGCTAATATGGCATCAGCCGTCAACCATTTAATTCGCCTTCATGATGGACCGATAACAAGAACCCACTTATTTACGGAATGAACGACCATTTTCATTCAGACGAATTGAGTCGCTAATTATTTGAGGTATGAATATGAAACATTCAATGCAGGCGATTTTTATAATATGTGCGCTCGGTTATGCGAACCTGTCGGTGGCGGAGAATTGCGCGGGGCACGTTAAATTCGTATCGTCTGATTTCGAAGAGCAAAACCTGACACTAAAAGTTCGCGTATTCGCTGATAAAAAAATGACATCCCGAACCGTACATTACACTATATCTGGTGAGTATGATACGGAGATTCCAGGGGGATTAGGGCTTCCTTCTCTCAAAGTAAGGGCTTCACTTAACTCAAGTAATTCGACAGTGGTAGACGCAGGTGATGAGTGGAAAAATCAGGAGATTAGAGTCGCAGCGCCAAGCAGACCGCTTTCCGCCCCGAAAATAAAAAATATATTAGTGGACGCGTGTTATACACAATAGGTACGGGCGAGCGGCGGTGTGGGCGGTCGCGCGCATCCCGGCGCGAGAGCAGGAAGACGACCGGCTCCTGCAGTTCGAGAACTCGAACGCGTGCGGCAGGAGCGTAGCGCGCACACCCACCGCATCCGCTCCCTGCTCGTGCTCCACAACCTGCGCGTCAGGTATGTCGGCGGCCGCATCTGGACGCACTGGTGGGCCCGGCAGCGCGAGCTGCTGGCACCCGGCCTGCGCGCCGAGATTGACTGCGAATGCGAGCGGCTCCCGCTGGTGCGCCAGCAGATCCGCCTGCTCGAAGTACAACAGGAGCTATCGGAGCGGGCAGCGCATGGACGCTGGTCAGGGAGCGGTTCGGGTGGCGCCAGTTTCGCAACCGCCGGGAACTGGCCGGCTGCTTGGGGCTGACGCCCACGCCGTACGCCAGCGGCACCAGCGAGGTTGAACTGGGGATCAGCAAGGCGGGGAACCGGCGATGCCGGTGGCTGATGGCGGAGCTCGCCTGGAGCTGGCTGAGCTCGAACACGGCGAGATTCCTGCTGGTGCGATACCCAAATCACGAGAGATCAACATGGCGAGCAGCTGACTACAACTGGAGCACGACGGCATGTAAAGGTCAACGCGCCCGGAAAAAACCCGGGCTACCCATGCAAGTAGCCGTTTCCAGGAGATGGGGCGCGTCGGTAACAGGGTGGTCCCAGCGGTTCGCGCATGCGGCATGAGGTGACCGGCCTGCCAGGCCGGCACGGATAGAAGGTCGACCCGGCACTACTACTGGCCGGTCCCATCAGACACCCTGACCTGAATGACACTGACATGCCAGGCTGCAAAAAGGCGTATGCAATCGGGCATCGCCGTGGGCCTTACGGGTAGTCTGCGGGCCAGCCTGCGTCTGGTCTTAGCAGGCGACCCCGCCGTCTAGGTATCGTGAAGCGTTTGATTTATATCAATCAATTCAATTGGGTCATGTGACAACCTGCAAATCGAACCAGCGGAACATTAGAGAGCAAGCAAGCGCTCACCGCGTGCATGCGGGTGTTTGGCAAACTCGTGGCGCCCATTTCATACGATGTAGTCGGGTTGGTCTGGTTCTACAGGATCGCTCGACTATTCGTGATCGACGCGTGAAGATTATGGCTAGAAGGAGAAGCGCGAGATAGGCCGGTGGGCGTAGCGGACTTGGTGCCGCCTGGTCGATCTGCCGCGTGTCGTTAGCAGCTACGAGATCGAGCGTGCTGTCCATCACTGTCGGGGGCGGTGAAGTGACTCGGCGAGTGACATCAGAAGCCGGCGTCGCGGCCGTCCTGGTGCGGTCTGCTCCCTGCGCTGAATACCCCGGCGACGACGTCGCGGTCACCGGTCGCATAGTGCGGACGCTCGGGGACGACGAGATTGCTAAAGGGTGTGCAGATGTGCGGGATAGGCGCATTTTTCAGGGAGAGAAGCAATGTACGACACTTCGAAAGAAGCGAAGAGCAGCGATTCGAAGCCCGGGAGCGAGCTCAGCAACAACGTGTATTTGAAGGAGCTGCGCCGGCTCCACGGCGAGTTGATCAAGATGCAGGAATGGGTCGTGCATACCGGCGCGAAGATCTGCGTCGTGTTCGAGGGACGCGACGGCGCGGGCAAGGGCGGAACAATCAAAGCGATCACCGAGCGCGTTAGCCCGCGCATTTTCCGGGTCATCGCGCTGCCCGCGCCCACCGCCCGCGAAAAGAGCCAGATGTACATGCAACGCTATGTTCCGCACCTGCCAGCGGCCGGCGAGGTCGTGATTTTCGACCGCAGCTGGTACAACCGCGCGGGCGTTGAGCGCGTGATGGGGTTCTGCACGGAGCGCGAAGTGCAGGAGTTCCTGTTTGCGACGCCGCTCGTCGAGCGGGCCATCATTGATTCGGGGGTTATCCTGGTCAAGTACTGGTTGGAGGTGAGCCCCGAGGAGCAGACCCGACGCCTCGAAGCTCGCATTTACGATGAGCGCAAGGTCTGGAAGCTCTCGCCGATGGACCTCGAATCGTATCGGCGCTGGTACGACTATTCCAAGGCGCGCGACGAAATGTTCGCGAAGACTGACACCGAATTTTCGCCATGGTATATCGCGCGCTCCGACGACAAGAAGCGTGCCCGTCTGAACATCATCAGACACCTGCTTAGCAAGGTGCCTTACGAGAGCGTGCCGCGGGAACAGGTGAAATTGCCGCGGCGGCAGAAGGCGGGAGACTACCGCGAACCCGACTATCCGTACCGGTTCGTGCCCGTCGACGCGCAGGGCACCGAGGAACACGCCCGAAAATCGCGTGCGAAGACAAAGGCCAGATCGGCTCGTTAGAACCCTCGTGACCGGTCGGCTAGGCCTGTGGGTTCACAGGGGGACCCATAGGCCTAGCAGGGGGGATGCGCGGGCCGCGGCGTTGCAGTCCGGCTTGCCTGAGAAATTCTGAGCAGTGCCGCATTGCAGCCGGCGGGGAACCGGGATTGCCAAACACCGGCTGAAAATGCCGATGAAGCGCGCTCGGATGCGCCCTATGACGCGTCGACGCGCAGGACCAAAGTCCAATCGCTGGCGTGCGGGAGCGACATGATGTAATCGGGAACGTTGAACGGATGGAGAGCATGTCGTGCGAGCGTGCTCGAATAATTCGAACTGCGATTCGAAGAACGGATTTGAGGAACGATCGGGATGTATCGGATCGAGGAACCGCGGCTTGGCGGGCTGCGTATCAGGGAATGGCGACGCCGCGTGCATCTGGCGGTTGGCCTGTTGATTCTGGTGCTGCTGGGATCGACGCTGGGGATTGGGTTGCTCGACCACTCGGATGCGCCGTTGAGCACGAAGATGTTCACGGCCTTCTGGGATGCGGTCAACCTTGTCACGACGCTTGGCGATTTCTCGGACTTCAATCCGGACCAGAAGATATTCATGCTGGTCGCCATACTTGCGACCGTGGTGGTTGCCGGGTATGCGTTGCGTCAGTTGACGGGGATGCTGTCTGGCGACGACGTGATGGTCTTCTGGGAGAACAGGGCAATGGAGCACAAGCTGGAAACGCTGAGCAATCATGTCACGGTCTGCCCGTTTGGTTCGGTCGGCCAGCTGGTCGCCGCCCGTCTGCGAGAGGCGGGAGCGACCGTGCTCGTGCTGGAAACCGATGTAAAGCGGGCCGAAAAAGCATCCGGACTGGGATACATGGTCATCCTGGGCGATCAGAATTCGTTCGACGACGTACTCGAGCGTGCCAGGCTGGATACCGCCAGTGCGCTGTTCGTGACCGGCACCGATCCGAACAGCAATCTGGAGATCACGCTGGTGGCGCACACGCTCAACTCGGGGCTCCAGATCGTGGTGTCCGGTGACAATGATCTGCGCCGGATGTTGCTCCAGAGGGCTGGCGCGTCGACCGTCATCGACCAGAACGACATCGTTGCGCACGCCATGGTCGGGCAGATTAATGAACGGCGGGCGCAACGGACATGAAGCCGGTGCTCGATGAGCGGGATCTGCTGGTGGTCCGCCGCTGTCCCCGCGCGGTTACGCATCTGCTCCACCGGCTGGCCTCCTGGTTTCAGGGTAACGTACAGCAATGCGGGTGCCCGACTGTTCGCCGTGATGTTTGGACTTGCTCGCTGTCCGTCAGGAAGGAAGTTTCACACAGGAGTCGACCATGCGAGCGAACACGGTGCAGCCGGTTGGCGGCGGCGAGCAGGCCGGATTTGTACTCCTTCCGGCATTCACAGACCATCTTTCGGGAGCGGAGCCCCGCAAGTCTTGCAAGAATCCGGGTAAGAAGTGTCCGCGCAACCTGCGCGGTAGCTGTCAGCCACCAGGCAACCGTCTGGACCCGGTCCATCTGATGCTGGGAGTCGACGAGTGGCGGCTGGCTAAGCTGATTCCGTTGCGTCAAAGGCACATGGTCCAGTCTTCCCTCACACGCTCCGGGTATCCCTCCGGGATCAGCGGATATCGGCAAGAGCGACGTCTTCGACGAAGCAATCGCTACCTTTACGTTCGCATGCCCCGACCAGATCGAAGCGGAGCATGCCGCGCGCAAGCGCGGGTCCCCAACGCAGAGTGAGAGGCCGTTCTCGGCGAGTCGGGATGAATCATAGTGTAGGAGGCCGCACCGGCTACATGCCCGTTTGAACAGGCAACGCTCTAGCGACGATGGCATGGTCTCCTCCGGCGCCAGATTCGCAGTGCATCGGGTATCAATGGGGCGACCTGCGCGCGATGTGGGAATTTGATGACAATAGGGAGTCCGCGTGACTATGGGACACGATTCATCAACACATTCAATTGGCGGCTTTCGCATCCCGGTGCTGGAGTGGGTCCGCGACTATCAGAAGGAGTGGATCAAGCCGGATATCATTGCCGGGGTGACCGCTTCGGCTGTCGTTCTTCCGAAGGCCCTGGCATACGCGACCGTCGCGGGGCTGCCGGTGCAGGTAGGGCTGTATACGGCCTTCCTTCCGATGGTGATCTACGCGTTCCTGGGATCGTCGCGGCCGCTCAGCGTGAGCACCAGCGCAACGATCGCCATCCTCGCCGCCGCGGCCCTCGCCCGGGTGGTCCCGGATGGAGGGACGGCAGACCTGCTGAGAGCCTCTGCAACGCTCACGTTACTGGTCGGGGCCATCCTCACGCTAGCCGCGCTCCTGCGGTTCGGATTCGTTGCCAACTTCATTTCCGATCCTGTGCTGACCGGATTCAAGGCCGGTGTCGCGGTCGTCATCGTGCTGGATCAGTTGCCGAAGCTGCTCGGCATTCACTTTCCCAAGGGGTCGTTTTTCCACAACGTGCTGGCCACCGTCACGGGTATTCCACACGCGTCAGCGGCGACCGTTGCTGTGGCGGCGACTACGGTGGGCATTCTGGTGGCAATCGAGCATTTCTTTCCACGGGCACCCGCGCCATTAATCGCGGTGGCGTGCGGTATCGGCGGCGTGAGCCTGCTCGGCCTGCAGTTTCACGGCGTCGACATTGTCGGCCATGTGCCGACGGGCTTCCCTTCCGTCACCATGCCGGACCTTTCGCTTGTCGCGTCGCTTTGGCCAGCCGCCGCGGGCATTGCGCTGATGAGCTTTACCGAAACGATCGCGTCCGGGCGAGCGTTCGTTGAGAGAGGAGAACCCGCGCCACAGGCGAATCGGGAGTTGCTGGCGATCGGTCTTGCCAACGTGGGAGGCGCGCTGCTCGGCTCCATGCCGGCGGGCGGAGGAACGACCCAGACGGCCGTGAACCGTCTTGTGGGCGCCCGCAGCCAGCTTGCCGAACTGGTCACGGCTGCCGTCACGCTGGGCACGATGCTGCTGCTTGCGCCCTTCATCGGACTGATGCCGCAGGCCACGCTGGCAGCGGTTGTCATCGTCTATTCGATCGGCCTGATCAAGCCCTCGGAATTTCGCGCGATTGCCGCTGTGCGGCGCACTGAATTCGTGTGGGCGCTGGTTGCGGTCTGCGGCGTTGTGCTCTTCGGCACCCTGCTGGGCATCCTCGTCGCCATTGTCGTGTCGCTCCTGGCGCTTGCTCACCAGACATCCGATCCACCCGTATATGTGCTGGGCCGCAAGCCTGGCACGAACGTGTTCCGCCCTGTGTCCGCGGAACACCCCGACGACGAGGCTTTTCCGGACCTCCTGTTGTTGAGGCCCGAAGGGCGCGTTTTCTTTGCCAACGCCGAGCACGTCGGGGAGAAGATCCGCGTGCTGATCGAGCAGACTCATCCCCAGATCGTCGTGCTCCATCTGCGCGCCGTCTTTGATCTCGAGTACACGGCGCTCAAGATGCTGACGGAAGCGGAAAAGGAGCTACGCAACAAGGGCATAAGGCTCTGGCTCGTGGGTCTGAACCCGGGCGTACTCGCGATGGTGCAGCATTCACCGCTCGGCGAGACGCTCGGTCGCGACCGGATGTTCTTCAATCTGGAACGGGCGATCGCGGCATGGCAGGCGCAGCGACCACCGGGGGGCAGGCGGGGATCGACGCCCTGAGTTCGCCATCTGGTGCCGCTCCCTGCCGCGCAGGCGCTGCTCGGTGACGCGTCAGCGACGACTGCCGACTTATGCAAAAACCGACCTGTCGCAGTTGCGCGCCCTTGATCGGGTAAGGCTTGCTCCAGGTGTCCGGCATCGAGTGCGGACATGGCGGCGGCAAGGTGCTTGATGGCGTCTCCATGACATTGGAGCGGGTCGAAGGGGCCGAACGCCGCCAATAACTGTCGCTGTCTGGCTCCTTTGAACTGTACTAGCCGGTACTCGACCGGTCAGACAATGTCAGCAGAGATGTCTTCCACTCCCGACTGAGGGGATGATTCTCCGGAACGAGTCGAACCTCAAGCCTGCGCCTTTGGCGCACCGCTTCCCGGCTTCGGGCTTGACCTTTTCCTCGCCCCGGAACGACAGCTATCAAGTCGGGAGTGACGAAATGAACAGACACTGTCTGTCGAGTCAAGTGCTGCTGTCTACATTTGAACCGAACGACGGCTCTTCGACAGAGCCCAATAGTATGGATTTCAGCCTTCTCAGCTTTGGTGAAATAGCCATTGCGCGGACGGTCTTCCTGGGTGCCGGTGTGAGCGCAGCACCCGGCAAAAGAAGCGACTGGCGGCCTTGTCGCGACGCTTTTGCAGCAGCATGTTCAGTTCAGTACCGTGTTCGTCATTGCGCGCCACAAGACGTACGGTCCGTCACGCAGGTTCAAGAACATTTCATCCAGGTGTCGGGTCGAACCCGCCCTGCCGCGCGCGGCCTTCGTGCGACGCGCCAACTGCGCGCCGAGCCGGTCGCGCTAGTTGCGCACCGACTCGTAGCTGACGCTCACGCCGCGCTCGAGCAACAACTCCTTGATGTCCCGCAGGCTCAGATTGAAGCGGTAGGACCAACGTACCGCGCAGTGGATCACCGCTGCTTTGACTGGCCATATCGACTACAGGCGGCTTCGACAAGCCTAACAACCATCCGGTGCTTTGTTCAGTCGTTGCCCTCAAGTGAGCCGACTTCGCTGCGACCGCACGGCAGGTTCCGCCCAAAGGAAAACACGGCGTCGAAGTCCGCGCGGGCTGTCTTGAGTTCCAGCATCGCGGCTTCAAACCTGACCAGCTTCAGCATTGGTGGCTGCGCATCGCCGTCCGGTGAGAAATGTTCCTGGAGAGCGGCGGACGCCGCTTGCACCTCATGAGCGGCATCCCGCGACCCGCTCCAGGGCCCGCGCCTCGTTGAACCGCGTCATCCTCGTAGACATGTGGCCTCCCCGCACAAATTCGTCAGCGCATGCGTCCCGCTATGTCAATTTACAACTGATGAACGCAAGCGCCTCGAGATAATCGCTGTGCATTGTCCCTGGTGAACGACGTCACACGAGAACGACTTCAAAGAACGCTTCACCCGTCATGTGCGGCTACGTTCAAAATACACAATCGGCTCATCCATGCTGCGCGCGCAGCACGAGCTCTGCAGTCGCGTTGAAGAGTGCAGAACCCGGCAGATTCTGACCGCCATCGCAAACTACCACGCAACCGGTGATATAAGAGGCGAGCGGCGATGAAAGAAATGCCGCTAACTGACCAATATCGTCTACGGTTCCCGTCCGAAGTAGCGGAACGGCGGCAACCAGTTTTTCCTTTTCCGCGGGATCGGAGAGGCGCTTGAGCCCTTCCGTCTCTTCAATGGAACCGGGCACGATGCTGTTGGCACGGATGCCGAATCTTCCCCATTCGAGAGCGATGTTCTTCATCATCATGTCGATGCCGGCCTTCGCAGCGCCGACATGGACCTGAAAAGCATGAGGTATGTAAGCCATGCCTGCCGATATATACAGGATCGTCCCTCTGGTTTCCTTGAGTTGCTCGAAAGCTTTGTGAGTGGCGTTGAAGGATCCAAGCAGATCGATGTCGATCACTGTCTTGAATCCGTTGGCAGAGAGCTTTTCGGCAGGCGCGAGAAAGTTGCCGGCGGCACCACAGACCAGTACGTCCATCGCGCCCAGCTCTGCTTTCGACTGTTCAAACGCGGCTTCGAGTGCGGCACTGTCACGTACGTCCGCGCTGACCGCGCAGACCTTGGTGCCGAACGCTCGCAAATCCGCAGCCGCCGCATTGAGCTTCTCCTGAGAGCGCCCACAGATGGCGATGTTGGCGCCGAGTGCGGCGAAGTTCTTTGCGACACCGAGGTTGATTCCACTGCCGCCACCGGTGACAAAAACGGTTTTGCCTTTGAAAAGGTCTTTCAAGAAATATTGGGTAACGAGCACGACGTCTCCTAAAAGTTTCGAATTTCATCTTGCTTCGTCAATACGGGAAACATCGCTGTCACCGTGACGAAGCGCTTTGTGCGCGGGCGTCCACCCGCCGGATTGCGCATTCAAACAGGAACGGCTTCAGTTCGGCATTTCTGCGTGTCCACGACGCATACCAGACATTGTGACGACAACTTCGAGGCCGTGTTTGCCGCCGCCGTCCCTCTCGTCGGTCTCGAACGAAGAACGGGGAGCGAGTGCCGCCAACGTTATCCCAGGCAGTCGGACCGTTGCGTCGGCACGCAGCGAGAGTTGATGGACCTTCCCTGGTGCAGTCAGCGGTAACGCGTCGACGATCCCTGTCTACTGTTGCGTGACGCCGTTACCCCATGTCACGGCGACACATGGACATCATTCCATTCACACGACGCGAAGTTACAAAACGATTGCGTCTTCCGTTGCAGCGACTGCGCCATGCGCTCGCTTCACCTGCTCACAAGCAGCGTGGCTGCATGGAGCAAAACCCCGGCGATGCCCCCTACGAATGTCCCGTTGATACGGATGTACTGCAGGTCGCGGCCAATCTCTGCTTCAATCTTCCGACTGGCTTCCTTGGCATTCCAGCCTTTCACGACGCCGGTGATGAGCACCGAAATCTGGTGCCGATAGCGCACCACGAGCGTGTGCGCGAGATTCAGCCACCACACATTCAGCTTCTGCTGAAGCGCAGGCGAGCGCCTCATACTCTCGCCGAACGAAACCAGCGCGCCGGTTGTCACACTTCGAACCATTGAATACTCGCGATAGACCTCGGCTGTCACGCGTGTACGGATGTGCTTCAGCAGCACACGGGAATAACGCCCATTCCTGAAATGCCGAAGACAGTCGCGCATCAACGTCTTGCCAAAGCGGCGATGGATACTCGATGTCTGAAGTTGCATGATCAGATGCTGAATCGCCTCGTCGAACTGGCGACGAAGCTCATGATCCTGATTCGCGACGACCTCATGAAGTAGCGCAATGACGCCTTCGACGAATTTGTTGACGATGTAGGCGTCAAGCTGCGCAGGCGTGTAGCGCGACACCGCACTGAACTTCGCCTTGAGCATGCCGGCGTTGTTCGTCAGCCAAAGCTCCAGCGTCTCAAGTCCATGATCCAGCAGGGGCTGATGACGATTGCCGTCGGTCACCACCTTCAGGATATTGCCCGCGACTCGAGACACATCGAGCGTGCGCAGGTGCGGGACCATGAGGCGATCGAGAAATCGCGCGAAGTCCGCGTCGTCGATCCCGTCAAGCAAACCAGGAAGCGAGTCTGCAACCACGTCTGCGATCGCCCGGCTGTTTGCCGGCTTGACAAGCCACTCCGCCAGCGCTTTGGCTGTGTTGTGGCCGCTCAACCTGTCGATGACGAGTTCCGGTGTCAGGAAATTCTCCTCGACGAAGCTGCCCAGACTCTCAGCAATCCGCTGCTGGTTTTGCTCGATGATCGCTGTGTGCGGGATCGGCAGACCAAGCGGATGCCGGAACAACGCAACCACCGCGTACCAGTCCGCTATCGCGCCAATCGCGCCAGCCTCCGCAAACGCCCGCAGCCACGCCAGCCACGGATAGTCGGCCTGAAAAACGACACACACAAGCAGCAGCGCCATCATGGCGCCCAGCAGGCACGTCGCTGTTCGCCGCATGCGTTTCAAACGAGCCTCTTTTCGGATCCCCCGCTCATCGGCTGCTCCGGCTTGCTGGCTTTCGTCATTGTCAGTGAGGCAACTCAATTCGTCTCCCGCCGGAGGAATTTTTGCACCACAGGAGCAACTTCCTTTGCGCGCGCGACGAGGAACAGATGGCCGTCGTCAATGACATACAACGTCGCATCGCGGATGCGGGCCGCGAGAATTTTCGCATTCGCCAAGGGCACGATCGGGTCATCGTTACCGTGCATGACGAGCGTCGTCTGGCGCAGGCTGCCAAGCCAGGGCAAACTGCTCCATCCCCAGGCCGCCAGCAGTTGATAGAGGTATCCGCGACCCCGCGGCGCACGGATATGACGGCTGTGCTCCTTCAGCAACGCCGGGTCGCGCCGGTATGCTCCGCCGTATATCTCGGCACCGTTCGCCTCGAGGTATGCCGGGTCCGTGTAGCGCCGCGGGCCAACGAGCTTCGCGAGCACCGATACCTTGGCCGGCACCATGACGACGCCTGGCGAGGTCGCCGCGAGAACCAGCCTGCGGCAACGCACGGGATACAGATGCGCGAATTGCTGCGCGAGCGCGCCGCCCCACGATACGCCGAGTACATCGACGGGCCCTTCATAGCCCAGCTTCGACAACAGCCTGTCAGTGAGTACCGCGAGCGTCGAAAAGCGATACGGCACGCGCGGGACCGGCGATCCGCCGACGCCGGGGATGTCGAAGACGATGACGCTCACATTTTCCAGGGCAGAGACAAACGGCTCGACCAGTTCAAGATTCGCGCCGACGCCGTTGAAGATGAGCAAGGGCGGGTAATCGTCGCTGCCGCGCCGAATGCCGGCACGCAGCGTCTGACCATCCAGATCGACTGTCTGGATGTGCAGGTTGCAGACAGACTCAGGGGTATTGAGCATTTCTCTTATCCGGGTGACTGTCATGCGAGGCGCCGCGCGGGGCATCGGCGCCTGTTCGTATTGTGATGCCGCGTTACTTGCCCGGTTGCAGAAGCGCCTTCAGATCTTCGACGTTCTCCGCGACGCGCCTGCTGACGATCGCATAGCTGTCGGACTGCGTCGTATAAACCGTACTCGTCACTTCCTGCGCGTTCGACAAGACCCTGTGCAACGCCTGTTGAACCAGTTCACCCGCGTTTGCAAGAGGCTTGCGTACCGAAGTGTCAGGTTGCGTTGTGACCATCGATTGCAGGCCGGTCATCGTCGTGCTCAGCATGTCCGCCTGCTTTTGACCGAGCGACTGGATGCCCGCGAGCGTAGTCGCGTTGATCGCAACCAACGCCTCGACGTCCTTGCGCCGCCGCTCCAGCATGGCGGCGAGGTCGAAGCCGGGCAGCTTGAAGGGACCGATGAGTCGGGTGTAGTCGGCAAAAAGGCTCTTGGTGTTGCCTGATTCCATGTCAAATTCTCCGAAGGGTTGGTGTGAATGAAAGTCGTCGTGTTCCAGTCGACGTAAAACCAGACGTTACATTTCAACGACATAGGTGCCGGGGGCATCGGCAATCGGCGGGTGCCGTTCGTTGCCTGGCGTATCTGGCGCAGGCCGGCGTTCTCCGGAACGCTCGGCGAGCCACTGTCGCCAGTCGCTCCACCATGAGTCCGCTTCAGGTTTGGCTGTAGCGAGCCATTCGGCGGGACTCGCCGGTAATTCAGAATTGAGGAAGAACTTCGCCTTCGGATTGCCCGGAGGATTGATCAGGCTCTGGATGTGACCACTCGAACTCAGCACGAAGCGCGTCTTGCCGCCGAACGCGCGCGCCGTGTTGTACACGCCCTTCCATGGCGTGATGTGATCGGTGACGCCAGCCACGACATACATGTCGCACTTCACACCCGAGAGGTCGATCGGCGTACCCTGGACGGTCAGCGCACGAGGCTTGCTGAACAGGTTTTCCGTGAAAATATCGAGCAACTGGCCGTGGAACCGGGCAGGCAATCGAGTGGCGTCGTTATTCCAGTAAAGAATGTCGAAGGCCGGCGGCGAATTCCCCAACAGGTAGTTGTTGACCCAGTAGTTCCATACCAGATCGTTAGGTCTCATCCATGCGAACACGCGCCCCATTTCCTCACCTGCCAGCACGCCTCTCGCCGTGCTGCTCTGCTTCGCCGCCGCGACAACTTCAGGGGTAACAAAGAGACCCATTTGCGAGTCGGCGACACTATCGAGCACGGCCACCATCAGCGTGGCGGCATTGACCACGTTTTCGCCACGGCTTTCGAGGTGGCCGAGCAACGCTGAAATCGTCATTCCGCCCGAGCAGGCGCCATGCAGGTTCACGTCCGCGCTGCCGGTGATGTCACGCACCGCTGTGATAGCTTCAAGCAGCGCGGCGACATACGTGTCCATGTCCCAGTCACGCTGCGCCAAAGTCGGGTTGCGCCAGCTCACGACGAACACCTGGAACTCGTGCTTCACCAGGTAGTCGACAAGGCTTTTGCCCTTGGAGAGATCGAAAATGTAGAACTTGTTGATCTGGGGCGGCACGATCAACTGCGGACGCGTATAGACGTTCGGGGTTGCCGGTGCGTACTGAATGAGTTCGAGCACTTCGTTGCGAAATACCACCGCGCCAGGTGAGGTGGCCAGGTTCTTGCCGACTTCAAACGCGGCCTTGTCGACCTGAGCAGGCATGCCCTGGTTGGTCAGCGTATCCGTGAGGAGGTTCTTCAGACCCGCAACGAGGCTTGCGCCTCCTGACTCGACAACCTTCTTGATTGCAGCCGGATTGCCGAGCACTGTGTTCGTGGGCGCCATTGCGTCCGTGACGAGCGATAGCACGAACTGCGCGCGCTCCTTGCTCTTTTCGTCGAGCGCTGAACAATCGACAAAGCCCGTCAGCGCGTTACGGACTGCAAAGTAGCCTTGCAGTGTGCTGCGGTACAGCGAATTGTCGCGCCAGGCGGCGTCAGCGAAGCGTTTGTCGCTCTGTGGCTGGGTGGATGCGGAGTTGCCGCTGAATATAGAAACCAGCTCGCGCGCCAATGCCGCTTCC
>NZ_VTUZ01000052.1 GCF_008369935.1 Paraburkholderia panacisoli | reverse complement strand
ATGGCGTCACCATCTATGAATGTGGCAATGAACTGACACGCGACGGCGCCATTATTCTGGATTCCACCAACGCGGGAACGAAGGCACTCGACTTCAACAACACGAACTGGCCGGTCTTGCGAGCCGTGATGCGTGGCATGATCGACGGGGTGAAATCGGTTCAGCCTGCCGCGAAGTGCGGAATCAACTTCTGCGCAAACGATGTTGGCGCGTCCGATGCGTTGTGGGAGGGTACTCAACCCGACGGCAGCAGCGGCTATTCCAAGGTGCGCTGGGACATCACGACCTGGCACAACTACGAAGCCTACGGCGATATCTTCAATCTCGGTACCGACGGTGCTGGTCCTGGCTTCGATCTGCCGATATACTGCAAGGCCAGATATGGTGTGCCTTTCATCATCACCGAGTGGAACACGGGCCCGGAACAAACCGAGACGTACCGGGCGAACTACATCACTACAAAACTGGGTCAGTACTATCAGGCGAGAAAAACTCACAACATCCAGTCGGTGATGTACTACGTGCTCGATAGCGGAAACGATACGTTCGGCATTATGGTGAACGGCACGCCAATCAATCCGTCATATAGCGCATTTACGAGCTTTACCGCTAGCAACCCGGACTGATTTGCTTCAGTGCATCGCTCAACTCGGACGCCGGCACCGCTTCGTTGCCAGCCCTGACTGCTGACAGGCTACCGCCCCGATACAGCTTGCGCACGCGAACACCTGGTTCGCGTTCAAACATAGGTGTAAGACTGCAGTTCTGTTGAATTAGCGCATTGCGATCTATTGCGAGATTCAGTTGCTCACGTCAAAAGCCGTCCCCACTCAAAATCGACCCGGTCGGGCCTCATGGGAACCACACCAGCACCCGGCGTAAAGGTTAGCTCGCCAAAGTACACGTCATTGTTGGGAGCGTACAGGTCGACGCGAACATAGTTGAAGTCCTCCGACAGGATAGCCGCCGTCTCCAGAATCGCTTGCAGATTCTCCGGAGGCGGCGCGGGCGTCGGACTGCGAGCGTAAGGGCCGATCCCAACGTCAAGATGGTTCCATTGAGCGTCGTACACGTCGCCACGCGTGTCTTTGCCGAACCGGTCCGAGATCACGACGATAAACATCATCGGTCGGCCTGGCCGGCCGCCGAAGCAGTGGACCTTGTAGTCGGCAGGAATCTGGCCGCGTTCGTCGAGAAGAAGATGTTCGAAGAAAATGCGCGGCTGAATATCCCGGTAATGGCGTTCCCGGGCGATTCTGTAGAAGTCGGTAGACGTCCACCGGTCGGCCAGATTCTGCAAGCTCTCAAAAGTTTGTTGCGACTTGTCCCGAACGACTTCGACAAAGCTACTTCCGTGATTCGCTTTCATCACGAAGGAGTTGGGCAGCGTATCGAAGACCGCCCGCGTGAAAACGGTGGGCGACGCAATCAACGGCACCAGATACTTCTCGCCGACCTTGGCCTTGACATAGGCCCGCACGGCGAGCTTATCGGTCAGCGCACCGTAGCGCGGGTCGGGCCGTAAGCTGCGTTGCAGGATCTTTTCGTTGAATGTCGTGGGGTGGAACAGTTTCGGGAAGCGGCCAATGTGTTTCCGATGCAGCAGGCTGAGGAAAATCGCATCTGGAATAAACTGTTTTGCACTGTCCTTGATCCGTCGAACAAACGCGTCAGGCGGGTAGAGCATAGTATGTCTCCCAACAATGACCGGGCATTCATGGGCCATCGGGGTGCATTCGCCGGATGGCTCGATCTCATTGCGCGGAACGCCCCCTGCAATGCGCTGTGGCACGGCGTCTCTGGAACTCCTATCGCGTCGCGACATGGCCACAACACTATGCACTTGCGCGAGAGAAAATAAGAAACACTGACATGTTGCACTGAAGCATAACCGCGCGATATCCCGTAGAAACGTCGTGGCGCAAATCGAGGAGATATAGGCTCATTAAGCTGGATGTTTCAGCCGTTTCGCGTGCTTTAGCGAACAACGAGACGTTGGCTCACCCCTCCCTGTCTCCTTACAGATCTGGGGCGAATTAGTTTTAATCGGATTTCTATTCAGCGAGAGTAGGCGTTCGCAGTGGCGGTAGATATTCTACGTCTCGGATAGCAAGGTCGTTCGCCACGCCCCAGGAGTCCATCGAAAGGCGGCATCGCGGCGGCTTCGAATATCCGGAGAAGCGAATTGCAGATGCCACCCAAGCCATCAATGCCCATGCCGCTCCCCCACGGCACCCGGCGCCTGCTTCGCCTGCCGGCTCAGCAATAGCGTCACCACCGCAGACACAGCGAGCGTCGCCCCCACCACATACAAACCGGCCGCATACCCGCCCGTCACATCCTTCAGCCAGCCTATCGCAAACGGACCGACAAAGCCGCCAAGATTGCCGACGGAATTGATCATCGCGATACCCGCAGCTGCCCCGGCACCCGAGAGAAACACACTCGGCATCGCCCACAGCGGCGCTTTGGCGGCGCTGATCCCGATGTTCACCACAACGAGCGCAAGAATAATCATCAATGCGCTGCTGGCGCCCCCGGCGAAAACGAATCCGAGGCAAGCAATCACACATGGAATCACCACATGCCACGTCCGTTCTTCCGTACGGTCCGAATGCTTGGCCCACATGATCATCGCGACGACGGCCAGAATACTGGGCACACCTGCGATGAGCCCGGTTTCGAACGAACCGAAGCCGTACTGGCGAATGATCAGCGGCGCCCACAGCCCCAGCGTGTAGAGTCCGGCCGAAGTGCCAAAGTAGATCAGTGCCAGTGCAAGTACACGCGGGTCACGCAATGCACCGAGCGCGCCCGCCGTGTGACCGGCATGCGACTGCCTCGCATCGGCTTCCATTTTCAATCTGGCGATCAGCCATTCGCGTTCGTCGCTCTCCAGCCATTGCGCCTTCGAAGGCGAGTCCGTCAGGTACTTCAGCACCACGAAGCCGAGAATGATCGCGGGCACTGCTTCAATGATGTAGAGCAGCTGCCAGTCGGCCAAACCCCACATCGTTGGGAGTTTCATGATTGCGCCCGAGAGCGGCGAGCCGATGGCCGTGGAGATTGGAGCGGCCGCCATGAACCACGCCGCCGCTACCGCGCGTTGCCGGGTCGGGAACCACAAGCTGAGGTAAAGAATGATGCCCGGGAAGAAGCCGGCCTCGGCGACCCCCAGAGTAAATCGCAGAACATAAAAACTGGTCGGGCCAACGACGAACGCAGAGGCCGCCGACACGATGCCCCACGACACCATCACCCGCGCGATCCATCTACGCGCGCCCACTTTGTGCAGAATCAGATTCGAAGGCACTTCGAAAAGAAAGTAGCCGATGAAAAAAAGGCCGCCGCCAAGGCCGAACGCGGCCGGCGAAAGCCCGATGGCGTTGTTCATGGTCATCGCCGCGAACCCTACGTTGACGCGGTCGAGAAAGCTGACGAAGTACAGCAACATCACAAACGGAATAATCCGCAGCATCAGCTTGCGGGAAACCCGCGCTTCGAGATCGGAAATCATTGTGTCTCCTCCTTGGAGGGTCGAGCAGTGCTCTATGGGAAGATGCGGTGTTATCGGTACGTCAGCCGTCTGCGCGGCACTTCTTATCGGACTCCTGAAGCCAGCACCCTGGTGCCGCTGCCCCGCGAATCGGGCAGCTCAAAGAAGCCGTGAATATCCTTGATGCGTGCCATTCGATGCCTCACTGGATCTGCGCAATGCGCAGAAGGTTAGTTGTGCCGGGCGTGCCGAACGGCATACCTGCGGAGATCACGACGGTCTGACCGCTTACGCCGAAACCTTCGTCGCGCACGGTGTCGCAGGCAAGCTCGCTCACTTCGAGCGCGTCAACGAGTTCCTTGCACACGACGGGATGGACACCCCAAACCAGCGCCAGACGACGTGCCGTCCCGGTCTGCGGCGTCATGCCGACGATCGGTGCGCACGGCCGCTCGCGCGCCATGCGCAGGGCCGAATAGCCGGAACTGGTGTACGCAACCGTCGCGACCGCGTTCAGGAGGCCCGTGACGTGCCGCATCGCGTAGCCGATCGCATCCGAGGTGTTGGCGCGAGGCGCTGCATGCGAGGCCGCGATGACTTCGCGGTAATAAGGGTCGCGCTCGGTCTGCGAGATGATGAGGTCCATCATGCGCACCGCTTCGACAGGGTATTTGCCGCTCGCCGATTCGGCCGACAGCATCACGGCGTCGGCGCCGTCGTAGATGGCGGTGGCGACATCCGAGGCTTCGGCCCGCGTCGGCACCGGCGCCGTGACCATCGATTCGAGCATTTGCGTTGCGACGATGACCGGCTTGCCGGCCTTGCGGCACGCGCGAACGATTCGCTTCTGGATCGCGGGCACCTGCTCGGCCGGCATTTCGACGCCGAGGTCGCCGCGAGCGACCATCACGGCATCTGCCTCGTCGACGATCGCATCGAGGCTGCCGATCGCTGCCGGCTTCTCCAGCTTGGCGACGATCCCGACCCGGTCGCCGACGATCTTGCGGACCTCGCGAATGTCTTCGACGCGTTGCACGAAAGAAAGCGCCAGCCAGTCGATGCCCAGCGTGAGGCCGAACTCCAGATCGCGGCGATCCTTCTGCGTCATCGCCGAGAGCGGCAGCACCACGTCGGGAACGTTGACGCCCTTGCGCTCGGACAGCGGGCCGCCGACGATCACGGTCGTTTCGGCGAAGTCCGACCCGCAGCGCTCGACGCGCAACTGCACGCGACCATCGTCGAGCAACAGGTTGGTCCGTATCTGGAGGGCCGCGAAGATTTCAGGGTGTGGAAGGGAAACGCGGGTCACGTCGCCGGGCGTCTTCGCGTCGAGGTCGAGTCGAAACGCGGCGCCCTTCTCGAGGAAAATCGGGCCGTGCGCAAACGTACCGATCCGCAGCTTCGGCCCCTGAAGATCGAGCAGCACGCCGATGGGTCGCCCCATGCTCTTTTCAACGGACCGGATGACTTCGAGGCGACGTTGATGATCCTCGTGCGTGCCGTGGCTGAAGTTCAGCCGGAAGACATCGGCTCCTGCATTGAACAGTGCTTCGATGGTGTCGTGACTCGTGCTCGCGGGACCCAGCGTAGCGACGATTTTGGCATTACGAGTGCGGCGCATCTTTATCGACTCCTGGAAAGATCGCCGTGCTGCGCGGCGATGAAGATGGCACGAAAATCATTGACGTTGGTCAGCGTCGGCCCGGTGATGACCGAGTCGCCAAGCGCCTGAAAGAAGCCATGAGCGTCGTTGTTTTCGAGGCGCTCGGACTCACGGATGCCGCGCTCGCGAGCCCGCTCCAGCGTGTCCGGCCGCAGCAGTGCACCCGCAATTTCTTCCTGACCGTCCACGCCATCCGTATCGCCTGCCAGCGCGAACACGCCGGGTTCGCCATTGAGCGCGACGCCGAGCGAGAGCAGAAACTCGACGTTGCGGCCGCCCCGGCCGTCGCCGCGAATCGTGACCGTCGTCTCGCCGCCGGACAGCAGGATGCAGGGCGCGCGAAACGGTTGGCCGCGCCGGCTCACCTGCTTCGCGATGCCCGCCATCACCGCGCCGACGTCGCGGGCCTCGCCTTCGATCGCGTCGCCGAGAATGTGCACCTCGATGCCCGCCTCGCGCGACTTCGTCGCAGCCGCTTCGAGCGCGAGCTGAGGCGTGGCGATCAGGTGCGTTTCAATGTTGGGCAAACGTGGATCGCCGGGCTTCAAGGTTTCCGTCAATCCTTTTTCCAGCAGCGCGATTGCCGCGGGCGACGCGCAAATTTCGTAGCGACGCAGCACGGCGAGCGCATCCGCGCAGGTGGTCGTGTCGGGAACCGTTGGACCCGACGCGATATCGCTTGCGGCATCGGCCGGGACGTCCGAGATGATCAGGTTGACTACGCGTGCCGGGAAGCAGGCGGCCGCGAGCTGGCCGCCCTTGATCGCCGACAGATGACGGCGCACGCAATTCATTTCGGCGATGGTTGCGCCGCTCGCGAGCAGCGCCTGATTGATTTCCTGCTTGTCCCGCAGCGTGAGACCTTCGGCGGGCAGCGGCAGAAGCGACGATCCTCCGCCCGAGATGACGCAGATGACCAGATCGTCGGCGCTCAGTCCCGAGACGAGCCGCAGCAGGCGTTCGGCTGCTTCGAGACCTTGCTCGTCGGGGACCGGGTGCGCGGCCTCGACGATCTCGATGCGCTCGCACTCCACCGCGTAGCCGTAGCGCGTGACAACGAGCCCTTCGAGGGGACCGGCCCAGTGGTCTTCCACCGCTTTCGCCATGGCAGCCGAGGCTTTCCCTGCCCCGACGACGATGGTCCGCCCACGCGGCGGCTGTGGCAGGAAGTCCGGCACGCGCAACGCCGGTTGTGCGGTCGCGATCGCGGCGCCGAACATGTCCTTCAACAGACCATCGACTTCGAGGCCGTCCAACGCGCCGTTTATCGGCAATGGCTCACGGGTTGCCGGGCTATTCATTGCTGCTCCCGCGCAGCGGCCGGCAAGGCCGCAACAGAAGCGAAATACGCCTGGGTGGAGGAAGTGAACATCGTGTCTCCGGCTTTTTTCTGAGCGTCGGGACGAGTCGATCCGGGCCGCGAATTGCTGCGGCCTCGTGTGTCGATCGTGCTGTCGCGACTGCTCGCGGATGCACGCCCGCCGTCAGGCAGGCGCGCTGCGTCAGGCGTTGAATTCAGCCTGGCTCATGCCGCATTCGCTGCGGGAACCGCGGACTTTTCCAGCAACGCACAGACTGCGTCGGTGACCTGAGCCGTCGTTGCGGTGCCGCCCAGGTCGCGGGTGTGGAGAGACTTGTCGGCGGTGACTTTTTCGACGGCCTGCATCACACGCTTGGCCGCGTCGAATTCGCCGAGATGTTCGAGCAGCATCACGACCGACCAGAAAGTGCCGACCGGATTGGCAAGCCCCTTGCCCATGATGTCGAAGGCGGAGCCGTGAATCGGCTCGAACATCGACGGATAGCGGCGCTCCGGATCGATATTGCCGGTCGGCGCGATCCCGAGACTGCCGGCCAGTGCCGCGGCCAGGTCGCTGAGAATGTCCGCATGCAGATTGGTCGCGACGATCGTATCGAGCGACTCGGGACGGTTGACCATGCGCGCGGTCGACGCGTCCACCAGTTCCTTGTCCCATTTGACGTCCGGAAACTCCTTCGAAATTTCGAGCGCGATCTCGTCCCACATCACCATCGCGTGGCGCTGCGCGTTGCTCTTCGTGATGACGGTCAGCAGCTTGCGCGGACGCGATTGCGCGAGCCGGAACGCGAAGCGCATGATTCGCTCGACGCCGGCCCGAGTGAGGATCGACACGTCCGTGGCCGCTTCGATCGGATGCCCCTGGTGGACCCGGCCGCCCACGCCCGAATATTCGCCCTCGGAGTTCTCGCGGACGATCACCCAGTTCAGGTCTTCCGGCTTGCAGCGCTTGAGCGGCGCGTCGATGCCCGGCAGGATGCGGGTCGGCCGCACGTTCGCGTATTGATCGAGGCCCTGGCAGATCTTCAGGCGCAGGCCCCACAGCGTGATGTGGTCGGGAATGTCGGGGTCGCCCGCCGAACCGAACAGGATCGCGTCCTTGTCGCAAATCGCGTCCAGACCGTTCTCCGGCATCATCACGCCGTGCTTGCGGTAATAGTCGCCGCCCCAGTCGAAGCTTTCGAACTCGAACGCGAACGATTTATCCGACTTCGCGAGCGCCTCGAGAACCTGCTGACCGGCCGGCACGACCTCCTTGCCGATACCGTCGCCCGGAATGGTTGCGATGCGATAGGTTTTCATGTCTCCGTCCTTCATGGTGTTGGGGTGTGACTGAACTTTACTGACATCCGGACTCCAAAACCGGTGCTAAACTCAAACCATCTTTAACTTGAATTCACAAGTTCACACGATGCGTGAGACCGTCCAACCGGCCGATTTGAGTTTTTTCTCGACGCTTGCGGCGTCGGGCAGCCTGAGCGCGGCCGCGCGCGAATTGGGGCTGACGCCGGCCGCTGTCAGCAAGCGCCTGACGCAAATGGAGAGCCGCGCGGGCGTGGCGCTCATCAACCGGACCACCCGCAGGATGATGCTCACGCCCGAGGGCGAGCTTTATGTCGAGCACGCGCGCCGGATTCTCGACGAGATCGATCAGTTGTCGGAACTGCTCGGCACGGCGAGGGAAAGTCCGAAGGGATTGCTACGCGTGAATGCGACGCTCGGCTTTGGACGAAGCCACGTCGCGCCTGCGATCTCGCGGTTCGTCGCGGAGTATCCGCAGGTGTCCGTGCAACTCCAGTTGTCGGTGACGCCGCCGCCTTTGACCGACGACGCGTTCGACGTCTGCATCCGCTTCGGCGAGCCGCCCGATACGCGGGTGGTCGCGAGGCGTCTCGCCGTGAACCGGCGGCTGCTGTGCGCGGCGCCCTCGTATATCGCGTCGCATGGCATGCCGATGACCGCGCATGACCTCACGCGGCACAACTGCATCGGCATCCGGCAGGGGGACGAGGCTTATGGAGTGTGGCGTCTGACGTCGGGCAGAGGGGCATCCCGCAAGACGGAGGCGGTACGGATCAACGGCACGCTGACGACGAATGACGGCGAAATTGCCGTCAAGTGGGCGCTCGAAGGGCACGGCATCCTGATGCGGGCCGAATGGGATATCAAGCAGTACCTGGCGGACGGGTCTCTCGTTCGCGTGCTGCCCGATCACGAAACACCGAACGCCGATATCTTCGCGGTCTATTCCCAGCGGCATCAGATGTCCAATCGCATTCGCGCGTTTGTCGATTTCATTGCGCACGATCTGAGGACCGAGGTGGGGGAGCATGCGTAGCGGCTCCCCTCACTCGACCGGTCACGCGAACCGCGTGGAGCGATGCTGGCGACGCGCCATCTTCGGCGGAAAATAGCGCGCGACGCACAGCCCGTAGATGATCAGTGAGGCGACGGTATAAGGCACGAACTTCGCCGCGATTGATTTGGAACTTCTGTTATTTGGCCTTTGCCGGCATCGTCAGCAGCGATTCACGAGCAATCATTATTTCCGGCGCTGTTTGTCCAACTCACGTATGGCGCCGCAAAATCAAAACGGAAAATTTATTTCCTCAACCCTCAATTTTTCTTACAACCTCCCGATAACAGGAATGGATGACGTCCAGGACTATCCACAATCAGCCGGGCGTTATTCATTAATCTTTAAGACCAAACGGGGGATGCGTGAAGAAAATCGCTGTACTTGCTCTAGCTCTGGTCCTGGCTGGCTGCGCCGGCACTGGCAATGAGAGCTTGCGTTCTGAATCGGAAGCAACAGTCTCGACAAAGATCGCAGAGGGAAAGACCACCAAGCAGGAAATCCGCGCAAGATTCGGGTCGCCGCAGAAGACGGAATTCACGGACGCGGGACTCGAAGTGTGGCGTTATGAATTCGCGAAGATGCACTCCGACGGGGTTAATTTCATCCCCGTGGTGAACTGGTTTGGCTCCAGCCAGAGCGGCGAGAAGAAGGAACTGGTCGTTCTATTCGATTCGTCCAACGTCGTGAAACGCTATTCCATGAGCGTGTCGGACGTCAGTGTCAAGACCGGCATTTTCAACCAGTAAAAACTTCGGCTCGTGGAATATACGAGCCGCTTAATCAACTGGTTATCTGGCTTGCGCGTGATTCACAGCTGTATCACGTGATCAACGTGCGATAAAGCTCGTTGGCGCGAGTCAGATGCGCGCGCATCGCTTGCGCGGCTTCGTCGCCGTCGTGTTTGGCGATCGCATCGACAATACGCTGATGCTCCGAAAGCGTCAGCTCCTCTGCACCTGGTGCGCGCACCAGCGGTCGATAGTATTCGCCGGCCCAGCGAAACAGCGATTCGACGATCGAAGGAAAAATCGGATTGCCGCTGATCTTCGCGATCTCGCGATGAAATGCCATGTCGCGTTCAATGAACTCTTCGAGGTTGACCATCGATGCGCGATGTTGAGCCACGCTCAATTGCAGCCGCGCGACATCCTCTTCGGTCGCACGTTCGGCAGCCATGCGCGCGGTGCCGGTCTCTAGAAAGAGGCGTGCGTGCTTCAGATGCTCCAGCATGTCGGGATGCGTGCGCAGCAGATGCATCGCGCCGCCGGCAATCTGGCCGATGAGCCGGTCCGCCGTGGGCACGACGACGCGCGCGCGTTCGCCATGCACGATCTCGACGATGCCCGAACGTTCGAGCGTCTGCAGCGCCTCTCTGACAGCCGGCCGGCCGACGCCATAGATTTCCATCAGTTCGCGTTCCGACGGCAACTGCGCGCCGGGCGCGATTTCACCCGAGCGAATGCGCTCCATCAGACGGTCCACGACCTCCTGGTACAGTTTCCGACGCGGGATGATCTCGCCCATTACGTTTTCGTCATTCAAGCTTCTGGTGTGATGACGATACCATAGACTCTCAGGTCTTTGCGAGGAACTGCAGCGACGCAGCATGCAGCAACGAAGCACGACTCGCATCGAAGCGATCGGACGAGATGCTATCGACCGGTTCTGACTGTACCGAAGAAATCCGTGCCGCCAATCTGGCCTCCCTTCAGCACGATTTCGAGCCCATCGCGCCGTGCCGACGACGACCATGCGCGGCACAACGGCGCGCCAGGCGCGAGCCCGGCGGCGACACTCAGCGCATCGATCCCCAACGTGCTCGCGACTTCGCCGGAACTGTCGCCGCCCGCCACGACCACGCGCGAAAGCTCGACCTGATCCAGCAACTGACGCATCACTTCAGCCAGCGCGCCGCCGACATTGCGCGCGGCTTCCTGCCGCGTCAGGCCCGCGTCGCGCGCAATCGTGTCGAATGCCTGCACGGCCGGATCGTCCGGCCCTTCCGCGCTGTGAACGATCACGCTCTTGCCCGCGCGGATCGCAGCGGCGGCAACCGCGACCGCGCGAAGAATCTCGCCATTGCCCGTGTGCGGATCGAGCGCGCGATGCAAATCGAGCCGTTCGACATGAAAGCCATTCGCACGTGCCCACGCAATCTGCGCGGCCGTGACCGGCGAGCAGCTTCCGCTCACGGCCGCAATCTGTTCGACCGGCCTGGCAACCGGCAACGAAGGCGTCGCGGGCAACCAGCCACGTGAGCGCCAGTACGCGGCCAGCGCGTATTGCAGCCCGGACGACGACGCGGTGAACACGCCGCCCGCGCGCTGCTCCCATACCAGCCGCCCCGCTTCGACGAGCGTCTCGTCATCGAGCACGTCGATCATTACGACGGGCGTGTCGGCCGCGCACAAGGCTCGCACCCGTGAGGCGCCTTCGCCGGCGCGTAGTTGCAGCATGTCGACGAGATCGATGCGTCGCGAAGTCTGCCGGCCAAGATGAACGCGCAGGTCCGCTTCGTCCATCGGCGTGACCGGATGGCGCGACATGGTCGGATGGCGGTCGAGCCGGTAGCCGACGCCATCGACGGCGGCAAACAGATTGCCGAACATCTGATAGCGCTTCAGGCGCGGCGCACCCACCACCATCGGCGACCACTGCGCGGGCATCAGCTTCACGCCGAGGTCGATGGCCGCGCCGATCGAGCCGACTTGCGGCGACGAATCGAACGTCGAGCAGACCTTGTATTGCAGGATCGGCGCACCCAGCGCCGCGAGACCCGCGAACGCGGCGGGCAGCACATCGCGCATCCACGCCGGGCTGCGGCCGCGCGAAGAACCCGCGAGGCCGACGCAGCGCACGTCCGGAAAGCGCGTGAGCAGATCCGGCGTCGGCGTGTCGAGGCACAGCACGGTCGGCACGCCTGCCGCCGTCATGGCTTCCATTGCGTCGGTCGAACCGGTGAAGTCGTCGCCGTAATACGCGAGCAGCAGACCGTTGCCGAATGCCTCTTTCGCTGGATCGGTCATCACGTGCTCACTTCCAGAAGCCCAGCGCCGCACGCAACGACGCATGACGCACGGCATGACGTTCGAGCGGCACGCCTTCGATCGCGGCGACCCACGCTTCGCGCAGCGCCTCGACGCCCGCCGCGACACCCTGCGGATGGCCGAAGATACCGCCGCCCGCCGTATGAATCAGGTCGGCGCGGCCGATCGCGGCGTAGGTGTCGGCGGCCTGCAAACCTGTCTGGCCCGAGCTGAACACGGGCATCGCGGTCATCGGCGCTTCCGGCATGACCGGCGCGAGCACCGCACGTGCGGAGGCGATCACACTGTCGTCGGATTCGCTGAACTTGTTGCGCAAGCCGTTCACGTGCATGTGATCCGCACCCGCGAGACGCCAGAGCATCTGCCACGGCGCGTAGTCCCAGCCGAGCCCTTCGCTGCGCGTCAGATAACCCCAGCCCGCGCGATGCGCATGAATCGGCAGTTGCGAATGACGCCGCAGCTCATGCAGACCGACCAGCCCCACGGAATTGAGCACCGCCATCACGCAGGTGCCACCGTGTTCAAGCACGAGATCGTGACGGCGGCGCATCTGATCGAGATCGCCGGTCAGATTGAAGGCGACCATCACCTTCTTGCCGGTGCGCTCCGCATGCTCGTTGACGACGCGCATCACCGCTTTCACGCGCTCGTCGAACGGGCAGTGCGAACCGTCGGCCTGCAGTTCGTCGTCCTTGATGAAATCGATGCCGCCCTCGACGAGTTCGCGCACCTGCTGCGCGGTCTGCTCAGCTGACAGGCCGACGCTCGGCTTGATGATCGTGCCGATCAGCGGACCATGCGTGACGCCGCTCAGACGACGCGTGCCTTCAATCCCGAATGCCGGTCCCGGATAGGCCGCGGCGAACGATGGCGGCAACTTCAATCCGGTGAGCCGCAAGCCCGACACCTGACGCAACTCGAACAGATTGCCCGCGATGGTCGACATCAGGTTCGGCAGCGAAGGGCCGAAGTTCTCGATCGGCCACGACAGTTCGAGCGTGCAGCGCGTATAGCGGTTCGACGCGAAACCGCCGGCGAGGTGGGGCTCGTCGGAGGTGTCGAGAATCTCGAGCCGCTCGACGCGCGCCCCGGAGCGCGCCTTCAGCTCGGGCGTCTCGGTCGGCAGCGCCACGAAGGTGCCGCTCGACTGTTCGCCCGCGATGGTATCGGCGGCGCGGCGTGGATCGTCGCCCGTTTCCAGCCAGTAAGTTGCGTAGATGCGTTCGCTCACAATGCAGTCCCTGTCGAAAGTCGGTAAGGAGAAGTCGCGGCGCGCATCAGGTAATGCGGCGGATGCTCTCGGCGATTTCGTCGCGCTCGAACACGCCCTTCCAGTCGTCGCGCATCAGGCGCGGCTTGCCGAACTCGATCGCCTTGTTGCACGCATCGGAGAACGCGCCGGGAATCTCGTTGAAGATCACCGCGCTCAGGATGTTCATGTGGCCGAGCAGGAAATCGCGCGCCGCTTCTTTCGGCACACCGCGCTTCACGGTCTCGTCCATCGCTTCGCGCATCACATAGAGCAGCGTCGCGCAGATCGTCTCGGAGAGGCCTGGTTCGAGCAGCGCCATCTGGTCGACGCTCAGGCGGTATGAACGCAGGATCGGCTGATAGATCGTCTTCGCCACGTCTTCACCGAGGTCGAACGCGGACTCGGGGCCCTGCATCAACGCGCTCGTGATCGACTGCTTCGCATACGCGCCGCCGAAGAAATCGCGCCGCGCTTGCGGATCGGATTCGTCGTTGAAGATCAGCGGGTGGCACGGGTGCGCAACGAAGTACGTCAGGTCGGGGCGGTTCGGCAGATGGCCGGCGAACGGCGCGGCCGCGTCGAGCGTCATCACCATCGTGCCGGACGGCAGCTTCGGCGCGATCTCATGGCTGAGCTTGCCGATCAGCGTGTCGGGCACCGCGAGAATCACCACCTGCGCGCCGTCGATCGCCGCGTCGATGGACACGCAATCGACCTTCAGTTCGTCCTTCAGGCGCTTGCGGCCCGCCTCGCTCACTTCGACGTGAGCAACGCGGTAGTCCGATTTCAACAGATTGCTGGTCAGACGGAAGCCCATTTTTCCGCCCGCGCCGATCAATGCAATTTTCTCTTTCATGGTTCTATCTCCTTCGAAGGGTTCGCTGTCTGTTCGCTGTCTGTTCGGTATTAGTCGTGAGGCTCAGCCGGCGTGCGGATCCAGCGCGATCGCCGCCGATTCATCGGCCGTTCCTGTGCCGCGCTCGGCGCAGAACACGAAAGCGAGCACGGCGCTCATCAGCATGAAAACGCCGACCACGAACATCGGCGCGTGATACGAGCCGGTCGCGTCTTTCATCGCGCCGGTCAAGTAGGGCGCGACGAAGCCAGCCAGATTGCCGACCGTGTTGATCAGCGCGATGCCCGCGGCGGCCGCCGCGCCGGACAGAAAGCGCGCGGGCAGCGCCCAGAAGTTCGGCAGCGCGGAGAAGATCGCGCAGGCCGTGATCGTGATGACGGCAATGCTCGCCGACGGCGACTTCATGAACAGCGCGAGCGGAATGCTCAACGCGCCGATCAGCGCCGGAATGCCGATGTGCCAGTTGCGCACGCCATGCTTCGTCGCGTTGCGGCTCCAGAGGAACAGCACGATCGCCGCCGGCAGATACGGAACCGCGGTGATCAAGCCCTTCTGGAACACGTTGAAGTGCGAGCCGAACTGGCCTTCAAAGCCGCCGATGATGGTCGGCAGAAAGAACGCAAGCGCATACAGGCCGTAGATCAGGCCGAAGTACATCAGCGAGAACATCCACACGCGGCCGCTCTTCAGCGCGGCGCCCGCATGATGCCGGTGGTGGACGGCATTCGTTTCGCGCGCACGCTGCTCGGCTTCGAGTTCCTCGGTGAGCCATGTGCGTTCGTCGGACGTGAGCCAGCGCGCGTCGGACGGCCGGTCAGTCAGATAGAACCACGCGACGATGCCGATCACGATCGCCGGCACCGCGACGCCGAGAAACATCACGCGCCAGCCGGCGAGGCCGAGCACCCCATGCGCGCCGATCAGCAGCGCGGCAAACGGCGCACCGATCACGATCGTCAGCGGTTGCGCGAGGTAGAACAGCGCGAGGATGTGGCTGCGATGACGCTGCGGCACCCACGTGCTCAGAAACAGAATCGCGCCGGGAAAGAAGCCCGCTTCGGCGACGCCAAGCAGAAAACGCAGCGCATAGAGCCCCGGCACGCTGCTCACCCACGTGAACAGCAGCGCGACGATGCCCCACGTCACCATGATTCGCGCGAGCCAGCGGCGCGCGCCGAATTTGTGCAACGCCAGGTTGCTCGGCACTTCCAGAAAGATGTAGCCGATGAAGAACACGCCCGCCGCAAAACCGAACTGCGCGGCATCGAGGCCGAGGTCCTTCGTCATGCCGTTCGGCCCGGCGAATGAAATGGCGGTGCGGTCGAGGAAGTTGATGAAGAACATCAGCGCGACGAACGGCACGAGCCGCATCGACACCTTCCGTATGGTCGAACGCTCCAGTTGGCTGGCCTGAGCGGTTTGCGTTGCGGTTTGCATTGCGTCCTCCGACTTGACTCGCGACCTCGGCGAGAATCCACAGATCACACATGTGCTGTGCTGGTGTGATGAGTAGACCACCATGCTTAAACTGTGGGCACTGGGTTTACTACCGAGACGGGTGAATTGCGGTGGACGACGCATGCGGCCCCGAAAAGGCCCGTACCCGCCCGCGAGACGGCGCGTGCGGGTGAGAAAAAAATCTCACTCACGTCCATGGTGCAGCGCAGTGTGATCTGCCGGAGCACGCATGCTAAAAACCATCCTGTACGTTTCAGCTTCGGAGACATGCGGCGCCCCAGGTGGCGCACAATGCCTCCAGCACCCAGCTCGCGCCGTATTCGCGTTGTATTCGCCCGGAGACTCGTGATGCCCTACGTTCCGTCGACCCGACATATCGACCGCGTCTGCAATGTGATCGAAGGACGGACCACCCGGCCCGGCGCGGACGGCAAGCGGCTCGCGTCGTCGTACCGGCGCTCGCTGGAGCAATACCACCTCGACCCCGGCGCGACCGCCGGCCCGCGCGTTCTCACCACGCCCGAATTGCGCGACGTGCAGCATCGCGAGGAAACCTTCCTGCGCGCGTCCGGCCAGTGTCTGTCGCGGCTGCATGAAATGGTGCGCGAGGCCGACTACTGCGTGATGCTCACCGACGCGCAAGGCGTGACCATCGACTACCGCGTCGATCGCGACCGCCGCCACGACTTCAAACGCGCGGGCCTCTATCTCGGCTCGTGCTGGTCGGAAAGCGAAGAAGGCACTTGCGGCATCGCGTCGGTGCTGCTCGACGCCGAACCGATCACCGTGCACAGGATCGATCACTTTCGCGCGGCGTTCACGACGCTGACCTGCAGCGCGTCGCCGATCTTCGGCTTGCACGGTGAACTGCTCGGCGTGCTGGACGCATCGGCGGTGCGCTCACCCGACGAGCGCGAGAGCCAGCGGCTCGTCAACCATATCGTGCGGCAGAGCGCGCTGCTGATCGAAGACGCGTATTTTCTGAACGCGGCAACGGACTGCTGGGTGCTGCTCGCACATCGCAATCGTCACTACGTCGAAGCGCAGCCGGAAATTCTCATTGCGATCGATGCATGCGGCCAGGCGATCGCCGCGAACCGGCGCGCGCGTGAATGCGTGCCGGCGCTCAACCAGTTGCCGCGTCCCGTCGCGGAGTTGTTCGACATTGCGCCGGAGCGCCTGTTTGCCGCCAAGGCGAGCCGGGGGCTCGTCGCGCTCAGACTGAACGACTCGGGTTCGACGCTCTATGCGCGCGTGCGGCCGCCGCCCGTTGCGCGAATGCCGGCGAAACGCGAGGCCCCAGGGCAACGCGCCAACTCCCAAGCTACTGAGACACCCGACACGCCCGCGATGTCCGATAGCGATGCGCTCGAACGCAAGCGCATCGTCGCCGCGATGGGCGAAGCAAAGTGGCGCACGGAGCAGGCCGCGCAAGCGCTGGGCATGTCACGCGCGACGTTATACCGGCGCATTGCCAAGCTACACATCCTGCCGCCGCACAAGTGCTAGCCGCGCTCAATCGATTCCCTTAGCGGGCGCAGAACCCGCGTTTCCAATCGAAGTTCACTATCCGTTCCGTATGGAGGAGCAACCATGCCTGAAAACAATGTCAACCGCCCGATCTCCCGCGTTCTCGAAGCGCTTGATGCCGCCCTGCAAAGCGGCGACACCGCGGCAGCCCTCGAACTGTTCCAGCCCGATTGCTATTGGCGCGATCTGGTCGCGTTCACCTGGAACATCAAGACCATGGAAGGCCGCGAACAGATCGCCGCGATGCTGGATGCGCAGCTCGGTGCGATCAAGCCTTCGAAGCTGAAACTCGCGGAACAAGAGGAGCCCGCCACCGACGCGAACGGCGTGACGCAAGGCTGGATCACGTTCGAAACCGAAGTCGCACGCGGCAGCGGATTCATTCGCCTGAACAACGGCCGGATCTGGACCCTGCTCACGACGATGGCCGAACTCAAGGGCCACGAAGAGCCGAAGGGACCGCGCCGGCCGATGGGCGCCGAGCACGGCGCGCGTCCCGATCGCACGAGCTGGAAAGAAAACCGCGAGGCCGAACTCGACGCGCTCGGCAACTCGTCGCAGCCCTATTGCCTGATCGTTGGCGGCGGGCAAGGCGGGATCGGCCTCGGTGCGCGGCTGCGGCAGCTGGGCGTGCCGACCATCATCATCGATAAGAACGCCCGGCCCGGCGATGCGTGGCGCAATCGCTACAAGACGCTCTGCCTGCACGATCCGGTCTGGTACGACCATATGCCGTACCTGCCCTTCCCCGACAACTGGCCGGTATTCACGCCGAAGGACAAGATCGGCGACTGGCTGGAGATGTACACGAAGGTGATGGAGCTGAACTACTGGGGGTCGACCACCTGCAAGTCCGCGCGTTATGACGAGGCCAAAGGCGAATGGATCGTGGAAGTCGAGCGCGACGGGCGCAACATCACGTTACGGCCCAGGCAGCTCGTGCTGGCCACCGGCATGTCGGGCAAGCCGAACCTGCCCAAATTCAAGGGCATGGACGTGTTCAAGGGCGAGCAGCATCATTCGTCGCGGCATCCGGGCCCGGATGGCTATCGCGGCAAGAAGGTCGTCGTGATCGGCGCGAACAATTCGGCGCACGACATCTGCGCTGCGCTGTGGGAAGCCGGCGTCGACGTGACGATGGTGCAGCGCTCGTCCACGCACATCGTCAAGTCGGACTCGCTGATGGAGTTCGCGCTCGGCGATCTCTATTCGGAGCGCGCGGTGGCCGCTGGCATGACGACCGCGAAAGCCGATCTGACCTTCGCATCGATTCCGTACGCCATCCTTCACGAATTCCAGATTCCGGTGTTCAACGCGATCAGGGAGCGCGACGCCGACTACTACGATCGCCTGCAAAAGAGCGGCTTCATGCTCGATTTCGGCGATGACGATTCGGGGCTATTCATGAAGTACCTGCGGCGCGGCTCGGGTTACTACATCGATGTCGGCGCGTCCGAACTGGTGGCTAACGGGAAGATCAAGCTGAAGAGCGGCGTCGACGTGGTGGAGCTGAAAGAGCACTCGGTGCTGCTGAGCGACGGAAGTGAACTCGAAGCGGACGTGCTGGTTTACGCAACCGGATACGGTTCGATGAACGGCTGGGCCGCCGACCTGATCTCGCGCGAAGTTGCCGACAAGGTAGGCAAGGTGTGGGGCCTCGGTTCGAATACGACGAAAGACCCCGGGCCCTGGGAAGGCGAGCAGCGCAACATGTGGAAGCCCACGCAGCAGCCGGCGCTGTGGTTTCACGGCGGCAATCTGCATCAGTCGCGCCATTACTCGCAGTATCTGTCGCTGCAGCTGAAGGCGCGAATGGAAGGCATACCGACGCCGGTGTTCGGGCTGCAGGAGGTGCATCACCTGTCATAAGCGAAGCGTCGTGGGGCACGCCGCCAGCGTGCCCCACGAGCGAGTGGGCGCCGCGACCGTCAGCCAGCCTTGTACGGACTCTCCTTGAGCGAATAGTACAGATCGGGCTTCGCCAGTTCCGACAGTTCATTCGCGCAGGTGATAGCCAGCTGTTTCAAGCGGCCGCTATTGTTGAGTTTCTGAACGCCATTGAAATAGCAGTAGCTGCTGCTGCACCCGCCGTGTCTGAACGAAGGGTCGTAAAAAGGCATGGCCGACCATTCCAGGTCCTGGTTGACCTGCTCCTGGAATGCCTTGATCAGATCGGCTTCGGCCTTCTTGATGCCGACGTTCACTTCATTGGCCCAGTCGATTGCCTCCAGCATCGTGCCGAGCATGGTCTCGCACAATTCCGTCAGCCGCGCATGGCGGCGGCTGGCTTGCGCCACGGCGAGCGCCAGTTCCAGATGCGGGTTGCAAACGTCCGCGCCGGCGTCCGGCGTAGCCTTGAACTTGATCTGCGCCTTCTGCAGTTCCTTCACCGCGTCCTGAAGCTTCCAGCGATAGCGGTCGAACTCCTCGACGCTCAAATCCTTGAGCTTGAACTTGACCTTGTCCTGCGCCGTAGTGGCGTTCTTCAGATTGCGCTCGTGAAGCCCTTTGCGGACCTTGCGGTCGACGATACCCGTCACTTCAGCGGCAAGATCGCCGAGCACCGGGATCGGAATCAACTGCATCGCCTTCTTGGCGACGGCGAGAGCCACCGCCGCGCCCTTCGACGCGCCGGATCCGCTGGACTTGGTCGCGCTACGAACGCTGTGAAACGTCGATGAATTGGCCACCCGCGCAAAGACCGATTTGTTGTCGACCAGCGACCGGGCGTACTCCATCAGATTGTCGTTATTCCCCACGTGTTGCTCCGCTAATTATTTATATGGACAAAGACAGCGTGAAACATGGGCTATTCATGCACGCCCAGCATCGCGAAATAACGGTTGAGGTCGCCCTCCTGCCTCACCACCTCGCGCATCAGTTCAGGCAGCGGCATGCCGCCCCATGCAACCGCGCGCCTGAGCAGATAGGGCGTCGGGCTGTGCGGCTCGGCTTGGGCCAGGTATTGCGCGATTTCGTCGAGCAACTGGTAGGCGTGGTTGCGATCGGCGATACGAAACGGCGTCATCACGGTGCGCGCCGGTTCGTGCGACACGTGAATGCTGCCGTCTTCGGCGGCGTCGTTCGATGCCGGCTCCAACGCCTGGCTCCATGCCTCGTCCGATACGTGACCAACCGGCGCTTGAGCCTCGTCGATCACCGGCAGCCCCCGCTCCCCCCGCAGCGATCTCGCCGCACGTTGCAAATCCATGAGTGCCTCCATCACGCGAGAAAAGCTCGGCGCGTCGTTGCCCAATTGCATGTCGAGACTGCGCTCGAGCGTTGCGGTCATGTCGAGTGCCGCGCTCAGCTGCTCTTCCAGGCGCAGCAGATCGGCGACGTTGGAACCCTTCGACACTTCGCCGTCGAGAAACTCGCGCGTCAGTTCCCCGGACGCGTCGCGCTCCGATGCACGGCCCGCGACACGCACCCAGTCGTCGAGATTGATCGACCCCGGTTCGACGCTCAACGTCAAGAGCCGGATCTGCAGCTTGAGCACCATCGAGAGGGTCTGGTTGATCCACACGAATGGCGCGACCCGCGCATCGGCGTCGCCTTCTTCGAGTTGCGGATAGGCATGGGCCCAGAACCGTTCGGCGAGCGCGTGCAGCAAACGCATGCCGTCCACGAAACCGTCCACGCCGCGCTCGCAGGTCCACGCCTCGCAAAGCCACGCCGCGAGTTGGAAGTCCTTGCTGCGGGTGCGCAGCGCGTCGCCGCTCAGCGCGGCAACCGTTTTCCAGTCGGCCTTGATGAGCGGGCGCTCCCATTCGCGCATCGGCAACGACGGGTCGTCCTGACGCCGCGCGTCGCGAATCTTCTGGAACACCGGATCGTTGCGCAGCGACACGCCCACGCCGTCGCCGTCCGGAAGCGGGGCGAGGTACGCGTCGATGCGGTCCGTCGAGGCGGCAAGCGCGGCAGGTGCAAGTTCAAGCGAAGCAGGCGCGTTCATGAAGCGGTCCAGTCAGGTGCGCGGGTCGGAAAACTGCCCGGCCAGGGCAGCGCGGTCTTTTTGCCGGTCGGGCTCAACACGAGTCGCACGAACACCTGTCCGCGCGACTGCCTCGGCAGCAGCGCTTCATCGGCGACGTTCACCACGCCCAGCGGAAACTCGAACTTCAGCAGTTGCGACGTGCTGCCGGTGCGCGCGCCCGCGTCGGCGACACGCTGCCGGCTGACGAACGAAAGCAGCGCCCACGGATCGCTGGACGTCCAGGTCAGCGTGCGGCCGTCGGTCGAATACGCGCGCTGCTGCGGATCGACCGCCGCGTCGAGCGGCGAGTCCTTCGCGAAACGCAGCGTCAGCGAAACCGGCATCCCGTACTCCCAGTGCAACGAACGCGGCGCATCGCGCAGCGACACGCTCTGGTCGCCGACCTTCAGCGTCCAGTCGATCACCTGGTTGGCGGCGATTTCGTTGCTGCGGTTGGCGCGGAAATCGACGTTGACGTCGAGCCCGGTCGGCGCACCGTCCGTCGCCGGATACAACGGCGAGAGCAGCGCGTCGACCTGATCGAAGTTGTCGACGAACTGGCGCATTGGCGCCTTGCCGCCGATCATCTTCTCGCCAGCGCCCTTGCGCGCCTGCTGGAACACTTGCGAGACGCGCTCGTAATGGCGCAACGCCTGGCCCAGCTCGGCGAAATCGGCGCTGTTCGCATCGCCGTTGATGCCGCGCCCCGGCACGCCGAACGGCGGATGCCCCGCCACGCCCTGGTTGAACACGGTGGCGAAGCCGTCCCATTGCTGACGCAGATCATCGACATAGCCCTGGCCGCAACGCGCGAGCAAGGTGTCGTACAGACGCGCATGCAGCGTGCTGAAGTAATCGCCCGTGGCGAGCCCCGATGGCCGCGGCGGGAAGCGTCCAATGCAGTCGCCCGCGCCCGGCTCGGCGGCCACCGTCTGCACGAATTGCTCGAGCGCGAACAGGCTGCTGTTGGGGTTCTTCAACTGATAGCGGTCGAGATCGCGGACGATCGCCTGCCAGCGCAGCGCGAGCGGCGAGCCCGCCTCGGCGGGTCCGAGCGCGGCCAGGTAAGCCGACGCCTGGCGGCCGAGCGTGGTGGCGCGCGTCGCCTGCTGATCGAGATACGCGCCGAGCGAGCCCACGTCGTTGAGCCCGAACGCCGCCAGCATGGTGCCGTGCGCGGCGCTGCCGGAGGCCGGCGCGGGCCGCGTCGAGTACAGCTCGGAGCGGCTCAGCGCGTCATCGACGAGACGCAGATGCGCGAGCGCGTCGCGCGATACCAGCGTGTCGAGGTCGTCGATCTGCGTCGAGGCGCCCATGTCCACCAGCGCCGCGCGAATCTTGACGAGCCGCAGCCGCGCGGCGTCGAAAGCGGCGCTGTCGGCCTCGCCCTGCGCGGGCGTCACCGTCGCGGCCGCCGCCACCTGATCGCCGATCAGACGCGCGAACTGCGCGTCGACCGCCTGCTCGATCGCGGGCTGCACCGCTTCCGGCAGATTTGCGAGACCGTCGGCGAGGAAGCGCTTGCGCACGTCGCCGAGCGCGAGCGCCTGATCGAGCTGCACGCGGTCCCATGCGACCACCGAACCGTCCGCTAGCGCGGGCATGGTCAAGGCGCGCGGCGCGACCATGAAGGGCTGATTCAGCAGCTTGGTCAAGCCGTCTCGCAGTGCGACGCGCTCGGGTGACACGTCATAGCGCGCGCCCTTGTCGGTCCACACGATGCCGGCGTCCGGACCGCCCAGGCGCAACGCCAGCTCGCTGCGGAACGCCTGGAACGCGCTACCCGAACGCTCACGCACGCGCGCGACCAGATCGGGGCCGAGCAGCCGGCTCTGCGCGGCGCGCGCGAAGGTGCGGTCATAGACCGGACCGGGCGCGAACTGCGTCTGCCGCATCCACCCGCCCTTGCCGGCCGCGAGCAGATCCTGCTGCGCGCCGACGCCCGCGACGATCGCCCGGTAGTTGTTCGACACCTGCGTGAAATCGGCGGCGTTTGCGTCCGCCACTGACAGCGTATTCAGGTGAGTGGTGATCGAACGCTCGGCCGCGAGCAGCGGATTGGCCGTGAACAGCGCATCGTCGATCTGTTGCGCACCCTTGTCGAACGAACAGCGCAGCGCCTGCTGCACCGTTTGCAGGTTGATGCCGCCGGTGCCGTCGGACGCATACGCGCCGCCGCGACTTCCATTGCGATAGAAGTACGGCAAGCTCGCCGCAACGTTGCCCTGCAACTCGGTGCCGAATGCGTAGCGCACCGCCAGCCGCAACGCGTCGGCGTTATCCGCCGAAGGGTGCTGCAAGCGCTCCATCGCCTGCAACGCGGCATCCAGTTGATCCACCGAACCTACGTAGCGTTGCAACGCGCGCATCGCCGGTTGATCTTCGGGCCCGAGGCTCGCCGCCGCCGGCGTATCGGCGCTGCTGGTCTGCGGTGCCGCGCAGTCGTCGCCGACAATCAGCTGGCCCGTGCCCGGATCCCGCGCGACGCCGGTCAATTGCCCCACGTGCGCGAGCATCTCGCGCTCCAGCGCCGTCACCGCAATGCCGCCGAACTCGCGTTCGAAGCGCTCGCGCACCCGTTCGTTCAGATCGTCGACCACGCCCCACGAGCCCGGCATGAACACGGTCCACGCGGTGCTCGTCTGCAGCCGGTCGTTCAACGCGATCAGCGCGAGCGCCTTGCGGCGATACCAGTCGGCAGGCAATTGCACGCCGCCCTGCTCGGCGGCCGCGCGTTCCTGGCCGTCCTTGCGCAATTCTTCGAGCGCGCTCACCAGCGCGCCATTGCGATGATTCAGCTGGACCGTCGCGACGACGAGTCCGAGCCCCCAGCCGCCCAGCAGAACCAGGCCACCCCAGCGCAGCGCGCGATGCAGCGTCGGACGTGCCAGATGCTGCGAGCGCGAGGGCCGCGTGAGCCCGTATTCGAGGAAGATCTTCTTGTCGAACAGATCGCGCAGGAATGCCGGGCGCAGCATCAGGTCGTTGACCGTCTGCGTGGCGTCGAAGGCACGCGCTTCGTCGCGGGCGGGCTCGCGGGTCACCACGACCGCCGTGCCGGTGTCGCCTTCTTCTCCGTCCATGCCGACCAGCGCCGGTTCGGCGCGTCCGTAGACGTCGGGTTCGCTGTTCGCCGCATACTGCGCCGTGTAGTCCCCGAGCGCGGGCGCCGCCACGCTGCGCTGCGCGAGTTCGCTGCTATCGCCCGTCAGATAGATACCGCGAAAGAAGAACGGCTCGTGATACGCGCTCGCGCGTAGCAACTCGTCGATGTACAACTGCAACTGCGCGCGCATCGCGTCGATGCGCGTGGGCAGCAGCAGGCATTCGCGCGCGTCGAGATCGCCCGAATCGAGCGCGAACAGCTCGGCGCTCGCATCCGACACCGAGCGTTCGATGCTGCTCATCGCCGTGTCGACCCAGTCCGACTGATACGTTACCGACAAATCGTACGGCGACGACCAGCCCAGCATGCTCGCGCGCAACGGCTCCGGCAACGCGCGCGCAAACGCGGCGAAGCCCGTCAGCGCTTCGCAGCCGGTTACCACCACGTACACCGCGAAACGCATCGCGAAGCGGTTCTGCGCGAGCCATAGGCGTCGATGCGCGAGCTTCGCATGGCGCACGAGTTCGAGCCGCGCGTCGGTGTTTTCGGCGAGCAGCATCGAGGCCGGCACCGTGATCACCACCGAATCGAACGGCCGCTGCGGCCGGTAATTGCGGCACAGGCTGAGGAATTCGTCCCACGGTTTTTCGTCGCCGTCCTCGTCGGGCGAGCCGAGATAGACCGCCTTGATATCGACCACGATGCCGCGATCGAAGAACTGCCACGAAATGCCCTGGGTCGCGGCGGGGCTCGCCGCTTCGGCGCTCAGCACGCTCGCCACGCCCGATTGCGCGATCGGCAAGGGGCGCGGATCGTCGCCTTCGTTGAGCACCAGCACCCATGGAACGTTGTAGCGCTCCGCGCGCGACGCGATGTTGCCTTCCACCAGCTCCACGGCCTGACGAAACGCGCTGCGCAACGAATCGGTGCGCAGCCGCACGATCTTGCGCTCCGCACCGGGCTTGGCCTGCGCGCCATGCAGCGCGAAATACACGACCACGCCGAGCACCGCGCACACGACGACGATCAGCACCGCCACCGACAACAGAAACAGATTGCTCGTCAGCATGGGCACGCTCCGGCAAATGACGAAAGAAGCGCGTGCGTCATGAACTCACTCCCGCTACCGCGTCGCCATGCAGCGCCGTGCGCACCGGCCACGACTGCCATAGCCACAACATCTCCGAGACCGCCAGCAGCGCGGCGAAGGACAGCAGGCCGATCACGGTCCAGCGGCTGACGGTGGGCAGCTTGCGCGGCGCGATGTGCGAAATCGTATTGCCGTACGCGGCATCCGCGAGCACCCGGTCGCGTCCGCCGAGATCGGCGCGCCGCTGATAGACGAACTCGTAAAGCTCCTCGCGGTAGCTGCGCAAACGCCCGCTGCCGTCGGTGCCGCGAAAACGTCCCTGAAAGCCCATCGCGAGCGCGAACAGACACATTCGCGCGACATCGCGGCGCGACGGCTCGCGGTCGGACAGCAACTGCTCGATCTTGCGGAACACCAGATCGCCCGCGACGTTGGTGCGAAAGAGCGTCGATTCGAGCAGGTACGCGGTCCAGTTTTCGCGGCCGGTCCACGGCGTGTTCAGCAGGATCTCGTCGGCGAGCACCGCCTTCAGATAACGCGCATCCGCGAGGTTCTCCAGATCGAAGCGCGTGCTGTCGCGATGCGACTGCAAGGTCTGCACTTCGAGCAGGTTCAGCAGATGGCGGCTCAGGCCGCTCGCGGCCTGTTCGGGATCGCCTTCCGACTGCTCGGAGAAACGCTTCTGCGCTTTCACGAGCTCGTCGAGAAAGGCGCGGAACTGCGTCATCACCAGATCGTTTTCTTCAGATTCAATTCGATTGCGTGCCATGCTTGGCTACCTTTTTCCCGGCCGTCAGCCTTTGACGAACAACAGCATTTCCTGCGGCCGCTGCGCGCTTGCGCCTTCGTTCGGATTGCTGATCACGAGTGCTTCGCTGGCGACGATCAGGCCCGGATCGGCCTGGATTTCGAACAGCAGATAGCCGGAACCCGAGCGAATCCCCAGTTCCTCCGCGTAGTCGACCACGCGGCGCGCGGCGCCCAGCACGCGGCGGCTGCGCAACGACGCGTAGATCGACTGCGAACCGATCACCGAACCGTCCATCCACGCGAGCAGATCGCGATCGGATTGGCCGCGCAGACCGACCACGATCCGTTCGCCGATCCATTCGGCGTTCAGCGCGATCTCGAATGCGCCGTGACGGAATTCGAACTTGTGCTCGCGATAGCCCTCGCCGACTTCCGACACCGCGTCGCGCAAGGTGCGCAACAGCGGCGTGAACACCGCGAGCGGATCTGCGTGGTCGTAGTCGGGCGGTACCGGCGGCAAGCCGCCCGGCACCAGCATGGCGAGCGAGCCGCTCAACGCGGCGAGCGCGTGATACAGCGCGAGCGGATGCAGATGTGGCGTGCGCAGCACCGCTTCGGCGAGCGGCAGCGCCGCGAGCAGGCTGCGCAGCCGGTCCTTCAATTCGAGCTGGGTGAGCCGGTCGTCGACCTTCGACGACGGATTCGCCGTCTGCCGCGCGACGAACGCCGCCTTGCCGCGCAGTTGCCCGAGCAGCGTCGCGACGCTCGCCCACAGCGGCGTGTCGCGCGGCACTTCGAGCAACGGCGGCAGACGTTCGGCGAGACGCACGACTTCGTTGTCGCGATAGAGGCTGCCAAGCCGCAGCGCCACGACCATCGCCGACGGCAATTCGCCGGCCGACAGCGCGAGATTCGGCACGAGCCGCGGCACGTCGGCGGGCGGTGCATCGGAGATTTCGTCTTCGACCGGCGCGCCGAGCGTCGAGCGAAACCGGCGCACTTCGCCGTCGCGCCGCATCGATGCGGCGCCCGGCAGCGTCAGGTAGAAATCGAGCGGCCCTTTCGCGAGCTGCTCGGCGTAGGGTTCGAGCGACAGTTCGAGCCGCCCCTGCTGGCCCGAGTCGGCGGAGTACGACACCGCCGTGCCGTCGGGCATGATCGCGTCGAGCGCGAGCACGCGGACCATGCCGGCCGGCAGCAAACCGGTGTCCAGCACGAGGCGCCGCACGCCCCAGCTGAACGGCGCGGCGGCCAGCGTCTGCCACGCGACCAGCGAATCGACTCGCGCGCTCATCAACTGGAAGTGCTGCGGCGCGAGCAACAGCCCTTCATGCCATTCGATGCGGTCGACGACCGGCGTCATCCGTTCAGACATCGCGCACGCTCCCTGCAAACGCCGCATTGCACGCAGCAGAACCAGGGACGCGCGCCGGCGCGGTTTTCAGTGTGTTCATTGCAAGTCCGAATACGCTCATTTCACCGTCGAGACAGTGAACGTGCTGGTGTTCAGCTGCACGGCAAGATCGCCGCCGAGCTGTTCGATCCGCACGCGATGCGCGCCCGGATCCGTGTAGTTGGCAAACAGAAACGCCGCCGCGACGCGCGGCCGGCCGAACGTGTCGCCGGTCAGCTCGATGCGCTGCCCCGGCACCAGTTCCCAGCTCTTGTAGCGCAGCGACTTGGGAAAGGTGTTGGCGAGATCCTGGCGCGCGGCAAACCACTTCGAGGCCGGCAACTCTGCGATGCGCGCGAGCATCGTGTCGTCGGTGACGAAGACGACGTCGACCGCGACCGGGCTGTTGTTGTTGACGTCGTCCTCGGCGACCAGCGTCAGATGATCCCAGCGCACCTTGTCGCCCTTGAAGCTGAACATCGACGGCATCGCGCAGCCGGCGACGAGGCCGCTCACGCAGAGCGCCAACAACGCGCCGCGCAGCCGCCGCAGCGCGCGTGCCGCGCCGCCCGTCCCAAGCGTGAGTCGCGCGGTGAGCGCGCCGTCATTCGAAACCGTTTGGCCCTTCTTCATTTCGCTCCTACCCCTACGCCCATCAAGACAATCAGCGACGCCGCAACGACGACGCATCCCGTCGCGAGCACGAGTTGCCCGCGCGTAAATGCCAACCGCAAGACCGCGCCGGCCTCGGGCCGGTCGCCGAATTCGGCGACCGGCGCGCGCTCGGCCGGCAGCCCCGCGGACACCAGCGCCACGACCGTGCACACCGACAGCAGACTCAGCAGGTTGCGCGGGCCTTCGCAGATCAGATCGACCGCGATCAGCAGCACGCCCGCCGCTTCGACCGGCAACTGCAACATCGACAGCACCATGCCCACGTATCCGATGCTCGCGGCGCCCGTGCGGCCGGCCGACGCGAACGCGGCGACGGTGGCCGTCGCGCCGATCAGCGCGAGTTCGCCGGCGCCGAGCGGCCGGTCGTACAGGTTCGCGATAAACACCGTGGCGAGCGCGAAATACAGCGCCGAACCGGCGCGCACGAACACGCTGCCGAACGGCACCACCAGTTCCGCGACGCCACGGCTGAAACCGAGGCGCGTGCTCATCGCTTCGATCGTGTGCGGGATCGGCGCGGTCGCGCTGCCCGATGTGAGACCGACCAGCATCGGCGCTTTCAGCGCGGCAGCCACGCGGGTCAGCGGCGCGTGCGAGCGCGCCGCGATCACCACGACGGCGAGCGCACACAACGCGGCCGTGCCGCCGAGAAAGCTGACGAGGAATCCGCTCATCGCGTCGAAGGTGGCGTGCTCGGTCTGCGCGGCCAGATGCGCGGCTGTGCCGAATGCCAGCACCGGTAGCAACAGGTTCGCGTATTCGATCAACGTTTCGAGGCTGCGGTAGATGCTTTCGAATACGCTGTGCAGCACACGTGTCTGCTCGCTCGAGAGCGCCGCGAACGCCATGCCGAACAGGATCGTGCCGGTCAGAATGCCGAGCGCGTGGCCGCCGGCCAGCACGCGATAGAAGTTGTCGGGCACCACGTCGCTCAGCGCGAGCGCGGACGCCGCCGAGCCGGGGTGATCGACGCCGAACAGCTTGATGCGCATGTCTTCCGCGTCGCTTGCGCTTTGCAGCACCAGTTGGCCCAATTGCCGATGCGCGTCGTCGGACAGGTGCAGCCCCGGCCCGCTCAGCACACCGGCGAGCGTGCCGCCGACGGCGCTCACGAACACCAGCCCCAGCGCGAGCGTCAGCATCGTGCCGATCCGCAGTCCCGGATGAGACAGCAGGATCAGCTGGCGCAGTCCGAAGAACATCGCGACGACCAGCAACGGCACCGCCGCCATGTTGACCAGCGCCAGATAGATCTGCCCGATAAAGAACGCAAAACCGCCGACCGGCGGCGCGAACGCGCCCGCCACGCCGCCGAGCGCGAAGCACAGCAGCAACACCAGCGTGCTGTTCGAGAGGCGCTTCAGGACGTTCATCGACGGATGTTCCAGCCGCGCGCGAGACCATACGACACCGTCGCGCGCGCCAGTTCGAGCGTGCTGTCGATCAGCTGCAGCGAGGGCGCCGCGAGCCGCCGCGCCGCCAGCGGAATCTCCGTGCAGCCCATCACCGCGGCCCTGCAGCCGCGCGCGGCGAAGGCCGCGAGCGCCGCTTCGAGTTGCACCGCCGACGCGTCCAGGTCGCCCGCCTTCACGGCCTGAATGCATGCGTCGATGTGTTCCTGCGTCGCGCCGCTCGGCACGATGGGTTCGATATCGCTGCGCTCCAGGATGCGTTGATACAGCCCCGACGCCAGCGTACCGCCGGTCGCCAGCACCGCCGCACGCCGCGTGCCGTGCGGGATCGCCGCGACGCAAGCCTCGGCGATGTGCAGGATCGGCGCGCGGCTGCGCTTGCACATCGCGTCATACCAGTAGTGCGCGGAATTGCACGGAATGGCGATCAGCTCGACGCCGGTGCGGTTCAGCATGTCGATGCCGTCGAGCAACGCGGGCAGCGGGTCTTCGCCCTCTGCCAGGATGGCCGTAGAGCGGTCCGGAATATGCGGCAGGTTCGCGAGCAGCAGCGGCAGATGCTGCTGATCGCACGATGCGCCGGCCGCACTGGTCAGCTCGATCACCCGCTCGAAGAAATCGACCGTGGCGAGCGGCCCCATCCCGCCGAGAATGCCAATCAGTGCCATGCGATTCACCTAGATCTTGAGCGGACGCGGGCAGATCACCGTCACGGCGGCCGTATTGCCGATCACGAGAATCAGCGTGCGCAGCATGTCGCACAGCGGATCGACGGCGAGGAACAGAATGAACGCGGCTTCGAACGGCAGGCTCAGATACACACAGGTCATGCCGATCAGCGACACCGTCACGAGCCCCGTCATGCCGGCCGACGCGAACCCGGCCAGCACCGACGCGAGCAGCACCGTGCTGACTTCGACGATGCCCAGCGGATGCCCGTAGAGCTGCGCGATGAAAAGCGTCGCGCACACGTAGTACACCATCGGCCCGACGCGCAGGAGCGACACGGTCAGCGGCACCATCAGTTCGACGCGGGCGCGCGCGAAGCCGAGGCCGTCCACCAGACTTTCGATCATGCTCGGCATGCACGCCGCGCTGTTGCGCGTGGCGAGCGCGAGCGCGAACGGCGCGCGCAGCGCGTCGAGCGTCTGGCCGAGCGAGTGGCTGGAGCGTTTCCAGATCACCACCGCGGCCAGCGCGACCAGCAGCAGCGAGACCACGAAGAACGCGATCACGAACTGCAGCATCGCGTGCAGCGGACCGACACCCGATTTGCCGAGTTGCGCGGCGCTCATGCAGAAGAGAATCAGCGGCAGCGGATAGCTCAACCAGTGCATCAGCTTCTGGCACGCGTGGTAGACCGTTTCCAGCGCCTGGCTCAGACCGACCGAGATGCGCTCCGGCACGCGGCCGACCGCGAGGCCGAACAGCAGCGCGAACACCAGCGCCTTGAGCGCATCGCCGTTGGCGAGCGCGGCGAAGATGTTGGTCGGCACGAGGCTCGTCAGCACGTCGTACAGGTTCACGCCTTTCGCGGCGGCGTCGGTGCCGTACAGGTTCATCACCGTTTCGTTCGAGGTCGTGTCGTTGCCGACCATCATCCCGAAGGTGTGCATCGTCGCGCTGGAGAGGTTCATGCCGGGGCGCATCACCAGCAGCACGAGCGCGCCGACCACCGCCACCGTCGCCGACGCGCCGATGAACACGGTGACCACGCGCAACAGCAGCCGCGACGTGCCGCCGTCGCGAAAGAGCCGCTGCAGGCTGAAGATCACCGCCGACACCATGAACGGCAGCGTGGTCATCTTCAACAGGTTCACGTAGATGTCGCCGATGATCGAGAACTTCTGCGACAACTCGGGCAGCAGCAGCCCGAACGCACCGCCCATCGCCAGACTGCCGATCACCGCCCACGGGTTCACGGCCAGCGCGTAAATCTTGCTTGAATTGATCATGATCTTTCTGAAGCCGGTTAGTCGTTGGACGCTTGCAGCAGCGTCATCACGTCGATCTTGTTGGTGCGCTCGGCGAGGAACTGGTTGACGAACGCGAGCAGCGACGGCGCGCACACGTTCACGCCGATCGAGATCGTGTCGTCGAGGTCTTCGAGCGTGACCACGCGCAGACGCAGCGACGCGGTCGGGTCGACCTTCAGCACGTGCTTGACCTCGAACTCGTCGCGATAGGCGGCCGTCACTTCGCCCGCGTCGAGCGCCTTGAGCAGCGCGTCCCAGCTCGGGTAGCTCTGCACCTTCGCGTGCGGGAAATTGCTCGCCACGTAGGTCGCATACGACGAGTTCGTCACCACGCCGATGCTGCCGTCATAGCTGCGGATCACGTCGGGCACCGCGCGGCCCTTCGCGAGCTGCGCGAACTTCACGCGATTGAGCAGCAGCGCGCGATGCAGGCGGATATACGGCACGCTGAAGCTGACCACCTCGGCGCGCGTCAGCGTGCGCGACAGCTTGCTGATCGCCAGATCGGCGTCGCCGTTGGCGAGCAGCGTCACCACCGCGTCGAAGGTCTTCGCGTCGCGATTGAAGCGCGCTTTCACGCCGAGCTTGGCGGCCAGCTCCTTGGCGATGTCGATGTCGATGCCCACCAGCTGGCCGTTCTGCTGCTGGAAGAACGGCGGCTGATCGACGCCGAGCACCGCGACCACCAGTTCGCCGCGCGCGACGATGCGTGCGAATTCCGGCGTGAGCAGGCGGCCGTCCGGCATCTTCACGAGACCCGTCGTGGTGGTCGGCAAAGCGGCCGCCGGGTTCGCCTGGGCCGGCATGGCAGGAGTCGCGACCGCGTCGGCGGCGCTGCCGCCCGAGGTGGCCGCGAAAGCCGGCGTGCCCGCGAAGGCGAGACCGGCGGCGAGCGCCGCGCTCCAGCGGGAGAGACGGCGCAGCACGCGCGCGCTGCGAGTGGGCCGTTGCGGGATCGGCTCAGGTGTAAAGGACGGAAACGACATCTCGGGTACCGGTATCAGTAAGTGGAAGAATCGGAAGCAGCGGCGGGACTCTCCGGCGCGCCACCCTGCGTGCCGAGCGGAGCAGCGGCCGCCGGTGATGCCTGAGCGCTCGACGGCGTCGCCAGCACTGGCGACGAAGCCGGCCCGACAAAGCGCGCGCCGATCTCGAAGCCCAGTAAAAACAACAACGCACACAGCAACAGCGCGCAACCGAGTGCGATCGTCACCATCCGCGAAGTCATCGAAAAAACGTATTGCATCGTGTTGCTCTCAAGGAATCTGCTTGGGGAATCCGCTCACGGTACTTGTGCCGTGAATTGCGCCGGGGCCACGACTGAAATCACGCCACCCCACATGCACATCAACTTCGAGGCGTCCTGCAACGCCGGAAAATTGCCGATCAGCACGGTCGGCGAGCCCGGCATCCAGGGCGCGGTCGTCATCGGCAGGCAACCGACCGGCGTCAGCGCGCCGAGCGCGGCGGCGGTCGCCGCGGCGACCATCGGATTGGCCATGCAACTGCACATGCCGAACGGCATCACGTTGACCATCGGCGCGTGATCCATGATGGTGGCGGCCGGCGCGCCGGCGAGCACACCGCTCGCGGGCAGCACCGTCAGCGCGGAGGGCGCCGCGCCGAAGCTGCACTGGATCGTCGTCCCTGCGCTCACCAGCATGCCCATGGCTAGCCCCTCACCCATTTTTCGAGGTGGCGGATCACGCGCGGCGCGCCCTTCTCATCGGCTTGCGGCGCGGCAGCGAGCGGGCTTTGCCACGCGCCGAGCGGCTTGCCGTTCGCGTAGCGGCGCTCGGCGCTGACCCGGCCGTCCGGTGCGAAACGGCGCACCGTGCCGTGCAGCAGATCGCGCTGATACGACGCGCTCTGCACGAGCGAGCCATCGGCGGCGTAATCGCGCGTCTCGCCTTCGAGCATGCCGTTGCGATAGTTCGCCCGGCGCACGACCACGCCCTCATGCAGGAACACCGATTCGCGCGAGAGCTTGCCGGCTTCGTAGAACTGCCGCGAAGTCACCAGACCCGACGGCGCGTACGTCACGCTCTCGCCTTGCAGCACACCCAGCGCATACTGCCGGCGCGCGGCGAGCCGCCCGTTCTGGTACAGCGTGGTCGGGCCGTGAAGCAGGTCGGCTTCGTAGACGGACTCCTGCACCAGCGCGCCGCTTGCGTCGAACGCGCGCAACGGTCCGCACAACTTGCCCGCGACGTAGTTCGCTTGCAGCACACGCACGCCGCCCGCGCCGTAGCGCACCGTCTCGCCGTGCGGCACGCCATCGCGCAGCGACGTGCGCGCGACGCATTGACCGGCCGCGTCGAACTCTTCGACGCGCGCAGCCGCGCTCGCGCCATCGGCATGAAGCGCGGCGGCAATCGGCGTGGGGTTCAGGAGATCGGTCATGGTCGGTTCGCTCAGTTCAGCTTGATCAGCCCACCCTTGAGGGTGAGCATCCCGCCGCCGTCCACGGTCTGCGTCGCCGACGCTTTGCTCTGCACCTCCAGACCTTCGTTCGTCAGCGTCGTGCCGGCCTTGTTGCCGAGCGTCGTACCCGCCTGGCTCGACAGCGACGTGCCCGCCTTGAAGCTGATCGAGCCGCTCACGTCGATCACCAGATTGCCGCTGACCTTCAACGTGTAGTTGCCGGTCGTGGTGTGACTGAACGCGGCATGGCTGGTATGGGTCTCGTCGCCCGTCACGTCGACGGAGCGGGTGCCTTTCACCGTATGCGTCTCGTTGCCGGTCGAGACCGTCAGCGTGCGGTTGCCCGCTTTGACCACATGCGTTTCGTCGCCCGCGATCACGGTGGTCGTCAGCGCGTTTTCGATCGCGACGTTCATGTCCTTCTGCGCGTGCACATACAGCTCTTCGCTGTTGAGCTTGTCTTCCATGCGGATTTCGTTGCCCGCCGCGCCGCCTTTCGACGAACGCGAGCGCATCACGCTCTGGGTCTGCGAGCCCGGCAGGCTGACCGGCGGCGACATCTGCCCGTTGTAGACGCTGCCGGTGACGAGCGGCCGGTCCGGGTCGCCGTCCACGTAACTGACCACCACTTCCTGGCCGACGCGCGGCAGGAACAGATGGCCCCATCCCGCTCCCGCCGACGCCTGCGCGACGCGCACCCAGCACGAACTGTTTTCGTCAGCGGCGCTCGTGCGGTCCCAATGGAATTTCACCTTGATGCGGCCGAGCGAATCCGTCCAGATCTCTTCGCCCGACGACCCGGTGACCACCGCCGTATGCGTGCCCGCTACGATGGGGCGCGCGGTGACGCGCGGCGGACGGAACGCGACCTGCGCGGGGAACACGTCGAAGTCGTTGTCGTATTGATCATTGGTCGCGCGATGCTCGACTTTGCGCACTACGTACGCGACGTTGAAGCCCGCATTCGCATGCCCGGCGAGACTCACCTGGCTGCCCGCCGTCAGCGCGAAGCACACGCTCGCGGCATGGCCGGTCTGCTGGTCCATCTGCTGCGCGGCGAGTTGCAGCGCGGCGGCGCGCGCGCCGTCCGAGGCGCTCGGATAACGTCCGGGAAACGCGTAGCGCACGCCGGTCGCGCCGTGCGTTTGCGCCGTCGATGTCGCGTTGGACGTGCTGGCCGTCTTGTAGTCGTAATCGGCGACCACGTATTCGGCCGCGACCAGTCCCGTCGACATTTCGAAGCGGCTCACGCGCTCGCTCGCCGGATGCGCGACCGAGTCGCCGGAAAAGCGCAGCGTCGGACACGCGCCGGGCTGATGCGCCGATGGGCTGTCGGCGAGCACCATCGTGTGGGCGCCGTCGGCGAACGTGAAGAAGTAGAAGATGCCTTCCTCTTCCATCAACCGCGAGATGAATTGCAGCGCGCTTTCGTCGTATTGCACGCAGTATTCGCGCACCGCATAGCTGCCGCTCACGCGCGCGTCGATCACGACGCCGAACGCGGCCAGCACCTGCTTGACGATGTCGAGCGCGCTCAGGTTCTGATAGATCGCGCGGTCGCGGCCGAGCGACAGCAGCCACAGACGCGGCGCGAGTTCCGCCGAGTAGTAGCCGTATTGCGCACTCGCGCCGACTTGCGCAAAGCGCGTGACGATGCCGTTGAAAAAACGCGGCTCGGCCGACGACGGCCCGGCCAGCTTCACCGTCGCGCTCTTGCCGATGATGGTCTGCGGATCGAGCGCGATATTGGTCGAGCGCATGCGCAGGTCGAAGCGAAACGGCGCCGAGATCGCCTCACTGCCGCCGAAACCTTCGAGCAATAGCACGTCGGCGCCGAACGGCGTGGTGATCGATAGCAGGCAGCCGGTTTGCGTCGTCAGCACGTTACTGGTCCTCGCGCGGCGCAAAGCGGAAGGTGATGCCACCCGCCGTGTCGAGACCCAGCTGCACGCCGCCGAAGGGCTCCGCGACCGAGATGCGTTCCAGCACTTCGCGCGCAAGCTCCGGCAATACCGATTGGGTGAGGATGTGGTCGACATTGCGCGCGCCGCTGTCCACTTCCTTGCAGCGCTCGGTGATGGTGCGCGCGAAGGCGTCGTCCCAGGTGAGCGGCGCGTGATGGTTGCGCTCGAAGCGAGCGGCGAGCCGCGCGAGCTTCAGGTTCACGATCGACGTGATCTGCGCATCGCCGAGGTGGTAGTACGGCACCAGCACGAGGCGGCCGAGGAACGCCGGGCTGAATTGTTTGAGCAGCGCCGGACGCAGCCGCTCGATCAACTCCGCCGGCGGCGGACGGCGCCCGCCCTGGCTGGCTTCGGTGATGACGTCTTGCGCCGCGTTCGAAGTCAACAGGATCAGCGTGTTGCGGAAGTCGATCGGCACGCCTTCGCCGTCTTCCATCACGCCTTTGTCGAACACCTGGAAGAACAGCTCCAGTACGTCCGGATGCGCCTTCTCCATCTCGTCGAGCAGCACGACGCTATACGGACGGCGCCGGACGGCCTCGGTCAGCACGCCGCCACGTCCATAACCGACATAGCCCGGCGGCGCGCCCTTCAGCCCCGACACGCTGTGCGCTTCCTGAAACTCGGACATGTTCACGGTGATCATGTTGCGCTCGCCGCCGTACAGCATGTCGGCCAGCGCGGCGGCGGTCTCGGTCTTGCCGACGCCGCTCGGGCCGATCAGCAGGAACACGCCCACCGGCTTGCCCGGATCGTCGAGATCGGCGCGGAACGTGCGCACGCGCCGCGCGATCGCGTCGAGCGCCTCGTCCTGACCGACCACGCGCTCCGCGAGCTTCTCGTGCAGATACAGCACCGTGTGCAATTCGTCGGCGAGCATGCTGCCGACCGGGATGCCGGTCCAGCCGGAAATCACTTTCGCGACCATCTCCGAATCGACGCAGACCGGCACCATCGGCTCGTCGCTGCGCACCGCTTCGAGACCCTTTTCGAGGCGGCTGAGATTGGCCGCGAGCGACGCGCTGTCTTCGTCATCGATCGATTGGCCGATGCCCGCGACGTGCTGCGCAATCTTGCGGCGCCACGCGAGAATCTCGCCCACCGCGTGCCGTTCGGTGCCGAGCTTGTCGGTCAGGCGCGCATGCTGGGCGCGCTGTTCTTCGAGCTGGCGCGCGAGCGACGCGATCGCATCGGCGCGCTCGGCGCCCGTCGCCGCTTCGTGGCGCAGAATGCGCAACTGGCTTTCGGCGGCGTCGATCGCGCGGCCCAGCGCCTCGATCTCCTCAGGCACACCGTTCTGGCCGATGGCGACGCGCGCGCATGCCGTGTCGAGCACGCTGATCGCCTTGTCCGGCAACTGGCGCCCCGAGATATAGCGCTGCGACAGCTTGACCGCGTCGCGCACGGCCTCGTCGAGAATCTCCACGCCGTGATGCGCGGAGAGCTTCGGCACCATGCCGCGCAGCATTTCGATCGCCACCGCCTCGGACGGCTCTTCGACCTTGACCACCTGGAAGCGCCGCGCAAGCGCCGGATCGCGCTCGACGTACTTCTTGTATTCGGCCCAGGTCGTCGCGGCGATGGTGCGCAATTCGCCGCGCGCGAGCGCCGGCTTCAGCAGGTTCGCCGCGTCGCCCTGGCCTTCGCTGCCGCCCGCGCCGATCAGCTGATGCGCTTCGTCGATGAAGAGGATCACCGGCACCGGCGACGCCTTCACTTCGGCGATCACCGATTTGAGGCGGTTCTCGAACTCGCCTTTCACCCCGGCGCCGGCCTGGAGCAACGCGAGGTCCAGCGAACGCACCGACACGTTGGCCAGCGCCGGAGGCACCTGGCCGAGCACGATGCGCTGCGCGAAGCCTTCGACGACCGCGGTCTTGCCGACCCCCGCTTCGCCGGTCAGGATCGGATTGTTCTGGCGACGGCGCAGCAGCACGTCGATCAGTTGGCGGATTTCGGCGTCGCGGCCATAGATCGGGTCGATCGAGCCTTCGCGCGCCTGCGCGGTCAGATCGATCGTGTACTGTGCCAGGGCGGACGCGCGCCCGCCGTTCGCTTCCGGCGACGGCATCGCCGGCTGCGGACCTGCACCGCTTGCAGCTCTCGCCGCCGCTGCGCCCGTGCCCGTGCCCGTGCCGCTACTTTCCGCCGACCCGGCCAGCAACGTCGGCAGCACGTCGCGCAGACTCGCGCGCGGGATCTTCAGCAACGCGGGCGCGGAATCCAGCAGCATGCCGCGCAGACTGTCGACTTCGAGCAGCGCCAGCACCAGCGTGCCCGAACGGATCTGCTGTTCGCCGAGCAGCATCGAGCTGAGCAGCCACGCTTCCTGGAACAGCGACGAAAAGTTCGGCGACAGCGCGGGCGTGCGGCCGTTGCCGCGCTTGAACTGGTCGACCGCCTTCTGCAACTGCGCGGTCAGGTCCGCCTCGCGGACGTCGAAGTGTTCGATGATCGACTTTAGATCCGGCGCGTCCGACTCGACCAGCTGCAGCAGCAGATGCTCGATGTCCACGTTGTAATGCGTATGGCGCACGCACAGTTGCGCCGCTTGCTCCATCGCCAGCTTGCATACCGGATTGAGCCGGCTCAGCAGTGTTCGAATGTCGATATCCATATCGTCTCGTATGCCAGCGGCATCGCCAAAAGGCGTTGCCGCGGCTTATGTATTTACGGCCGTCACGGCGCGCATCTTGAGCCTGACCGGTGTGGGTTGGGCCACTTGTGACACGCTTGAGGTCCGTGACGTGCGTGGCGCGTCGCCGCGCGCGCCGCCACCGAGCCCGGTCCCGACCCACGAAGTCCAGCCGAGCCGCGCCGCCGCGTTGCCGCCGAGCGCACTGCCCAGCACCGGCCGCTGCCGGTGCAGCACGAAGAACACGTCGTGATCCTGTTGCAGATAGCTGCGCACCAGCCACGCCGCCAGTTCGTGCGCGTCGCCGCCCGGCAGCAACGCGGCGAACGTCGCGTCGGACAGGTCGAGAAACTCGATGCGCACGCCCGCCGACTGATCCCACGTTCGCCGCCCGAGCACGGCGAGGCCGCCGAGGCACGAGCCACGTGAGCCACGCGCACTACTCGAACCGCGCATGCCGCCTCCGGACAGGCGCAACGAATCCGCGGCATCGACGCTGCGCCAGCCGCCGACGAACTGCGCCCCCTGCACCTTCACGCGGAGCCGGTCGGACAGAAGCGCCAGCAGCCCCGTCATCGAACGCGGCGCGCCGCCGAGCAGGCCGGCGTGACGCAGCCACAGGCGCGCGCCGCCCGGACCGCGCGGCGCCGCATGCAGGCCGAGGTTGCCCAACGCGTCGAGACAGGCGGTCAGCGCCGCGCCGTCCGCCGCGCGACCGTGCAAACCCAGCGCATATTTCTGCCGGCTGCGATACAGGAACGACAGAAAACGGTGATTGAAGATGTCGAGCAGATCGGCCATCGCCGTCTCGCGAGCGGCGCGACGGTTGAGCACCATCTCCGTGAACGGCATCGGCAACGGGCCGCTCGCGCCAGCGAGCGACATGACCGGCGTGGTCAGCGTGTAGGTTTCGCGTGGCAGTTGCGCGGGCGAGGCAGCGGCGTTTGCGTCGGCATCCGCGGCGACACTGGCGTCGGCCTCGACGTCGCTCGCCAGCGGCGCGTCATTCGCCAGGTCGTCATCGGCTTCGGCTTCATCGGACCGCGCGCGCACCCCATCCAGCGGATGACGCTGCACGCTGCGGATATCGCTGGCTTCGAACGCCAGCGACACGAACCCCTTCAGACGCACGGCCTCGTTCGTGCCGTCGCCATAGCCGAGCGCGCGCGCCCACGGCTGCGCGCGTTCGAGCAGATGGATCGCCTGAAACAGATCGAAGCCGTGCGGCTGCGCAATGAGACGGGCGATCAAAGCGTCTGCTGGCAACCGGTCATCGGCTCCCATTGCTTCCATATCTCGTCTCCACGGCGCACCACCAGCCGCACGAAGGAATTGACCGACGTGTACATCGCAAAGAAGCGCGCGAGCACGGCGCCCATCAGCAGCGGCGAGCCGCCCACGAACGTATCGGCGTCGAACTCGATGCTCACTTCCGTACCGCGGCAATAGCCGCGCCATGCATCGCTGCCGACGTGCGCGGTCACATTGCGCGCATCGATGCTGCGGATGCCGCGAATCTGCTCTTCTTCGCGCGGGCCGTCGGATGCGAACAGCCGCAGCATCTCCTGCAGCTCGCGACGGCCGGTCGCGCCGCCCACCAGCGAGTGGTAGTTGCGCGTCAGCAGCGACACGAGCCGCCACAGCGTCGAGCTGTCGAGCGGCGGATTGCGTTGCGAAGTCGGCTCGTACAGGCAGCGCACGCGCGCATTCTGCGAGACCCGCTCGACCAGCATGCGCGCGCCCACCGGCACGTGTTCCGCGAGCCGCCGGTTGGTGCACAGCACGTTCGCGTAGACCACCGGCACGTCCGGCTGCCCCGCCACGTTGCTCGCATCGACGAAGCCCAGATACATGTCGACGCCCGGCGCATTGCTGCGCACGCTCTGCTCGCGGCGCACCGACCAGAACATCGGGTTGGCCGCCGCCTGCGGGTCCTGTGAGTTGCCAACGCGATCGGCGGCGGTGAAGCACGGCAGCGTGGTCGCGCGATCCTGCGCGGGATCGGATGCGATCACCGACAGGATCGAATGGATTTCGGTGATCGCCTCGCGCTTCTGATCGGCGACCAGGCGGTATTCATAGTGACGCCTGTCGATCACGATCGGCTCGCTCGTCTGCGCGAACAGATTGACGATCGGCGTGCAGCCGAGCCTGAAGTGCTGCGGCCCGAGCATGCCGAGGCCACGCGGCGCGCGGTCCAGGTGCAGCACGATTTCGCAGCTGCGGCCCGTGCCGAGGCGGCCGGCCGGCACGTGCAGGTCGAAGAAATGAAACTTGCGCGGAAACGCAAAGTATTCCTGCATCAGACTGTAGGCCGGATGCGCGTGCGACGGCTGCGGCAACACGCTGTCTTCGGGCGCATAGCCCACTTCGCGCCACGCCGAAGGCGACAGCATCGACGCCGCCCCTTGCGCGGGACGCACCGATACGCCCGTGACGCCCGCCACCAGTAATTCGTACAGCGGCATCGTCACGACCCAGTCGCCATGCAGATGCAAGCGCAATTGCTTGAGTTCGAGTTCGGAGAAATCGACGCCGGCTTCGCACTCGAGCGTGAGGCGCAGCGTCGCGTCGTCGCCGAACGTAGCGTTGCTGATCTTGACGGGCCACAGCACGGTGTCCCATGCGGTGCGAAAACGGCACGACTCGCCCGCTTCGGTGAGTGCGGCGAGCCCCGTGTGGCGCGGCACGCGAAAGCCCGCCGTGACTTTGCCTTGCGTGAGGTCGAGGTCGAACTGCGCGACGGTCATCGACGGAATCGTCTGGACCAGCGTCGGGCACACGTTATCGAGCAACGCGGAGGCGATTTGCGGCGCCGCCTGGTCGAGGTCGCGATGCACGCGCGCCGCGAGAAACGCGGTCGCCTCGATCAGCCGCTCCGTGTGCGGGTCGAGCGACTCCGTGCCGTGCAGCGCGAGGCGCGACGCCACTTTCGGATAGCGCTGCGCGAAGTCCGCGCCTTGCGTGCGCAGATAGGAAAGCTCGCGCTTGTAGTACTGGAGAATGTCTTCCGCAGCCATGTCAGTGGGCGTCCGTCCAGCGCGCGTCGGCGGCGCCACGACTGTGGGTCTGCAATTCGAAGAACACGTGTTCGACCGACTGGTTCACCCGCATGGTGCCGTCGATCGCGAGCACCGCATGCTGTTCGTTGCCGGATGCGAACGTGAAGGCCACCTTCACGTCGGTAAGACGCGGCTCGAAAAGCGCGATCGCACGGCGCACCGCGGCGACGATCGCCTCGCGGTCGGGCGCCGAGCGCAGCGACAGATCGGAGAAATCGGGCAGGCCGTAATCCAGCACGGTGCCATCGCTGCGTGCGAACGCATCCATGGAGAGACTCGAACGCGCATTGAGCAGGCGTGACAATTCACGCGCGACGGATTGTCGAAGCGCGTCCTCACCTTGCAGCCATGCATCGGCGTCTTCGACCAGACGCTCGAACAAAGGAAGGGGATAGCCGTTGGCGGTAGCCGACATACGCAACACCGGTTGAAGCCTGACAGAACGACTGCTGCCCGCCGCGCGGCGGGCAGCGATGAATTACGCCGCGGGCGTCAGAGTCTTGTTGGTGCTCAGATCCCAGCCGAACGGCGCCGTGCCTGCCAGCGTCGAGTCCGGGTTCTGCTGCGTGTATTGCGACGTGATCCCGGAGAAGTTGATGGAGAACGAATCCATCATGTCCGAACCGCCGCCGCTCGTCGCAATGTTCGCGATCATCGCGTTCGACATCACGTACTTCATTTGCAGCATGAACTTGCCGCCTTCATTACGGCCGATCGAGATCGTCGCGTCGCCGAGCTTGGTGCCGGCCGTGCAGGCCGCGTACAGCGCGGGCGTCGCCTGATCGGTCATCTTCGTCAGAGAGAATTCGCTGAACGACGGGCGACCCAGCGTACGCTCGGTGTTCGCCGTATCGAAGTTCATCGGCATGTTGACGCTGTGCGAGAACGACATGATCTGAATGCCTTCCTTGAAGCCGTCGATCAGCGTATTGCCCTTGATTTCCTTGAACTGCAGGATGATGGTATCCATGACTTGCCTGACTCGAAAAGTAGATGAAATCGGCGTGACGCGCGGCCTTGCCGCACGTCACGCGTCACATGTTTGCCGGCTGCGCCAGCAGCCCGCTATCAGGCAGCCGCGCCCGGCAGATCCGCGACGAGACGGATCGACGCCGTGAGCTCTTCCATCTGGAAGTGCGGCTTCAGGAAGCAGGTTGCGCGATAAGCGCCCGGCTTGCCCGGCACTTCGGTCACGTCCACGCGAGCCTGGCCCAGCGGATAGCGCGCTTTCTGTTCATGCGAGGCCGACGCATTGATCAGCACGTACCCGGCAATCCAGTTGTTCAGATAGTTCTCGACGTCGGCGCGGGTCTGGAAGCTGCCCACCTTGTCGCGCATGATCACCTTGATGTAATGCGCGAAACGCGACGCGGCCAGCACGAACGGCAGACGCGCCGACAGTTGCGCGTTGGCGTTGGCTTCGTCCTTGTTGTAGAGCTTCGGCTTGTTGACCGTCTGGCCGCCGAAGAACGTCGCCACGTTCGAGCCCTTCGAGTTGACCAGCGCGATGAAGCCGAGGTCGCTCAGTTCCTTCTCGCGACGATCGGTGATCGTCACTTCGGTCGGGCACTTCAGCGTGACGTCGCCTTCGTTCGTCTTGTACGCATGGGCCGCGATGCCGTCGACCTTGCCGCCGCCTTCCACGCCGCGAATCGCGGTTGCCCAGCTGTATTTCGCGTAGGCGTCCGTAATGCGCAGACCGAGCTGATACGCCGAATTGGCCCACAGGTACTTGCCGTGATCGGTGCCGTCGACATCCTCTTCGAAGCCGAACGACTCGACCGGGTTGGTCTTCGCGCCGTACGGCAGACGCGCCGCGTAGCTCGGCAGCACCAGCGACACGTAGCGCGAATCTTCCGACTCGCGGAAGCTGCGCCATGCGGCCAGTTCAGCGCTTTCGAAGGTCTTCGACAGATCGCGCGCCACGCCCAGTTCGGTGAACGACTTCAGGTCGAACAGGCTCGGCGCGGCAGCAGCGATGAACGGCGCATGAGCGGCGGCCGCCACGCGCGAGACGCGTTCGAGCAAAGCCATGTCCTGCGGATGACGGCCAAACGAGTAGTCGCCGACCAGCAGCGAGAACGGATGGCCGCCGAACGTGCCGTACTCTTCTTCGTAGATCTTCTTGAACAGCACGCTCATGTCGTGATCGACAGCCGTCTCGAGGTCCTTGTGCAGTTCCTTCTTCGTGACGTTCAGGAGCCGCAGCTTCAGGTTCGTGCCGGTCTCGGTGCCATATACCATGTCGTGCAGACCGTGCCACGACGCTTCCAGCGCCTGAAACGCGCTGTCGTGCATGATCGCGTTGAGCTGGTCGGTCAACAGACGGTCGATTTCGGCGACGCGTTCGTTGATCATCGCCACCACGCTCTTGTCCGGGCTGGTGCGCATGCCCTCGTCGAGAATCTGCGATGCGAGCTGGCCGATCAGCTTCTTGGCGTAGGTGCCCTGCGACGGTTCGACCGCCATGTTGCCTTCCTGAACGATTTGTTCGAGGAGACTCAGTTCACCTTCCTGCGTGGTCGCACGAGCGCCCACGGCTTCGGCGGAGGTATTCGTTTCCATCTGGATCAATCCTGAGGAGAAGTGTCGCGTCAGTGACGCTGAAATGGGGCCGTCACGCGGACGGCGTGTCTTCCGTCGCGGGCGCTGCTACGGCTTCGCCAGCTTGCTGTGCGGAGGCCGCATCGCCGGCGTGGGCCTGGCTTTGCAGCTTCTTCAGCTCTTCCGAGTTCTGCACGATGCGCTCGAGCATCGAGTCCAGTTCGTCATTGCCGTCGAGCTTCGCGAGCAGGTCGCGCAGTTGCTGACGCGCTTCGAGCAGCTTCGCGAGACGCGGCACCTGACGCACGAGGCTCTCCGGGTGAAAGTCCGAGAACTGTTCGAACTTCAGCTCGACCTTCAGATTGCCTTCGCCCTTGAGCGTATCCGGCACCGACAGATCGAGACGCGGCGCGATCTTGCTCATGATCTCGTCGAAGTTGTCGCGATCGATTTCGACAAAACGGCGCTCTTTCAGCTTGGGCAGCGGCGTAGCCGGCTGGCCGGACAGATCCGCCAGCAGACCGACTACCATCGGCAACTCACGCTTTTCGATAGCGCCGCCGAGCTCGACGTCGTACGTGATCTGGACGCGCGGCGGCCGATTGCGGCCAACCCATTTCTGCAAACTATTGGACATGAACTTCCCCGAGATAAAGAGAACTCGAAATACGTTTTGACAAGGCGTCAAGCGGCACGCCCCTGACTCGATTCAGGTGCAACAAAAAGGCGGGGATAGGTTTGATGCAGTAAGGACGCGCTACGTCCCGACGTCGGCGCCGCTCACACGCAAGTAGGCAGGGCGGCACATGAAGGTGCGCCCACATTGTGTGCTCGGCGTCGTTGGCAAACCAATGCGCACCCCGTCGCACATCGGCTCGCGAATATTGTGAATGCTGGTCGGCAGACGGCGCACGCCGGTCACGTGCGCGACGGTTCCTTCATCTATGGATTGGTCTGAATCTCTTTTCGATCTTTCTATTGCTTGAGTTTGCGGTACTTATCGAAGCTCGACAGCGACGAGATCGTACCTGTCTCTTACGGGCATTATTGACTAGGTGTCTCAATTTTGGAAAGAAATTTTTGCTATGTCTGACCATATTTTTTGGCGCTTTAGCGACAGGTTTTCTTTTCCTTATTTTCTGCAGCAAACGCTGAAAAGTACTAATGAATTAGCGCTACAAAAGTATTGTGTCAACTGCAAGTGCATCGCGCGATCTTTCCTTGGTCCGCTCTCCGAAGCCTTGTGCCGAGTGGGCCGCGGCGCTTGGGCAGCGCGCGGCGCCCAGATATGCTGAATCGACTATTTTCGCGTAAATTAACCCGCGCAAACGTTTGCCATGCGTACTCGAGTTGGCAATGCGAATGCTTGAAACGGCGTAATTAAGAATCGCAGTCGCTTAATTATGCTTATTGTTTTGTCTATCGCTGTTATTGACGGTAATACGCGCAGCATTTTCGCTTTGAATTTTATTTGCGACCCTATGCGAAACACGCCAATCCGGCTCGTTGGCGAAGAGGCGAAGAGGCGAAGAGGCGAAGAGGCGAAGAGGCGAAGAGGCGAAGAGGCGAAGAGGCGAGAAACTTTACGCGCATCTCGCGTGAGTTGCCGTGGATGCGCTCGACGGTGACGACCATCGCCTCGACGACGTCACTGCCCGTATCCGCGACGCCCGTCGAGTCCAATGCGAGTTCCCTGGCGCCACGCGTATTGTCGGTGTTCTGTTGGACCGCTTCGGACAACTGCCCCGAGCACCGCAGTAAGACGTCTGTCTCACGGCGGCGACCCCGCTTCGCGAAGTGCAGTACGAAGCAGTTGACCCGGCGCTCAAATAGATGCTTCTAACCCAAATACCAGGTTCCATTGAGCAAGCCGTCAACCTCCATCAACCAGCCGCGTTCAAGCCGGCCAGAGGCTGGTAAATGTCACTCGCCGCCATGTGCGCAAGCGCACGGACAGTCGACTTGGGGGTATCGCCTAATAGGCCCACACGCGATGTCCAAAAAGACAACATGACACAGGCACCGGAAAGGTTCTCCGAGGCGGCGAGTGTGAGCCGCAGCGAGGAGAACGAGACGAATACGCCGAACTACAAAATGCACCCCGTCGATTTCGGCGGCCATTTCGGTTGGCTTTACGAGCCGCTTCCAGCCGCCGGCGAAAATGGCCGGTCAGGCATCGTGCTCTGCGGTCCACTCGGACATGAAGCGCTGTGGCTGCATCAGACCTTGCGATCGCTGACCGACCGCCTCGCGGCGCGGGGCTTCGCAGTACTGAGATTCGACTATGCCGGCACCGGCGACTCGATCGATATCGGCGGGCTCGTCGAACCGAGCCGCTGGGTGGACGAAGCCGTCGAGGCCGTGAGTTTTCTCAAGCATGCGACAGGCGTCGAGCGTGTCGCGCTGGTCGGCTTCCGCTTCGGCGCGATGGTGGCCGCGCAGGCCGCGCGGGCGGCGTCGGTGGATGCCGTGGGGCTGATCGCGCCGGTTGTCGGCGGGCGGCAGTTCGTGCGTGAAATGACCGCGCTACACCGCACGTGGCTGGACAAGGTTGCTCACGACGTGCGCAACGACGTAGCGCCCGCCGATGCGTTCGACGTGCTCGGACATCGCTTCAGCCGCGCCGCCATCGACGAGATTGCGAAACATGACTTGCGCCGGGCCAGCACGCCACCGGCGGCCAAACTGTTGATCGTGCACACGGCCGGTCAGGGGGCGAGTCACGAGTTGGCGGACGTGTATGGCAAGCTGGGTGCTCAGGTCGATTCGTTGCCGTTCCCCGAATACGCGCTGGCGCTGCAGCCAGCGTGGATGGCAACGCTGCCGCAGGCAACGCTCGGTTCCGTCGAAGCATGGTTCGCCCGCGAGTTTGCGGAATCATCCGCGCCGTTGCCCCGTGCTGCATCCGACGCGGCGATTCTCCCTTTCCCGTCGAGACGGCCATCCGATTTGAGCGATTCGAGCGGCGTTGTCGAAACACCGGTGCAGCTTGCCGACGGACGTTTGTTCGGATTCCTGTGCGAACCGGGGGGCCGTCGCGAGCGCGCGCCGCTGGTCGTCATCGCCAATACGGGGACGACGCACCATGTCGGCGACGGGCGCTTTAACGTCGAACTCGCCCGCTCGCTGGCGCGCGCCGGCATCGCCTCACTGCGAGTCGACCCGCATGGCATCGGCGACAGCCCCCACGCCCACACGGTGGTCAACCCGTCCCTGCTCAGTTACGAGCAGCTCGCCGACGATACGTCGCTGGCCGTCGATTGGGCTGTCGACAGAGGGCATCCGCGCGTCGCCGTGTTCGGCATTTGCTCGGGCGCGTATCTGAGCCTTCAAGTCGCCGAGAAAAATCCCTCCGTTTCGGCGATGCTGCTGGTCAACCTTCAGCGCTTCGAGTTTCCGGTGGACTTCAGGATGTGCGACGCGCTCAAGATTGGCTCGGGCTCGACGCGCGCCCACTTCCGGGCGATGCTGCGCGTGCGCAAATGGGCGCAGGTGCTGCGCGGTGAGGTCGGCTTGCGGCCGGTGTTGCGCACGCTGTCGCGCTATGCGATGGACGCTTTCGTCAGCAACGCCGCGGCTTTGGCCGGAGACGCAAACGGCAACGCTGGGAATCGAGGCTCCCGCGCCCGGCGGCGAATGAAAGATCTCGACGCGCGGGGCGTGCGTGTCCAGCTGCTATTCAGCCCCCTGGATCGCGGGCTGGACGAGTTGCGCATGCACTTCGGCCCGGGCGGACGCCGCCTCAACAAGCTGGCGCACGCCCGCGCGATGGTGATCCCGAACATGGATCACGAAGTGTTGAACCGCGTGGCGCGGCAGCAGGTTGCGGCGTTGTGCGAAACGTTTTTCCATCAGGCGTTCGCGGCCGCAAAAGCCGGCGACACATCTCACGAAGAGCAACCAAACGTTCGCGTGCGCGGCCGACGCGGTTCATTCGATCCCACGTCGTCGTGACGCTGCGCGGCTGAACGCGAAAGGCGCGCCGCGGGTCGCGAACCCGCGGCCCGGCGCATGCGCTCTCAGACCCGCCAGACCGGCCCATCGGGAAAGCTGTGCTGGTCGAGCGAGGCCGCATGCATTTCGATGCTGTAACCCGGACGCTCCGGCGGCATATAACGGCCGTTGCGAATCACGACCGGATCGACGAAGTGCTCATGCAGATGATCCACGTATTCGAGCACGCGGTTTTCCAGCGAAGCCGACACGCAGATGTAGTCGAATAGCGAAATGTGCTGCACGTACTCGCACAACCCGACGCCGCCCGCATGCGGACACACCGGCACGCCGAACTTCGCCGCCATCAGCAGCACGACGATCACTTCGTTCAGACCGCCGAGGCGGCAGCTATCCACCTGGCAGAAGTCGATCGCCTGCGCCTGCAGCAGTTGCTTGAACATCACGCGGTTGTGGCAATGCTCGCCGGTCGCCACGCCGATCGGCCGCAGGCGCTGGCGGATAGCCGCATGCCCGAGGATGTCGTCCGGGCTAGTGGGTTCCTCGATCCACCACGGATCGAACTCCGCAAGACGCCGCATGTTCGCCACCGCTTCATCGACATCCCACACCTGGTTCGCGTCCATCATCAGCTTGCGGTCCGCGCCGATTTCTTCGCGCAGGATGCGCGCGCGCCGCATGTCTTCTTCGAGGTTGCCGCCCACCTTCTGCTTGAAATGCGTCCAACCCTGCGCGACGCCTTCACGCGCGAGCCGGCGGATCTTGTCGTCGTCGTAGCCGAGCCAGCCTGCCGATGTCGTGTACGCCGGATAGCCGTGTGCGCGCATGTCCTTTTCGCGTTCGCCGCGGGTCTTCGCGTGACGGTGCAGCAGCGCAATCGCTTCATGCGGCGTGATCGCGTCGGTCACGTAGCGGAAGTCGAGACACCGCACGAGTTCTTCCGGGCTCATGTCGACCAGCAGCTGCCAGACCGGCTTGCCTTCTGCTTTGGCCCACAGGTCCCACACCGCATTCACGACAGCCGCCGTCGCCAGATGAATCGCGCCCTTGTCCGGGCCGATCCAGCGCAACTGGCTGTCGGATGTCAGCGCGCGCCAGAACGCGCCCATGTTCGCGGCGATGTCCTCGAGCGTCTTGCCGACCACCAGCGGGGCCAGCGCGTGGGCCGCGCTCACGCAGATCTCGTTGCCCCGCCCGATCGTGAAGGTAAGGCCGTGGCCCGTGAGTGCGTCGGGCGCATCCGTTTCGAGCGTCACGTAGGTCGCGGAGTAGTCCGGCGCGGCGTTCATTGCATCGGAGCCATCGAGTGAACGCGAGGTCGGAAAGCGGATGTCCCGCACGGACAGCCTGGTGATCGTGGTCATCTGAACACGCTCCTGGTCGGCAGCGATCGACTTCCGCCTGGCAGCGAAGGCGGACCGGTTTGTTGCGTTGCAACTGAAATGGCGGGCTGTGTTGGCCCATATCCGCCTGTGTCGCCGCGAGTCGCCAATGAAAAGAAGAGGAAGCGCTACGCGCCCCTCTTCTTTCATCACATAGGCACGGCGATGGTCAATCGTAGAGCACGGCGGCGATCTTCGGATCGGTCATGTTGGTCTTGTCGTACCAGAAGAAGCCCGTGTCGATTTTCGTGGGCAGCTTGCCGCCCTTCAACGCCGTCACCGCCGAGTCGACCACGCACTTGCCGATGCCGACCGGATTCTGCGTGATCGCGCCGAGCATCAGACCGGACGTGATGTCCGCTTTCTGTTCCTTGCCGGAGTCGAAGCCGATCAGCACGAGTTTCTTGCCCGATTCCCTGACGCCGATCGCCGCGCCTTCCGCCGAGCCTTCATTGGCGCCGAAAATGCCCTTCAGGTTTGGATTGGCCTGAATCATCGCCTTGGCGATTTCCGCTGACTTCAGATGGTCGCCGCCGCCATACTGGATGGAGACGATCTTCACGTTCGGATGCTTCGCCTTCATCTGGTTCACGAAGCCGTCGCGGCGATCAATGCCGGTGCGGCTGGTCTGGTCGTGAACGATCACGCCGACTTCGCCGGAATTGCCGATCGCCTCGGCCATCTTGTCGGCGGCGAGCGCGGCGGCGGCAAGGTTGTCGGTCGAGCAGGTGGTCAGCGGAATGTCGCTGTCCACGCCGGAGTCGAACGCGATGACCGGCATCTTGGCGGCCTGCGCCCGCTTCAGAAGCGGGATCGCCGCCTTGCTGTCGAGCGCGGCGATGCCGAGCGCCTGCGGCTTCTTGGCGAGCGCAGCCGACAGCATGTCGATCTGCTTGTCGACCATCGCCTCGGTTTCGGGCCCCTCGAACGTGATCCTCACGCTGTGTTCCTTCGCCGATTGCTCGGCGCCGGCTTTGACGGCCTGCCAGAACTGATGCTGGAAGCCCTTCGAAATGAGCGGGATGTACGCCTCATCCGCATACGCGAGATTCGCCCCGCCAACGAGTGCGCCCAGGCCGACCACGACACCGAGTATTCTTTTATTCAACATGGATTTTCTCCTCCTAAGGTGGACCAGCAACCTTCAGTCGTTGGGAAACCTTGTGGCGCTCCCCGTTTTGGTGGTGTCGGCGCGGCGTCAGCCCCTTCTGCGCCGCAGAATGTCGGCGTAGACCGCGAGAATGATGATGAGACCCGTCACCACGATCTGCCATTCCTGAGCGACGGACATGATACGCAGGCCGTTGGTCAGCACGCTCATGATGAACGCGCCGATGATCGTGCCGAGAATCGTGCCCGAGCCGCCGCTGAGGGACGTGCCGCCGATCACCACGGCGGCAATCGCTTCGAGTTCGTAACCCTGGCCGAGCGCCGGCTGGGCCGAATTCAGGCGCGACGCGATCAGCAGCCCGGCGACGCCGCAGATCGCTCCGCTCAGCCCGTAAATCGCGATCTTCCAGCGATCGACATTGACGCCGGACAGGCGCACGGCTTCTTCGTTGCTGCCGAGCGCGAAGGTGTAGCGCCCAAGCGCCGTGCGATTGAGCGTGATCGAACTCGCCACCGCCAGGAAAAACAGAATCAGGACCGCGTTCGGAATGGGCAGGTTCGGCACGACATAGCCGATCAGCGAATCCTGCGAGATCCGGTAGAAGTTTTCGGTGTCGGTGAAATAGATCGGCTTGTCGGCCGACACGACTAGCGAGAGTCCTTTGAGCAGCATCATCATGCCCAAAGTAGCGATGAACGGCGGTATTTTCATCTTCGCCGTAAGGGTGCCTGAAATGGTCCCGCAGATCGCGCCCGTGCCGATCGCGGCGAGCACGCCGATCCACATCGGCAAATGCCAGAACGTGAGGAACACGCCGCAGATCACCGCCGTGAAGGTCATCAGCGTGCCGACCGACAAGTCGATGCCGCCGGTGATGATCACGAACGTGCAGGCAATCGCGAGCACGCCGTTGACCGCCGTCGCCTGCAAAATGCCGAGCATGTTGTCCATTTGCATGAACGCCGGCGAAGCGAAGCTGAAAAAGATCAGCAGCAGGATCAGGCTCGCAAAGGCGAGCAGCTTTTGCAGCGCGGTCGGCGAAAAGACGCGCGCTCTCAGGGCCGCAGAGCGTCCCTGTCTTGCAAGCGCCGAACTATCCGTGGGCAATGTCATATCGATCTCTCGGCTCACGCCGCCGCTTTCAGGGTTTCACGCTGCGTCGCCAGATGCATGATGCGCTCCTGGGTCGCTTCTTTGGCTGACAGCTCGCCGGTAATGCGGCCCTCGCACATCACGATCACGCGATCGCTCATGCGCAGGATTTCCGGCAATTCCGACGAGATCATCACGACCGCCTTGCCTTCGTCGGCGAGCGAGCGCAGCAGCTTGTAGATTTCGTTCTTCGCGCCGACGTCGATACCGCGCGTCGGCTCGTCGAAAAAGAGCACGTCGCAGTCACGCTCCAGCCACTTCGCAATCACGATCTTCTGCTGGTTGCCGCCCGACAGAAGCCGCACCTGCTGGGTGGCGGAGGGCGTGCGAATGGCGAGCAGGTTGATGAAATGGCTGGCGGTGCGGCGGATCGGCGCGCGGCGCAAAAAGAAGTTGAACGCGAGAAACTTGCGCAGGTTGGACATGACGATGTTCGATTCGACGTCCATGCCGGTCGCGAGGCCATAGCGTTTGCGGTCTTCCGACAGATAGCCGATGCCGCGCGCCACCGCGTCGCTCGGCGTTCGGATGGCCGCCTTCACGCCTTTCACGACGATTTCCCCGGACTCGATCGGGTCAGCGCCGAACACCGCTCGCGCGACCTCGGTACGCCCTGCCCCCATCAAGCCCGCAAAGCCCAGGATCTCGCCTTTGTGCAACGTGAAGCTCACGTCCTTGACGAGCGGACCGGCATTCAGATTCCTGACTTCGAGCGCGACTTCGCCCTTGTCCACGGCGCTGTGGGATGGCGCGACATCGGTCAAGGTTCGCCCGACCATCATGCCGATGATCGCCTCGACGCTGGTGTCCTGGGCGGCGACGGTGGCCACATATTCGCCGTCGCGCATCACGGTGACGCGGTCGGCAATCTGCTTGAGCTCATCCATCTTGTGCGAGATGTAGATGATGCCGACGCCCCGGCTCTTCAGCTTGCGGATGATGCGAAACAGCTCAGCGATCTCGGCGTCATTGAGCGCCGAGGTGGGCTCGTCCATGATCAGCACGCGCGAATCGAACGACAACGCCTTGGCGATCTCGACCATCTGCTGCCGCGCGACCGTGAGCGCGCCCACGACGGCGCGCGGCTCGATAGCCACATGCATGCTGGCGAGAATGTCGCGCGCCTGCGCATTGAGCTTGTCTTCGTCGAGGAACAGGCCGAAGCGCCCGCGCGGCTCGCGGCCGATGAAGATATTCTGCGCGACGGTGAGATGGTTCATCAGGTGCAGTTCCTGATGAATGATGCCGATGCCGACGGCCTGCGCGTCGCGCGGGCTCTCGAACTCGACCGGCTTGCCTTCGTAGAGGATTTCCCCCGAGTCCCGGGTGTAGACACCGGCGAGGATTTTCATCAGCGTCGACTTGCCGGCGCCGTTCTCGCCCATCAGCGCGTGGACTTCCCCGGCCATGAGCTCGAACTGGACTTCATGTAGCGCCCTTACGCCGGGAAAGCTCTTGTTAAGCCTTTTGACGGAAATGAGCGGGGTCACGGCGCGGATCGGGTGATAAATGCACGGCCGCCGCGGGCCCCATCGCGCGAGGCTGGCGGCAAGGGCGCGAGGCGCCGCAAGGTTTTGTGACGGTAATCGCAAAGAGAAACCAGACGCATTGCTGGACCCCGAAAACCGATGTGCCACGATTTTACGACGCGGGGGAGCGGCGGCTCAAGTTCAGGCATTCCCCAGTGTCGGGAAGGTACCGGCGACTAAATGCCGTGGCGCGGGATTGGATGCCGTCGGCGCGCAAGGCGTGATGCCGCGAGCGGCGGCCAGCCTATTCGCCCTTACTGCGCGCCCTTACTCTGCGCGCCCCTACTGCGCGCTGTCGCGCAAATCCCGAATGTGCTGATAGACGGTCGCGCGGCCCATCCCCAACACGTTCGCGACATAGTTCGCCGCGCTCTTGCCCTTGAAAGCGCCCTCGGCCCACAGCGCGGCGACGAGTTCACGCCGGTGATCGCGTGTCAGCGAGTTGAGCGCCAGCTGCCGTTCCTGAAGCCAGCCGTGCAGGAAAGTGTTGATGCGCTCCTGCCAGTCGTCCTTGAACAGCTCCTCCGGTTGCTTCACGATGCCCGCGCCCGAAATCACGAGATCGATCACGTGCTTCACTTCCTCGAACACGGCGATGTTGTAGTTGATGCACATCACGCCCGAGGCCACGCCGGCGTCGTCGAACAACACCGTGCTGACACAGCGCATGCGCCGGCCATCCCAGTTGATCTTCTCGTAGGGACCGATGTTGCCGGGCTGCGCGACGTGATCGATCTCTTCCAGCGCGGAGTCGTCGCCCAACTCCCGCTTCGACAGATTGTTCGCGATGTGCGCGACCGTCTGGCTGTGAAGGTCGTGAATGACGACTTCGACGTAGGGGAAAAACAGCAGTGCGATACCGTCGGCGACGCGGCTATAGCGCTCAAGCAGCATCCGGCGAGCCAGGGTGGATTTTGTCTTTCGCATGGAGTCGGGGAAGGTTGCGGGGTGGCGGCAAGCGCCAGCATGGGCTAGCCGCGATATGCGGGATGCCTGGGATGCCGTCACCATGGGTCCGTACTATTCTGCCACGGGGTGTCGGGCGCTCAGATATCGAAACAGTTCGTACGCGATCGCCACGTCTTCGAGGCCGAGTCCGATCGAACGGAAAAACGCGTGCCGCCGGTACGACGGCCGATTCGCGTTGCCGCCCACCAGCTCGGGCAGGTCCGCCACCACGTTCTGCGGGGACCAGCCGTGCAGTTCGGCCGCCAGCTTCATTTCTCCGGCGCTGGCGGGCGTGGTGCGCCGGTAGTCGCAATACACATCCATCTGCGGCAACCACGCGGGCGGGATTTCATGCGCGTTCGCAACGTTGGTGCTGATCGACGTGATCAATGCCGGCCTGGTCAGCATGCCTTCGCTCAGAATCGGCGTGCCGGACGACGTGCACAACGCCACCACGTCTGCGTCACGCACGCAGTCTTCGAGCGTCGCGCTGACGGTGACGCGCGGGTCCAGCGCGGTCACGGCGGCACGCTGTGCTTCGCTGCCGTGCAGGCCGGGCGAGAAGACGTGAATCGAATCCCACGGCCGCAACGGCGCGATGTGACGCAGATGCGCTTGGCCCACTGCCCCTGCGCCGACGATCGCAAGCCGGCGCGCGCCGGGCGCCGCTAGATGCTCGACCGCGAGCGCGGTAGCACCGGCGGTGCGCTCGACGGTGAGCAGGCCCGCGTCGCACCACATCAGCGGCTGGCCGGTCTCCATCGACATCAGCGCGGTCCACGCGGTGATGATCGGCTTCGAGTCCGTGACGATGTACGGCGACAACTTCGCGCCGAACACCTTGGCGTCGGCGATCGCGCCAAGGTACGTGATGAAATCGCCCGCGTTCGCGGGAAACAGCGTCAGGCTTTGCGGCGGCTGCACCGCCTGCTCGCCGAGGAGCGCGCGGAACATCTCCGTGAGCGCGCGGCGCACGTCCAGTTCAGGCAGTGCGCTGCGCACCGTGTCCTGCTGGACGATTAGCGGGGTGGTCGTTTCGCTGTGGCTCATGCGTGTGCTCTCCAAGTCGGTGCCAGAGGTCCGGCGGTGGCTCAATTCTAAATTTAAAGTCCAGTCTGGATTATTTTTTTTGAAATGCCTTGCAATTATCCCGGTCCAGAATAGACTCATGTTCCAGAACAGCGTCCGGACGGCGTCCATGCAATGGCTTCGCGCCGGCCTCCGGCTGTTTCACTTGGCCCCTTTTTGCGACCTCAACTACGCCCGGACCCATCATGATTCTCAAGCTCCCGCTTTCTGTTTGCCTTGCTGCCGCCCTGTTCTGCGCGACCGGCGCAGCCAACGCCGAAACCGCCGGCAGCTTGCGTTTCGGTATCGAGGCCGCGTATCCCCCGTTCGAGAGCAAGTCGCCGACCGGGCAGTTGCAGGGCTTCGACGTGGACGTCGGCAACGCCGTCTGCGCGAAGCTGGGCGTGAAGTGCGTGTGGGTGGAAAATTCGTTCGACGGCCTGATTCCCGCGTTGCAAGCGCGCAAGTTCGACGTGATCAATTCGGCGATGAACATCACGTCCAAACGCAAACAAAGCATCGACTTCACCCCGCCGATCTACGTCGTGCCGATCGTGATGGTGGTCAAGCATGGCTCGCCGCTGCTGCCTGACGTGAAGAGCCTGCAGGGCAAGCGCGTCGGCGTATTGCAGGGGTCGTCGCAGGAAGACTTCCTCAAGCAGCACTGGGCGAATGCGGGCGTGTCGGTCGTGTCGTATCAGGACCAGGATCAGGTGTATGCCGATCTCACGGCGGGCCGCCTCGACGCTGCGGTGCAGGAAGCGCAGACGGTCCAGGAAGGTTTTCTCGACAAGCCGGCCGGGCATGACTATATGATCGTCGGCGAGCCGCTGAAAGATCCGGCGACCCTCGGCGAGGGCACCGGCTTCGGGCTGCGCAAAGGCGACAAGGCGCTGGGCGCGAAGATCGACACCGCGCTCGACGAGCTGAAAAAGGACGGCACACTGAGCAAGCTGTCGATCAAGTACTTCAAGCGCGACATCATCGCGAAGTAAGCGACTCCCGGGCCGTGAGCCACAGGTCCATCACGCGCGAACCGGTGCGCGAGGCAGAACCAGTCTATGGATTTCGATGTAATCGTATTGGGTGCCGGCATTGTCGGCGTGTCGTCCGCGCTGCATTTGCAGGATCGCGGACGACGCGTCGCGCTGGTCGATCGGCGCGGGCCCGGTGAGGAAACCAGTTTTGGCAACGCGGGGCTGATCGAGAGTTCGTCGATCGTGCCATACGGTTTTCCGCGCCGGCTCGGCACGCTGCTGCGCTACGCGCGCAATCAATCGACCGATCTCTACTGGGATTACCGCGCACTTCCCGCGTTCGCCGGATGGCTGGGCCGTTTCTGGTGGGAATCGTCTCCGGAGCGGCTCGCGATGGCGGCGCGCGACATGTTGCCGTTGATCCGGCAAAGCGTCGCCGAACACGATGCGCTGATCGCGCGCGCGGGTCTTGAACAGCTCGCGCACGACGGCGGCTGGATCGAAGCCTTTCGCACGCGCAGCGAGTTGGATCAGCAAGCGGCGGCGGCCGAAGCCGCGGTGCGCGAGCACGGCCTGCGCGTGACGCCCCTCGATGCGACGGCGTTGCGCACGAAAGAACCGGGTATTGGAGCGGGCTTTTGCGGCGCATTGCACTGGCAGGACCCGAAGAGCATCTCCGATCCCGGCGCGTTGACGAAGGGGTATGCACGCCTCTTTGAACAGACAGGCGGCACACTGCTGACCGGCGATGCAGCCACGCTGCGCGCGCAAGGCGAGGCGTGGACCGTTCAGACCAGCGCCGGAGAAATCAGCGCGAAGGAAGTGGTGGTCGCGCTCGGGCCGTGGTCGGATACGGTATTCGAGCCGCTCGGCTATCGCATTCCGCTGCGTGCGAAGCGCGGCTATCACATGCACTATCGGCCGACCCAGGCTGTCTTGTCAGTGCCCGTGGTCGATACTGAAGAAGGCTACGTGATCGCGCCGATGCGAGCCGGTTTGCGGCTGACCACCGGTGTCGAGATCGCGAGGCGTGATGCCGCGCCCTCTCCGATTCAACTCGAGCGCGCCGAACGCATCGCCAAGCCGCTATTCGGCCTGGGCGAGCGTCTGGACGAGCAGCCCTGGCTCGGGCGGCGTCCCTGCACGCCCGATATGCGGCCGGTGATCGGGCGCGCGCCTCGCCATCGCGGGCTCTGGTTCTCCTTCGGACACAACCATCACGGCCTGACGCTCGGCCCCGTCACGGGACGTCTGCTGGCGGAAATGATGACGGGTGCCACGCCGTTCACGGACGTGCGTCCGTTTCGTCCCGAGCGTTTCTAATAGGCGGACAGTTCGTCTTGACGACGGAGCGGCGGTTAATCCCCGCTCCGTCCGTCGACACGCGCTGAAGCTCCTGTTGACGCGAAACTTGGTGCTTTCCCTAGCGCGGTCTATGCGAACCGACTCTCGCTAGCCGCCGTGCGCGTATTTATTTTGAAAAATTGGATACAAAAATCCAATCACGGTAGACTGCGCAAACGGTAGGCACACCAGGCGCTGATCTAACTCATAGAATTCAATGTCAACTCCCGTAGTGACTGCAGAAGAGGAAGCGTATCGCTACCTGTTCGACGCAATTTGCCAGGGCCGATTCACGACGGGGCAACGCATCGTCGCGGAAAGCATCGGCGCGGAATTATCGATGAGCCGCATGCCTGTGCGCGAAGCGCTTCGCCGGCTGCACAGCGAAGGGCTCGTCATTCTTCGTCCCAATCGCGGGGCGATCGTCAAAGGGCTCGACATCGACGAGCTGCGCGACATCTTCGACATGCGTGCGGCGCTCGAAGGTCTGGCAATCCGTATCGCAGCTCCGCGCTGCACCGACGCGCATCTGTCGACTCTCGAACGCCTGCTGGACGACATGGACGTATGCGTCGACAACACTGAACTATGGGTTCAGCGCCACTGCGCGTTTCATCAATACTTGTGCAGCATCAGCGGGCGTCCGCGCCTGACCCGGGAAATCGCATCGCTCTACACGTTGATCGAAGGGCCCATGCGGCTCTGGGTGGAACAGACAACATCCAGACGGCGCAAGGCGCGCGAAGCGCATCAGGAACTTCTCGATGCGCTGCGTACACGCGATCCAGTACTGGCCGAGAAGGTTCTGCAAGAACATGCGTCGTCCACCGTGTCGCGCCTGATCGCATTTATTGAAGGCTCGCCGCCTGGCACATGAGCCTCTCCTTACCCATGGATTTCATACTCAGCGCAGGCTTTGGTCTGTAGTTGCATCATGTCATTACGATAGGAGCACGTCTATGTCGGGTCGTCAAACTACGCGGGTTCGTTTCGCATTCCTTCTTATTGGGCTGGCGTCCTTGCTGCAAACCGGGGCGAGTGCCGCCGATGCTCCGCCACTCGGCCTTTTGCAGGATCACACGCTCACTTACTGTTCGAGCATGGACGCGCCACCTCTCGCTTCATACGACGAACAGCAACGTCCGCAGGGGTTTTCCGTCGATGTCGCTCAAGACGTCGCGAAGTCGCTGGGCAACCTGAAAATCGAGTGGCGGATCGTGCCGTTCAGCGGCATGATTCCGGCGCTGAAGGCACATCAGTGCGATCTGATCATCAGCCAGCTTTTCGACAAGCCGGAACGTCGCGAAGTGATCGACATCATCGACTATATGTACTCCAGTCAGTCGATTCTGGTGCCGCACGGGAACCCGAAAAACATCAAGGCGCTAGCCGATCTCTCGGGTATGAAAGTTGCCGTGATCAACGGATCGACCATTCGGAGCCTGCTTGAAAAAGAGAATGCAGCACTCACCGCGGCAGGCAAACCGCCGATGAACATCGTCGTGTACGGCCAGGATGCCGATGCGTTTCAGGCATTCCGCCTGCAGCAAGTCGACGCGTATGGCACGACTGCGGAAAGCGCCGCGCACTTCCGAAGCGTCACCGGCGACACGTTCCAGGAAGCAATCCCTTCCTTCAATCGCATTCCGACAGGAATCGGCGCACGAAAAGACGAGCCGTTGAGCAACGCTGTCAAACAGGCCGTCGTCGACCTCGTGCATAGCGACCGCTACACGCAGCTACTGAAAAAGTGGAAGCTCGAAAACGACCGCTTCTAAACGTGGAACGACGCCATGAATTTCAGTTGGGAAATTTTTCGTCAATTCCTTTTGACACCGAGTTCGACGTATCTCCACGGACTGTGGCTGACCTGCAGTATCAGCGTACTGGCCGTATTGCTAGGCGTGGTCCTTGGACTATGCGTCGCGCTGATGCGGTTGTCGTCGAAGCTGCCCTTGCAATGCATTGCGCGCTTCTACATCTGGATGATTCGCGGCACTCCGTTGCTCGTACAGATTGTCTTCCTGTACACGGCGTTTGCGGCCGCTAATATCTTCCGCTTTCATGACCTTGCTTTCGGCCCGTTCACGCTTCCCGCGAACATCCATGCTGCGGTACTGGCATTGGGTATGAACTCGGCAGCTTATATGGCCGAAATCATTCGCGCCGGCCTCGGGGCGGTGGATCGCGGACAGTACGAGGCTTCGCGCTCGCTCGGCATGACGACGCCGCTTCTGATGAGACGCATCGTGTTGCCGCAGGCGCTGCGCGTGATCATTCCGCCGATGGGAAACGAGTTCAACGTCATGCTGAAGAACACGACGCTCGTCAGCGTGATCGGAGTGCAGGAACTCATGCTGAGCACGCAGATGATCACCTCGGTGAATTTCCGCGTGTTCGAGTTGTACCTCGTACTGGCGATCTATTTCCTGCTGCTGACTACAGTGTGGGGCTTTTTCCAGCGCTGGCTCGAGTCGCACTACGGCCGCAGTGAACAGCGCGCGAGTTCGGGCGGCCGCATGTTCGGATTGCAAACAATGAAAATGCTGCGGGGACGCTGACGTGAATAATCAAGATGAAGTGATCATCGAAGCGTCGGAGATCCATAAGTCTTTTGGCGCCAACAAGATCCTCAACGGCATTTCATTGAAGGTATCGAAGGGCGAAGTGGTCGTGCTGATCGGCGCGTCCGGCTCCGGAAAGACGACTTTCATCCGGTGCCTCAATCTACTCGAAACATTTGAAAGCGGCCGCGTCCGGGTTAATGGACATACCCTCGGCTACGTCGAGCGCGCGGACGGGAGTCTCGCACCCGACTCCGGGCGCGAGATTGCGCGCAAGCGCCGGGATATCGGCATGGTGTTCCAGCGCTTCAATCTGTTTCCCCACATGACCGCGATCGAAAATATCATCGAGGCGCCCATCCACGTATTGAAGATGTCCCGTGCCGATGCGATCGCCCAGGCAAACAAGCTGCTATCACGCGTGGGTCTCGCGGACAGGGCCGACCACTATCCATCGCAGTTGTCCGGCGGCCAGCAGCAACGCGTCGCCATCGCGCGCGCGTTGGCGATGCAACCCAAGGTCCTGCTGTTCGACGAACCCACGAGCGCATTGGACCCGGAGACTGTCGGCGAAGTACTGCAGGTCATGAAGGAGTTAGCCAGCGACGGCATGACGATGATCGTCGTGACGCACGAGATGGGTTTTGCGCGTGAGGTCGCACACCGTGTGGTCGTGCTCGATCAAGGTGAACTGATCGAGCAGGGACCGCCGGAGCGGATCTTCACCGCGCCTGAACATCCACGTACACGGGCCTTCTTGCGCAGGATGTTCGAACCGCTGGAGGCGCCCGTAAGCTTGCAGCCGACGTAACCGTCAACAGGGTCGATGATGCGCCGCGATCCCACCGACGTTGCGGGCGGCAAACGGCGCAATTCCCGAAAGTCCATTCCACCGAACGGGACATCAGACGCAAAAGCTAAAGGCTGCGGCGCGTTGGCTCGTTTCTCACACTGACAAGAACACAATTCATGCGCGATTTTGAGGCCCCTGGCCGCTCTCTGGTTGTCGCCCGCAACGGCATGGCTGCAACTTCACATCCGCTTGCCACGATGGTGGCCATCAACACGCTCGAAGCAGGCGGCAATGCGATGGACGCCGCGATTGCCGCGTGCGCGGTCCAATGCGTGGTGGAACCGGGTTCGACTGGCGTCGGCGGAGATTGCTTCGCCCTGTATTCCCGAGGCGGCACGGACGACATCGTTGCCTATAACGGCGCCGGCTGGGCGCCCGCGGCTGCGTCGGCGGAGAAGTTGCAAGCGCTCGGCGTCAACGCAATCGAACGACACTCAGCGCACGCGGTGACCGTGCCGGGCGCAGTACACGCGTGGACTACCTTGCACCGCGACCATGGCCGGCGCTCGCTCGCCGAGGTACTGGCGCCTGCCATTCGCTATGCCGAACAAGGTTACGCCGTTGCGCCGCGAACGGCGGCGGACTGGAACAGTGAAGTGCCACTGCTCGCCCGGGACGCCAACGCTCGCGCAGCGATGCTGGTCGACGGCGCCGCGCCGCTGGCTGGCACGAGCCATCGTCAGCCGCTTCTCGCGAATACATTGCGCGCGATCGCCGAGGGCGGCCGCGATGCGTTCTATCGTGGTGAGATCGCCGCCGATATCGTCGGCCACCTGCAACGCAATGGCGGCCTTCATTCGCTGGATGATTTCGCGGGCTACCACGGCGATTACGTGACGCCGATCCGCTCGACGTTTCAGGGATACGAAGTCGTCGAGTGCCCTCCGAGCGGCCAGGGGATCATTGCACTCATGCTGCTGAAGATTCTGCAGAAATTCGACGCCGGTGGACATCCGCTCAACGTCGATCGCATACATCGTGAAGTCGAAGCAGCGAGGCTTGCCTATTCGGTTCGAGACGCTTTTCTGGGCGATCCGCGCGATGGAAAACCCGATGCCGAATGGCTGCTTTCAGACGAATTGGCCGACAAGTTACGCGAGCAGATCGACCTTGATCGTGCATTGACCGAGCTGCCTGCTTTTAGTACCGCCGAACACAAGGACACGGTGTACATCACGGTAGTTGATCGCGACCGCAACTGCGCGAGCTTTATCAACTCGTTGTTTCACCCGTTCGGCAGTGGTCTGATGGCGCCGAAGTCGGGAGTACTTCTGCATAACCGCGGTCAAAGCTTCTCGCTGGAAAAGGGACATCCCAATGCGATTGGACCGCATAAGCGGCCGATGCATACGATCATTCCCGGCATGGTAACGAAAGGTGGCCGCGTGCAAATGAGCTTCGGCGTGATGGGCGGGCACTACCAGGCCATGGGCCACGCGCACTTTCTGTCAAAGGTTCTTCATTACGGCATGGACATGCAGTCGGCGATGCAATTGCCGCGAATATTTCCTCGGCCAGGCACGAATACCGTCGAGGTGGAAGGACAAATGCCTGTCGAAGTATGCGCGGCACTGACGCAGCGTGGATTCAAGCTTGTCAGGCCAGGCTCGCCTATCGGCGGTTCTCAGGCCATTTGGGTCGATTGGGAAAACGGCACGCTATTGGGTGCGTCGGATCATCGGAAGGACGGTTGCGCACTAGGCTATTGAACGATGGCGCCACACGTGATGAGCTGTTGGATTGGCTCGCTTGCGTGTGGTTGAGTGGCTGTATTCAGCTACTTTGGCAAGCAGCGATTCAGCACTGATTCGTCGCTGGATTTTTCGACTATTATGCGGCGTCCCAAACGCAGAAACCCCACCTTTTGGGGGTGGGGTTTCTGTTCACTGCGGGGGAGCCTGACGATTACCTACTTTCACACGGGCAATCCGCACTATCATCGGCGTAGAGTCGTTTCACGGTCC
>NZ_VTUZ01000051.1 GCF_008369935.1 Paraburkholderia panacisoli | reverse complement strand
GGGGCAGTCGTCACGGTGTTCCTCATCGAGACCGCACCCCGCCGGCGCGCGGCCATCACCCCGGCCGACGACCCCGCGCACGACACGATCAACGCCTCTGGCGTCGCCAATGCCGATCCCTCAACCTGGTGAAATCTATCAATCTTCATCAAGGCCAGCGGCGTAGCTGACTGAATTGAGGGTTGTTATAGGGAGGGCGCCGTGTCTGGTCGCCCCGTTTGAATCGGGCCTTAGCTCGGGACCATGGCGCGCGACGCCGCAACGGCTTACGCCGACGAGTCCGAAGGACGCAGAGTCGTACCACGACGTTGGTCTTGCGGAATAAAGTCCGGAGTTGAGACAGGCGGCGAGCCTGAAAAACTATAGAAAACAAACGCTCAGGAGATAAGAATGTGCGCAACAGGACAATCAAAATGGCGGTGGTCGATCACCCAGACAATCTTGACCGAAAGGACTTGCCCGTGACTGAACAACGCATTTGGTCAAATATCGTCCCCCGCCACTTCGGCCTCTAGCCAGTCAAGAATTTTCCCCCTTCCTGTGTTGTGCGGCGAAGAAGCCGTGCCCACTACTCGAAAGACTTCCGTAATCAAGTGAAACTGCCTTGGCGAGTGGTCCGGACAGTGGTGATATTCCATTAGAAACGGGAGGTCTATGTCGACGTCATCAGTACGTCTCAAAACGCGGCTCGGCTTAAGTTTTGCTGCACTTGGTTTGCTATGTGTGATTGTCGCAGTGTTCGGATTAAAGGGAATCGCCGATGCGAATGCTCGGGCCGAAGGTTTCTACCAACGGCTGGTTCTGCCCGCGCAATATCTTCAGAATGCTTTCCGTCTGCAATGCATCCGGGCGATTCAGCTTCTCGAGGCGATATCTATCAACGACGCTCAAGCGAGAAAGGACCGCTTTGACCTTATTGAAACCCTGAAGCAGCCAGCGGACCGACAGTTCGAACTGTTTGGGCTCAGCGACAAGCCGGCCTCTGCGCAGGCGCTTGCTGCGGGGTTCATGAAAGACAGGGCACAGCTCGAGGAAGGATTTACTGAAGCCGTGCGATTAGGGCGCAGTGGCGACATGACATCAGCGGCTACCGTGATGGCACAAAATGTACGTCCACACGCAATATCGATGGCAAGAGAAATCGATCTGCTGTCTCACGCCCTTCGCAAGGAGGCGGATGTTTCGCGCCATCGCGACGACGTGGCTTACAGGCGCATCCTGGGGATCATGGCCGCTCTGCTCGCGCTTGGCGGTTCAGTTGCTTGTACCTACGTGTGGTATCAGGTGAGACTACTCGGACGCAGTCTTGACAGAATTCAGGCTGCACTCAACAAGACGAGCCGCACGCTCGATCTGACATGTCGGGCACCGGTAGAGAGGATGGACGAAATCGGCTCGACGGCCTTGGCTTTTAACGAACTGATCGGGCGTTTTTCAGACGCAATTTGCGCTGTCCTGCTGGCAGCGGAAACCGTTGGACTTGCAACGAGACAGATCGCGGCTGGAAATGCGGACCTTTCCTGCCGAACCGACGAGCAATCCGCGTCTCTGGAAAAGGCCGCGGCAAGCATGACTCAACTGACGGAAACGGTCAAACAGGGTGCTGACAATGCCCAACACGCAAAACTCCTGGCGACGAACGCGGCCAGCATGGCTGAAACAGGAGACGAAGCGGTTCAAAGCATGGTTCAAACGATCAGGGCAATCAACCACAGCTCATCCAGAATTTCTGAAATCACTGGCCTGATTGAGGGCATCGCCTTTCAGACGAATATCCTCGCGCTTAACGCGGCTGTCGAAGCAGCGCGGGCCGGCGAACAGGGCCGAGGTTTCGCGGTGGTCGCCAGCGAGGTCCGGGCACTTGCACAGCGTTCCTCTTCTGCGGCTAAGGAGATCAAGGACCTCATCGGATCGTCCACCACCCTCGTGCAAGGAGGCACGCGGCAGGCCTTCGAGGTTAGCGGAACAATCGCACAGGTGAAACATGCGATCAGTCAGGTTTCCCAGATTGTCGGCGAGATAGCTGACGCGTCGACCGAACAAAGCGTTGGGATCGAGCAGGTCAATCAGACGGTCGAGCAAATGGATATTCTCACTCAGCGTAATGCAGCGCTTGTGGAGCAGGCAGCGGCTGCAGCACAGTCGCTTGAAGAACAGGCGGGGAGGTTGAATCTGGCAGTTTGTGTGTTTGTGGTTGCGGACCAGACCGCTTCTGATGCACAGGACACTTCGACGGAAAGGGGCGTCCAGGAGTGACAGTCGTAAAACGAAGCAATGTTGTCACCGGACTATGCCCATGGGGGCAGGGGTTTCGCCGATCGCTCCGTCGGGCTTGGTAGTGGGGGCGGTCATGCTAGGATTCCTCGAAAGTGCTGATGGAGACGGATATGTCTGTCTTGCATAAAGAGGTTGAAGCCCCGCCGTACAGGATCGTCATTAACGCCGAACGCGAATACCGATCGGGAGATGCTGATCCGAACGGCGGCTATTACGCCCGCGCGGTGATCACGAGGCTGGATGGCGCGCCCGTGTATAAAAACTTCGTCATGTACCAGATCCAGCGGGGGGATGTTTTCGGAGATCCTCAGGGAGTGCTCAGAGATGCTGAAGAGCGGGCTCGTGAAGCAATCGCGAACGGGTTTCCGGACAACTGAGTTCACGTATTTTCTCCAGTAATCGGCATAGCGTCTGTATTAGGGCTACGCTGAACAAGTACCTGTTTTTCGAAAACGACCACGTAGCGACAAGGGTTTGCGGGGCGTCAGAAGGGCTTAATCAGCGTAGCCTTAGTGGTCATGGTGTCCTCACTCATTGTTCGATTGCTTCGCGTGCGTCAGGCGTACTGCGTACTTAACAGGACGGGCATGTTGTAGCGGCCGCCGTCAGTCCACGCATAGATTTCGTACAGGTTGCCGCAGATCATCCCGAGCGGACGCTCTTCCTCATCGCAGTTCCACATCCACATGCGCGTCTCGATCGGATCGAGTTCAACCCATTCCATGGGCACACCGTCTTCGGCAAGCGCGACGCCATCGACCACCGACTCGATGCCTGTACCGCAATGGCCCTGATCGTCCAGAGTTTGCTCCCACGATGCAGCCACGAAGATTTCGGACTCTTCGCCGATCCAGAAAAAACGGATTGAGCACATACTCTAGTTCCCGTCTGTTGGGTGTTGGAGATCGCCATGTCGAAACGTTTTCAGTCGTTCGAAGGCTTCAAAATCGAGGTAACGACCGAGCAGCTTGCGGGCGGCGTGGTCAAGGGCCAGTGGAAGGTGATTCCAGATACCGACGTTGCAAAATCGCAGCTTGCGCCGGCGAATCGGTTTTCCATGGAAGCAGACGAATTTCCTGGCCTTTCGGGCAGCGAGGTTGGGGAGCGTTGCTTCGATGCTGCAAAGAAGTTCATTCGCGGAGTGATAGAGCGCGCCTCCGCCGGCGGCAACTAGATTTCCCTGAGTGTTGCCTATGGTGTTGATGGGATCGATGTTCATGCTCGTCTCTCTGAATGATTTGGCGGGCAAGCTGCTTGCGGACAGCCGCAGCGCGCGCCTGCGAGCAGCCAAGAAATTTGCGGATCTCGGTCACGGTTCCGCGCAGTTCGCCGGCCGCGACGGCTGCCGTCATAAGCGGCGCGGTGGCGTTACTCTCTCGCGTGACTTCTGTTACTGCCCCTGCGTGACTGCCTTGCTGGGCGGGCGTTACCGCGATTTCAGTCACGTCAGCGGGGCGAAGCGCAAGCAGCCACGCGAAGCAGGCGACACCTTCAAGCACGGCGGCGAATGCGAGGCCCGCAATCAGGTCGGCATGCGCTATTGGCAGACCGAACTCCGTCAACGCACCAGTGACCGGGTCAGCCATCGCTGCGGCGCGCTCGGCGGTGGCGCTGTCTTGCGCGGCCTCGGCGCGCTTCGCTTCGGCTGCTTCGACGCCGAGAGCATCAAGACGGGCGGTCAGGGTCGTGCGCTCAATCCGAACCGTCGCGCATCGGTCACCTCACCGGCGTTCCGTGACCCGGGCCAGTCGCGCTACAGCCTCAGCCCGGTCGGCGGCGATCTCGGCCAGGTCGCGACCCTGGGTCATGACCACCGGTACCGCCGCGGCGCGCAGCTCGCCCGCATGCTTCTGCGCCATCACGAAGAAGACCGCGTGGCCGTAGCAGGTGGCCGCTGCCGGCTGGCCTCTCGTTCCGATGGTGCTCATGCGGCGACACCAGTCATCTGCTTCTCGTGAGCAAAGTTCGCGACGATCAACGCGGTTGCTACATCAGGGCAAACACTGTTGCCGATCATCCTGACCTGCGCGCTCTTTGAAAGTGGCTTGCCATTGAAACCCGGGTCCAGCACATAGCTGTCCGGAAAGCCTTGGGCGCGCGCCAGTTCGCGCGGTGTCAGCATGCGCATGCCGATGTCCACGATCGCATACGTTTCGCCCCGGATCGTGACTAGGCCGAGGGCATCGGCGCCGTGATACTTCTCGAGGAAGGTGCGGACTTCGCCAACATGGCCGCCGCCGGCGGTAAGGGCCGGCATCGGCTCGCGTGCGTCCTGGCCGAACTGGTTATTGCGCAGCTTGAGCAGGTGCGACGTCACAACCGTCGTGTCGGCTTTGCTGGTGAACGTGATGAACTCTTCGACGAGCTCAGACAGCTTGATCTCAGCGGGGGCCGGCGCAAGCAACTCTTTCATCTGCGCCTCGACCTGTGCTGCGATGCTGGTGCTGGCCTGATGCTCAACCTGAGCGCGGATCAGCTTCAGGATGAGATCGTTATATCCAGGCAACTCTAAGTTGGAAAAGTCGACCTGCATGGCGGGCTTGACCTGTTCGCTCAACGCCTTGCCAAAGTCCGAGTAGGACCGCAACTCTTCGTTGATGATCGAGGTGATCGTGCTCGTCAACTTTTCTTCGATCGCTTTCTCGATCGTTCCGGCTGCCACCACGTTTGCGAATGCATTCGATACAGCTTGCTGAAGTTCTTGCATTTTCCACTCCATTTTATGTTGTGATGAAGTACTACGGTTAATCCCAGCTACGCGGGTAGTGCGCGTCGCATTCGTGTTCAAATCGCGCGGCAGAAACGGATCGCACCGATCTGCATGCGCACTCGTTGCGCAAAGGCTGCCCAGGATGAACCCGAAGCATCCCGCTACGAACGCCACAATCAGGAGCAGTACTAATTGGGAGAGCATGAAATTGTCCATGGGTGAGCCTTTACGGGATCAGGTGTTACGCATCGACACGCGAGCGTGTTCGGTTTCGGTGTCGTCCCATTTCTGAGCGATGTCCAGGATCAGCATGATCGCGACGAAGGCAGCGCACATGCGCAGGCAGAACTTGAGATCGCGCATCACAGAACCCCCGCGCGCCAAGCTACACAGAGGAACCAGACGCAGCCGACAGCTAGGCCGGCGACTGCAGCATATGCAGCGGCCTTTCCTTGCAACTGGCAGGCAGCCAGCAGCTCGTTATCGCCAATGACGCGGTTCACTTTTCGTCTCGCGTGAAGTAGTCGAGTTCGTCGAGCCGACGCGTCTTTTCGGTGTGCTGCGGTTGGTTGGCTTGCATCTCAATGTCTCCCGTCACCGCGGCAAAACTTCTTTACCGCGAGCGAAGGCAACTTGAATACGCGCCTTCGGACAATGGGCCCGATCAGAGAGGGAGAGAACTGCGACTGTGCGGCCGAGCTGCGCGACGAAACGGCAATGTCCAGAAGGCGGATCCGATGGTGACCGCGGCGTGTGCGGCCGGCGCGACGGTGTCGATCGCGAACGTTCAGGACTTCGCGAACACTGTGCTTCCGGCTGCGAACGCTGTCGTGCAGGCGGCACCATCCACCGTCCTCTCGGACAACCAGAAGTTGCAGATCGGCGGCGGCATTTCGCTTGCCATTCTCGCGGTCGACACGGTCTCGGCGGTCGCGCAAAACGTGCAAGCTGTGAGCGCTGCACCGGCCGGTGCTTCGGCTCCTGTCGCAGCGAGTCAATAATGGATTGGTCCGCTGCAGCCACCGCTGTGAAGCGGGCCAACGCCGCCTACATTGAGGATGCCGCGCAGTCGAAGATGGCTTTCTCGGCGTTGGGCGACGTCTGGAGCGATATTTTCAAGAACTCTAGTCACCAGGCGGTCATGTCGGTCGACGCCTCCGGCGGCACGCATCTCAGCATCAGTGGTACGCGTGCCAGCAATCTGCACGTGCTCGACCTGTTCGCGGACGTCTCGCTCGAGCCGAAGCAGGTAAAGGGCGGCGCAGTCACCGAGGGCGTCGTCCAGGGTATGCAGGAGATGTGGGACTGGGCGTTTTCGGTCGCGCCGGCCGGCTCTGTGTTCAACGTGACCGGGCATTCGCTTGGCGCGTCGCGCACGCACCTGACACCGTTGTTTCTGCCACCGGCGCAGATCGGCGCGCTGCACAGCTTCGAGGCGCCGAAATTCTGCGATGCGCAGTTTTATGCGACCTATGCGCCCGAGCTGGCGAGCATGGTCTGCGTCCAGAATGGCGCGGATCTATGGGCGGCGTGGCCGTGGATTGACCCGCGCTGGGTCGCGCGGCCGCAGCCTGAACACTACTGGCTGAACGATGTCGGCTTCGATCTGATCCCGGCATCGCAGTGGCCCGGCGGGGTGAATCCGCTTGACCATGATGTCAGCCTGGTGCAGCGGCGCGTTGTGGCGATCGCGGCGGGGCAGGTGGTTAGGCCCGAGGCCGTTTCTTCCTAGTCATCGCCGCGTCGATTGCGTCTCGCCCGGTCCGCAGGAGCGTGCCGGGCGGTTCCAGGCTTTCGGGATCGCCCAATGGGCCTGCCCAGACGTGATAGAAGCCCTTCACGTCCTCGGCAACACGCGCTTCGTTTGCGATCATGAAGTCTAGGCGTGCAGTATCCTTGGCGGCCATCGCCATGACGCCATCCCACGTACGCCGCGCTACGTCTTCGTCGGCACTGTAAAGACGTTCAGCCAGAACCTCGGCGTGAAACCACGCGTCAAAGTCGCTCACACCCATCTCCCATCTCGCCTATGGCGGCGAATCAATCAACCTTCACGACTCTTCCATTCAACTCAGATCCGGGCGGCAACGGTCGGTCATTGGATTTCACGAATTCCTTGCCGTGATACGTGAACTTGTCCGCTGTCAATGGAGTCAGCACACTTGAAAATGATCCGCTGCCAGCCACCATGTCGCCGTACGTGTTCTGTTTGACGACGTCCAGATCGCCGTCACGCTCCAAGATCGCCTGTAGTTTGGCAATGTACTCCGATAGTTTCATCCGCTCCTCCCGCGCCAAAGCGCACATCAATCAGCCCGCACTAGCGGCGCGTCACCCCTTTTCCCAATCTCGGCAGCAGCAGCGCCGCGTCGATCGTTGCCAGGTCGGTCGTGAAGTCGAGTTTCCACGACTCGCTCTCGCTTGTCACCTTCATGCCGTTGTGGGTCACAAGGGTGTAGCGGGCGAGCAGCAGCGCCCGAATGACTTCAGGATGGTCGGATGCATCATCGGGTCGTTCGGTCATGGCTCTAACCTGCCTCATACGGTGGCGCATCCATCAGCCAGCCAGCAACTTCCGCGCGCTCGCTGAATTTCGGCGCATCCACCCACTTGGAAAGCGTCTCTCTCCACTCGCCCCACAGATAGTCGTCAAGGTCGAACACTTCCTCGATCAGCCCAGTTTCGTCGTCCCGCAAAAACGCATATGTCACGTCGTTCCCGTTCCACCAGGCTACCGCGAAATCTGATAGGTCCGCTGTCGTGCCGTTCGGATGGTCTCGTAGCAGCATGGACAGTTGCGATTTGAAGTCTTCTAGTTTCATGGCGGCCTCCGGATGGTGCAGGTTAACAGGCAGGAAGTGGGCCTGGTGTCAGGGTCGGTCGACCGGCCCGGATCGGCGCGCACCAAAACGCTGCTTTTGGCTCTATATTTCCTCGAAACCCTTGTCCCATAAGGGCTCTACCTCGCGCGGCGACTCGCCTTGATCGGTGGCGCGCGAATCGCTCTTTTTAGGCGGAATTTTCGCTGAAAACCTTTACCAGCAAGGCTCTCACGGTGGCGCGCGGTTTGGCTCTGGGTATCTCGGCGCTCAAGATTGCCGACTCGGGTAGCGGAAAATGCATCGCACTTTTGCGTCGGTCTACGACTTGAGGGGCGGCCGTCGGACAATACGCGGCTACTGAAGGAAGGGTCTCTTCGACGCGAAGGGATGGCCGCAGTGCGATGATTGTCGTTTGTGGCTGCGGAAATCATGGATCGAAGATTATGGAAACGGTCGCGTTTATCTCGACTGAGGACGGGGACGACTTGATCGTGTCCTTTGCAGTCATCGACCCAGCGGATCCGACCGGGGTCGAAAGTCTCACCCTTCTGCGCACGCCGAAATATGAACACCTGCTGGAAGATTGGGAGCGAGGCGTGAGCGTGTCGTTTGAGCGGTACGTGGAAGACGATGAGGAATTGCTGGAAGAACTCTGCCTTGACCAAAAATCAGCCGTAGTACGCCTGACAACCAGCCTGCGCCGCTATGAGCTGGATCTTCGAAAGGTCGACGAGAAGGAGATGACGGCCATGCGAAAGGTGCTCGTCCAGATGAACTATGATCGTCGGATCAGACTAGTGGGCGTCTAACGATTTCTTCGATGCGACGATCGCACGAACCCGGATATTCGCCGCAGGGGCGCGACACTCAACGAAACGCCGCTGCCTCTGCCGTCCGACGGTGACACAATTATTTCGTTCACGTCGCAGTCTTTGTGCAACAAGGATGTCACGGTGCTGGCTGACGGCCGGCTGGCCTCGGGATCGTGGGACAAAGCGATCAAGCTGACACGGTCACCGTCGAGGACCTGCGGCGCTACCAGTTGCATCTGGTAGCTGAACGAAACCGCTCGCGCAGTAGGGGCTCCGGCCAGCTGCGGACGTTCGCCGACCGACCAGAATCGTTGACGATCCCGGCCTAGACTCGCCAGACGCGGGCTGCCACCAGCCAACGGCGGCTAGGGCGTCGTCGCACCGGAACTTTGCAGGCCAGCCATTTCCTCAGCGGTGCGGGTGCCTCGATAGGGCGACCCCCAGAACGGTAACTGGCACAACGAATGCGAGGGCAGCGGCCTGGACACTGCCTGCACTGCTGGGCATCGCCATTGACAGCGCTTCGATTACAGCTGGCCCGCCCGCCAGGGTGCCCAGCAGACAGGCCCACCACAATTTCCCGTTGCGTTCTGTTGTTGCAACGATCGCGGTTAACGACACTCCAAACAGGAAAAATCCTGCAAGTGAATCCATCACCGGCCTCCACCGTATCCCTTCGTGAAGACAGTTTTATGGTTTTGTGACGACGCGGACAGCATCCGGCGCTTCGGCGTGTGGGGTGGCCCACATATGTCAAACCCTGATAGAAGTTGCTCTATCTGACCGCGTGGCTTTGATAATCATATAGCCGGCCTCGCGCCGTTCCTGTAGGACGGCCGGCGTAGAGTCAGGGTTGCGACACCGATGTGACGCACAGGAGGCCGGCATGAAAAAGTTTAGCGGAATCGACCTGCACTCGAACAACAGTGTGGTCGTGGTCAGTGATGAGGTCGACCCAACGACGCGCTGCAGATCCGCGCCGTGCTGGCGTCGCATCGCGAAGAACTGGAAGGTGTGGTCGTCGAAGCGACGTACAACTGGTACTGGTTGGTCGATGCACTACTTGCAGATGGATACCATGTACATCTGGCCAACCCCGCAGCGATCAGGCAGTACGAGGGGCTGAAATACAGTGGTGATTTCACCGATGCGGCCCATCTCGCACAATTACTGCGCCTGGGACTGCTGCCGGAAGGCTGCATCTACCCCGCAGACGGACGGCAGGTACGCGACCTTGGACGCAAACGGATGCAACTCGTGCAGTGCCGCACCGCCCAGATTCTCGCGATCGGCAACCTGTTCGCGCGGCATACGGGTGCCCAGATGCACGGGCCGGAGGTCAAGCGACTCGACGGCGCACAGGTGGGCCGATTCGGTCTTGCGCCCGACGTAACGCTCGCGATCCGGGCCAACCTCGCGGTCCTGCAAACACTGCAGGAGCAGATCGACATCGTCGAAAAGCGACTCATGCAGCAAGTGAAGCTGAATCCGGATTACGCGCTGCTGAACACGGTCCCGGGCATTGGTCCGGTGCTGGCGACTACCATCATGCTGGAAACCGGCACCATCTCGCGCTTTGCCACCGTTGGCCACTTCAGTTCCTACTGTCGTTGCGTGGACAGCAGGCGCGAAAGCAACAGCAGGAAGAAAGGTGAAGGCAACACGAAGAACGGAAACCGCTACCTGGCATGGGCGTTTGTCGAAGCGGCCAACTTCGCGATCCGTACGTGTCCGCAAGCCAGGCGCTTTTACGAACGCAAGAAGCGAATGCGCAACGGCATCGTTGCGATCAAGGCACTGGCGCACAAGCTGGCTCGCGCCTGCTATCACATGCTTCGGGAGCACAAACCATTTGAGACAGTTCGCTGCTTTGGCTAGCAGGTGATGCAAGGGGAACGAACCCGGTAACTTGACTGGTGCACAGCCATGGCTTTGATTGGGTCTTCCCTTTGCTTCACCTCACCGACTGTCTGCAAGCAATCGGGTCGCCCGGGCGAGGAGCCACATTTGACTGGCGTTGCACACGCAACAGCCACGGCTTTGCCCGACCCCTTGGACCTCGTCCGGCACCAACGTTTCTCCGGGGCGGCCATGGCCGCCAGGGCACACGTGACTTACCTCGCGGCATGCTTGATCCAGATGGGTGTCTGCTGCGATCCGTTTCGCAACCAGATTCGAGAAACCGGATGCGATTTTGATCATGCAGACAGGAGACGCACCACAAGCTTCCTTGCGATTGCCGTTTCGATGAAAGGCATATCGACATGGCAATCGCAAGGGGGAAGAGATTTGTACGTTGACTCCGGCCGACTAATGGGTGTCAACTTGTCGCAGCGAAACCGCAAAAACAGCCGAGACGCCCGGCTTCGTGGACGCGCGGATGCAGAACCTGTGGACGGATGGTGGCGCGGATACACGGTCAGCACCTGAGCGGTGCCGGCGCGCCGGTACGCAAGCCGGTTGGGCCGTCACCATGGATGGATGGCGCCGGTCAGGATCCGGCGGCATGGCAGCTGCAAGCCGACTGGGGTCTGCCGCGTTACGCCCAGCGGTCGCTGGCTGCTATTGAGGCCGGCACAACGCCGCGCCGCAGTCAAGGGACGACAGCAGAAGCGAGGCCGTGAAAGCGCAATGATGGACATCCGCTTCTCCTGCCAGACCATCGAGGAGCATACGATGAACACCGACCCGAAAAAGTGGAACCCTTTCAAATTTCTCCGCGGTTCGGCGCGCAAGCCCGAGGCGGACAGTCCGCAAAGTCCGCCGGGCAGCGAACCGTGGCGCACTGGATGGCCTGACATTCAGCGGCTTTTCACTCGCGATCCGTGGCGTGCGATGGAGGATTTCTTTCACGATCCGTTTGCAACCCGCGGGCCGCTCGATCGATGGTTTGGCGACTTCAGCTCGTCGCGTTTCCAGCCGCGCATCGACGTCGTCGACGAAGGGAACGTCCTGCGCGTGACTGTCGAATTGCCGGGCATGGAAAGGGAGGATCTGACCGTGAGCGTCGAGGATGGAGCGCTGGTGTTGCGCGGCGAGAAAAAACAGGATGTGCACAGCGAGGAAGATGGCTGCTACCGGCTTGAGCGCGCCTATGGGGCCTTCACGCGCACGGTCCCGATGCCCGAAAATGCCGATCCCGACCACGCGCTCGCAAAGTTTGACAGGGGCGTGCTGACGCTGACCGTGCCCAAACAGGAGCCGCCGCGAGCCGCGAGCCGCACGATTGATATTGGCTAGCGGTGGGCGGCGACGGTGCGCTTGCGAGGTGGATGAAGGGGCACCGCCGCCGTCATCAAGCGGCCAGGACGGCAGAGGATTGCACAGCCCGTTCAGCTGTCACCGCGAGGCACAATGATGTCTGTTGCATACCCCTCAGGTTCCAGTCTGCCCCGGGGAGGCTAAGGGTGACACAGCACCCGAAAACAACTCCTTGGTGTCGCGCAGGCTGAGGTGGAACCGGAAGTACCAACGCACCGCCTGGCTCATGACCGTCGCCCGGAACTGGTGGCTGCCGTGACAGCGCCGCTCGCTGCATCGATCAGCGATGACGATCTCCGTTTTAGCACGACCTCATCCGGTCCAGGAGCGACAACGGGCACCTCACAGTTTCGGAACGATGCGCCTGTTTTCGACGACACATGCGGGCGACGCGCGCGACGTCGCGCAAAGCATTCGTCACAAAAAGGGGCCGCCGAAGTGGCCGGCCCTGGATAGTGTTGGAATGCGTCGCTCCCTGGAGTCCGGTCGCGAATCGGGACACTTGGCATGCGTCTTATGGAGAGCTCTGCGACACCCCCGCACAGCTGGTTAGTGGCCGCGCGCGGCATTGGTCGCTGTTCCAGCCGTAACGTTTCGATACAACTCCTTTCCGGCTTCCGCGCCAATGTCGAACAAAGGCCTTTCCTCATCTCTCTAACTGATAGGGAGGTGAAAGTGATAGGGAGGTGAAAGTCATGATCAGACTATTCGCGATTGTGGCTCTCGGGGCAGGTCTCACGGGCTGTGTCGTCGCTCCGCCACCTGGGTACGGTTACGAGCCGTCGCCCGCATATGAATCGGGGCCCGCTACTACGGATATACGCCCGGCTATTGCGCGGCGCCGGCCTTCGACCTTGGTATCGGTGTCGGCTTTAGTGGGCAAGGCGGCCACGGTGGACATGGCGGCCACGGCAGATAAGGTCAGGTATCCACACGGTTAGGTATTTGCCCGGAAAGTCCTTTCCGATGACGAGCGCAGCTTGCGGATCCCGCACGATTACCCGCTTTGCTGCGAAATCCCAGTCGGCTTGTTCGCGCGGATCACGCGTTCAACAGCCATGCCGAGGCGGCGCAGTGCGTGTGCGGGAGGTTCGGTCAATGCGGCCATGCCCCGGACCCGGTCTGCTTTGCTGCTGCGCCTGCAGCATCCCGGCTGGAACAGGCATCGAACCGCACGTATTGAGCGCCGCCAGTGTTGGCCCGATGGAGTCGACAATGACCATGATGACCAGATGGACGCTGACGATTGGCCTGGCATGCGCATGCGGCCTGGCCGGTACGGGCAATGCGAAAGCAGACGACCGGCTTTTAAAGCTGCTGCAACTGCAAACCTTAAATCGAATGGCACCGCAGGGCGCGCCCACAAAGAAGAACGCTTCGGGCGACAACAATGCGCGTCAGGATCGTGCGGCAGACCCTCAAGGGGCCCAGCCACAGCCTGATAACCGGAGCGCTCCCGGCAACGTGCCGGCGCGAAAGCCATAACTTTCGGTGCTGTCACGCCAGAAGAGCCATGCGTGCCGCCGTCGCTGCCACAACTGCGTGCGCGGTACGGGGACGGGACGCAAATGAATCGGTGGTGCACCATCATTTTCATTAGCACTAGTGTGCTGAGTTAAAAATTCATTGAATGATGTCGATCACGTACTAAAGTGTTCTGAGTGGCACTCGATACGAGGAGGCATCGATGAGCGGACGGCCCAAAGGGAAACTTGTGCTGAGCGAATCGGAGCGCGAACAACTGCAAGCGCTGACGATGCGGCGCAAGACTGCACAGTCCCTGGCATTGCGGGCGCGCATCGTGTTGGCCTGTGCCGATGGCATGGACAACAAGAGCGTTGCGGCGAAACAGCGGGTCACTCAGCAAACGGTTTCGAAGTGGCGCGCGCGGTTCGTGATCCATCGTCTGGACGGACTTCTTGATGCACCTCGGCCCGGCGCGCCGAGGACGATTGATGACTCGCGCGTCGATGCCGTCATCGCGAAGACGCTCGAGTCCGTGCCTGTCGGAGCGACTCACTGGAGCACCCGCACGATGGCTCGCGAGATGAAAGTGTCGCAGACCGCGGTCACGCGGATCTGGCGTGCTTTTGGTTTGCAGCCGCACCGGCAGGAAACGTTCAAGCTCTCCAGCGATCCGATGTTTGTCGACAAGGTGAGAGATATCGTCGGGCTTTACCTGGATCCGCCACTCAAGGCCATGGTGCTGTGCGTGGACGAGAAGAGCCAGATTCAGGCGCTGGACCGCACGCAACCCATGTTGCCGCTGGCCCCCGGCATCCCTGAGCGACGCACGCACGATTACATGCGCCACGGCACGACTACGCTGTTCGCAGCGCTGGACATTGCTACTGGTGAAGTGATCGCCGAGGTACATCGGCGCCATCGCAGCAGCGAATTCCTGCGCTTTCTGCGTACCATCGAAGCCAGCGTGCCGTCGTACCTGGATGTGCATCTGGTGATGGATAACTATGGCACGCACAAAACGCCCTCGATCAAAGCCTGGTTCGCTCGTCATCCTCGCTTCCATGTTCACTTCACGCCCACCTCGGCGTCGTGGCTTAACCAGGTCGAACGCTGGTTTGCCGCGCTCACTGAAAAATATCTTCGACGCGGCACGCATCGGTCGACACGCCAACTCGAAGACGCGATCCGTCATTACCTGGACATCTATAACGCTAATCCCCAACCGTTTATCTGGAGCAAGTCGGCTGATGAAATCCTGGCGAGCCTCGAACGGTTTTGTGCGCGGGTCCGAAGCGCTACGGCAGGAGCATCATGAATATCAATACCGATGCAATCGATGAAGTCGCCCTGGCACTTCTCTACCTGACCCTGCACGACCGATACCGTGCATGGAAGGGTTTCGACTGGGATGTACTGAACCGGCTCTACGAGCGAGGCTTCATCGAAGATCCTGTCAGCAAGACGAAGTCCGTGATCTTTACCGAAGAAGGATTGCGCGAATCCGAGCGGCTCTTTAATGAGCATTTCGTCATTCCGAAGACAACAGGAAATTGATTCAACGAACTTCTAACTCACGACACTAGCGCGCGCTAACACGCTGCCGGGCCGTACAGAATGATGCGAATAAGGATGAAGCGGTCAGTCCGGCGGTACCCGAAGTGCTCGGCACGGATGGCAACGCTATCGTTTTTCTGCTGCCTTCCCATCGTAACAAGGCACCGGCGCGGCCCTGGAACGCAGGTACCCCTGCATATCGGCGGAAGCAGCGGCAAGCCAGTTGATCATGCAGCGGGTGTTGCGTGTCCGCTGCCGCCCTTCGTCCGGGCATCGTCGTATTCCCGCGAGATGTCCTTGTTCGTATAGTCTCCCAGCCGCGAAGCGGCAATCAGGCTGATCACCGCGCACAACAGAATGTAACCCGCAATTGCATAGCCCGAATGATAGTAAGCGAAGAGCGCGGTCGCGATCAGCGGGGCAGGGCCGCCGGCAATGACCGAAGCCAACTGGTAGCCCAGGGACGCACCGCTGTAACGCAGCCGCCCCGTGAAGGATTCAGCGATCAACGCTGCCTGGGGACCATACATCATCGAATGCGGTACCAGCGAGAGCACAATCGCAGCGAAGATCCACATCGGATCCCTGGTGTCGCTGGCGACGAGTGTCATGAGGCTGGGCAACCGGTGCGCCGCCTGACGATGCGTGAAACTTACGTGGCGAGCGGCGGACTCGTGCGGTATGGATGCGATGTCAAACGCCTGTACGTCGGCGAAGTGCTGCGGCGAAAAGCGCAGATGACCGACGAGGTCTGGGCGGCCTTGTATGCCGCAGGAAAGCTGCAGCAAGCGTATCCCGCCGCGTGGTGCGGCTCGGTAGACTCACTTCCGATTGATGGCCTGGTCGTGCATGTCTTGAGCTAGTCCTGCAAATGGCAGTCCTTCGAGGTAGGCCAGCGGATTGTCGGTCATTGAATGATTGGGCTTTCTGGATAACGACCTTAACGTCTGCGATGTGGTGAAGCACTGCTTGCAACGGGGACGTTTTGGCGATCGACAGGGCCGCCCGATTTTCTCCAAAGCCGACGTTCGCGGCAAAACGATATTGGTATGCGAACGGCCGCTTCGGCCGGCGGATTCAACCGGTGGATGCAACACACTGAAGACGGCGCATGCTACCCGGAGGCACGCGTCGGTTAGAGGTTGATACCCCAATTGAGCACGCCTACTTATGTGTGGCGGATTCGCTGTACTTCCTCGGCAGAGGGTATACAGTGGGTTCATCCGCAAAATTGTTTGAGATGCAACGCATTAAAGGCTAGCGCCTTGAATGCCTTCGGGTCCTGGCACCAAGCCGGTTGCAGCGCCGTCCGTAAGCGTTGCCGTGCGGTTAGCAGACACAAGTCAACCCAGCGCTCTTCCGGCTGTCCGTAGGCAGCGCAGAGCCTTCGAATGCCCCAGTGGCGGCTCACCCTCACGTTCTCTGCGCCGAAATCCGCGTTCGCGTCACGTGAGTGGCGGGGGGGATGGCGTGCCCAAGCCGTGGCGCCGTCCATGAACTAACCGAACAAGGGCCATACGTATGCCGCACTTTCACGGAAGTTGGTGCGGATTTCGGTGTCGCTATAGCAGTTCGACCAAACGGCTTACCGCAGCAGAGCTTGCGGCTAGCGCTACTCGCTCAAATTCTGCTTAACAGGAACACATTATCATGACTATTCCAACCGTCGAATACAGAGGGCACGAACTGCGCGCCTATTCAAACCAGGTCTTCCCCCTGCACCGGGACCCATATGCCAAAGGGCCAAGGCGCTTTGCATCGGTCGTGAGGATCGATGCAGGACCGTCTTCCAATGCCGGGACACGGCGCTATGCGGTGCAGTTTGCAGGAAGCGATCCCGCTCTATCCGTCGATGCACTAAACCTTGCATTGCAATATGGCAAGGACATTATCGACGGCAAAATTCAACCGACGCGGTTGTGAATCGCGCACGTACACCTTTCCGTCCGTTGGAAAGATCGAGCCCTACCATGAAATATCCGCTTTACCTCAATCGCATCAGCAGTACCCGGCTGCACGCGCATTTTCCCGATTTTCCGCGAGTCGACCTGATCGGAAGTTCCCGCGCAGAAATCGAACTCAACGCGCAGCGGGTCATCGAGCAGGCATATGACGGTGGTGATCAGCCAATTTGCGCACCAACCAGTGACACAGAGCTACGCGCTCTCAGAGTGGATGGCAGCGATGGACTTTGGGTGTTCGTCGATATCGATCTGGCACGCGTGTCTTCGACAGCCGTCGAACTCCGGTTTAACATTCTCGACACCCTGCTTGATCGCGTCGACGCGGCGGCAACGGAACATCATATGACGCGGGCTGCCTTCTTTTCACGGGCGGCAATGCACGAACTGGAAGAGAACCGAGCGTCGCGAATTGCGCAGACGCCTTCGTCCCCGGCAAAGAGTTTTATATCCATATTAGGAGAAAATTATGACCGACGATCAAGTCAACCTTGAAGAACTGGAAGAAAGCAGGAGGTGGTGCGCTCTGCAGGAGACCCGCGCCGAGGGTGGTGTGCCGGTAGTACCGGCGGTGCCAGTCCGTATCCCTCAAGGAGCACCCAAACAGTGGATAAGAGAAGCCCGGAAGTGGCTCGGTGCTGGTGGTCGCATTATCTAGTGGATTTTGGCGCGTCAAACGAAACGCCAGTTCGTCGACTCACGACGAGCGCGGGAAAGGCCGGCGAAACGCTGGCCTCTTTGAGTCCAAGGGGCGCGCTGACGTCATTGGGCTGCGGAACGGCCAAACGTCTTTGTCCTCGGATCTGCGTGCTCAAAATGGAAGCTGGCCACGGATCCTCAATCCAGGCGCCAAACAGCAAGGAGCGCGTTAAGCCTGCCTTCGCCAAACGCTAGAAATCGTCTTGCATCGGCCCTCGGCATTGGCGGTCTAAACTCCTTCTCGGCCGTCTGAACGCAACGACCCAGAAAAATCGGTCGGCCATTGATCGACCCACCGTGTGGCGGTGCGAGGCTGGAGGTCCTCATGCAACGAACAATCGAGTATCGCGGTTTCGAAATTCACATTGATTTGGTATCCACATCGAAGGACATGTTCGACGTATGGTTTCGTTTCGAAGGACACGTCAAACTTCCCGGCGTGGCAGCGCCCGGCGAGCGTATCAAGATCCGGGGCGGCCCGTTTTCCGTCGCTGGGCCTATTTCGTAGCGGAGATGGCCGGCCACGCCGCGATCGATGTAAGGGACCTCAGCTTTCTCGCTCCCGGTCGCATGTAGTCAGCCCGCTCCGTTTCGGCTCCCGGCATTTTTTTCGCACGCCTCCAGACAAAAAAAGCCGGCGCTTGGCCGGCTTCTGCTGACTGCTCTTCAGCAGTCTCGCGACTGACGCTAATCAGACGCGCTGTCCCGTGGTTTGAGGCGCATTAGGCGTTTGAGATTTATGTTCGACGCCGTCGTTTTGAGCTTCGGCCTGCTTGCGCTTGCCATGCTCAAACTGCTGTGCACGCCGCTGGATCGCTGCCTGGCCTCGACGCGGTTGTTCTTGGATTGATGTCGGTTCGTTACGAACCGTACTGCAAAGATGACCGCGCCGCCGCGCGGCTATTCGCCGTATTTCAGGTTCGACTTGGGAAACGCGATTACGTTCAGAAAATAGTTGTAAAAGCGGGCCGCAACCGACGATGATTCGACTATTGGGCGGACTATCATCAATTACCGTTTGCCATTTCGTGCGCGGCAGCGAGCGCGAGGAACGCAGATCCCGACATATGCCGTTCTTTCGCCGTGGTATCGATCTGCTGGACCGGCTCCCGGGTAGGGTGATGTTCAGTTGCATCAACACCGAGCAGTGACAATGGGCGCAGCCATTGCTGGCCCTGGGCATGATCGAACACCGGAAGCCAATCCTGCCGGCAAAGCGCGATGCCCTGCACAAAGCCCTGTGCCCGCATCTCGCCTTCGATGTATTCACGGGGGGCATTCGGATAGGCGTAAATCGGGAAAGGATGCCGATGCCGGCAGTTTTTCTGCGCGTAATTCGGAGGCGCTTTCTTTGTGACATCCGCCGTGTGTAGTTTGGCGATTCAATTCGCTGAATCCGTTTCCTTCCATTTCTGGCACAGGCGGGGCGGCGCGCATCGACCACGCAAGTGTTGGCCGTTGCATCGTCCGCAGCCGCCTCCACCAGTCACGTCCTCCAGCCGAGCTTTGGCGCTGCGTAACTCAGCGCGGCGATCACATGGCCGCAATCGTGCTGGCAGTAGCGCCGGATATGCTGTATTTCCACGCCTCGCGCCAGTGGATCGAGCTTATGTCGACCAGAACACCACTCACAGGCCGGGAATGCCTCGGCGCCTCGGGCATCCACCACTGCAGCGCGATGTTCAAGGAAATGGTCCTGACTCAGGTAGATCGACGGACAAAACAGGCAGGGCCGGACACAGAAGATAGCCCTCGGTCGGTCGCAGATTGCCGCTCACAGCGGTTGCAGCGCAGCGCCCACCGCTGGGCCCCATAGGATTTCCAGGCCGACAGGCCGAGCGAGAGTTCGAACAGGAATGCCAGATTGGAAAGGTCGAATCGGTCCTTGGGCGGCAGGGCGGCGCAGTGCAGCTCGTTGTATCGCGTAGCCAGTGTGTCCGCAGCTAACGGCATGCCAATGCGCGGTATGGCGTGGAACACCCGGAACGGATCCGGCGGGGTTGTCCTGCCGGGTCCCCCCGGGGCTTGGGAGCGCAGCAGTTGACGCCGTGCTTGCTGCGTTCGTGATATTCGGGAAACTCACGCTTTAAGCGGCGGATGCTCCCGTCGGACCAGGAATAGCCGTCACTGCGCCGGTACAAAACCAGATGGTCCGACGTTGCTGCGTGGTCGTCATCCTTCACAGAACCAGGTGCGCTTCGGCCAACTGCTACTGCCTTCGGCGCCCCCAGTGCGGCGCCCGGCACTCGGTTGTTTCCACGAAAACCGAGAGGCGGTTCCCGCGTTCTAGTCGCGCTTTAGGTGTCTTCGAAGGTATTCGGGGCCGCCGACTTCAAAAACTCGTGGCCATCCCAGGTTAGCCGCCAGTCACTACCCATTGAGCGCACGAGATTTGCGTCCGCAAGCAGGTTCAACTGGTACCCCACGCCTCGGTTTGAAACGTCGAACGCGTTCTTGAGCGCCGCCTCAATGTCAAATTCGCTAAGGTGCGAGGACTTGTTTTCCTCGAGGGTCTTCAATATCGCGAGTGCCAGATTCATATCGCGTTTCACGATCTCCTCCTGTTGTAGATGGCGTAACTCATCGAGATGGCGCCAAGGGATATGACGTCCGCGCAAGCATCCCGAGTGCGGCTTGTGCACCCTTCTTTGCACTTCCGCGCAGGTCCGTGGGAGGCGCGGTACAACGCGACCTGTGCGGGTCCACGATCGACGTTCTTCAGGCGAAATCCCCGTGCGGGTCGTCCGGCATCGTGTGTTTGATTGTCTTTTCGTGCTCGTCGCGAGCGGCTTCACGCGGTGACAGGAACGGATCCCCGGCTAGCCTTGGCTCCGACGTTGAGATCGGCTCTGCGCGCGGCAGGGAAAAGGGTACATCAATAAACTGTGTTTCGTTGTCTTCCGAAATGAATCTCCGGGTGATGCTCATATGTCCTCCATCAAGTGTCTCGCGTCAGCATCTGGCGGCGTCTGGGTGCTTGCAGCCTGAACGGCTCCCGCCTGCCCTTGCGTACCTGTCCGTGAACGCGGGATTGCGCATCCGCGGCTGGATCGTCGATCAGCAATGCGAATACAACGCCAACGCGCGGCCGCCGATTCATCCGTCACGCCAATCGATCCCGTTCACGAAAAAACCGGCAGATCAGGTTCATGGACCACCGACTCGCCTTCAGGGTGCGAGGTGGCGGCCCTATTAGGCTCGTGCCACGATCTGAAGGGGCTGGGTGATTCTCGACACCAGTCGCGTGCGCCATCCGGGAATTACCGCCTGGGGCCCCCTCATACCCTCGGTTTCCATCGCAGCATGCCGCTCTTCGCAGGCCTCTAAGCGTGGCCCCAACCCCGGGGTGTCCCAAGCCGCGCCCTGCTGCCTTTTCCTCTTTATGTAGTGCCTACTTCTCCGTTCTGTTCAGAAGTCAAGGGAAAACCGCGAAAGGTGCTTTGGGGACGGCGTCCCATAATACTGCTCCGGGATCTGTCTCACTTTGAGTGTAGCCCTGTTGTGGTCAAAGGGCCCCAACTATCGGACTACGCATCGACTGATCCGTCCTACGGTCAACCGGTCGATGCAACACAATAGAAGCTGCATGAGCGGCAGGAGTGTTCCAAATGAAACAGAGACCCCGGATCTATTACAGCGAGAGCCAGAAGGCGCTGACGTGGGAGCGCTGGCGCAAAGGCGATCCGCTTCATCAGATCGCCCAACTGTCGCAATCACTCTTCAGTGCAGGGTATTCTGGTGCAGACTGGAGGCATTCAACCTGCACCGCGTCGCCGGTCAAGACTGGCGCTGACCCTTGCCGAGCGCGAGGAGATCTCGCGCTCGATGGCAGCAGGTGAATCGATCCGCTCTGTGGCCACGCGACTTGGACGCGCTTCTTCCACAGTTAGTCGGGAGATCAGACGAAATGGCGGAAGTCAGGGATATCGGGCGAGTCGTGGAGCATTTGCGGCGTCCACGAGCAATGCGCAGTTCACTCCATTACACGGCGAAGACGGATGAACGCGGCAGGATCTGTGACGCCGTATCGATCAGCGAACGCTCTGCCACGACCGGGGATCGCGCGATACTGGGCCACTCGGAAGGTGATCTGGTGTTTGGCAGCGCAAGCAGCCAGATAGACTCTGGTCGAACGTCAAACCCGGTTCGGGATGCTGGTGAAGATCGACGGCAAGGATACAGAAACCGTAATAAATGCACTGATCGGGCACGCAGGCAAGCTTCCCGACGAATTGTACAAATCGCTGACCTGGGACCGGGGCAAGGAGATGGCTGACCATAAGCGTTTCACCGTGGCAACCGACATCAAGGTCTACTTCTGCGGTGTGTCACGAACACAAGCGGTAGCTTGTGATGCTGTATCGAAGATGGGAGAAGGCCTCCCTCGTGTCTCGGCTTGTGGAAAACGACGCATAAGCGGATGCTCATCGGCATTGATCGGAAGGGTGGCTGTGGATGTCGGCGAACTGAAGGATGCGCTGCTCGATTATGGAGTTGCACGCGCCGGGGGAATGCGGGATGCTGATCTATACGGCGAAGACGCCGAGGGGTGGCCAGTGTGCATGTTGGGCGATCCGTCGAGCGGGAGGTTTTCGCTCCATCCACCGGCCCAGAGCAGACGCAACCGATCATTACGCACGAGCAAATCGAGATCAGTTCTATCGTGGATCCGGTATTCGAAGAACAGTCGATTGCTCAGGTCGGACGACCGGCGGAGATCGCCGCCCAGGCACGGTCGGGGAGTGATTGGTGGCTCGGAGATGATAATCTGGCAGCGGCTATGCGTTGGTATGTTGACAGCAAGTTCGGCCAGGAAGTGCCCGATGGAGAGAGCCTGTGAAGACAAACGATCTGGAAGGTGCGCAACTCGATTACTGGGTTGCTAAAGCGGAAGGCCTATCAAACCCAAAGGTGGAGGATGGCCTCTGCCGGGTAGCGTATGTTGATTGTGACAACAAACACGAGAAGTCCGTCGAGGTTGACGCCGCCTTTTCGCCGTCGACGGACTGGGCTCAGGGCGGGCCGATCATCGAACGCGAAGACTACTGTCTGCCCCGGGTCAACACTAATGCTGGCGCACTACACCATGGCGGTTACGCAGCATCCACACCGGCCGGCTTTTGCTTCTACGGAAACACTCCGCTGATCGCCGCCATGCGTGCCTACGTTGCAGACAAGTTCGGCGACGAAGTCCCTGACGAGATCTAGGCGCCTTTCCTGCCGAGGGTTGTGCATCTACTGGAAGACAGCCATGACATTCCAGGAGTTCAAATCGCGGTTGGCGACGACTGTGCGGAGATTAGCGAGGCAACGTTCGGCCGAAGCGGCCGCTTATGCCTGGCGGATTCAACCGCTGGCTGCAATAGTTTGCTGAAATTGCTCGGCAGGCGTTTCATAGTTCGGGGTTTTCCTCGGACGCTCATTTAAACCGTCTCGCCACTGCATTGAGTTCGGCCTGTCAATACTTCGACAGGTCGCTTCCAGCGCGACTGCCAGATACAGCCCGTTCTGCGCAGTGCGTGAAAAGTTCAACTCGCTCCTAACCCTGTACGGTAGCGTGCAGACGTGGATGCCCGGTCGCCACATACTTGCTGGCAGCGCACGAGCTGCTGCTCAAAGGACGAGGCGAGTTCGAATCGGAGTGTCCTGGCTACTGCGGTGCCCAGGACACTTTTTATGTCGGCACCCTCAAGGGCGTGGGCCGCGTCTACCAGCAGACCTTCGTCGGCACGTACTCGAAGATGCCCTTCGCCAAACTCTATGACCGCAAGACACCGTTCGGTCTGATCTGCTCAATGACCTCGTCGTTCCGTTCGACAGCTACGGAATACCGCTCTCACGCGTGCTGACCGATCGGGGCACCGAGTATTGCGGCAATCCCCGAGCACCACGAATACGAACTGTACCTGGCCGTCGAGAACATCGATCACAAGCGTACCAAAGCACGTTCGCCGCAGCCAAACGGCATCGTCGAGCAGCTTCACAAAACCATGCTCGACGCGTTCTATCGGATTGCCTTCCGCAGGAAAATCTACGACATTGCGTTCTTCAGCACGGTCCATCTCGCATTGGCTCCGCATTGATGCAGCTGGTGTTGCATCGGACCGCCGCAGTCACCGCGATTGAATCTTTTTTCAGAACTTGCGCACTGAGCCGACATTCAGGTCCAGGCGCTTGCCCGATTCGGAGGCTCGGCGAGGGTTCGCCGCCGGGTGTGAATGTATTAGTCCATCCGCGTTGCTGCAGATTGAAAAGGCCGCATCATTCTCTTCCGCCACCGTTGATCCCGCTTCCACTTCTCCAGACCTGCTTGCCCCGTTCGGAGAGTTCGCCGCAACTATGTGTTGCATCGCCCTCTGTCCCTTCTATCGCCATCTCGCCGCCGGCCTGTTCCTGTGCCTTCTGTTTCTGCCTGTGGCGCGCCGCCACGGCTTCGTCATGCGATCTGCCTGCGTAATTCAGTGTCATTTTGCCAACTCCTTAACGTAACAGCCTTTCTTCCTGGACGCGCCACCTGGTGTGCGTCATTTGCGGGGCTGCAGTTCCAACTGCTTGCGTAGCCCGTCTAATATATGGTGTTCATCGAGCCAACGGATGTCCCGCTTTCGCAGAGCGTTGCGCCTATACCGACGCAGCGCCGCGCCGAGCATGAGCGCCAGCCCGACCGCGATGCCCCACATTGAGTGCGTCATATCATCCTTACTGGTTGTTCCCGACTGACGGCAGGCAACGACGTAGTCGAGGAATCGTACGTTCGCATCCCGGCGCTTCCAGGAAGCGCCCCGCGCCTGCGCGTCATGTTCCTGAACTGAACGGCAAGACGATGGTTAGCCTTCCTGCTTCTTCAGTTCATCAATAAGCGCCAGTGTGACGAATGCAGAGCGCGTCATGCGGCGCTCTTTTGACCTTGCATCGACTAGCTGAAGCAGGCTCTCAAGCAGATGGACCTGAATGCCCACGGATTTCGAGGTAACACGCGCCAGATCGATGTCGACAAATACCCAGATCCCGTTGCCATCGTCCATTTGGAGCGCCTGCAATTCCGTTGTATCGCAGGTAGGGGCGGGGATAAGTTGCTCGCTGCGGTCATACATATCTTCCACGGTCGTCTGGGCATTGCGCGTCAGTTCGCTAAACGAATCGCCACTCGCGTCGGCGGTGGGGAAATCGGGGAAGCTGGCGCGAAAGCCCGCATCGCCATTCCGATGGACATACAGCGGATATTGCATGATCTGCTCCTTGGAGTGGAGCGCCGACAGACGCTCGCTGTGCAACGCCACGCCAGGGGTGCTGGGTGTACAACCGACAACTGAGTGAGTTCGTACGCATGTTTCATTAGACGCTTCGCGTACGAATACGCAATGACTTTCTTGTTTCATTGCAACGCCATATCGAGGAAAGGTCGAAGCCACTCATTTATGGAGGGAATCGCTCTGGCGAGGGGCCGTATTCTGACTCGATCTCCGGCCGTTCGGGCCCCACGGGGTGTACCGGGAAAAAGGCAGCACACACGGCGCGCATGAGGCGCTCACTGCGACGGAGGACGCTGCTGGAGTTTGCGTTTTCTCAAGCGGGCCAGGAATTCCGTCGATAGTGGCCTGGCGGCGATTTTAGCAACGAGGCAAGCGCCAGCGACGGAGGTTTTGAGGAGGTCTTCGACACGAAAACCAGACATCGAACATATCCTTCAATGTGGGCACTAACTGAACGTTAATTCCGAGGGCGTGACGAGGAGATCTGGGGACACGCCGACGGCGAGATCGACCGGGAGGACCACGTTGTGGAATGAGGGGGCGTGCGACAAAGACCGACTGATACTCACACTCCTTTGGTGATTGCTTTCCTGAGACGCTGAGCAGCCAATAATCTTACGGGCCGGTACGCCACCGTACCGACTTCCCGCCGCCACACGCGCACCGTCGTCGTAAGCCTGCTGTGTTTGCCAATCGCAGCGACCGAAACAGTTTCGCGTGAGCGGGCGTTTCTGACCGACTTGTCCCCCATCCCCGAAATGTGCCCGGAGCGGCCGCCTCGAGATTCATCCGATCTCGTGGATTGCTTAGCCATGCCCGGCGCAGCCGGGCTCGCGGTCATCGCGCTGCGCAACAATATTGAAGTTACCCGGCAATCCTATGTGCGGTCAAATCGCGCGCACGGTCGCACGTTGCGCCGAAGCACTGCAACGATTAGCCGAAGCACATCCATAGAGCACGCGTGAAAGCGTGCGAGGGACACGAAATGTCAACTACCGATTCAATTCTGGAGGAGCCGCAGGCATTCCTCCCGCACGCCAGCGTGGCGGCTTACGCCGCTATCTCCGGCATGGATGCCTATCGCGCGCTAGTCGCCGAGGCAGAGCGCGATTACCCAGGATTTTGGGCTCGTCTCGCGCGCGAAACACTGCAATGGAAAACGCCGTTTTCTTCGGTTCTCGACGAATCGCGTGCACCGTTCTATGAATGGTTCAGAGACGGTACGCTGAATGCATCGTATAACTGCCTCGACCGCCATGTTGAAGCAGGTAACGGCGATCATGTCGCCGTGATCTTCGAGGCCGACGACGGTGCCGTCACGCAGGTGACCTATCGTGCGTTGCTCGAACGCGTGAGCCGCTTTGCTAACGCTTTACGAACTTGCGGCGTTAAAAATGGCGATCGCGTGGTGATCTATATGCCAATGTCGATCGAAGGCATTGTGGCGATGCAGGCCTGCGCTCGCATCGGCGCGACCCATTCAGTCGTATTCGGCGGTTTCTCGTCGAAGTCGCTCAATGAGCGGATCGTCAATGTGGGCGCCGTTGCGCTGGTCACCTGTGATGAACAGATGCGCGGTGGCAAGGCGTTGCCGCTGAAGAACATTGCGGACGAAGCCCTTGCAATGGGCGGATGCGAAGCAGTGAAGAGCGTGATTGTCTATCGGCGTACGGGCGGCAAGGTCGCGTGGCAAAAGGGACGCGACCTGTGGATGCACGAACTCACGCAAGCCGAGGCGGGCACTTGCGAGCCAGAATGGGTCAGCGCGGAACATCCGCTCTTTATCCTCTATACATCCGGGTCGACCGGGGTGCCGAAGGGCGTGCAGCACAGCACGGGCGGCTTCCTGATGTGGGCCGCGCAAACCATGAAATGGACTTTCGATGCCAAGCGCAGCGATGTGTTCTGGTGTACCGCGGACATCGGCTGGATTACCGGTCATAGCTATATCGCGTATGGTCCGATGGCGATCGGCGCGACTCAGGTGGTGTTCGAAGGCGTGCCGACCTATCCGAACGCCGGCCGCTTCTGGCAGATGATCGCGAAACACCGCGTGACGGTGTTCTACACCGCGCCAACCGCGATCCGCTCGCTGATCAAGCTGGCCGAATCCGATCCGAAGGTGCATCCGGACCGTTTCGACCTGACGACGCTGCGTCTGCTTGGCACGGTCGGCGAACCGATCAACCCGGCTGCGTGGACGTGGTTTTACGAGCACGTCGGCCACAGCCATTGCCCTGTCATCGACACCTGGTGGCAAACCGAAACGGGCGGCCATATGATCGCGCCGATGCCGGGTGCCACGCCGCTCGTGCCGGGTTCGTGCACGCTGCCGCTGCCGGGCATCATGGCCGCGGTGGTCGATGAGACCGGCCATGATGTGCCGAACGGGCAGGGTGGCATTCTCGTCATCAAACGTCCGTGGCCATCAATGCTGCGCAACGTATGGGGCGATCCGGACCGTTACACCAAGAGTTACTTCCCTGAGGAACTCGGCGGCAAGCTCTATCTCGCGGGTGACGGTGCGGTGCGTGACGAGGACACCGGTTACTTCACGATTACCGGACGTATCGACGATGTGCTGAACGTATCGGGCCACCGGCTCGGCACGATGGAGATCGAGTCGGCACTCGTCGCCAATCCGCTGGTTGCGGAGGCCGCTGTCGTCGGTCGCGCTGACGATACGACCGGCGAGGTCGTCGTCGCGTTCGTGGTGCTGAAGGGCGAACGGCCAACAGGCGACGACGCGATTGCAATCGCGAACGAACTGCGCGCATGGGTGGGCAAAGAGATCGGGCCGATTGCGAAGCCCAAGGAAATCCGCTTCGGCGAGAATTTGCCGAAAACCCGTTCCGGCAAGATCATGCGCCGCTTGCTGCGTTCGCTGGCGGCCGGCGAAGAGATCACACAGGACGTCTCGACGCTGGAAAATCCGGCAATTCTCGATCAGCTCGGGTGATCTTTCGCGAAGCTCGCCGAGGTCCCCGGATCGCTTTTCATCTTCAGGAGCAGGCCATGGCCAGCGCACCGAACCGAACTACACTTGCGAACCCTGCGCCACTGGGTCTCGCTGGCTTTGCATTGACAACGTGGCTGCTGAGCATGATCAACGCTGGCTGGTTTTCGGGCGAGTCGATGGGCCTCGTGCTCGCCTGCGCGCTAGCTAGCGGCGGGACTGCGCAGGCCATTGCCGGCATCATGGAGTTGCCGCGCGGCAATACGTTCGGCGCGACGGCCTTTCTGAGCTATGGGGCTTTCTGGTGGTCGTTCGCACTCTTCGTGCTGTTTCTGCACGACAAAGTGCCAGCCGCGTTCGTCGGCTGGTATCTGTTCCTCTGGGGGACGTTCACGTTCTATATGTGGCTAGCCACGTTTCGCTCGCCGCGCGCCTTGCAGGCGATCTTTCTGGCGTTGTGGATCACTTTCGGTTTGCTTGCCGGTGGCGAGTGGACCGGTTCGGTCATCTTGCGCATGGCGGGCGGCTACTTGGGACTTGTTACGGCAGCTCTCGCGTTCTACTTGTCCGCGGCCGATGTGATCAATGAGGTGCACGGCCGGGTCGTCCTGCCGGTTGGGGAACCGCGAGTGTTCAGCCGACACGCCGTTGCGCTCTGATAGTTTTGTTGAACGATGCCGTCCGCGAGCCCTCGTGCAGAACGGACTCGATCCTCAAAAGGCGAGACTTCGTGGACCTGTTGGCCAGGTTAGACGGCAGTGGCTGGACGGGTCACTGCGTGTTCACGGGAAAGACGCGTTGAAGTCGGTCGCCGGATCAGTACGAGTGTCGTTTGCAAGCTTCCGCGCGCCACTGGCGCGGGACCAGTCCGCCACCGTACCGGTTCGCCACGATGCGTGGACTTTGCTACTTGCGGGGCATTTCGTACATCAGAGCGGCGATGTCGGCGTGTCGCCGTCTGGTGGCTTCCGTGACCGCGGATTGCGCGTGCTGGCTCGGCACCAGCAACACCGGAAGGCTCGCGCTGCGCACGACGCGTTCGGCGACGCTGCCCAGGAACAGACGCTTGAAACCCCGTCGCCCATGCGTACCAAGCACAAGCAGGTCTGCATTGAATTCGTTGGCCGACGTGCGGATCCGTTCCGGGATGTCTTCGCCAATCGGCGCGACGTCGACGATCCGTGGCACGCCGGCCACGTTCTCGTGTCTCATCCTCGCCAGTGCATCCGCCATCAGGCGCTGGCCTTCTTCAACGCAGGCGTCGCGCAGGATCTTTGGATCGTAGCCGTAAGCGTCGTATGCCAACAGAGGGTTGGCGACGACATAGAGCGGCTGCAACTGCGCGTCACTATCGCGTGCGAGTTGCAGCGCGCTGTCGAACGCATGTTCGGCCGTCTCGCTGCCGTCGATCGCTACCAGAATGCGTTTATACATGTCGGTCTCCAGGAACTTGTTCCGACGGCCACCGCCGTCGCGGCACTGGATTGCCTGCGCTCAGAGCGCCGCAGCCTGAACCTTGCCGTCGACGATGTCCTTGCCGAACTGCATCGCAAGGTCGATCGCGTCGTTGAAAGTGGCGGGGCTCACGGCGTCGAAGACCGTCGAATAGCGTCGTGCGTCCGCCTCGCTGAAGGGAATCGTGTCGATCCGCACCACCGAAGAAAAGCGCCGCGCGCCCTTGGCGTACGGATCGCCGAAAAGCGGGAATTGCTGGTGAGCATAGGCACGTAACTCATGTCCGTTGTATGTCGCGGTGGGGATGGTCATGATGACGGGCTCCTTGACGAATGGTTTGATTCGCTGGGCTCGCGTCGGATATCGACCGCGTAACGGCCGATCGGAAACAGCACAGTGAGTAGCACCACCTTGCGCTCAATAGCGATGTAATGCAATGAACAGATCGCGTGGGATACCGCGGTGCGGTACGGCACCGTACCGACTTCGATCGGTCCTGCGCGCAACGTGGTTATGGAAGCTCTTCCGTCTTTCCAACAACACCAATCCATTCGCTCAGGAGTTCACTGACGAAGCCGCCACGCTCATTTCAAGTCAGGAATCTCACGCCATGACCTTTCTCAAATCCCCGCCGGCCACGCCCGATGCCGTCGCCGACGAATGCGCCGCGACCATCTCCGGTTCTTCGCTGCAGAAGTAGCGGATTCCGGAGGCATCGTCCGATCGCCGTGCGGTATTCGATCTGGTGCGCGACGAATTATTCATGAACGGCAACTCACCGCCGCGATACCGCTGAAATAGGTGCGCGCGCGGCCTCTCTCATAGGCCTTCGACATGAAATACAAAGACTATTACGAGGTGCTGGGATTGCCGCGCAGCGCGACGCAGGACGATATCAAGCGTACGTATCGCAAGCTCGCTCGCAAATACCACCCGGACCTGAGCAAGCTCGACGACGCGGAGTCGCGCTTCAAGGAAGTCGGCGAGGCGTACGGCGTGCTCAAGGATACGGAAAAGCGTGCGGCCTACGACCGGATGGGCGACCAGTGGCGTAATGGTCAAGAGTTCGAGCCGCCGCCCCAGTGGGATGAAGGTTTCGAATTCAGCGGCGCGGACGATCGCGGCGCCGAGGATGCACGCTTCAGCGAGTTCTTCGAGGCGCTTTTTCGCGGAGAACATGCAGGTGGTGGCCGCGCTTCGACAGGACGTGCGCGGCACGCTGCTGGCGCCGGCCGGCACAATGCGACGGCGCAAGAGATGGAGGACGCTTTTAGCGGTGTCCCGAACTCGACTCCAGGCCAGGACCATCACGCCAAAGTGGCCATCGATCTGAGGGATACCTATCGCGGGGCACAGCGCACGATCTCCCTGGAGACGCCGGTACTCGATGCAAGCGGCCGTGTCGTGCTGAAGTCACGGACGCTCGATGTCTCCATTCCGAAGGGCGTGTACGGTGGACAGCATTTGCGGCTTGCCGGCCAGGGCGGCGCGGGTTTCGGAGAGGGGCGGGCTGGCGATCTGTACCTGGAAATCGCGTTGCGCCCGCAGGAACTTTTCCGCGTCGACGGACGCGATGTGACGATCGACGTGCCGGTCGCGCCCTGGGAGGCGGCATTAGGCGCGCGCATTACCGTGCCGACGCCCGACGGCACCGTCGAAATCGCCATACCCAAAGGTTCTGGCGGAGGCCAACGTTTGCGCCTGAAAGGCAAGGGCATCCCAGCGAGCGATCCGGCCGGTACAGCGGGCGACCTCTTTGCGCGGTTGAACATCGTTCTGCCATCGGCCGGCAGCGAGCAGGCACGCGCCGCTTACGAGGCACTGCGACAGGCATGCGACTTCAATCCACGCGCGCAATTTTCAGGTGATCTATCATGAACGAATCGCGCACGGCGTGGCTCAAATGCCTGATCGTCGAGGAGCAGGTGGAGTTAACGCTAATCGAGTTGTGCCGGGTGTCCGGCGCCTCTGAAATTCAGATCTTTGAATGGATCGAGCAAGGCGCGATTGAGCCGAAATGCGTCAGCGAGAATGATGGCCCACACTTCGACGGCGTCTCATTGCGGCGCGCCCGCAGGGCTCGCCGTCTCGCGCAGGATCTCGAGATCAACGCTGCGGGCATCGCGCTCGCACTCGATCTGCTTGATGAGATCGAAGCCTTGCGAGCGCAATATCCGCAGCGATAGAGCGAATCCCTCACGCAAACCAGGTGACGCCCATCGCCACGACAGTTGCCGCCATCACGCCGGTTGCAATCCAGCCGAAGGTGCGTAGTGTTGGTGGAAGCGTGAAACCAGACATGATGTGCGTACGCATCGAGAGATGCATCATGACGATCATCACGGGCACCGCAACGACGCCGTTGAGCACTGCGCTCCAATAAAGCGCCTTGACGGGATCGATCGACGTGAAGTTGAGGCCGACGCCGATTGCCGTTGCGGCGGCAATTACGCCGTAGAACGCCTTCGCCTGCGAGGGCAGGCGCGCGAGGCCCACTCGCCACACGAACAATTCGCCGACCGCATAGGCACCGGAGCCGGCCAGCACAGGCAGGGTCAACAAGCCGGTGCCGATAATGCCGGCGGCGAACACAAAGAACGTGAACGGACCTGCGATGGCGCGCAACGCTTCCGCGGCCTGAGCTGAAGTCTGGATATCGGTGAGCCCGTGCGCATGCAAGGTCGTCGCCGTCGTCACAACGATGAAGAACGCAATTACATTCGAGAGCGCCATGCCGAGGTAGGTGTCGATGCGGATCCGCGCGAACTCCGCGGGCGCTTCCCACGGCGCGTGGGTCAACGGATGCGCGCCGGGCCGTTCCTTTTCGTCTTCGACTTCCTGCCCCGCTTGCCAGAAGAACAGACAGGGGCTGATCGTCGTATCCATGACAGCGACGATTGCGACGAGGTAGTCTGGTTTGAGGGAAAGCGCCGGCGATAGGACGGCCCGGCCGACCTGATCCCACGGCACCCCAACGAAAAACGGGCAGATCACGTAGCTGAGCAGTGACAGGCACAGCCATTTCAGAATCGACACGTAGCGTGCATAGCGGGTGAACACTTCCAATAGCACCGACAGTAGCCCGAAACCGCACACGTAAAGTAGCGCGGGGCCTCCGATCAGCAGCTTCAGCGCTGCGCCCATTGCGCCGAGGTCCGCCCCCAGGTTGATGATGTTCGCGACGAGCAGCAACCCGACTACGTTGGTCGATAACCAGCGCGGATAGTGCTCTCGCAGATTGCCCGCGATGCCGCTGCCGGTCACGCGCCCGATGCGCGCGCTGATCTCCTGGATAGCGACCATCAGCGGGTAGTGAACAGGAGCGTCCACGCAAGGCCGTAGCCGAATTGCGCGCCGACCTGGGAATACGTTGCGATGCCGCTGGGATCGTCGTCCGATGCACCGGTGATGAGGCCGGGGCCCATTACCTGCAGCAGTTTTGGACGAGTCGGCTGTTTGACCGGATCGCGAGTTAGCGTGTCCATGAGCGGGGCGCTCCTTGTGGCTGGCGCGGCCGGATCGACCCGTCAGAGGGTTTCGGGCGTAGCGGCCTTGGTGGGCGTGACGCCTTCGTGCGAGTCGAGCCGCGCCGGCTGGTGGGTTGCGAGAAAGGCTTTTGCGCGCGCCATTTCATCCGGCGTGCCGTGGGCCATCACGATGAATCCATCGGCCTGGATGGCGGCCTCGTAATGGATCACGCTTTCCTTCGGCAGCCCCACTTTGACGAGCGTTGCGCCCAAAGCGCTGAGGCTGCCGACCACGACCGCCCCTTCGACCGCCGACACGATGACAGCGGCTAGATGACCCAGCACCACGATCGGACCAAGCACCGGAATCGTCAGAAACACGCCGCCCATCAGCAGGCCCCACAAGCCGCCCCAGAACGCGCCGTATTTGCCCCACATTTTCATGCGATCGCCGACCGTGTAGAGACCGACGATCTTCTCCTCGGTGTGATAGCCCTTGCCGACCACACTGAAGTTTTTCATATCGAAGCCGCCTTCGATCAGTTTGCGCACGGCGGCATCGGCTTGACGGTGGTCATCGAAGACCGCGATTACGACTTCATAGGGAGTCATGTGAGTCGTCCTTGAAGGGGTGAGAGGCGCGCAGACGATTTCGCTGGGGGCGGTGTGATTTGAAACTGCGCTTCGGTGCTATTTCAGGTTGTTGAGCTCGGCACGCGCAAGCGTCTCGACCGATTCCCACGCGACGTCTTCACGTTCGAAGAAAGTGTCGAGTTTGATAACTTCGTGGCTCTTTGACACGCCCTTCGGAACCACGCACACGCTCGCCACCCAACCATCGGCGACATGATCCTTGACGCTCATGTGAGCGTCGTGTGTGCTGCTTGAGATGATTCGGTCTGTCATGACGCTGTCCGTCTGGTTAGACGACAGCCATACTCGTCGTCGTCGCTGCTGGATAAAGCTCGTGGTTCGTCGAGAACCTTCAGCGCCGCTACATCCCGAACTTATGTGCGGCAATGTATTTGTCGCCCAGCGCAAGTGCTGCTTCATAGCCTTCCTTGCTCGTTGCGAAAATGCCGACCTCATAGTATTTGTCGGCCGAAGGAAGACAGTCTTCCACCGCATGCCGAAGATGAAAGTCGAATGTGCCGTCCTGCAGTTCCAGGCACTCGGGTGTGAATGTATGGATACGCGCTTGATACAACTTCTGAATGTTCTGCCTCATGATCTGCTCCTGCCTTTTAATGCCTTTGAAGGCTCCCGCTTTCGATCGATCCGGGACTGCCCGGATCAGGCGGGAACCGTGTGCTGTGCGGCCCGTCACTCCAAGGCAACCCGCTCGCCGGCATCGGCATCGGACCAATAGCCGTGCCTGTCGTAAAACCGGTGCAGCACGACTTCGTAGTTCCGGTCGACCGGCATCGAGTCGTCGTAAGCGGGGCTATTCTTGATGACGTCGCGCGTCAATGCCGTCGATACGGTCGAATCGAGCCAGTCGACAACGTCGATCCAGTGAATCGCGATCAGCACGGCTTTGCCACCAGGCCACCAGTTGTGCGTCTCCACGACCAGGTAGCGAATCGCCCAGTCGGTGTCGTCGTAAATGAAGTCCGAGACGTGGCCGATGTCGCCATCGGCTGTTTTGAGGTGGTATCCCTTGACCTCGTCGGTACTGCGCAGATGAACGTCCGCTTGCGGTTTGTGCGTGTGCAAGACTGGTCGCGACGGTTCATCGAGCAGCGCGTCCGGCGGCACGCCTGTCGGATCGTAGGCCGGGTAGGCGCCCATACCCCACAGGTTCGGGCCGCCCCAATACGTCGGATAGCTGTAGTAGCGCAGATACTCGATCTCGTGCTGCCGCGATACCGGCTTGTGGGCGTCGAGAATCGGGCTGTCCCGCACTTGCTGCCGGGAAAGGTTCACGTGCATGACGTTCGATCCCGGGTCGGCGTGCTTCACCGAATACGGCGAAACCAGCACTTGCCGGTCGTTGAGCCAATTGCCAGTCTCGACCACCAGATAACGCACCCCCCAGGACTCGTCGTCGAAATAGGCCTGGTTGACCGAGCCGATGTCACCGTCCAACGCGTGCACGGTGCTGCCGTGCAGGTCACTTATGCTTCGCAACATGGGTTCTCCGTCGTGTGAGAAGGGGCGCGCGTCACGCCGCGCCCGGGTCCGGGTTTCAAAGCGACGCGAGCCGCGTGACTTTGGTGCCTTGGAGCGACGCGCCCGCCATCAAGCCATTGTTGGTCAGGACGAAAGCGTTGACCTGACCGGTAGCGGTGCTCGTGTCGAGATTGCCGTTTGCGCCGATTTTGAGCACTGCCACGGACGCATCGCCGCCCGCTGACCATCCGTCTGTGCTACGGAAGCGGTTAAGCGACTCTTCAGTCATGAACAGGAATACGATCGCGCGCGATTGTGCGCCGATCTGCCAACCGATCGAACCGGTCGCCGTGCTGTAGTAGCCGACCGTATGTCCGCCGACGCGCAAGGAGCCTTCCCCATACTGACCGCCGACGACGAAGCCCGCGTCGAACACCGAGGGGAACACCAGCACGCCGCGCGCCTTGCCGACCAGTTCACGCGAGCCGCTCGCGATGGTATAGAGGCGTGCGAGCGTCGAGTCGACGCCCGCATCGATGGCGCGGCGCTTCTCTATCTGCTGGCCACGGCTCGCTTCGGAAGAAGAGGTTGTGGTGCAGCCTGAGAGCGCTGCACCGAGTACCAGAAACGACCCAGGTGTGCTCCAGATGAAGGTTCGCCTAAGCATGATTTTCTCCCTGCTGGTGGACGATAGAACACACGCTACGCGCACGCGCTGGAGAATGCGGTACGACAACGTACAGACCTCTCTATGTTCGAACGCACTATCTGCATGGATGATCGCGGGGACTCTCCTGATGGCAAGGGCCGTGGCATCGACCCGGGTTGACACATACCGTCGCGAACGTGACAGATTTGTTGCGCTCTACAGGGGTGACGTCGTTGACCGCTACCGTACATACGTGCTCCGTGAGGTGTGAGAACGTGGTAGTCCACCCTGCGCGTACCAGCGATTTTCGGGTTGCTCTCGCGAGGCAGGTATTCGCGAATAGTCGGCAAAGTGCGCAACACAGCAAGCCGTTGCTGTGGCAGGGCGTCGGATGCCGCAGCGTGGATCGCTCGCTGTTCGCGATCCGCGCGTCAAAAAATGAGGCTCAACATGTCATTTCATCCAGTATCTTTCCGGTGGTCCGTTGGCACGCCCGACGCGCACCACGCAGATGTGAACGATGAAATGATGGAACGCCCGCAGCAACGAGCCTCCATCGGTTTTTCCAGTCATTCTCCGTCGGCCGCCCCTCGGTTCGACGCGCTGCGACGCAAGGACGAAATTCTTGAGATGGTGGCGCACGAGCTTCGTGGACCGTTAATGCCGATGCAACTCGCCATCCATCTCATTCGCAGGGCGTCGGCGGATCGCCCGGAGGTGTTACGGTCGATCGACATGCTCGACAGGCAGATCACACAGATTACCCGGCTTGCTGAGGACTTGATGGATGCAACGCGGATCGACCATGGCGCGCTCCGTGTGAGCAAGGCCCCCATCGAAGTCGTTGCGGTTCTGGCCGCCCCTCTCACCGCAGCCGCACTGGCGGCAGCCCAACGCGGCCAGACACTCACCGTGCAGATTGCCGACAGGGCACTACGCATTGAAGGCGATCCTGTGCGTCTCGCACAGGCCGTCAACAACCTCCTGCATAACGCGGTGAAATACACGCCGGAAAATGGTTGGATCGCCGTGAACGTGCTCGCAGACGGGAAAGACCTTGTGGTGTCCGTCAAGGACAATGGCCTGGGCATATCGGGCGCGCTCCTGCCACATATCTTCGATCTCTTCGCTCAGTCCAGCAGAACGATTGCGGCGAGTGCCGGGGGTCTGGGGGTGGGTCTTGCCGTGGTGAAAGCGGTCGCCGAATCGCATGGCGGAACGGTGTCGGCGACCAGTGCTGGCCCCGGTACGGGCAGCGAATTCACGCTACGGCTGCCGATCGTGCTGGAACGGCGCATGGCTCGGGAGCCAGTGTGACGGCGGCCAATGCGCCCACACATTTCAGTCTCCTGCTGAGCGTGCCAGCCACTCGACGATACCTCCCGCACAGTGACAGACCTGTCAGCGCAGACCCGTTGAGCCATGGCCGGTGGTCGTTGCAGCGCGCCGCAACGTGCCACCGTCGCGCACGCGAACTATAATTTAATCCGGGTTTAGCGAAGATCGGTATCCTCGCACATTCGCCCTGCGCTTTCATGCAACTGCCGTCGATCCCTGATATTGTTAAGAACAATTCTGCGAAAACAGTGCAGTTTCTGGACAGGATGGCGGGGAGAGCGAGGTATGGAAAATGGGCATCATTCCGGAGAAAATCACCTGCTTTCGGTTCTGCCGGAAGCAGAGCGGTCGCGTGTGACGCCGCATCTCGTACCGGTCGAAATGCCACTGGGGCAGGTCGTGTACGAGTCTGGCGACCGCCTCGATCACGTCTATTTTCCGACAACGTCCATCATATCGCTGCTCTACGTGATGGAGGACGGCGCGTCCGCCGAGATTGCGATCGTGGGCAACGAAGGGATCATCGGTATTGCACTCTTCATGGGCGGTGAAACGACGCCAAACCGTGCAGTCGTGCAAAGCGCAGGCCGGGCGTATCGACTGGATGCGCGCATCCTTAAAGAGGAATTCCATCGCGCTGGGCCGGTGCAGCGGTTATTGCTGCGCTATACCCAGGCATTGATCACCCAGATGGCCCAGACCGCCGTTTGCAACCGGCATCATTCGATCGACCAGCAATTGTGCCGCTGGCTGCTGCTCAGCATGGACCGCCTGCCGTCAAACGAGTTGAAGATGACACAGGAACTGATCGCCAACATGCTTGGCGTTCGCAGATCCGGCGTGACGGAGGCGGCGCTGAAACTCCAGGACGCGGGGCTGATTCGCTACGGTCATGGCCACATCGAGGTACTGGATCGACCGGGGCTCGAAAAGCGCGTGTGCGAATGCTACAGCGTGGTGAAACGGGAGTTCGACCGGCTGTTGCCTGATCTGAAGGCGATATAAAGCGCGTATCTTTGTGCGACCTACATAAGCTTGCCCCGGTCACCGGAATCATTGGCAGTGGGAAGTGGCCCCTTACCGGAGAACGTATCAGCTGGTCATCGGTTGCTCAATGACATACGATGTGGTGTCGCTCTTGCGTTCGTATGCGCCGGCCTCGACACTGGAGACGTTTATATGAGCAGAGCGGATGAGGTGACGGACGATGTCGCGCGGGCGGCTTTAACTGTGTTTTACCGTGCCATGTCGCGTAAAGATATATCCCTGTTTCGGACTGTTGTAACGCCGGACTGGCAGTACATCCCGCCTTCTCCTGGACCGGTGTCGGGTCCCGACTCAATGATCCCGGTGTTCGCGGATCTGTCGTATTCACTGCCTGACATGGACATCAGGATTCTGGATGTCCTGGTTCACGGAGACAAGGTGGCCGTGCGTGCGATCGTGACGGGGACGCAGTCGGCCCCACTCATGGGGATCGCAGCCACATCGAAACCTGTCAATTTTGCGATTCACTCGTTTCACGAATTCCGCGAGGGACATATTGCCAAGACATGGCACCTGGAAGACTGGCTAGGTGTTTTTCGTCAGATCGGAGAGTTGCCGTCGAACCTTCCGTGACGACAGGTCGACCGGTATATCCGCCCGCTATGTGGCCTGTTCCTTGTATCGCCGCTGGCGCCGTATTTCGAATGCGAGGCCAGATCAGCTGTCCCCGCGTTGGGAATCGTGATGCGGCGACACATCCGCCTGAGTGCGCCATGCGGCGGAAATGAAGTTTTGGTCTGGTCCATGCCTGAGACCAACTCATCGCACCCAGCGGCGTCAGCGATAGTCGGTCAACTACGGACGGTTGTCCCTGTCTAATCTGGAAGACTGATATGGAAAGCACGCCGAGACACAAAATTCCCGCAACGCTGATTCCTGGCGATGGAATCGGGCCGGAAGTGGTTGCTGCAACGGTCCAGGTTCTTGACGCTTTAGGATCCCCATTTATCTGGGACGTACAGCATGCCGGAATCTCCGGGGTCACCCACTGTGGGGATCCTCTACCAGATGTGACACTCGAGAGCGTTCGCAAGAACAAGCTTGCCCTCAAAGGTCCATTGACGACCCCGATCGGCGATGGGTTCCGCTCGTCCAACGTTCGACTTCGCGAGGAGTTCCAGCTTTTTGGCAACGTTAGGCCCGTGCATACCATCATCCCTGGCCGCTACGACAAGATCGACCTCGTGCTCGTGCGCGAAAACCTCGGCGGGTTTTATGTTGCACACGAATACTACATTCCCGTCGGCGATGATCCAAAAGCGGTTGCGGTCGCGACCGGGGTAAACACCCGCGATGCGTGCGCACGAATCGCAAGATTTGCCTTCGAATATGCCTTGAAGCACGGACGAAAGAAGATCACCGTTGTGCATAAGGCCAACATCCTGAAGGCACTCACAGGATTGTTCCTGGAAGCCGCTCGAGACGTTGCCCGGGATTACGAAGGTCGGGTGGAAATGAATGACATCATTGTCGACGCCTGCGCGATGCAGCTTGTGCTGAACCCGTGGCAGTTCGATATGCTTGTGTGCACCAATCTGTTTGGAGACATTCTGTCGGATCAGTTAGCGGGCCTTGTGGGCGGACTGGGCATGGCGCCCGGCGCCAACTACGGTACTGACACGGCAATTTTTGAAGCCGTGCATGGATCGGCGCCGGACATCGCTGGTAAAGACGTGGCAAACCCCATCTCCTTATTACTTGCATCAGGCTTGATGCTTGAGCATGTTGGTAAGGGTGATCTCGCCCAACGATTGCGAATTGCAATCACTGAAACACTCAACACCGACCATATCTGTACGCCTGATCTGAAAGGCACTGCGTCAACGCGCGAGTTCGCCGCCGCAGTCGTTCGCCGGATCGAGAGCACATAGTCACGGGGGAGACGCTGCGTGCCAGTTCGAGTCGCGCATGAGCGACATGGCCTTCAGCGGGACCGCCTCCACGATTGCACTCACAATGTTCCCCGAGGTCGATTTGAACAGGAACGTCGTAATCGGCGTGGGTACGGCCGACTACGCGATGTTACGAAGGGGCGACCAAGTGGTCGCCACCGTACAGACGGGAGAATTTCATCCGGTCCATGATGATCTCAGCTTCAGGAGGCCACCATGTACATCCAACTCTCGGCCGAGGCTGTCCAGGCTCTCAAATCGCTCGATCGAATTCCTGATTCCGAATCGGAGATTCCGCGCCCCATGACCGACGAACTATTGACTCGCGGGCTTGCGTACGAGTCGCGCACCAGCGGCGTCATCAATATGACGGCCGCAGGCCGACTGTGGCTGAACCAGCGGGCCGGGTAATGCACGTGTTACGTGCGGAACCAATTGGCGCTGCCTACGGCGTTGCCGCGACGTTGAGCTTTGGATGATCGGAATCCCATCCTTACTTACCCTCGCAACGGTTTCTTATGTGACTTCTTGCGATCCGGCGCCGCCATCTGTCGCTGCGTACAAGCGGCAGCATGGGATGACACTGCAGCAGCCGAAATGGAAATGCGGTTGTTGATGATCGATCATCCGTGCATGCACGGCGGATGCCACATTGAATTTTGTCTCCCGAAAAACCTCACCATCGGAAGGCATTCCATACCCGAACTAACTGCCATTACCCGTCAGCGACCCGCTCATTTACCACAAACTTCAAAGCCCCCGTCCACGAGGCTGGGGGGCTCGCAGAATTCGCCGGAGTTCGTGGCCCGGTCAATTCGCCGTTGCCTACGAGCTTCATCTGGTAAATTTGGAGGTCAGAGGGCAGCGGGTTAAAAGTTCGCCAATGAGTTTACGAGGTTTTCATGGACGTGCTGGATTCCGCCCCAAGCGTGTCGGTCGATGGAAGCAGCATCGCTTTCCGGCTGTCCCAAGCGATTGGCTTCGCGGAGTGTGTAATCACACGTGAGGCACTTGAAGTCCATTTCTGGCTGTCACCGCGCGCCGATGCGAGTCGGATGCTCAAAGTGTTCGACGGCGGTCGAAATCGTATCGTCGCGGTCGCCGAGCGAAAAATGTGAGCGCGGGCGGGCCATCCGGTTGAACTGACCAGTCGTGACTTCGCTTCCAGTCGCCAGGCAGGCGGCGCCTCGCATAGACAAGTCGGGCGTTTTGACTGAACTTGTGCCGGCCGTCGCGACCCGCATAAAAAAGCACGACCGCTTAATTGTGGTGATTACTTTATGTGGATGAATGCCAGCCGGTACGGTACAAAACCGGTCCACCATTTGGAGACCGCGCCAAAGCGGGGGCTCTATGCCGCGATATCGTGAGCGTGCTCGTTGCTCGCGAGCGTCGGATACCATCGCTCGAAGCATGATCGCAACTGCTCATTCAGGACGGCCGTCCTTACCTGGAGAAGGCCTTGCGCATGAGCCGGTCGCCACGCCATCTGCTGCCGCTTCACAAAACGCTTGCTGACCACCTGGTTGACAGCCGACTCGACGAAGCTCGAGGTGATTGGCTCGCCATGACGGTAGCGGTCTCCGTAGTTCACGATAAAACGCTGGTTGTTCTCGAGGTAACCGATGAACTCCTCCAGTTTGGCCAGCAACCTGGTTTCCTCGGGACTGCCATCCGTGGCGAGTTCCCAGCCCAGGCTTTCAAGCCGCTGCAGTGCCGGATAGGGGCAGCCGTGCCAGAGGTGCCACTTTGCACTGCGCAGCCCACCGATCAGCGTGTCGACACATGGCCGTTCGTCGCGGTCCGGTAACCCCTTGATCATCTGTTCGAGATTCTGCACCCGCATGGCGACGTGAAACCAGTCGAGTATCCTCTCGCCACAATCGCCAAAGTCGATCTGGGCACGGCGAACGGTGTCGCCGCCGTCGGACAGGAAAGTTACCGGCTGGTCCGCGCCGACGCCTTCCTGCGCAAGAAACGCCAGCATCCGACCGGCAGGCTCGTGCTCGAGTGTGTGAACGTAAGCGAAGCTGTGTCCGCGACCGTCGTCGCGTAGTGATTTTCCGACAATGACTTCGAACCAGCCGTCTTGCCGACTGCTGTGTCCGGCCAGGCGGATGTATCCGCCGTCGATTCCCACGGCGCGTACTGAACTGTGCTGCGGAATAGCGCATCGGCCAGCAGGCAGATCGACGTATCGCCGTTGCTCGACGGCGATCGCTGCGTTCGAGCTCTCAAGGCGATGGCCCAGTGTGGCGACGCGCCTCCGGATCGTGGTAGCCGCCAGCACATGTTCCAGCGGTAACACCTCCTCCAGTACCCGGACGGTGAGCCCATACGACATCAACGCGGCAAACTCGGCCTCGAGATACTGCAGTTCGGGACTCGTCCGCTCACCCAGGCAACTGGCCAGCGGGCTGAAGGATCGGCGCGCTCTTCCGGAACACCGGCATTGGTACAGCCGCGGGCTGTCAAACGATAGCCGGCCAAACACCGAGCGGTAGACCAGGCGATGGTGGCCCTTGACGGTCAGACGGGAGCCGCAGTTCGGGCACATGCTCAGCCTCGCAATCGCTTCAGCGGCCTGCGCGTCAATCATCGAGCGCTGCAGCCGGCCCAGCAGCGCCTTCGCCTCCTCAAGATGCAGGCCGAGTGAGCCCGCATCGAAACTTTCCCGTTCGAAATGGGCAATCTCCGTGACGCTCGCCTGCTCGTCGACTTCCGTCTGAACCACAATCTGCACGCTGATCTGCATGGCAGTCTCCCGCCCGGCACGTCGCTTGGGTAGTCAGCTTACAGCGCCAACGTGTGCAGCCGTTCATTCGCCGCTTGACGGTCGAAACGCCGATCCAACCAGAAGAGCCATTCATCGGCCTCAACGCGCAGAGTATTCACCTCGATCGGGTTTTCGCGCAGCGTCTCGAGCCACTCGAAAAACTCGAACTCGCCATGCTCTTCCACGGCCGTCATGTATCTCTCGGGACCTCCGGCGTCTTCGGGCGGACAACGCCCGGAGCCCGCGACACAGCGTGGTAGTGGCCTTGACCGCTGGTTGCACGTTCGCCGCTCGACGCGCACGTCATGTAACCACCACGCGGTGAAGTCGTACAGGTAGGCAAAGCGCTCATGTACGTGCAGGCCAAACGCCGCGAAGGACAGGCTGTCTGGGCCGTCGAAGAATTGCAACGCGCCGTCGCGATGTCCGCCGTAACGCCATCCTCGGATGACAAACCGGTGCAGGTGTTCGTCGTTCCAACCCATGGCGAGCTGCATCACCTGATGCAGCCGCGCAATCGTGATCTGCTCGGGAATCAGGAGTCGCCGCCAGACCGGCGGGCTGACGCCGCGTAGACTGATTCGCAACTGGAGAACGGAAGTCGCTTCGGAAGGGCTGGTGTCCATCGAGACACTATAGACACATCCTTCGGTCATATTCGCAGACCCGATTCCAGCCCCCGCTTTGGCGCGGTCTCCGGGTAGCAGCAATTCTGAACTCCCACAGCTGCTGTGCGATGTCGGGCCGCAGGCCGACGTCCGGCGCCATCCGAGCCAACCGACGGTCCAGCAAAAAATCCTTCTGCGCAGGCGCTTACTCCATTCGTCTTCGTGCTCAGGGGCATTCAAATGTCCGCCGAGCTAAAGTGGCCACAACGTCCGCCGGACTCCGGACGAAAGCTGTACGCGACGACAACGTCGCTTCCGTAGCTCGCTTTATTTTTCGCCGCCTTCAAGAAAGGCCGCAGTGTGGTCGATAAACGCCCTCACTTTTGCGGGTAGCAGGGCACGTCTGCTGTAGGCGAGGCGGACCTCGGCCGCCGTATCCGCGATTTCAAACCCTTCCAGCAGGCGGACAAGCCTTCCGGCCTTTATGTCTTGTTCAACAAAGGTTGCCGGCAGGACGCCAATACCTAATCCCTCGAGTAAAACGTCACGATTGAAAACGGGGTGACGTGGATCTCGTAGTTGATCGGGACGGCGACGTTCTCCTGCTCCATTCGAAACGTAACAAATGGCTTGTGCATTGAAGGCGGCGGTCGATTTGTGGGACTGCCGCGACGAGACCTTCGTTTCCCTCGGCGAGGGGTTCGTGACCTATCGAGGCTTTATGGAGGCGTTTCGCGTCGCGAACTTCACGCCGAATGTGACCATGAAAGTCGGCGATATTTTTTCGCGGATGAACCTTGTGAGCGGCGGAGTCGGGTATACGCTATTACCAGGCCGTGTGCGGCGTGTTCGGCGACAAGGTGCAATTCATTCCTCTCAAGCCGCAATACCTGATGCGCCGGTCAATCGGTGTCAGCTTTCTGCACGCACGCGAGCGCGACCCGAACCTGTTGGCGCTGATGGCCGTCTGCCGTCTTTGCACGAAAAGGGCTTGCTGAGGTTTCAGCCCTCACTCGCGCCCCGTTCCCGCTCGATCAGCGCGCCAAGGTCCGGCAGAGCCGTGTCGCTGCAACTCACCGCGATCCCCTCTGTGAAAATCGCGCTGCTCAACCGGGTCAGCACGTTGGCCGGCGGCATCTCGACGGCGAGGCGTGCGCCTCGTTCCCACGCAAGCCTCACGGTGTCATGCCAGCGCACCTGCCGCGCCATGTTGCCTGCAAGATCGGCCGCGATGCGCGGGCCGTCAAAAAGCGGGCGTGCGATGCTGCTGCTCAGATACACAATACGAGGCGCGCGCACGGTGATCTGGCCAAAGGCATCGGCGAGCGCCACCGCGGGTGCGTCGAGCAAAGCGCAATGCGACGGAACCGCCACGTCGAGACGCTCGCAGCGTTGCGCCCCGTGTTCGATCGCAAGCGTCGTAAGGCGGTGCATGGCGGCATCGCTTCCTGCAACGACCATCTGCGTTTCTGCGTTAATGTTCGCAAGGAACACGGGCGTGGCCTCGCTGTTCATTTGCGCGATCAGTCGTTCGAGCGCCCGCTGCGTCTTGCCCATGATCGCAGTCATGCCGTAGCCGCTCGGGTAGGCGCGTTCCATCAACTGGCCGCGCAGCTCGACGAGCTTCACGGCGTCGGCGTATTGAAGCGCGCCCGCGATCACGGCGGCCGGATACGCGCCGATCGAAAGCCCCGCCACCATGTCGGGTTCGTAGCCGCGGGCGCTCATCACGCGCGCCTGAGCGACGCCCGCGATCAAGACGCAAAGTTGCACCGCGACGGTGGAGCGCAGCGAATCGGTATCGTCGAGCGATGTGACGTCGTAGCCCAACGTGTCGCTGGCTTCTTGCAGTGTTCGAGCGACTTCGGCGTGAGACGGGAGCGCGTGTAACATGCCCGGGCGCTGCGAGCCTTGACCGGGGAATGTGAACAGTACGCTCATGATGCGTCCCCAACCCAGGGATCCGATACGAGCAAGGGCCCACGCCCCGTCTTCAGCAGAACGCGATCCGCGTTGCCGGCCCACTCCGCGAGCGCGAACCCGCCGTGGCCTGTGTCGACCTGCATGTCGATGCGCGCGGGCGACGCTTGCAGCAACGCGAGAAGCGAGCGGGCTTCGTCGCGCGTCAGCGGCTTGGATGCGCGCAGCAGCAGGTCGAGGTCGCTGTCCTGCCGCAGCGTGCTCACGCCGCTCGCAAGCGCAAAGCCGACGCTGCCGGTGATGCCCCACGTCAACCGAAGCCGGTCGAGTTCTGGCGCGATGCGACTCAGTGCGCGCACGCAGGGCAAGGTCGCGAGTGCGGCCTTCGTCCGCCAGGAGCGGCCTTTGGCGAGCGCCTCGGGCGTGACGCTGAGACGGATGCGCTCGCGCGCCACGTGAGCGGCGAACCGCTCACTGCGTGCACGACCGCGAAGCCCGACCGGCACCACGCCCTGTTCGCTGACCGCTTCGCGCCGCACGACCACCGGCGCGTGCAAAAGCCACTCGCGCGAAGCCCATCCAGGTACTTCCGATGTCGAACGAAGGTCCTCCAGCTCACTGATCCACAGGAGGTCGTGCGGGCGAAGCGGTTCGTGAGCGGTAGACAAGAGGGTTCTCCCAGGCGCATCAAGCGCCCATCAAAGCCTTGGTCGCAAAGAACAACAGCGAAGGTCCGAGCAGGCAGCCGACGCCCGTATGGAACGTCGCGATCAGCGCCCCGTAAGGCACGAGCCGACGATCGGTCGCGGCGAGCCCCGCGCTCACACCGCTCACCGTGCCCGCCAGGCCGCCGAAGATCATCGCGGAGCGCGGCGTCTTCAGTCCCATGAAACCGGCCGCGAGCGGCGTGCCGATCATCACGATGATCGCCTTGATGAGGCCCGTCGCGATGCTGAGCGCGATCACATCCGAGCTCGCGCCGATCGCTGCGCCCGTCACCGGTCCCACGATATACGTGACCGCGCCCGCGCCGATGGTCGTCATGCTGACGGCATCGGTATAGCCGAACGCGTAAGCAATGCTCGCGCCGACGATGAACGGCAGCACGGTGCCGAGCAGCAGCGACACCACGCCGATCATTCCCGCCTTGCGCGCCTCGGTCGCCTGCACCTCGAACGCGGTCGCGACAATGGCAAAATCACGCAGCATCGCGCCGCCCATCAGGCCGATGCCGGTGAAGAGCGGCAGGTCGGCGATACCCTTTTGCCCGCCGGTGAATGCGCCACCGACATAGGCGAGCGCGAGGCCGATCACGATCGCGATTGCCGAGCCGTGCACGCGCCCGAAGGTCAGCTTGCGCGAAATCAGCGACGACGCCCACATGATGAGGCCCACCAGCGCGAACGCGGTGACGAGGCCGTTCTGAATCAGATTTTTATCGAGAATTTGCAACATGACTAACTCCTGCTTCAGATTTCTTCAAGATGCGGAGCGTTCACGAACGACGTGCTGTCGCGACCGGTGCGGGAAAGAACGGCGATGCAGCATGCGCAGACGGCCGCAGCGCCCATTGCCGAAAGCAGTGCGACGGGGCCGCCCTTGAGCGCGGCCACGACGTTCTGGTTGGCGGCCATCGCCACCACGACGGGGATGTACATCGCGCCCCAGAAGCCGACGCCGAATTCGGTTTCCTTCGGCAGCAGTCCCTTCTTTTGCAGATAGAGCTTCAGGAAAATCAGCAGCAGCATCGCGATGCCGACGCCGCCGACGTTCGTCTTCACGCCGATCGCAACACCGAGCAGGTCGCCGAGAAAGAGTCCTGCGAGATGGCAGAACGCGAGAAGTGCAGTTCCATAGATGATCATTTCATGTCTCCTGTAATACCTTTATTGGCTTCTGACGAGCCGGTGCGAGAAGTGAAGCTCTACCGCCATTGCTCCCGCAGCTTGCGGCGAACCGTCGCGGAGGCCGCGCGGTGCTCGCTGCCGAGCCGGCTTTCCAGACCGCGCGACGGGTCGTTGCGGATGTCGTCGAAAGCGACCTGCAGCGCCTTCTCGACGGTGGTCTGATCGGCGCGGGTCGGCGCATCGGCGTTGGTTACGCTCAGGAGTTTCCAGAGCAGCCCGAGCGATGCGTAGTTGTCGATGTCGTAGGCCATCGGCGGGACGTGCGCCGTGAACGCTTCGAGATCGGCGACCGAGCGGAGCGTGACCCGCGCCGCCGATTCCTTGCCCATCGCGTGGACCATGACCTTCGGATCGGCGAGTGCGATGAGGCGGTTGGCCTGATAGCCGTGCGCGAGAAACGCACCCGACATCGCGCGCCCGACGATCAGCCCGATCACCGGATGGCCCGCGAGACGCGCGCTGGCGTATGCATCGGCGGCGGCGGCGAGCGCCTGGTGGATGCCGTACGCTTCCTCGCGCCGGCCGTACGCCTGGCTCGCCACGTCGATCACCGCGACGATCGCGCGCTTCTCTTCGCGCTTGCTATCCGCATCGACGACCTCACGCACCGCGCGCGCCACTTCCCATCCTTCGACGAGACCGACCTCGCCGCCGCGCGCCCGCGGGAACGGATTGTCCGGATCAGGCACCACGGCGATGAAGCGCGCGGGATGGTCGCCCAACCGCGCATCGGCGACCCGCACCGAAGGCGGATAACCGGCCTGCAACGGCGCGCTGTAAGTGAGCGCGTCGAGCCAGACTGCGCCGCGCTTCGAAAGCTCTTGTGTGCTCATACCTGAAACCCCTTGCCGTAGATGGCGGCCGCCTGTTCCGGCGTGGCCTGCACGCCCGGATCGACCTCGGAAAGCCGCGTCAGAAAACCCGCGACGCATTCGCTGCGACATGCCTCGGGCCGACCCGCGCGAAAACGTTCGATGACTGCCGCGCGGATCGCGTCGGCGTCGTCGGCGACGTAGTCGTCGACGAGTCCCGTCCGATGCCGCTGCTCGCAGCCGGTGAAGCTCCAGATCATCGGACGGTCGCGCGAATCGAATTCCGCGATGCCAGCTTCCTGTTCGATGACCGCCGGACCGTTGAGTCCCAGGCGCGCTTCCCGGGTGCCGATCAGATAGCTGCAGAGCCCCGCCGCGATCGACATGCCGCCATAGCAGCCGATCGGACCAGCCGTGATGCCGATCACCGGCTGATAGCGCCGCAAGTCGACGATGCCCGCGTGAATCTCCGCGATCGCCGCGAGCCCAAGATTCGCTTCCTGCAAGCGCACGCCGCCCGTTTCGAAGAGGATGACGGCGCGCGTCGGGATGCCGTTGCGGTTGTCTTCGGCGGCGAGTTCGAGGCTGCCCGCGATCTTCGCCGCCGACACCTCGCCCATGCTGCCGCCCTGGAATCCGCCATCGATGCCGAGCACGACGGCGGGCTGCCCGTCGATGGTTCCCTTCGCGATCACCATGCCGTCGTCGGCCTGCGTCACGATGCCTTGCCGCACGAGCCACGGCGACGTGACGCGCTGGAACGGGTCGAGCAGTTCGCTGAAGGTGCCTGCGTCGAGCAGCTTCTTCGCGCGGCTGCGCGCATCGAGTTCGATGAAACTCTGGCGTTCGAGCAGTTGCTGTGTATCCATGATCTTCACGCTCCGCCGGTTGATTGCAGTTGTTCGAATACCTGCCCGATACGCATCTGCACGACGCCCGGCGTCGCGCCCGAATCGTTGATTTCGAGCTTCGCGGCGGGGAGCGACCCGTCGCCGAAGATGCGTTCGAGCACGGCCTGCCAGAGGCGGCCCTTGCCGTCGACGGAAGTCGTGACGCTCACGACGGTGCGGTGCGCCGCGTTCGCTTCGAGCAGCACTTCGAGGTCTCCCGAAGCGACGACGCCCGCGAGCGCGCGGCCTTGTGCGGGTTGCCCCGCCGGGAATTCAACGACGATGGTTTCCATCTGTGTTCCTATGCGTTCGACGTGTGAGCAGCTTCGCGTTGAAGCCGGTCGAGAAAGAGGGCGGCGGCGAGCAGGTCGGCGGCTCCCCCGGGCGATACGTGCAGCTCGACGAGACGGCGGTCGAGCGCCTTCAGTTCGCGGCGCCCCGCGAGCGCCGCGGCGCCGCCTTGCTCCAGAACGCGGCGTGCGCCGTCCTGCATCTCGGCGAGCGCGTCGGGTCCGCCGCGCGCGAGCACGCAGGTGTCGTCGAGGCTCGCCATCACGGCGAGCAGCGCGTTCAGGCGCGCGGCCGTTTCGCTGTCGCCGCGAAGGCGCGAACGCACGAGTTCCGGCAGCGCGACGTCCACGACGTGCGGAAAACCGGCCTGCGCCTGTCCGCGCGCGCCGCCGACGCTGTAGTCGAGGCACGCCTGCTCGCCCTTGTTGCCGGTCCGCGCGGGCGCGTGACGATCCTGCACGCGGGCGATCGAACCAGCGCGCGCGGCGACGGCTTGCGGCGCAAGATCCAAAAGTTCGCGCGCCGCAGCGGTCACGAGCAATCCGAGCGCCCAGATCGCGCCGCGATGCGTATTCACGCCGCCAGTCGCATCGAGCATGCGGGTTTCGCCCACGCGTCCGATCGCGCCGATACGCTCACGCAGCGCGAGCAGCGGTTGCGTTTCGATGCCTGCACGCGCCAGTTCGACGAACGTCGGCTGCAATGCGAGCGCCGATGCGCACATCAGCTTCCAGTCGAGATCGTGGTGCGCGCCGCAGCTGCGGATATCGACCAGGCCGGGCTTCGGCGCGAGCGTCACTTCGTCAATCAGCGCTTGCACCACATGCGCGCCGAAACGGTCGGCCAGGTCCGGCGCCTGGCGCAGCGGCTGCGCCGCGTTCATTGCGAGGTTCTCGCGCATTACCAGCTCCGGAAGCGTGCGGGCGGCTCGTACAGCCCGTCCGACCAGTCGACGATATCCGCCATGCTCTTCGCGGCGAGCAGCGACCGGCTCGCTTCGCTGCGGTGGATGGCGAGGTCCTCGGGTAGCGCGACGAAGCCATCGCGGCGCAGCGCCGCGAGCTTGCCTGCGTCGCTCTTGAGACCGATCGGCGTGACGCCCGAGACGGCCGCGATCATCTCCTTGCGATGTTCGAGCGAGCGTGCCTTGTAGAGATAGGCGATGCCTTCCTCTGTCAGCACGTGCGTGACGTCATCGCCGTAGATCATCACGGGCGCGAGCGGCATGCCGGATTCGCGGCCGACCTCGACGGCATCGATCGATTCGACGATGGTCGGCTGGCCGCCCGCCTGGAACGTCTCGACCATCTGCACGACGAGCTTGCGGCCGCGCTCCAGCGGGCTGTCCGTCTGCAGCAGATCGAGCCACGCGGGCGTCGCGTGGCGCCGGCCGTGCGGATCGTGGCCCATGTTGGGCGCGCCGCCGAAGCCGGTGAGCCGCCCGTGCGTCACCGTCGACGAGTTGCCTTCTCCATCCATCTGCAGCGTGGAGCCGATGAACATGTCCACCGCGTACTGCCCCGCAAGCTGGCACATCGTGCGATTGGAGCGCATCGAGCCGTCGTGGCCGGTGAAGAAGATGTCAGGCCGTTGCGCGACGTAGGCTTCCATGCCGAGTTCGCCGCCGAAGCAGTGCACGCTGTCGACCCAGCCGGTTTCGATCGCGGGGATCAGCGTCGGATGCGGATTGAGCGTCCAGTGGCGGCAGATCTTGCCCTTGAGACCGAGCTTCTCGCCGTAGGTCGGCAGGATCAGTTCGATCGCGGCCGTGTTGAAGCCGATGCCGTGATTGAGCGACTGCACCTGATGCTTCTCGTAGATGCCGCGAATCGCCATCATCGCCATCAGCACCTGGATCGGCGTGATGAGGCGCGGATCGCGCGTGAAGAGCGGCTCGATGAAGAACGGCTTGTCGGCCTGCACCACGAAATCGATCCACGAGCCGGGGATATCGACGCGCGGCAGGTCCTTCGGATCGTCGACGATCTCGTTGACCTGTGCGATCACGATGCCGTCGCGAAACGCGGCGGCTTCGACGAGCGACGGCGTGTCTTCGGTGCTCGGACCCGTGTAGAGATTGCCTTCGCGATCCGCCTTGTAGCCAGCGCACAGCACGACGTTCGGCGTGAGGTCCACGTAGAGCCGCGCATAGAGTTCGATGTAGGTATGGATCGCGCCGATTTCGAGGATGCCGTCCTGCAGGAACTGCGAAATGCGCAGGCTCTGCGCGCCGGCATACGCGAAGTCGAGCTTTCTGGCGATGCCGCGCTCGAAGAGATCGAGATGCTCGGCGCGGCTCACGCTCGGAATGATGAGATGCAGGTCGTGGACGACTTCCGGATCGACCTTTGCAAGGGAACGCGACAGGAAATCCGCCTGTTTCTGGTTGTTGCCCTCGACGACCACGCGATCGCCCGGGGCGACGAGCGCCTGCAGGACATCGACGATGCGCTCGGTGGGTAGCACCATGCCATCCGCGATCGATGCAACCCGCGCGAGGCGGCGATGTTTTTCCGCACGGCGCGTGGCCCAGCGGGATTGGGTCTGACTTTGACTGGACATGTGGACTCTCGCTCTGGACATGAGGCAAGTCTAGGGAGCGAGGTGCACCGATTCAATGACGCTTGGGACGCGTCTGTTATCCCAAGGGTAATGATCATTCGACGTGAACGCTGAAACCGTGACAGGACTGTGCAGGGGGGCTTAACTGCGTCGCCCAGGGGTTTTCCCGGTTTCGCTGACGGATGTGCTCGACCGCGCGATGGACATCGTCCGGTTGATGCGCGAGGAATTGCAAAGCAGGCCCGAGTTCTTGAACCTCGGCGAGGGCTTCCTCCGTCGAACGGTTGAAAGAAATACGGATAAACCAACAGCGTGTCATACGCACCGGTGCCGGTTCGTTGTTTCGAAATGGAAGCCGGTTTGGCCAGAGCAGCGGCACCTCAGATTGTCCTGACGCACGGGGCAAACCAGCCGATGGACCTTATCATCCGGTACTTTGTCCGTTCAGGGACATCGTTGTTGTGGATGACCTTGGCTACTATCCGCTACTCGGAAAACTCAAGCTGAGTATAGCGAATATCGCGGGCGTCCCGAGAAGAGTCGATGGCCCTGATATCGAAGTACTGGGAGGAGTTATTCAAAAAACACTGTTCAAGGCGCTGTTCAAGGCTGTTTTTCACGCAGTCGGTGGCACACAATCCGACGGCGACTGACATCAGCGCTGCCAAGGCGCATCGTGTGCTTCGGTTGGCGGAGGTGCACGCGTCATCGTGGTCGAGAACGATGCGCTCGCTGACCTGAAGTCGCGATCTGCCACACGAATCCCGGTGCTTGACCAGCTACGACGAACAATCTACCTCGGTAGCTTCTCCAAGAGCGTATCGGCCGCCCTACGTGTGCGATTCATCGCCTGCGACGTGGACCTGGCGAGCGACCTCGCCGACGTGAAAATGCTTACCCATGTAAGCAGCTCCGAATACTGTGAGCGTTCTATGAAAATACGGAGGTGAGACAGCTCCGGCGACGGTTTGATCAGCGGGACAAGTGACCAACTTCCACAACCCGGAAAGCAGACTTTTCCCTTGGAGCCGCAGGTGTTGACGGCCATCCAGAATTGATCCACCTGAGCCTATAGACTCCTGCCAGCAGTGCCATGCCTTCGTCGTCGAGATGTCGCGTGGTCTTACTGCCGCCGAACAGGCTCCTTGAGAGGCCGTGACGTTTTTGCAGGGCGATCTTCACGTTATCCAGGACTGTCATCTCCGGGGAGATGACAGATTTCTGAAGTGACCGAACCATTCCTCGGTCCGCTATCGCGGCAGGCGGAGTCTGAGTGATGTCCTTGCCGTCCAAAAAAATCTCACCCGAAGACGGTGTGACGAACTTGGTCAGGAGATGAACATCATCGTCTTACCTGCGCCGTTCGGCCCGATTAGTGCGTGTATATCGCCGCGCCGTATTTTCAGATTGACGTCACAGATAGCTCGAAAGTCGAGGAATTCCTTGCAGAGGCTGCACTTTTCGAGCGCGTAGTCGGATGACTGTGTCGATGGGCTTTTCATCACTAATTCTCCAGGACTATTTTGTCGCCCGGCTTGATGGTCCCCCCTGTCAACACCTCTGCGTAGATTCCGAGATCTCCGTGGTTGACGTAGTCCTTGATCTGGAGCGGAAGGTCGATATCGCGCTCGCCAGTCGCGGGGTTTACACTCGTTGCTGCGCAGCGCTTGGTGCGTCTCACCACTTTGAGACGTGCGTCACCGATGCAGAAGTGGCGGTCGAGCCACTCCATCTCGGCCCACGCAGGAAGCCCGTCGAAGTAGACGTTCGCGCGAAAACGCACGGGATCAAGTTCCATACCAACTCGCTCAACCAAATCGCGGACGGTCGCAAGGTTGATGAAGGAGATGCTGCGCATCAAGGCAACAGAGTGAACGCTGACGTCAGTGAACTGGTGCCCGGGCGCGTGAACGACCTTCGGAGTTCCGGGAAGTGGCACCCCAAGGAAATCTCTCATAAAAAACGCAGCCGTCTCCTTCCCGTCGTCGGTGGCGAGATCAAAACGGGCGGTTGACCCATGGTGCTCGACTTCGAGTTCGCTGGTCTCTGCAATCAGGCGGGTTTTCAACTGGGCCAGCCGTTCGTATTTGGCCAGCATCAGAAATTTCGTCTTCGGCTCGGGGGTGGGATTGCCCGGGTCGAATACAAATGAACCGTCAGTAATGGCATATGCGCGGTCAAGCGGAAACCCTTGTGCCTCTTGCAAAAGAACAGATTGCAGCGACTCTGGGGATAGTCCTTTGACTGGATACCGTTTTAGACAATCTACGAACATGGCGGGCTCGGGCTGAGTGAGTTCGGGTACGCATCAGCGCACAAGTAAATCGTTGAGCGCGTTGGCTGGCGGCTGTTTCCGGGCGACGGAGCGTTGTTGGACGCCGGAGTGGGCGGCGGACCGCGAGGGTAGGCAGATGTGCCACCTCACGTCCGAGGCGGCTAAAGCTTAGGGAAAATCCTCAGTCATGGATTGCGGCAATCTCATCTTATCGGGCAAACCATAAATCAGGCGGGTATTTCGGACGCAACAGACCGTTTCGGACCAAAACCCACGATTTCGGCAACGTGAACGGGGAAGAAAGCAGACTTGGCGTCTCGATACCGCAAAAGCAATTCACGCCCATGATTTGACATAAAAGAAATGATCGACGTTTTAATTCGCAATCCTATGTTTACTGGGCCGAAGAGGTTTCAATTTGTGCAGGAGGCTGCTGCACAAATTTTGGATTCGGCCATGCCTTCAGGTTGCGCGGTGACAATTTGCGCAAGGCGGGGAGGGCTGGCTTGCGCTGGATCAGTGTGACGACACGCTCTTCAAGTTTCTGATGATCGAAACGTCGAAGGGGAAGATTGCCTGTCTCACGAGGCTACGATGAAGCGTCTCGAATTGGCGATTGGTGACCTGGCCAAGGTGTTGAATGCCGTGGACATGGAGGCTGACTGGTCGCTGGAGGAGCCTGAGCAGGCGTCAACTCCGTTACCATCGCCTGATATGTGAATCCGAAATCAGTAGCTCAAACCCGCCAGTTCTCTTCGGAGCCTGGCGGGTTTTTCTTTGCCTGCGGGGCGCGGGCTACATACAGCGGTGGAGTCGCTCAGCCGTTCAGTTGCGACTCGACGTTCAGGACGATCCGTGCGACCGGGTTGTTGTCGGCGGATTGCGGCGCGAACTTGATCTGGGCGAAGGTGACGATACCGAGAGCGACGACCAGGAGTGCTCCAGACGCGGCGATGCGGGGAAGGTATTTCACAGGGACCTCATTTTGATGGTGTAGACAGAAACTGGGCGAAGCTGACAGGCGTGTCGAATCACCTTCAGCGGCATGTCTGTCCGCAACCCGGCAACGCCGGACGCGGTCGTCAGATCGCACTTGCCGATCGGACGGGGCTTGTGCAGTGCACTATAACACGACCGTCAGATCGCACCTACCGATCGCACGGGCTTGTGCAGTGCACTATAAACGGTTTATCCGCGTGCCCAGTGCGACATCCTGTCGCCAGCGGATGCCTAATTGCTTGAGCGTTTCGTGTATGAAAGATTTCTGTAGGCCGTAACGTGCCGACATGCTATGTGGGCGATTCTCACAGGCACGGACGATGTCGAGGTGGCCGCCTCGACAATCTCCCCGCTGGAGCCCGCTAGATCTCGGCTACATTGCGCAGCTTGGAGCTGCGCTCTGCTTGCTTCTCGAGGAAGCGCTTGTAGTGCGCCTCCAGGTAGACCGCCTGTTCTGCTGTGGGCGTCTTGCGCAGACGCGTATGGTCACCCACCAGACGGGCACTTTCCGCCTCGTCGATCGCATCAGAGAAGAGCAGATTGCCGGTCTTGGGGTGGACTGACATAAGGTAGCCGACGTAGACCTTGTCCAAAGTGCCCGCGGGCAGCAAGCCATTGCCCTGGTCCAGCTTCTCTACATCGGTGCTGTCCTTCCATGGCTTGGCATGATTCGCGACCAGCGCTCTCAAGGTGTAAGCGCCGGTCACTGCACACTGGCCCTCCCAAGAGACCGCGCCGAAGCTGGGGCTGAAGTCGGATCCCAGCGAACATGGCCGATGCGGAGCTTATAGTGGGTCGATGGACTCCGACCCTTCCGTTCTCCAGTTGCGAATCAGTCTGCGCGGCGTCGGCCCGCCAGTTTGGCGTCGAGTGTTGATTCCCGAGCAAATTGCGATTGCGCAACAGCATCAGGGTGTTGCCGTCATTTCTTGTTCGATTGGCGCGTCTGGTGTGGTTCTTCGGCCGCTCCCGAAAGCATAGTGATAGCACGCCGCCGTTCGCGAAGACCGCAAGGAGGCTGATCTGCATGGCAGCCTCCCCGGTTGGCAATTCGCCTGGGCGGACAGCTTACCGCGCGCCAGTGTCTGCAGGCGTTCGTTCGCCGCCAGACGGTCGAAGTGCCGATCCAGCCAGATCAGCCAGATCAGCCATTCGTCGGCCTCGACGCGCAGATCGTTCAGGTCAATCTGGCCTCCGCGTAAAGTCTCAATCCGCTCGAGAAATTCGTGCTCGCCACGAACTTTTCGGGGCCGCTTGTATCTTCCAGCGGGCAATGCCCGGCGCCCGCGACGCAGCGCGGTAACGGTCTTGACCGCTGGTTGCACGTTCGCCTTTCGGCGCGCACGTCATGTAACCACCACGAGGTGAAGTCATACAGGTGGGCAAAGCGGTCATGTTCGTGCAGGCCAATGGCGGCCAACGACAGGGTGTCTGGGCCGTCGAAGACTTGCAAAGCACCGTCACGATGTCCGCCGTAACGCCCATCTGCGGGATGATGAACCGGTGCAGGTGTTCGTCGTTCAGCTCTAAATATTGTCGCGGAAATGTCGATTCGACCTGCCGTACCGTCAAGCCCGGACGTTCGGCTGCACGGCCGGGCTTGAGCCCGATGTCCACCACGGCCTGGATCACCGGTCGTCGGTCCTTTCTCAGGTTGTGTGCAATCAGGAACGTTCAGCGAGCAACGCGCCTTCTCGCTATTGGCTTTCGTGATCCGATAAAAAAATGAAGTTAGCACTCGCCTTATTGTCATTGTTATATACATATCAGTTCGCCGAGCAATGCCGGATAACTAACGAGAAGACCGGAAACACGACTCGATGTCCACCGCATTCGCTCATACAGTCGAAGCGAGTTTTGCGACGCTGACGCCCACGGCCAAGCGCATTGCCAGTTATATGCTTGCGAATCTGGAGCGCCTCGGTCCGGAGACGGCGGATCAGATCGCGCAACAGACGGGCACGAGCGGCATTTCGGTCGAGCGCTTTGTGCGCAGCGTCGGCTATCGCAATCTCGACGACCTGAAGCGCGAATCCCGCGGTGCACAAACACGGCCATGGTTCATCACTGATCGCCTCGACGCCTGGCGCAGCGAGCGCCTCGACGGCTACGCGAACGGCGTGGAAGACACGAGTGACACGGCGCTCGCGCATTCGCTCGATCTCGATGCTATCCGCTATGTGTGCCAGCTCGCACTAGGCGACACATTCGCCCGCGTCGGGCAACGCATTGCCGCTGCGGATGCCGTCTTTATTCTCGGCATTCAATCGACGCGCGGCATTTCGAATGCATTTCACAGCTACCTCGAATATCTGCGGCCACGTGTGTTCCTTTCCGCCGGCATGTCAGGCTCGTATGTGGAGTCGCTGAATTCGGAGTTCGCGTCGCCATATCTGATCGTCACCGACACGGGTGCCTATTCGCGCATCGCGCGCCGCTATTGCGAGGCGGCGGCACGGCGCGAATTGCCGTTCGCGCTCGTCACCGATCTCTATTGCCCGTGGGCGCGAGACTTCGCCTGCGATCTGCTGCAAGTGAAAACCGATGTCGGTCAGTTCTGCGATTCGCTGGCGCCGCTCACTTGCCTGTTCAACCTGCTGATTACGTCGATTGTCGAGCGGCTCGGCTCCACTATCGACAAACGTGTCGCGCACAACCGCGAGTTGCAACGCGAACCCGATCAATTCGATCTTTGACAATCATGTCCGATACACCGCACCTCATTCACATCACACCGGAAACGCACGGCGTCGAAGTCGACCTCGTGTATGCGACCGATCGCAATTTCACCGGCAAGGCGATCTACAAGGAAGCGCACGCCCTGCTGCTCGCGCCCGCTGAAGCCAGATTGCGCAAAGCCGTCGAACTTGCTGAAAGCGTCGGCATGAAGCTGCACATTTTCGATGCGTACCGTCCGCCGCAAGCACAAAAAGTACTGTGGGATTTTCTGCCCGATCCCACGTATATCGCAGAACTTGGCCGAGGCTCGAACCATAGCCGGGGTACGGCGCTCGATCTCACCTTGATCGACAGCAACGGTGAAGCGCTCGACATGGGCACGGGCTTCGATGCAATGATCAAGGAGTCCGAGCACTTCCATCACGGATTGCCGCAGGATGTGCAGCGCAATCGCCTGCTGCTGCTTGGCATCATGCATGCGGCAGGATTCACGCATATTCCGAGCGAATGGTGGCATTATGAAATTCCGGGTTCGCGCTCGCTGCCCGTTATTGACAATACCGAAAGCGGCCCTCTGAAATTGATGTAATCGCGTTCTGGTTCTTTGCTGTCCGTTTGCGGGTTTCTCACCGCTTTTCCCTCTCGATACGGAGCGAGTATGAATCTGGTTTTGCGCAATGCGCTGGCGGCAGTCGCGGTCGTGTCCGCACTGACGCTTACGATGACGACAACAAGTACTGCATTGGCGGCGACGCCGAAAGACATGCTGGTGATCGCCACCACGCTCGACGAATTCTCGACGCTCGATCCCGGCGAAGTCTATGAACTCGTGCCGGAAGAATATGTCGCGAATACCTATGACCGACTGGTGCGCGTCGATCTGAAAGACCCGGCGAAATTCAATGGCGATGTCGCGCAATCGTGGACGGTCAGCCCTGATGGACTCACGTTCACGTTCAAGGTTCGCCCGGGTCTCAAGTTCCACTCCGGCAATCCTCTGACAGCCGATGATGTCGCGTGGTCGATCCAGCGCTGCGTGCTGCTCGATAAAGGCGCGGCGGCCGTATTGCAAGGCATTGGCCTGACCAAAGACAACGCGCTGCAGAACGTGAAGAAGATCGACGACTCGACCGTCAGCATTACGACCGACCAGAAATACTCGCCCACATTCGTGCTGAACGTGCTGGGTGCGTGGCCCGCGTCAGTGGTCGATAAGCAGCTCCTGACGTCGCATCAGAAGGGCAACGATTTCGGCAACGAATGGCTGCGTACGAACGAAGCGGGCTCTGGCGCGTACAAGCTCGTCAAATGGACGGCGAACGACAGCATCGTCCTGCAGAAATACGACGGCTACCGACTGCCGCTCGCGATGAAACGCATCGTGATGCGTCATGTGCCGGAAGCCGCGAGCCAGCGCCTGCTGCTCGAAAACGGCGACGCCGATGTCGCGCGCAATCTGAGCCCCGACGATCTCGCCGCATTGACTAAGGCCAACAAGGTGCAGGTGATGTCGATGCCGCAAGCGACGTTGCTCTACCTCGGCCTTAACGTGAAGAACCCGAATCTCGCGAAGCCGGAAGTGCAGGAAGCCATGAAATGGCTGATCGACTATGACGGCATTCAGAAAAACGTGACGAAGAGCACGTTCAAGACTCATCAAACGTTCCTGCCCGAAGGTTTCCTCGGCGCGTTGAATACCAATCCGTATCACCAGGACGTTGCCAAGGCCAAGGCGCTGCTCGCCAAAGCGGGCTTGCCCAATGGCTTCAACGTGACGATGGATGTGCGCAGCGCTTACCCGTACAACGAAATTGCGCAAGCTGTACAAGCGAATCTCGCGCAAGGCGGCATCAAGGTCGAGATCATTCCGGGCGACAACAAGCAGACGCTCGCGAAGTATCGTGCGCGTCAGCACGATATCTATATCGGCGAATGGTCAGCGGATTACATCGACCCGCACAGCAATGCGCAGGGCTACGCATGGAATCCAGACAACTCTGACAAGTCTGCGTACAAGATGCTCGCATGGCGTAATTCGTGGGACATTCCCGATCTGACGAAACAGACCAATGCGGCGCTCGCCGAATCGTCGACGACAAAGCGTGCGCAACTCTATCAGACGATGCAGAAGGAAATGCTCGCAAAGTCGCCGTTCGTCATCATGTTCCAGCAGGTGTCGCAAGTGGCGATGCGTCCGGGCGTGTCGGGCCTCGAAGTCGGTCCAATCAACGATCTCGTGTCGTATCTGCATGTGAAGAAGCAGTAAGCGCGCGAAACATGTCGACGACGACCACTCCTATTGACCAGATACGCGCTGCGTCCGCGCGCAGCGCGACCGTGCGCTGGACGTTGCGCGTGCTGCGCTGGGCGCTCACGCTCGCCGTCACGTTCACGGGCTTGCTGGCCGTGACCTTCGTGATCGGCCGCAAGGTGCCGATCGATCCCGTGCTCGCAATACTCGGCGATCGCGCGTCGGCGAGCGCTTATGCGGCCGCGCGCATTCAGCTTGGACTCGACAAGCCCCTTGCCGAGCAGTTTTTCATCTATGTGCGCGCCGTGCTGCACGGCGATCTGGGTGTATCGCTGCTGACGGCGAATCCCGTGCTCGACGACATCAAGCGCGTCTTCCCGGCCACATTGGAACTCGCGACACTGTCGACAATCATCGGCGTATTGGTCGGTGTGCCGCTCGGCGTGATTGCTGCGACACGGCACAACCGCTGGATCGATCACGTCGCGCGTTTCATCGCCCTGATCGGCAGTTCAGTGCCCGTGTTCTGGCTCGGTCTGATGGGACTGCTGTTGTTCTATGCGAAGCTGCATTGGGTGTCGGGACCAGGAAGAATCGACCCCGTGTTCGATGGCATGGTCGATACGCACACGGGCAGCCTGTTGATCGATTCGCTGATCGCGGGGGAATGGGATGTGTTTTTCAATGCACTGTCGCATATCGCGTTGCCCGCTGCGATATTGGGCTACTACTCGGTCGCCTATCTGAGTCGGATGACGCGCTCGTTCATGCTCGACCAGTTGAACCAGGAGTACATCACGACGGCACGCGCAAAAGGCTTGTCCGAGCGGCGAGTCGTGTGGGTGCACGCATTCGGCAATATCGCGGTGCCGCTGCTGACGGTGATTGCACTGTCGTATAGCTTTCTGCTCGAAGGCTCGGTGCTCACCGAAATTGTATTCGCGTGGCCGGGCATCGGTTCGTATCTGACGGGCGCGCTGCTCAACGCTGATATGAATGCCGTGCTCGGCAGCACGCTCGTGATCGGCATTACTTTCATTGCGTTGAACCTGCTGACGGATGCGCTCTATCGCGTGCTCGATCCGCGCGCCCGCTGATGCAACGGAGATCTGCAACGTGCGTCCACCTGTTGAAACTTCAGCTCAGGACTTGCCGATGAACGTGCCTCGCTCAACGTGGAGAGCCTGGTTGCTGACCGATACGCCAGCTTCGCGCAGGCAGGCGGCGCTCGGTCTTGCGTATCGGCGCTGGCGGCGTTTCTCGGGTAATCCACTATCGGTGTTCGGTCTGTCGATCCTCATGCTGCTCGTGATCGGCGCCGTCCTCGGCCCTTGGATCGCGCCGCATGATCCGCTCCGGCAGGTGTTGTCCGACCGTCTGTTGCCGCCCGGTTCGACCTCTCATTGGCTTGGCACCGATCAGCTCGGACGCGATATTCTTTCGCGCATCATTTACGGCTCGTACCTGACGCTGTCGATTGCGATCCTCGTTGTCGTGGTCGTCGTGCCGATCGGCTTGATGATCGGCACGACAGCAGGCTTCTTCGGAGGCTGGGTCGATAACGTGCTGATGCGCGTGACGGATATCGCACTAGCGTTCCCGAAGATCGTGCTCGCACTCGCATTCGCTGCGGCATTGGGGCCGGGTGTATTCAATGCGGTGATCGCTATTTCGATTACCGCGTGGCCCGCGTATGCGCGTCTTGCACGCGCCGAAACGTTGAGGCTCGTGCAAGCCGATTTCATACACGTTGCGCGGCTGCAAGGCGCGTCAAACCTGCGCATTCTGCTGCGCTATATCGTGCCGCTGTGTTCGTCATCGGTGATCGTTCGTGCGACGCTTGATATGGCTGGTATCATTCTGACCGTCGCAGGCCTTGGTTTTCTGGGGCTTGGCGCACAACCGCCCAGTCCCGAATGGGGCTTCATGGTCGCGTCGGGCCGCAACGTGCTGCTCGACGCGTGGTGGGTGGCGACGATCCCGGGCTTCGCGATTCTGCTCGTGAGCCTCGCATTCAATCTGCTCGGCGACGGCTTGCGCGACGTGTTCGATCCCCGCCATGGAGACTGATATGGGCACGAACGAGACGCGCTCGCCTCTCTGTGAAATCGACGATCTGCGCATCGCATTTCGCACGCACGACGGTACGCTGAATGAAGCCGTGCGCGGTCTCTCTCTGACGCTGAATAAAGGCGAGCGGCTTGGCATCGTCGGTGAATCGGGTTCGGGCAAGTCGCTGACCGGCCGCGCGCTGCTCGGACTTCTGCCGCCTGCCGCGCATTGCACCGCGAAGAGGTTGCGCTTCGACGGAAATGATCTGCTGAATATGCGCGCCGACAGGCGCCGCCGTCTATGCGGTCAGCAAATGGGCATGATCCTGCAAGATCCGAAGTACTCGCTGAACCCGGTGATGACTGTCGCGCAGCAAATGCGCGAGGCGTTCGCACTGCATAATCCGAAGCTTAACCGGCGGGAGATGCGTGAGAAGATCATTGCGACCCTCGAAGCGGTGCATATCCGCAACCCCGCGCGTGTGGCGGATTCATATCCGCATGAGCTTTCTGGCGGCATGGGACAGCGCGTGATGATCGCGATGATGGTATCGACGGGACCACGCCTGCTGATCGCCGATGAGCCGACCAGTGCGCTCGACGTGCTCGTATCGATGCAGGTGCTCGCCGTACTCGACGAGATGATAGCCAAACATGATACCGGCCTCATTTTTATCAGCCATGACTTGCCGCTCGTGATGTCGTTCTGCGATCGGGTGGTGGTGATGTATGCGGGGCGTGTCGTCGAAACATGCGCGGCGCGCGATCTCGTGCATGCACAACACCCTTATACGCACGGGTTGCTTGCTGCGAATCCGCCGCTTGCCAATCCACCTGCCGAATTGCCCGTTCTGTCGCGCGATCCTGCATGGCTCAACGATACGCAAGGAGCGTCCGTATGATCGACGTCGATGCGTTGACAGTGCGCTTCAAGACGGTCGCGGGCGCAGTCGATGCCGTCCGCGATGCGAGCTTTCATGTAGCGCAAGGCGAAGTGTTCGGGCTCGCCGGTGAGTCGGGTTCCGGCAAGTCGACCATTCTTCGTGCGTTGAGCGGATTGACGCCTATCGCGCAGGGCACGTTGCGCATTGCGCAGCAAGGCGGTGTCGCGCAAAAGTGCGCTGTGCAAATGGTGTTTCAGGACCCATACGGCTCGCTGCATCCACGCTTCACTGTTGATCAGACATTGCGCGAACCGTTGCGTATCAACGGCATCTGCCACCATGAAGAACGTATCGTCAATGCGCTGCGTGAAGTCGGACTCAATGCGTCGTTTCGATTTCGCTATCCGCATCAGCTATCGGGTGGGCAGCGGCAACGCGTGGCGATTGCGCGCGCGCTGATCGTCGAGCCGCGTGTGTTGCTGCTCGACGAGCCTACATCGGCGCTCGATGTCTCCGTGCAAGCTGAGATATTGAACTTGCTCAAGCGCCTGCATCGCGAGCGTAATCTGACGATGATTCTTGTCACCCACAATCTCGCTGTCGTGAGCTTTCTGTGCTCGCGTGTCGCGATCATGCGCAATGGCGAGATCGTCGAAGAACTCGATGTGGAGAAAATCAGAGCGCAGCAGGTCGATAACGAGTATTCACGCAGCCTGTTGCTCGCGACGAATGGCTATCAGCGCAAGGCTGTCGACGCGTTGGGTATCGACACGGCTCGTTAAAGGAGTTCGTGTCTGCGACGGTCCAGGCAAACACATACACCAGGCCGCAGCAGACAGAAACACGCACCACACAGACCGGAACAGCACCGACATATTTCCAGGCCATTGATATCGCCGCACCGCGCGACGTCGTCACGTGTTCCAGTTCCGCGACTTGGGGTAATCGTCCGAATCGTGCAAATTGTGGCGATTTGCACGAAGAATTTCCGACAGATCAAAGACTTGTGTAATTTATGATCGGGCGCTGTCCAGGAAGCCGCAAACCCTTGTTGGGCAAGCCTCAGCGGCCTGCAACCGCCAGATATTGCACGGGAAGTACGAATACCCCTGGATGCGTTATCTGCATATATACATGTTGATTCTTGGCACCTCGGGCATCGTGTTGCGAAGGTTTGTTCTTCAACTCTTCCCTTTATTTATAGCGGGGAAGTTATCCACAGGCGCCGCTATTCGCTGAAGGGCTGTTGCATCACCGAAGTGCACCGTCTGTTGCGCGGTTGGGCGTGCGACTGCGCAACAGCGGCGGCCTGGT
>NZ_VTUZ01000050.1 GCF_008369935.1 Paraburkholderia panacisoli | reverse complement strand
AACCGCCAAAGCAAATTCCGTCGCTGGGGCAGGCCGTCCTGTGGATCGCCATGCTCGGCGGTTATCTGAATCGCAAGCATGACCACCCGCCCGGCCCCACAGTCATGTGGCGCGGGTTCCTGACACTGCATGAGATCACGAAGATGTATCGCCTCTTCAGGCAAAACGAATAGCATGATCAGCTAACTTGTGGGTAATCCTGAGCCAAAGGAGAGATGGTCTATTGGGTTGCGCGTCACGTCGAAGACTTCAGGGTCCTTGTAATGGCGCGGGTCGTGGTTGCCTGCTCCCAGAATGATCGCAATGCGCGAGCCGCCCGGGATCTTCACGTTCCCCACCTCCACGTCTTGCGTCGCAACGCGACTCCACACATGGACCGGCGAGTAATAACGCAGCACCTCGTTGAACGCTGAGGGAACCAGCGAGAGATCGTCACGAACCTTGGCAAACTCTTCGGGAAAGCGCCCGAAGAGAGCGACGGTGTTGCCGATCGCGGCAAGTGTCGTGTCAAGGCCAGCGCCGAGATATTGGTGGATGATGTGGCGCGCGGCGCCTTCAGGAACTATCCCTTTTCTCTCCGCCTCGAAGACACCCCAGCCGACGGAGCCGGGGGTGAGCGCGTCCTGAGTGATCTGTGAGCAGTGGCCATAAAGTTCACCCGCGACGGGAAAATTCTCTGCAGTGCGCTGATTCATCGGCCCGATAACTTCCATCGCGGCCTGCCCCCAGCGGAGCATATTCGCCCTGGCCTCACCCTGGAAGCCAACGAGGTCGGCGACAACCCCGATCGGAAAGCGCCGGGCGATGTCGTCGATCGCGTCGAAGGACGGTCGCTTGACCAGGCGGGCGACAAGTGCCTGCGCATTGGCCTTGATCTGCTCGCCTAGACCACGCAGTGCCCGTGGCGTGAGGTTCTCGGAAAGGGCAGCGCGCAGCGGGGTGTGCTCCGGCGGATCGGAAGCAAGCGAGGTTCCCTGCAAAGCCCGGTTCACGCCGTCGTTGAAGCCGACGCCTTGAGCGGACGAAAATCGCGTCGGATCGGCCAGCGCATCCTTGATAACGTCGTAGCCGGTCAGGGCGTAGAGTTTCGAGTGCGTGAGATAGACGACTTCGCCGAGTTCGCGCAAGGCCCGATAGGCCGGGTACGGATCGACGAGCACATCGTCGGCCCAAAGGTCGATGCCGGATTGGGGGACGCTAGTCACAGGCCATGCTCCACGTCGTTGATCATGGCCTGCATTATCAATTTCGCTTTACATAGTGTAAAGCCAAAGGATACCTTGATAGGGTAATCCCTGGATCAAGGTGCGCCTAGCAATTTCCACCACAATTCGGTCAGCACCTCGAGCGCCGGTTCGGTGGTCAAATCCAGATCGCCGCGCATCCATGAGAGCGCGGTTTGGTCGAGCGCGACAAAGGCCAGTTCACCGCGGAAATGCCGCGTGTTCGGCTCATAGCGGTTGGCTGCATCAAGACCTTCGCGTATGTCTGCCACCACCTCTTCAATCCAGCCGCGAAGCAGCGCACGCATTTCAGCATCGACAGCGGAAGCCTCGGTTGCCGCCAGCACATAAGGTTTGATCAACGGCCAGCGCGCAGCCTGGTCGCGCAGCCAGCCACCAAGTTTTTCGCGTGAGCCTTCGCGCACCACCGCCACTAGCAAGCTCGCGGTGGAGTTGCGACCCGGTTCCTCACGCCGCTCAAGGATGCCGTCGAGTTCGTGTATCAAGGCGCGCATCAGTTCGCGGCGCGACTCGAAGTGCGAGTAGAAGGTGACGCGCGTGGTCTTGGCGGCGGCAGCAATGTCATCGACTGTAGTTACCACGTAGCCGCGCGAAACGAACAAGTCGAGCGCCGTTGAAAGGATGCGCTGTCGAGTCGCTTCCTTCTGAATTTCTCTTTGGTTTTTGCGTTCCTTTGTCATGGCGGCAACGATAACGCCGATCATTGATGCTCGACAACCCTCACTTATCGATCACAAGAAAATCTTAGGTGGGAAGTCAACCGCCGGCCTCAAGACGGTCGACGTCTTCGTCGACCTGGGCGAACGCAGAATGGTCGGAGGCCAGGAGGACATGATCATCGACGTCGCGCTGGACCTGCTGAAGCAACAGGAGCCCGGTGCACATCGAGATCGGGTGGACGTCGCCTGAAGCGCTCGTATGCCGCAGCGGCCCATACAGGTCGCCGTGCCGCGGCACGCCTATTCGTCGTCGCGAATCCCACTGGCGCCTCGCCGACGAAACACCGGCAAGCGCCAGCCGAAACGAAGCGAAGCGAGCCGAATTGCGACGCACAGGAAAGTGGCCAACCATGGCGTCCACCATTGCGTCCAGTGCGCGTAGGAGAATAGAACCTGCGCGCTCGCGCCGACAAGCGCGGCCGACGCATAGATTTCGCGATCCAGGATGGCCGGCAGACGAGAAAGCGCAATGTCACGCATGACACCGCCACCGACCGCGCTCACGATCCCTAGCAAAATAGCGAGTTCCGTGTTATGCCCAAAGCTCAGGGTCTTTTGCGCACCGGCCGCCGCGAATAGGCCGAGCCCGATCGCATCGAAAAAAGGACGGGCTGTCGCAGACGGCGGACAGGCGCGTACGCGAGAATCGCGATCACGGACGCGAGCAGCGCAGCGACCAGATAGCGCCAGTTCGAAAGTCCCGCCGGCGGAATCGCGCCAATGCAGACATCGCGCACGATTCCGCCACCGCACGCCACCATGAAGGCGACGGACACGATGCCGAACAGGTCGAGTCGCCTTTGCCGCGCGGCGACGGCTCCGCTGATGGCGAACGCGAATGTCCCGATCAGATCGAGCGCGAGATAGGCGGCGTGCGAATTCACGCCGATACGTCTCCCTTGCTCAGCCACGCTCCCGCCGCGCATAGCATCGCCTCCAAGCCCGTACGCAGCGTGCCGTCGAGCACCGGAGCGAACTTCGGCGAATGGTTGCTTGGAATCTCGTTGAGCTTTTTCTCTTCCACCGCCTTTTGGAACAAGTCTGGATCCGTCCCGCCGATGAACCAGAATGCATACGGAACGCCCCATTCGCGTCCGAAAATGCTGAAGTCCTCGCTTGCCGCCGCCGGCAGAGTTTCGTAGGCACGCTCGCCGAAGTGTGTATCGAAAACTTTGCGCACGCGCTCGCTCGTCTCCGCGTCGTTTATCGTCAGCGGGTAGCTCGAAAGCGTCGTGAACTCAGGCTCGCGTGGCGCATTGGAGGCTGTGCATTCCGCACAGCAAATGCGGCGGATTGCGCCGAGCATGTACTCACGCACGTCTTCGTCGAAAGTGCGCATGTTGAGCTTGAGCGTCGCGTCGTCGGGGATGATGTTTTCTTTCGTACCCGCTTGCAACGCGCCAATGGTCAGTACAGCGCTGTCGCGCGGTGAGATTTCACGTGAGACGATCGTCTGCAGACGCAGCGTCGTCGAAGCCGCCATGATGACCGGGTCGATGGAAGTTTGTGGCTGTGAACCGTGCGAGCCGCGACCAAAGAGCTCGACCTTGAGACTGTCGCCTGCAGAGAGAATCGTGCCGCTTCGATACCCGACCGTGCCCGCAGCGCCCACCATCACGTGCTGCCCGAATATCACGTCGGGTTTCGGGAAACGCGTCGTCATGCCGTCGTCGATCATGCTGCGTGCGCCACGCGCCACCTCCTCGCCGGGTTGAAAGACCGCCATCAGCGTACCGCGCCAGCCATCACGATGCTCGGCCATCAGACGCGCGATGCCCATGAGCCACGTCACGTGCATGTCGTGTCCACACGAATGCGCGACACCAACCTCGACGCCCTCCTCATCTTTGGCTCGAACGGTGCTCGCGTACGGCAACCCCGTGGCTTCGGCCATCGGCAGCGCGTCCATGTCCGCGCGCAGCATCACGATTGGACCATCACCGTTGCGCAGAACGGCCACGACGCCCGTCGCGCCGACTTCGCGCGTGACTTCATAACCGAGCTTTTCTACGTAATTCGCAACGATCCCCGCAGTGCGGACTTCCTGCATCGACAATTCTGGATGCTGATGCAGATCCCTGTAGATCGCCTCGAGTTCGGGCAGCAGCGAGTCGATGGACGATGCCATCCCTTTGATCAGTGTCGACATCGACAACCTCCGTAAAGACGATGGCGCGCGCCGCGGCGGCCGCGAGACCCATGACGACCCAGTCGGACCGGCGGCTAGCGGCCGAATCGACTGCCGCAAATCAGAAGACCGGCCTGGAGAGCGGGGTCATCGCAAGCTTGAGCCTTGGACAAGACTCGCCGTGGTACCAGCTGGCGAAGCAGCATCCCCTCCTGACAAGTGGCATCCCGCCAGCCATCGATTTGCCTACAGCGGCAAGACGGTAGAAGAGCACAAAGGTACCGTAGTCTCTGTAGCGGAAAACCTGCAAGGATTTGTTTGCGAAGAAATGCGCGATACTGGCCCTCCGTGCAGGAGGGGTGGAGTTGCGGAAGCTTGACCCACGGTATCCGGCGCCGATCGTGCCATTGATCGGAATGGGTCAACTTACTGTCACCGAAATGCTTCGGATCAGGTGAGGATCGCACGAAATCGGTCGCGTAGTACTCGGGGCCAATAGAGCGAATAAAAAACCAGAAGGCGCCTCACGAACGAAGACGCCCGAATGTGGTTAAGCCGAACTAACTGCGCGCATGGATCGTGCGTCACATTCCGGAGCAATGCAGCCATTCCAGTGGCAGGTTTGCTCGCTTGCTGAACGGCCGGTTGTGGCCGGTAGTACGGGTTCACCCACCTCGCCGAAAAGCGGCCGTTGAAGACTCCAACGTCGTCTCTGCGGAACTCTCATCGAAGGTGCTATCGGCCACGAAGAGACAGTCGTCCGGCACCACCGAATGGCCGATCATGGCGCCATGGCAGCCATCTAGAGCGGCCGGGAATCGGATGGACGAATGCCAGGTTTCCTGCGCGGCATGGGCATCTGAGCACAGGGTTACGAATTGAACAAGTCATCGACAATACGTCGTCCCGCACTATAGCCGCCCATGAGCGCATCGGCTTCACTGAGAAATGGCTTGCCTTGGGACTCGCCAAAACGCAGCGGCGAGAACACGGCGACAGAGGCACCGGCCTTGCTGATCCTCACGACCGCCACAAATCCGACGCTGGTTGTCCCGCTGCGAGCGGCCTTCCAACTAAAGTCAGTCTCGACGGCCACCTCAATGTCGAATCCGTGATAGTGATAAGTGCGGCTCATGGGGTCAACAGGTCCACCTGCTCCGACATCCGCCGGGCGTCGTCCGGCCTCACAACGCCGATGTGTCGGAAGAAAAGCTCCACGATGCCACGCGTAGGCACACTCGCGGAAAGCGTCGCAATTTTGACCGGCGCGAACCAACTGCACTTCGCAATTTCGTTGCTGGGCTGTGCGGTCAGGTGAGGCCCCACGTCAGCAAAGAAGACATGGTGCTGCGTGTTGAAGCCGTTAAACTGGAAAAGATACATTAGTTCGTCTGCGACGAGCGTGGTTTCTTCTTCCAGTTCCCGCAGCGCGGCTTCATGGGGCGCTTCGTCCCGATGGATTCTTCCGCCCGGTAGCGCCCATCGCGACCTTTCCCTCGCAACCAGCAGAATACGGTCGTCCCGAACGCACAGAACGCTTGCCCTGTCTTTCATCCTCTCCCTGCCCGCTAGCTTGTATGAGCCTACCCAGGCCAGCGTTGGTCCAACGCCGCCCAACCATGACGCGGTATTTTAAGCGTTGTCTAAATGCCGCGCAGTGCAGGCGCGCATCCTCGACGGCCGTTGCAGATCGATCTGAAACCAGACCTGCGAGAAGTCGTTCTGTGCGACAGGAGCGGGGTCGACTGCCACCGATCGCCGAAGGGCAGAGTCCGGCTGCCGATTGCGGCCATGTAACGTCGGGGAAAGTAGATGCGCATTGCACCAGGCGGCACGCGGCCAAGCCCGGCGTCGACCCGCGCTAACCGTCACACTCTGTCATCCGGCGCTCAAGCTCGGCAATATCCTTCGAAGCTGCGAGGTATTCATTACAGCGGGTCCCGTGGGCATTTTGCAGCCAGCGGTCGAGACGTTCTAATAGGAGAATGAAAAGCATACGTATACACGGTTCGGTTGAGGGCTATTTAAGGTTTCGCCAGCCGTTGTGCATGCAGACGCTCTTCTGGCACTGCACGATATGTCCTGATCATGAATAGCTATCCGACCGCGTTCCCTTGAGGTCAAAGTATGTGACGCGGGCGACTCATATCCAAGTGAGTGGATGCATCGCAGCATGCCAAGCGTACGGCGTTTCATGCCACCCCGAGCGGCTATTCCTTTGGGGTTTGTTGTCGCGTGGACTGGCAGCACCGGGGAGATATTGCCTGGACGTGGCCAGCGAAGTGGATGGTCGACACGCCGCCATTACCGCCACTACATGCGTATTACGAATGCACTTTTTCAACACCAGGAAGCGGCTAGGGGAAACCACTATTCTTCCAAAAGAGCCCGTCCCTTATTTTGTTCTTCTGTTGATTCCGGCATAACCAATCGACGGCGGCGGTTCCGCTTCCCTGCCCTCAGTCCACGACTGCCGGATATGACTGCCATGTACGGTTACATTCATTTCAAACGCGCAACCGCTTTCGTCAACTAGCGCGATGGTTCTTGGTCCACGTATTTTCAGGGAAACGATGACCACCGGAACTCGTAAAAGCGGTTTTTCCTCGCTTGACCCCATCTCCTGGGGCACCCATCTGTGTCACTTCTACGAATCACGAGGCGAATTACTCAGTGTCACGGCGAAATTCCTGCACGCCGGACTGGCCAATCGCGAAGCCGGCGTATGGGTCGCGCCGGCGTTGCTGGGACCGGACAAAGCTCGCCATATGCTCACGCGGGCGGCGCCCGCACTCACTGAATACGTTGACTCCGGCCAGTTGCAGATTCTCGATGGCGCGCAGCTGTATGCACCGCCTAAAGCAGGCTTCAACGGCGGCGCCACAGTGAGCTTGTGGTCGGCGGCGATCAACGACGCGCTGGGGCGCGGCTTCGAAGGGCTGCGGGTCGCGGGCGACGCTGTCTGCAACGAAAACACCGATTGGGCCGCTCTCGTTGACTATGAAGCGACGCTGAAACAGCAGCTCGCCGCGCGTCCGATCATCGGTTTATGCACGTACTGCGTGCAGCAGTTGCGCGCGGCTCAGACCCGGGAAATCGAACGCCTGCACGATGCGACGGTCGCACCGACCCCTCCTGAACCCGCGGAGCGGCCCAACATGAAAGTCGGCCGGCGGGCCGAACCGGTTGCGCGACAGCAGGTCTCCGCGGTCAGCGAGCCGACCGGCGAGGAAAGTCAACGACCAGCTATCGGGCCGATGATCGGCCATGAGATTCGCAATGCAATTACGCCGCTCGGCCTGCTTGCCCGTCTGCTGAATACGCAGTATGGCCACGACGATCAGCTCACGCGGTATGCACTGCTGCTGTCGCGGCAAGCAAACCTGCTGGGTCAGTTGGCCCAGCAGTTGATGGCGCCCGCCCATGCGCAGCGTGCGAGCCCGCCGGAGCCTGAAGGCGAGGCGCCACCGGGACTCGCCGCGGACACGCGGACGGCGCATCCGGCGCACGTCAACGTCGACGATCTGCTCGTGCATTGCATTCAGGTGGCCGAAGCGGGTGTCCCCGAGCATGCGCCTATTCAACTGACGGAAAGCGATGCGTCACTCCTGGTGCAGGGCGACTTCAGCAAGCTGACGCAGGTGTTCGTCAACGTGATGGTGAACGCGCTCAAATATTCCACGGCAACGGATACCGTCACGGTGATGGCGGCTCGCGCTGGGCGCTACTGCTATATCAGCGTGCGCGACAGTGGCGTCGGCATCGCGCCGCGCGAGCTCGCGGCGATCTTCAAGCCGTATGCGCGCGGCCTCGTAGGTCGTGCGCTGGGTGTCAATGGTCTCGGGCTCGGGTTGTCGGTGGTCCGTGAGATCGTTGCGGACCATGGCGGCACTGTCGAGGCCTTCTCCGAAGGCACTGGCACGGGTTCGGAATTCGTGGTGCGCCTGCCGCTTGCGAAAGTGTCCGTAAGCGCGCCGGTAGCTAAGGTCACGCTCGAAGCAAAAGTCTGCGGCGAGGTTTGCGCCGCGCCGGCCGACGGCGGCACCAGATAACGCACCTCAAAGGTTACGCAGGCCGTTGCGCGACTGCCCGCAGTCCACTCAGGCCGTGCAAGTGCAGTTGCGCTCGAACGCCAGGCTTCTGCTTCCGTGTCCACCTCTGCCGGTTCTTCGTCGAACGCTTGCGTGTGGTCCACCGAACGGCTTAACGGTCTCGGCATGCATTATTGGCGAGGATCGCGATCGGCGGCCTGTCCGGTCCTGAGGTCGCAACGGACACCGGAGCATTAGCTCCGAACGACTGGGAGGGGTCGTGAGTACGCGTTCGCTGACAACAGCATCTGACATTCGTGGATACCGAGATGGGAACGGCAGGACAGTGCCTTGAAGCTGCCCCACGGGCAGCGGCACCTGAACGTCAACTATGGCCGAAAAGCACTGATATGTCATCGGGCAGGTTTCCGAGCGAAGCCGACACCAGAAGGTCAACCGATGATCGAGTCGAGCGACGGCTCCCGGCCGAATGTATGTCGAACTGTCTCATAAGCCGCACCGGCTCGCTCATCGCTAACCGGATAGGCGTCGGTGTGCTATGACTTCGGCTATCACGCTAGCCGCAGTCGACGTACAGAAAATCGCAATACAGGAATTCTGACTGGCCAACGCGCATTCTCGCGCGTCGGCTGACGGTGACCATCTGTTTGATGTCATTGACACGGATCGATTCCTTCAATTCGCTGATCCGTTCATCGGTCGCGCGACGTGGATTGCGCTCATGGACCACGGCATCGGTCATCCTTAGCCGAATCGTCGAAACCATTGTGTGACGGGAGGCACCAGGAACCCGCGCCTTCGCATCGAGCGCGCTGCGCGGCCGGGCGCTGCGTTCTTCCGCAACTCCCCGACCGCGCCACCCTGTGTCATGCCTGCGGGGATTTGGGGGAGACAGAGGGGCACACAACTAAAATGAAAAGGATCCGAATTACCCAAAAATCCATGTCACCACTGGGCGGAAGGCAGCCGACTCGCACTGCCGGCCGGAATGCCCCCGCCAGGTTTGCCCCCCCTCTTACGGATCGCCTTCTACCCATCACCCTACCCACACTCCGCCCTGCCTCATCGTCACAAAGAGTCTCCCAGTCCGACATGGGTTCGGACATCATCGCTCGCGCAGAGTACGCTGAGATACGTTCCGTCTTCGATCCGCAAAGCAACGGATTCAAGCCTCTGCCCAACGCATGGGCCGAGCACGCATAGCCCCTCATCAAGCGTGAATCTGGCACCGTGTCCGTGGCACCCGATGTAGTTCATGTCGTGACAGAGATACGCGTGCTTTCGCCATGGCAGTGGCGCCCCAGGCCAGTGCGGGCATGAATTCCAGTAGCCACGTAACAGTGCGTGCTGGCGAATGACGAAGATGTCGTCAACGCCCTGCCCCCGAAGATCGAAACCGCGCGCTCCCACCAGTGGGAGCGCGCTAAGCTCGCAAAGACGGATCCAACGGGAACCACCGGTGCCCTCCATCGCGTATTACGCCTGGCCTGGATCAGAGGATGGCCGCGGACCACCGGGCGCCCATTTCTCGCGCCATTGAAGCAGGAACTCCTGCGCCAGATCGGCATGCGCGGGGGCGACGCGTGGCACCCACGAGTCGTCGTGAAGGTCCATGTCGGCGTCGTATTCGATGTGACATGCGAACGGCGAGTTGAAATACCAGAACCAGTTGGAACCAAACTGGTGTCGGCCCGGCCCCCAATACGATTCGTACCCTTTGGCGGCGAACGCGCTACCGGCACGCATTACCTCCGTGGGGCCGCCCAGGTGGAACGTGAAATGTTCGCAGCCCTGCATGAACGGTGGTGTCTGAATCAGGAAGAGCGTGTGGTGATCGAGCGTGCCGGCGGGTCTCAGGAACGGGCCCATTCCGATGAACTTGTCGCTCAGCCGGAATTGAAGCCGCTTTACATAGAATGCCTCGGCCTTCTCCGTATCCGGCACGAAATAGACGACATGCGACAGCGTCCTGGGACGCGGAGGCTCATCATCGCCACCCGAGCGCGCACCCGTGACATTCACGCCACGTCGCGCGTCGCCAGGCGCATTGACCAATTCGGCCGGGAGCACGGACTCGCGTCTTACCGTAACCTGAAAGCCGAGCACGAAACCCATGTCATCTACGGACTCGAGCGAGCCATCGGCCAGCACTTTCACCTCGCGGTCTTTGCGCAGTTCGCTCGCGATTTCATCGAGCGTCGCCTGATCTGCCACGCCGTAAATGGTCTTGCGCAACTGGTTCGATGTTGGAAATGGCCACGCCGGCAGCGACGGGTCGTCTTTCGCGCGAACGACGACGCCTGTCCCATCGATGGCTTCAAATCTGCCATTGCCCGCCGGTGTCAGTCCATAGTCGACGAGAAACTGTGTGCAGTTGTCGAGGTCTTCGACTCCGAAAACCAGTGTGTCAGGTCCCAGGATTTTCATCGTAGTTATCCAGTTTGATGAAGCGGTCTCGTGAAATACGATACGGGGTGTATGTCTATGTGCCGGCCGGACCATGCATGCAGCCGCCGAAACGTACTGACGCAGCCCGGACGCGAATCGCGCAGGACAGGTTCCGGCAGTGCCGCGCGCGACCCCGCCGTCCAGGCCTAGATGGACTCGCCCAGATAGCGGTAGGTCTCCAGCAACAGGGCGGCCGACCGGTCCTTGTTGCCCGCCGGGTCTTCCTGCTCGTTCAGGCAAAGCTGCAGCGAAGCGTCGTAGATCCTTTTGACCCGACTGAAGCGTCGGCTGTCATAGCCCGCCAATGCCTCGTCGACGGAATTGCTGCTGGCCAGACATTCCGCCAGCACGACGGCATCCTCCACGGCCATGCCGGCGCCCGACGTCATCTGCGGCGTCGGAGCGTGCGCCGCATCCCCCAGCAGGACCACTCGCCCCCGATGCCACGGAGCCGGTACCAAGGTAATGTCCAGGGGACGGAAAATGACCTGCGACGGTTCGGTGATCCGATCGAGCGCATCGCGTATCGCGGGTGCGTCGAATTCGGCGAGGCGCTCGCGGATCAGCACATGCGAACGATCTTCGGCGATCCGCAATGGCTCCCGGCTACTTTCGAGGTAGAACATGTAGCAGCTTTCCTGCGAGGTCGGAAAAATACCCAACACCTTGCCTGCGGCCGTCCGGTAGAGACAGAATCCGTCCGCTTCCGCAGGGCGCGGTGCATTGAAGCGCCACACGCTTTGACCGGCGAAGCGCGGTTCGGAACCCGTACCGAAGACGCGTTTTCGCAGTCCTGAATAGACGCCATCCGCGACGACGATCAGATCATAGGAAGCCTGGCGACCGCCGGAGAACTCAACGTCGACGCGCTCGCCCCGCTCGGTCAGATCCTGTACCGTGACGCCCTTCTCGAGCACTGCGCCGCTTTCCTGCGCTGCGGTCTCAAGAATACGGGCAAGCTCCGGCCTGCGGATGCCGCAACTGGGAGGCGCCGGGTGCGTGTGCAGCAGATGCCCTGCGTCATCGAACTCCTTGAAAACGGCAAACGGCATGCCGCTTTCCAGACAGGGTTTGGCGAGGCCGATTCCCTCGAGTGCCCGCATCGTGTTGTGCAGCAAACAGATGCCGGCGCCCGCGGTCGGCCGCTCGGGCTTGATATCGATACAGTGAACGTTCAGCCCCTGCCGGGCGAGTGTGATAGCCGCCGTCGCGCCACCGATTCCGGTACCAACGATCAGCACGCGTTTGCCTTTCATTCTGAGTCTCCTCTCTTTATTTCAGTGACGGAAAGGATCGCTTCAACCACCGCTGAAACTGCGGATATGCGTCAGTCTCTCCATGTCCGGCCGATTGTAATGTCGATGGCGTGAAATCCTTTCTGCGCTGCGAACGGCTTACATGAACGGCCTGCGCCGCTCGGGCCACCAGGTTTCCTGCGCGCGCTTTGCGATGCGATTACGCAATACACCGACACCCGATACGTCGAGTTCGATCACGTCGCCGGGCTTCACGCTGCGTCCAAGCTCCAGCGCCGAACCATTGCCCATGGTCCCGGAGCCGATGACATCACCTGGCTGTGCATGGTCGCCCAGCGAGACATAAGCGATCAGTTCCTCCGGTGTCCAAAGCATCTCCGACGTATCGCCTTCGCCCCACGTCTCGCCGTTCACGCGCACCGACATGCGGATATTGTCGAGCCGCGGAAACTCATCGATAGTGGTGATCCAGGGACCGATGCCGTAAGCGAAGTCCTTGCTTTTGGTGGGGCCCATGCCAATCGCAAACTCGTTGCCCTGCAGATCGCGCGCGCTGAAGTCATTGAAGATGGTCACGCCAAACAGATAGGAACGGGCGACCTCCGGCGTGATGTTGTGCGCCTGCCGGCCGACGACCCAGCCGAGTTCGAGCTCATAGTCCAAACGCTCGGAGCGCATCGGCCATTGCACCTCGGCTTCGTGGCCGATGACGGTCCACGGCGAGCCCTTGAAATAGCCGGGCACTTCGAGAAGGGCCGGAGTCGGGCTGATGTTCATCCTCTCATGGAACTGTCGAATGTGCTTCGAGAACGTCAGCCCGTCACGCACGACGGACGGGTCGCAGGCGGCGCCCCAGTGCAGGCCGTCCATCGCGAGCGACGCGTCGTCACCGTACTTCGCTGCCGCCTCGGCGGCGGTGTCGAGAAAGCGTTGACCGAGGGCGATGGCAGCCGACATGCTTTCGGGAAACACCACCGACGCGTAGCGCAACGCGGCTTCGCGGGTTGCGCCCTGCGCCTGCAAGCGCAGGGCCTCGGCCGCGCGCAGATCGATGACGCGGCCCTGCTCCGGCAACACCATGCAGATGCGGTGAACCGGCCCATCCAGACCTTCGACCACAAACCGACCCAGCTTCATTTCGTTCTCCATGTGACAGATTAACTGGCATCTATAATGAAACTGAACGTATCGTTTTGTCAATGCGCGGACGGCCAGGGATATCGCTCAATGACAGCCGCGAGGCACTGTGTACCGCGTGCTCACGACGTATTGCACAGATGCGGCGGAAACGGGACTGACGCGGGAATGACCTGCTCAGTTGCGCACGTCGAACACGGCGAATGACGCGGTCGCACTGGCAACGCAGCGCGCCCCCGCTCCGTCGTACAACTCCGCCTCGAGGAACGCTATACGGCCGCCGAGCCGCTTCACGCGTGCTTCCACGGTGAACGCGCCGGCATGCGCTGGTTCGAGCATGTTGACCGTGAGACTGATGGTGGCGCAGGTGCGGCCGTGAGGAAGTCTGGAGAGCAACGTGAGCGCCATGGCAAGATCGAGCATCGATGAAAGCGCGCCGCCCGACACCACGCCGTTGCCCTGCAGGGACTCACGGGGCGCAGCAAAGCCGATCGACAATGCGCCGTTGGCACCGCCCAGCAGGGTCGCCCCAAGCCACCTCAATGCCGGGTTCATCTCGAGCGGCACATCGCGCAGCCCGACCGTGAGGACTTGCTCGATGAAGGCCCGATCCGGATTGTCGGGTTGTGCTGCACGATCAGTCGTTGCGTAGATGTCAGCCATGCCGTGCTCCCGTGCAAACCTGGCGTTGACGGCCCAGACCTTCAATCTCTGCCTCCATCACGTCGCCCTCACGCAGGAAGCGGTTGTAGTGCGTGCCATTGCCGGCTGGCGACCCCGTGCAGATGATGTCGCCTGGCAGCAAGCGCGAGTACCGCGAAATGTATTCGATCTGCCTCTCGATGCCGAACAGCATGTCGGCTGTCGTTTCGTCCTGCATGACCTGCCCCGAGACGGTCAGCCGCATCTTCATCCGATGCGGATCCGGCACGAACGCGCTCGGAACGAAGTACGGGCCCAGCGGCAGAAAGCCTGGCTGTCCCTTCGAGCGCAACCAGTCGGTGCCCAGCATCTTGTAGTCGGTTCGGGGAATCAGATCGCGGGCGGATATGTCATTGACGATGGTGTAGCCCGCTACGTGATCGAGCGCGTTGTCGCGCGAAATCTGGTAGCCACCGCGGCCGATGACAACGGCCAACTCGAGTTCCCAGTCAGGTTGGGTCGTTGTGTCGGGCAGTACCAGCGGATCGAATGCTCCCGAAACTGCGGAGACAGGCTTGGTGAACGCATAGGGCTCACCACGCGTGACCCGTTCATCGAGCATGTTTTCTGCCCACTGCCGCAGTTGCGCGTCATTCATCCCTTCGGGGCCGACCTTGGCATCCACCGTCAGATCGACGACGTGCTTGCGGTAGTTGGCGCCCGTGCAGAAAATCTGACGTGGCAGGTCGATTGCGGGATGCGTGCGCAGCTCCGAAAGCTCTTGCCAGTCGACGTCCTGTACCGGGATGCGGCTCGCAAGGTGCTCAAGCGCCACGCGGCTCGCATCCCAGTTCTCGAGCAGTTCAAGCACAGTGGAAGCACTGGCAAGCATGCTGTCGCCATGCTTCGCCGCGAGATCTTCCAGAGACGCAACGCGATCGTTCATGACAAAGCCAACGAACCGCACACCGTCCTGCGCGGAGAATGTCCCCAATGCATATGGCTTCACGCCTTTTCTCCAATATGTTCACGAATCAGTGAATCGTCGACGAGCGACGCGTAATGGCTATCCCGACCTGCCAGACCGAGCGCCTGGCGATGCGCAACAAGAAGCGCCACCCCTTCAGATGTCGGACGTAACGACTCAGGATTGAGCGCAATCATTGCGTCAGCCGCTGCTGTTTGCAGACCCGTCGCAACGACTGCCTGGCGAGCCAGTTCGGGACTTGTATGAACCGCCTGCCGGGCTCTCTCCAGATCCTCCAGCCACGCGCCGACCAATTCACGCGCCCGGCTGTTGTCCGTACGCATGACGATTCCCTGGCCCGGGAACTCGGGATAGCTTTCCTGTACGCTGGAAATCCTGACAAAGCCTGCTTTCAGGGCCATCGCGTCGAATGGAGGGCCCAGGAGCGTGGCCACACCCTGCCGGGCCAGTAGCGCCTCCAGTCTTTCCTGAACACCTCCCGCGGGCACCAGACGATATTCATCAGCGCCAATCCCGGCATCAGCAAGCATCGCTCGCAACGCCGTGACAAAGCCGTTGTCTGTTGCGTCGACGAGGATGTCAGCGCCCCGAAGCGAACTCACGTTCGACCGGCCGCACCGCGCAACCAGTGTCAGCGGCGTGGTCCGCTCGATCTGTGCGACAACGCGCAAGTCCTGCGGCCCCAAACGCCGGTTCCATCCGATGACGTTATCCATCGACGTCACCACCGCATCGACCTCATCCGCGACAAGCGCATGGAATTGCTCGTCCGACGAGCGGTTGCGGGTTGCCCGCGTCACTATGGCGTTCTGGTCCCGAGCCGCGACCATCGCGAGCAGGGGCGGCACGAACCACATCACGCGGATCGTTTGTGTGTCCATTGTCCCTCGTTCCTTTGCAGTCAGGTTTCATAATTACAGAACGTATCGTTCTGTTTTGTCAAGCCGAAATAGAGGTCAGTTGCTGCGCGCATGCCGAGTCTTGTCCCTATTGACACCACCGCTGCGTCGTTTAAATATACGATACGCCTCGACTCGTTAATGGAGACAAAGTGGAAATGACGGCAGACAAGGTTGATGCACGCAGTGCGGTGGTCGATGATTATCCGCCCGTGCGACGGATCATTACCGACACCAATGCGGACGGGAAGTCCTACTTTCTATCCGATGCGGCAACACCGAACAGGACGGCCCGCCCCGGCCTGCCGGTCGCCCATGTACTGTGGGCAACGGGCGAAGCGCGCGCGCCCGGCTCGGATCCCGCGCCAGCCGGTCACGCGTTTGACTTTCATTCGCGAGGCGGATCGCTGCTGCGCATCGTCGACTTCCCGCCCGATGAAACGTACGACGAGACCCAGCTGAAGCAGTTTCTCGATGCGAACGGCGTTCGCGACAACAGCAACCCGCGGCACTTCTGGTTCCATAAGACAGAGTCGCTCGATTACGCGTTTGTGCTTGACGGCGAGATCTGGGCCCTGCTGGACGAAGGAGAAAAGCTGATGCGCCCGGGCGACGTTTTGATCCAGCGGGCAACCAACCACAGCTGGGCGAACCGCTCCGGCACGCCCTGCAGAATGGCGTTCGTGCTGCTTGATCTGATCGAAGGAGAGCCTCTGTGAGCAAGGCAATCATTACGTGTGCCGTGACGGGGGGAGCCCACACTCCGTCAATGTCCGAGTTCCTTCCCGTCACGCCGGGGGACATCGCGGCCGAGTCAGTCGCCGCCGCCGATGCCGGCGCCGCCATTATTCACCTGCACGCCCGCAATCCCGACGATGGTCGCCCCTCGGGCGACCCTGAAATCTTCAGGCGCTTCGTGCCTGCCATCAAGTCGTCGACCGACGCGATCATCAATATCTCGACGGGCGGCGGCGGACCGCACATGTCGATCGAGGATCGAGCCGCGGCAGGTCGCGCACTCCGGCCGGAGATGTGCTCGCTGAACATGGGCTCCATCAACCTTGTGCTCTCCGAGATGGCCGAGCGCGAGCGGGAGTGGAAACATGACTGGGAAGTGCCCTTTCTCAAAGGCACGCGCGGGCTGATCTTCCGCAACACCTACGACGACATCGAATGGATTCTGGAACACGTCGGCAACGCCGGCGGCACGCGCTTTGAATTCGAATGCTATGACGTCGGCCATCTGTACACGCTGCAGTACTTCCTCGAGAAAGGGCTCGTCAAACCACCGCTATTCGTGCAGACGGTATTTGGGCTGCGCGGTGCAATGGGCGCACACGTCGAGGATCTGCTTCACCAGAAGCGAACCGCCGACCGCCTGTTTGGCAACGACTACCACTGGTCTGTGCTCGCTGCCGGCAAGCACCAGATGCCTATCGCAACGATGGCGAGCGTGATGGGCGGCAATATTCGTGTCGGTCTGGAGGACAGCCTTTACATCGGGCGCGGGCAGCTCGCTCGCAGCAACGCCGACCAGGTCCGCAAGATCCACCGGATTCTCGACGAACTGGGCATTGAAGTAGCCTCGCCAGATGAAGCACGACAGATGCTCGGCCTGAAAGGCGCTGACCAGGTCAACTTCTAGCTGGCAGGCCCCTTCGTCAGCGGATCTGAGCGCGTCAAGCGGACGCGACCACGCGTTAGCGTGTGGCAACCGGGCTTTCCGCCGGGGTGCCGCACGTGAGCGCGCCCAGTGCGGCAAGATCGGGCGCCTGCGCACCGAGCAGCGTGTAGACGTAGTTGATGTGCTCCTGCGCGAAGCGGTCGTCGAGGGGTCCAGTACCCGTTAGCAGGCGCATGTACACCGGCGCGTACAGGAGCTCCGCCAGGGTCTCGATGTTCTCGGGAGCGCGTATGCGATCCACCACTCGCCATTCTTCGAGCACTTCACGGACAAGCGCGCGGCGGCCGTAATGGAACCGCTCACGGAACTTGCGGAGTACCGCAAGATCGGGCTGGCCTTCGGCGATGATCTGCGCAACGATCCGGCCGGACCAGCCGGAATATTCGTGAATCAGCGACACCAGATGCGATGCGATAGCCTGACCCGGCGGCAGGTTGCGCGGCATCGGCGTTTTGACTATGTGGTGCTCCATAAAGGCATCTATCACGACCAGCGCCTTGGAGTCCCACCAGCGATATATGGTCGCCTTTCCCACTCCCGCCTCCCTCGCAATCGCCTCGATCGAGACCGACTGGACCGTGCGGGTTTCGAGCAGCCGGATGGTCGCCGCGAGGATCTGCGTACGTGTGCCCTCGCTGCGTGGCCGCCCAACCCCGCGCGCGAGCAACGCTGCAGCGGAACCGTGGATGTCTCTTTTCATTGGCAAGACTGATGAACATTGAACAGCGCTGTCATGACAGCTTCATAGCGATTCCACCAGCGCTTCGGATCGCAAGACGTGGTGCTAAATAATAATACACTTCGTATCATAATTTTCATCGCCCTCTGCTATCCCAAAGTGGCACGACGCCGTCGTAAGCAACTCCGCCAGCGCTCGCTTCGACAACATTTGATGAAGCCGTCGACGTTCGGGTTTGACCCAATTTCAGCAACGGAAGTCACGCTTATTATATGTATAAACGATACCATCCGTTTCGTATATAAATTAAGGGGGCTCAGCCCCTGGAGACACTATGAACAGATCGATTGATGGCCTCAAAGGCCGGAGCTCCCTTGTGCTGGGTCACTGCGCCGGCATGATCGATGTCGTCGCGCTACCAGTATGGGTGGGTATCGTCCTGATCCGGTACTACGGACTGGACCCCCAGAATGCCGGCGCGCTAGCCACGTCATTCCTCGGAGCGGTGGTCGCGAGCAGTCTGTTCATCTCACCGCGGATAGGACGTATTCGTGGCACGATTGCCGCCCCCGCGGGATTTGCGCTTGCGGCAGCGGCGTTCTTCTGCATGACACTGACGCGGGACTATCCCGTTCTGCTTGCACTGCATGTCGCGGGTGGACTCGCGGTCGGATGCGCGCTCTCTCTCACTCACTCCGCGATCGGCGCGAGCCCCAATCCACATCGCCTGATTGCCGCCGGTTTTACGGCGCTTAGCGTTCTCTCGCTGGCGTTTCTGGGTGGAGTACCACGAATGGTGTCGACGCTCGGCGGGCAGTTTGCCTTTCTCATTCTGGGCGCGATCATGCTCACTGCCGCCCTGGCTGGACTGGTCGGCTTTCCCGATCGCCCGGCGCCGGCTTCACGCGACGGCATGCCAGCCGTACCGGAGCGGCTGTCTCGTAGCGTATGGTTTGCCATGGTCGGGACCAGCCTGCTGACGCTAAGTCATTCGATGATGCTCAGCTTTCTCGAGCCGATTGGTCTCGCCCATGGATTTGGCGCGGGCCAGATCATGAACGTGCTGCTTGCAATCGGCGTGGTCAACCTCCTGCCGGGACTGCTCGCCGCGCTGCTGGAGCGCAGAGTGTCGGCCCATGCGGTCATGATCGCAGGGCCGGTCCTGCAGGGCGCACTCGGCTTCACGCTCACCCACTCGACGTTTTTTAGCCTGTACGCTTTTGCGGCGATCATCTTCCCGACCGTGATGATCTTTACTCACACGTTCGTATTTGCCTTTCTCGCGCGAAATGACCGGTCCACAAGAGCCGTGGCGGCGACTCCCGTCATGGCGATGACTGGGTCTGCGATCGGCCCAATCCTGGGCGGCGCGGTGGCTCGTCACGTGGGATATGAAAGCATCGGCTGGACCATCGTCGTGGCGGCGACAGCCAGTGCCGTCTGTTTCTGGCAGTCCGCGCGTCGTCCGCATGCTGCACCGGTCCCCTCTGCCGAGGCTGCACAGTAGCCCGAATCGCGCAGTTGGGAACGAGCCAGAAGTAGACGATGGCTTAATTGTTCTGCGTGCATCGGCCACTGATCACCGATGCACGATCGACCCGCCCTGCGCCGCACCCGCTCATCTCCGCCGGAAATACGTTTCGATCCGCAGCAGGGCAGCCTACCGACTCACCGCGCAGCGGCCGCGTTCCTCCTCGCTGCAGGTTTCTGCTTTTTCTGTGGGTCACCGGCTTTCACGACGTCCGGCAACTCGACACCGAGCAGCGTATAAACGTAGCTGATGTGCTCACGCGCAAAATGGTCGTCGAGCGGGCCATTGCCGAGCATCAGGCGCATGTAGACCGGCGCATAGAGGAGTTCGCCCAGGGTCTCGATATTGGTCGGAACAGGAATACGTGCAGTACTGCGCCATGCTTCGAGCATTTCCCGCAGCAGCGCCCGGCGACCATAGTGGAAGCGCTCGCGGAATTCGCGCAGAACGGCGGGATCGGCCTGCCCCTCGGCAATGATCTGCGCGACGATCCGCCCGGACCAGCCCGCATACTCGCGGATCAGCGACATCAAATGCATCGCAATGGCGTCACCCGGCGGCAAGCCGTGCGGCATTGGCGTCTTGACGATGTGATGCTCCATGAAGGCATCGATTACGACGAGCGCTTTCGAATCCCACCAGCGGTAGATCGTTGCCTTGCCGACGCCTGCCTCTCTGGCGATTGCTTCAATGGAGATGGACTGGATGGTGTTGGTATGAAGCAGCCGGACCGTCGCCGCAAGAATCTGCGTGCGGGTCTCTTCACTGCGCGGCCTGCCGACGCCTCGCTCGGCGACGGGTGCGGATACGGGAAGCTGAGCGTTTGTCTTCATGGGCTTGGCGGACGGTCCCGAACGGTATCACCGTAATTATAAGACACATCGTGCCTTAATTACCGCCAGTTCGGGACGCGCGTCCGCTTCGGTCGACCCACTCACGCCCCTTGCGCCATCAACCGGCCCCGACATCGGGACCGGTCATCGAACATGCGGCGCCTATTGCGGCTGACGCGTCGCTCAGAGGCCGCCCAGCGCCACGTATTTGATCTCGACGTAGTCGTCGACACCGTACTTCGAGCCCTCGCGACCGAGGCCCGACGTCTTGACACCGCCAAAGGGCGCAACCTCGGTCGAGATCAAGCCCTCGTTGACACCCACCATACCGAATTCAAGCTGATCGACCACCCGGAAGATCCGCCCTACATCACGAGCGAACACATACGATGCGAGACCGAACGGTGTGTCGTTGGCGAGCGCAATCGCTTCTTCTTCCGTTTCGAAGCGGAATAGCGGCGCAATGGGGCCAAACGTTTCTTCGTGAAAGATCAGCGCGTCTGCGGGAACATCGGCCAGCACCGTAGGCTCGAAAAAGGAGCCGCCCAGAGCGTGACGCTTGCCACCCGCAAGCACACGGGCGCCTTTGGAGATCGCATCGGCGATATGCTCTTCCACCTTCAGAACGGCGTCCTCATTGATGAGCGGCCCCTGCACCACATTTGCCTCCATGCCGTTGCCCACCTTCAGCGCGGCGGACGCGTCAGCCAGTTTGCGCGCGAATGCGTCGTAAATGCCTGACTGCACCAGGATGCGATTGGCCGCGACGCAGGCCTGACCCGCGTTGCGATACTTGGCGGCAATCGCTCCTTTTACGGCGGCGTCGAGGTCCGCATCGTCGAAGACGATGAGCGGAGCATTGCCGCCCAGTTCCATGCTGGTCTTCTTGATGGTAGGTGCGCACTGCGCGAGCAGTTGCGCGCCGACTTCGGTCGAACCCGTGAACGACAGCTTGCGCACGACTGGACTCGCGGTGAGCTCGCCACCGATTGCACGGGCAGAGCCGGTCACGACGTTGCACACGCCCCGTGGCAGACCAGCGCGCTCAGCAAGGACGGCCAGCGCCAAGGCAGACAGCGGTGTCTGGCTCGCCGGCTTGATGACACCGGCGCAGCCGACGGCCCAGCCAGGGCCGGCCTTGCGGGTGATCATCGCGGACGGAAAATTCCATGGCGTGATGGCCGCGAAAACGCCGATCGGCCCTTTCTGCACGAGGATGCGACGGCCGTCGACGTTCTGCGGAATGATGTCGCCATAGACCCGTTTCGCCTCCTCCGCAAACCACTCGATGAAGCCCGCCGCATACAGAATTTCGCCACGCGATTCGACGAGGGGCTTGCCCTGCTCCGCCGTCATGATGACTGCGAGGTCATCGATGTTGGCCAGCATCAGGTCGTAGAACGTGCGCAACACCTTCGCGCGGTCCTTCGGCAAGGTCTTGCGCCAGCCCCGCATGGCCCGCTCGGCCGCGGCGATCGCGCGCCGCGTCTCGTCTGCGCCCCCATTGGGCACGCACGCCACGAGCTCGCCCGTGGCAGGGTTGCGCACCTCCAGCATCTGGCCGCTATCGGCCTGCACCCATTCGCCATCGATCAACATTGCCTGACGCAGCAGGCCCGGGTCCTTCAGCGGCAGCGTGATGAGCTCACTCATGTCGGTGCGCCTCACACAGGATTGCGGCCGACGAAGAAGGCCTCGTCGAGATCGCTGGTTGGATTCAGACCCGCGGCTTCGAGGCCCTTGCGCAGGACGATCATGTCACGCTGGTACACACGCTGGGTCGGATGCGGCATGGGGCCGCCGTTATAGCCCTGCAACCACCCCTGATACTTCCACAGCATGCGGTTGAGCAGCCCATTGGCCGCGATGGGCAGGCTCGCGAACGCCTTGCGCGCGGGGTCCATCCTGTACCAGAGCTGCGTCGCCTGATCGTATTCACCCGCGCGGATCAGCTTATGGATCTGTGGCAGCAGCGGGCCGTAGTACGCCGAATAGTTGGTGCCGCAAAAGGGGATGTCCATGACCTGCGCCAGCGGAACGTATTCGTATTCCAGCGGCGACGAGATGACGACTTCCTCGTGGAATTCGCGGTGCACCTCGATCGCGGACATGATGTAGGGCAGGCCGCCTTCGGCCTTGATCGCGACGACATTCGGAATCTCGTCGACCATCCGGCGCAGCACCGGCAGCGGAATGTCGGCCGGATGCAGACGCGAAAAGCCCCACGCCGGCAATGGGAACACCATCACGCCGAGGTTCGTCGCCTCGCAGATCGCCTTGGTGTACTCGAACACCTCGTCGTAGGACTTCGGATAGAAGTACGGAGGGTAGCCAAGCAGCACCAGGTCGGCGCCGCCCGCTTCGGCGAGCCGGATGGCCTCGATGTTGTCCTCGAGCGTATTGAAGACAGCGTGATGCACGATCACGAGCCGCCCAGCCGCCTGGTCGGCCATGATGCCGCAGAACTCGCCATACTGCTGCTGCGTGATGGCCACTTCCGAACATGACAGGGAGCCGACGAAGCCGTGCTGGATGGCCAGTTCGACATCGTGGCGCACGGCCTTTTCGTTGATACGTTTGAAGTCAGACGTCATCGTCGGAATAGTCACGTTGGCGACGCCAACGAGATGCTCACGCGCCCATTCACGGGCTTCCTTTTTGGTGTAGCGGGCCATTCAGTGCTCCTTTGGTCTGCGTTGCTGTTCAGTGCCGCGCGCTTTAGCGCTTGGTTTCGAATTCGATCGGCAGCGTCGTGGCCAGTCCCGCCTCCACTGCCCTGTCGAGAATGAGGCCGGCGACCACGATGTCCTGCAGGCCTCCTCCGACCGATTTGTACATTCGCGTTCTCGCGTCCTTCAGGCGGTCGTCGAGCGCGCCCGTCATCAGATCGGCCAGGCTGAACGACTTGTCGTGAAAGGCGAGACCCGCCTTATGGGCAGCCAGCATGTCGCCCGTCTCGTCCAGTACTTCCTCGAGCATGTCGCACACGATGATGTCGCTGCGTGCGACGACCGAAATGTCGATCTCGCGCTGCTCCGGAATCGTCGAGCCGATTGACACGACGGTCGCGCCGGGCATGAGCCAGTCGCCGAAAAGAATCGGCTGTTCGTCCCGGGAGCGGGCCGCCGCGAGCACAAGATCGGCCCCTTCGACCGCTTCCCGCGCCGACGCGACGCCCCGGGCGCGGACACCGAGGTCGCGACTGACGGCATCCGCGAACGCAATCCGGCGCTCGGGCGTCGGGCTGAAAACGATGACTTCGGTCAGATCCCGCACGCTGGCAATCGCGCGGGTGTGCATCGACGCTTCGAGGCCGCTACCCAGCACCGCGAGTCGTGTCGCCTTCGCAGGCGCCAGCCGGTCGAGCGCGGCGGCCGATGTGGCTGCCGTGCGAAAGCCCGTCACGAGGTTGCCGTCGACGAACGCCGCGATGCGGCTGGTTTCCTGGTCGAACAGCACGATCACGTATTCCACACCGGGCACCGCCGAGTCCATCGCCATGCCCATCACCTTCGCGCCGTAGTAACGGCTGCCGACGGGCACGGCCGGCAGTGTGCGTAACCAGGTCTTCCCGGCGACCGCAACCGTACGCGCGGGCGTGCTCTTCGGTGGGATGGGACGGGCGTACGCCGCCTGCAAAGCGCGGATGGCGTCCTGCCACACAAACACGGCTCGGGCGGCTTCGCTGGAGACAAACACAGGAGCAAACGGGGATGTAGTCATGAGCAGAACCAGAAAGTGACTTGAACGGGGTCGGTGAGTCGCAAGATCGCTGCTCGCCGGGCGATGGAGCGGACGTATGGAACGGAATGCTACCCCTCACTCTGAATCAATGCAAGCATTGCGATGCATCATTAAACGTATTGATTTATTACTGTGTGTGTTTGATGCGAACCGGCGACGCGAACGGGAGCAATTGGTGCATAATGGCTCACCAATTGATGCGCACCGAGACGCATCAATCACGGCACCGAATGGCGCGCGGCGCTCTCCCGAAGTCCGGGCCCACGGTGCGAGCGGCCGGCGAGGCTGACCATAACAAGCAGATGCCAAAACCAGGCGAAGGAGCCTCCCGGCACGGGAGGTGAAGAGATATGTCGGTACAAGCAAACATGATCGATGACGATGTGCTGCGGCTGCGTGAGTACATCGAAGGCCACGTGGCCAACAGCGCAGACCAGCGCCTGCCGCCGGAACCCAAGCTCAGCGAGGCGCTGGGTGTGTCACGGGGACGGCTGCGCACGGTGCTCAAGCGACTGGAAGACGAAGGCCTTATCTGGCGACACGTCGGCAAGGGAACCTTCGTCGGTCCGAGGCAAGTGAAGCCTGACGACGAGAACTGGTCCTCTTCGATCAGCGTCGACGACATCATGGATGCCCGACTGGTGCTGGAGCCCCAACTGGCTGCGCAGGCGGCGGTCCACGCGACCCCCGCCGACATCGCGGCGATGGATCAGTGTCTGGCCGACATGGCAGATACAGGACCATTCATGCCGTGGAAGCGTCTTGACGAGCACCTGCACCGGATCATTGCCGAGTCGACCCACAACGCCCTGCTTCTCATGCTGTACGACGCGATGCGTACGCAGGTGCGTCTCAATCTGGACACGCGGATGGAAGAAGTGTTTACGTCGCAGACGGGCCCGCGGCACGACACCGACGGCGAACACCGACTGCTGGTGGACGCCATCCGGACGCACAACCCGGCGAAGGCCGAGCAATTGATGCGCGAACATCTGCGTTCCGTGAGAACCAGGCTGTTTGGTCTGCGTTAGGCCACAAGGCAGCGTTCAGCGAAACCGCATCAGGTCCTCGTCCATCTCCACGTAGCCTGCACACGGGCAGAATGCGTGGTTCTCAAGTCTCGGCCGGTGCCGGCAAGAGACCGCTTTCCGGGCTGCGAGGCCGTGCATCATGCTGCCAGCCCGGCGCGGCGAGCCGCAACACTGCGACGCAGGTGCTGAGCTGCGCCGCCTGCTCTTCCAGCGCGCCCGCCGCCGCAGCGGCCTGCTCAACGAGTGCCGCATTCCTTTGCGTCATATCATCCATGGCAGTGACGGCGCGACAAACCAGTTCGATGCCTCGGCTTTGCTCTTCTGAAGCCGTCATGATTTCGCCGACGATAGTGGAAACGTCGCTGATCGCCTGCTTCATCGCTCCCATTGCATGTCCCACCTGAGCGGCCTGCCCGGCGCCTTCCGTTATCACTGAGACCGACGAGCCGATGAGCTCCTTGATCTCCCTGGCGGCTGCCGCGGATCGTTGCGCGAGACCTCGAACCTCGCTTACAACTACGGCGAAACCGCGTCCCCGGCCGCCCGCGCGCGCTGCCTCGACCGCCGCGTTCAACGCCAGAATGTTCGTCTGGAACGCGATGCCTTCAATGACGCCGGTGATCTCCGAGATCCTCTCCGAGCTTGCGCTGATCTTTCCGGCGGATGCAAGCATGCCCTGCACCGCTTCATTGCCCGTGTGGGCGAGATCGCTTGCATTCGCGGCAAGTTGATTGGCGTGTCTCGCATTGCGGGCATTCTGCTTCACCGTTTCGGTCAACTGCGTCATGCTCGCCGCCGTCTCTTCGAGCGAAGCCGCCTGCTGCTCGGTGCGCGCCGACAGATCCCGGTTGCCGGCCGCGATTTCTCTGGACGCCACGGCAATGTGGTCGGATCCGTTGCGCACGGAGCTGACCAGACGCGCGAGATTCGAACTCATGTGTCCCAACGCCTTGATGACCTGCGCCAACTCGTCGTTATGCCCGGTAGCGATGACGCTGGTGAGGTCGCCCGAGCCGACGGTTTCCGACACGCGAAGGAGAACAACGGATTAGACGTGACGCACCCTCGCGCATTCATGACCTGCCTTTACCTTTACCCAGGGCATGCTTGGTCAAAATGAGCGGTCAGAACATGTGCATGATCCCGATGGTGGCGCCAGTCGTCGTTCCCGCTGGGGCAAAAAGCGAAGTCGGAGCAGCGCCAGGCGTCAGCCCAAGGTTTGCTTTGCCATGGTTGTCGACGACCCCGACCTGCGCGTAGAGCCCCGTGCGCTTCGACAGAAAATAGGTGGCGCCCATGGCGCCCATCAACGAGTGGCTCGACGTGTCATTCCGATCGCTGACATACCAGATACCGGCGTTGAGATCGAGCTGAGGCAACGCAAAATAGTCCACGCCGCCGCCGTAAACATTGTTTGTCGGTCCGCCCTCGACCTTGAAACTCTCGAATGAAGCCTTGGCTGTAACGGGACCGAACTTGTAGGCCGCGCCGATCACGCGACCCACAAAAGGCACATTACCGGCGGGAACCGTAACGACCGATCCTCCGGCGTTGCTGTCGTAGAAAGCAGCATCAAGAGTCAATCCACCCCACTCATATTTCAGACGCGCGGAATATTGGCGGCCAGACTGGAAGTTGCCGGCCACGCCACCGAACGAGAACATAGCGCTACCCTGAAGGCCGCCCAGTACCGGACTCGTGTACGAAATCGCATTTGAATTAAACGAGCCTGTGACGCTCACGTTGTTCGAGTAAATCGCCAGGATACTGCCGAATTCGGAGAAGAGTCGCGGATCGAGTGCCCAGGCTGACAGGAAGAACGGAGAAAATTGCAGACCAGCCTTGACCTCGCCGAAGTTTCCCTTCAGTCCGACATACGCCTCGCGACCAAACAGGTTGCCGTTCCCGTTGTTGAATCCACCATTGCTTGGACCGATACCACTCTCGAGCTTGAAAATTGCCTGAAGCCCTCCTCCGAGATCTTCCGTGCCCGTCAGGCCAAATATGGATGGCGCAACGCCACCGTTCTGCATGCCGACGAACTTGCCGCCATCACCTCCGGTAGTCGTGTTCAGCGTCTTGCTCAGATAGAGGAGACCCGTGTCCGCAATGCCATACAGCGTAACGCTGCCTTGGGCATGGGCCGACACCGCCAAAAACAGACTCGACGCTACTGCGGTCGCCGTCCCGACAACGCACCTCCGATTCATGACTGTCTCCTTGATATTCGTTGTAGAACACAACATTAATTTGGATTGCGAATTATTTTTTTTATTCCTTGCCGCCTTTACACAACGAGTTACAGCCCCAGCGCCTTCCCTTTGCGAACGCGTGTCCGAGGCCGGGCACGAATCCGTTTCTGCATATAGTCCGTCGTGCCACGCACGCACCGCCCCCGGTGCCGCAGAACGAGACACTCGTTCTCAAGCACCAATTACGATACGATAAGGATCATAATATGCCGATCAGGCTAGCAGAACAAGCGCATTTCAATGGCCGAAACTGGTTTTCCACATAGGAAAAACCCGAATTATTGAAACGATTCGTCTCGTATATCAATGAAGCGCTAACAGGCCTGACTCGACGGGCGGGCTTTGCGTCGACGGCGCATGGGACCGTGCCGGACATGCAATGACGAACGGCAGCCGCATGGTTGAGGCTGGACGCGCACAGTCGACATCAAGAGAAACGGTCCTGCGTGAGGAACGGCTCGATCAAGTCCGGAGCCAACGTCGGGAGACCACCCATTCGCTCTTGCTACTGCTCAGAGACGACAGGGTAGCGCTCAAACGTCTCCTTGATGAGGTGGCGCAGCCAGACATTGGCCGGGTCTGTATTAAAGCGGGAATGCCAATGCTGGCGAAGCGCAAACGGCGGCAGGGGGACTGGCGGAGGCACGACCTTGACGGTACCAAGCTTCGAGAAGACTGTCCCAAGTTCAAGAGGAACAGTGGCAATCAGGTCAGGATGCGCGTCGATCAGATGCGGCACGGCAAGAAAGTGTGGCGTAGTGAGGTAGACATTCCTTTTTATCCCATAAGCGTCGAACGCGTTGTCATACGCCGCACTGGCGCGACCCGTCAGTGAAACGACGATCTGCGGCATCGCCTCGAACTGCGCGCGGGTCAGTGTCTTCCCCACCTTCCGATTGCGTACGCTGACGAGCGTGACAAACGAATGCATAAATAGCTGCTGCTGAAAGAGGCCTTCGGGAGCTGCATGTATCGAACCGAGCGCAAGATCGGCCTCACCGGACGACAACATGCTCTCGATTTGCTCCAAAGGCACCTGGACCGATCGCAGGGTGCAGTGCGGGGCCAGCTTCCGTAGTCGGCGAATCAAGGGTGGCAGAAAGACCAGCTCGCCCATGTCGGTCATACAAAGCACGAACGTGCGTTGTGCCGTAAGGGGATCGAATCGGGCCTCCGCCACGACGTTTTGCCTTATCGCCGCAATCACCTCCGACACCGTCGTGCCGAGTTGTTCACCTCTCGGCGTTGGCGTCATGCCATCCGTCGTCTTGACGAACAGCGGATCGTCGAAAAACGCACGCAGCCGGTTCAGCGCGTGACTCATCGCGCCTTGCGTCAGGCCGACATCCTGCGCTGCCCGTGTGACGCTGCGCTCGCGTAACAGCGCATCGAAAACAACCAGCAGGTTCAGGTCGAGATCCTTGATATGCATCGCGTGCATTACCTGTATTAATGCCATTAGCTTGACGCATGATGGCGGCAATCCTATCGTGCAGTCAAGCGCCCGATGACAGGCGCAAAGACAGATATCAAAGGAGACAAACCATGTTTATCGCAAACGCCTGGTATGTGGCCGCATGGTCGCATGAAGTCGCGCCCGATGCGCTGTTTTCGCGGGTCATTACCGGCGTCCCTGTCCTCTTGTATCGCAAGGACGATGGATCCACTGTTGCACTGGAAGACCGTTGTTGTCATCGCGGCGCGCCGCTTTCTGTCGGACGGCGGGAAGGTGATTGTGTGCGCTGCATGTATCACGGCCTCAAGTTCGACAGTGCGGGGACATGTGTTGAAGCTCCTTCGCAGCAAAGGATTCCACCCAGAGCCAAAGTGAAAAGCTACCCGACCGTCGAGCGTCATCGCTGGATATGGATCTGGATGGGCGATCCCGCGCTTGCGAATCCTGACGCGATTCCTGATACCCATTGGCTCGACGATCCTGCCTGGAGCAGTCTGCCGGGGTACATCCACTATCACGTGAACTACCTGCTCATCTGCGACAACCTGCTCGACTTCTCACATCTTCCCTTCGTTCATCCGACCACGCTTGGCGGATCTGAGGACTATGCGAACGTACAGCCGAAGGTCGAGCGCATCGAAAACGGCGTCCGCATCACGCGCTGGGTGATGGATACCGATGCACCACCGTTCGCCGCCGCTGTGAAGCAATGGCCTGGGAAAGTGGACCGGTGGAACATCTATGACTTCACGTTGCCGGCGATTCTGCGCATGGACTCGGGCATGGCCCCCGCAGGCACGGGCGCCCGCGAAGGCACGCGAGTTGATGCGGCCGAGTTTCGTGGATGTCAGGCGCTGACGCCTGAGACTGAAAATTCGACGCATTACTTCTTCGGTCACCCGCACAACTTTGCAATCGATCAGCCCGACATTACCCGGTCAATTCACCAGTCGGTAGTCGATGCGTTCGACGAAGACCGGGAAATTATCACAGCGCAGCAAAAGAACCTTGCACTCGATCCCGATTTCGAGATGTCGCCTTTTGGTATTGATTCGGCGCTTTCCCAGTTCCGATGGGCCGTGAAAGAGCGGCTTGAGAACGAGCGTCACGCACGGCAGGAATCGGTCCAGGAGGCCTTACATGATCAAGGTTAGAGTAGTCGCGCTCCGACACGAAGCTGAAGGCATCCTTGGGATAGAACTGCGCGCCAATGATGGTGCGCAATTGCCGCCGTTCGAACCTGGCGCGCATATCGACGTTCATCTGCCCGGCGACGTCACACGTCAATATTCGCTTTGCAATGACGCCATGGACACGGGACGATACCGTCTCGGTGTCGGCCGGTCTAGCACATCTCGTGGTGGTTCGACATTTATCCATGACAAGCTGCGAGTCGGAGACCTGCTGACAATCAGTGAGCCGCGCGCGCAGTTCCGATTGTCGTCCCAGGCACGGCGACATAGGTTTATCGCGGGAGGCATTGGGATAACGCCGGTGCTTTCCATGATCCAATGGTGCGCGCGTCATGAACTCCCATGGGAGCTGCACTATTGTGTTCGCACGCGCGCGCATGCCGCCTACCTCGATGAACTCAATTCGCTCGGTGGTCGCGTGCATGTGCATGCTGACAATGAAGCGACGGCGCCCCTTCCCCCGGGCGTAGCCGGGATGATGTGCGATCTGGATGCGCGGGAACACATTTATTGTTGCGGCCCAGCCGGGCTGGTGGATGCCGTTGTGGCGCACGGGAACCAAGGTACCATCTCGCCCCAGCGAATTCACTTCGAGCGATTTGCTGCTCCGGCGAGCGAAGCGCAAGAATGCGAAACGCCTGCCAACGCAAACAAATCTTTCGCAGTGGTGCTTGCCAAACGAGGTTTACGGTGCGTCGTTGAACCCGACGAATCGATTCTGGAGAGCCTTGAGCGACATGGCGTGCGCGCCACGTTTTCATGCAGGGAGGGACTTTGCCGAAGCTGTGAGGTCTCACTGCTGTCCGGCGAGGTGGACCATCGCGACTACGTCTTAACCGATGACGAACAGATGAACAACGCATCGTTGATGATCTGCGTCTCTCGGGCCAGGTCCAGCGAGCTAGTCATTGACCTGTAGGCGCGCTCACAATAGCCCGTTCATCGGCCGCTGGTTAGGCAACGCGCCGTGGGGAGACCTTTGTAGTTTGCCAAATCCTGGAGGAATCTCAGCGCGTGCCCGTAGGAGAGAGCGTGCAAAACCTGGGGAGGTTCTCGAGGAGGGACGCTTGTGCTTCTTGACGCGGTGCGGGTTTGGTTTGGGGTAGGCTGATCGGCCACGCAACGGTGGGAGCGAACCATGCGGTTGATTATCGAAGCAAGGTTGGCCGACGGAGACAGCGCCACGACCGAGGAGGGTGACGGAGTGCTGGCCGTGATTGAGCGCCCTGACCGTAGTCTTGCCGAACTGGGCCTGACTCTCGCGGAAGGCCGGTCCATCTTGGCAAAGGTGCAGGCCGAGCTAATATCGAAACAGGTGCAGTGCTGGATCTCAGGCCAGATCCATTGCCAGAGCTGCGGTGCCGCCCTGCGCCACAAGGATAGTCGCTCGACGGTGCTGCGCACCGTCTACGGCAAAGTGACCATGAAGAGTCCGCGGCTATGGTCGTGTGCATGTCAAGGGACCTTGCAGACGGAGCAGCGTGTAGTGCACCCCTTGTCGAAAGCACTAACCAGACGCGTCACGCCGGAGCTGGAATATCTTGAGGCGAAGTGGGCAGCTCACTTGCCCTACCGGCAGGCGACAGCCATGCTCAAGGAAGTGCTGCCGCTAGAGAAGGGCATCTCGTCGAGTGGCATCCGGGATCGGATTCTTGACCTTGGAAAACAGCTTGACGCTGATATAGAGCGCGACATCGCGCAGTTGCCCCAGTCTGTTGCAGACGAACAGGTTCGCGAATGTAGCCATGTCGCCGCTGTGAGCGTCGACTCAGCGTGGCTGCGCAATTGCGACCCCGGGAGAGACCCTGGCCGCCACGTGAATATCGTCGCGGGACGGGCGACATTCACCGACGTCCCCCAAAACTGTATGCGTATGTGCACAAGGAGGTCACGTCGGCTGCAGCGCGACTCGACCAATTTCTTCGCCGGATTGGTGTGGCGACCAATGAGCGTGTGACCGTGATCAGCGACGACGGTGGTGAATTTGGGAAGACGGTCGAGGGCAGTCAGCTGGCTCGCGGCCGGATTCTCGACTGGTTTCACATCGCGATGAAGTTCCAGGCGGCGGAGCGCTCCGTCTTTGGCAGCAAGATGATCGACTCGATGGAACGGGAGTCGGTGGAAACTGAGATCATCCACGCGAAATGGTTAGTCTGGCATGGAAAGGGCGGCAAGGCGTTGGAGCGGATCAAGGCGCTGGACAGCCGGCTCCTGGCGAGGGAGGGATACGAATTCAAAACGCTGTGGTGGTATCTGAACACTGTCTCCAGTTACCTGAAGAAGAACGCGGGCACGTTGGTCAACTACGGCGCCCGACATCGCAAGGGCCTGCCGATCAGCAGCAGCATCGCCGAATCGGCGGTGAATCAGGTCGTCAGCTACCGTATGGCCAAGAAGCGACAGATGCGCTGGACGGATGAAGGGGCGCACTGCATGGCGCAGGTCAGGGTTGCGGTTTTGAACGGGGAATTCTCGCCTCGTCGCATCTCGGCGCTCAAGATTGCCGACATCGATTACGGCATGTCGTAGAGCGAAGGAAAGTTGTCACCAAAAACGAAGTAATGTTGTCAACACCCGTTTTTGCGTAGCGATCGCGGGGGCGACGAAGAATTACATCGGGTTACCGAAAAGTCGAGACGACATGCTAGCGCTCTGTCGAACACCGTTGCGAGCTACGCTTCATGGTCGTCACGGCCGAGTCGAAAGCTACAGGGCATCCGGTTGTAGAAATGCCGTGAGATGGCGATACGATCGTCCTTGCGCATTGCTGGATTTTCGAACGGACCGGAGGACATCTCGTCCCATAGAGCGTGCTGCACGGTGCACAACGGCCGGCGAACCGATCAGACTCGCGTTCAGGACGTATGGTGTCTCACCGCCGCAATGGCTACACCTGGTTTCAAGGGTCCGGTGGTGCGCAGGGCAACAATGCTCGCTGAACATCTGATATGTCGCGCTGCGGTGGCCAAGGGACATGCACTGCCAGCAATATCGGAATGCCGGTTGATGCCGACCTCGCTGCGCAACGTCAAGGAGTGAATCTCGCAACACCTTGCCGGGAATCTGCAGCTTGCGCCCTAGAGGCACCTCAGATTCAAAACATCGCGCATCGACTCCTGGCCCTCGTAGGGGTCTATGCCTACCTTCATCAAGTGGACGAAAGCGGCTGCCCGGACGATCGAAGGATCGCCCGTGGAGAATTCAAGCTCTATGGTCAACAGCGATTGGGGTGACTCGAGAAACCCGCTCGATCGCGCCGAGCATCGAAGGTTTGACGAGGCCTCGTGCAGCTACGAGTACAGGCTGCATGCGCTGCCAGTTACCGGTCCAGACACGCGAAGCTGCCCTTTCGGCTGCATCAATGTGCCGCACGGCGAAGGCTTCCGGGTCGAAGTCAAGACGACTCTCCGGGCGATCCGTCGCGGGTGTTGCCTCCGATAGTACTACCAGGCATTCATGGTCACCAAACCTTGCCCAGAAGTCGACGACGCAGCGTTGCCCGTCGACCGCTATAAAGCCGGGTCGTTCACAGAATGTCTTTTCAGCAGGATCCGCTTCTAGCATCAGCCATGCTTCGAAAGCGCTGCGCCTGTATAGCGTCAGACGTCGCCCCAGTTTCAGACTGAAGACGTCATAACGGTGCGCGCCGCGAGGACGCGGTTGCGTGGGCGGCTCGAAGCTTCGCAAAACGTCGACCATGAGTACCACCATGCGAGCGGATTCATGGGTCTAGAACAAACGCGAATTGACAAATTTAATTCGCGCTAACGCGAAGTGACGACTTTACTTCGCCAGTTAGCGAAGCAATGTTGTCAATTCAATGGCGAAACCCCTGCGCGCATGGGCATAGTCCGGTGACAACATTGCTTCGTTTTACGTCAGCCGGGGTCCTCTTGGGCTCACCGCCTTGCCCCCAACCTATTACGCCGTCTGCTGACTTCTGCATACGCATCCCAACACCTCCCGATGTCGGTAGCACGTGGCACGCATGCAGATCTCCCCGGGTATTGCGCCCCCAACCTTCACGCTTACGCCCGTCGGATTTACGCCGCAACCTTCCGTACAAGTATTGGGCTTTGATGACTTTGGACATCTCACTCGGCTGAGTCGCCTCGTATCCGCTTCCTGTTCGTCAGGCCAGCGCTTTGCCTTCGGCTTCCTTCAGATTCGCAGTCGCCCGCGACACCCTTGCCGTTCAGCTAACTCTTCCCCTTGTCGGGCGAGCAGAGGACTTTCACCTCCAAGTAAGTGCGCCCTACCGGGCGCACCAAAAGGAAAACCCCGCGTGTAGCGGGGTTCAGTCCAGACGGGGGGTACCGCTGCCGTTCAGTGACGCGCGAAAGTGAGGATATTTCGTTCGTCAGTTTCCGGTACAACCTGGATGTAGTCTTCGCGGGCGAGATCCTGTGTGACGTCAGCAAAAGCCGAGGCCCGGGCCCCGAACGCTTCGTCGGGCCGCCGGACAGCGAACATCACCTCACCGGTCAGCTTGCCGTCGCGACGCAGCTTCCTGACCTTGCCCAGCCAGTCCCAGCCATGGTCGTACAGCCGCGACGGGTCGTCGTGCGCGAGAAACAATGGCTTGATCGCGCGTACGGCCTGGCCTTGCTCATCCAGGCGTACAAACGGCAACCGCGCCCGGTAGGTATCGTCGCCGATCAGAACCTGCTGTTTGAACAGCGACGTCAGCTCAGCCGCCTTCAGGATGCGCTGGATGCCCTTCTCGACCTCACGTTCCTGATAAGCCTTCGTCGCAAAGACGCGCCCCACGTAATGATCGAAAAGATCGGCCAGCTTTTCCGCCGGGTCGTCGGTCAGGATGACCCGCTCCGCGTCCGCATACATGATGGCCTGGCGCGGCTTCACCAGCTCGCTGAAGGCGAACTTCGCGTAGTTCGCGCTCGGTCCGTTCGATGCGTCACAAAATGCATTTTCGATCGACGTGCCAATGCGCAGCATCTCGTCGAGATACGTCTTCCTCGCCTTACGGAAAATGTTCGGGTCGAGCTCGTCGAAGAACGCGGTTACCCGTCGCACGCGATCGAGCATGCGGTAACCAAAGAACCTGGCTGTGGGGCTCATCAGCACGATTCCCACGTTCGCGAACTCACCCGTCTCCACGTATGGCATGAAACGGACAATGGCGTAGCGGCAGGCGTGTTTCATCATGGTTTCCAGAAATCTTCGTGCCGGCAGGACAAAAGCATCCCGTATGCATCTTCCGGCGTGAACGACAACGGTACGTCATCGCCCACAATCGACCACGAATCGGGCATTCTATCGCATGCGCGCTCGAACTGTTCGAGCGCGTTCTGCATGCGCATTTCGTAGATCTGCCGGGTCACGAAGTCCTCATACACTTTATGCCACATCCGGGCGAACGCGTGAAGTTCCAGGAAGGCCGCCTTGTCGAAATCGACGTCAAACGCCTGGTTCTGGTCGATGACGAGCATCCTGTTCCCGGCGGGATCCCATAACAGGTTGGGGTTGCCACCCAGCGCGGTCAAGGTCCGGTCCTGATTTCGCGCCCACCAGTCGAACACGATGACGTCCAGCTGCTGGTCCGGACCGACGCTTTCGAGACTGGTCCACGACAGTTCCAGGGAGTTGGGGACTGCCTGGGAGGCGAATACGTAGCCCGCGCCCAGTTCGACAAATTCCGGCGGGGCGATATCGATCAGCGCTTCCTGCACCTCGGCGATCCTGAAGGGTGCAACGGGAAGTCCGAACGCCTCGGCCATCGAGCTTCCCAGCCATTCTGCAATCAGACTCTTGCGGCCGGCGTGGCGCCCTTTCACGAAATACAGCCGCTCGTCGTCGCCGCGACAGATGAACGGCTGGGTAATGCCCTGGGCGGCCCGGCCGAGCACCTCGATGATCTGTACGACCTCGCGATTGAACATGGAATTCCCGAATCTTGTCCACACCCACAGGCTGTTCGTTACGTGTGCCTGCGGTGTCCGTACACGCGCGGAGCGCGAATTGACCGTAAATCGTACCAGAACGGCTCGACCAGCCAATTCACGAAAAATCGCCACATCTGATAACTGGAGTCATCGCGCCCCCCCCCGGCAATGACGCGAACCGCGGACTGCCGGCAGGAACCCGCGCAGACGCCCGAAGGGGCGGCGAACCGTGCCGGCGTGCCATGCGCTAAGCGACTCCCGGGCGGTCGGGTCGCAAGGGTGCGGCGGAACTGGTCCACGTGCAGCCGCAGGGAGCGATGCGTTCGCGCTGTTCTGTGCGTGTGAGCGATTCCCGCTCACACAACTAATGTTGTAACTATCGACGCGTGACTCGAAATCCCCCGGAGACCCTGGACCAGCAAGGCACAGAGGTTGAATCCGATCTCAATCTGAGCGACAAGACATCATAATTGGGGCCCCTGTCCGCAAACGAAGGGGACAATAGTCTTAACTATCGAGGGCCTTCCTTTCCGGATAATTTCGCATTATCCCTGCCATATGCAATTTCCGCGTTGTATTTCGCAACTTAACAGCCGAACATTAGTCTGATATCGCGGATTTCGAAATTTTATTTTCCGATGATAACTTTTATTATGTCAAATTGTATGGCCCTCTAAAGGCGGCTCCGCACGCTGGAGCGCGCTTCGGCACGCGAGACAGCCGCAGCGCTTCATCAACGTTAGCAAGACGCTCGAAGCGAATACGATCCGTTTGATGCCCCGTTCGCACGCGGTTTGTCCCGACGCACATCCGAATCGTCGCCGTGATCTGCATAGACAGGCGGCATACTGCGGAAATATCAAAGCTCCGGTTCCACGGGCTGGACGAAAAGGACGAACAGTCCAGCCCAGCGCCCTACCGCTCATGCCTGCTTGTACTTGCCTACCAAACCGCTGATGCAGCGAACAAGATCAGCCGTGATTTCTGCGTTCTTCACAGTGGGAAACAATCGGTAGCGCTGGCCATGATTCGGGGCAAATGTATCGCGGCAGGCCGCTCCGTTCGTCGGGGAGTTACGATCCGCACACATCTTCGCCCCGGCGCCCCCGTATGAGAGGAAGGGCGGCTTCATCCTCGGTTGTGAGCAGGTATGCGCCCACGAGCTTCTCCTTGCACACGGCTTCAGCCAGGCCCCGGCCTCGATTCTGCATGAGCCATCGGATCGGCCACACCCGCGCGGTCTGATCCGCAGACGCGGTCACCACCCGGCGGCCGTCCGGGCTGAAGGCGGCGGACCAAACCGGCCCCTGATGGCCGGTGAGCTGCGCAATCATCTTTCCGGTCGCCGCGTCCCACACCCGCGCGGTTTTGTCCGCGGACGCAGTCACCACCCGCTGGCCGTCCGGGCTGAAGGCGGCGGAAGAAACTGCCCCCTGATGGCCGGTGAGCTGCGCAATCATCTTTCCGGTCACCGCGTCCCACACCCGCGCGGTCCTATCCGCGGACGCGGTCACCATCCGCTGGCTGTCCGGGCTGAAGGCGGCAGAAAAAACTGCCCCCTGATGTCCGCTGAACTGCGCAATCATCTTTCCGGTCGCCGCGTCCCACACCCGCGCGGTTTTGTCCGCGGACGCAGTCACCACCCGCCGGCCGTCCGGGCTGTAGGAGGCGGAATTAACCGGCTCCTGATGCCCGCTGAGCAGCAAGATCTGTTTGGCCGTGGACGCGTCCCACACCCGTGCGGTTCCATCCGCGGACGCGGTCACCACCCGCTGGCCGTCCGGACTGAAGGCGGCGGAAGATATTGCCCCCTGATGTCCGCTGAGCTGTGCGATCCGTTTGTCCGTGGCCGCATCCCACACCCGTGCGGTTCCATCCGCGGACGTGGTCACCACCCGCTGGCCGTCCGGACTGAAGGCGGCGGAAGACACTGCCCCCTGATGCCCGCTGAGCAACGCGATCTGTTTGCCCGTGGCCACGTCCCACACCCGCGCGGTCCTATCACGGGACGCAGTTGTCACCATCCGCTGGCCGTCCGGGCTGAAGGCGGTGGAAACAACCGACTCCTGATGCTCGCTGAGCAGCAAGATCTGGTTGCCCTTCGCCGCGTCCCACGCGCGCGCGGTCCGATCCACGGACACGGTCACCACCCGGAGGCCGTCCGGACTGAAGCTGGCGGAGTTCACTGGCCCCTGATGTCCGGTGAGCTGCGTGATCACCTGGCCGGTCGCCGCATCCCACACCCGCGCGGTCTTGTCATCGGACGCAGTCACCACCCGCCGGCCGTCCGGGCTGAAGGCGGCGGAACTCACCGGTCCCTGATGCCCGGTGAGCTGCGCGATCACCTGGCCAGTCGCCGCATCCCACACCCGCGCGGTCCCGTCCGCGGACGCAGTCACCGCCCGCCGGCCGTCCGGGCTGAAGGCGGCGGAATAAACCAGATCATGATGCCCGCTGAGCTGCACAATCTTTTTGCCCGTAGCCGCGTCCCACACGCGCGCGGTCTTGTCATCGGACGCAGTCATCACCCGCCGGCCATCCGGGCTGAAGGCGGCGGAGCTCACCAGCCCGTGATGCCCGGTGAGCTGCGCGATCACCTGGCCGGTCGATGCATTCCACACCCGCGCGGTCCTGTCCGCGGCCGCAGTCACCACCCGCCGGCCGTCCGGGCTGAAGGCGGCGGAGAATACCGGTCGCTGATGCCCGGTGAGCTGCGCGATCACCTGACCCGTCGCCGCGTCCCACACCCGCGCGGTCCTGTCCGCGGACGCGGTCACCACGCGCTGGCCGTCCGGGCTGAAGGCGGCGGAATAAACCAGATCCTGATGCCCGCTGAGCTTTACAATCTGTTTGCCCGTAGCCGCGTCCCACACTCGCGCGGTCCCATCCCGGGACGCGGTCACCACATGCTGACCGCCCGGGCTGAAGGTCGCGGAATAAACCCACCCCTGATGCCCGCTGAGCAGCGCGATCTGTTTGCCCGTAGGCGCGTCCCACACACGCGCGGTTCCGTCCCACGACGCAGTCACCACCCGCTTACCATCCGGGCTGAAGACGGCGGAATCAACCGCATCCTGATGCCCGCTGAGCAACGCAATTTGCATTGATGCTTGCGCGCCACGCATGAGTTCCAGCACTGCTTCTACCGATCCCGGCGAAAGCCAACTCTTCCCCATCGACAGAATGGCAAAGCGCATTCCGCGATCATAGTTTCCCGCATCGTTCGCGGTCGTCGCGGCCGACGCCAATACAAGGGAAGTCTGGCGTGCGACCGTCCGAGTCTGGTGAATGATCCACCCACCTGTCAGAATCACAATGACCGCGATTACGCCCAACAGTACCTGGATGCGTCGCTGCGCGCACCCTGTCCGTAACGTACTCATATTTCTCACCGTGGCCGACGCCCCATTTCACATCACCGGATGCCGGATCAATGTGCTGGCGCCAGCCGGGTCACACGATGCACACTCATCCAGACAAGTTCCTGAGCGGCGTGTATAGCTGCGCTCGCAAAACCCGCGTGGACACAATCAATTTTCAGAGCTCAAACAGATCGCCGCCACCGTGGCGAAGCAGCTGTCGGACCGGCTCGCCTGTGAAACGCTGTGCCAGATGCGGCCCTAGCACGTCACATGCAGAATCGCGTTGGTTCCTTTTGTCTGCTCCTTCAGTCTGGCGATGGCCTCCTCGGTCGGCACGATAACGAGTTGGACTTTCCGACGCCCGGCCTCCTGCTTTACCTCCTCCATCACCGGCAGTGCCCCTGTGCCGGTGCCGATCACAAGGCACCGGCAATTCCAGGGAATGGCCTCAGCCGTGGATACCGGTGTATGGCCGAACACTTCGCGATACGCTTTGGATGGCTTTTTCTTTCGCTTGCGAACCTGCCCGCGGTCGATCACCACGTCATGCTCGTAAGTCACGCCATCTATGCGGATGGAACCAAAGGAAAACGCATCGAAGTGCATACCCACCTCCACTGTCCTCCGGGGTCACGGCTCATCGTATCAGGACCAACGAGCTCCATCCGGCAAAACACCCACGGGTTCGAAGTTGCGCAGCGCGTGACGCGCGCGTCCGGTTGCTTCCCCGACGTCCGCACCGCGGCAGCCTCCGATTGGACGCGCCCCTTTTTTCTTTGGCGAAAGAGCGGCAGACGATTGATCGGGTTTCATTCCGCTGGTCGCTCGCTCGTCTTGCTGTCAGTGTCTCCAATCGGAAGTTCGTTCTGGCAATTGCGTCCAAGCACTATGCTTTTCATCGAGTGAGGTGCGAGGCTAAGGGTCGCGAACGGCTACCAGCTAGGTGCGTAAATGCCGATTGATCCCACGCGCCCGATGTCATCTTGTCGACTGTTCAGCGCGAGACCGCTCGGGACGGCCGCCTGTCGTCGCGCGTGCGCGCAATGGATTTACTCTTCAAGGAGGCAGCGTCATGAGCGAATTTGCGATTCAGGAATTTCGCGGAAGGCGGATCGGTCCGTCAGACAACGACTGCAATGAGGCGCGAGCGCTGTACAACGGCATTGCGCAAGTGAACCCGGTTGTCGGCGCGGTGCACATTGACGGCGCTGAACCAGGTGACCGTCAAAGTCACACTGCTATCGCTTCAGTGAAAGCGGACACCCGTAGACACTGGCGTACGCCCATGGCGGCATAGACACTATTCGCACGCGCGGCGCGGCACGCGTAAGGTGAATACGGTCTCCGTCTAATCGGACCGTGCGTCGATAGTGCCGTGATGTGCCTTGGCAATGTCGCTCGCGATGTACAGGCCAAGTCCCAGGCCATCGTTGCCGGCGGTTTTGTCTGCCTGATCCGCGCCTCGCTGGAGCGGGACAAAAATGCGCTCTAGCGTCAGCCGATCAATGGCGGGACCGCGGTTCCGGATCTCGATACAGACTTCCGCGTCGGCCACTGCTACCGCCACGCGAACCTTGACCACAGACTGCCGATGCCGCTGTCCGGTAGACCCGTATGCCGGGATCGCACTGAACCATCATTTCCAACAAACTCGTCCCACGAAGCAACGATTCCGATATGCGGTGCGGCGGATCACACGAAGTTCGGCATGTTGATCAAATGGGCGTCGGCGTCAACGCACAGCCGTCATTCAGCTCCTCGTGGAATATGTCGGTTGCAAACTGCCGCTTACGAGAAATTCGAATGCTTCTTGCCGATCCGTTCGAACCGGTCGCACGACAATCACGGCCAGCCCTTATTGACGATACATGAGAGAAATGCAGGCCGTCCTTGCGGCTGGGTGCGACAGGGACGGATCAAATGCCAGGGCGCTCGACGGCCAGCGGCACATTCCATTGCTGTTCGCGTCACGCGGCCGGTCACGTGTGCACGCCGTTACTGGTTGCCTCATCACCTCAACTGCGGCGCAACAGGCGGGTGACCTCGGCCTGCAGTATTCCTCCCAGCGTTTTCCGTGCGGTGCCCAATGATGCGACAAAGGTCGTGTAGTCGCCATTGCGATCGAACAGTGCGCGAAAGTCCGCTTCCTGCGAGGCGTCCAGGCTTTGCGTCCGCAGCGGGTGCGCGGTGCCGCCAGCTTCGTCGATGCTGCTGGCGAGTTCGCGCAGCATGTCCTCACGCTCCGCGGTATGCGGCAACAGGTAAATGCCGTCACGCAGGACCGCGCACCCCTTCGCTTTCAACGCCCGCCAGGCCCGCATGCGCGCGGTGGCGTTCTCGGTGGGAAACGTCAGGACCAGCACGGCCCATGCTGATCCGCACGAACGTGCGCTGCCCATCAGGTCGGCGCGCAGCTCCCAAGCGCAGTCGTGGACATCGCCGGTCACGCCAGACCGCCGCGATGCGGCTACGCTCGACCAATAAATGCAGACGATTCTCCATTCGGCGCGCTAGATTTAGCGCTTACGATCGTTCGATAGAGTGACCGATTGGACAAGTGGCCGTTTCGCATTCTTGGCTGGCTATAGCGCGAGACTGGACTGCTCGGCAAATATCTCTGCCAGAAAGTCGATGAAGACTTTGACCTTGCTTGCCAGGAACCGGCCGCCGGACCTGACTGCGCTTATCGAAAGCGGGGCGGCCTCGAAGTCCGTCAACACCGGTCGCACGGCACCGGAGGCGATCTCCGAATCAAATAACCAGCCCGGCGCGTGGGCCAAGCCCAAGCCGGCCAGGACAGCGGCGCGGATTTGCTCGGCATCGTTGGTACGGAAAGCGCCCCTGGGCTGATAGGTGATCGCGCCGAACCTGCCGGCGAATCCCCAGACGCGCGGCGCGCCTTGTGGGGCATAGATCACACAGGAGTGTCGCTCGAGTTCCGCCGGCGTCGCGGGCTCGCCGTGTGCCGCCAGATAAGCGGGGGTGGCGACGGTGATGACCGGGGTCTGTGCGATCCTCCTGGCAATGAGGCTGGAATCCGACAGCTCGCCATTGTGGATGGCGACATCAATACCCTCCTCGACCAGGTTGATGAGGCGGTCAGCGACCACCAGGTCGACTGTCACCTCCGGATAGCGGGCGAAGAATTCGTGCAATCGGGGCACAACATAGAGCCGGCCGAAAACCGGCGCCACGGTGGCGCGCACCAAGCCAGAGGGTGCGATCCGGCCGCGCCCGACGCGGGACTCGGCGGCTTCGATATCGCCCACAAGGCGCACGGCGGATTCGTAGAAGTCGCGCCCAGCCTCGGTGAGCGTCAGGCTGCGCGAGGTTCGCTGCAACAGTTGAGCACCAAGGTGCGCCTCGAGCGCAGCGATCTGCTTGCTTACCGCTGGCTGGCCGACGCCGAGTGTGCGGGCAACCGCAGAAAAGCTGCCGGAGTCGACCACTCGAACGAACAGGCCGATCGCGTCCAGACGATCCATAGGCGCCTCCTAATTCATTCCAGACCGGAATCGATGGTATTCCAGATGACTCAGTACCATACCACACTGGGAATTGATAGATTGATGGCGTCGAGCTCGTAGCTGCGACTGGCCCACTACGGGAAACAAAAGCGCCATGAAAGACATCACCAACGAACTGCCGCAGGTCGTCAAGGACCACATCCGGGCTCACAATGCGCCTGACCCCGAGTTGTTGATGGCAACTCTGGCGCCCGACGCCCTGCTCAACGATAACCGGCGCGAATTCCTCGGCCACGAGGCCATTCGTAAATGGGCCGACAAGGAAATTTTCGGAGACAAGGTCACGCTAGACCCGCAGGTTGCCTATGAGCAGTACGGCAGCATCATCGTCCGATGCAACGTTGACGGCACCTTCGACAAGAGCAAGCTGCCCGATCCCGTCGTGCTGACTTACTACTTCAACATTCAGGACGGGCTGATCACGCAGTTGGTCATCATGCTGAACACGGCCGTCGCCGAACCTGCGATCTGATCGGATCGCCTGGAGCGCTGCGCGCAAAGCAGGATTGCCTGCGAGCGATGAGGTCATTTCAGCCGGTGGCGACCGGTTCCCACGACAGAGCCGGACCAAGAGAGGACGTGACAACATGAGCATCAACATCATTACCGAGTTCAAAACCAAGGACGGTCGTTCCGAGGATTTGATCGCGCTCTTGCGCAAATTGCTGCCGTCGAGCCTGCAGCACGGCGGCGCCGAAGAGATCTCGATCCGCCAGGATCAGGACGATCCTAATTACATTATCTCGGTGCAACGCTGGGAGTCGCGCGATGCCTACCTTGCCTATTTCGCCTGGCGCACCGAGGAGGGCGTGGCCGCGCAAATCGGTGAGCTTTTGAAGGAACCCCAAAGAATTCGCTTCTTCAACGAGGTGCTCTACGGCGTTCCCTCCTCCGGGGACGGGGCGAACATATCTAGTGTCCCGAGTTAGAAGTTCGCAGCAAAACGTTGGGTGCAAAGTCCTCGCGCCGTCGCGGTTCACCAAGGCGCATTCGGATGATTTTTCCGAAGCAGGGCAAACGCTTTTGGGCCAGCCGGTCGCTTGCAAATGGACATGGCAGAACCGGGGGAACGTAGTCGAAGGAAAGTCAGATGAGCACTGATGAGTTGTCCTTACGTTTGATGGTTGAAAAATGGTTTTCCGCAAATTTGACCACAACGCTGCGGGTAACACGGTTCAGCCACGCACGCTGCGCTTACGGAAGATACGTGCGGGTCGAAGCGTCACGGGGGGAGGGTGGCACGTTTGCGCTCTGCTTCTTTCGACACGCAGATGGTGCGTGGCGTGTATTTCCGCCTGATCGAGGCCGCGCAAACCCTATGCCTTCCTTAGGTCTGTTCAACCAGTACGTCGCCAATTGGTGAAGAGAAATACTGAATCGAATTTCTAACTCGGGACACTAGGGCCATTGGAATGAAGTCGAATGTCCCTGCCACGCCTTTGTCGCGAATGGACTTCAAATGCCACTGCTACTCACGATCGGCGGCAACGTCGTACCAACAGAGGCGGTGCACCTCGAGATTTCGTTCACTCCCCGGAAGCGGTCATTCGCCACCGGCTGGTTTGGGTGGCGTTCAGTGACATTCGGAATAGCCGCCAAAGCGCTTAGCGTACGAAATCTATGGTCGATCCACGAATTGCAAGCGAAGTTTTGTCATTGTCTGGAAGATGCGTCTGCATAAATCTAATCGGTCTCGACAACATGTTGCCGGCCGTGATGGGTATCCGCGCGCGATCGACCTTAGAAAATCCGCGGCTTCAGGGAGCCCTTTACGTACACAGGTTCACGATCGCGCCGATTGACTGTTCTTCCACACAACGTCGGTTGCAGTAACAGGTTGGGGTCAGGCTGAACGATAAATTTCTCCCTTGACAAGTGCGGCCCACGCGATTCGGGCGAGCTTGTTGGCTAGTGCGACGGTGGCAACGTTGGGATGGACGCGTGCCCCGAGCTCGGTGAGCCAGTTTGCCAACTGATGTTTTGAACGGCTCAGCTGACTGATGACACCGCGCGCCCCATGGACCAGCAGCTTGCGAACATAACTGTTCCCGCGGTGGCCGACGCCCAGGAGACGGGGCTTGCCGCCGGTGCTGAACTGCCGTGGCACGAGGCCAATCCAGGCGGCCAGATCACGGGCATGATTGAATTGCCTGGCGTCGCCGCCGGCGGCGACGAGTGCGGTGGCACTGAGCATGCCAATGCCGGGAATGCTGATGAGTCGTTCACAGAGTTCGCTGCTGCGCGCAATCAGCTCGACCTCATAGGTGAGCTTGCTGATCGCGTTGCCCAGTTCCCGCCACCGGCCGACGAGAATGTCCAGCAGACGCAGCATGAAACCCGACAGACCCGAGCTGGAGTCGTGCATGAGCCCCGGCAACCGGTGCTGCTAGTTCGCTCTGCCTTGTACGATCGTGACGCCGTTCTCGAGGAGAAACGCCCGGATCTGATTGATCTGCCCGGTCCGTTCGCGGATCATTCGATCGCGGGCACGTTGAAGAGCCTGCATGTCGAGCTCTTCAACCGATTTCACGCGGGAGAACCGCATGTGGCCTCGGATGGCAGCTTCTGCGATCGCATCAGCGTCGTTAAAGTCATTCTTGTTCGACTTGCAAAAGGGGGTAGCAAACTGGGCGGGAACAAGTCGCACAAAAGGGGGTAGCAAACTGGGCGGGAACAAGTCGCACGTCGTGGCCAAGCGCCTGCATCCTGGTCGCCACAAACTGCGTTCCGGCGCATGACTCCATTGCAACCAGTCCCGATTGCCGCTGCGCCATGTATTTCCAGAAGTGCGCCACGTGCCAGCTTGCGCCGGTCGACCTGATGACCATTCGCGTCCGTAACAACTACATGAAACCAGTTCTTGCCCGCGTCGATGCCGATCACTTGCGAATTGGCGGAGTTCATGACGGTGACCTCACATACGGGTTTCGGGGCTTCAGTATCCGCCTGATGAAAAGTGGGTGGACCATCCCAGTAAGTCCGAATCTTGAGGGCACGCCGTCATGGCGACATGCGTGGCGCGCGTCGAACCCGCGCGGGAGGCGGAAGGCGTGAGCTTCAACGGCCGTGGTGTTGGCGCGACGCAAAAGACGTCCAGTGCGTACTCGCCATTTGTCACCTGTTGTAGGCGAGAACCCTAAGAATCCGCGGCGAGAAACCCTAACATCCCGCTGGGACGGGCTGACCCGCATTGACATCGGCAACGGTCGAAATTATGATCTACGTAACGTTATTACTCTATACGTAATCGCGTTACGTAAATCAAAATCCGTTCGCAGGCGACGGAAACACAGGAGATGTTGATCATGCCGCGTTTGAAGCAAGTCTCTCGCGATGAAGTCGAATCGGCCCGGGTGCTGGCCGCATATAACCGGTTCTTTGGCGATCGCGATCCGGTTGCGCAACCGGGCACGGAGACCGGAACGCCGGGAAACTGGTGGACAGTCTTTGCACTTGATCCAAAGCTGGTCGAACTCATGCTTGATCGCCATGAATGGCAGTCAAGCCCGCAGCGGCAACTCCCTCCATTGCTCCGCGAGCTATGCCTGACACGCACAGGCTGGGCACGTGGATCAAAGTTCGTTTACTCGCAGCATTGCAAGCGGCTGCGCAAAGCGGGCGCTACGGAGGAGCAGGTGGCAGCAATTCCCGCATGGTCAAGTGCGCCTTGCTATTCGGAGGTCGAGCGGACCGTGCTCGGATATGCCGATGACCTCGTTCTGGCGGGTGGTCGCTGCAGCGATCAGCGTTTTGAGTGCCTCCGTAAATTTCTGTCGGACGTCGCGATCCTGGAACTTACCTACATGATCTGTACGTATAACATGTCCGCAACGATGAGCCGCGCATTGCGTCTCGAGTACGACGACTTCGACGACCCCGTGGTTGAGGTGCCAGTTCCTCAGGCGAGACGTTAAGCTGTAATACCACGCGATGGATCGACAATACTTTCATTGGAAAGCCACGGTGAGAAGTGATCTCTGTGCCTAAGCACTGTCTTCGAGGCCCCACCGCTTTCGCATCACCTGGCGTACTGACTAGTCTTCACACCGTGCGAGCAAATGGCTGCTCCTATGCAGTTGACTATGAAATATCAATTTAACTGGATCGGCAATGTCAATCATTAAGCAATCTGAAGCCATCCCTGAGCGTTCTTTCGGGATTGATGTTGCCGAAATACGTCTTGCATGGAGAATCCTCGTCGTTGGGGTGATCGGCCTTTCCGTAGCTCCGTCAGTCGTTTTCCTCTACAGCTTCGGCTCACTGACACTGCCCCTGCAGGCAGCGTTCGGCTGGAGTCGTCCCCAGCTGCAACTGGCGCTGAGCTTCTTCTTCGGCGGTGTCATCGTCGCGTTCCTTGTGGTTGGATGGCTTAATCGCCGTTGGGGGATGCGTCGTGTCACAGTATTGTCGCTGATCGGAACTGCGATTATCTGGGGGTCATTTCCGTTCATCGGGAATTCCATCTGGTGGCTCTATGCCTTGGCGTTCGTGGCACCCATTGTTGGAATGGGAACGCAACAGCTCACGTGGTCCAATCTCGTAGTTCTCTGGTTTGAGCGAAATCGCGGCCTTGCACTGTCAGTGATTTTCTGCGGTACTGCGTTGACAGCGTCTGTTTATCCGCCGGTGCTCGCCTGGCTTATCAATCGCTGGAGCTGGCAGATCGGTTTCGCGTTTCTCGCGATTGTTCCGGTTGTGGTCGTGTTGCCGTTGACATTGTGCTGGTTCAAGGTGCCAGGTGAGGTTCTCCGTGAGTCGTCCGCTGCGCCTGGTGAAGCACTTGGTCGGCAATCCGGTTTGAGCTATGCGGACGGGATTCGAGCGACGAGATATTGGGTCCTCGTGGCGGCGATTTCATTGGCTTCGGCGGCGAGTCTTTCAATGGTCAGCTTCGCAGTGCCATTGCTGCGCGACAAAGGATTCTCTGCGGTTGACGCCGCCGCGATCGTAAGTGCATATGGGATCGCGGTACTCACAAGTCGACCACTTGTGGGATACCTCGTCGATCGGCTCTGGGCTCCCGCAGTCCTTTCCTTCGTCATTCTGCTGCCTGCGCTTGCTTGCGCAATCCTTGCCACTTCAGGCCAAGAAGAGTCCACCATGCTCGTGATTGCGATGGTCCTATTGGGTATCGGTACCGGAGCCGAAGTTGATACGGCGGCGTATCTCGTGTCGCGCTACTTCGGCACCTGTGACTTCGGCAGGCTTTTCGGAACACTGGCCTCTTGTAGTTCGTTTGCCTGCATGCTCGCTCCGCTCCTTTTCAGTCGCATGTATGCCTCAACCGGAGGATACACGTCCTCACTCATTGTTTGCAGCGCATTTTGTAGTGCTGCCTCCGCACTCCTGCTGACACTGGGCCGATATCCAAAATTTCAACGCTCTGTGTTCGATGGGGGAAGGAATATGGTGAACGCGACCTGATCTACATGGGAGTGGTGACTTGCGCGGGCGGATGAGTTCTGGGTCGCAGTATCTGCAAGCGGGGTTTGCCGCGTTGACGACTTATGTGTCGACCGTCCGTGTATTGGGGAAAGTCGGTGCTCGGAGGCATACTGTCGATTGCAGCGACCCGGCACGACTTTGCCGCGCTAGTCATCGCCATTGATGGCCACAACGTTCGACTCGCAGAGCACGAGAGACGTCTTAATGGCTGGCAACGGCGGTACGCAAGATTGTACGCTAACGTCTCTCTCTCCCTCGGCGCAAGACCGCGCGTCGCGCCCAGATCGAGTTTGTGATCGCGGCAAGTGCAGACACAACTAGCGACTAGAAATCAATGGTCGAGGTCGCAGACTGGAACAGGCATGTTGCAACCAGTTGGCCGCGTACAGTTGCAGTCGAGAGCTCCCCGTCAATCGCACGCACACAGCAATTTGCGCTCCCGTTGCCTCTTCGGGCCCTGTCGCCGATTCGGTCTATTACAAAGATGCCGACTGACGAACAAGCGGCTTGAGTGATTCCGCCGAGTAAGTCGGCGGGAAATGACTCCAGCTTTGACGGTATAGCGAGTGTATCCGATGGTGGCTTAGAGCAAGAAAGCAAGCGGGACGGGCCTGTTGCGCGTCGCGACTCCGGGTTCATGCACTCGTGGTGCCGGCATCATCAGCGTCCAGCCCAGTTGAGGGGCGTCGGCTCGATCGCATGCGAGCCCAACAGGATTGGCTCATCCGAATCAACTTCTTCCAACAACATGTTCAAAACCATAAGCATACGTGTCCGCCTAGCGCTGGCGATGAGCTTCTTGGGTGTACTGCTGATAATCGGCGGCGCCATGGGTATCGCCGGGGTATCGATGAGCAACGACGATGTGAAGAAACTTTATGCCGGCCGTCTAGCCTCCTCCGAGGCACTAGCTCAGGCAAACATAGCACTATCAAGAGCTCGCCTTCGGCTGTATCGCGTCGCACTTGATCCGACCAGTCCGCAAGTGCCTGAGGAAGCGCGAGCCGCGCGTAATCTGCTGAACGCATCGCAGAGGGCGTTGGACACATATCGCGCGCTGCCGTTCTCCGGACCTGATGAAGAGCGCCGAGCGACCGAGGCGAATACGAAGTTCGACGCATTCGTTACCAGCGGTCTTGAGCCGATGTTCAACGCAATTGCCACTCGTGACGCAACTAGAATCGTCGATGTCTGGTTGCGCCTACCACCGTCGCTGTTCTTTGAAGTCTCCGGCAGAATGGACTCACTTGGTAACATCCAAGTAAACGCTGCGCGGGCGACGTTTGACTCGGCGCAGATCCGGTTCCACTGGTTTGTCGGTATAGCTATCGCCGGGGCACTAACGGCAGTAGCTGCAGCAGTGTTCGCATGGTGGTCGCTGCAGCGGGCGATTGGCGCGCCGCTCGAACAGGCGCTTCGACACTTCAGGGCGATTGCTGACGGCGACCTGACCACCCATGTCGAGGTTCAGACGGACGATGAGATGGGACAGCTGATGGCCGGTCTGCAGATGATGCAACGCAAGCTGGCTCAGGCTTTAGTGTCGTGCAGGACGGCTGCCGGACAATTGATACCGTCGCCCATGAGATCTCGGCCGGCAACATCGATCTATCTCAACGAACGGAGGAGCAGGCCGCGTCGCTGGAGGAGACTGCCGCGTCAATGGAGGAATTGGCGTCGAGGGTTCGTCAGAATGCCGACAACGCCAACCAGATCAACCAGGTCGTCACCGGCACAGCGCTTCTCACTGAGCAGGGCAATGAGGCTACGGCGCAAGCGGTACAGACCATGCGTGCGCTGTCTGATTCATCCGGCAAGATCGCTCAGATTACCAACGTGATCGAAGGGATTGCATTTCAGACAAATATTCTGTCGTTAAATGCTGCGGTCGAGGCGGCGCGCGCAGGCGAGCAGGGGCGAGGATTTGCAGTAGTCGCCAGCGAAGTGCGCGCGCTTGCACAACGAAGCGCTAGTGCCTCCAGGGAGATCAAAGAACTAATTGCAGATTCAGTGAGTCGGGTCGAGAGCGGTGCGAGACAAGTCCATCGGGCAACCGAGACGATGATCGCCATTTTGCGGGAGGTGCGAAGAGTGAGCGACTTAATGAGCGAGATTGCCGCCGCATCCGACGAGCAGTCAAAGGGAATCGAGCAAGTCAATCAGGCTGTTACGCAAATGGATCAGGTGACCCAGCAGAACGCGGCGCTAGTCGAACAAGCTGCAGCTGCGGCACTATCGCTTAAGGAACAGACCGGTTATCTGCATGGTGCCGTATCGGCATTCAAGCTCTGTGATACCGGACCCTCAACCTAGCGCCAGGTCGCTTAGCTGTGCAGGTCGCACGCGATCGCATCGAATCGCCGACTACAAATGTAAGATAAGGTAGCCGGGCGGTCGGACCAGTGCCATCGGGGTACGGCTATCGTGACTTCGGAAATTGCGGCCGATCATGCGCGGAGTTCGTCTAACGGCAACATAGACTGTGAAGGGTCTAGCATTTTTCCAAATGCAGTTAAAGCCGTGGAGAGAAAGTCGGCCACCCAATTTCACCCATTGACACCGTCGTCATGGCTCTTGTGGTGCGTTGGTGGCCACGGCATATGGCCCACCAAAGGTGCTAGCAGACGATTGCCCTGTTGGCACTTGGGAAACGAAGGGCGGCACACAGTAACTGCTCCCGACACTGGACAATATCCGGCTCTCGCGGAACTGGGTGAACCCTTCCCAAATCTTTTTCCGCCACACTTGTTCGGCTCTTTTTCCGGCTGATGCGGCGACAGCCCCCCAACAGCAACATCTACCGACACGCACGTCAGTCAAAAAGGCCGCGCTCGCTGGCACACGCCGGTCGATTGAGAGCAGCGCTCGACATCTGCAAATTCCAGTTCCCGACGGAGGCGAGGAGAGCCTGCGGCTCTAATCTTCGGCATGATCGTGACGGACAGTTCATGCCGCAAGCGGTGACAGGTCACTAGGTCTTCTGCGTAAGAATGTTGGCCAAGGGACTCATTTCACGCTGCCACGCGGGTACAGATCTCAAATAGACACGCAGGGCGCCCATTGCCGAATACGAAGCTCCGACGCATCTCAAGCCGCAACCGATCCCAGTTAATCCAATCGACTGATTACACCAACGGATGCTTCAGATTGATCTGATCAGGCAGCGACTGCGAAGAATGCCCCTTGGCTCGATGCACCTGCGGGCCGATCCGCTCCTCGCCAAAAAAATGTGGGAATATGCCGGACCTTGCGGTCCCAGAACGCCATTTCGACCGCAACGCCCCATTAGACTACGACTTCCAGGTTGTTCCACTTCGGCTGCGTAACATTTCCGTCCGAAATCCCCGCAACTCCCGCGGCAAACTCTGCGCGGACGCGTATAGTAACGATCTGTGCGACAACACTGATTTGCGTTTGTGCCAATCAAAGAAGGAAGAGCTATGCCGAGTGCGCGTAATGGTAACGAAGATACAGATGCAAAGCATGGGGTGCAAGCTGCCGAAACTGTCTTGCAGGTGCTAACTAGCTTCATTGATGCAGAGCCAATGCCGACGTTGAAGAATCTCTCAGAGAGGATCGGCATGCATCCCGCGAAGGCTCACCGATATCTTGTGAGCCTGTGCCGTATGGGCTATGTTGAGCAGGATCCCGAAACCAGCAGGTATCGGCTCGGCCCACTATCCTTGCGCCTCGGCTTGGCTGCCATTTCAACAGTCGACGTTATCCGCGTTGCCAAGCCAATGATGCATGAATTCTGCGAAGCGCTCGGTCACACAACCATTCTGGCAATTTGGAACAACGGGCCGACCATCGTACTGAAGGAAACTGCGGGGCGGTTCGTGATGCTAACCGCAGTTGAGGGTGCCGTTCTACCCCTCTTTCGAACAGCCATTGGGCGCACGTTTGGCGCCTGGATGCCTCGTAAAAGAACCGAGAACCTGCTAGCGCGCGAACTTGCACAATACGATCCGCATCCTAAGCCGGGCTTCCCCACTAATTTTGATGAGGCAGAGCTACTGTTCAGCGAAATACGCAAGCGCGGCCTAGCGCGTATCACAGATGACCAATCGAAATCGATTCACGCACTAAGCGCCCCGATATTCGATGGCAGCAGTGAGCTTGTGGCTGCTCTGTGCGTTGTCGGTCCTGCTGGCGAGTTTGATTCTTCGTGGTCTGGCACAACTGCAAAGGGGTTGCAGAGAGCCGCTGGGCTGGTTTCCAAAGCACTCGGTTATTCGGCAAAAGCCTGACCTCGCGTCTTAAATGTGCCCTTGAGTGTCGACGCACAGAAGTGAGCCTCGCTGACTGGCTTTCCCTCCGTCAACATGCGAGTCTCGCGTTACGCCGCCCGGTTGAAGGCCTCGAAACTGCCACTAACCAGATCACCCATCCGGCCAGGTGTACCCGGCCCCGATCGCGTCGGCCCGCTCTCCCGCAGGAGGCGAGCTACCCGTGCGCTGCAAGTCTAACCTGCGTAGCGTAGTTCACCGGACATGCGCGGCGATCGATAAACACCATCGCTAGGCGCATATGAATCTCGGATCAAATCTGGAAGCCAACGATTCTCGGTTGGCTCGACCAACGCCCGCCTATGCAACCACCCTCCAAGCGCTGCCCATGCAACCTCGAATACGCCGCCCGTCGTGCCCATAAAAAAGACGCGACGAAGTGGCACGTTGACCTGCCCCTGCAAACCGGGCCATCCAGAGTCTAGTACAGCTCGTTCTCGGAGAAGAAGACGAACATGAAGATGCGTTTTAAGGAAGAACAAATCATCGGGTTTCTGAAGGAGGCCTAGGTATGCCAATTAGCGAACCGCCCAGGAAGCACGGATTTGGTGATGCGTCGCTCAACACCTGGCACGCGAAGCTCAGCGACATGGAGGTGTCGGAGTCTCTCCGCTTGAGGCGAGTCAATAGCCGCCGATCAGATAGCAGGACACGTCTGGCGCGTCATCTCCGGAATTTGACCGTCAGCCGCGCTTGCACATCGGGGCTGACGGACCAACCGAAAGTCGAGGGTAGCCATCGCATCAGGCACTGAAAGCGGGTCGCCGAAAGCTTTTTAACCACGCCAAGGCTCACCGAGGCGTCGCGGCGCCTCTATTGTTTGATACCCTCCGCCTGAATATGAAGAGTTGTGTTCATATTAAATCCATGGTCCTTCGCGATTGCCAAGCCGAAATCACTCCGATCAAAAACTGCGGTTGACTCAGTTCCACATACCTCTTTCTTTAACAGCGGACTCTCGATGCACTTGAAAGATTGAATCTTTAGTTCTACGGGCATAGTTACTCCATGAAGCGTCAGGTTCCCAAGAACGGCTACAGGTACGTCGCCCTTAAAGACGACCTCTGTGCTTTTGTAGGTTGCCACAGGATAGCTGTCGACATCGAAAACAGTCTTCGATCGCAAGATATCGTCTAACTGATGATTACCAGTATCCACTGATGACATATCTATCGTGACATCCAGCGCCCCGCTCTGCCGTGCCCGGTCAAGCAACATCACGCCGCTACTCTTGTTGAATTTCCCGCGCCAGATCGACACCCCATTATAGTGATCCGCTTCAAAACTCGGATACGTATGAGTTGGGTCAAGTTTGTACGTGACCTCCACTGCTTGTGCGGTGATTGAAAGAGCAGCACAAGCCGCCGCACAAGCACACAGATATCTTCCGTTCAAGCTAGTCTCCCACATAAGAATTATGCTACTTCACGAAACTGACGAGATGAAATCGAATATCGACATCGTTTGCTACCACCGATGTGTCGGTCCACTCGCCCGACCCAATGCCGTACTCCTTCCTCCGGATGGTCAGCTTCCCGTCGCATATTGTCGAACTACCGTTCTGAGTAACGGATACGGGAACCGTTACAGTTCGCGAAGTCCCCTTAATGCTTAGCACTCCCATAACTTCGTATTTGTCGCCAGCGATCGCCTTAATCGACTGCGAGACAAAAGTTGCAACGGGAAACTTACCGCTATCAAACCAGTCCTTACCTTGAACCTGCTCGTTGTATGTAGGGTCGCCCAAATCGTAGCTTCCCGTCTCGATGGACACTTTCGCGCTCGACGCGACGGGATTTGCTGCATTCAGATCTATCCGGGCATCGATCTTACGGAATTGCCCTTCGACGGGTGCGCCCATCTGCGTAGAAGTGGCCGTGATCTTACTTTGCTTCATATCGATCTGCGGTTGACCAGCGTAAGTCTCTCGGGCGCCCGGCACGGCAACCAACGTAATCAAAAAAGCCACCAAAAAACCTTTCATATATCCTCCAACACGTCATAGACGTAACCAGCGTTGACCACTCTCGAACAATATTTATTTTATGAACGGCACCATTCTCTTCAAAATTCCATCTCGGTCTATGAACTGGTGCTTAAGTGCAGCAAGAAAATGAAGGCAAACAAGTGAAAGCAGACTGTAGTTGAGAATTAAATGTACCGTTCGCAGAGTCGCCTTGAGGGCTTGATTCGGCTCAATGATGGTAGGCAGTGGAACCAAGCCAAGATATACCACCTGTATCCCGGCAGCCGAACTGTATAGGTATCCAGAAATCGGAATGACCAGCATCAGGCCGTATAAACTCAGATGCACCAGGCCAGCCGCTGTACGCTGCCAACCCAACTCGCGGACTGCCGTTTGCGGCGGCCGATGGCTGATACGCCACGCAATGCGGAACAGCGTCAGTGTAAAGATCGTTACACCGATCCATTTGTGCCACGAGAAGTATCGAAGCTTTGCTGGAGTGAAGCCGGGTATATCCGTCATAATCCAGCCGAGACAGAAACCCCATATGATCAGTATAGCTATCAACCAGTGCAGCCCGATCATTGTTCGGTCGTAGCGCTCCAATGGCACCGAGTTCATTCCATATCCTCAATCGAATAGCAGTATTCCAGTCACACGAAATCGCGCTGTGCTGAAGAAAACTAATATCTGAACAAACACCCTGCTAACCTGACAGACTTCAAGCACCTCTGGCAGCCTAACAAAAGGCAAAATGAAACATGTATATCAGCCGGGCGACGCAGAGTCCGTTAAGTCACCATCGACAATAAACAAACTCAGAATTTCGTTTGCAATGCCAATCTGACACCAACCTGATGATTGTTGCTAGACGGGCTCGCCCACGTGAGATTCGCAACTGCAGAGCCGCCGCCAGAATTGACCCCGGAAGCATGCTGGTAGACTGCTGTCGCGTACACCATCGTGCGCTTCGACAAAAGATGATTGATGCCCAACGCCACCTGGTTGTACGTTGCACCACCATCTGAATTGACGGAGCTTCGCCTGGTGTAGTTGTACGCTGCGGCCAACGTTGTGAATGGAGACAAGTGAAATGTTACGAATGGCTCAACGTTATTGAAGGCAGCTGTTCCACGGAGGCCCGGCTTTGCACCCAGATTGCCAGGATTGGCGCCAAGATCCACGAACCGCGTGTTTGAGTAATCCAGGCCTAGAGTAAAATTACCCAAGTCATATGTCGCGACGGTCGCGAAGATTCTCGAGCTACCAGCAGAACTGTACGCGCTAAATATTGGTGAGCTTATCGCGGCGGGCGCATTCGCGCCGTTGTTAAATTGTGAGAGGTAGGGGTCTTGCCAGTCTTGATATGCAGCGCCAAGGTTGAACGCTCCACCTGAGTATAGCGCGCCAAAGCCGAAGCCCGAGTTTCGATTGAAATCGCCCGGCTGTCCGCCGAGCCCGTACATCCCGCCGAATGTCAGGCCATTGTAGTTAATGCTGGTCCATTTAACTGCATTGTTAAGGCGGAATGAGCTGTCCAGATTGTCAACATCGCCTGCGTGGGCTCCGAAGGTTCCTGCCCAAGTCTCAGAAGGTACAAGTAGTCCAACATAGTCAAGAAGGCTAACGGTTTGGCGCCCCAACTTCAAGCTGCCGAGCTCATTTGATGCCAGCCCGACGTAGGCAAGGCGTCCGAAGAACAATCCCGATTGAGTCAGAGCTCCTGTGCTGGTATTGAAGCCGCTTTCAAGCTGGAAGATCGCAGAATAACCGCCGCCGAGATCTTCGACGCCCTTCAATCCCCATCTACTGCCGAGGATGAAGCCAGCTGAGTTGCTCAGCGCTATCTGTCTGCCGCCCCCCGCGTTACTGATATAGTTCAGGCCATCGTCGATGATCCCGTACAGTGTAACGCTACTCGCGGCCTGAGCCGATCCCATTGACGCGCCCAGTAGGAGCGCCGTGAAAACTACCTTCTTCATGCTAGTGTCTCCGTTTATATTTTAGTATATAAAGAATATCGTTTAACGAAACAAATCATCAATTTGGTTTATCTTTACTAGATGCATTCGTCGAATAGTCAAAATAGAAACCCTTACCCGTCGCAATCCCCACCGACTGTTAGCCAATCCAACCGGGAGGAACGCAATCACGATTCCGACGCAAAAGCAGCTTAGAGCAAGTTGCAACTGAGGCCGCGACCACCCAAAGGCCGAATGCAATGGATGGTTGAGTGAGCTGAAGCAGTATAGAAAGAAGATAGATGGAGCAGCAGGGATACCCAGCATCCCAATGAGGATGATCCGCCACGCCGACCGAATCTCGTTCACTTCAATTCCGAGTAGCCGACTGCTGCTAGAAGTCAACTGACTTGCACTCTTCATTTCAGATCCGATGAAGCTGGAGAAGCACGGCTATTCGCTGAGAGCCAACCAAACTGTGCTGGCACTGTCGTTAATCGACGGCTCCGCTGACTCGCGATCGCATCGACGACCTGCGATCGCGCCTCGACTACATTCCCACGAGATGCTCTTTTGCCGCCCTGTCTTTCGCATAGAAACCGACGACGGGCGATAAGCTCACAGCTAGAGAACTCGCAATGCGCGGCTGCGGAAGCGCCAAGATGAGTTAACCTTTACCAATTCGTCTTGATAGAGGCCGTGAACGACAATGGCCAGCTTGCCGGTTGCGCGATCGACTCCAACAACGAGCACCGCGCAGCCACCCGTCGCCTCGCCGCTACCGCCCTCCAGACGGATTTCGTCGTTCCAGTGTTGTTGCTCCATAACCGGATGCGCTGGCAGCTTCTCCGATCGCTCCTTCACAAAGCTCTCGAGCTCTGCGCGACCACGATACTCCCTGACCGGATGTGCGAACACGCCATCTGCGGTGAATGTGTCGGCCCATGCAGATGGGTCACTTTCATCAATTGATTTATTGTATGCACGATAAAGGTCAATAATACTAAGCTTATCGTTGGGCTCAAGCATGATCGGCTCCTATGAATTACTTTGGGTTGCACTGAAACTAGAGAATCTCGAGATGTGCCTCAAACTCTGCACTTGTCATTACGGTCGACTGGCGCGGGAAGATCTTTGAAATGAGACAGTCGTGCACTTCCTGGTCGGGATCTGCACATGCGTCCGACAGAACGATTACACGGTAGTCCAAGTCGTGTGCCTCCCGTACTGTCGTAAGTACCACGCCTCCTGTGTGGACGCCAGCAAGCACCAGGGTCTCCACTCCGAGCGTCTTTAGTTGGGCATCGAGGTCAGTGGTCGAGAACGCGCCAACTCGAGTCTTTCGCACCACAATGTCACCGCTCGCCGGTGCAATAGCAGCGTGCACAGCGGTTTTAGGGGATACGTTGGACGTATCCACACGCGCAGCCTTGATGCGTGCACCCATTGCGCTATGCGCGGGAAAACGGTCGTAGTCAGACTCCTCAAATGCGACGCGTACATAGCAAATGCGTCCACCTTTCTCCCGCAGCGCATCAATGGCGTTACGCGCCGCGTCAATGAAGTCCATGGAACCCCCAAGGGAGCCAGTGATGGACGCTTGGTAATCCATTGCGAGGATTGCTGTCTTACGGGGGGCAATCGCTTTTGGTTCAGTCACGATGTCTATATTTTGCATCGCTCTTCGCGACCGGTTGAACGACATTGGCGGATTTGTAGGGCGCGCGTGGAGCTGTCACGTGCCGGCTAGCCACTAGGATCTCGCTACTGCGTCGTTTGGCCAGGCGCGCCATTCCGGCATCCACGCATTGAATTCGATTTGGATCCCGTCAGGATCAAAGAAGTACACGGAGTCCATCAGGGCTCCCTCGCGTGGACGCATATACTTGTTCTCACTAACCGTTCCCCGCATCCCGTGCGGAAGACTAGCATCTTGATATCGGACGATGTGACGATAATCAATCCCCTCTTTCGTGAGCTTTTCACAGTATTCCTCAATTCGATCTGGATCTACCCGAAGATCAAGATGAAGCATCGCTCCAATGGGCCTTGCACGCGGGTTGCTGACCTTCGGCATGACCGGCATATCGCTAGACGTGATCGATTGATAGCCGTTCTTCCACCAGAACATCGCAATATGCGCATCGGGGTTTGAGGAGTCACCCACGCCGAAGAACCAATGTTGCCCGATCAGCTCTCCTTTATCGTCGAAATACTCCAACGTGTGCAAAATCGGCATGCCCAGACGATGATGGTAAAAGTCAACCGTCGCAACCATATCGCTGCAAACCAGAGCTATATGATCAAGTCCTTGAAACTCGAATTTAGGATTCCTATTCATTTAACAACTCCATTATGTTTGTCCTTGATGTACACCTTTAATCAGCCGCCCGCTTTCCAGTCTTTTGGAACTCGACCACTGGCTCCTCAAGATCGTCGTGTTCCAGGCGCAGGGCTCGGCTCACCGTAGACACCATGGCATAGGTGCAAATCGCGTATGTCAGTTCCAATATTGCGGCATCGGAGAGACATTCGCGGGGTCGCTCAAAGCGTGTGTCACCCAGACGACCACCTGCCAGGAGAAGGTCGTCTGCATAGCCGAGTACCGTACGCTCCTTTTCGAATAACAAGTCGCGCTCGCCCAGTCGCGTATAGCTGAGACCTGCTCGTCCGAAGCACCGACTTTACGCAATCGCTTGCAATGTTGAGAGAAGACAAACTTCGATCCGCGCGCCCATCCGGCCCGCGTTAAACACAACTCGCGCAACAGCGGATCAATGCGCCGCTGAGGAGCGGTCTGCCACTCAACCCGATCAAGAACCAGCTCAGAAAGCCGCGGATCAAGGGCGAAGACGGTCCACCAGTTTCCTGGCGCGCCGCTTGGTGTACCGGGATAGATAACCGGATCGCGATCACCAAAGAACCGGTCATATGCTGCCAGCACACGAACCGATTCGACTTCGTCCCGGTGGACCTGTTGCAAGCGTGGCACGACCGACATCTCCTGTGCTTTTGTGATTGCGAAAAGATACCAAGAGGGTTTCGTCTGGATTACTCTATACGTAATCGCATTACTTATATAGTAATAACGAGGTTGGCCTATGTCAACCACAAACTGCGGGCTGAGCATGTTGAACAGAATGCCGGCGGCTGTTTTGCGCGGTTCCGTCGCGAGCCCAAGGGTTTCCCCCCTAGGCGACTGAGAGTTCACGTAACGATGCCCCCGCTACTATCTTCACTCCTCGACAATCGAGGATTTGGCCAGCTAGGCCCGGCATGATTCTCGCCCCCAGTCGCAGTCATGATCCGGGGGGTGTTGTCACCGGGCCTGGTGGGTGGCTGGTGATCGCTAATAGGGGCTCGGCCGCGATATCTTGAGGCCGTCCGTAACGTGGATGCCGAGACTTGCCACCGATGTTGCAGGCCAAACCGTTCAACCTGTAAAACCTTCGATGCAAGAAAACCAACAACATAGCTCCGTCGACGTATTCGTCGGCGTCGATGTCGGTAAAGGCCACCATCACGCCGTCGCCCTCGATCGGACTGGAAAGCGCCTGTAGAACAAGGCACTGCCCAACGATGAGGTCAAGCTGCGCGCCCTCATCACCGAACTCAAGACGCACGGCCAACTCCTGTTCGTCGTCGATCAGCCCGCTACCATCGGCGCGTTGCCCGTGGCAGTCGCCCGTGATGAAGGTGTCCTGGTCGCGTATCTACCGGGTCTGGCTATGCGCCGCATCGCCGACCTGCACGCCGGTGAAGCCAAGACCGATGCCCGCGATGCCGCCATCATTGCTGAAGCCGCGCGCTCGATGCCGCATACGCTGCGCTCACTTCGATTGGCTGACGAACCGCTCGCCGAACTCACCATGCTGTGCGGCTTGGACGACGATCTCGCGGCACAGATCACGCAGACCAGCAACCGCATTCGTGGCCTGCTCACCCAGATCCATCCGGCGCTAGAACGGGTTCTGGGACCGCGCCTCGACCATCCGGCCGTGCTTGATCTGCTTGAGCGATACCCTTCACCCGCCGAGCTCGCCTCAGCCAGCGAGAGATCACTCGCCAACCGCCTCACCAAACTCGCACCTCGCATGGGCAAAAGCTTGGCTGCCGAAATCGTCCAGGCGCTCAGCGAACAGGCGGTGATCGTGCCCGGTACTCAGGCAGCAACCATCGTCATGCCGCGTCTTGCACAGCAGCTCGCGTCCTCGCGCAAGCAACGCGAGGAAGTTGAATGCATGGTTCACGCACACCCTCTTTGGCCGGTCCTGACCAGCGTGCCGGGAGTCGGCGTCAGGACTGCCGCCAGACTCCTCACTGAAGTCGCTCACAAAGCGTTCGCATCAGCCGCGCACCTGGCTGCCTACGCCGGCCTCGCCCCGGTCACCCGACGCTCGGGCTCATCCATTCGAGGCGAACATCCGTCCCGACGGGGTAACAAGGTGCCGAAGAGAGCGCTCTTCCTCTCTGCCTTCGCTGCCCTGCGCGACCCAATCTCACGGGACTATTACGCGCGCAAGGTCCAACAGGGTAAGCGCCACAATCAGGCGCTCATCGCTCTCGCCCGACGACGCTGCGACGTGCTGTTCGCCATGCTGCGCGACGGCACCCTCTACCAACCGAAACCCGCCTCTACTGCTTGACGAATCACATAGGGGCACCCCCCCGAAACGCCGGTTACAGACAACCCGAAGAATTCCTTCGGCTTACGAATCGCCTAGCAGACAAAAGTCGCTTCGTGGTTTCCTAGGTAGGCGATCAATTAGCAACGCGTATCAGACCGAGGGAGATTCGGATGCTGGTATGCTCCAAGGCATGAGCGTGGTTAGTTGTCGGCCATTACAACGAGCGGCGAATTCTCGAAGAGTGCGACGAAATAGCGGTATACATCGGTGCAGTTCGGCTTACAGCACTCTACGATGAATGGCGATTCGCACTGGCGTGCACACAGGCAACCGTATCAGCGAGCGGCCAGCACTTGCGACCAATGACGAACCCGTCCTCCAAACCGACGCGAACAAAGCGTGCGGCCAGCGTATTCGATGAGATGTCGCCACCGAAGCGCCGCAGCTGCTTAGCCTGCCAGTAAAGCGGGATACTTACGATCCCGCACGAGTGCACTCGGCATCGTCGATTAGACCGTCTTCGTGCGTCGCCCGCTCAGCCGATCCGCCCTTCACACCGTCGTGGGTGTTTTTGGATAGCGGCAGGGTAGGTCCCGGCAGGGTAGGGCCCGTCAAGCAACCGGTGTAGTTGCTCGACGATGAGAGCCATAATTTCGCCCCACCCGAGTATCTTCATGCAGCCGCAACGCTGGCCATCAAATACGAACAGAGCCGCCACCATCGGGTTCAGCCGCTTTATCCGTTTAGACCAGAATCGACAGTCCGCGAATCGTCATCAGAACAGTAAGCTCCCTTGCGTCAATTGTTCTATCAAAGGGCGCGTCGCAAAGACCAGCACGCGATCAATCGCCTTCCCGCAGTGATATTTCAAACCTCATATCCCGCCCCAAAACGTGGCTCCCCCGAATGGTGGTTCATGCGCCGCACCTTCAAGTCGCAAAAATATCGTGTTCGCTGCTCTCCTGAGGAGCCTTTACGTATCACGCTTTGCGTTAATGATCGCACGACCACCCGGGTGTGCAGTCTATGGTTATCGCGCCAATTGCTATTCCGCGGGTCATCCCGGTCATCTTGGCGCCGGCACCAGTCAATTGCAAATGGCACGCGAGCAGGACGACATTCACAGAGAGTTCCCGCTGTTCTCAGAGGTATGTACTGATTTTCTAACGCAAATGCATTTCAGAATATCACGGCCCGGCCATATCCTTCTACTTCCAGAGCGAACAGACTGATTCGGATTTTGACGTAAAGGCACGCTCCCCCGGAACCTCTTTAATCACTTTAAAAAAGTCCCATGGGTATCTTGACTCACGAGGTTCCTTGACCTGCATAAGATACATCGAATGTACCATTCGACCATCTGGGCGAATGTATCCGTCCTTCGTGAACATGTCGTGGATTCCGCTACTCTTCATCTGTTTGACGACGACAGTGCCGTCCGTGCTACCTGTCGCCTTTACAGCGGATAGATATTGCAACGTCGATGAATATATGGCTGCCTGAACGCCAGACGGCATCTTCCTCATCTTTTCAAAGAATCGCTTCGACCACGCTCGGCTCTCGGCATTCATATCCCAGTACCAGCTATCTGTCAGATACATATTCTGCGTTAGAGACAAACCCAACGATTTGATGTCGGAGACTGTCATCAACATGCCGACCATCCTCATCGCTTTAGTAACTCCAAACTCATTGGCGGATTTGATCGCGTTGACGGTATCAGCACCCGCATCTGCCAGACCGAGTATCTCTGCCCCGCTGCTCTGCGCTTTCATAATGTACGACGAGAAATCCGACGTCGCTGCGGGATGCCTGGCTATGCCGACGACTCGGCCGCCATTCTCAGTGATAACCTTCGTTGCGTCCTTTGTCATCGACGCACCAAATGCGGTGTCAAGCGCCAATATAAACCACGTCTTCCCGCCATCTTTCACGGTAGCCTCGCCAGCAACCCTTGCTAACGCGGTCGTGTCGTACGCGTAGTGAATTGTGTATGGCGTACAGTCCTCATTTGTTAGGCGCGTGGTTCCTGCTGCATTGACGATGAAGGGTGTTTTTCTCTCAGCCGCGACTCTGGCCATGGCCAGATTCGCCGCCGACGCGCCGCCCCCGAACAATACGTTCACTCCGTTTTGGTCAATCCACTCTCGGGATTTAGTAGCGGCTAAGTCCGTTTTGTTCTGGTGATCGAACACGAGCAGCTCGATTCTCTTCCCACCAACACTGCCCCCGAAGTCGGCGACCGCCATTCGGATGGCTTCTGCGCCGCCTGGGCCGTCAATATCGGAGTATGGACCAGACATGTCGGTTATAAACCCGATCGTAATTGCAGCACTCTGTGCGGCAGCCTCATGAACGGGCATACATGTCACAGACAAAACGGCCAACGCTACGACGACCTTCGCGATTCCTCTCATCGTTGTCTCCTCTTGTGCGCCTTGTTATGCATGCTAGAACCACTCGATCATCCAACTCTAGACAAGGTCATAGTCGCAGTCCAATACCAAGAGGCTTCTACTGATATAACCAAATGTGATCGTCGCTTATGTCTAGTACTACTGTGCCACAAGGTCATGTGGCGTGTCACAGCCATGCGGGCATCTCGGTAATCGCGTGGAGATATGTGCAGCGATTCGCCTACGGGGCGTTGGGATCCGGTCAGATGGCCGCGAGCCGCGTCCGATGTAGCGGCCGGGAAAGGCCGGTGCACCGTGAATCTCGAAGTTTTCTGACAACCTACTACATGACGATGTTCGACGCGAATGCCGGCATAGGATAGACGGGCCACTATTCGGGTGCCTGAACGCACCGCCGTCCCAAACCGGCGGCGGTCGAGGCGACACAGATCGCGCAATTGCGGGCAAACGCTGCCGGTGTCATCCACTACAACGCAGAATGGACATACCCTGTCACAGTACTCACGCCAGAGTTCTCGCTTCCACCTCGCGGCCTCCATCGATAAGAACCAGCCGGAGTCCAAACACTCCTCGGGGAAGCGTCCGGCGAGGCGCGTGGTACTTGACTTGCAGCGTCGGCACGGCTGTATTGTCGACGACTCAGTCGGCGGTGCGCCGCACGATTTCGACCCGCAAAACCTGCGCCCGGCGCTGGCTGGCGGCGCGGAGTCAGCGCCGTGAGTTCTGCGCGCTGCCTCGCCCGGAACAAGTTCTGCCTCGCTTCTTCCGCTCTCGACCGCCACGTCGAGCCCACAACGGCCGATCACGCGAAGCAGATCATTCAACGAATCTCTCGACTCGCTTCATTTATCAAGCAGGATTGTCTCCGTCTCGAGATTCTGCCGAAAATCAGTAAGCCAGGGGACGCCACGCTGATTTCCGCTAGGCATGCCTCCGCACTGTCATGGCTGTCAATATCAGAGAAGGGCCCTACATGTCGACTATAACCCCGATCTCAACCGCGTCACCCTGTGCGGCGGCCTCGCGAAATGGCATATGTGCCACTGATAGAACGCCCAGCGCGACGACGATTTTCACGACTTCCCTAAGCGTTGCCCCGTTCTGCGCCCCCCCGGTTGCTATGTCACGCCCTCCTTCCACATAGCTGAAGAAAGCTCCGATACCATCTACGGATCCGCGTCCACATTCTAACTTCTCCGCTATTGCGATCTACACTTCTCTCACTCCCGCTAGGGGAAGTAGCAACTGCCCCCCCGAGGGCTTTGGACAGATTGCGGGAGAACTCGTCCGCGACTCTTTGTAGTACGGGGTGTGCCATAGCCGTTAAGACCGTACTCATCGATCCGGTAACTTCGGCGGCCAGTTTCAACTTTACAGCGGTCCCTGCTGGGCTATCAGTGATATGAAATGATCCATTGCCATGGAATGGCTCTTGGCGCGCCTTCAACGTAAACTCGACTGCCTGATTTATCACCCACTCGTTAACCTTTACGTTGATGACCACGGGGCGTGAGAATGGCCCCATCTGAACATTTAGTGTCCACACAGAGTTGTCACGGTCTAGCTCATCGTGACTCATGTATCCGGGCATCTGGTTCGCCCAGTTTCCAATAGTCTCGACAAATCGCCAGACGTCGCTAACGTCAGCGCGGACAAGGATATCGCGTTCAGTGGCAATCATTTGGACCCACCGCTGGATACATAGTCGGACTCCTGCGCGACATTAATGCCCGCAATATAGCCAAACGTCATAGCTGGACCGAGGGTGGCGCCGCGCGCGTAATATCCGGGGCCCGTTATGCTCGCGGCCACATTCCCCGCCGCATACAGACCAGGGATCGGTGCGCCCGAGACGTGCAGCACCTGTGCCTTGTGATTAGTTTTCGGGCCGCCCTTTGTGCCCAAAGCGCCACTGTGAATCGGAATGGCGTAGAAGGGAGGCTTCTCGATTGTGCCAAGGTTTGCGATGCCCGCCTCGCGATCCCCCTGAAAGCGGTCGAAGGCGCTGCGCCCTTTGCCAAAATCGTCGTCGACCCCGGCGCTCACAAAGCCGTTCCATCGATCGACGGTCGCACGGAGCCCTTCCGCGTCGATTCCCACTTTCGCAGCCAGACCCTCTAGCGTCCCGGCACTGATGAGCCAGTCCGGGTCCGGATCCTCCGGCATCGTCGTGCCCAGGACATACTTGGAGCGATACTGAGCATCGAGGATTGCCCATGCTGGCAAGTTCTTGAAAACCGGGGCATCAGTTGCAATCTCCTGAAGCTTGCGTCCCATAGAGTTATAGTTTGCTGCCTCATTCACGAATCGCTTGCCAGCTGCATTGACCCAGATCACGTGAGGTCCATTGCGCTCTGCGACGATGGCTCGGGACAAAGGCCTCCCTTCGTAGGACTCACCGGGGATCATAAGAGAGGGGTAGTGCCAAATTTCGCTCATGTTCGTCAGCGAGGCGCCGACTTCCATCGCCATCAACAGACCATCGCCCTCGTTGAAAGGCGGTGAGTTCGGATTCTCGATGGGAGCTGGGAGAAATTGCGCCTGCAGTTGCCGATTCCATTCAAAACCTGCGCTGGCCAGCACCACGCCGCGTTTGGCGCCAAAGGCTCTCTTCGAACCGTCAGCAGATTCAACAAGGACCCCGACGATTCGGCCATTCTCGACGACGAGCTTTCTTGCTCGACTCTCAAGAATGATCGGAATATTCCGATCAAGAACCGCCCTTAGAAGGCCAGCAGCCAGCGCCTGACCCAGGGTCACAACTCCACTCATCATCCGCTCAGCCGCGAGATCCTGTGGAATCGTCCATGGACGATAAAACGCGTCGTATTTGCCGAATGCTTCTTGCCGCGTGATTGGAAATGCAAAAGCATTGGGCGGGCGCAACTTACTCTGCCATTCGCCAAGCAACCCAGTATCGAAGGGCTGAGGTTCAATCGATCGCCCGCCAAGCCGGGCTCCCGGTATCTCCGGCTGATAGTCAGGTGCGGTCATCGCGCCAAACATGAGCGGCGTATGTTCTTCAAGGTAACGGATGGTGGTTGCCGCCGTATCGACAAACGTTTCGATCAAGATATCGTCGACACGTCCCATCGAAAGCCGCTTGCAATACTCAAGTGCATCGTCTCGGCTGTCTGTGAAGCCGAGATCCGCCATCCGATGATTCAAGGGAATCCAGATCCCGCCTCCAGAAACAGCGGTGGTGCCACCGACTTTTTCCGTTCTTTCTACAATGGCCACGCGAGCGCCATTGTCATGTGCCAAAATTGCAGCCGTCAGTCCTGCAGCCCCAGAGCCGACGACAACAACATCCGCCTCTTGATCCCATTTCGTAGCCATATCTAACTTCACCGAAAGAACACTCAACTAGTTCGCAAGCGAACTCACCAGATTGCGGAAGTGCCTTAACACTGCTGACTGGTCTGAGCCCACCACAATAAAATCCATTCCCTGCTCCAAGTAGCGAGCTGCCTCTTCGCGATCAGCTGCGAAGATGCCTACCGGCTTTCCCGCTACCTTGCACGCGGCGGCTACATGGTTTACAGCCTCGTTGACCACGTGCGCTTCGACAGAGTCGAGACCAAGGGAGACTGCAAGGTCAGCACGCCCAATGAGGAATCCATCCACCTCTGCAAGCGCTGCCAGCGCATCTACACCGTTTACAGCTTCCGCGTCCTCAATCTGACAGATGATGGTAGCCTCCCGGTCGGCCCGCTCGATATGTGCGTTCATGTCATAGCAACCATATCCTCCAGCACGGGGCGAATTCGAGTACCCGCGACCGCCGCCGACATACGATGCCGCACGTCGCGCTTCGCGCGCGGTACGAGACTCGTTCACCTTGGGGATGATTACGCCTGTTGCTCCCAAGTCCAACACATTCTGGATTTCCGGCGCAGAAGACCCCGACGTACGGATGAGAACATCGAGCCCGCATGCGCGAGCTGCCAGCACACACATGTCTATCTGTGCGCGGTCGAATGGCGCGTGCTCTGCGTCGATGACTGCGAAGTCAAGGTTCGATCTGGCGATTACCTCGACGATAGCGTGAGAGGGCGTTTTTACAAATGTTCCCAGCAATGGTTTCCCGTCGACTAATCGCTTGCGCAGCGTAGATGGATTAAACATCGGGCAGCCTCACAATTTCCCCTGAAAATTCATTGACCTGATATTCCACAAGGTGCAAGTAGTCTTCACGCACGGGAGAAAAAATGTCGAGATTCAAAGCGACCTCAGATCCAATCGGCTCGACGTAGTGCTCCGTGTTAGGTGGCACTCGCAGCATGGAGCCCGCTGTCATATGAAAGGTCTCCTCGCCCACGTGATAGGCAAACTCGCCTCGAATACAAACGACGATTTGCTCGAACTTGTGCGAGTGTGGCCTCACCGTCATGCCAGGTGAAATCCAGTTCATCACGAGAATCGCGTCTTGACCTCTAAATCCACAACGCTCAACCCCTTCGCGCACCTCTTCCCGGGGTAGTTGATTCCAGTTATACATCTTGCTCATACGAGTCGCCTCTGGGTCAGCATCTCTGTCCAGTCACCTGATCTACTTCTCTTCGACAATGCTCGTCGCGAACGCAGCGGGAGATACAATTTCCAGAACCTCCAGATCATCACTGTGTCGCAGCTCACGGTGGCGCACGTTTGGTGGTTGAAATGCCGACCCTCCCTTCTCCAGCCTGACCACGCCGATATCCTCATACTCGAACTCGACCCAACCCTGAAGCACGAAGAACAGCTGAAATCCGACGGTGTGGGTATGCCACAGAGGTTCCACTTCTTTGCCGGCGACCGCGCGAATGACATGTGCAGCATACATACCACCAGTCGCTTCCTTAACTCCTGTGTCTCGATATTCAAAATACTCTCGGAGACCCGGGGCGAAGTCGCTGCCGTCTAGAGCCGCATTTTTTACTGTCGTTGTCATTTTCATTTTGATGTCCTTTATTCCGTGTCCATCGGCCACTCGGTAGCAAGGGCTGCCAGTGCCACTCGGGCGCTTGGCCAGCCGCCGTAGAGGGCAGCCGTGATGATTGTTTCCTGTACCTGGATGCGCTGACAGCCGATCCTTCGCGCGGCCGAAATCCACCGTTGAGCCATCCACGTGCGTCCTAGTGCCGTACACATTGCGATGACGGTCAGTACCTTCGTCTCCACCGGAATGAGATTGCGCTCCGAAAACAGATATCCGAAAACCCAAGTGACCATTTCCTTCCGAAAGTCATCCCCTGGGGGAAGTTCAAGGTCGTCGAAATCACCGTCGGGGTTACCAAATAGCCGATTCGCCATCTCGCATGCGACAGTGTAGATGTCTTCCCTCGTACTTGGCTGCGGGGACGAACTGGCCTGTTCATCAACGAGCCCCCGCCGCCTTTCGAACACTTCATCCATCATCATCAATGAGCCGCGCGATACCGGAAAACCGCCGATATGCGATACGAGGGCTCCGAGCTCTTTGAGCTGGTCCTCCGACCAGCCCAGGTTGCGACACGCATTTGCCCACGTGGGAAGCACGTTCTCTCGCATGAGTACAGCCAGTGCTGATACCACCATCAGGCCGCGCATCTTGAGATCAAGGCCGTCTCGGCCATAGTACTGGCCGAAGATATAGACACTGCAACGTTCGGCGTAGACATCGTTCCCACCCTTCTCGCCGATCAACCCCCATCGGCCAAACAGCGGGTACTGAACCTTCTCTAGCGCCTCGTCGAGAAACTGTTCACTGAATCCTTCCTGATGCATGCGACGCTGCGTGACATGAGGTTTGCTCACGAACTCGGGATCAAAATCGCCGATATAAAGGCTATGAACATTGTGGCCTTGACCAACCAGTTGGGTCTGGGGCTTCTCCACTGCCATACAAATCTCCTAATATTTGACGCACCATTTACTAACACCGCTCTGTTCTCGAACTTTAGGCAAGGTCGCCGACTCGGTCCAATACCAAGTGACTCCAACTGATATAACAAAAGCTGATCGACTGACTTGCCTGTGGCGAAGCGTCGGCCCTAGCAGGCTGCGGAAATACCTCGCACTGAAGTCATCGCGACGGATAGCAAAAGCGTTGATGTAAGAAGCTCACCCACCACGAAATTATGCGCGGCGCCGACACATTCACCGAGAGTTTGTT
>NZ_VTUZ01000005.1 GCF_008369935.1 Paraburkholderia panacisoli | reverse complement strand
ATCCTGAGGAAGCTGCGGCTTCTTTGCGTCTTCGTTCTCGCTGCCTTGTTCAACCCCAGCGTTGCCGCCGATGTGATGGTGTGACGTCGGCGGCAACGCGAACCGAATTGTTCAGGACGGACTACCTACCGCTACACCTCACACCTCGCGCAAATCCTCCGGCGTATCCACATCGCGCAAAATCCCCGGATCGCGGACATCCACCCGCGTCACGCGCTGCGACATCAGCAGCGACTTCGCGCCGGTGTCGCCGTCGAGCGCCAGCAGCGCGTCCCGATGCTCGACGCCGAAGCCGACCGGATGCCCGCGCTGGCCCTCGTAAAACGGCGCCACCAGCGATGCGCCGTCGTCGAGTGCGCGCGCCACCGCTTCGATCGTCGTGGTGTCGATGCGCGGCATGTCCGCGAGGGCGACGATCCAGCCTTCGGCGTCCTCGCTCGCCTCGATCCCGGCGGCGAGACTCGCGCCCATCCCGCGGTTGGCGTCGGCGGCGAACACCACGTCGCAACCGGCGTCGTTCAAAAGACGCGCGAGGGCGTCCGAGCCCGGCCGCACCACGGCCAGCACCCGCGTCACGACCCGCAGCAGCCGATGCGCGGACTCATGCGCGACCGGCGTGCCGTCCGGCATCCGCGCGAGCAGTTTGTTGTGCAGACCTTCCGGATCGAAGCGCGAACCGAAGCCGGCGGCGAGCAACACGCCAGTAGCAAGCGAGGCGTAAGGCATGGGCGGACACCGGTGGGGAACAATGAGATCGATTGTGCGATGCAACGCGGGCTCAGGCAAGCGGGAATGCAGGTGCCCGACGTCGCGGTGAAACGCCAGCGCGATGGACGAACGTCAGCGGTAGATGCCGCCAACGACCGCGACCGACGACCGCGACTGCGACCGACGACCGCGACCAACGCCACCACCGCAAAATCCAGCCGGAAATCACGTCCGGGCCCATCAGTCCCCGCTCAAACCATTGTCCCTCCCATCACCTTATCCAACGTAACCGGCAAATCCCGCACCCTCACCCCGGTAGCGTGATACACCGCATTCGCAATCGCCGCCGGCACCCCGGTAATCCCGATTTCCCCGATCCCCCGTACCCCCAGCGAGTTGATATACGGATCCGGCCGATCGATGAACGTAATATCGAGCGACCCAATATCCGCATTCACCGGCACGTGGTACTCCGCGAGGTTCGCATTCGTGAAGCGGCCATAACGCGTATCGAGCGAGCTCTCTTCCTGTAGCGCCGCCCCCACGCCCCACACGATGCCGCCCATCAACTGGCTGCGCGCGGTCTTCTGGTTGAGCACGCGCCCCACGTCATACACGGCGACCACGCGCGGCACGCGAATCGTGCCGAGCTCGGCATCGACATGCACTTCGACGAACACCGCGCCGAACGAGTGAAACGAGTATTTCTGTTTCTCGTCGCCGGGCTTCACCGTCGAGGTCGCCTCGATCGGCCTGCCGCCCGAGCGCGCGATGATCGCCGCGGCCGGATCGCGCCTGGCCGGTTGCGTGCGGCTCACCACCCAGCCGTTGTCCACGGTGATGTCGTCGCGCGCGATGCCGTGCACCGGCGAAGCCGGATCGGCGAGCGCCAGCGCGATCAACTGACTTCGCGCCTGGCTGGCCGCCTCGCGTACGGCCGGCGACACGCTCGCCGCCGACTGCGATCCGCCCGACACCGGCGCGCGCGGCAGCGTCGAATCGCCGAGGGCGAAGTGGATCTTCTCCGGCGTGAAGCCGAGCGCGTCGGCGGCCACCTGGGTCATCACGGTGTAGGTGCCGGTGCCGATGTCCTGGGTGCCCGAAGCGACCATCGCGGTGCCGTCCGGCAGAATCCGCGCAATGGCCGAGGCTTCGCTGCGATTGGCTGGATAGGTGGCGGTCGCCATGCCCATGCCGATCAGCGTGCGGCCGTCGCGCATCGAACGCGGCGCAGCAGTGCGCCGCGACCAGCCGAATTTCTGCGCGCCGATCTGATAGCACTCGCGCAGCGACTTGCCCGACCACGGCTTGTTTTCCTGCGGATCGGCCTCGGCGTAGTTCTTCAGACGCAGCGCGAGCGGGTCCATTTTCAATGCCGCCGCGAGTTCGTCCATCGCCGATTCGAGCGCGAACGAGCCGGTGGTTTCGCCCGGCGCGCGCATGAAGGTCGGCGTGCCGAGATTGAGCGGCACGATCCGGTGCGTGGTCACCTGATTGGGTACCGTGTACAGCATGCGCGTGACCATGCAGCAGGTCTCGGTCCAGTCCTCGATCGTCGACGTGTTGGAGAAGCTGTCGTGGCGCATCGCCGTCAGCGTGCCGTCTTGACGGGCGGCGATGGTGAAGTGCTGCTCGGTACGCGGACGCGCGCCGACCGGACCGAACATCTGCGGCCGTTCGAGCACGAGCCGCACCGGACGTCCGGTCTGCTTCGCCGCCATCGCGCACAGCGACACATGCGACCACGACGAGCCCTTGCAGCCAAAGCCGCCGCCGATGAACGGCGAGATCACGCGCACGTCGCCGGGCGGGATGCCGAATACCTTGGCGACCGCCTGCGCCGCGCTGCTCACGCCTTGCGTCGAATCGTAGAGCGTGAGGTGCGGGCCGTCCCAGCGCGCCATCGTGGCATGCGGCTCCATCGGGTTGTGATGCTCGATCGGCGTGGTGTAGGTCGCGTTCACGTGGACCGTGCCGCTTTGCATGCCGTCTTCGAAGCTGCCGCGCTGCGTGTCGGTTTGCCGGCCTTGCGGTCTGTCCGGCGCGTGCGCGTTCGGTTTGGCCTGCGCGAAGTCCACGCTCGCCGCGCTGCTCTGATAGACGACGCGCAACTGACGCGCGGCATCGGTTGCGTGTTCGAGCGTGTCGGCGACCACCACCGCGACCGGCTCGTTGCTGTAGTGAACCTCGTTGTCCTGCAGCAGCGACAGCCGCCTGCCGGCCGGCGGCGCCAGCGTGGGCCTGCCGCCGTTCGGCAGGCGCGGCGCGTTCTGATACGTCATCACCAGCAGCACGCCGGGCACGGCTTGCGCACTGCTCGCGTCGATCGATGCGATGGTGCCGCGCGCAATCGTGCTGGTGACGAGCACCGCGTGCGCGAGACGCGCTTCGGGGAATTCGGCGGCATAGCGTGCCTCGCCGGTGACTTTGAGCAGACCGTCGATGCGGTCGACCGGTTGACCGATCAGGTTCATGCCACACCTCCAGCGCGTGCTGCGGCCTGGTTGACCGCACGCACGATCGCGCGTTGCGCAAGCTGCACCTTGAAGCGATTCTCGTGCTGCGGCCGCGCGTCGCTCAACGCGGCGGCGGCGGCGTTTTTCAGCGTCGCCTGCGAGAGCGGCCGACCGTTGAGCATCTGTTCGGCGGCGCTCGCGCGCCACGGCTTGTGCGCGACGCCGCCCAGCGCGATGCGCGCGGTCTGCACGCGCTCGCCGTCCATCTGCAACGCAGCGGCCACCGACACCAGCGCAAATGCGTAACTGGCGCGGTCACGCACTTTCAGATAGTGGGAGTGCGCGCTGAAGAGCGGTGGCGGCAGATCGACCGCCGTAATCAGCTCGCCGGGCTGCAACGTGGTATCCACATCGGGCCGGTCGGCGGGCAGGCGGTGGAAGTCGGCGAACGCAATGGTGCGTTCGCCGGCGGGGCCGCTCACGCGCACGACGGCGTCGAGCGCGGCGAGCGCCACGCTCATATCCGACGGATTCACCGCGATGCATTGCGGACTCGCGCCGAGAATCGCGTGCGTGCGGTTGCGGCCGTCGAGCGCCGCGCAGCCGCTGCCCGGCGTGCGCTTGTTGCACTGCGTGAAGGCCGTGTCATAGAAGTAACCGCAGCGCGTGCGTTGCAGCAGATTGCCGCCGACCGTCGCCATGTTGCGCAATTGCGCCGACGCGCCCGCCAGCAGTGCTTGCGACAGCAACGGGTATTGCTCGCGCACCAGCGCGTGATTCGCTGCGTCGCTATTGCGCACCAGCGCGCCGATACGGATGCCGCCATCGGGCAGCGTCGTCACCGTGTCCAGCCCGTTGATATGCGTGATGTCGATGAGCCGCACCGGCCGCGCCACCCCGCCCTTCATCAGATCGAGCAGATTGGTGCCGCCGCCGATGAAGACGGCGCCCGGTTGTTGGGCCGCGCGCAAGGCGCCGGCGACGTCGCCGGCGCGTTCGTAGGAGATCGCATCCATGCTGGTCGCTCCTTATGCGGTGCGGTGGTTCGTGTGGCCGTTGCGAAGCTCGTCGCCACGGCCGTTGCCGATCGCACCGGGCGCACCGATTGCACCGGGTGCACCCTCCACGGCGGCGCTGCCGCTCTGGCTGCCGCCGTCGTGCACCGCGCGCACCGCGGCCACGATGTTCGCGTATGCGCCGCAGCGGCAAAGGTTGCCGCTCATCCGTTCGCGGATCTCGTCGTCGGAAAGTTGGGCGGGGCGGGCACGCACATCGGCCGTCACGGTGCTCGCCGCGCCGTTGCGGAACTCATTGAGCAAAGCCGTCGCGGAACACAACTGGCCCGGTGTACAGTAGCCGCACTGAAACGCATCGTGTTCGATGAACGCGCGTTGCATCGGGCTCAATGCGTCGTTCGTCGCGAGCCCTTCGACGGTCGTGATGTTCTCGCCTTCGTGCATCACCGCGAGCGTCAGACACGAGTTAATGCGGCGGCCGTCGGCGAGCACCGTGCAGGCGCCGCATTGGCCGCGGTCGCAGCCTTTTTTCGTGCCCATCAAGCCTGCGTATTCGCGCAGCGCGTCGAGCAAGGTCACGCGCGGTTCGAGTTGCAGCGTGTAGGCGCGGCCGTTGATGGTCAGCGTGACCGGGCGCGGCGGCGCGGCCTGGTTACTCGGAGCCGGCGGCGCGGCCGGTGTTTGCGTTTGCGCGCGCAGATGCGGCGCTGCGCCGACCGTTGCGGCTGCGGCGGCGGACTGCAGAAAGCGCCGGCGCGAGGGTTGCTGAGGGAGGGCGGCTTCGTCCTCCGGATGCTGACATTCGTTTTGCGTGGACATGACGATCTGTTGACTCCTGTGAAAGGTCAATGCAGATAAGCGATGCATCGGCATCCGAAGCGTCGCGTTCAAACTAACATCACGCAGCAATTTCGGTGCCGTTGCAAATACAACGGTATTAAAAAATAACGGAGACAGCATAGACGACATCAGCGATCAGCGTCTGCCCGGTTTCGATACGCGCTTCGTGCCGCTCCACTACTGCAATCTGCAGGCGCTCATTCTGATGTGGAGTCGTCTGAATAGCGGCACGCCGCCGCCGTCGCAGGTGATTCACGCGATACCGCTTGGTGGTGTGTCCGGCGCCGCGCCGGCGCTGAGTGCGGCGAAACCTGCTGGCGATTGCGGCGAGTCCGGGGAGCAATGCGATTACGGTGGCTAATGGGGCGGTGAATGTGCCGAATTGAGGGATGGTAGTTCGCGGTTGGGGATGCGCGCACGCACATTGGCGTGTGTGCGCATGCCTCTTCACTGCAGCGTTTCACTGTGTGGGACTAGGTACAAGCCCTGCTATCGCCGAACAGACCAGGCGCGTTCACAGGAGAGCCCATGCAGTTCGATTACAGGCACTTCCACATCGATTGCCGCGCACGCCATGCGGGAGACGGCCTCTACTACGCCAGTGCGAAAATCGTCCGCGCGCCGCAAAATAACAGCCACGCCCAGTCGCACGATGTCCGGCGACATCGATTCTTTTTGCAATGAAGCCGATGCCATTTCATGCGCGAAATCCTGGGCGATGGAGTGGTGCGACGCCGCGGCGCAGTAAGCCGCCTGACAGGAGGACAGATCGTGGCGAAGCTTCGGATTGCGACCTTCAACATCAACGGCATCCGCTCGCGGCTGCCGGCTCTGCTGCAATGGCTGGAGCGCGAAGCGCCGGACATCGTGTGTCTGCAGGAACTCAAGGCGGTCGATAGCGCCTTTCCCGTCGAGCCATTGCGCGACGCGGGCTACGGCTCAGTCTGGCAAGGTCAGAGCGCATGGAACGGCGTGGCGATACTGGCGAAGGGCGAGGCGCCGCTCGAAAGCCGCCGCGGCTTGCCCGGTTTCGAAGACGACACGCACAGCCGTTATCTCGAAGCGGCGGCGGGCGGTGTGCTGGTGGCGTGTCTGTATCTGCCGAACGGCAATCCGCAGCCGGGTCCGAAATTCGACTACAAGCTCGCATGGTTCGATCATCTGATCGCGCATGCTGCGAAGCTATTCAAAAGCGGCCACCCGGTGGTGCTGGCGGGCGACTTCAACGTCGTGCCCACGGACGAGGATATTTACAACCCGCGTTCATGGCTGAAGGACGCACTGTTGCAGCCCGAGAGTCGCGAGCGTTATCGGCGGCTGCTGGCGCAGGGCTGGACCGATGCGCTGCGAACGCATTTCGGCGACGAGCGGGTCTACACCTTCTGGGATTATTTCCGCCGGCATTGGGACACGAACTCTGGCTTGCGAATCGACCACCTGCTGCTTAGCGCCGATCTCGCGCCGCGTTTGCGCGATGCGGGCGTCGATCGCTGGGTGCGTGGCGAACCGCATGCAAGCGATCACGCGCCGACGTGGGTGGAACTGGATATGGGTTCGGGACGCCGCAAGAAGAGCGGCTAGCGGCGACGCATGTGCAAAACAGCGCGCGACAAGGCATCCGATCCAACGCGAAACGGGCGACCGCCGTTAGCGGATCGCCCGTTCGTCTTTTTGTTAAACCCCCGTTAGCCGGCCCTTGGCCGCTGCTCTACCGCCGATAATCGCGATTCGCCGCGCCATGTGACCACAGCGCACCAGCGACGAAGCCAGCCAGGGCCACTACCGCAATAGCCGTGAAAGGACTTTCGACCGTGGTGTCGCGCACGAGGCTCGTCGTGCTCGCGCACAACTGCTGGGCTTTGCCGCTGAGTTCTCTCGCCTTGCCGGCCAGTTGCGTGCCGGTGTCGCCCAGTGCTTCGCCAACCGCGCCTTGAACCTTGCCCGCGACTTCCTTGACCGCGCCTTCCGCTGAATTGGTGTCCATACGAATTTGCTCCCGTTGTCATATTTACGTGTGAGCGCGCTGCAGTGCAACGCCCCCACACCAAGGTATCGCGCAGGCCCCGCATCGCGAGGTCCTGCGTCCACACACAGTGCGCAAGAAGCGCGCCCGCACCGCGGAGGGTTGTGGACAGCGGAAAGAGAAAACGTCAGGAACGTCCGCGCCGGCGCCGGAAATTGATGCCGACGAACACCGCCATCAACATCAGAAAGCCGCCGAACAGCAGCGCGGAATTGATCATCACGTGCCTGAGACCGAGTGTGTCGACGTTGATGAACGGGTACGGATAAAAGTCCGACAGACTGCCGCGCCAGAACGTGACGCCGAGGTACGTCAACGGATAAACCAGCCATAGCAGACAGTGACGCAACCTCAAATGAACACGCGGCACGAACAGCACCCAATAGAGTGTGGCCAGCATCGGCAGCACACTGTGCATCGATTCGGTGAGCAGCCGCCTGAGCGGTGCGGGCGACCACCAGCCGCGCAGCAACAGGTTATACGCGAGCCCGACAAAAACCATGTACACGACCACCGCGGTCACGACGGTAGGCTGCCGGAAAAAACGCACGAGCGGCGACCGGTGCGAACGCAGCGCCGCACAGGTAAAGCAGATCGCGCAGGCCAGCACCGTCAGGTTGGTGAGATAGCTGCTCATGCGAGCGAGGCCGTCGAACACGGTCAGGCCGCGCGCAAGCGTGCGATCGATAGTGACATCGGCTTGCGCGACGAGCGACATCCATGCGATGCCGGCGATGACCGCCGCCAGCGTCACCGACGAAACACTGGGTGTATGCAGCGGCAGATCGGGCTCCCGCTGCTGAGGAAGGGTAGGGCGCATGCGCACGATTCTATACACACCCCCTGCGCTTTGCAGCGTGTCGAATACTGACTCGACGAGCCGGCGGCTTTGGTCTCCCTCAAATGCGGTGCCGGCTACAAAATGTCATGGCGTGAGATGCGGGAATTGCCGAACTCGCCGGCGAACTTTCGTCGATCGTCGTTCGACCGCCATCGTGGAGCTCCCGATGGCGGAACCGACGACCACAACCCGGCCGATTGCGGCAAACAAACTCTCTGTTATTTGCGCGACGCACGTCCGATCAGAATAGGCCCTACTTCAAGGGCTTTTCTGCGCGTCATAAACGGCTGGATTCGTGCTAGCTGAAGCGCCCGAATAGACGAAAGCGAAAAAATTCACCAACTGGTTAGTTTGCCGAAGCGCTCCCCGGTAATTTTGCCCGCTTCTCGCCTGATGGGCGTGACCGGCGCTTCTCGTTTCGACACCAGGCCCAAGCCGGATCGCGCAGGATCGCGCGGCTCGGCGAGCTAAAACCAGCGACGGCAACATTTTTACCGACCGCTTGCCGCGACCCGTTATGATCCCGATTCGGAGGTGGCGCTCATGTCGATCGGGGCTGCCGCGGCCGATGTTCCGCTTTGTCGTGCCAGTAGAAGCAGTCTCTGGAACCGTCAGTCCAGACTCGCCAGAAACGGAGAAGAGCATGAAAGCCAGCACCATCGCCGAACGGGAGGCCCGTGGCCGTGCCGCCCGTGAACATTCGAAACGGTCGAGCCATCGCGCGACAGGCGAATTGCAGCGCAATCCGGTCGCGCTTCTCAAGCAAAGCAGTGAAGGCCGGGTCGAGAGTCTCGTGCCGCTGCGCTATGGGCGTATGGCCGTGTCGCCATTCACGTTCTTTCGCGGCGCCGCGATCCTGCAGGCCCACGATCTCAGCAAGGTTCACGACAGCGGCCTGACCATGCCGATCTGCGGCGACGGGCATCTGATGAATTTCGGCGGCTTCGCCACGCCCGAGCGGCAACTCGTGTTCGATCTGAACGACTTCGACGAAGTGTCGGTCGGTCCGTTCGAATGGGACCTGAAGCGGCTGACCGCGAGCCTCGTGATCGCCGCGCGCCATATGCGCCTGAGCCGCGGCACCGCCGAAAGTCTGGTGATGAACGCGGTCGGCTCCTATCGCGACCGGATGGCTCAGTATGCGCAATGCGGCGCGCTCGAACTCTGGTATGACCGCATCACCTTCGACCGCATGGCGGAAACCGCGTTGACACCCGAGGGCCGTCGCACGGTGCGGCGCGGCATGGAAAAGGCGGCAAGCCACAGTCACGAAAGCGTGCTTGAAAAGATGGCTGCGCACGAGGGCGGTCATTGGACGATCCGCGACGCACCGCTGGCGCTGTTTCACGTGCTGGGCGCGAACACGTTGTTTACGCCGGAAGAAAGCGAATCGTTCAGGGGCGCCAACTTGCGCAAGATGCTCGAGCGCATGTGGGGCGAGTACCTGAAGACGATGTCGCACGACCGCCGCGAATTGCTCGATCACTTCACCTTGCAGGACATCGTGTTCAAGGTGACGGGCGTCGGCAGTGTCGGCACGCGCTGCCTGGTGGCGCTGTTGGTGGATCACATGGGCAAGCCGCTGTTTTTGCAGTTCAAGGAGGCGCGGCCGTCGGTGATCGCGCAGTTCCACAAGTCGCCGCCGGTCAAGCACGAGGGCGAGCGCGTCGTGCAGGGCCAGCGCGTGTTGCAGGCTGCGAGCGACATCTTTCTCGGCTGGGCGACAGGGCCGCATGGGCGGCACTTCTACTTTCGCCAACTGCGCGACATGAAGCTCGCGGCGAACCTCGAATTGTTCGACAACGATCTGCTCGACGGTTACGCGCGGCTATGCGGCTGGATCCTGGCCCGCGCGCATGCAAAGGCGAGCGGCCAGGCGATCGAGATCAGCGCGTATATCGGCCGCGGCGACCAGTTCGCGGAAGCGCTGACCGGCTATGCGACCAGCTACGCGGACCAGGTGGAACGCGACTATCACGCGTTTTTGAAGGCGTGCCGCAGTGGTGAGTTGCAAGCGCGTTCAGATGAAGATATGGCGGCGGATTTTCAGTTGTAGGGGGAGGGATTGGTTGGGGCGTGGTTTGAACCGCGTCCTTGCCTCACGCATCGACCCTTGCTTCCCGTAACGTCACAAAACGCAACTTCCGCGCGCGAGCCAACTCGATCACGCGCGGCAGCACCGCGACAATCATCGGCTTTCCATCAGCCGTCAGCGCCGCATTGCCATCGTGCAACAGCAGAATATCGCGCGCTGCAAGCCCGTCGAGCAGGCGTCGCGCGACCACCTCAGGATCGCGCTCGCGCGTGTCATAGCCGCGCCGCGTCCACGCCGCGAGCCGCAAGTCGAGCTTGCGCAGCACAGGTTCGAGAAAGAGATTGCGCAGGCCCGCGGGTGCGCGGAAGAACATCGGCCGCTCGCCGCTCACCTGTTCGAGCGTCCGCTGCGCGGCATCGATCTCGCGCGTGAGCGCGCCTGGCAAAGTCACCGAAAACGTATGCACGTGAACCTGCGAATGGTTTTCGAGCGCATGGCCGCGCGCGACGATCTCACGCGCGAGCGCCGGATAGCGCTCTACGTTCGCGCCGATGCAGAAGAAGGTGGCGCGCATGTCGAAGCTGTCGAGCAGATCGAGCACTTGCGGCGTGACTATTGGGTCGGGCCCATCGTCGATGGTCAGCGCGATGGCGTCCGCGTTGCGCGTGCCGACGGGCAGATGCGTCCAGTTCGGCCCCAGCAGCGAGGTGCGCGGCAACAGGCCGGCCACCGTGAAAACGGCGTGGTTCACGAAGATCGCGGCCAGCCACCACGGCCACGCGGCCGGGGCCAGCAACCAGCCGGCCAGCACGAAGACGTGCCATGCGGCGGTCGCGGGGAGTATCGCGGGATAGCGGGTTTGCGGCCAGCGGCGCGGCGGCGCGGGCTGGGCGCGAGGCGTCGTTGTGGAGAATTCGTTCATCAAGCGTGTTTGCTGTCGGCGTACCTTCGTTGCGGGAAGGTCGTGAATCGCGCGTGATGCGCAGCAGCCGCAAAAGATACCACCGATGCACGGCTCGGCGTCGCGCGAACAGGAATGGTTGCAAATGAAAGCACGCTGAAAGACGCTGCGACGCTCAACGCGATGCCATGCGCGGCCCGCCCGGGCGCGCATTTGTGATCGGCGACCCGCCGTTGTAGGGTGCCAGGGGCTAACGAAGGCGGGCGTGCTTGCGCAGCGCGCTGCGCGCGATCAACTTATACTGAGCGCTTCCCGCCTTTACGGATCGCGTTTTCGCCGTGCCCCGAGCTATACCCAGCGACGACCCGCAGCCGCAGCCGCCCGTGCAGCCCGATCTCGACGACTGTTGTCATAGCGGCTGCAATCCCTGTGTTTTCGATCTCTATGACGACGCCCTCGAGCGTTATCGGACCGCGCTCGCCGAGTGGCAGGCGCGGCACCCGGCGCAAGTGCGGCAGAGCAAGTCGGGCGCGCGTCGTTGAACGGCGTTCGAGGTTTGACGTTCAGGCCGCAGTCTTTACCCCGTGCCCATCATGACCGACCTTCAGTCCGCGCCTCCCGAACCCCTGCTTGAATCGCATACGCTCGACGATCTGCATCGCTTCGTGCAGCGCTATCCGCGTCTGTTCGTGCTGACCGGCGCGGGCATCAGCACCGACTCGGGCATTCCCGGTTATCGCGACGACAACGGCGCATGGAAGCGCTCGCCGCCGATCACCTTGCAAGAGTTTCTCGGCACGTTTGCGATGCGTCAGCGCTACTGGGCGCGGAGCATGGTCGGCTGGCCGGTGGTCGCGCACGCGCAGCCGAACGCCGCGCATATCGCGCTGGCCAGGCTCGAAGCCGCGGGCCACGCGCCGACGCTGGTGACGCAGAACGTCGACGGTTTGCATCAGCGGGCCGGCAGCCGCGAGGTGATCGAATTGCATGGCGGCATCGATGGCGTGACGTGTCTCGATTGCGGAATGCAGCATGCGCGCGCGTCGATTCAGCAAACGCTGGAGGCGAACAATCCCGCGCTGCTGGACGTGACCGCCGAAGCCGCCGCCGATGGCGATGCGCATCTGGAGTGGCACGATCTCGGCGGCTTTCGCATTCCGTCATGTTCGAATTGCGGCGGCCTGTTGAAGCCCGCAGTCGTGTTCTTTGGCGAAAGCGTGCCGAAGGCGCGCGTCGAAGCGGCCTCGCATGCGCTCGACGCGGCGGACGCGGTGCTGGTGGTCGGCTCGTCGCTGATGGTCTATTCCGGTTATCGCTTTTGCGTGTGGGCGCACCAGCAGGGCAAGCCGATCGCCGCGATCAATCTGGGGCGCACGCGCGCCGATCCGTTGCTGTCGCTGAAGATCGCCGCGCCGTGTGCCGACACGCTGGGCGCGCTGGCCGGGCGCCTCGCACTCGTTTGAGCGAGGCATTCACGAACCGGCGGCGCGCACGGTGATTTGCCGGTTGTGCTTCACCAATCAGCAGGCTCGCTCTCGCCGCGTGCCGCTCGAACAAAAACGCACCTCGAAAGGAACCCCGATGTTGACGACCATCGAACAGCTCGAAGCGCTCTACAGTCAGCCGCACGAGCGTGCGCTGCGCAAGGAGATTCCGTCTATCAACGAGGACTATCGCGCGTTCATCGAAGTCGCGCCGTTCGTCGTGCTCGCCACCGCCGGGCCGGAAGGCCTCGACTGTTCGCCGCGCGGTGACGCGCCGGGCTTCGTGCGGATCGTCGACGAGCGCACGCTCGCGTTGCCGGACCGCCTCGGCAACAATCGGCTCGACAGTCTGCGCAATATCATCGTGGAGCCGCGTCTCGCGCTGCTGTTCATGATCCCCGGCGTCGGCGAAAGTCTGCGCGTGAACGGCCGTGGCCGGATCACCAACGACCCGCAATGGCTGGACAGTTTCGCCGTCGAAGGTAAACTGCCGCGCACCGTGCTGCTGATCGATGTCGACTCGGTGTATTTTCACTGCTCGAAGGCGCTGGTGCGTTCGAAACTGTGGGAGCCCGCGCAGCACGTCGAGCGATCGCGGCTGCCGAGCGCGGGCCAGATCCATCGGCGCATCAACGGCGCCGGGTTCGACGCCGCCACCTACGACCGTGAATTCGCCGAACGCGTGCGCACGACTCTGTACTGACCCAGAAACTCACCATGACTGAATCCCATCCGGCGTTGCGGCAACATTCGCCTTCCGCGGAGCGCAATCGCGAACCGATCCTCGCCGTGCTGCGCGACGCGCTGCCCGCAACCGGCCACGTGCTCGAAATCGCGAGCGGCACCGGCCAGCACGCGATGTGCTTCGCCGGCGCGCTGCCCGGACTCGACTGGCAACCGAGCGATGCGGATACCGACGCGCGTGCGTCGATTGCCGCGTGGCTCGCCCACGACGCGCTGCCGAACGTGCGCGCGCCGCTTGCCCTCGACGTGCATCAGCCCGACTGGGGCGTCGATTCGCTCGACGCGGTGGTCTGCATCAACATGATTCACATCTCGCCGTGGAGCGCGGCCGAGGCGCTGTTCGCCGGCGCGAGCCGCCGTCTCGTCGAGGGCGGTGTACTGTATCTGTACGGACCGTATAAACGCGGCGGCGCGCATACGTCGCCGAGCAACGACGCGTTCGATCAGCAGTTGCGCAGCCGCGACCCGGCGTGGGGCGTGCGCGACATGGAAGCAGTCATCGCGCTCGGTGCGTCGGTCGGGTTCGTGTGCGACGAGCCGATCGCGATGCCGGCCAACAATTTCAGCCTCGTGTTCAGGAAACGCCCGGGCGCTGTACAGGTCTGACAGACGGGTTTTGCGGGCGCAAGCCGGCATGCTTCATCAGTTGCCGCGCGCATGGGGTGCGTGATGGAACGTTACCCGGCGCATGGTGAAGCAACGCCGCTCCGCCCGCACGCAGTGAAACGCACCGCCCGTTGCCGGCCAGCGAGCGGCAAGCGCGCATTTCTTTTATTCTTTCACCCTCGACGTCCCGCCGACGTTTCTTCCGGCGCGGCGTCACGACGTTTTTTTGGACTCTGGAGAATTCACATGGGCAAACAGGCAATCGGCGTGGTGGGGCTGGCGGTCATGGGCCGCAATCTGGCGCTCAACATCGAGAGCCGCGGCCACGCGGTGTCGGTGTACAACCGAAGCCGCGCGAAAACCGACGAACTCGTCGCCGAATATCCGGACCGGAAGCTGGTGCCGGCCTTCACGCTGGAAGAATTCGTGGAGTCGCTGGAAAAGCCGCGCCGCATCCTGATGATGGTCAAGGCCGGCGAACCGACCGACGCCACCATCGCGGAGCTCAAACCGCTGCTGGACAAAGGCGACATTCTGATCGACGGCGGCAACACGCCTTTCACCGACACGATCCGCCGCAACCAGGAACTGGCGAAGGCCGGCCTGCATTTCATCGGCACGGGCGTGTCGGGCGGTGAAGAGGGTGCATTGAAAGGCCCGTCGATCATGCCGGGCGGCCAGCGCGACGCGTACGACCTCGTCGCCCCGATTCTTACCGAAATCGCCGCCAAGGCGCCGGACGGCGAGCCGTGCGTCGCGTACATGGGACCGGACGGCGCGGGCCACTTCGTGAAGATGGTGCACAACGGCATCGAATACGGCGACATGCAACTGATCGCGGAAAGCTACGCGGTGCTCAAGCAGGTCGCCGGGCTGTCGAACGCAGAACTGGGCAAGGTCTACACCGAGTGGAATCAGGGCGAGCTCGACAGCTATCTGATCGAAATCACCTCGAAGATCTTCGGCAAGAAGGACGAGGAAACCGGCAAGGATCTGGTCGACGTGATTCTCGACCGCGCCGCGCAGAAGGGCACGGGCAAGTGGACCAGCCAGAACGCGCTCGATCTCGGCGCACCGCTGCCGCTGATCACCGAGGCCGTGTTCGCGCGCGTGCTTTCGTCGCTGAAGGACCAGCGCGTGGCCGCCAGCAAGGTGCTAGAAGGGCCGCAGGCCAAGCCGCTCGGCGAGGCGCGCGACGCGTTCATCGAATCGGTGCGCCGCGCGCTGTACTTCAGCAAGGTGATTTCGTACGCGCAAGGCTTCGCGCAACTGCGCGCCGCGTCGCAAGAGTACAAGTGGGATCTGGATTTCGGCACGATCGCGAAGATTTTCCGCGCCGGCTGCATCATCCGCGCCCGCTTCCTGCAGAAGATCACGGACGCCTACACGAAGGACAAAGCGATCGCGAACCTGCTGCTCGATCCGTACTTCCGCGACATCGCGAAGAACTATCAGGCCGCGCTGCGCGAGGTCGTGGTGGCCGCGATCAATGCGGGCGTGCCGGTGCCGGCTTTTGCGTCGGCGGTTGCGTATTTCGACGCCTATCGCTCGGAACGTCTGCCGGCAAACCTCGTGCAGGCGCAGCGGGACTTCTTCGGTGCGCATACGTTCGAGCGCACCGACAAGCCGGGCAGCTTCCACGCAAACTGGAGCTGAGCGTTTGAATGACGGGCTGAGCGTTTGAATGACGGCCCGCCACGCGCTTTTTATAAGGCTTGACGGGTCGTGCATCTGTTTAAAAGCCGGGTGTGGCAATTGTTGCTGAAATATGCTTTTCGGTTGACTTGCTGGTTTAATTGAACGCCCGATTATTGCGAAAATCGGAATAGAGTTTCGTTGTTTTACGTGTTTACCCTAGATGTCAACGCTCCTAAACTTGCCATTAAGCGCTACGGGAGAACAAGCCCAAAGCGCACTACAAAACAAGTTTTGGAGGTTTACATCATGAAGACCCTGATCTCTGCAGTTGTCGTCGCCGCCGCCCTGGTTGCTCCGGTCGCTTCGTTTGCTCAATCGAATCAGCCGGTGACCCGCGCTCAAGTGCGCGCTGAACTGGTCCAGCTGGAAAAGGCCGGCTATAACCCGGTGGGCGATCACGTCGATTACCCGGTGAATCTTCAGGCTGCGCAAGCGCGTGTCGATGCTCAAAACGGCACCGCTCAAGCCGTGAACAGCGGCTACGGCGCACCGATCGCCGGCAGCTCGCAAGCTGGCCGTCCGATCAATGGCAACGACCGTAACTCGGTCTACTTCGGCAACTAAGCAGCGCTGAAGCCGCTAGAAGCGCCGCCTGGCTGACAAGGCGGCGGGCAAGAAAAAACGCCATCCGGTATCCTGGATGGCGTTTTTTCGTTTACGGCTACGGCGCCTTGGTAATCCGCGAGCGCAAGGGCTAATGCAGCGTGCGGTGCCGCCGGCCGATGTCATCGAAGAGCGCGCGGCTCGGTTCGAGCGCCAGCAGCCAGGATTCGTCGTAGCCGCTCAGATTGTCCAGCGCTTCGCGCAGCCGCTCGATCGCCAGCGCGGGAATCTCGACGCTCGCCTCGACACCGCTCGACAGCCCCGCGATACTGGCCAGTTGTACCAGCGCGTCGGCGGCTTCGGCCACGTCGGCGGCGAAAACGAGGTGCGTGTTCAGCAACTCGACCAGACCGGGCGACGCCGCAACGTCGTCGACGTTGAGTTGCACGGCCAGAAAGGTGGCTTTGTTCATGCCCAACTCCTCGCAGGATCCAGCGTTTTCGGACTCGCTTCCGGACGGTATGTTCCGCGCAGCATGCCTGAGTATAGGCGAGGAGGCGAGGCCTCAAAGGCTTCAATAGTCACACAAATCAAACCTGCTGCCCTTTGCGGAAGGCGCGCGGCCCGTCAGACCTATAATGGGGCCAGCCGGAATGCGCGGCGCGCCCGCTCGTGCGGCCCCGTGCGTGATGCAAATGGCCCGACGGCTCTGTGTTCCCAACTGCCTTTCGTCATGAAGATCATTCGCAGCAAGACCTTTACCGCGACGCGTCCCTGGGGCGCGCTCGATATCGCCAACATGGGCGGCATCACCACGCGTTTGCACTGGACCGATCAGCCGTACAAGTGGCATGTCAACGATGGCGAGGAAGTGTTCGCGGTCCTCGATGGCCGTGTCGAGATGCGCTATCGCGAGGACGGAGTGGAACGGTCTACGATTCTTGAAACGGGGGATGTGTTCTACGCTTCGGTGGGCACCGAGCACGTAGCTCATCCGATCGGCGCGGCGCGCATTCTGGTGGTTGAAGCGCAAGGCAGTGTCTGAGCGGCTGCGGCCTGCTTTGCTGCCGGGCCGACGTCGATGCTCGCGCGGGTGGCGGCATAATGGAGGACGCCAATGCCGCGACCGCGACGGCGCTCGCGAGACCGGTGGCACGGCGAATGCTTGGGCATCGAGTGAATCCGATTGAAACAAGTGTCGAGGACAATCCCATGACAAAACGATGGCAATTGACGGGGACGCGGCTTCTGACAGCCGCCGCGCTCGGCGTGATGTTCAGTGGCTGCACGACGATGCCTTGGGAGAGCACGCCGTTCTACAGCAATGCGCCGGCTGGCCCGACCACCCTCGGCACGGTCCCGGTTCCCGCCGGTTTCTATCGGGTCAATCCGGGCGACACGCTCGGCGGGATCGCGTCGGCGTATGGCCGCAAGCCGCAGGAAATCGCCGCGTGGAATGGCCTCGCGGTCAACTCGCCCGTCAACCCCGGGCAGGTGCTGCGCGTCTCTCCGCCGATGGCCTCCGGCAGCGTGGTGACGCCGCCGGTCAACGTCGCGCCGGGCGCGCCAGGCGCGGCACCCGCTGCGCCAACGGCATCCGCCGGCCCGCAGCAGGGCGTGCTGCAATGGCCGTTGCGCGGACCGATCCTGAAAGCGTTCGCGCCCGGCAAGTCGAACGGCATCGTGATCGGCGGCCGCCCGGGCGATCCGGTCAAGGCCGCGGCAACCGGCCGGGTAGTCTATGCGGGCTCCGGTATCGAAGCGTATGGTCCGCTCATCATCATCAAGCACGACGACTCGCTGATCACCGCTTACGGCCAGAACAGCGCGCTGCTCGTGAAGGAAGGCGACGCGGTCGCGCAAGGGCAAACCATCGGCGAGGTCGGGGTGGATAGCCGCGGCGTGGCTTCGATCCAGTTCGAGGTCCGCCAGAACGGCCAGCCGGTGGACCCGCTCACGTGGCTGCCGAAGTCGGGCGGCTGAGCCGTCCGCGAATCTTCTCGCGGGCCGGTTCTCTTCGGCACGCCGCGAATGAATGCGCTTGACCCTGCGGGCATCCGGTCAACGCAATAACGTCCGCTACCCGAGCCCATAGCGGACGGCCGTGCATCCGCCGCCACTCGTACGAATTTCCACGAACCTGCCCGAATCCGCGCCGCGAGTGGAAACAGGGCTCTTCCCGGTGACATCTAAGTCCATATCAACGGTCGTATCGGATCTGGACTGCGTCGGCGCGTCCATGCGCGCGCCGACGATAAACCGGGAGACATCTCATGAAATGGATCAGCGTTACGTTGTTCGGGGTACTGACTCTCGCGAGCTTCACCGGCTACGCACAGAGCGGCGGTCCCACCGATCCTCAGATCGCGGCGATCGTGGTCACCGCCAATCAGGTCGATATCGACGCGGGCAAGCTGGCGGAGTCGAAGACCCGATCGAAGGACGTCAAAGCGTTTGCGCAGCTGATGATCACCGACCACAGCGGCGTCAACAAGGCCGCCACCGATCTCGTGCACAAACTGGGCGTGACGCCGGAGCCCAACTCGACGAGTCAAAGCCTCAAGCAAGGTGGCGACGCAAATCTCGCCAACCTGAAGACGCTCAAGGGCATGGCTTTCGATCGGGCGTATATCGATCACGAAGTGGCCTATCACGAGAGCGTGCTGGATGCGCTCGACAAGACCTTGATCCCGAGTGCTCAAAACGAAGAGTTGAAAGCGCTTCTGGTCAAGGTGCGGCCGGCCTTTGTCGCGCATCTCGATCATGCGAAGCAGCTGCAGGCTGAGCTGGGCAAGAGCAATGGCTGAGATTAGGCGCGGCATGGGTGCAATGCCTGGGCGCAACGTGCGCGCGCGGGGCTGCTCGCTGGCCGTCGTGCTCGGTGCGGCCCTCGGGGCGCTACCGTCCGCCCATGCCTGCGCTGCGCCGCTCACGTACCAGGTTGTCATCGAGCAGATGCGCTTCAATCCGCCGACGCTGACGGTGAAGCGGGGCGATCGCGTCGAGTGGGTGAACAAGGACCTGTTCGCTCATACGGCGAGTTCGAGCGCGAAGGCGTTCGATTCGGGCAGCATCGCGCCGAACGCGTCCTGGAGTTTTGTCGCCGGCAGAGCGGGGAGCTATCCTTACCTATGCAACTTCCACCCGACGATGCGCGGCACACTGAATGTCCGGTGACACAACTTGACGAGCGCTCCATGACGCACAGCGCGGTAACACAGTTGGCGCCTGCCACGATCGATGATCTGTCGATCGTGCGCCGTGTCGCCGCCGGAGACCGAAGCGCATTCGAACTGCTGATGCGCCGGCACAACCGGCGGCTGTATCGTCTCGCGCGCGCTACGCTTCACAACGACGCCGAGGCGGAAGACGCATTGCAGGAAGCGTATCTGTCCGCGTATCGATCAATCAGCCAGTTCCGTGGGGACTCCGCGCTGCTCACCTGGCTGTCGCGGCTGGTGCTCAATGAGTGCTTTGCCCGTTTGCGCCGCGAGACACGGCGCCAGAACGTGATCCCAATGGTGGACCCGGGTACTCATATCGATATCGACGCCATGAACGCAGACGATTCGAATTCTCCGGACAGGGCGGCCGCGCGCACGGAATTGCGTGCGTTGCTCGAACGCAAGCTGGACGAGTTGCCCGATGTTTTCCGTGTCGTCTTCGTGCTGCGTTCGGTCGAGGAAATGAGCATCGAGGAAACCGCGCAGTGTCTCGCGATTCCGGAGGCCACCGTGCGCAGCCGGCATTTTCGCGCGAGGAATCTGTTGCGCGAAGCGCTGGTTCAGGAAGCGGATCTGATCGAGCGGGATCTGTTCGAGTTCGGCGGCGCGCAGTGCGACCGGGTGGTGGCCGGCGTGCTGGCGCGTATAGCTGGCGAGCGGGACAGCGGCGGCTGCCGTTAGCGAGTTAGATTCGTTGCGTGAATGGAAGGAGGCACTGTGACTGAAGCGCCTGCCTGTTGGAGTGCAAGACCGGCTCTCGTTAGCGGCAGCATTCGCTGCGTATCGGCGATGCTGGCCGTCTTCTTTCTGGCGACGAATGCGGGAGCGTCAGAAGGGCAAGTGCGAACGATCCAGATCGTATCGGGCAGTTACGGCCAGAACTGTGGAGCGACGCACGGCAACGAAACGCGTGACATCGCGCGTCGGTGCGATGGCCTGATGACCTGCGAGTACGCGCCACGCGAGCCGCTCAGGAGCCGGCCGGCGGCGAAATGCAGAAGTGGCTTTGTGGCCGAATGGCGTTGCGATCACGCGGACTTTCACACCGCCGCTCTCAGCCCCGAAGCCACGCGGGGCGACACACTCGTGCTGAGTTGCGTCATCGAGCGCGGCGCGGGCAAATAGCGCGCGCTGCGCAAAACAGACGAGGTGGAAACGGCAATCGGCTTCTACCACCGCGACCGCCTCGTCATGTTCAGCCGGTCTTGCGAGCCGGCGCAAAGCGCCGCTTGCCGAGCGACGGCGCCAAACGCCGGAAACGCTCGCGCTTGTGTTCTTCTTCGAAGTGGCTGAGCGACGGTTTCACCAGATCGCTGCGCGACACGATCCCGACGAGACGCATGGTCTTGCGGTCGGCCACCACGGGCAAGCGCTCGAGATTGTGCACCGCCAGCCGCGTCGCGACGAGCCGGCACGTTTCGGACGGCAACGCGTAGGCGGGCGCGGTCTGGTCGAACACGTCGGCCAGATACGCGCTGCGTTTGTCGACTCCATCAGCGCTACAGAACCGGTCGAGCAACGCGCGGTCGGCCACGCCGAGCACCGCGCCGTCGCAGACCACGGGATACGCACGACGCACCTGGTTCGCGCCGAAAAACGTGTATTGCGCGTCGGCGATGGTCAAGCCGGCGTCGATCGATTCGACAGAGGCCGTCATCACTTCGTCGACGTAATGACGTTCGAGCGGATCGACGCCGTACTCGCGATAGATGTGATAGCCGCGGCGCGCGATCTTCTCGGTCATGATCGACCGGCGCATCACCACCGTCGAGAAGCCGTGAGCGATCAGCGTCGCGGTGAGCAGCGGCAGCAGCGCATTGCCGTCGTGGGTCAGGCCGAAAGCGAACACGATGGCGGTCAGCGGTGCGCCGAGCGTCGCGCCGAGCGTGGCGGCCATGCAGACGAGCGGCCACAAGGCCGGCTGATTGCCCGGCAGCCAGTGCGCGAGGACGGTGCCGAGCCCGGCGCCGAGCATCAGCAGCGGCGCGAGAACGCCGCCGGAGGTGCCGGAGCCGAGTGCGACCACCCACATGACGGCCTTCACGGCCAGCAGCACAAGCGCGGCCTGCAACACGATGTGCTGATGCAGCAGATCGCCGATCACGTCGTAACCGACGCCGAGAGCGCGCGGTTCGAGCCAGCCGCCGATGCCGACCACGATGCCGCCCAGAGCCGGCCACCACATCCAGTGAATCGGCAGTTTGCCGAACAGGTCTTCCGTTTTGTACAGCGCCGCGGAAAGTCCGGACGCGAGCGCGCCCGACAACAATCCGGCGATTACGCAAGAAATCAGCGACCAGCCATCGGGCGCGGCGGTTTGGAGCGGGAACAGCGGGCCTGCGCCGAAGAACAGCGCGCGGGCGAAACCGGCGACCGCGCAGGCCACCGCGACCGGCAGGAAACTACGGGGCCGCCACTCGAACAGCAAAAGTTCGACAGCGAGCAGCACGGCCGCCACCGGCGTGCCGAACACCGCGGTCATACCCGCGGCGGCGCCTGCCACCAGCAAGGTCTTGCGTTCCGCCGACGTGACCTTCACGCATTGCGCGATCAACGAGCCGAGTGCGCCGCCCGTCATGATGATCGGGCCTTCCGCGCCGAACGGCCCGCCGCTGCCGATCACGATGCCGGACGACAGCGGCTTGAGCACTGCGACCTTCGGCGACATTTTGCTTTTGCCGAACAGGATCGCTTCGATCGCCTCGGGAATGCCGTGTCCGCGAATCTTCTCGGAGCCGTAGCGCGCCATCAGGCCGACGATCAGCCCGCCGATCACCGGCACACCGATGACCCACAGGCCGAGCGTGTTGCCGGCGGGCGAACGGTCGGCAAACGACAGCGCGCCGAAGAAGAACAGATTGGTGAATAGACGGATCAGGTTCAGCAATACGAATGCGGCAAGCGTGCTGACCACCCCGATGCACGCCGCTAGCGCAAAAATGCCGGGCAGCCGGGCGTTGGCCGAAAAATCACGCTTATGGGAATTCATGCTCATGGTTAGTCGAAGTCGATCTGTGGAATCTGGAAAGCGCCTTCTAGCGATTTCAATTCGGCGCGGTGCAATTCCGCCAGTCGCGCGAGCACTCGCTCGCCGGCTTTTTCGAGGTGGACTTCCACCTGGCGGCGATCGGTTTCGCTGACCTGGCGGCGCACGAGACTCAGCGCTTCGCAGCGCGACACCAGCGCGACGACGCCGTGATGCTGGGACTGAAGCCGCTCCGCCAGCTCGCCGACGGTGGCCCAGTCGCGCTCCGGATATCCCTTGATGTGCAGCAGCAGCAGATACTGCAACGGCGTAATGCCTTCGCTCTGCGCGGCCTGCTCGGAGAACCGTTCGAAGCGCCGCATCTGGTAGCGAAACTCCGACAGTTGCTCGAAGTCGGCTTTGGTCAGTCCGCGAGTCCGTACTTTCATTGGGTACCTGCCAATGCGAATAAACGATCAATATATCACATGGTGATGTATTGTTTCATCGCACGGGGCAGGCGATGCTCGTGTCGCTATGCTGCCTTTTGCGCTTTGAGCACGGTCTGCCGGTAGAGACCGGCAATCAGGTCCACCTGCGTAATCATGCCGATCAGATGCCCGGATGCGTTGAGCACCGGGATATGGTGGTGGCCGTGATGCGCGAACAGCGGCACGAGGTCGGTGATCGGCGCCGTGGCGCTGGTGGTGCACACCTCGGTGTTCATCACGCTGCCGACGGTCGGCGCGCGCAGCGCATCGCCGCGAAGCCAGCCGTCGAGGCGAGTGGCGAAGGGCAGGAACTGCCCGAAAACCCGCTTATCGACGAGGTCGGCCCGCGTCACGATGCCGATCAGATTCCGGTCGGCGTCCGTGACGGGGAGCGCCTTCACCTTGTTGCGCTTGAGCAGGCCCCACGCCACTGTTGCACGCGTGGTCGCGGAGACCGATATCACGTGGCGGGACATGATGTCCGCGCAACTCAGTTCGTTGAAGCTGCGCGAGAAGGCCTGAAGCTGCGTCTCGCGCAGCAGCGATTCGAGGTCGTCCGGGTCGATGTCCAGCATTTCGCTGCGACGCTTCAGAACGGCTTCGAGGTCCGCGCGCGTAAAGCCTGCGCGCGACGCGTCGTCGGCCGCATTGGCGGTTGTGCCGCGGCTCAGGAGCCCGCTGTGCGGGTAGCGATGGCCGGTGGCGGCGTGGTAGGCGAGCGCCGCGGCAAGCAGCGCGGCCGACTGGATCGCAATCGGCTCCAGCACGAACCGGTAGCCGAGCGCATGGATGGCGGGTCCGCCCAGCACCGCTGTCAATGCCACCGCGCCCGAGGGCGGATGAACGCAGCGAAGCGTGAACATTCCGCAGATGGATAGTGCGACCGCTAACGCAGCCGCGAGGGTCGGATCAGCGATCGCACTGGCGCAGGTCACGCCGATCGTCGCGGACACGAGATTGCCGCCGATGATTGACCACGGCTGCGCTAGCGGACTCGCGGGCACGGCGAACAGCAGCACGGCGGAAGCGCCCATTGGCGCGACCAGCAGCGGAATGTTCGCCGCCGGCCCGAGCAGCAGAAACATCGAGCCGCCAGTGAAGGCGATCCCCAGCAGCGCACCGAGACACGAGCGCGCGCGCTCCTGCCATTTGACGGTAACCGGTGCTGGAATAAAGCTGGCAAGCCAGCGAAGGGCAATGGAACGGGACAAGATTGGACGAGGCAGTAGTCGATTAGTGGGGGTCGAGATTACCGGGGAAACCCTGGTAACGCCAATACACTGTGGTCGTGATTATATTTCAATATGATATAAAAGGCAGAAACCGGCTGTTGCAGTGCGGAACCGCCGGAGTGCGATCCTGCCACTTGTCTCCTCGCTGAAGACAAGTCCGCCGCCGCGCGCCGCAATCGGCCAGATGAGCGCCGCGTTTTCATTTAATCACGTTGTGATATAAAATGATGCTAGGCGGGGCGAGGAAAATGCGATGACGCGTGAGTCATCGCGCCGCTCGACAAGCATAGGAATCCGATCGACGAGTGGCTTGTCACGCGCTCTTCCAAAGGAGCTGTCATGCTCGTTACTTTTCAATCGACGGCATCGCCGGATGTCGTGATGCTCCGGGACCTTGCGCAATATCTGTTGGGCTTGATCGGCAAGCGTCTCGAAGACCGTGGCGTCATCGTGCATGATGAACTGCCGGTTGCGATCGACCGGCTCGAAGCCGCAATTTCGGACGACGCGACGGCGGAAGCGACTGTCGAACCCCTGCATCGTTCGTCAGGCAACCAACGCGAATCGCGTAACAGACTGTCTCAACGCGCATGGCCGTTTCTGGACATGATGCGCGCGGCACGCAAGAGCGAGGCGGACATCATCTGGGGGCTTTAGCCGTTCGGATCGGCCGCTGATATTTTGCGGCTGGGTGATTCGGCAGAGGATCGAGTGATGCAACGACATCTTTCGCAATGGCGTTGGGTGGTCATACTCGCGGCGTGCGTTATTCCGGTCATGCACTGTGCCGCCACGGCGCGAGCGACCGACCTCTACGTCGAACATGGCGGCGCGGCAAGCGCGTGGGCAAACAACGCAGCGCACAACTCGTTACAACGCGCTCAACCCGCTGTTGTGTTCTCGGGGCAAACCGCTGCGTACTTCGGTGACGTGCCGTTTACCGTGGTCGGCGTATATGGCGCGACCATGCTCGACATGTTGTCGGGTGGTCCATTGGTTCTCGTGAGGTGGCCGAATGACTGCTGCTCAGCGAGGCAGAGGTGGCACACGCGGCGTCCGATGGACAACACGCCCGCCGACCCGCCCGGCGCTCATATCTTCTTTCTCTGGCCCGAGTCGTAGGAGGCTGCGCATGCCGTGGCGACGGCGCAAATGACTGGCTGCGTCGCAGCTTCGATGTCCTCAATGCCCGTTGCGCGGCCGATTCCACCAATGACGATGCATGCTGGAGCGAAGCAGCCGCTCGCGGAGGTTCGCACGTCGCTCCTGGGTGACCATCAGAAGAATCACCATTGCCAGCACCACGCCGCAGACTGCCAACTGCACTAGAAAATCCATCATGACCGGTCTCTACTATTAGTCATGTTTCAATCAACGAGTGAGTCCGCGACTTCGAACAGAACGCGGCACGACACCCGGTCGAGCAGGCTTGCGTGATTTTCGCCGCTCCATCAGCGCGCCCACCAGCTGCGGATGCAGTTTCTGGAGGTGCCGCGTATCGAGCAGACCACCGATCAGAATGACGCCGGGCAGCGCAAAGGCCACCAGCAGATAAAAGATTTCGAAGTCGTTGGCGATAACCATTTGATCCTCCCGTGCGAAAGGTGATCGCTTACCAGTCAGCATATATCACGCTATGATATAATTGCGCAGGCAGAAGATCTGAATGTGCGCGCTGGCGTCCTGTGTTGTTGCTATGCCGTCGCGTTTGCGCACATGTGTCGTTAGCCGCGCATTGCATCACAAAAAGATGCAATATGACGAGGCGAGGATGCGCTAGCGGTTTGCGCAATATCTTCGCGTTGCCACTCGACGGTCAGGAGCCACCGTGCACACGAATGCGTCAAAGGGCGACTTCGCCACCGATACCCGACTCCTGCGAATCACGGCCATCGCCGCGGTCGTGGGCATTCTGAGTAGGTTCGTGGCCGATTTTCTGCTGCATCTGATCCGCTTCTTCACCAACGCATCCTTCTTTCAGACGATATCGATCGCAGACCGCTCTCCCTGCCGGCAACGCACTTGGGCTTTGGGTTGTTATCGTGCCCGCGACCGGTGGCCTGATCGTCGGGTTGATTGCGCGCTTCGGTTCGGAACAGATTCGCCGGCACGGCATTCCCGAAGCAATTGATGGGAGCGGGCGTCGGTGCGGTGCCCGGTCCGTTGATGCCCGGCGGCGATCCTGCTGTGTGTCTGCTGGACTTCATGGCGGCCGCGCTTGGCGGCATGATGCGCGCGCCGACCATGGCCGTGGTGTCAGCGTTCGAACTGACGCACGCATGCGAATGTGCTGTTGCCGTTTCTGACCGAGGCCGCGGTTTCGCTGTATGTATCACCAGGCGACATATAATGGATTGACGATGTTCTGGCTCGACGGCGATGCCGCGTTTGTCTGCGAGCGAGGCATCTGTGCATTGCGAAGCGGATTTTGCGCTGCCGCGAAACGAAAGTCAGGGAGACACGAGATGCCGACTTTTAACCGCATTCTTCTCTGCTACGACGGAACACGTGAAGGGCAGCACGCGTTGAAGGACGGCGCCTGTCTGGCGCAGGAACTCAAGGCGGAAGTGCACGTGCTGTCCGTGCTCAACAATTCAGCCTGGGTGCAAGGGGCCGACATCATCTCGGCAATCCCGGTCGATCTCGTCACCAACTCGGCCAGAAGTTTGCTCGACGAAGGCTTGAAAAAACTCGCTGCGCGCGGAATCTGGGCGCGCGGGCATTTCGCCGTCGGCGATCCATTGGAAGAGATTTCGTCGTTCGCGCACGATCTGAAGGTCGATCTGATCGTCGTAGGGCACCGTCATGAGAGCCGGCTGGCGCGCTGGTGGGGCGGCAGGAACGATGGCCTGTTGCTGGACCGGGTCAGTTGCAGCGTGCTGGTGACCATGGGGCCGGAAACGGCTGAGGAGACGCCGGGCGCCGGCGAGACTGCGCGCTCGGTCGAAGAGCTTTAGCCGGGCCTGCCAGGAGAGGACGCAACGCTCGCCGTACAGCGGGCCGTTGAGGTCAACTGATCGCGCGTGCGCTGTCCATTGGCTCGGCGCTTGAACATTGCGCATACCGACCCTCCAGTCCTTTCTCTTCGATGAGCCGGCGGATGTCGAATGACAGCTGGGGTTGCGGCGCTCACATCAATAGACGTTTGATTACTCGCTTTGCTTCGCGATTTACATGCTCGTCAATTTTATATCACAAAGTGATATGTAAATGCCGCTTGCTTCCAGGGTAATAGCGCGTTTGCATGACGAATGTCTTCAGCCTGTCACCGACCGGCACTCTTCTTCACACACTCCGCTCGTTCAGCTGGTAAGGCTTCCGGGCGAGACAATTTGCGCGCGCAACAAAGTGATCCTTGGCAAGCTCGAAGGCGTCAACCCTGCAGGTTCGGTCAAGGATCGCGCGGCACAAGCGATGATCCTCGGCTTTTGCGCTTGCCATGGTGGCCGCGCTCAGAGCCTACCGGATGCTGCTGGTCATGCCGGAGGACGTGTCGATCGAGTGGCGCCGCGGCATGACCGCATACGGAGCCGAACTCGTGCTGACTCCCGCGAATCCGGCGACGATCGTATTCGTCGTCTGCGATCGCGGCGACCGTTACCTGTCGACCGGCGCGTTTCCCGCTTGGGTTCAATCGTCCATCCGTCGCGATTTCATCGAGTCGAACGGGCATTGTGTTGCATTGCACCAATGACAAAACATAAACCAAAAAGCACAATGCGTGACTCAACCGGCGACGCCGCATCCATCCGTCGGTGCAAGCAGCATCGCGCCGGCCGGCACTCACAGGCTGTCATTCACAGACGCACAAGGACATACAGGGACACCCAATGATCGATTTGCGCAGCGATACCGTAACCCGTCCAACTCCGCCGATGCTCGCGGCCATGTCGGCCGCCGAAGTGGGTGACGACGTCTGGGGCGACGACCCCACCGTGCTGCGTCTGCAAGCCGCCGTCGCCGAACGCGCCGGCAAGGAAGCGGGCCTCTTCTTCCCGAGCGGCACGCAAAGCAACCTGGCGGCACTGATGGCGCACTGCGCACGCGGCGACGAGTACATCGTCGGCCAGCTCGCGCACACCTACAAGTACGAAGGCGGCGGCGCGGCGGTGCTCGGCAGCATCCAGCCACAGCCGCTCGAAAATGCCGCGGACGGCTCGATCCCGCTCGACAAGATCGCCGCCGCGATCAAGCCCATCGACAACCACTTCGCGCGCACGCGGCTGCTGGCGCTGGAAAACACCATCGGCGGCAAGGTGCTGCCGGCCGGATATGTCGCCGAGGCGGTGCAGCTCGCGCGTCAGCGCGGCCTGTCGGCGCACCTCGACGGCGCGCGCGTCTATAACGCGGCGGTCGCGTCCGGCAAGCCGGTCGCGGCGCTATGCGAGCCGTTCGATTCCGTGTCGATCTGTTTTTCGAAGGGGCTGGGCGCGCCGGTGGGCTCGGTGCTGGTCGGCAGCCAGGCGCTGATCGACGTGGCGCACCGCTGGCGCAAGGTGCTGGGCGGCGGCATGCGCCAGGCCGGCGTGCTGGCGGCGGCCTGCCTGTACGCGCTGGATCACAACGTCGAGCGCCTCGCCGACGACCACGCGAACGCCGCGCATCTGGCGGCGGGTCTCGAAGCGATCGCGCAGGTCAAGGTTCAGTCTGTCGCCACGAACATGGTGTTCGCGCAGTTTCCGCAGCAGGATTGCGCGCCGCTCGAAGCGTGGCTCAAAGAACGCGGCATTCTGACGCAGATGCTGTACGCGTCGCGCTTCGTGACGCATAAGGATGTGTCGCGTGAGGACATCGATACGTTCATCGCCGCAGTGAAGGGGTATTTCGCGGCGCGTTGACCTATGGTCGAGTGACAAAGCGGGCGCGCTGAGAACACAGCGCGCCCGCTTTTTTTCATTTCGCCGACGCTCTCACGTGGCCACCCGTGCGATGCGAAGGCGCCAGCAGCCGCAGTCCGCTCGCGAGGCTCGCCGCTCCGGCAAAGAACGCGCCCGTACCGAGCGCAAGCGTCGGACCATGGCGGCCGGCAATCCCGAAGCTCAACGCAACCAGCGCCGCGCCGGTGGTCTGCCCGAGCAGCCGCGCAGTCGCGACGATGCCGCTTGCACCGCCGCTGCGTTCGGGCGGCGCGCTCGCCATCAGCGCCTTCAGATTCGGCGACTGGAAGAAGCCAAAGCCCGCGCCGCAAATCGCCATCCGGATGCCGATGTCGAGCACGTGCGGATGCACCGGCAACAGCGCCAGCGACGCCATCCCCGCCGACATCACCGCGAGCCCGATCGCGCCGAGCAGGCCGGGCGGATAGCGGTCCGACAGGCTGCCCGCGAGCGGCGCGGCCAGCGCGACCACCACCGGCCATGGCGTCATCAGAAAGCCGGTTTCGACCTGGCTGCGATGCAGGACGTCCTCGAAATAAAACGGCAGCGACACGAACGCGAGGCCCTGCGCGGCGAACGAGCACACCGCCGTCACCGCCGACAGCGCGAACACCGGCCGCTTGAACAGATCGACGGGCAGCATCGGCGCCGGGTGGCCCGCTTCACGGCGGATCAGCAGCAGCCCGAACACCACGGTGATTGCCGCCGCGCTCAGCACGAGTTGCGCCGACGCGCGCTGGGCCGCCTCACCGAGCGCGAAGATCAACGCGGCGAAGGTGATCACGTTGAGCAGCGCCGCGACCGGATCGAAATTGTGCTTGCCGCGTTCGGTGTGCGGCAGCGCCGGCCATGCAAAGCCCAATGCGAGCAGGCCGAGCGGCACGTTGACCGCGAACAGCCAGGGCCACGCGGCCACCGACAGGATCAGCGACGCCACCGTCGGCCCGACCGCGAACGACACGCCGACCACCAGCGCGTTGGTGCCAAGCCCGCGTCCGAGCCTGTGCGGTGGATAGAGAAAGCGGATCAGCGCGGTATTCACGCTCATGATCGCGCTCGCGCCGAGGCCTTGCATCACGCGCGCGGCGGCGAGCAGCGGCAGCGTCGAAGCCATCGAGCACGCGAGCGACGCCAGCGTGAACAGCGCAATGCCGCCGATGTAAATGCGCCGGTGCCCGATGATATCGCCGAGCGCGGCGAGCGGCAGCAGTGTCGCCACCACCGCGAGCTGATACGCGTTGATGATCCACACCGACGCCGCGGGCGCCGCATGCAGATCCGCGGCGATGGCGGGCAGGGCGGTGTTGGCGATCGCGGTGTCGAGCGTGGCGAGCGCGACGGTGAGCATGATCGCGGCCATCGCGCGGCGGTTGGCGGCGGACATTGGGCCGTCCGCGGGGAAGGTCGGCGCGGCGGCGGCGCTGGAGTTGTCGGACAAGGCGTGGCTCGTCGGGTTAGGCATGCCAGTGCGGTGGCCGGTCTAAAAACGCGGCGTGCAAGCGGCGGGGTTGAGTGGCGAGAGGCGCGCCGTCTGGTGCAGCGGTCAAGGCGGGCAGCGCGCAGCGAAATGTAGCGATTGTTACAGAGACGCGGAAATCCTGCTGGGACGCGGGCAGGCCGATATGACCTGGCTTAAACAACGCAACTAACGGTCAGGTCCATGCAATCTCTTCGAACTGATCCGCGCACACTCTGTCACACGCCACTCGGCACAAACAGTTCAGCAGACGAGGCGCCCGATTTGATCACATACCGAAGCGCTCGCCCGATTCATCCGCGCGTCACGCGGCGAAAAAATACTGGTGCGAGGCGTGATCCGATGTGCGTTGCGCATCTCGCCGGCGTTGACTTCATCGCAGCCTCTCTGTGGCCTCTTTCATGCCGTTCGATGCACGCGCGCAGTGCCGCCTCCGTGCGGTTTGCACCGTGTCCGTGCGAAAAGCCGCGATGCCCGCGCGTCCCGGCGGGCATGGCATGTGCGTGAGTAGCGGCTCACGCTCGCTGTGCGCGGCAGCCGTAAAATGTTCTACTCTGTTTTTTAACCCGCCTGAACGGCACGCGCCTCCCGTCCGTCACCCATGCGGTTCGCGTATGCCGCGGCGCTTTTACCTCCGGAGGCTTCGATGACAACCGTCGATCTGGAATTCGACCAGCTCCACAGTACCGTCGACGCGCTACGGCGCTCCATTTCCAACCGCATGATGTACGGCGTCGGCAAGGACGCTGTCACTGCGCATCCCCATGACTGGCTGCATGCCGCGGCGCTCGCCGTGCGCGACCGACTGGTGGCGCGCTGGATGAAAACCACGCGCCTGCAATACGAACAGGACGTGAAGCGCGTCTATTACCTGTCGATGGAATTCCTGATCGGCCGGACCTTTACGAACGCATTACTGGCGCTCGGCATTCACGATCAGATGAAGGAGGCGCTCGCGAGTCTCGGTGTGGATATGGAGGCGCTGATCAATATCGAGCCGGACGCCGCGCTCGGCAACGGCGGTCTCGGCCGGCTTGCTGCCTGCTTTCTCGATTCCATGGCGACGCTCGGTATTCCGGGCTTCGGCTATGGCATCCGCTATGAATACGGCATGTTCCGTCAGGAGATCGTCAACGGCGAGCAGGTCGAAGCGCCAGAGTACTGGTTGCGCGCGGGCAATCCATGGGAGTTTCCACGGCCCGAAATCAAGTACATGGTGCACTTCGGCGGGCGCACGGTGCAGCGTGGCGAACAGGTCGAATGGATCGACACCGAGCATGTGAACGCCACCGCGTACGACACCGTGATCCCCGGCTACGCGACGGACGCGACCAACACGCTGCGGCTATGGTCAGCGCGCGCCACCGATGAACTCGACCTGAGCGCGTTCAATCGCGGCGACTACCGCAATGCGGTCGACACGAAGAACATGTCGGAGAACGTCTCGCGCCTGCTGTATCCGGACGACTCGACACCCGCCGGCCGCGAACTGCGGCTGCGCCAGGAGTACTTCTTCGTGTCCGCGACGATGCAGGATCTGATCCGCCGCTATCAGCGCACGCACAGCACGTTCGGGCGCTTCTCCGAAAAGGTCGCGGTGCATCTGAACGATACGCACCCCGTGCTGGCGATTCCGGAGCTGATGCGTCTGCTGGTCGACGTTCATCATGTGCCGTGGGACAAGGCATGGAAACACGTCACGCAGATCTTCTCGTACACCAACCACACGCTGATGCCCGAAGCGCTCGAAACGTGGGACGTCGAGATGCTCGCGCGATTGTTGCCGCGCCATCTCGAGATCATCTTCGAGATCAACGCGCAGCTTCTCAAGCATGTGAGCGAGCATTCGGGTCATGACGCCGAGATGATCCGCCGCATTTCGCTGGTCGACGAATATGGGCAGCGGCGCGTGCGCATGGCGTATCTGGCGATCGTCGCAAGCCAGAAGGTGAACGGCGTGTCGAAGCTGCATTCGCAACTGATGACCCGCGATATCTTTGCCGACTTTGCGCGCATCTATCCGGACCGCTTCACCAACGTGACCAACGGCATCACGCCGCGCCGCTGGCTCGCGCAAGCGAGCCCGTCGCTGTCGTCGCTGATCGATCAGCGCATCGGCAACCATTGGCGCAGCAATCTGTTCGAGTTGGAGCAGTTGCGCAACCTGCGTACCGACAGCGGCTTCATCGAGGCGTTCCGCGACGCGAAGCGGCAAAGCAAATTGCGGCTCGTGCAGCGCCTCGCGCAGCACACCAAACTGCACTTCAATCCAGATGCGTTGTTCGATCTGCAGGTCAAGCGCATTCACGAATACAAGCGCCAACTGCTGAACGTGCTGCACGTGATCGTGCGCTACAACCAGATTCGCGCGAACCCCGAGCGCGACTGGGTGCCGCGCGTCGTGCTGTTTGCCGGCAAGGCCGCGTCCGCGTACCGGATGGCGAAGACGATCATCAGGCTGATCGGCGACGTGAGCGAGAAGGTCAATCACGATCCGCTGATCGGCGATCGGCTGAAAGTGGTGTTCGTGCCGAACTACGGCGTGAGCGTGGCCGAGATGATCATTCCGGCGGCCGATCTTTCGGAGCAGATTTCGATGGCCGGCACCGAAGCGTCCGGCACCGGCAACATGAAGCTCGCGCTCAACGGCGCGTTGACGATCGGCACGATGGACGGCGCGAACATCGAGATCTGCGACGCGGTGGGGCGCGAGAACATCTTCATCTTCGGCCATACCGCCGACGAAGTGGACGACTTGCGCGCGAGCGGTTACCGGCCGCGCCAGGTCTACGAAGAGAACGCGGAACTGCATATGGCGCTCGACCAGATCCGTACCGGCTTCTTTTCGCCGCACGAACCGTTGCGCTTCTCGGATATTTTCCACACGCTGGTCGACTGGGGCGATCACTACATGGTGCTGGCCGATTTCGCCGCATTCGCGAAGGCACAGGAGGAGGTGGACGCACGCTTCGTCGACAAACGTGCGTGGGCCGAAAGCGCGATTGAGAATGTCGCGGGGATGGGGCAGTTTTCGTCGGACCGCACGATCGGCGAATATGCGCGCAATATCTGGCATGTGAATCCGCTTAGTCTGGAGTGACGGCGGTGGGCGTGCGCTTGCGTTTCGCGTGATCGCCTGATAAATGACAAGGCCGTGCGGTTCTTTGCTGGAACCGGACGGCCTTTTTATCGCGAGGGCGATATCACGGCGCGAAGCTTTCACTCGCGTTTGCCGCACGTAGACCCAGCTGGCCGCGCTGGAAATCGAACAGCACGTCGACGTTCTGCATCGCCATCAAACCGACCACGATGCGGTTCGCGTCCGGCTTCGCTTTCACGATCGTGACCTGCGCGTTCTCGTAGCGGTGCACCCAGGATGCCACGCCGATCGCCGCTTCATAGTTGCCCTGATTGAGGGTCTTGCCGACATCGTCGTCGCCGGTCCAGTTCGGCGCCTTGTCGGTTTCGATGCGGATCATGCCGGAGCTGCCCGTGGCGAATACCAGCGGCGCGCAGAACGTCATCTTGTCGGCGACCCGCACGCAGCCTCTCGGCCACTGCGTCGCACCGTCTTTCGACGCGGCCATCGGCAGCATCGTGTAGCCCTTCGTCAGCTCGCTCGACGGACTCAGCAGGAGGTAGGGTTTCGCGACGTTCGAGCGCACCAGGTACCGTTGACCGATGTTGCCCGGCAACGCGCGCAGCGGCTGCGTACAGCAGTTCTCGCCAGGCAGCTCGGCGCCGATGCCGGCGATGCCCGAGAAGGCCCAGCCGAATTCGCCGGTGTAGCCGTCCATTGCGACGCAACGCTTCGCTGTCGGCAGGCAGCGCACCGTATCGACCGCTTGCGCGGCGATCGGCGCCGGCTTCGTGCCACCCACGCTGAACGGCAACGTCACCGCCGCGCCGACCACTTCAGCGCCGTTCGCGAACGACAGCGACGTCACGTCGCCGGCGGGCGCGTAGTTCGACCCCGGCAGCGTCGACTTCAGAATCCGCACCCCTTGCGTGCCCGTGTCCAACGCGACGTAGAGCGGCTTGCCGTCGAGCTGGATCGGCAGGCCGAGGCGCGCTTGATCCTGGTCGGCGCGTTCCACGTGCAGTGGAATCAGCAGGCCGTCGTTGCCGCCGTTGATCAGCGCGGCATTCTGCGCGGGCGGCGTGGGGACCGGGAAGGTGGTCGAGCAGGCGGACAGGGCGGCGAGCGTGACGCCCGCAAACAGCACTATCGCGGTGAGACGGCGCCAATGAGCATGCAGGCGGGCAGGCAAACACGCACGCCAGTTCGGGCGAATGTGCCGGGGCGCGGCACCGGGAGACGACAGGGACATAGATCACGCTTCGCAAAAAGGCGCGGTCCCCGGACGAGGCATTGCAGCGGGAGCCGCTGGCGGGCAGCGCGCGCGGCAATTTCACTGGCATGCACGCGGCGGCGCGAGCGGGAAAGCCACATGCTCGCGAATGCTTGTGCAGGCCTGCGGGAGGGAACACGCGATAACAGGAGCGGCGACTCTACATGGCCGCTCGCGTGTGATTGCAAAGATGTGTAAAGGCTGCGGCCGCGACGAGCGGACTGCGCGCGCAAACCTCGACTGGCGTCAGGAGTAGTCGCGTGGGCGGCGGATTACCGTCGTCTGGGCGCGGCCCAGCGTGGCGCGGTCGAGCGCGGTGGTCAGCACGCCGATCACGTCGTCGAGGGTGCGCGAGGTGACTTCGACGCGGAAGGTCACGTGCTCTTGCTGGCGGTCGACGGTGACGATGTACAGACGCAGATCGTCGCCGAGCGCGGCATGCAGCGCGCGCCGTCCGTTGGCCGACGAAACGCCGGGTATCGTGACATCGATGATGACGAGCGGTACGGTCCGATGCGTAGGGCGGGCGACGCGTAATGCGGGCGGCGCGAGCGGCGCGGGGATTGCGGACGTTGCGATGGGTGTGAGCATCATGGGAGCGCCAATCAGCTGAGACGGCGCGTTGTTGATACCTGATCACTCTAGCCGGGCTTGACTCAACGGCACGCAAAAAGCTGCCTTGGTTGTGATCAAAATCTTGTAAACGCGGACGATGCGGATGCGTGTGGGTGGCTGCGCCGGCGCACGAGGACAGGCCTGTGCCGGGCGCCGACGCCGCGTCAGGCGGCCGGCCGCTTCAAGCCTTGGGGACTGGTGCTGCCGCCGTTGCTTTCGCTTCATGCACCGCCGCGCTGACCCGCTCGACGAATTCGCGATCGGTGCTCATCAACGCTTCGCGTTCACCACTGGCTGTCTGCACCATCAGACGGTGGGTGATGTCCTGCGTCACCCACGTGAGCCAGCCCACGACGATCAGCATGACACCACAAACGATGCCCACCGGCGAGCGGAAGATCGCACCGACAATCGCGCCGACGAGGCCGAGCAGCGAAATCGTCAGCGGCAGGACCTTGTTCTTCGGCACGGTAACGACCTGCACGCCGACGATGTCGCGCAGCGGAAAGACCTGGCCAGCCGACGAGAGTGCATTGCGTGTGACCGACACGCCGCGATCATTGAAAGGGGTTTCCATCGAGGTTGAATGCAAAGGGGTAGTGAAGCGGCGAGGGTAGCAGACGTCAAATTCCTAAAGTCATGGGATTTTTCATCCTCTCTCACGCCCGCGGGGCAAGGAAGTACGATTTCAGTGACTAAAAAAATCAGTTATGGGATTTTGTGACTAAACTATGGTGGAGTGGTTCAAAGACGGGTCGCGCCAGCCTTCGTGGCATATCCGTTTGATCTTTGCGCTCACGGGAAATCCAAGATCGAAGAAGCTTATCAGCTGAGCAGGTCGTTGTTTGCAGTAGGTTTGCATTGTACGGCTGTCAACCTCGTCGGCGTGAGCAAACCGCGGAGTGCTTCGATGCGGTCGAAGTCGGGAAGGCTATGGTGATAGATAGCCCGCAATGTTCAGGGGCGTCGCTCGACGCGGTGGAGATGTTTGGCGGATGGGCCGTGAAAGGTGACGAAGCGTGCAGTGTGGGCGCGTCGAGCGCAGAGGCACTGGCGACATTATCCGAATATCTGGAGCGCGCCTGAACACCGGGACTTTTCTCATTCCGGTCCGAGCTCAAAGCGGAATTCGTACCCTATATCCAGGTGGTGTCGGCTCCTCCGAAGGGGTGCCCGAGAAAAAGAGTTCGAGTCTCACCGGCGTGTTTTGCCGCTGTGACCGGTAGCACGGACAGGTCGTTGCGGACCTGGCGTCAAGTTTCGCCAGGTTTTCATGTCGCCGAGAGACAAACCGGAGGCCGACGATTTCATGCGGCCTGCCAGAACTAGATCAGCTGAATCTTTCCGCGCTTCTCGACATCGTCAATCTCGATCGCAACGGCCTTCGCGTTCCGACCTTCCGAACTCGAAAACGCAAGGTCGGCGAGACACACCACCGCGCTGATCGCGATGGCGATACGCACGATCGAGCCATGGCGCCGACAAGGCGCTCAAAGCAAGATGACTTTCAGGGCGTTCGACGCAAAGGGCACCTATTCGGCGTTACCGCGCCTGCGCCCGTTCGACCTTATTTCGGCTTTGCCGGCTCGACGCGCCGATCACTCTCCGCTTTCGCTATCGCTGACCAGTTCCGCCGGGTCTACTCCCAAGCCGGTGGCGAGTCGCTGCACATTGTCGAGTGTTATGTTCACAGCCGCTCGTTCAATGTGGCTGACGTACGTGCGATGGAAGCCGCATTCGACGCTGAGCAATTCCTGGGAAACACGCCTTTCCAAGCGGAGTCTCCGGACGTGCGCCGCCAGCCGCCGTCGAAGATACGGGTCGATGTCTTTGCTTTCTGTTTCGGTCATGGCCAGGAGGTTGGCCCAACGACATTTTTTCGTCTACCTCATAAACATCTACTGTATATACGTCTACTATGTATACGTATACTATGGAAACATATACAATGCGCCCTTTCAGACATCTTGTTGCCTACGTCGCCCCTGCTGTCGCGAACGCGGCAGAAGGGTGCAGGTCTCCGACGTAACGATGGGAGTTGTTTCGATGGTTGCCAATCTGGCATCGGGCAGTGCACAGGCTATTGAGTGCCCTGCTGGGAACCCATACCAGCGACCGATGGTGCCCGCTGAACAAGGCCGGCTGTTGTCGAGTTACCCGCTGTTCTTCCGTTCCGGTCACTCTCAGCATACCCCTCGAACAGTGCCCGTTGGGCATCCAGAGCGGTTGCTGGGTGGTATGCAGTCATCGAAAAAGCTGCAGACGAAGTCAAACGCCAGTTGCAAATGCTGTGGGCCACGGAAGCAGCCCATACCCTTGTAAACGTAGCGTTCATCGATAGGATGTTGCGATACGGAACTTCGCTGGACGTGGACGACCCCTGCCCACTCATGCCGTTCTTCTCAAGCATTCACGTCATGAAAGGCAAGCTTGAGATTGTGGTTGTCGATGGACTGTTTGGTGACAAACAATCACGGGACTGCATCCGTGAAGCGGCGCAAAAGGCCGAGCTTCGTGCGCAAATGGTCTGTGAGTGCTGTGGGGAAGCGGGCCAATTCAGGAAGTATTGGAATCACGTTTACTGCAGCGATTGCATCTTCCCTGAGCCAGTGTTTCAGCAAACATGCAAGACAGATCGAGCCGAAAACGCACTGGGCCCATCAGCCATTCGATGCTGCCACTAGATGAAGTACCGTCATCCATCACGGAATAAATTGACCGACAACTATGTTCGGAAGCGCACCAAAATGAAAGCAGTGGCCCCAAAGGTTACCGACCGACAAGGCAATCCCCGACCCTGGTTGGCGAATGTTGAACAGAAGCAACTGCTGTCAAGGTACCCAATATTTTTCCGCGCTGTGGACCACCCGGAGGCATATCCGTCAAACATTGCGCATTTCGGAATTCAGTGTGGCTTTGGCTGGTATGGAATCATCGAAGAGATGGCGCGCGAGGTCGAGAGTGAACTTCGCACGATGTGGGAGGAGCTAATCGAATTCCCGCTGAGCCTCTCGCTGATGGACGGGCTACTTCTGCAGGGTCTTTGCGAATACCCTGTTGTTCCGGTGTGTACCGACATTAGTCAGTTCGCGGGCGAAATGATCGTCGATGTCATGGATGGACAGGTGTGCGGCCTTGCCAACAAGGAGCGCATTCAAGAGACAATCGAAAAAGCAAAATCGAAAAGCCGCGTAACCTGTGAGAGCTGTGGCAAGCCGGGAAAGTATCGGAAAGTCTACTTCCGCCATGTTCTTTGCGATGAATGTATGGCACCGTCTAGAGACGAAGAATCGCAGGATGACTTGTCCGTTTGCGTCGACGAGCGGAATGACGGCAACGGGTCTGGTCGGCCCCGAAGTGTGCTCGAAGGACTAGCGCATGCTCAAATACAGTGAGAAGACTGTCCTGGAGGTGGTTGCCTGTACCTGCGACCGGTGCGGGCGCCGGATGAGCCCGGAGGACGGTGACGGCGAATGGCTCGAACGGGTCTCGCTCCCCTGGCGCGGCGGGTTCCATTCGGTGTTTGGTGACTGTTCCGAGCTTAGCGTCGACCTGTGTCAGCACTGCGTCAAGGCCACCCTCGGCGAGTGGATCCGTGTCTCACAGCGCGACCAGGGCGACGGCCTTCGCGATCTGCGCAGCCTGGTATCGGCCGGAGCTACATCATCGCTCACGTCGGTCGTAGATGCTGCGTACTTCGATTCGCTTCGTGAGTTCATCAAGGCAGCCAATGAGTTCGTCGAAAAGAATCGATTGCGCCTCGAAGACTGCCAGCAGCTGAAGAAGACCAGACCAATCTCGGAGCTGGCAGGTTGCGTAAAGCCGCCAGTCACTGGGATGTCCGTGGACGACATGAAAGCCTGGCATGAAAACCCGAGCGCAGCTTGGCGGCTCCTGCGCCTCGCAACGCAGGTCTGGGATGACGCGGCCGACGCTGACACCTGGATGCACCGTCCGCATCCTGAACTCGGCGGCAAGACGCCATATGACGCGGCGACAACTGACTCCGCCGGCGCCGAGCGGGTGGAAGCCATCTTGGGGCGGATCCTGTATGGGATCCCGACATGAGTAGCTATCGCAGTCGAAGCCGCTTCGTGGACCGTGCGCGTTTTATGTTCTCGAGATCGAAACGCAGGAAGCTCGGCGCCGCGAGGAACGCGAGCGACGAAGCACCAGGCTCAGTCGGCGTGTGTCAATGTGCCAACAACGGAGAAAACATTTGAGTCCAGAATTAGAAGCCAAGCTGCGCGCAGACTACCCGCTGATCTTTACTGCCGAGCCGATTGGTGATCCCGACGATCCCGACGTCCCTGCTGTGCTAACGCTATGTGCTACCTGGGGCTTCGAATGCGGCGATGGGTGGTATGACCTGATCGATGTCCTGTGCTTGAACCTTCAGTACGCGACAAAAAACGGCGCGCCGCAGGTCGTCGCCCGGCAGGTGAAAGAAAAATTCGGCGGACTCCGCTTTTACGCGGGCGGACCAAATGATGAACAGGCGGGCATGATCCAAGTAGCCGCGTCGATGAGCACTCGCCTCTGCGAAGTGTGCGGCAATCGCGGCAAGTTGGTTCGAAACGGCTGGATCAAGACTCGCTGTGCCGAACACGAAAACGCCGACAACGAATGATTCGCTACACGCGGCGCGAGCGTTGCTGGCACTACGCTAGGAGCCGTCCTGGCTGCCTGGTCAGAGCTCATCAAGGTAGGGGCTCCTATTGAGCGGCGATGGCTCATCGCCCGCGAGCGCGCTATTGAACTGGTAACCGTCTCTGGGAGCCGGGAACCTATTTGTCTTGCAGACCAACCCTATGCCTTCAGCATCATCAACACCGGATTCGACGCTCGTCCCGCACGCCGCAGACCTTCGTGCGCTCGGCAGGCTGGTTCATAATTTTAGGCTGCGATGCGAGCTTAACCTTCTCGATGCTGCTGACTATCTTTATGTCGATGTCGCTGACTTGAGTCGCATCGAAGAAGGATTGTCCGTCGGTACGGATTCTCTCTTTATGGTGCTTGCTGGGTTCGGACTAGAGATGCTCGTTATGAAACGGGATGACGCTAGCGACGCTCTCGAGGCAGTTGGCCATACCGTTGACTGGTACAAGGTGATGGAGCTGAGTTCGCCGGGGCGAGGGCAGCCTGCACCGGTGCACATGGTCATGGACAACATGACGCCAACGCTATTTGTCGATTTCGATGGAACACTCCACGCGGGCAACGCGTACATCGGCGAGGACGATGAGATAACACTCGACACGGGGCGCCCGCTTCTCGAATTTGCGCCCCTGCTCGCCGAACTGCTGGCGCCATATCCCGACGTTGAGATTGTGCTCACAACGTCGTGGGTCCGTCGCTTGCCAGAGGAGCGCGTCATTGCGTACTTGCCGCCTGAACTGCGGCCGCGCGTCGTCGGCACGACCTGCAGCATTAAGCCACGTCGCAGCTATGTGCTCGATGGCACTGAGCGTACTCACGTAATCGCCAGTTATGTCTATGGCAAACGGTTAAGGCACTGGCTCGCCATTGACGACGCAGTGTTCGGCGCGGAGCGATTCGGACGCGAACCTGGAGAGCTGGTCGACCACTTCCTGCTTCTCGACCCGACGCGCGGCATCAGCGATGAGAATTCGCAGCAGCGCATTCGCCTGTGGCTGGCCGGCGTCCACCACAATCACATCGCTCGAATGGAGCCTTGCCGTGGCAATTGAAGACGCAGCGAATTGTCTCGCGGGAGCCGGGGCAACAAGGCAACGCCGTCCGATATGAACCGGTTTCACCCACCCGTTCAGCACCCAGGCACGACGCCGCGTCCAGCTATTACGGGTGGGTGGGTGCTGCATCTCGACTTCGATGGGGCGCTCCATCCGGAAGATGTTTGGCGACAGCCTGGTTCCGGACCATACGTCGCTCCGCCGCCCGGACACACACTTTTCGAGCATCCGTCGCTGCTCGGGGCGCTGTTGGCTCCCTACCCCGATGTGCGTCCTGTCGACAAGCTGGGTGCGCGTTTTAGGAAGCGTGCGCAAGGTAGCGCGTCGGCTGCCGCGGGCCCTGCGGGCAAGGGTGGTGGGCGCCACCTTCCACGGCGAGATGGACGCGTACCTGTTTGCAGCCATGCCACGTGGCATGCAGGTCTGGGCGGACGTCCAGCGCCGTCGGCCCCACGGGTGGCTATCGCTCGACGACGACGGTGAGGGGTGGCCGGCCATGGCGCGTGAGCATCTTGTATTGACCGACCCCGTGCTGGGGATCAGCGAGCCGAGCGTGTATAGCGCAATCCAGGAGAAGCTCGCTGCACTGGGAACTCCAGGCGGGGCCTGCGACAGGTCGGTCTGACTGCTGCCGATGGCTTAACGCAACTGTGACGCCGGCAGCGGCATGGCGGTCGACGGCGCGTGTTAAGCGAGGGGGATCGCGCAGAAGAACGAGGACCGCGACTCTTATTGCTCGCAGAAGTCTTTCACGCGATTCCGCGAATCCATTCGTTCGCGCCTCGTGCCCGGCGAGCAGTGGAGTGCGCGCAGACGCCACAGCCGCCGGCCTAGATGATGGTTCCGGGTACGCCGAACTTGACCGATCAGTTGCGACCGAACTGGCCGGAATCAACGGCGACGATGACAACGAATTCCGCAAACTGAACGCTCTACAGACACACGTGCGCGAGGTTTGCCTCGCACCGCGCTAACTAGTCTCCTCCCCCGTGGCATGGGGTTAGGCTCGCCGTTCGCGGCGGGCTCGGGTCAGTCGGCCATTCGCCCGTCGAAGAAACAAGCACATCTTGCGTCGCCGAAGTCAGTCCCCGACGAGCGATTGCCCGTAAGGCACTCTGCGCATGGAATCATTGGTCGAAATCTGTTTTCTGAAAGGAATAGGGCGAGAGCCGGTAGTAGAATCCGCCTCAGCTACGCTGTGACGTTCCGTGACGCCTAAACGTTAAGGGCGCGCGGTGAGAATAAAGCAACCATACCGCATACGAGATAACCATGAGCTACACGACACTTGTTCGTACTTTGGATGTACTCTGCAAGGAGGCGCCTAAGGGGTTTAAGCGATACCATCCCAAAAGCGATGATATAGAAAAGGTTAACCGAGCGCGCTCGGCGGCGTTTATCCATTTATTTTTGAAGGTCAGATTTGGTCTTACTCGATTTGCCGAGCGGCATGAACATACGTGTGATGGCTCACAAGATGGCGGCGTCGATGGCTACTTCATCGATACAGAGGAACGGTGTATCACGCTGATACAATCGAAATTTCGTACAACGCAGAAAAACTTTGAGGAAAAAGCAATTGAGCCGATCGAATTACTAAAAATGGAAGTGAGCCGCATCTCGAAAGGAGAAAAATTCGACAGCAATGGCAAACCTTTCTCAGCGAAGATCGCTGCGTTCCAAAAGAAAATCAATGAAATTAGGGACATCTCGCTATACCAGTGGCGGGTCGTTATCCTCGCCAATCTGAAGCACATCAACGATGAGCAGCTTCGCCGCCTCATCGACAACATGGACTACGAAGTCTTCGACTTCCCGAAAACGTATTCTGAATTGGTGTTCCCGCTTACAACAGGAACGAGCTTTGTCCCATCTGAAATTGTGATCAGGATCAACCTAGGGAAAAAGCAACAACCTCAGCTCAATCAAGATGTCGAAACCGGTCCTGGCACGTGCAATGTTCGAATGCTTTATGTTCCGACCATCGAGATAGCGCGCGTTACGGCAAAGTACAGAAATGCCTTGCTGAGATACAATCCGAGGAATTACCTATCGCTTTCAAAAAACGAGGTAAACCTCAGTATCAAAGACACCATTAAGAACACAATTAAGAATGAGTTTTCTCTTAGGAATAATGGCATTACTCTGCTGGCTGACTATTCGTCCGTAACTGATCGAACTGGCGTCTCTGGTGAAGGACAGTTAATCATAAAGGATCCCATGTCCGGACATCTGTCCGCGCCTTCGCAGGGGCATTCAAATGTCGGCTCCGCACCAGACAGCGGTCCTTCGTGCGCAGAACATTTCAGTCGCGTTTCCGATCAGCCCTCACCGCACGACCATCCTCGCCACGGCTAGCCCATCGACCCGAGATGGCAATTATATAGAAGACCTTCGTGCATCTTCACCGCGCCCGCGCAGCAAGGCGCGCAATCATCCGATCAGCCATCGCGCGGTCGATGACTTCGAATGAGCGGCTCATGCGCTCATAGGCATACATGTCGCCAGTCGCGATGTCGAACCACCAGCCGCTCAACACCAGTGCGCCCGCAGTGACCTGCTGGTGAACGATCGGGTATGTCATCAGATGCTCAAGCTGCACCAGTACGTTGAGTTGTGACAATTGATCGTGCGGTTTCAGCCTGTCATTGAGCGGACCTTCGTGTTCGAGGCGAAACGCTGCGTTGTTCGCGTGGTACAGCCATTTATCGAGATTCGGCGCTTTCAGCTTGGCGTTGCGTGTATACACTGCTTTCATCGCTCCACACTCGGAATGCCCGCACACAACAATATTCGCGACTTTCAACACCAGCACTGCATACTCGATCGCGCTTGCCTCGGAAAGGTCACCGGTAGAGACGCCTTCCGCAGTCGCCGGTGGTATCAGGTTGCCGACGTTGCGCATCGTGAACAGATCGCCCGGATGGGTCGAGGCAAGCAGGTCCGGCACAACCCGGCTGTCCGAGCACGTGATGAAGAGCGCATCAGGTGTCTGCGCGAGCGCCAGTTTGCTGAACTGCTGCGCGTATTGCGGCAGCATTTTCTCGCGGAATTCAACGATGCCCATTATGAGTTTGCGCATGGCTTGCCTCCGAAAGGGCTAGTTGTTTGCCGTCGAGGCTGCCGAACCTCCAAGCCCTTGCGAGTCAGGGATGCGGGCCAACGCCAGGTCCTCCGGAAACGGATGTTTCGAAGCGATCGCGCGATCGAGCAGTGCGAGCTCGACGCTCAATGCGTCATGACGATGCTCCGGCAGGCTCCGGATGAGATTCTCTATCGCCGCGCGCAGACGCCGTGCGATTTGAATGCTGCCCGCGCCGTACTGTCGTATCTCGCGAAAACTAATATGCACGAAGTCTTCCCAATTGGGCGTCCGCAAGATCACGCGCACCTGCCCCGACCCGTCCACAATCTCTTCGATGTGCAGAGACCGTTTGCCCACCACGCGCAAGAGTCGGTGCACCTGGTCGATCGCAAGCACGGCCGTGGTCGGATCGTTGATCGCCGCCGACAGTGCTTTCAGCGCAATATCGACCAGGATGCGAAACGCGAACATAGGGTCCTGCTCCATCGTGCGTTCCGTCCCGAAAGCGACCAGGGTGCGGAGCCTGCGCTCATCGATTGCGCCAGAGTTCCCGTACAAATAAAACAAGGGTTCGTCCACCGCGACGAAATCACCGACTTGCGGCACGAATTCGATAACTGAGCCAGTGCGCCGCGCCTTGGCAAGCAGCCTTTCCAGATTCACGGCCAGAACGATGCCAGATTTGCCGCGGTGACGAATAATGCGATCAGGTACGCCGCGCTCTTTGTCACGTTCCGGCGAGGTAGGTGCACCCCTGGTCGGAGCGGGATAAACGCTCTCTATGACGGCCATTCCGTGCTTTCCAACGCGTGCTACGAGGCTTACGGGACGCAGAGATTTCGCGGCGTAGTCAATCAGGAAAAGGAACGCGACGACGGATGCGAATCCAAATAGCGCTGCAATGAACACTTGAAGCTGCTGTACCTCATTCTCACCCATCCAGCCCAGCGTTCTATTGGCAAACAGCATTGTGAAAACGAACAACCCCGAGATGCCACGGATGATGTTATCGCGCAGCAGTGTCGTCGCGATGATCCGCGGGGTGTACTGCCCGCCAGCGACCTGGATTGCGACGAGCAGCGAACCGAACGTAAACACCAGAAACGCCAGGTCTGCGGAAACGATGTCACCAAGCAACGACCGCGCCCCAGTCATGGACAGCCCAAGAAAACCGGTTTTCGGATCAAGGATCGCTTGCCTGATCATCCACCTTCCCAGCATTTCAGTCAGAGGTTTTACCACGGCATAGATCGCGACTGCGATGAGCGGCACTGCCCACAGCGAAGATTTTAGGTAGCTCTTTAAGCTGTACCAGCGATTCCAGTCCATGTTTGCTCTCTCCCTACGATCCATATTGCAGCGGGAGACCAAGGTCTTCGCGGTTCGCCAAGTGGCATGCAAAGGAGGCCTCCCGACCGGGCGCGCGCACGGCTGCGCTTACCCTACGGTCGCTTCCTCCGGCCGTCGCCTTGATGTCCCGTCGACGCTCAGGCCAGCGCCGCGGTAACGTCCAAAACCACCTGTTTTGCATGCACGAACTGCACCGGCGCCAGGCCGACACCGTCGCCTCTGTCCAACACCCGCGACATCGAAGGGCCAGCACCGCCAGCAGATGAGTTGATCTGCCGTTCCAATACTTTCTGATTACACGGGTTGAGGCCGGATTGCTATCGCAAACGAATCCACCGGTCATGAGGAGTTCCGGTGGCTGGACGAGGTGACGGACACGTGAACCTTTCCGAAACAATAAGACGCCTGAACTTCCGGCCGGTCAATGAGACCTTGGTCCAACAGGTCATGGACGCCGAATTTCCAGGATGACGCCTCGATGGATTCCGGAATGGCGAAGGCTGACGGCCTCCGGACGCGAGCAGGGAAGCCACGCTGATCACGGCATCGCGCCAGGGCCTCGGTCGGCCCCAAAATTTTCGCTTGACACGATTTAAACGGTTTTCCTGAAACTGCGAATAACAGTTATGGGCAACAATTCGCCAGCCGACTCAATGTGTGGATGGCCGTTAAACACCACCTAAAAGCAGCCGTAGAGGTGACGCCAGGTTCAAGGTCCGGAGAGGGTCGATGACGGTCCGCCGTGTCGGGCAACAGTCGGCCACTAGCTGCCGTTCGCGTTCGCGGTCGCTCGGTCATTCGAATGACCGCTCCGCTCAGATAACAGACCCCTGATCGCAATGGTTTCTGCCGCCTCTATGCCGCTTCGACACGTTTGCGGTCACCCGTGCCGACGCTGCCGCTGGTGCTCCCGGTCGCATGCGCCGCTAGCGAACAACCTGGACGCTCGCGCTCGAACTGCCCGAGAAATTCCAGGAGCAATTCGTTTACCTGATCAACACTCTCTTCCGCCGCAGCATGGCCCACCCCGGGTAGCAGCACCTTTTTCTGTAGTCCGGGAAGATAGGTGTCGAGCCGGTCGTAGACACCGCGGATTTCCATCGGTTCGAGGGAAGGGTCGGCAGCGCCACCGATGAACATGCTCGGCTGGCGAACCACCGCGCCGTCCAGAAACGCTGTGATTTCCCAGTTGCGGTCGCGACAGCGGTAGTGATTCAGGGCACCGGTAAATCCCGTACGTGTGTATTCATCGACGTAGTAGTCGATCGCCCGTGCGCTCAGCCATGACGGGAACTCCGTCGGCTCAGTGAAGGCGTTAAGAATGGGTTCACCGGGTTCGACAAACAGGCGCCAGCGTTCGGCACCGAAGGCGCTGCCAGAGACCGAGTAGAAGACGCTGCGCAATGTCTTGCGCGGATCGCTGGCCAACTCGCGATCCGGCTTACCGATCTGCTGGAAGTACAGGTGATGGTACACCCTGCCTTTCGCCATTTCCCGCAAGCCGATGGTCGGCTTGACCTTTCCGCGCGGTGGCACCGGGGTATTGAGCATCACGAGGCCGCGGAACAGATCCGGCCTCAGCATGGCCGCTGCTTGAGCCACCCATGCGCCCAGGTCGTGTCCGACGATAACCGCGGTCGTTTCACCCAGAGCCGCCATCAGGCCAACCATGTCTCCGACTGACTGGATCACGTCGTAGGCTTCAATGGCATCTGGCCGATCAGTTTGCCCAAATCCCCGTTGATCGGGGACGACGACCCGAAAGCCGGCCTCGGCCAACGCCCCGATCTGGCGGCGCCACATGTACCACAGGTATGGAAAACCGTGCAGCAGAATAACGAGCGGGCCCTGCCCCTCGTCGATGTAATGCATGCGAATGCCGTTGACTTCGGCAAAGAAGTGCTTGAATGCGGCGGGGTCGTCGGCATCCACTTGCCCCAATGCGGCGCGCGGCTGACCGATACGCGTTGCTACTTCCTTGTCCATCGTCTACCTCCATCTTTCGAAATTCCTGATCTCCAAAGTAGCCTGACAAGCTGTTCCGTACTAAGCTTGTCAGGACATAATCTTGTGAAATTGGGACAGGTGACGGTCCGTGCATACCCTGACGCGAAGTGCCAGCCTTACCGACTATGAACACGTCGCCCGTTCGGTGGGGCTTGATCCGCTTCGAATGCTACGGATGGCCCGGCTGCCCGCCACGGTCCTCGAAGATCCGAATTTGATGATCAGTGCCGATTCGGTGGGGTGGCTGCTGGAGGAGTCGGCCCGCCTGTCCGGCCAGGAGGCCTTCGGATTGTTGCTCGCGGAAACGAGAAGCCTGGCCAATCTGGGCATGCTGGCGCTGGTGCTCAGGGAAGAGCCAACGTTGCGCGCAGCAATGCAATCTTGCGTCCGCTATATGCGACTGCACAACGCCGGCGTGCAATTGCGGCTTGAAGACGCAGGCGACGTCGTGCTGCTGCATATGGGCGCGAATATGCAGCCCCCCGGTGTCTGGCGCCAGACTATCGAACAGTCAGCCGGCATCGGATTCCGGATGTTCGGGGCGCTGAGTGGCAATTCCTTCCGACCGACAAAGATCTGTTTCGCCCACGAGCGGCCCGCCAGTCTTGAAGTGCACCACCGCGTGCTGGGTACGGCTATCGAGTTTTCGCAGGAATGCAATGCCATCGTTTGCCGCGGCCGCGACCTGGACATGCCCATCCCCGCTGCAGACCCGACGCTGAATCGCGAGGTGAAGCGATGGCTGGACATGCAGCTGGCCAACGTCCGCGACGAGCCGGCGCAGCGGGCGCGCCAGATCGTCAGGATGCTGCTGCCAAGCGGACTTTGTTCGGTCGACCAGGTCGCCCAGCATCTTGGCACGCATCGACGCACCCTTAACCGGCACCTCGCGGCGGAAGGTGAGAGTGTCACCACGATCATCAATGCTGTACGTGCTGAACTCGCCCAGGAGTATCTGGCCAACAGCAAACGCAAGTTGTATGAAGTCGCCGACCTCCTCGGCTTTTCCTCTGCCGGTGACTTCTCGCGCTGGTTCCGCGGCCAGTTTGGCAAGACACCCTCGGATTGGGCCGCCCAATACCGGGAGAGCCGAGCGGCAGCCAGGCCCATCTCGCATAAGTAGGAAGGCTGGGTTCAGGATCGGCTCACGCGCTTCTCCGTCATCCTGGCCAGCCGCACTGCCCGAACCAGTCGCATCGGTCTACACGTTCCTGACGTTACAGATCCGCGCCACATCCCGGCGGTGGCCGGCATTGCCGTTCGGACTACGCCGAAGCGTTGCCGCCATCCGGGTTCCAGTCGCGACTCCCGGCCTGGTGTCCCAATATGCGAAGAAATTGTCCGGCAATGCTAATAGCGCCGCAGCCGCAATGCTTACCATAAGTCCCATGGTCCAACGAAACGGTGCCCCTGCCCGTTGACAGGCCAGCTATATCTGCCGGACGCACATAGTGCTCGCCGCCGCACAAGCACAGATCGGAGACTTCAATGACATCAAGCGTTGCTACCCAGAGCACTACTTCACAAGCCTCGTCCATCGCACCGGCCATTATCCGGCCCTCGGTGCGCCGCGATTCGATCAAGGTGGAGATTTGCACGCCCGCCATCGGCGCCGAACTCAGCAACGTCAATCTCGCTGATGCCGCCCTGGACCCTGACGCCATCGCCGAAATCCGGGCGCTGTGGCTGAAGCACAAAGTCCTGTTCTTTCGCGATCAGAACATTACGCCGATGGAGCAACAGAATTTCGCCGCGCAATTCGCCGAACTAGAAGTCCATCCCCTTGCTCCGAGCCATCCGGAGGCGGACAAGTTGCTGACGCTGTACCGCAATCTCGACCCGGGCAAGCCCAAGAGCTTCGTCGAAAAAGCCAGCCGCGAAAACCTCTGGCATGCCGATGTCACCTTCAAGAAGGCGCCGCCCCGCGGAGCGGTGTTGCGTTGCGAACAGGGTCCGGCATCCGGTGGAGACACCATGTGGTCCAACATGGTGATGGCCTACGAAAAGCTGCCCGACTCCATCAAGCAACGGATCGATGGCCTGTATGCGAAGCACAGTGCCGAACATTCGTTCGGCGCGCAGATGCCGATCGCAGAACGTCACGCGATGGCTGCGAAGAACCCCGCCGTCGAGCATCCGGTCGTGCTTACCCATCCTGAGACGGGCGAAACGGTCCTGTTTGTTAACTCGGCCTTCACGACGCATTTCTCGAATTTCTTCAACTTCGAGGACATCCGGTATGGCCAGGACTTCATGCCGGAAGCTCATCATCTGATGAACTATCTGACCTCTCAGGCCGCAATTCCAGAATACCAGGTACGCCTGAAGTGGAGAACCAACACGGTTGCCATGTGGGACAACCTGCAGGTCCAGCACTACGCCGTGGCGGACTACGGCAATGCGCCACGAAAGATGCTGCGCGCCACCCTCGCGGGCACCTCGCTGGACTAAAGCGCACAGTTTCGCCGGCATATCCAGGGCACCCACCCGTCAGGGACACGCGGGCGGCCTTGGCACGCTTGCCAGTTTTCGACCACTACTACACCAATGGAGACAGACATGCTATACGAACAGGTCGACACCTCACTCATCGATGGCGAATCGCTACCGTGGGTACCGTTTGCGCCCTATGCAGAAAACGTCCTGCTGAAGTATTTCAAGCTTGATCCGATCCGGGGCGAATGGATCGTGCTGATGAAGTCACCGATCGACATGCAACTGCCCAAGCACCACCACACCGGTACGGTCATGGTCTACACGATCGAAGGCAAGTGGAAATACAAGGAGCACGACTGGATCGCCGGACCCGGCAGTGTCGTGTACGAGACCGCCGCGTCGACCCACACGCCTGAAGTCGTCAGCACGGGAAGCGGAGACGGATATGTGGTCACACTGGTTCAGGTGACCGGCGATCTCCTTTTCCTCGACGGGAACGACAACATCGTCGCGCTCGAAAACTGGAAATCCGGGCTGCAGCGCTATCTTAACTATTGCGAGCAGCATGACATCAAGCCGAAAGACCTCACGGCATTCAACTGATCTGGATTTCAACGGCGAATATTGCGGCGTAACTCTCGATATGAATTGCAAGGAAATGAAATGCGAATCGAACCGGTGACCTCTGCCATTGGCGCGGAACTGCTCGACGTGAATCTCGGCGATGCAGTGCGCGATGACGGCCTGTTCCACGAAATCTATGCGGCACTGCTGAAGTACAAGGTCCTCTTCCTGCGCGACCAGGACCTGGACAAGCTCTCGCGCAAAGACCACATGGCCTTCGCGATGCGCATGGGTGAGCTTGAAACACACCCGATGGTCCCGAGCCATCCGGAGGCGCCAGGCCTGGTGCAGATCTACAAAACGCCGGAGAAGCCAGCGGATCGCTACGAGAATTCCTGGCATTGCGACACCACGTTTCGCGAAGCGCCTCCGATGGGCGCTGTACTACGCTGCATCGAATGCCCGCCGGTCGGTGGCGACACCATGTGGGCCAACATGGTCTTGGCCTACGAAAAACTGCCGGAATCCGTCAAAAAGGAAATCGACGGCCTGATCGCCAACCACAGCTTCAATTCTTCTTTCGCCGCCGCCATGCCGCAGGAAAAGCGCTTGGCGATGAAGGCGCAATACCCAGATTCCGAGCATCCGGTCGTGCGCACCCATCCCGAAACCGGCGAAAAGGTACTGTTCGTCAACGCCTTCACGACCCACTTCGTGAATTACCACACCAACGCGCACGTGCGTTATGGCCAGGACTACAACCAGACCGGCGGCGACCTGCTGCAGTACCTGATCAGCCAGGCCTACAACCCCGAGTACCAGGTGCGTTGGCGCTGGAAGCCATACAGCGTGGCAATCTGGGACAACCGCTGCACCCAGCACTACGCGGTGATGGACTACCCACCCTGCCACCGCAAGATGGAGCGCGCGGCCATCGTCGGCGACAAACCCTACTAACAGGTTCACTGAACTTCGATAAAAATCGGGAAATCGGCGTCGCCAGTTCTCTTGTGCCATTTTTCCGTTTTTGGAGAGTCCCAATCTCCATCGGGCGTTCGCGTTCCCGTCCCGTATCGTCTTTGGTGGCTTCGGCGCGAGCCGGCAAGGGGCGGCTCAGATCGCAAAGCCGCCATTCCACCGATGCGGTTGGAACCGACGGTTCTGGGTCGACTTGGGAAGTTCAGCACGGCAAGAGGGACGAGGGATCTTCGACCAACCATGGACTTCCGGGTTCGTTTAGGGTTGTTCGATGCCGGCCATCGGCCGCAGGAATGTGAGTGCACCACCGTGCGTTGCTGGCAGGCGTCGAACGAGCCTCGATGGAGGAAACCGCGGAGTGCTGCGATACGGTGGGAGTCCTGGAGGCTATGGCGATTGATAGAGCGGGATGGCCCGCGATGTTGATGGATGCGTGGTGCGGTGGGATTCTGGATGCGCGCTGAGACAGTGATGAAGCGGTGCCGTGGCGCAGTTGTGGTGACAAAGCGGACGTGCGAGGGACTGCGCGAGGCGACAGGCGCAGAGGTCCGCTTGTGGGCCGCGTTGCCGCAAAGCCGACGGTCGGGTTGGAGGTGCAGGAAGCGTTACGCTCATGTCTCGCCTCGCCACATGGGTGGTGCGCGAATGGGCGCCGTGCGTTCCAGGATCTCAATGACGATCATTGGCGCACCGCAGTGCCGGCAGACGAAGGCCGGAGCGACGGCAACCTCCGGATCGGGCTGGATGGTGAGCACGGGTACGACGTGCAGCAACTCACGCACCTTCGCGAGGCTGGCGCGGCGCACCGGGTTGGCGAGCAGGCCGTAGTGACGGATGCGATGGAAGCCACCGGGCAGGACATGCAGCAGGAAGCGACGCATGAACTCACCGGCCTCCAGTGTCATGGTCTTGTAGCGGGTGCGCCCCGTTGCGCGGTAGTCCTTCCAGCGGAAGGTGACGCCGCGTTCATCGAATGCGACCAGGCGCTGGTTGGAGATCGCGACGCGGTGCGTATAGCGTGAGAGGTACTCGAGTACCGCTTGCGGTCCTGCGAAGGGGCGTTTGGCGTAGACCACCCACTCGCAGGTGCGCAGCGGCGCAAGCCACCGCGCAAAGGCAGCCGCATTGGCAAGCGCGGTGTACTCGCCGAAGAACTGCAGCTGGCCGCGTCGATGTGCGTCGGCGAGTGCTTCGAGGAAGCGGCGCCGGAACAGGCGCGAGAGCACGCGCACCGGCAGGAAGAAGCCGGGGCGGCAGGCGATCCACCGCTCGCCATCGGGCGACAGGCCACCGCCGGGGACAATACCGTGCACGTGCGGATGATGCGTGAGCGCCGAGCCCCAGGTGTGCAGCACGAGCGTGGCGCCGATCTGCGCGCCCAGGTGTCTCGGATCCGCGGCGATGGTACGCAGGGTTTCGGCGGCGATGTCGAACAGGAGCCCGTAGATGACCGCCTTGTTGTACCAGGCGATCGCACTGATCGGCGCGGGCAGCGTGAAGACCACGTGGTAATACTCCACGGGCAGAAGGTCGGCCTGGCGCGCCTTGAGCCACCGGTGTGCGGCGCTCGCCTGGCACTTCGGGCAATGTCTATTGCGGCATGAGTCATAGGAGATCTCCAGCTTTGCACAGCCGGAACAGCGCAACACATGCCCGCCCAGCGCCGCGGTGCGGCACTGTTCGATGGCTGACATGACCTTCAGCTGCCCCAGGCTCAGATGTGCCGTTGCTCGCCACGCTGGCCCGTGGCTGCGGAAGATGTCCGCAACCTCCAGCATGAGGCGCTACAGGGCGCGGGCTTACCCGGGAGGCAGACGGTCCAGCGGACTGGTGACCTCGTGCAGCAGGTCGGTGGCGACCTGGACGTAGAGCGCGGTGTTCTCCAGCTTCGCGTGCCCGAGCAGCACCTGGATCACGCGGATGTCCACCTTCTGCTCAAGCAGGTGTGTCGCAAAACTGTGCCTCAAGGTATGCATCGATACGCGCTTGTCGATGTGTGCGGCCTCCGCGGCGGCATGGATGGCGCGGTTCAGCTGTCGCGTGCTGAGCGCGTCGACGGGATCGAGTCCGGGAAAGAGCCACCCACCATCAAGCATCCTGCCCTGGGTCCATGCTACGTGCCACCAGACGCGCAGGCGCTCCAGCAGCACCGGCGAGAGCATCGCGTAGCGGTCCCGACGGCCCTTGCCCTGCTCAATGCGTAGCGTCATACGCTGGCTGTCGATGTCGGTGACCTTTAGCGCCACCACTTCGCTTGCGCGCAGCCCGGCGCCGTAGGCGACCGACAGCGCGGTCTGGTGTTTGAGATTGCCGGCCGCCTCGATCAGCCGCCGCACTTCATCGGGGCTGAGCACGACGGGCAGTGTGCGGGGCACGCGTACCGGGTGCATCCTGACCATCAGTTCAGGCCGGTCGAGCGTGACTTCGAAGAAGAACTTCAGGCCGGTGATCGCGTGATTCAGTGACACGGGCGATGTGCCGTGATCGACCAGATGCAACTGGTAGCGCCGCAGGTCCTCGACGGTGGCGGTGTCAGGTGAGCGCCCGAGAAACCGGGCAAATTCGCGCACGATGCGCAGATAGATGTCCTGCGTCTTCGGCGACAACTGGCGCATGCGCATGTCGTCGATCATGCGCTGGCGCAGTGGACTGGCGTTTGCCTGTGGGGAGGTCATGATGGGGCTCCTGCTGGAAAACGAGGCGGATTGCCTCATTCGCCAACATACGGAACCGCGCGACGGACCTCCCGTGAACCACACGCGCTGGGCCGGAGCCCCTACCGCGCGAGCGGTTTCGTTCTTCGGCCAGGTCCAGCCGTTCGCTCACACCTCTGCGTGGTCATTCGAACGTCCGCTTGGCCCCAGATAAGAGACCGTTACGCGCGGATCTTGTCGGTTGTATCGTCGGCCTTAGCTGGCCGGGTCTGCTCGCAATCAGTAACCAATGAGCCCTCTGCCTTATGTTGTGTCTGACTTTGAAGTGTGATGCGAGCCGATCCAGTCAGGCAACTCCTGCGTCCAGGTCGCTTCGGCGTACGTGTAGTTCGAGCGCCGAGAACGGCAACGAATAGCTCGGCGTCGTGGATTTCGCCGGTCTGCGTGTCGATGATGGCGATCCTGTCGCCGGGGTAGTCAACGAACAGCTTCTCGCCGGGCGCGTGCGTCTGACCCAAGGTCAGCATTACGCGGTCGTTCTGAGCGCCGAAGCGGGCAAGCGTAAAGCGTTTCCGGTGGGTGTCGAGTCGAATGGCCGCCGCTGGAACTTACCAGCGACAGGAGGGGGGCGCCAATACCGAAGCGGCGTCCGCAGAAGCGGGAACGGTCCACGCCGTTTCACTTTCCCGATGTCGACAGATCTTCCTCCAGAAAGCGCAGAATCGCCTCCGTTAGCGCCTCACGGGGGTAAGCGTTCTGCGTGACGAACAGCGAGCCGATCATGTCATGGGTTCGCGCAATAGGCACGGCCAGTGCCCAGTGATCGGCATTGACGTAGCCGATCAGGGCGCTTCCGGGCACGACCTGATCGTAGAAGATCACCTGGCTGTCGTTACGCGGATCGATTCGCGAGAGCTTGTCGTAGCTCGATTCAAGAATCGACGATATGCGCTGCGCCTCAGGGAACGTTACGAGCGAGTAGTACCGTACATCGCCTGGAAGCGGATTCTGCGCCATCCACGCCTGGCGGGTTGCGGGTCGCAGGCTTTGCACGGCCCCGCCATCTCCCGACGTGCAGGTCGCGCCCGGAAAGTGCCGCAGCAGGTCAGCCTGATATTGCTGTGCATCGTTGGCGAGCGGCGATCCGCCGACCGCTCCGGCGGCGCTGACGACGGCCGCCACGCGGCTACGGATCTCCGGATAGGCAACGACGGCCTCGAGAATGTCCGCCGCCCCCTTCGAGTAACCGATCAGCACGAGGTGTGCGGGTCCGTCGGGCGGTGGCATGGTCATCACGGCATCGCGGATCTGGCGTGCATTGTGAGCCGAACTCGACAACCCGTCGACATCGAGCATGAACCCGTCGTATCCGTATTGGCGTAGTTGTTTCGTGACAGTGCCAGGCGCATTCAGCCACGGCTTGAAGCAGTCGTACCCGATGCCGGGAACGACTGCCGCCATGAGGTGCCGCGTGGATTGGCCCAGAGCGACGGGCGCGCCCGTGCCGGCCGGTTCGGTGCCCACGCGTGTCAGGGCACTTTCGCAAGGGCGGTAGTCAGGAAGCGCCCGGCCGTGCGCTTCGAGCACCGCGCAGTAGATTTCCCGAAACCGCGCCCGCTTGTCCTGCACGCCCGCATACGATGCAGGAACGAGCATGAGGGGCGGCGTGTCCGTCGTGTAGGGAACGAGCGGCTTCGTTGCGCATGCTACCAGCGCGAGGCAGGATGCAAGGGCCGCGAAACTGGCTCGGGCATTCGCCGATGCACGCGCATGCTTGACCGCTCGCGGCGCGACCCCATCTTGCCGTTCGGAGACGGGGTTACTTGCCGGCATCGCCGCTCTCCTTGCGTGCTGCGGGTTCACCCTGTTCCAGATAAGGCACCCAGTCGAGCATCTCCACGTTTGTAAAACTGAGCGGGCGCGTCGCGAAGAACATCACGGCACGCAGTCCGTCGGTGTAATAACGCCCGCCGTTCAGCGTGGTCCGCGGATGTCCCTGAGGTGACGCACCTACGCCGTTCACGAAGCCGAGTTTATCCAGCCCGCCTGAATACATCATGTCCTGGACCAGCAGGTTCCTTGCTTCGTCGACGTCTTCGTGGAGCGTGCCGCCGTCCGTATCTTGGTGCGCGAAGCGGCCCCCGACAGGCCGTCCGACCTGCACCAGATACACTGCGTCACCGTTAAAGCGGATGGGCGCGAGCCACGCACGCAATGACGTGGAGGGCGCGCCCGTTTGAGCTTCCTTGCGCAGGATGACGTCGGGCGTGCGTCCGAACAGCAGTTGCGCCAGGTCATTTTTCCGCCTGTCGCGACGATAGCTACGGCGCACCATGGCCGACCCAATGTCTCCCAGCGTGCCGATGGCCACCACGTTCAATGGATCGGCTGCCGTTTTCGCTTGTTCATCGGTCGCGCAGCAGGGCATCTGTTCGAGTGCTGCGCGCAACGAGGCCAGGTCGTGGTAGTCGACGATGGCGGTTTCGGGATACTGGAACAGCGTCAGCGTGAAACGCGGGTCGGCGGCGTCATCCGGCACGGACAGCAACAGCGAGTAGGGGATCAAGGTTTTACTGCCAAGCAGATCGATATTGACGAGTTTGATCTGCCGATCGGGGTTCGCGAAAAGAATCCCTGTCCGGGTTTCGCCGGGCGGAATAGGATTTCTGAATCCGAGCTTGTTCAGGTGGCTGTCGATTTCCGCATTGGTCGCCCCTCCAAGCAGCGTGTGCATGGACCATGCGACTTCGAGTGGCGAGAAGTAGTTGGGATCTGTCCCGGAGTGGAGCAACCATAACGCCTGCGAAGTCCGGTTCTCCACTTCGATCCATAGCGGCTGAACGATGTGCCTGTTGATGTCGGCACCAAACATGCGTTTACTTTCATCGGCTCCCAGCACGGCCACGCTGACCCGGGTGTCCTGCTTCGTTGCGCTCACCGCTCGCTCGCGCAGCGGCGCATCGTCGAAGCTGGTCGGGGCCGTCCACGTCGCACAGCCCGCGAAAACGAGTAAGAGGACAACGCTGCCTGCCACTTTCTTTAATGCCCGTTGCCGCGCTGGCGATTCGCTCATCGTTTTGCTCCCTGGGGTAGCGCGTTGAGCTTCGCGGCTGCCTCCCAAGGGAAGAATTCGATCCCTGAGAGCGGCGTGGGTTGCCGGTCGAATACGAGTACCTGCCGATAGCCGTCCGTGAAGTAAGGATCGGTGGTGAGGTTCTCTTTCGGGGCGCTTTGCGGCGCGGCGCCGACTCCGTCGACGAACCCGATCTTCTGGAGGTTCTGGGAATAGGCCATGTCCTCCGTCAGTGCCGTGCGTGCCTCGTCGACGTCCGGGTCGATCTTGTGCGTTGTAAACGTGGGCGAGTGAAACGTAAGACGGACGCCGATATCCCGGCTGATCTGGCCCACCCACACCGGCTTGTCGTGATAGCGCATCGGGCTTAGCCAGAGTCGCAGGTGATTGCGCTGGTGAATCGTGTCGCGCGCTTTCTGCAAGGCGAGGTCCTGGGGCCGGCCGAACAGGTAAAGATCACTGATAGGTGCATTGACGTAACGGTCGCCGGACAGCGCGGAGGTAATCGTCTTCATGATCGCACCGGACCATTTCTGTTCGGTCGGACTCCAGCCGCGGCGCACCAGTGCGGCAAACGCGTCGTCCAGCCCGCCCACGATGATGAGATTGAGCGGATCGCCGTTCTTCGAACCGTCCGCGTTGGTCGCGCAACAGGGAAGCGCTTCGAGCGCGGCACGGAAAGCGTCGTCCTCCGTGTAGTTCACGATTTTTTCCGGCGGATAGATATCGCGCCGAAAAACCGCGCTGACATGATAGTCAGCGTAAAAGCCGGGCACGGCCATGAGGAACGAAAACGTCCGCGCTTTTTCGCTCGCCACGAGATCGAGCTGGACGAGCTTCGCGCCTTCGCTGAGGTTGGTCAGCACATAACCGGATACGGTCTGCCCCGGCAGGATTGGGTTGTGGAAGGCAAGCGCACGGAAACGCCGGTCGAGTTCGACGTTTCCGCCATGCACATCGCTGTGGCCAAACGCCTCGGCGGCTTCGGAAGCCGGGAAGAAATTTGGGTCGAGGCCCGGCGACATCAGGAAATAGCTGGCCGTGTCGTTGTCCTGCACCTCGATCCACACAGGCTGAATGCCCTTGCTGGCGAGCCGCACGCCATACACCGCCGCGCTTTCTTCATCTGAAAGCACCGCCGCGGAAACGCGGAGTCCGCCTTCGCTGCGGTTCACGGCTCGGCTCTTGTAGCTGATTCCATCTGCGTTCGGCAGCGTGGTGGCCGCGCAACCGCATAACGCGAAGGCGCTGACAACAGCAGCCAGCCGTCGATTCACGACGCGGTCCATCGCGTAACCTCTTTGCCGCGAGCCAAGGCGGCACGCCTGTCAATGGGCTGATGTCAACCGATCTTTCTGCACATTCAGGCTACTCTCTATATAGCCTTCCGCAATATGCGAGTGGAATTATAGTGTGCGGCTACGAGCGCGCCATCATTAAAAATCGACAACATCGAGGCCTCGCTCGTCGTCGATCGGCGCGCGACGCGTGTCCGCGTTAGCGGACGCCCGAGCGGTTTCGTTGTGCCTGCCACTGCTGGAAAACGAAGCCTGTTTCACAGCTTAGTTAGCCTCCGCCGCGTGTGTGCATAAGACCAAAGGCCGATTTACGCATGCGCCGATAGTCGTCATCGTATTGAAATCGCAAGAAGCATACGGTTGGGGACTGGCTCAGAGGTGCTCGTTACTCTGCCCGTTACTCTCATTGACTGCATCATCGATAGGCTATTGCCGCTAACCTTGCTGCGGGTCGCGGCTGAAAGGATTGCCTCTGCGGCGTACACAAAGACTCATTCGCGCGGCCCATTCAAGCTTGGCAACGACCAGTCAGCGCTGAAAAGGCCCGTAATGAAGGCTTGTCATCGAGTTTCCGGGCGATGCGAATCGTTCGGGCTAGCACACATTCTCACGCGACGTTGCATCAAACCCATGGAAATGCGGATCCAAAGTGAGGGATGAAAAGATGAAACCGTTACCGATTCTCCTCGTGACTGCCGCCACCTTGACTGCCTGTGCGACTGCACCGATGCCGCCGAACGCACAATCGGTCGGTGAAAGTCAGCAGCCGGTCGCCGCAGTCGCGCAATGCATCGCTCAGAAATGGGCGAACCGGTCGCAACAGACAGTCATATCGCAGGTCATTGTGGCGAACAATCAGGCGATGGATGTCTATGTTCCAGGGCAGCGGCCGCCGGATGGCGCTGCAGCTGTCGTGCGGCCCTCGTGGACGGGCCACAAGACCTGGGTCGGATTTCGCTCGGGTGCAGGTGCGGGTGGAGATGCCACTGGCGATATCAACGCGTGCCTTTAAGCCGGAAGGCCGGAGCCCTTGATGGCAACCACAGCCTTCGTCCGCTGTGAAGCCGACAAGGTCAGAAGCGCTCGGCTATGTATTTGAACGGATAGTGCGCTTCCTTATAGCCATGGGGTTTTTGCCTCTTTGGCAGCGTAACTTTCTTTCGCGGCATGGCTTCAACGACGCGCGCAAGGTTTGGAAACTGACGGATATGGACCTGAAATACTATAGCTGCTGGTATGACTACTCGCGTGCACGCGACGCGATGTTCGAGGCGTCGGACACTGAAATCGCTTCCTGGGGGAGGCACATGATGAGCATCAATGCGCTGAGCACGCCGGCGAACGGAATGACCGCGACCCAGAGCCCGGCGGCGCCGAGCGAAGCCTGGGCAAGCTCCGTTACCACGACACCGAGTGCGATCGCGCGGATCGACTGACCCGTGAGGTGCACGATGTTGGCGCCGTTGCCCGGCGCCACACGCGCGAGGCCGGGGCGGTCGCAAGGCCGACTGCGCGCTCGCCGTGACCATAGGGCAGTCCACACACAATCAGCATTAATATCAGATGCACGGCAAACGAGCCGACGAGACCCATTTGCACCAGAAGCCATTTCGCGACCACGGCGGCATAGGCTTCCACCTTTGCGAGGATGCCTCCTGGGCCCGCATCGGACAGTTTCTGCCACTCGTCGGTTGCATGGCCCATCAACGGCACGCTGCGCAGCCAGCCCGGGGCGATGGAAGCGCATCGTCAGCCAGGCGTTCGACGAAGTTCATGATGTCGGCCGCATGGCCGGCAAGCATGGACACCGCGGCGTAGGTCGGGATGCATATCACCACGATTTCCAGCAACAGCATGACGGTGACGGCGAGCCAGCGCCGTCCGGCGAGCCGCCGCTGAACCCCGAGCATGAGCGACCATGTCGTGACGACGATCGTGCTGCCCCAGATCAACGCAGGCACGAACGGATGCACGATGTCGAGGCTGCCGCCGATGAGCAGGACAAGTGTGGCGACAGCCAGCACGATCGTGGCAAGATCGACAGTGGGGCGAACCGTCTCACGCTGCGGCTCCGGACTCGGGATGGGGTGGGCGCTATCGTCCATCGCCTGTGCGGCTCCGGTTGGACGGCGCAACCAGCTCATGCGCGTGGGCCTGGCCAAACCGAGTGTGCCGACCACGAGGCTGGTCTGGAGGGCCCGCACAACTCGATCGGACGCAACCACCGAAGAAGAACAGGGCGAGCGCCGGTCAACCGACACATGCGCCGCTGGGAGCGATGATGGGTCGTCCGATCCGCACGGCGCCTGCGCGGCTATTTGGCTTTGGGTTCGACGGAGATTGCGATGGCCTCGGTGTAGACTACTTCTATATGATCCCCTTTCTTGACCAGCTTGAGCTGCTCGGGATCCTGCACGATAACGTCCAGCGAATTGCCTTGCGGACCTTTCAATGTCACCGCGCCGGTCTGATGGTTGACGGCGGTGACAACGGCCATCACGGTCACTTCCCGGCTAGCCGTGCCGCCAGGTTTAGCGCCCATCGGCGCGCGCTCCAAAGTCTGATTTTCGTTGGCGGAAAGCTGCGCGCCACCCTTCTTTAGCGTGAGGGTCATGGCCTCCGAATACTCCGCGTTGACCACGTCGCCGACCTTGAGCTGATCGAAGTTGCGCGCTTCCTCACCCACCACGACTTGCACGACTTTTCCCTTGGCGTCCTTTAGCCAGACGGTTCGCGTGGCCGGTTCGATACCGACGACAGTCGAGGTCGTCTTGACGGTGCCTGTCACGGATACTTTGCCGGGTGCGCTGCTGACCGCCACTTGCGGCTCCGTCTGCGCGTAACCCGCAGTCGCCAGAGATACGAGCGTCGCCGCGATGATGAGTTTGCTGTTTCTCATGCTGCTCTCCTTGAACGCCTGTGCGCACGTTGTCTCGCGGCCAGGCTGGCCGCCGGTCTTTCATAGTGGAGGTGCATTGCCGCGCCTACGCCCTACAGTTCATTTGATCGTGTAGCCGCGACCTTCCATGCACGCGGCATAGGCACGATTGAAGGTGGCCATTGCGCCCTGCGTCTGTGACTGCGACGACGCCGTGGCCGCGCGCCGGTTCTGCCGCGCGCGCGATCCGCCGACCACCGTACCCGCGGTGGCTCCAACCGCCGCGCCTTTTCCCGCATCACCCGCTATTGCTCCGACGACCGCTCCTCCGGCCGCGCCGCGCGCGGCGCCCTGAACGCGCTCGCCGCCGCCCACCGCGGGTCCGGAAGGCGGCGGCGGGGCATTGGCCAGCGCGGCGGGGTCCACACCGGTGTTGCTCTTGGCCCACGAATAACATGCGCCGTCATCCTGCTGCTGCTTCTGCTGGCTTTGTCCTTTCGCGGGGTAGGCACTGGGTTTGCTTTGCGCCATACCATCGAGTGACATCGAGCCTGCCAGGGCGGCGAGAAGGAGGTACTTTGTCAATGTAGTCACGACGACTCCTTGCGTGACCCCACGCCAATGCGGACCGCCGGCTGCCTGTTCGGGCGGGCTTGAAGTTGAAACGGGCACGGGTCGTCGCGATCCTGTCAGGATCGACCGTTGGGCGGTGTGTGTGCAGCAATGGCAGTTTCGGTTCCATCATTGTGCCCAGGCATGCAGCGCGCAATCGGACCAAGGTCGTATTTGCGATACGGCACAGCCTCGGTCCAAACGGTGTCTGTACGGCAGGTGTGCGTACCGTTTCCATTGCTTCGGATAACTGTCTTTAAAGATCGCAACCCGAGTCGCATGGTGAAGAGTGAGGGGACGCATCAATGGACCGCGTTACGCGTGCTTCTGAACGGATCATCCCGCTTGAGTCGGCGGTCGGCGGATGAGGGCGAGCGGTTGCCTTTCAGAAGCCGGGGCTTGCCCGCGTGGCGGTCCGTGCGCTGGTTGCCGCCATGCTGGCGGTTTGCGCGATGTGATCACGGTGTCCTTTGCGCAGGCTCCCGCCGCGGACACCGGCGCGGCGGCCACCGTTTCTCCCGCGACCCTCGACCAACTCGTCGGGCCCATTGCGCTATGTCCGGACGATCTCGTCGCGATCATTCTTCCCGCCGCGACTTACCCGGTGGAGATCGGAATACGAGGCGGTCAATGCCTGCAAATTCCTCGAGAGAAATGGCGGAAACGCGAAGCCTCCCGCGCTGCACGCGCATGCCGCGGAAAAGACGACGCAGACTAAATGTTGAGGGCGCCAATCGGGAAACTGCCGCGAATCGCCAGGGCTTTTGCCCAGAGCAGGATCGGGATGATAGCGATTGCCGTGTATTGTCGTTGGGGATCGCGGCTTCAGTTTGTCTCGGTGCGTTTGCGTTTGCGACGGTGATCGGCGTCAGAGTGTCGGGTCCCGCGTGACATAGGACCAAGGTCCAATACCTGCCGGCGGGCATCGGGCCTAGTCTTAACTCGACGTATTGTTGTTCGGCGATTCCAGGGCGATGTCAACCGGTCTGTTGAGGGCGATGGTCCATTCATGCCGGTTTGACATTACCTTTGATCTCGAGCCCACTTCGTTCGATCTTCCAGAGCTAATAAGTTTCCCGCCACGACATTGACTCGCCTGCGCGCTTCGAAGCGCGAGAACCCGATGGAGGTGAATGCAATGAAGCCGCTGCCGCCTCTCTTCGTCATCGTTGCTTTGTCGGCGCGTGCCAGCCAACCATTGCCGCCAGGCGCGCAAGCGGTTGGAGAGACTCCAGACGCTGGATGTTCATGTTTCGCGTCAGCAGTCACCGGATGGCGCGGGCGCTGTGGTGGGGCCGTGGTGGACACGTAACAGCAATACGCGGGTCGGTTTCCGCGCGGGCAGTGGGGCAGGTGGCAATACCAGCGGTGATATTGGCAGCTGCCTCCGGGCAGGCCGCAAGCCAGCGTCAGTTCGTGGTTTTCGAAGGATGTAGACAAGAGTTCTCAGGCGCGCCAGATCCCAATCTGCCAAACTTCAACCGAGGAGAGTCTCATGAACCGTCGTACCTTCTTTTCGCTAACGGCGATCGCACTGGCCAGTTCGTTGGCTGCGTGCAGCACAACTTCGACACCGAACGAAGCGGCCAGCAAGCGCAAGGAAATAGATGCCGGCGTCGACGGCGCCCTCAGCAAGCTGTTTACTTCGACGCCGGGCGCACAGGCACAGGCCAGCAAGGCCAAGGGCATTCTCGTCTTTCCATCGGTGATCGCTGCGGGTCTCGTGGTCGGTGGCGAATATGGCGAAGGGGCACTACGCGTGGGAGGCACGTCCGTCGGTTATTACAAGACCAGTACCGCCTCGTTCGGATTGCAGATAGGCGCCCAGTCCAAGGCAGTGATCCTGATGTTCATGACCCAGGAGGCGCTCGATAAATTCCGCACGAGCGACAAGGGCTGGACAGCGGGCGTGGATGGTTCGGTAGCGGTGGCGAAGCAGGGCGCCAATGGCCAGCTCGACACCGCCTCGACGGGTGCGCCGATCGTCGGTTTCGTACTGACGAACTCCGGCCTGATGGCCAATCTGAGCTTCGAAGGCACCAAAGTCAGCAAGCTCGACATCTGACGCCGGCACCGCAACGCAACACAAGACTATCGAGGCCTGATTCCAGCACGTGCGCAGCCGTCCTGCCGGGAGACAAGTTATGCTGCCGACACCGATTACCCAACGGGTGTTGTCCAGAGAATTGCTCGACGTGCTGATCCGTGCTGGACTCGTTGCTGTTCTGGCCATTTTCTGTTTCCGGATCTTCGTCCCGTTCCTGAACCTCATGGTCTGGGCTTTGATCCTCGCGATCACGCTGTATCCGCTTCACGTCAGACTCCGGCGTAGGCTCGCCAACAAGGATGGCCTGGCCGCCACGCTCATCATCCTCATCGCGTTTGGCGTCATCCTCGTGCCGACCTATCTGCTTGGGGGCGCGGTGGCCGAATCGGTCGACCATGCGATGACCGTTTTCAAAAGCGGCAGCTTCAGCATTCCACCACCCGCCGACTCGGTGGCCAGCTGGCCGCTGATTGGCCAGCGCGTGTACGACTTCTGGCAGCAGGCTTCTGTCGACCTCACGGGTCTTGCGCTGAAGTTCGCGCCACAGCTCAAGGATGCCGGTCTCGTTTTGCTTGGAACGGTTACCGGGCTCGGCGCAGGGCTGCTGCTATTCTTCGTCGCCCTGATTGTCGCTGGCATCCTGATGGCGTACGGCGAGAAAGGCCACACCAGCACGGTGCAGATTGCCTCACGCATCTCCGGCCCTGAGAACGGCCCGCAGATCACCGATCTTTGCACGGCTACCATTCGGGCGGTCGCCCAAGGCGTGGTCGGGATCGCGTTCATCCAGATGCTGTTGATCGGTGTCGGGTTCGTGGTCATGGGTGTTCCCGGTGCGGGGCTGCTTGCGCTCGCGGTGCTGCTGATAGGCATCATGCAGTTGCCAGCCACGCTGATCACGGTGCCCGTGATCGTCTTCGTTATTGCCACCCAAGGTGTGAGCGCAATGACGATCATTTTCTCGGTGTATGTGTTCGTCGCGGGGCTTGCCGATAACGTGCTCAAGCCATTGCTGCTCGGCCGCGGCGTCGCTGTTCCCATGCCTGTGGTGCTGATCGGCGCACTCGGGGGTATGGTCACAGGTGGTGTCATCGGTCTGTTCATCGGTCCCGTGATGCTTGCAGTCGGTTACGAGCTGTTCTGGCGTTGGGTCAAAGACCAGGCAAAGCCCGAGCGGTTGGAAGAAGAACAACAGACCTGAGAATGCCGGGGCCAATCCGTGTCCGTCGCGGCCCAAAACGCGCGCGCACATTGGCTGCTGATCGCGGCCGGCTGTCTGAGCGGATGCATGCGTGTTGGCCCGGACTTTCAACCGCAGCATGAGTCCTGGAGCGAGCACTGGAGCAGCGCGTCAATCGAGCAGGTCACACAGCAGGCAACCCAGCCTGACATCCGGCAAAGGTGGCGGATATTCGCGGACCCGAACCTCGAGAGTCTGATCGCGCAGGCCGATGCCAACAACGGCGATGTGAAGATTGCCGGCCTGCGCGTGCTCGAGGCGCGCGCCCACCTGGGCATCGCGGTCGCGGGCCGCTATCCGCAGGTGCAACAGGCCAAGGCCGACGTGCTGTACTCGGCGCGCAAACGCTCGGATGGATTCAATCCGCGCTCGGGCAGCTAGTGGCAGTACGGGGCGGGCTTCAGTGTCGGCTGGGAGCTGGATTTCTGGGGGCGCTTCAGCCGCGCAATCGAATCTGCCAACGCCGCGTTTTTCGCGGCGCAAGCCAACCGCGATGACGCGTTGGTCCTGCTGCACGCACAGGTCGCCGATACGTATTTCACGCTACGCACGGCCGAGGCGCGCCTGCGCATTGCGCGCGAGAACGCCCAGTTGCAAAAGCGCAGCTACGAGATTGCGCAAAAGCTCTTCAAAAGCGGTGAGACCGATGAACTCGATCTCCAGCAGGCGAAGACGCAGTATCTCAGCACGCTGAGCAGCATCCCCGACTTCGAGAGCCAGATCGTACTCGCGCACCATGCGTTATCCGTGCTGCTTGGGCGGCCGCCCGGCCCGTTGCCGGAACTGAATGTCCAACCGGGCAAAGGAGAAGTGGTGCCGCTCGTGGACCGGGCCGTACTGCAGGATGTGCCGGCAGATCTTTTGCTGCGCCGCCCGGATGTACGCGCGGCCGAATTGCAGATGGCCGCGCAGTCCGCGCTCATCGGCGTGGCCGAGGCCGATTTTTACCCGTCCGTGTCGTTGCTGGGCTCCCTTGTGTGGAGCGCCAGTTCGCTCACTGGTGCACCGAGCACGCTGGCCCTGGTCGCCGGCCCGAGCGTCACGTGGAACCTGTTCGATCACGGCAAGATAGCCAACAACGTGCGCGTGCAGGACGCCCGGCTGCAGGAGCTGACAGTCGCCTACCAGAACACCGTGCGCGAGGCGGCCCGTGAGGCCGACGACGCCGCCACGGCAATCATCGCCGCGTGGCAGCGCGACACGATCCTGAACGACGCGCAGCGGGCCGCGCAGCGCTCGCTCAAGCTCGCCAATACGATCTACCGGGAAGGGTACTCCGACTTCCAGCGGGTCCTCGATGCGCAGCGTGCCCTGTTCGCGCAGCAGGACGCGTACATCGTCAACCGCGGCAACGCCGTGGGCGGTCTGATTGCGCTCTACAAGGCGCTCGGAGGAGGCTGGTACTCGGAACAGCCGCTCGTCGATCCCGCGACGCGCCAGCAGATGCAGCAGCGTACTGACTGGGGTGACTTGCTCAACGAGTCGAATGCGCCATCCGCCGCCGCCAGCTCGTCTGGAGCTTCGTTCCAATGAGCGACAAGCCCGAGCCCACCGCCGTCACGCCGCCGAAGCCGCCGGCGCCTGCCGCCGACCCGTCGGGCAAAGCGGTGAAGTGGGTAGTCTGCGTGATCGTCGTCAGCCTGATCTGGTATCTGCTTGCCGATCGCTTCACCCCTTATACGCAACAGGCGCGCGTTCAGGCTTACGTCGTATCCGTCGCCGCGGAAGCATCGGGGCGAGTGACCCGCGTCCTCGTGCATAACAACCAGGAAGTCAAGGCGGGCGACGTGCTCTTCGAGGTCGATAGCGTGCCATACCGGATCGCCGTCGATCGCGCGCGGGCTGACCTCGAGTCGACGCGCCGGCAGATCGGCGCGAGCACGGCCGGGATCGATGCGGCGCTCGCCTCGTTGCGCGCGGCTATCGCGAATGAAGTCAAGGCACGCCAGGACAGCGAGCGGCTCGAAAGGCTGTATCGCGAGGATGAGGGCACCGTCTCGCTGCGGCGCCTCGAAGTGGCGCGAGCGACCCACGAGCAGGCCCAGAGCCAGGTCGCCGCAGCGCGTGCCGAAGTGGAGCGGGCTCGCGAGCAGCAGGGCGGCAATGAGGCGGAGAACGCACAATTGCGCAGCGCGGGCGCCGCGCTGGAAAAGGCCGAACTCGATCTTGCCAATACACAAATCAGGGCGCGCTCAGGTGGCGTCATCACGGATCTGCGCACGGAAGTCGGCCAGTTCGCAGCGGCGGGCAATCCGGTCATGACGCTGATTGCAATCCGCGACGTGTGGGTCAGTGCTGATATGACCGAGAACAATCTGGGGCATCTGCGACCCGGCACGCCCGTGGCGATTGCGCTGGACGCGCTACCGGGCGAAGTTTTCGAGGGACGGCTTCGCAGTATCGGCTATGGCGTGAGCGTGGGGCAGAGCACGCCGCCCGGCAGTCTGCCTACCGTACAGAACAGCCGCGACTGGCTGCGCCCCGCGCAACGCTTTCCGGTCATCGTCGAGTTCGAGCCGGGTGAGAGGGCGCGCCTTCGCAACGTTCGTGTCGGCGGGCAGGCGGAGGTGATGGCGTTTCCAGATCCGGGTAATCCGCTCAATCCGCTGGGTCGCCTGTTTCTGCGCGTGATGAGCTGGGTCTCATACCTTTACTGAATGGCTAACCACTGCATCTATGGAACACAGGCTTCAGCTTCTCGGTCGACGTACGCTACGCGTTGCCACAGGGACGGCACTTTGCCTGACGATCAGCTTCGCGCTGGACCTGTCGGTCCCCGTCATCGCGCCGGTGTTCGCCGTCTTTCTTCTCGCGACGCAAAACCGCCCACTGTCGTTCAAGGCTGGCGTAGCGTTCGCTCTGGTCGTGGCTTTGACCACGGGCAGCGGGCTGCTCCTTGTCCCGGTGCTGGGCCATTACGCGTTCGCTGGCGTGATGCTAGTCGGCCTCATGCTCTTCCTCGCGTTTCGCTATGGTTTGCGCGGCGGGAACAATCTGGTCTCGACCTTTCTGGTGGCCGGCCTGACGATGATCTCCGCTGCCGGAACCGCCGACTTCCAGTTGGCCGTGACGGTTGTTGGCGCGCTGGTGAAGGGCCTTGTGCTAGCCGTGCTGGTGGCGGCATTGACTCACATGCTATTTCCCGAGCCCGTGAGCACGGTGCCACAACCTGCCGCTCAGGCCATGCCCGACGGGCAGGCGGCGCGCATCGCGCTGCGCGCCGCACTCGTGGTGATGCCAGCGTATCTGCTCGCCATCACCGATCCAGCGAGCTACATGCCGATCATCATGAAGTCCGTCAGTCTCGGTCGACAAAGCTGCACCACGACCGCCCGCAGCGAAGCGCGCGATCTGATTGGCTCTACGCTGCTCGGTGGCCTGCTGGCGATCGTGTTCTGGTTTGCCCTCAGGCTCTTTGTGGACCCGTGGATGTTCTACCTGTGGATGCTGCTATTTGGCCTGCTGGTGGGACGCAAGCTCTATCGCATCAGCCCAACGCGTTACTCACCGGGTTTCTGGCTGAACAGCCTGGTCACCATTATTATTCTGCTGGGCCAATCGGTGCAGGACAGCGCGGCGGGAAAGGACGTCTACACGGCGTTCGCGGTCCGTATGGGACTCTTTGTGGCCGTCACGGTCTACGCCTGTCTGATGTTGCTGATATTCGAGCGACGCCGCCCCGCCCGATGACGCTGCGCGCACCCGTACCTCTGCCCAGCGCACACATTGGCGTTCCTGCGAGCACGATCAAGGAGGTACATTGCAATGGGAAATGCAACAAGCAACGCGGTTGTCCGCGTGCGAGCACGTGACATATTGCGGGAATCAGGCAGAACGCTTTGGTACCTGCGCGCGATCCTTGCGGGCCTTCTGCTGCTGTTCCTGCTGCTGACATTCGCCATGTACTACATGGGGGACCCAGTGGAGACGGTGAAACGAACGCCTTCGCCGATGGGGGAAACCATCTACTTCTGCGCAATCACGGCGCTGACCATCGGGTACGGCGACGTGGTCCCTACGTCGACGTTTGGCGTGCGCCGTGCAAAGGCGGCGCTTTCCCAGTGGGTGTAATCCCCACCCGGCAACTGCTCCGGCCGGAAGCAACCGGAGCAACCGTGGAGGTAACGAAGCGGTTGAAGCCTTCGGTGAAGCGTGTCACGAAATACGGTGACAGCGCGAGTGTGCAGGCCGTAACGCGAGTGAACGCCGAGCAAGCCTCGAAAACGACGATGCGCAGGCCGACCTGACTGCCATATCGGGGAAGGCTGATACGGCTGGGTGAACGAGCAGGCAGGACGCCCAGTCGCTGCGCCGGGGTAGTGGCGACAGCATGTACACAAGGGAAGCGCACGCAACACGGGAAGTCCCTTGGCGTGGTCAGGGATGATCAACCGGATGCCCGTGAGGGACAGGCCGGGCGCCTTGGGATGGCGGAGAGGCCCGTAGTACCGATGAAGCCGGGTAATGCCGGTGGAGGAAAGGGGCCTCAGTTCAAGACAGACGCAATACGTGGTGAGGGACCTGGAGATTGGGCAACCTATCAACTCCGATTAGTGTTCAGAAGCTGCAGATGGCGTTACACGCGAAAGCGAAGGCTGAAGCCGGGTATCGCTTCTACGCGCTGTACGACAAAATCTATCGCGAGGATGTGCTGGCGCATGCGTATGCCCAGTGTCGCTCGAACAGGGGCGCGCCGGGTGTCGACCGGCAAGACTTCGCGGAGGTCGAAGCGTACGGGGTGCAGAAGTGGCTCGGTGAACTGGCGCTTGCGCTCAGGCAGGAGAGTTACCGGCCGGACCCTATCAGAAGAGTGTTTATCCCGAAAGCCAATGGCAAGCTGAGACCACTGGGCATCTCGACCTTGCGGGATCGGGTGTGCATGACAGCAGCGATGCTGGTGCTCGAACCGATCTTCGAAGCGGACCTTCCGCCAGAGCAGTACGCTTACCGCCCGGGGCGAAACGCCCAGCAGGCGGTGATCGAGGTGGAGGAACGGTTGCATCGAGGGCACACGGACGTTGTTGACGCCGATCTCGCGGACTACTTTGGAAGTATTCCGCACGCCGATTTGATGTTGTCGCTCGCGCGACGCATCGTTGATCGGCGTGTGCTGCATCTGATCAGGATGTGGCTGGAATGTTCCGTAGAAGAAACCGATAACCGAGGCAGGAAGAAGCGTACGACCGAAGCTAAAGACAGCAAGCGCGGCATTCCGCAAGGTTCACCCATTTCACCACTGCTGGCGAATGTGTACATGCGCCGGTTTGTGTTGGCGTGGAAGAAGCTCGGACTTCAGCGCAGTCTTGGCAGTCGCATTGTGACCTACGCGGACGATCTCGTGATCCTGTGCAAGAGCGGCAAGGCCGAAGAGGCGTTGCTGAAACTGCGCGAGATCATGGCGATAGTCGCGGGTTCGCTCTTCTCGGCGATCTGCCTGATCGTGTTCTCGGCGTTCAACACGGCACACCGGCGTGTCGCCGTACATCAGTTGCTCGCGCAAAGCCGCTGGCCGCTTTTCGCGATTGGTGCATGTGGCGCGCTAGGCGACGCGACGGCCAACCCGAACGTTACAGGCCTGCTCGGCGTGAATCTCGCCGGGCTCGTGTCGGCATCCGCAAACGTGGCGGCTGCCGTCATGATCGGTTATTTCGCACTCGCCTACCGCCGGCCCGTCACCCATCTGATACGCAATCGCCCGTATGCCCGAAGGAGTGATCACAAACTCGCCACTGAGGCGCTCGATATCCTCGCATCGCTGTGGCACATCCCGATCCTCTTAATCGCGATCGCCTCGGTCGTTGCGATCATCGATGCGCGCGGTTCGGAAGAGAACGTATTGCGGCCGTCGCTTGTCAGCGCGCTGTTACTCGTGCTCACTCTGTTTGTGTCGGCGCTGCTGCTGCACGTGACGCGTCGAAGAGACACGCGCGCACACCGGCGCGCGCCGCACCTGATGCGACTCTTGCGCTTCGCCAGCACGCTGGTCGTCCTCGTGATGTGGCTGGCGTTCATTCAATTCGAACTGGAACTGTGGAGCGGTCCGATCGCACGGATGATCAAGCACGGTGCGATGACACCCAGTTTCAAGCATGCGCTGGTTACAGTCATCGCGACGGTCTTCGGCGCCTGGTTCATCTGGGTACTTTGCGACACCGCAATTCTCAACGCGCTGGGGCCGAGCAGTTCGCGCAACAGGGCACTCGATCCCAGCGTGCGCGCACGCACGATGTTGCCACTCGTGCGCAACGCAGTTTTCGTGACGGTTGCGACCCTCGCCGCCATCGTCGCCGCCGCCAGTCTGGGCGTCAATCTGACACCTCTCCTTGCGGGTGCGGGTGTGATCGGTCTTGCAGTCGGCTTCGGTGCGAAGGCGCTCGTCACCGACCTGATCACGGGGCTCTTCATCATTGTCGAGGAGACGATCTCTGTCGGTGACTGGATTGAGATTGACGGCAGCCATGCCGGCACCGTCATGGACCTGACGATCCGCACGGTCCGGTTACGTGATGGACAAGGCGCGGTTCACACCATTCCCTTCTCGCAGATCAAGACCGTGAAGAACCTGTCGCGCGACTTCGCCAACGCGGTGTTCGAGGTACGGGTGCCGTTCGCCGTCGAACTCGATGACGTCACGCGCATGATTGTGGAAGTGGGCGCCGATCTGCAGGAAGATTATCGCCTGCACAAGGAAATACTCGCGCCCGTCGAAGTGTGGGGGCTCGACCGTTTTGAGGCTAACTGGATGGTTGTGAAAGGGCAGATCAAGACGCGGCCGCTGCAGCAGTGGAGCGTGGCGCGCGCTTTTAACGCCCGTCTCAAGCGCAAGATGGATCAGGCGGGGTTGAGATTCCGGTACCACACATGCGGCTTCACACCCCGGCGAACGGACCCAACGCATGGTCGCAGGCTGACGATGGGGCCCCAGGAAGAGAGCCGACAAGCTAACGGTCGTCGGCTACAACGTCCAGACGGCGGTTGACACGAAGCACCATCTGATCGTCGCGCACGTCGTTACCAATGATGGCATTGATCGTGATAGTTGACGTCGATGGCGAAGCTTGCCCGTACAGAGATGGCCGTCGACGAGCTCACCGTCGTTGCGGATCGCGGCTACTACAAGAGCGAGGGAGATGCTCGCATGCCATGAGGCTGGAATAAGCGTGTTCGTTCCGAAGACGGTGACATCGAGCGCAACGGCTCATGGCCGCTTCGGCAAGGAAGACTTCATTTACGACGCAAAGACGAATGAATATCGGTGCCAGGCAGGCGAGCGGCTCATCTGGCGATACTCGACCGTTGAGGGCGGCCTGAAGATCAGTATTACTGGAGTTCAAATTGCCAGCAATGTTCGCTAAAAGGGGACTGCACACCAAGTCCCCAATGTCGCGTGACACGCTGGGAACACGAAGCTGTTCTTGATGAGATGCAGGCGCGACTTGATCATGCCCCTGAGATGATGCGCATCCGGCGACAGACTGTCGAGCACCCGTTCGGCACGATCAAGGCATGGATGGGCGCCACTCGTTTCCTGACACGGACCATCGGGCGGGTGAGCACGGAGATGAGCTTGCACGTGCTGGCGTACAACATGAAGCGGGTGATCAAGCTACTCGGTTTAGAAGCGGTTATGACGGCGATGCGGGCGTGAGACCCGTACGGGGTCGTTGAGCCTTTGCGATGTGTCCGGCTGTGATCTGACGTGCGGGTTGCCGCAATCGAAAAGCCGCGACCTCCACCGAGACAGGTTTCGTCAATTCCCAGTGGCTAGCCGTTTTGACACAGTCTGGGCCATAAGCAGTCACTGTCCCATGCTTTCGTGCTGACATTCGAACGTCGGCTCCGTCCCGGCTAACGGTCAATCTCCGGGTCGTGCCGCTACCGCGATCAGTATCCGGGCGGTGGTGGAACTTGCGTGTACACCACGCCGCCGCTCCCATATCCCGTCGCGTACCAAGTCGCGCCACACTTATAGTACGGCACGTCCTTAACGGCGATGGGGGCGACGTTGCACGGCGGCGCGACAGGCGCAGGCGCAGCGACGACGGTGGTGGTTGCGGGTGGCGGTGTGGTTGCGGCAGCGGCCGCACCGACCACCATTGCCCCGGCCACAAATCCGGCCGCCGCAGAGCCGCCGTCCCAATCCGAGTTGCAGTCGTAGCAACCGCCCGAGTAGTTGTTCTGCACGTTGGTCACGTTCGTAGCGCGCGTGTTTTGCATCTCCTTAGCGGTGGATTGACGCGTACTCTGGTTTTGGCTGGTCGTTTGAGCCGCCGCGGTCTGTCGTGCGTTCTGATTCTGGCTCGACGTAGCCTGGCGCTGCGCCTGGTTCTCGCTCGTGCTCTGCTGGCGGTTGGCCTGATTTTGGCTGGAGGTTGCCTGCATCGAACTCGCCGAACTCTGGCGGTTAGCCTGATTTTGACTGGAAGTTGCCTGCCTCGAACTCGCCGAACTCTGGCGCGCACTCTGATTCGCACTTGAAGTTGAAGTTGCGGTGGCTTGGCGCGAGGCCTGAGTTTGTTGGGCCGCCGCTTGTTGGCCGCCACCGCGCTTCGCGCCTCCTTGCGCTGCGGTTGTGCCGCCGGATGACAACCCTCCAGACGACGCCGCCCCGCCACGGGAAAAGCCACCATCGCCGCCACCACCACGAGCACCACCGCCTCTCTCGCCTCGTGCCTCCGCCTGATTCATCAAGCCCAGCGCAAATACTGCGGCGACAAGTGCCGTGACGGCACGATCCCATGATCCTGTTTTCATCATTTGGCTCCCTTCTTCGCAGACGACTGGCGAGCCGTGGGCGACGCACGCGGAAGCTGCGCCGCAAACGCGACTTTTTGCAGGCCATCGGGAATGAGTGCCGAGAATGTCTCATCGTTAAGCTGGGGCGCAAGATTCCAGTCGACAAATTCCGCCCAGAACTGAGGCTGGCCCACCGCCTTTTTGTAAGTCAGTACGATCCGCTGCAGCAGAGGCTTGTCGCCATCTGCTATCCACACCTGAAAATCCACCGTGTCGGTACGCGCGGCTAGATGATAGGACGCGGTGCCGTAGATACTCGTCTTCTCCACATAGTCCACCGACCGTACCCGGGCTTGCAATTCTTCAGGCAGCGAGTTCAACAGGAGCGCCGCGAGCGGCAGGCGCATGCCGAGATCCTTGACGAAATACACGATGCTCTCGTCCAGAGTGCCAGGTTGCGGCGCCGTCGCATAGACTTTGCTGGCGAGATCGATCAGAACGATCTCTTTCCCGGTGAGCACAACGAGCGTTTTTGCGCCATCGCTGCGCTCGCTTTCCACGCGCATGCGATCGGGCCGGCTCAACGTAACGGTGCGGTATTCGCCGAATTCGATTTTCTGCCCGGACGGCTGCACGGCGTCGTACCCGCTGCGCACACCGACACGAAAGCTCGGCGTCCCGCCAAGGAACTCCGCCATTTTCATCAGAATCGCCCGAGCCTGGGCTTGTGAGGCGGTTTCGGGCTCAGCTCGCCCGGCACGGACCGGTGGTTCTTTCTGCTCGGAGGCAGAGTAGGCGTGAGGAGCGGTGGTCAGCAGTAAGACCGATACCCAAATAGCCCTGGACGCGCGGCGCAATATGTTAGTGATCAATTTATTGACTCCTTCTGCTCGAATACCTCTCAACCGCTGGCCATCCCGCATAAAGAATAGTGGTTTACAGAATTTTTGCTATTCGGTTTAAAGTGGCTTACTAGCGCGGGTGAAAAGCGGCGTCAGGACGCCGGGGCGACCATCACCACGCGCCATTCGCTTGTGGAGCATTGCCTAAGAATGCCGAACTATCGGAACGGGTACGAAAGGCCGCTTCCGGTTAACCATCAGCCGCTTCCACTTCGCACGTCCGGTGGCCGCTTCGGGTCGAGATCGCAAAGCAAAAACGGTTGCGCTGCTGGCGAGTGCTATCCGCGGGCTACAGTTCGACCGAATGCGGTGCCAAACTGACGTGCCCGCCGCGCATCTTCGCCGTGGAGATACGTTGAGGTCGTCGCGATGGACGCATGTCGCAGGTTGTCACGTACCGCGATCAACTCAACACCTTGGTTCAGCGCATGTGAAGCGTGCGTATGGCGCAGCCAGTGGGGGCTCGCGTGCCGCAGCTTCGCGGCCAGGGCCGGATTGCGTGCCGCCACATGGTCCGCCGCCTCCTCAAAAAATTCCCCCACCACCTGCCGCAGCCGCGCCGCGCTGATACCGGTCTCACCCAGCTCGTCGTGTGTGCCATGCCGGCCAGCGTCGTGACGCGTATCGAGCGCACCCAGCAGCGGTGTGGACGGCGCCCACCTGGCTCGCGTGACCGGCAGGCCCCGTGACTTGAGGTAGTGCCGCAGGGCGTCGCGTGCGAGCGGCGGCAGCGCCACACGTCCCGGCTTCGTGCCCTTGCCAGTCACCGCAAGCCACCACGCGCCGCGCGGGTCCACCTGGATGTCGCCGAGCGTCGCGGCCACGAACTCGTGCGCGCGAAGGCCGGTCGCATAGCCGAAATCCAGCACGAAGCGCAGGCGCTGCGCCGCCGACGCCGTCCAGCCATGGCGTTCCACCCGTCCGGCGAGGGCGCGCATGGTCGTCCATTCGCGTCCGGTGAGTGATCGTCCCGCATCGAACGGCGTGCGCGGGGCGCCGCCGCGCACCGTCATGCCCGCAAACGGGTTCAGCACAACGTAGTGCTGGTCAACCAGCCATGCAAAGAGCGCCCGCAGCACGGCCAACGCATAAGCCACGGAGCGCGCCGTCAGCCTGCGGACGAACGGGCGCCAGGCGGGCGAGGAGCGAGCGCATGGCGGCCCGGTCCAGCGCGCGGCCGGCACGGGGTGCCGAAGGAACGCACGAAAGGCAATCGCATCCTCGGTGGTCAGCGACGAGAGCGGCTGCCGGCGCTCGACGATGGCCCACAGCAGCAGCCGCTCCGATTCTCGCCGGTAGGCGCGCGCGGTGTGCGGCGCCTCGCGCAGCGCCAGCCACGCCCCGATCGCCTCGACGTCGTTGGTCGCGGCGAGACCGCAAGTTTCGCGTGGCCCCCGGAAGCGCCCCTGCGATCCGTCCAGCGTTGCGGGCAGCAAGATGGGTAGCGACATGAGGGGCCAGGCTGAAAGCAGTTGTCCTTCAGCCCGGCTGCGGGCGACGACGTGGGCCGCACGCGCGGTGAGTTCCGGGTGGGCAGCGAGGAACGCTTCGACGGCGTGCGCGCCGGTGGTGCCGAGTCCCGGTACCGGGTACCACCAGCGCCGCCGCCGCCGCATGAACAGCATGAGTTCCGCGAGGGTGGAGAGGCCTGTGGCGGCAAGCGCGCGGGCGGTGCGCGGGGTGAGCCACCGGGCGAGTGCATCGGCCGGTTGCGGTATGGGAATGGGGGTGGTACGCAGTGCATCGAGCGCAGTTACGACCTGCGCGGCGCACGCCATGCGGCCGTCGGCCGACCCGGTAAATAAGTGTACCAGGTCGTCCCGCTGGCGCGCAGTGGCGCAGGCAATGAGCTGCCGGCGGATGCGCGCGATCACGCCCCGGGAGGACTGGCCGTCGGCGCGGGCATGGGCGAGGTAGCGTGTGACGGCCTCGCGCGCGGTGAGGCCTTCGTGCCAAGCGCGCAGCGCGGCCAGCGAAGCCAGGCTGGGGAGGCCGGGCAGGGCAGCGGGCATTCCACCGGAAGGTCCGTTCCCCGGCCCGTAGAGCGGGACAGGGGCGTTTTGCATGGAAAGAGTTTAGGTCGCGTAGAACGCATTTGCGATAAGGGTATTTATCGCAAACACCGCATCCGCTCATCGGGCGCGGGCATTGCGTTTCAATAGGATTCGGTTCTCGCGCGAGCTTCGGGGGGAGGGTGGTGCTGCAAGGAACATCCAGAGCAACTGCCAGCTTCTGACACACGCGGAGAGGTGGCAGTCGCTCCGACCGCGCTGTCGGCATCAACGGGCGGCCCGTTGCTTCATTCCCGTACTGAGCCGGCACGCGCAATATTGGAAAGCGGCTTTCTCGTGACGAACTCGGATACCAGCCCTGTGGTGATCGAGTCCGACGCAAGGTCCTTGAGCGAGCCCGCGATTCAGCCGGCTAGTTCCGTCGCTCAACCAGGTCACCGAGAAGGTGTCTGATCAGTTCAGAGGAGGATTTGTGGCGACTTAGACGCGCACACGTGGCAACCGCTGCGACGCTTATCGGAGCCTGCCGCGATTGGAGTTGGCGTACTGCCCACATAATGCGGCGCGACGGCAGTTCGCGTCTCGCCTGCCGTACCTCAGCCAGCAAATTCGGATCGGAATTCAATGTGTTGTTTGTAATGCAGAAACCAAGTTGCGCTCGCGCTCCCAGCTCAGCGGCAGTGACGGTGACGGGGTATCCCTCATCCAGAAGCATGGCGCGGAGGGCGCTTCGAAGGGCCTGCCTGTGCCTGACGTTCGCGGGCGGAAGGGTACGCCGGTTCGATTTCGTCGAACGGGTTGAATTGATAGGTTGTCTCCGAGTGCGCGACCGCTTAAGTTTTGCGCACTGGTCACGTAGCCATGACTGATCACGCACTCGTGCCCGCGCGAAGGCCGCCGTGCTCTTTACTTCCTTGAGCCTCCATTTGCCGGCCAAGTTTTGTTTTATCGACACGCGGTCGTCTTTGATGGACGGCGGTGCACGGAGCGCTGTCTTTTGTGGAAAATGACGCGTCAGCCAGTTCGGGTCAAGAAGCCGGATGACCCAGTAGTGAACGTCGGTCGTGTGCCACACGTATGCTCCAGGGCCTTTTCGAAGTCGTCGCAATATGAATTCCTGGGCCTGGCGCACAGTCGGTATCTGTAGCCCGTCCCGGCGATCCGCCGGTAGTACCGAAACTTCCGAAATTGAGTCTAGCGTTGGCAATCCAAGTTTGAGCGCAGCCAGCAAGGCACAGACATTGACCGCACGGACCCTAGTAATGTACCGGTATTCCGGGAACCACACCCACCTAACATCGGACACCTGTCGCTTTTCGGCTTCTCGGATTGTTGTTGTGTATCCCCCATACGCCTCCGCAACGATCTTATTTTGTTTGCTAACACTTGCCTTGGATAGAAGAAATTCGTGGAGCTGCCGTCGGTCGTACGAGGGGACGCCGCTTCTCAAGGCGTCAACACTAATTTCTACCAGCTTCAGACGGACTTCATCAAGGATGGGCGAGATGATGACTGTGGACAGGTCATAGCCGCAGATGCATGCTAACCGGGGCAAAAGAATACGACGCTCATGTTGTGGCGCGCATCTCCTTGTGCACCGTTCGCAATTCGAGAGAAGGCGAACCCGATGCTCAGGACATATCGTCACGTTGGGCAGTTGATGCACACGATGCCAGTAGGGCTCGCCGACAGCACGGATGTCCTGGGTGAGGCACACTGGACAAAACCGGATCCCCACTTGGGAACGGTAGTCCTTGATGAGATATCGGGGATTTCGTACCAACCGGTCATGTTGTCCATGGAGGAGGGGGACGTTTTCTGTACCCGACAAGATCCCTTGCTCGGGTTGTGCAGCGTCGAACGCGAGCCAATAGGGTACGGTCGTGAGGTTCAGAAGAACCTGCTGGTAGCTCGGGGCGCCTAATGCCTCGAGCAGTGCAGCCAACTCTGGTGAGTAGTCGGGAATATCGAAGAAGCAGCACTCTTCAACACCTGAGCCGAGTTCTTGTAGGAGAGCGAGCCAGGCACCTTTTCCGTTGTGTAATTCGTTTCGCGCCAGCCATGATCCGAGAATTTCGTCCGGGTAGGGCGGCAATGTGAAGGGAAGCTGCATCGATTTTGAACTGCTCTCATAGGTTCATGTCTGGTAAATGGCCTGGGAGAACAGACGCAACGCGACTTCGGTCATATCGTTTCCGGTTCTGCTTTAACCAGGTTCGCGAGCGCCTTCGCTACCGACAGCCGTGTACTAGATCAGTCATCACATATACGTTCCATTTGTTCATTGAACTGATTGCTGCTTCTCTCTACTCATCGAGCACCCTGGCGGCCATACTCCTGGCGGACGCTGGACTGCATCTTCCTTGCGCACCGGATTTCGAGTGCGAGGACGCGGTCCTTCGATAGGGTACTCCTTGCCATCGGCAGTGTGATGCCGGCCAGTGCCGCGAGCCCGGCAACCGTCACACGCACGTGGGGTCCGTCGTCGAGTGTCGTTTTCAATGCAACACGTAAGGCCCTGGCATGCCGGGCGACAGCCGTCGTATTTATCTTCGGTTTCTGGCGTACTGTCTGGTCGTGCGGACGCACAAGGGTATCTGGACGGAGGCTGAAATACTCACAACGCTGGCCTTCGAACCAGGTGCTGTCTCTTACGGCCGCCCTTCGCCCGGCCACGCTCTGGGCAATCAACCTCCAACGATATGTCCTTGTTCTACCGTCGGTTGTCCCGACAGTGGCAGATCGGGAAATCCAGTCGCGGTCGGACCGCACAGAGGGAACTAAGGTAAAGCGGCTTTGCGGAAACTGCTGGCGAAGCCAGTCGGCGTCGAGCAGGCGCAGCACCCAGTAGTTCAGGCTGTCTGCTGATGCGCGCTGACCTGGACAGTGTCGTGCACGCGCCATCATTGTCTCACGTGCATTTTCGACAGACGGAACGGTACGCGGTCTGCCGCAATCCTCGCGCTCGCGCCGGACCTCCTCCATGTTTGCGGCGGAACGTTGGGCGACCGAGAGACTGACGTCCATCGCTGCTAGTAGGGCGCAACAGTCCGGCGCGCGAAGTTGGGAGAAATGATGGGAAAGGGGGAGCCATAACCGATCGTCATAAGCTCGAACAGTCCGCGGCAAGCTGCGCGAGAGAGCAGCTTGCCCGTACGCGCGCTCAATAATGTGGGCAAGGTCACAGGAATGCATGCGCTTTCGGAGGAAATCGCGCATCTGTGAGCGGCTGCAAAGAGGGGGGCTCAAAAGGAGGGCGTCGCGGCTGACCACGGCCAACTTGTACCGGATGTCCGTCTCAGCGATCGAATGCCCCGTTTCGCTGAGATCCCAGCCGCATTCGCAGTGCATTTTCGGTAGAGGGAAGCGACCGGTTTCGCCAACTATGTAGACGCGGCCACAGCGAGGGCAGCAATTCAGAAGGCGGATCCGATGGTCCGGGCAGCAAGTCACGTTCGGCAATTGATGCGTCCGATGCCAGTAAGGCTCGCCAAACACCCGGACGTCGTCAACCAGACACCGGGCGCATAACCGGATGCCGACCCGCGCTCTGTATCGCCGCGCCATGGCCGACACATTCCGTACAATCCCTCGGCGTGTACCAAGCAGGACATTTAACGTGGTACCAGGTAGCGGACCATTTTCTGACGGCGCGGCGTCAAAAGCGAGCCAGTAGGGCAATGTCGTGAGATCTAGCAACGCGTGCTCCACGCCAGCCATGCCGACGCTGCGGAGGAGTGTATCCAAAGAGGGTGAGTGGTTTGGGATGTCGAACACATGTTCGTCCGAACGCGGTCCATAACCCGCATTGCGCAAGGCGACGCGCCACCATCCGTCGCCATTGTGAAGCCGGAGCCGTGACAGCCACGAGCCGAGAATCTCATCAGGACAGTGCGGAAGCCCGAAAGGTGGAGCAGACACGCTATCTCCGTTTTCAAATGACGGCACCCTTGTCGAAACCAAATAAAAAGGACTCCGTTCTTACTCGTATTTCAGCAAAGGATCTTCAATAGGAGACTTAAAGTCGGTGTCTTGACTTTGCGATTTCTTCGCTTTTTTCTTCGTCTGAGACTGCTGACTTTCTTTTGCCGTTTCAATGACTTCGTCGAATTCGTCCTTGACGGACGACTCCACCGCAGGCTCCGTCTTGATCCGGCGCATCAGGTCCCAATATTCCTTGCCGAAAAGCAGATCGTCGAATCGCTGAAGTGTGGATATTCTCCTGCTACGCAATGCGGCGATCGCGGGTTGCAGGATTGCCAGGTTGGTGGCCGTCGTACGCTGGAAACCCTGCTCATTGACCTCTTCGACAGTCCCGCCGATGGCATTCTGTTGAGTCAGCATGAAGGCCAGAACCGCAAAGGCAGTATCCCCAGCCGAGGCATCCCACCATGCGTCTCGTATGCTGTCGGTCAGTCTCTTCTTCCTTTTAACAAACGTATAGGTCCAATAGGTTTCGGTAAAGTCTTTCCAGAGATTGCTTCTTCTAGTCATGGGGGGAATGTACACACATCCGGATGACGCCGACTTTCGTGTATTCCTGACTATGTTAACCAGAACCTTGTCGATGGCGGGTGTCGACATCAGGAATAGGGATATTCCAAGGCGTTCGACAATTGCACTGAAGAGATTTAGCAAAAACTCGGCTGTCGTCCCTTTAGCGGCGCGAAGGTTCTGCACGTCATCGATGACGATTAGCCCGAGCGAGACGGCTGTGGCAACTGTGCCCATGAGTTCAACCATCAATGAGATCGAGGGAGCTGACCTGGCGGCCTTGCTGTACTCGGTATCGCCGAGGATACGATCTATCTCATCAAAGAACTGAATGCAAAGACCCTTCAGAGTCGCATCGTGTGGCACACTCAGCACAATGTAGACAATCTGTCGCGCCAGCAACGGATGATTGCCGTAAGCAGCGTGGTTGATGACCTGCGGATAATGGAGTGAAAAAGCATTCCAGAATGTGCTTTTTCCCATTCCAGTGATAGCCATCATGAAATGTCCCTGGGCGGACGACTTCCAGTCAGCCGGGAAAGGCACGCCGTCGGCGCAGTTACTGGCGAGTGCATGCCGTCGTTGGATGTCGATGGCGTTAAGGGGGTTCCGGGCCACGTACGATTCCCGGATAATCTTGCTCAGGTCAAGTGCACTTTCGGCATAGTCCGGAAATGGATAGACGACGTCCGACAAGGTCGAGAGTTCCATTGTTCGAACGATTTCGGATGCTTGTCGAAGGCTTCCGGTGGGCGGATCGGGATAGTTGGATAACTGTAAAAGAAGAGACTGCTTTGTGTCCGGCAACGGAGGAAGCGCCTCGATGAAAGGGTGGCCGTCGAAACGACGCACGCCGGTAGGCATATATCGTGCGTCCACACGAGTAACCGTTTTCATTTCGCCTTCCTTTGCTTTCGGATGGCGGCCACCGTTTTCCGCTGTTCCTCGCGATAGGCCGACTGCCAGTCTACTCCGGCGGAGCAGTGGCTGTCGGTTCGTTCGTCGGGTAGTCGGCCGGAATTGTTTTTAGTTAAACGCTGCTTGATATCTGCTGTTTCGCGCTCCCGCATGCCGCTTGCTTGGCTCTGTATCTGCGAAGCAGATTTGCGTTTGGCGGTCGAGCGACTTGATGCAGCTGATACGTTCTGGACCCGCTCTCTGCGAGCGGTGGTGTCTGCTTCTGCCCACAGATACGAGCTGGTACCCGACAGTGCTTCTTCCTCATCCAGGGACATACCGCGTAGCTCCTCCGCCGACTCTGGCGTCATTTCGAACTTCGCCCACTCGGGCCCGGTCGTAGGAATATAGATAAAATGTGGGAATGTCCGGTCGTACCGGACGCTTGTTTCCTTCGAACGTTTTGTCGATCTTGCTGCTATGACCAGAGCTTCGGAATTGACAGGGATATAAGAGCGCCTTAAAAATTGGCAACCGCCGTTCTTAATGTATCCCGTACCCGATGCAAGCAGCAGTCGCTGGTAGTCAGCGTCTGTTAGCGGTGGAGAGTGGACCCCACCAAGATTTTGAAGTCCCCAAAGGTACGCCTGCATCGGGGTTGGCGGCACGGTTGCCTGCGCCAATACCTTGCGTCGTCTCAGTGCAGGATGTGGCCGACTATTGTGTTGCACCACCTCATCTACAAGAATCCGGTAGACTTCTGCAAGTGTATAGGCGGCGGCGCTTCGGGCCCGGCGCGCGACTCTTTTTGTTTTCGGGTCAAGTGGTCGGTCTTTATACGATCCCTTAAGTCTCCGACTGGCAAATCGTCTTTTGAGGACACCAATTACGCGTTCAACGATGGCTTTGCCATCAGGGCATAAGGGTGGCAGATATGCTAGTTCAATGCGCAGGTCATCGGCTGCTGCCTGCTTGGTTGATTCGGCAAGAAAGTCCGAACCCCGATCGAATGTCATCACTGCGCTCACTCGTCCATAGGGCCAAACCTTGTCCGTGACGTTGACGTTCATCGCGCGAAAACGCGCTTCTCTCGGAGTCATGCAGACGAGTAGCAGATAGCGCAACTCATCGTAGGAAGCGGGTTTCAATGAGACGTAGAGTCCCGTTATAAACCGGCTCCACCGATCAATGGCAATGTATATGATGCATTTGCAGGCAGGTCCCTCTGGCTTACCTTGCTCCACGAGAAATATCCTGCCGCCAGTTGCGTCTACTTCTGTTATGTCTCCTGGGCTAGCCGCCTGCAAGGTCCCGCTGCTATCGCGCCGGGCTGCCGCGCGTTTCGATTGCGTTTCGTCGTCAGGCGCTCTTGCCTCTTTCGTGTAGTGGCGGAACTGTCTTAAGGTAACGGGTTCTGAGCGTTGTTCATTGATATAGGCGGCGTATTCTTCCGGGTGGCGGCGCCGAAATTCATCTGCTAGATATCTGTCGTATGCATAGGAAACCGTGCTGGATCCATGCAGACAAAGTTTTGAGTGCACGCAACACATGTCTTCAATATCAGACGCGGAAACGACAAAATCGTTGGCGCCGTATTTTCTGGAACTGACTGACTGCCGACCGCGTCGGTGTTGAGGCGTTTCCTTGTTTTTTTGGCGTTGGTTAGGCCTGGTTCCAGGCGCGAGCGGAAGAAGTGCGTTTTTTGTTCCTCCGAAGTAATAGTACCGTAGCACCAAGCGTTTGAGCGTAGTTGCGCTGCCTTGTATGAGTTCAGCGTGCTGCGCAATCAGGCTGCTAAACCGTAGCCGACTCAGGTTGTAGGGGTCTCTGAACTCGACGATCAAAGGCTTGATTTGATCCCAGAGATGCTCGAGTGTTCTCCAGCCAAGCGAGTCTTTGTCCGGGACGTTAAGTAGGTCAGGCGGAAGGCGAAGCTGACCCCAGGTTGCTTTGCGATTCTTCATTAAGAGATCAAGTTCGCTAAGCGTGAGTCTCCGGGGCCGCCGTGCGGTTCGCGCTTCATTGGGCTCGCCTACCCACATTGCGTAAGCACAGTCGTCGAACAGATGTGTCAGGCGCAGAAAGCGAGACACGTTGTTCTCGGTCACGCGCAAAACCATTCCGGGGCGTGGCTTCGAGGTCGGTCTCGGTTCGAAATCAGGTATCACTGTCGCCCGCTTGCAAGATCACTGGGCAGTTTTTCGCGATATGGCCTGTCAAAGAGATAGGAATGAGACGGCACCACGCGCAATACCGGAACACGTCCAGTGCGGTATCTGGCCGAAGGCGCATATTTTTTCGGGCCATCTCGACCAACTCGTTGAGAACGAGGTTGCTCCGATAATGGCTCATGAAAAATTGGGCAAACCTGTCGGCGATCACGGAATCGGGTACAAACCTGTGGCGGTACCAACCCCGTATGAAGAGTAGTGAATCGTACACGGTTCTGTCGAGCCGGGAAGTGTCAACCAAAGTCCAGCCGATTCCGTGATCATTGCACCACTGCTGGGCCACTTGCTTCAGTCGTTGATTCTTTACGCTCAGTCGATGAGTGTCTTCCGCCAAGGCTGCAGCTCGATATTCCGGCCCTTCCGGGCCCATCTCTGTGATGAGGAAATCGACAGTGATCGGCTCGGGAAGAAAGTCGCGTATCGGATGGTTGACACCGAACTTACAGGACAGTCGCAGGGTGCTATCAATATCGAGGATCGGCCAGCGTTCTCTGATGTCAACTATCGTCGACACCCGTTCTAGAAGGAAAAAGTAAGTCTTGGCTCGTTGGTCGAGAATCTCGTAGCGCCGGTCTATGCGTATGCCGTGCCCGCAACCAGCGGTGCCTCGGGTGCCCGCATTTTGGATATCACGCCAAGGTCTGTAAGCAGTGCGCGACCCCACGCCCAACCCGCGCCCGATCCGGGAGCGCAGATACGGCGGGTAGAGGTTCGGGTCGCGAGCCCACTCCATAATGGTTTGAGCATAGTCCATCCTTGAAAAAAATCCAGAGATTTGGCAGAAAATCCCGCAACTTTAGGAAACTAACGGCAGACTTCAATTGCCTAAAGTTATGGGATTTTTCCGCGTGCAAGCCCTAACTGTCTCAGGGTCGGTCGCAAACTTTTTCACCCTGCCAGCGGACGGCACCCGACCCGATTCAGCCAGTCGCCCGGTTGCGACCTGCGCGGCTCGTCTCCGAGCACAGCGGACAGTCGTGAGGCGAAATCGTTGGCGTGTTCGCGGCCTTTGCGGACGCGTGCCTTGACGCAAGTTCGTGGGCAAGATCATCCCGCGTCGAAAGCTCGCTAACAGCCCTACTGACTGACTCCGCGTGTGTCATTGCGCCAGTTGCCAGCGCAGCACCGGATGCGTCGCGCCGACAGGCATCGCCCACACCCCTGTCGGGCTGAAGTCATACCCCACGAACGATGTCGGCGTGCTCATCTGAGCGGTGGTCAGTCCGTTCGCCGTGGGAATCGGCGTACCGTATACGACGCCGATTGTGGCGCCCGTGGTGTTGGTGTTCCAGTACACGTCGTTCGTAATCGTGCCTGAATTGGACCGCGCGATGCCGATCGGTCCATACAACGGCTGGTTCACCGGACCGGTTGCGAATGACTGGGTGATTGTTCCCGAGTTATCGACGACGAGGGCGGCCCCGCCACATTGCGAACCGGAGCGGCAGCCCGGAAACGATGTAGAGCCGGTTGCATAAGACTGGCTGATCGTGCCACTGTTAGAGCCGACGAGGCCGCCACCGCCCCTCGCGACATAACCCGACGATGCGACAGCTCCCGTGGCGAACGACTGGCTGACCAGGCCGCTATTCGCGCCCGCCAGTCCACCGAGCACCCCGCCCGAGCTTACGTCGGCGCTGCTCGAAGAACGCAGGATCGAGCCGGCGTTGACGCCCACGAGCCCACCGGCTATCGAAAAGTCGACCGGAAGGCTCGCGCTGGGATTCCTGGTCGCCACCGTGCCGGCCGTGTTCACGCGCACGACAGTACCGTTGTTCAGGCCGGCGAGTATGCCCATATCGAAGCTCGGGAACCCTACAAGCCCGCTCACGTTAGCCGAGTTCGCCGTGCCCGAAATGTCGAGGTTGCGTACGACGCCCTGGGTACCGATCGCGCCGAACATGCCCACTAGTGGCTGTGGCTGATCGTCGGAGTAAACCAGATACCCGCCCAGCGTGAGCGAGGTGATCGCCTTGCCTTGTCCGTCGAACTGCCCAGTGAACGGTGTGTCGACGTTGCCAATTGGAGCGAAGGGGCTGCTGCTCGTCGCGCTCGCATCGATGTTCCTGCCGAGCGCGTAGTTACCGCTGAGATCCTTGGCGACGTTCGTCAGATCGGTCACGGAGTTCACAAGCTTGTACGCGGTGATCTGCTTAACCAGGCCGCTGAATGCGGGGGGCACCCATGCCGCGTTGCTCAGCTGGGTACCGGCAACGTAGCTGCCGTTCATGTCGTAGAAAGCGCTCAGCGTACCGGTGCTCTTCGACCAGTCGAGCGTGCCGTGGTTGGTGACGCTGCCGCCGTTGTTGATGCCGGTTGCGTCGGCGCGCAAGCTGAGATTGCCAGCGCCCTGGTTCGCGATCTTCGCGCCGCTCCCGATCGACACGTCGCGGTACGCGGCGAGCGTCAGCGAAGCGGGACCGCTCCAGCTCAGGTTCGATGCGACGCCGATGTCTCCCGTCGCGCCTGTCGCGTGTGTCGTGGTCACAGCGACGGAAGTGCCCGAATTCAGGCTGCCGCCCAGTGCGCGTGCAGCGGATTGGTCGATCGTGAAGGCGGGCGTCGAGAGATTCCATTCGCCCGCATGCACGGCTGCCGTGGCGCCGAACGCCGTTTGCGCCGCGTCGGTATCGACCGTTCCGCCTCTGCCGTCCGCGTTGGTGGCCATGATCACGCCCGACTGCTCGACCCGACCTCTGTCGGCGACGAGCCACACATGGCCGTCGCGATTCGCCGTGCCCGTCGCCCGGATGCGCGTGCCACCGCCGGCGAGCGCAAATACGTTGCCATCGGCGGCCTGCAGGCTGATCTGCGCGGCTGCGATGCGTCCGCCGTTGACGACCGTACCCTGGCTGCCGGTCTGCACGAGCACCTGTTTGCTGCTGGCCGAGTCCTGCAGCAGCACCTGTTCGCCGGCGGCCAGTTCGGCCGTGCCGTTCGGCGCTGTGATAGTGCCAGCGTTGATCACGGCGCGTCGCGAGATCAGGAATATGTCGCCGCCGGTCGAACCGATCTTGCCGAGGTTGATCACGCTTGCGTCCGAATTGCCCGACAGAATAAGCGCGCCGCCGTTCATGAACGCGCTGTCGCGTGCGTCCAGTGTGGATGCAACGAAGCGTCCGCCCGTCGTCACCGTACCGGATGGCCCCACGACGACGCCCTGCGGATTGATCACATACAGGCTGCCCGTTGCGCTGAGCCTGCCGAGGATGGCGGAGGGTGAACCACCCGTCACCCGGTTCAGCGTCGCGCCAGTGCCGTTATCGAACGTCACGCTGTTGTTCCCGCCGATCGAGAAGCTGTTCCAGTCAATCACACCGCGTGTCGAACCAGGTTGTGTGATCACCAGTCCATTGCTCGTGCCCACTATCGTACCGGTGCCGGCGACGTAACGGCCGCCCTTTGGCAGGATGCCCCCCGCGCACGCCAGTTGCGTCAAGTAGAGTTCAGCGAGCGAAATGCCGATCGCGAGCCAGATGCGTCCGGCTGAATGCTGACGATGCGGTATGCGTCGCGGGGGCCGAGATAGTCCTGGACGTGTCATACACTCCCCTTTCCGCGTGGGCGCGGACGAGTTGCCAACAACCCGCAGCGCCGCCCGGAACTTTCCTATTGAACACGTGTAAAGATCCCGCATGGGCGCGGCTTTGACGACGTCGATTACTTGAGGCGGCACATCCTCAGCGCGAGACTCAAGCCAGTCAGGGTTCCTATCCCAAGTCCTCAAGGCATAACCGGCTGCTCTCATAACTTCAGCGGATGACACCTTAGCCATTTTTGCTCCCCGTCAAACAGAGATATCCGCGGTGGAGAAAATCTTCGCACTGCGCGGCGGTCCTCCAAGACTAGGCGACATCTTCTAAGCTGGCCGGTTATTCTCGCATTCGAAATGTGAGCTTCCGAACTGACAACCCTACAAGGTTTCAAAACTTGATTCGGATATTTGTGCTCAAGTTTTTTTAACCTGGAAGCTTTCTAAACAATTAGGTCGCTGGCTAAAGTCAACTGGCCCATTGCTCATCTCGCCTTGTGATGGTCCGTTATCTAGTTGAAAGCAGTCGCCGAGGTGTCACGTCGGCGGTTAAAACGAACGACGGATTGTGGCCGGAAGTACGCATTCACCCAGCCTGCCGGAAAGCTGCCGTTGATGACTCCAACGTCCGCTCTGGAGGGCGTTCACCGAACTGGTGATCTCGGCCACTTTCGGCCATTGACCTGCGCTTTCGCATGGACACTCGAACGTCAACTCCGGACCAGAAAACGGACCTTCGCGCTCCGTCTTCACCCGTCGGGTCGTCGGGGAACACGGACTGCGGCGTCGCCGACTCAAGTCGATAACTAATCTGGATCTCCATCAGCTTTTCGTTCGCAACAGTGAACGATGACAAACGGATACAAACGATCGAGCGGGATGATTCAATGCTCTGGTTGGATCAGGGCGTCGTCAGGGCGGCAATCTGCCTGCGGTCGCACTGACGGCGAGAACTGTCTTGCCATCACTGGCAAGGTCGCATTGGTAAATGATCGGCGTATAGGCGCCGACGTCGTTCTGGAACTCGGCCTTGTCGCCAATGTATGTGATGAGGCCGCCCGGCTCATCGGTCCAGCGAAAGCGACTGAACTTCATCTCGTAGGTGCCGCCCGTCCATTTCACGGTGTGCGTCGCAAGTCGCTCGATCGGATCCTTGCAATAGATGCCGGCCACAACGATCCCTTTATCGCCGAGACATTGCAGATCGTCCTTGCTACACAACTGGGCTTGATTCGCTGCGTCGATGCCGTTCTTAGCACTATTGTCCGAAACGCAACCCCAGGTGATCAACGTACCGACTATAAGCACCCCCAAGCTGCCCAACATCTTTCCCGCGTCGGTCTGCCGCTTTACCACAGGCGCGCCACACTTGACGCACGACGTCGCCTTGTCGCGAACCTCGTTCCCGCATTGCTTGCATTTGAGCAACGCCATGAATTCCTCCGATTTCCAGGTCTCGTCGACACAGCCTTTCTAGATTAGAGCAACGCGCCTGGCCGCAAGAAGAATTATTGTTCCAGTAGGCAATGCATGGCCCCGGGCGCTCGTCCTGCGTGGTCACACCCCCAAGGGAACGGGCGTGCGTCGAACAACCCTCATGCGTACCTGTCGGCCAGAACGTTGACATGGATGACCGTTGGTATCCAGTAAGCTGCCCTTGAGGAACGGAGGTCCGAACGACGGTAGTGGGTCGGGCGGCAGTCGGCCATTTGCTGCCGTCCGTGCTTCCCGCATCGAGGCCATTCCGATGGCCGCTGTGCTGCGAATCCTGCCGAATACCCTTTGGGCGCGCTCAATCCTTACGGGGATTCAGGCGACGGTTCCAACGTCACGCACCGGATTCTTACTCATAAGTCAGGAATTTTGCGGACAGATAGTCTATCCCTGAGCGATAGCTATTGAGAGCATCGCCCATGAAACCAGATGACCCGTGCCTGGCTCACAACACGCTCGAAGAGATGCGTATCCTTGCAGTTCAGCGTATGGCTGAAGGCGAGCATCCAAATGAAGTGTTGCCGCGTCGTTTGAGATGAATCGCTCGTGGGCGTACAAGACTAGGGCGCAGGCGCGAGGCCGTGGTTATGGTGTGCGAGCGCTGCGATCGACCAAGGGCACAGGTCGCGCACGTACGCTTACTGCGACGCAGGAGCAGCGGGTAATGCGCTGGGCTCGGGCAGCACCATCTCCCGCAGTTCTCGCCGCCAGCTATAAAGGCGGTTTGCGTGAACCCCGTACCGCTGGCCCACCGCCGCCGCAGGGCGTTGGCTCTCCACCACAATGCTGGCCTTCTCGTCGCCGCTCCAACGACGGTGACGCTCCGGCCCACTCAGGATCTCGATCCGCAGGCACTTTGGTTCAATAATTTGCGAATTATTTGGCGAACTCCGGTTTGCCCATCGATCATCCTCCCACCAAACTCGCCGGAGGATGATCGCTCGAATTTATCGATCGGGACCTTAGCCAATCCGTACAAGGGGCATAAAACACGTTTGTCCGGAGATGGCATTGATCGGTTATCGGCTATCTTGGCCTGGAGCATCTTGCGCTCTCATCTGCCGAACATCGGCGAGACCCGCATTCGACCGTTCATGCAGGTGTTCATAGGCCATATCGGGATACCGATCGAGCATTCCGCGATAGATCGCTTCGGCTTCGTCCAGACAACGTTTGGCCTTTGCCGTGTCGCCAAGATCGAACGCGGCAACATAGTGCTTCATCCTGAGATCGGTTGCGCTTGGGTCAAAGGGCGCCGCAGCAGCCGCAACCTCGCCGCTCAAATCGCTGAGGGCGTCGGTGGCGGCCAAGAACGATGGCCCCCGGCAGCCGGGCTCGTTCTTATACGCGTCGATCGCCAACTCGGCCTTCACATATGGGCTTTGGGGTCCGGCGGAACCCGTCGGCCCGGCGGTGGTGATGTGGCTGCAGGCGGCCAGAACGGCCGCCAGGGAGACAGCCGCCATAGGTTTCATCGACATTCTGATCTCCTTCCTCGTCAAATTTCGCGGTGCGCGATGTCTGACAGCGCCATGTCGGGCACGCTGCGGCTTCCCGTGACGCGGAAACCACTCACCTTGTTCAGCATGAATGCCGGGCCACCGCGGCCCTTCGACAAGGTCAGGCGGGAAAAATCAGAGTCGTTCACGTCCTCCAGCCAAAGTGCCGGCCGCGCATCGGCCGCGACATTGGCAATTTCCACATTGCTGAATTCAGCGTTGGTTACGTGGCGCATGAAGAAGCCGTACGCCGGTAGCGGGCCAAAGCGGAAGGGCTCGGGATAATCCGCTTCCCGTTCAGGCGGAGTCCATTGATTGAGTTCGGTCGTCCCACCGCCCTTTTGCTGGACAAAGAAGTCGCTGATCTTGATGTCCTCGATCGAGGCCCCGGGAATGCCGCTGATGATCGACGGCATGGTATTGGCAGGGCCGCTGCAGGTCACGTTGCTGACCAGAACGCGCCGGAAGGTGCTGCGTGGCAGGCCCTTCGGACCGCGCATTCGCCCCCCCAGACGAAAGAACAGCGGCGAATTGCGCACATCGCGCATGGTGATGCCGGTAATGGTGATGTCCTCCAGAACCGCGCCGTCCACGGTCTCCAACGCGAGCCCGCGACAGCTTTCCAAGATGCAGTTCGAAATCGTGATGTTCTTAAACCCGCCATTCGACTCGGTTCCGCATTTGATGCGGCCGGTACGGTTCCAGGGATTCATGTCAAATTCCGGCCCGAAGCGCTTGAAGCTGCCGTCTAGAACAGACCCCATCTCATAGCCGCCGGTAACGTAGCAATTGCTGATCGTCACGTTTTCCGTGGCCCGTGGATAGCCTAGGGCATAGGTACTCTTCGGACAGATCCCATCGTCCCAGGGCGAATTGACGGTGCAGTTCGACACGCGGACATTCCGACAGCAATCGATGTCGATGCCGTCGCGGTTGGTATCGATGATCAAATTCTCGACGGTGAAGTTGTCGACACCGGTCGCCAAGATGCCGAAATGTCCGCCCGCCAGTAGCGAGAAATCGCGCAGGATGACATTGCGGCAGTTTTTCAAGGCGATCGCCTTATTGCCGACACCCGGCCGTTCGGCAATCGGCAGATCCGGATCGTCCGCGTGCCCGCGACTGAGCCCTTTGCCCCAAATGAGGCCCGGCCCGAGAATGGCAATGTCGTGCAGTCCTTCGCCCCAGATCAGGCTGTTGTGCCAATGGTTGTGACCAAAATCCTGATAGGCTTCCCAAGGCGCGTTGGATTCCGCCGCGTCATAGCCGCCGCTCGTCGTTCCCTCCCGCGGGGTGCTGGCTGCCAGGATCGTCGATCCTTCGTCGAGGTAAAGGGCCACCGAGCTTTTCAGGTGAATCGAGTAGCAAGCATACGTGCCTGCCGGAAAGCGAACCGTCCCTCCACCAGCGGCCGCAGCCGCTTCGATGGCCCGGTTCACGGCCGGGGTATCGATGGCCTTGCCATCGCCCAGCGCCCCATAAGCGCGCACATCAAAGACACTGCCTGGAGCTGCATTGATGAGCGGTGCAGTCGGCCGCGCCCCTGCAACCGAGGGCAGTAGGGAAGTAGCCGCAAGCGCCCCTCCCAAGCCGATGAAACCACGACGCGACATACGCAAGGAATCGCCCGCTGCGGGCGCCGCTTTATCAAGATTACTCTGATGCTTCGACACTAAGTTTTCCCTAACGAAATGGTTTCGATGCGCTAGCGCCTGCCCGCAAACACCACATTGTTGTAAGACAACAGGGAAGTGTAAATACAAGAGACAGGAACAGTCACTCGGGGGGGATACCCTTATCAAAGGGAAGTTAGATGCAGGACAGCATTCGTTTTGTTTAATGTTGTCTTACCACAATTTTCGTAGAAGGAAATGGGGGCACCCTTATTCGGCGGCAGCAACATGTTGCAATGTGCGCAATACGCGATGGTTTGTCGCTAATGCAACGTCGACGTTAGACTGGACCGCGATATGCAATACCGTCTAAACCGCCATGAAAGCTGCGTCGGGTCGTGGCTTATGTTTTCTGTGTGCCCCATCGGCTCGGTTGGACGAACACCTATTGGGGTTATTTGTCGAATGCGGGCGCCGTGCGGGGGCACAAATTACTCGTGTCTGGCGTTCAAGACCGCGCACTCTGAGGAACGACGCAGAACGGTCCGGAACACCCAAGGAGGAAAAGCCGTGAGTTGATCGGGTTTTGTCAGGTTGACCAGGCGACCTGACAAAACCGTTGCGAAAACATCCTTGCCACATCGTGCCAAGGCGTGCCGCGCTGCGCTCATTCGAGATCCGGGCACATGCCCCGCGCGTCAGCCGTCCAGGCACGCGCGCAACGTTCGCGCGAGACGGCCTGCCTCACCCGCATCGGCGATGTTCGCGAAGCCCATCACGAGGCCGCGCAGCGTGCGCCGCGCGCGGCCATTCGCGTACCAGATCGACAGCGGCAGCACGGCGAGCCCCGCCTCGCGGGCGCGCGCGGCGACGGCGACATCGTCGACCGGGCCATCGGGACCTTCGGCGAACTGCACCGCGAACTGAATTCCACCTGGCGGCAAATCGACAATCAGCCGTTCGCCAAACGCCTGTTCCAGCGCGTGCACGATCAGTACGCGCCGCTCGCCGTACAACGCACGCATCCGCTTCAGATGCCGCGCAAAATGTCCCTGCCCGATGAAATCCGCCATGGCCGCCTGCAATAGCGTCGGCGATCCGGCGTTCATGCTGTGCGCCACCCGCCCGACGCGCTCGACGGCCCGCTCCGGCACCACCACATACGCGAGCCGCAAACCGGGAAACATCACCTTGCTGAACGTGCCGCAATAGATCACCCGATCGCGCCGGTCGAGGCTCTTTAGAGCCGGTAATGGCCGGCCCAGATAACGGAACTCGCTGTCGTAGTCGTCCTCGATGATCCAGCGAGACGCTTTCTCTGCGTCGTCCAGCAGCGCCATGCGTCTTGCGAGCGACAGCGTGTGCCCGAGCGGGCTCTGATGCGACGGCGTGACCACTGCGAAGCGCGCCTGCGCATCCAGCAGTGTGCCGCGCTCCACGTCGATTCCTTCGCCATCCACCGGCACCGGCACGAGTTGAACGCCGGTCTCGGCCAGAAAACCGCGCGCGAGCAGATAGCCAGGATCCTCGAACCACACGCGATCGTTTGGGCGGGCGAGACTGCGCAACATGAGTTCGAGCGTCGCGCGGTAGCCGCCGGTAACGAACACCTGTTCCGGCAGGCAGGTCACACCGCGCGACAGCCCGAGATAAGTGGCGATATGTTCGCGCAGCGGCTGGTAGCCGGCCGGATCCGGGTACGCGAGCATCGCGCGTTCGCCGCTGCGCGCGCGACGCGACACGAGCCGGTTCCATAGCTTGCCCGGAAACGCGTCGAGCGCGGGCAGGCCTGGTTGCAACGGCCGCGGCTCGCCGCTCATGGCGACGGCGATGGCATGCTGGCGCGGCGCCGCTGGACCACTGGTCGATTCGCCCGGCGTCTGCGGCGCGCCCGTTCCTTCAGTACTCTGCCTGCCGGGTGCCTCCTGAACGCCTTGCGCATGCGACAAGCGCATCACCGATGCCGGCAGCGACGACGATACGAACGTGCCCGCCGCGCCGCGCATCTGCAGGTAGCCCTCGTCGACGAGGATCGTGTAGGCGAGTTCGACCGTGCCGCGCGCCGTGTTCAGCTGCGTGGCGAGGCCGCGCAGCGCGGGCACGCGATCGCCGGGACGCAGATGCCCCGCAGCGATTGCGGTCCTGAAACGCTCGCAGATCTGCAGATAGATCGGCAACTGATGCTGCCGGTCGATTTCGATACTCAATGCGGGAGTCGCTACGGTCATGACGGTCTCGCGGGCAAGGGGAGCGGCAACCGACATGGACTAGTCGGATTGACAATTCTTGGCACTTTTCGATAGAGCATGATTCTTTCACAATGGTTTCACGCGATGCGACGGCGGCGAACACTTTCATGCGATACGACACCCGCCCGATGCCCCGCGCGTTCATTTACTCTCATCTGGAGAATCTGCCATGAAGATCGTCGTAATCGGTGGGTCCGGTCTGATCGGATCGCGTGTGGTCACGCTGCTCAGCGAGGCGGGTCATGAGGCGCTTGCTGCGTCGCCGCGTACTGGTGTGAACGCTGTGACGGGCGAGGGCCTGAGTAATGCGCTGAAGGGCGCCGATGTCGTAATGGATGTGACGAACGCGCCGTCATGGGAGCCGCAGGCGGTACTCGACTTCTTCCGCACCTCGGCGCGCAACCTCGGCAAGGCCGAAGTGGCCGCGGGGGTGCGCCATCACGTCGCGCTATCCATCGTCGGCTGCGACCGCTCGCCGGAGAATGCGTATTTCACTGCCAAGGTCGCGCAGGAAGAGGTGATCGAAGCAGCCGGCGTGCCCTACACGATCGTGCGCGCGACGCAGTTCATGGAGTTCATCGGCGGTATTGCGGATTTCAGCACGGTCGACGGCACGGTGCGCATCGGCGAAGGACTGTTTCAACCGATCGCCGCGGACGACGTCGCGGCGAGCCTCGCGCAGATCGCGCTCGCCGCGCCGCTGAACGGCACGGTCGAGATCGCCGGCCCGGACCGCGCGCCCTTCGCGGACATCATTACGCGCTATCTGAAATCGGCAGGTGACGCGCGCCCGGTGGTGACGGACCGCGATGCGCTGTACTACGGCGGCCGTGTCGAGGAACAATCGCTCGTGCCGCTCGGCGACGCGCGGATCGGTCGCGTCAGTCTCGACCAGTGGCTGGCGCAGGCCAAGAAGGGTTGATTGCGGGTTTAAGCGAAACCTGAGTCAACGTGTCCGCATTTGTCTTTGTCGGAGCCGTTGGCCCGATCGGCGTCGAAACCGAATAAAAACTTTCTGGGTAAAGCATGAGCACGTCACACAAGGTTGTCATCGTTACCGGCGCATCGCAAGGCATCGGTGCCGAAGTCGTCAAGGCGTTTCGCAAGCTCGACTATCGCATTGTTGCGACTTCGCGTTCGATCAAGCCGTCGGAAGATCCAAACATCCTGACGGTAGCGGGCGACATCGGTGATCGCACAACCGCTCAGCGTGTTATTTCCGAAGGCGTCGCGCGATTTGGCCGGATCGATACGCTGGTGAACAACGCCGGCATTTACATCGGCAAACCATTCACCGAACACACCGCGGAAGACTACGCCGCGGTGATGAATGTGAATATGGCGGGTTTCTATCACATGACACAACTCGCCATCGCCGAAATGGAAAAGCATTCGAGCGGCCACGTGGTTAGCGTAACCTCCAGCACCGCCGACAATGCGATCAGTGGCGGATATTCAGTACTGGCAGCCCTGACGAAGGGTGGTCTGAACGCCGCCACCAAGTCGCTGGCGATCGAGTACGCGAGGAAAGGGATTCGCGTGAATGCCGTCGCGCCGGGGATCATCAAGACGCCGATGCACGCGCCGGAAACTCATGAAGTGCTGGGCACCTTCCATCCGCTCGGACGCATGGGCGAGATGAGCGACATCGCCGACGCGATTGTGTTCCTCGATGCCGCACCGTTCATCACGGGAGAAATCCTGCACGTCGACGGCGGCCAGAGCGCCGGTCGCTAAAACCCTCGGGCACCGCCAGCCGGTGCCCTTTCGTATTTCTACAGCGACTACCTCTTTCGAGAATTCATGGCTTCACGTTTCTGCATGCATCAATCTTCTTCGTGTGAAATCCATGTCAGGCGAGCACTAGCAACTCGTTCCTTCTTCAGTCTACGCCGTGAATAGGTCTGGGCACCGTCATAGGGTACGGTCCGGCGAAATGTGCGAAAACTCGTGAAACGTTTCGATGAGAATTCAAAGCCAGCGTAGAATTCAACGTGAAATTTCAACAAGCTAAGACGGTCGTCTACGTGAATCCGTACCAGTCCGGCATGATCCCCGGCCGTCGGCAGATTGGAGCGCGAGACGCTCATTTCAGTCGTGCACCGATCGCTCCGGGTGATCAAGGAGACCTGACCATGGCAAAGCTCGTCGCCCTATACAAGACGCCGTCAAACCCGGACGCATTCGACGCGCACTACTTTTCGAATCATGTGCCTCTTGCCAAGACGATCTCCGGCCTTCAACGCTATGAAGTGAGTGCCGGGCCGGTAGCGATCGCGCAAGGCGAATCCCCGTATTACCTCGCAGCGATCCTGAGCTTTGATTCGATGGATTCCCTGCAACAGGCACTCAATTCACCCGAAGGCCGAGCGACAGCGAGCGATCTAGCCAATTTCGCACAGGCCGGTGTCGAGCTTCTCGTATTTGACACCAAAGACGTTTAAACACGGGTCAGCGTCTCCCGAGCCGGCTGGGGACAATCCGTGCACGAGCGCCGGTAAATTTGCTTACCGCAGCCTAACCTCCTCACCGCGTTGCTACGCCTCAGAAGTGAACGGCTTCCACGACAGCCGGTTGCGAAGAGCGCCGCGCGCCGATGAAAAGCAGCGCCGCCAGCACGACGACACCGCTCAGCAGCATCAGCCCCGTCACGCTCGAGCCGAAGCTCGCGTCCGCCCATGCCTTCACGTTCGGCGAGACGAAATTGCCGATGTTGCCAATCGTGTTCACCATCGCGACGCCGGATACGACCGCCATGCCACCAAGATAGTTGGTGAGCAGCGACCAGAAGATCGGCTGGACCGCCCAGAGTCCCGCCACCGCGAAACACAGCGTGATCATCGAAATCAGCGGCGATGAGCCTGCCGAGACAAACATCGCAAGCGCGGCGATCAGGAGACTCACGCAGCCGAAGAGCACCAGCCGCTCGCCGCGTGCCGCCAGTCTCGGCACGGCGAACGTCGCAATGAGCGCGCAGGTCCACGGAATCGCGACGACGAAGCCCACCAGCGCGTTCGGCCCCGTGCCGAGCAGCTTGCCGACGAAGGTCGGAAGATAGAACACCACCACCGACACACCCATCTGGATCAGGAAGAAGATCAGGCCGAAGTACAGCACCGTGCGATCCATGAGTGCGGAGCCCACGCCATGCGGTCCTTGCGCCAGCTTCAAGGACTGCTCCCCCTGAAGGACGGCAACCAACTCGCGTTTCTCCTCGGCATCGAGCCACCTGGCATCGGCCGGGTTGTTGTCGAGATAGAAGTACGCCCACACTCCGACGGCCGTTGCGGCAAGTCCTTCGAGCATGAACATCCACTGATAGCCGTGCAATCCGAGCACGCCATCGAAGCGCAGCAGGTAGCCGGACAGCGGCGAGCCGAACATGAACGCGAGCGGCGCGCCGAAGTAGAAGAGGCCCACGACCTTCGCCCGGGCGCGGTCGGGAAACCAGTAGGTCAGGTACAGGATCACGCCGGGAAAGAAGCCCGCTTCGCACGCACCCAGAATGAAGCGCAGCACGTAGAAGCTCGCCGAACCCCGGACGAACATGGTCGCGGCCGACACGAGGCCCCACGTCACCATGATGCGGCACATCCAGGCACGGGCGCCCACTTTATGCATCGCGAGGTTGCTCGGGATTTCAAGCAGTACATAAGCAATGAAAAAGATGCTGGCGCCGAACGCAAAGGCCGCGTCCGAAATGCCGACTACATCGTGCAGTCCTTGCTTCGCGAAGCCGACATTGGCACGGTCGAGAAACGCGAGCACATACATTAGAAGCAAAAAAGGAATCAGGCGTTTTGTCGACTTGCCGACCGCACGGTTGACCGCTGTCTCGTCGGTGATGTTGATATCCATGTTCGTCTCCTCCAATGGGTTGATTCGCTTTTGCGAACCCCTGGCAGGTCTGTGTCGACCTGTTGTGTATGCGGGCGTTATGCGTCGTTCCACGCTCGACGCAGGAACGTCGCGCTCTCGCGCATCGAAGCGAGCGGCTCGCCTTTCAAGCCGCATTCGGCACTGAGCAGGCCCTGATAGCCGCAGGCCTTGAGATGCCCGAAGAAAGACGGGTAGTCATAGCCGCCGGTGCCCGGATTCAGCCGGCCAGTGTCGGCGAGATGGATGTGAGCAAGCCACGCACAGTGCTCGCGCAACTCGTCTAGCGGCTCGGCTTCTTCGTCCATGTGATAGAAGTCCGCGAGGCCGCGCACTTCGGGACGGTTCAGCGACTTTGCGATCCGCGCGCCGTCCGCGACGCTGTTCACGAGATTCGATTCCTTGCGGTTCAGCGGCTCGATCACGAGCGTCGTGCCGCTGCCTTCGAGCGCATCGGCGCACCATCCGAGCGTTGTCAGGAATTCGTCTTCGGCCTGAGCCTGAGTCCAGCCTTCAGGGATGTTGCGCGTCCAGCCGCTGCCGAGCACGACGACGCGGGCTCGTGACAGCGTCAGCAGTTCCACCACCCGGTCGAAGTAAGCGCGGTTGCGTGGCTCGTCCTTTTCCGGACCAACGATGCGGGCGTCGTGCGGGAACAGATAGCTGAAGGCGAGCGCCGGCAACGGCAGTTCCTTGATGAGCGCCTTGGTATTCGCGAACGATGCGTCGTCCTCGAGTTTCATCGGCACTAGCTGCGCTTCGATGTAATCGAGCCCGGCCTCCTTCATCAACGCCGCGTTCTGCAGTGGACCGCACCAGCCGAATTGGGGTGTCGTCGTCATGTCGTCTCCTTGAACTTGACCTGGATTGGCTCAGTAACTCAGCTTCGCGACCGAACGCAGCACTTCCGGCGTGGTCGTCGGAAAGCCGAAGAATTCGAGGTAAGCGGGAATCTGCTCGAACAGCATGTCCGAGCCCACCTGGAAGCGGCAGCCGCGCGCTTGCACCGCCTTGAGGAACGCCGTCATCTCGGTCTTCATCACGACCTCGCCGACGAACGTGTGCGGCGCGATGCGCTCCACATCGACCGGTAGCGGATCGCCTTCGTTCATGCCCATCGGCGTGGCGTTCACGACGAGGTCGTAGCCCGCCGGATCGTTGCTGCCGGTCGTGACTTCGAGCCTCGGGTAATGGGTCGTGAGACGCTCTTTCAAGCCTTGCGCCGACTCGGCGCATGCGTCGTAGAGGCCGAGCCACCCGACGCCGGCCGCAGCCAGCGACGCCGCAATTGCCGAACCGACGCCGCCGCAGCCGACCACCAGCACCCGCGTGCCTTCGAGTTCGCAGCCCTTGCGCCGCACGCCGCGCACGAAGCCTTCGCCGTCGAACATATCGCCGAGAAGACGCCCGTCTTCCGTGCGCCGCACCGCGTTGCACGAGCCGGCGATTTTTACGGTCGGCGTGGCGTCGTCGAGCAGGCCGACGGTCGTGACCTTGTGCGGCATCGTGATGAGCGCGCCACGGATGTTCTCGAGCGAGAAAACCGACTGGAGGAAGGCCCGGTAATGCTCGGGCTTGCAGCCCATCGGCACCACGACGGCATTGATGCCGGCGTGCTCGAAGTAGAGGTTGTAGATCATCGGCGACTTGAAGGCGTGCGTCGGATAGCCGATGTGGGCGACGAGCCCGGTATTGCCATTGATCATGCTTGTCTCCTGTGCGTTCTAGGCATGACCAGAGACTACTATCGCCGAATCGAACTATTATTATTCGATCTTGCACCCCATAATCACCAGATCATGCTTAATGAACCGATGCTCGCGGATCTCCGGCTCTTCTGCGAGGTCGCCCGCCGCCTGAGTTTCGTCGCCGCCGCGCACGAGTTCGGGAGCTCGCAGACCCACGTCAGCAAGCGCATCGCCTTGCTGGAAAAGACGCTCGGGGTCAAGCTGCTGCATCGCACGACGCGGCGTGTGTCGCTCTCATCCGATGGCGAAACGGTGTATCGCTGGGCGCGCGCGATCCTGCAGGACGTCGACGCGATGCGCGACGATCTGTCGAACCTGCGGGTAAATCCCAGGGGGTCTCTGCGTATCAGCGCGAGCCAGCGTCTCGGGCGCAGCCACATCGCGCCAATCGTGTCACTGATGAAAAAGCGCTATCCGGAACTGGAAATCTGGCTGGAGCTGGTCGATCGCCGCGTCAACCTCGTCGACGAGGGTTTCGATCTCGATGTGCGCGTCGGCGCGTTGCAGGAGCCGGGGCTGATCGCGCATCACATCGCGGTCAGTCCGCGCGTGCTGTGCGCGGCGCCGGTCTATCTCGACGCACGCGGCCGCCCGAAGAGCGTCGAGGAACTCGCGCAGCACGACTGCCTTGTGTTCCGCGAACGCGACGAGCCATTCGGCGTGTGGCGTCTGCTCGGAGCCGGCGGCTGGAGCACGGTGAAGGTCACGGGATCGCTGGCGTCGAACCACAGCGACGTCGTGCTGCGCTGGGCGCGCGATGGCCACGGCATCGTGATGGTCGGGCAGTCGTACGTGGCGCAGGCGCTTGCCGAGGGAACGCTCGAACGCGTGCTTCCGGCGTGGGAGCAGCCAGCCGACGTATGGGCGATGTCAGCGGCGCGCTCGGCGCAGTCGGCCAAGGTCCGCGTCTGCGTCGACTTTCTCAAACAGGAGCTTGCGCATGGAGAGTTCGCGTTGTGGAAGACTTGAGCGCCCGATGTGCCGCTCGCGCGATCACGCACCAGCGGATGGCGCCGATCTGCTGGACCAGCAAACGCCAACAAAGTGGCGGCGGAGCGACGCTCATTCGCCCGCCGCGCTTCGCCAAGCCTGGGTCATTCTCCGCACGCCAGCAAGGCAGAGCTTCTCGCGACGCCACGGCAACCGACGTCACGCGAAAGATCAACGCAAACTGCTGAATAGCTGAGCCACCAGATGGCGCAGCCAGCGATTCCCCGCTTCGTGGTGATAGCGGGCATGCCAGTGCTGCCGTACCGCAAATCCCTCCACGGGTATCGGACACGGATGCACCGACAGATCATTCACCTTCGCCAGCGTCTCGCCGATATGCCGTGGCAGCGTGGCGATCAGGTCGGTCGTCTGGATGATCGCCCCCAGCCCGAGAAAGCCCGGCAGTTCGAGCACGACGTCCCGCTCAACCTGCTCGCGCACGAGCGCCTGCTCCAGCAGTTGCGCCCCGGTCCCCGCCGCGATGACGACATGACCTTCCGCACGGTACTGCTTTAACCCGAGCTTTGCGCGCACTCGCGGGTGATGCTTATTCATCAGACACACCCAGTCCTGCGTGTACAACTGCTGCTGGTAAATACCGCCGCCGAGCCAGGGCACATGACCGATCGCAAGGTCCGCCTCACCTGATTCCAGCGCGCGTTCTGTATTGCCGTCGATCCTTGCCGCCTCCAGACGAATGCCCGGTGCCTGCGCGCGCACGTGCGCCAGCATGCGCGGAAGCAGCGTGATGTGGCTGGCGTCGGTCATGCAGATACGGAACCGCCGCTTCGCCGTGGCTGGATCAAACGCGATCTCCCAGGCAGCGAAGCGCCGCAGCGATTCGAGAATCTCCCGGCACGGCCCGATCAGCGCATCGGCTTGCGGCGTCGGCGCCATGCCGCCCGGTGTCCGTATGAACAGCGGGTCCTGCAGATGCTCCCGCAAACGCCCCAGCCAGATGCTGATCGTGGGCTGACTCTGTCCGAACTGCTCCGCCACTCGCGTGACGCTGCGCACATCGTAGAGAAGGTCGAAAAGCTGCAGCAGCTTCAGATCGGGGAGTTCTGCCGGGTTCATAGCAATATTGTCTGGCGCAATGACGTCATTGTATCCATTGCATTGCCGACATGAGCACCGAATCGTATCTTGATCTCCATATCAAGGAGACGTCAGTGAAGATTGCGATTCTAGGTGCGGGTGCTCTGGGTTGCGCCGTTGGCGCGGCGCTGACCGAAGGCGGCAACGAAGTCTGGTTGCTGAACCGCTCGGCGGCACATGTGGAGTCCATGCGGCGCGATGGACTTCGCGTAGACGATGCGAACGGCTCGCGCCGCGTGAAAGTCCGCGCGGCGACGCGGGCCGCCGAGGCCGGCGTCGTCGATCTGGTCGTCGTGCTGGTCAAGTCATTTCATACCGATGCGGCAATGCGCGGCGCGCTGGATCTGATCGGACCCGATACGCTGGTCCTGTCGTTGCAGAACGGCCTTGGGCACGAAGATGTGCTCGCGAACATCGTGGGTCGCGAGCGCGTGCTGGCCGGCAAGACCTACGTGGGCGGCGTGATGCGCAAGCCGGGGCACATCGAGTCCGGCGTCGCCGGCAAGGCGACTTACATCGGGGAACTCGACGGCCGGATCACTTCCCGCGTGACGGCGATCGCCGAGACCTTCAACGCCGCCGGACTGGCCACCACGGTCAGCGACAACATCGTCGGCACGATGTGGGACAAGCTGCTGGTCAATGTCGCGACTGGCGCGCTGACCGGTACCACCGGCCTGACCTACGGCCAACTCTACGATGAACCGCTCCTGAAAACGACCGCGCTCGCAGCGGTCGCCGAAGCGATGGCGGTCGCCCAGGCCGCCGGCGTGACCCTTTCCACCACCGATCCCGAATTCCCGTGGACCCTCGCCGGTGAAGGACTATCCGCCACCTTCAAGACTTCGATGCTGCAAAGCCTCGAAAAAGGCTCCATCACCGAAATCGACTTTATCAACGGCGCGGTCGTGCGCTGGGGACAACGGCACGGCGTGCCGACGCCCGTCAACGCGACGCTGGTGGCATGCATCAAGGGTATCGAGCGGGCCATGACCGACCGACAACACAGCGACATCTTGCATGGGACAAGGGAGACAACGGCATGAACGGCAGTAAGGCTTATCTGGAGCATGTCGCCATCTGGGTGAAGGACATCCACTGGCACATCCGCTTTTTCGAAGACGTTCTCGGCATGACGATGCGCGAGATCGACGGCACCGTCGAGGAACCGCGTCAGTACTGGACCCTCGGCGGTCTGCAGTTCATCCATGACCCGCAGCATGACGCGCCTGAAGGCCGTCTCGGCCACCTGGGCGTGATGTGCGAAGACATGGAGGCCGCGCGCGCCGCTGCGCAAAAGTATGGTGTCAGCGAGATGCCGCAAGGACGCAACTGGCTGCGCCTGCCGGACGGCCTCGCCGTCGAACTGATTCAGGCCAGGCCCGCCGCATGCGTCGCGCAGGCGCTGGCGATCAACCCGCGTTCAGAGGTGTGAGATGACGATCATTGAAAAATACTGGGACGACGCCCGCGAAGGCGATGAGTGCGTGAGCCCGACTTACACCGTCACCAAAGAACGCATTCTGGCCTACGCCGACCTCACCGGCGATCACACGCCGGTGCATGTCGACGAGGAATACGCGAACGCGAGCCACTTCGGTTCCATCGTCGCGCACGGTCTGTTTGGCTTGTCTATCGCCGATGGGCTCAAGACCCAAAGCGACTACCGTTTCCTCCCGGGCATGTCGCTCGGCTGGACATGGGACTTCAACCTGCCGATCAAGGTCAACGACGTGTTGCACGTGAAATTCCGCGTGAGTTCGATGCGGGCAAGCAAGAGCCGTCCCGACTGGGGAATCGTCGTGCTGCCGTCCGAGCTGCTCAATCAGGACGGTCAGGTCGTCCAGCATGGCGAGCATCGACTGATGGTGCCGCGCCGACCGGGAGCATTCTGATGCAGGCACGTCCTCTCGAAGGCATTCGCGTCGTCGACTACAGCCATTTTCTGGCCGGTCCGTATGTCGGGCGCTGTCTCGCGGCGCTCGGCGCCGAAGTCATCAAGGTCGAGCGGCCCGGCAGCGGCGATGCCGGGCGTCAGCATGCCACGGTGCTCGATGACGAGCAGAGCGGCTATTTCCTGCAGCTCAACATGGGCAAGCGCGGCGTCAGCGTCAATATGCGCGATGCGCGTGGGAAGGAGTTCATGCAGCGGCTGTGCGATTCGGCGGATGTGTTCGTCGAGAACTACCGGCCGGGTGCGCTGAACAAACTCGGGCTCGGTTATGACGAACTGTCCGCGCGAAATCCGAAACTGGTCTACTGTTCGATATCAGCATATGGCCATACGGGCCCTGATGCGCACCGCGCCGGTTTCGGTCTGATTGCCGAAGCGAAGAGCGGCATCATGCAGATGATCGGCAATCCCGGCGAGCCGCCGCCGCTGATGCGCATTTCGCTCGGCGACATGTACACCGGCATTCACGCGGTGGCGGCGATCAACGCCGCGCTGCTCGGTCGCGTGAAGAGCGGTCGAGGCCAGCATATCGACATGGCGCTGTACGACACATTGGTGTCGATGCACGAATACGCGGTGCAGTGCTACACGATGCAAGGCATCGTGCCGGAGCAGACCGGTCACGACATGCCCACGTCGACGCTCTACGGCGTGTTCCGTGCCGCCGACGGCGACCTCGTGATCGCAGCGCAGGTAGACGACGCGTGGAAGCGCTTCGCCGCACTGATAGAGGCTCATGGAGGTCCGGCTGGTTTCGGAACCGACACACGCTTTCACACGCTCGCGGGACGCAATACGAACCGGTTGGACATTCTGTCCGTCGTGCAGCCCTGGGTCGCCAGCCGACCGGTCGCACAGGTGCTGGACCTGCTCGACGGTATCGACGTGCCTTGCGCGAAGGTGCAGCGGATCGACGAAGTACTCGCCGATCCGCAGATCGTCGCGCGAGGCATGGTGGTCGAGCAGGAGCATCCGCGCTACGGCAAGTTGCGCCTGCCGAATCTGCCGTTCCGTTTCTCCGACTGCGACACGACGATCCGCGAGATCGCGCCCGATCTCGGTCAGCACAATGCGGAAGTGGCGCAATCGCTGGGCTTCGGCGCTGCCGAGATCGACGCGATGCAGACCGATGGTGTGCTGTATTCAAATGTGAGGCCATGATGACTGACCAATACGCGGTGATCGGCAATCCGATCGGACACACGAAATCTCCCTTGATCCACGGTCTCTTTGCGCAAGAGACGCAGCAGGACATGTCCTATACGGCGATCGAAGGTCCGATGGAGCCGCCGGACGCGTTCGCCGGGACCGTGCGCGCGTTCATCGCGGCGGGCGGCAAAGGCATGAACGTGACCGCGCCCTTCAAGCTGAAGGCGTTCGCGATGGCCGACGAACGCAGCGAGCGCGCGGCACTGGCGGGTGCCGCCAATGCGCTGAGCTTCAGAGACGGCAGGATCGTCGCTGAGAATTTCGACGGCGTCGGTTTGGTGCGCGACATCGAGGTCAACCTCAGGCTGCCGATGGCCGGCAAGCGCGTGCTGGTCCTCGGCGCCGGCGGGGCGGTGCGTGGTGCTTTGCTGCCGTTCCTTGCCGCGCGACCCGCTGAACTGATCGTCGCCAACAGGGACATTGCGAAGGTTCGGGCGTTGATCGAACAAGTCGCCACGAGCGGTCCGCTGGCCGCCTGTGGGTACGGCGATCTCGAGGCGATGGGGCGGTTCGACCTGGTGGTCAACGCGACGTCGGCCAGCCTGACCGGCGATCTGCCGCCCGTTCCGCCGGGCGTTTTCAGTCCCGCAGGCGCGGCTTACGAACTCGCCTACGGCAAGAGACTGACGCCCTTCCTGCGGCTGGCCCGCAATGCGGGTGTGCAGGGTGTCGCGGACGGTGTCGGCATGCTGGTGGAGCAGGCAGCAGAAGCGTTCGCCTGGTGGCGTGGCGTGCGGCCCGAGACGCATGCCGTGATCGACCGGCTCACGGTGCCGCTGGATTGAAAGCGCAATGGAGTGACGAATGAAAAAGATCCTGATGCTTCACGGTATCAACCACAACATGTTTGGCAAGCGCGACCCAGTGCAATACGGAACGATCACGCTAGCCGAAATCGATGCCCGGCTGCAGGCTCTCGGCGCCGAGCTTGGCGTGCAGGTGGAATCGTTCCAAACGAATAGCGAAGGGGCCATGTGCGAGCGCATCCACCGGGCCTTCGAGGAGCGCTGTGACGCCGTGCTGATCAACGCCGGGGCGTGGACACACTACAGCTACGGCATACGCGATGCGCTGGCTATTCTCACGTGCCCGGTTGTGGAGCTGCACATGTCCAACATTCACGCACGGGAACCGTTCCGACATCACTCTGTATTCGCCGAGATCGTCGATGGGCAAATCTGCGGTTTTGGGGTTGAGAGCTATCTGCTGGCCTTGCGAGCCGCAGTTCCGGCTTGACGGAGAGGACGTAGCGGATTTAATCCGGGTGATCGCAATTGAAGGGTTCTTTTCAATCGCGATCACTAGTCCGACGGCAGCGGGCATCAGTTAGTCGATCACATTTCCAGTACGGACTCCGGTGCCTCCCACGTGTAGCCGAGTGCTCCGGCCACCTCCCGGCAGGTCACTTTTCCGAAAGCGACGTTCAGGCCATTGCGAAGGTACGGATCGTCATGCAAGGCCTTGCGCCAACCTTTGTTTGCGATCTGTAGCGCAAAAGGCAGCGTCGCATTGTTCAGCGCGTAGGTCGAAGTGTGCGGCACGCCGCCCGGCATGTTGGCGACGCAGTAGTGAACCACGTCGCCCACCATGTACGTCGGCTCCGCGTGCGTCGTGGGCCTTGCCGTCTCGCAGCATCCGCCTTGATCGATCGCCACGTCGACAATCGCAGAGCCGGGCTGCATCGCGTGAATCATTGCTGTCGTCACGAGTTTGGGAGCGGCCGCGCCCGGGATCAGCACGCCGCCGATGACGAGGTCGGCTTCGAGCACGTGCTTTTCGACATTGTCCTGATTCGAAAACACGGTCATGACGCGCGCGCCGAGCAGACGGTCCATGCGCCGCAGCGCGTCCAGATTGCGATCGATCACTACGACCTGCGCGCCGGTGCCCACCGCAATCTGCGCCGCGTTCGAGCCGACCACGCCCGCGCCGAGGATCACGATCTTCGCCGATGGCACGCCCGCGACGCCGCCAAGCAGAATGCCCTTGCCGCCATGCGCGCGTTCGAGACAGTACGCGCCCGCCTGAATCGACATGCGGCCGGCGACTTCGGACATGGGCGCAAGCAGCGGCAGTCCTCCGGCGGGTTGGGTGACGGTTTCATAGGCAATGCAGACGGCGTTGCTCTTCACGAGGTCGGCACATTGCTCCGGGTCCGGTGCGAGGTGCAAATACGTGAAAAGGATCTGACCGTCGCGAAGCATTGCTCGCTCGCCTGCTTGCGGCTCCTTCACCTTGATGATCATTTCGGCCTTCGCGAAGACATCTTCCGCGCGAGGCGCTATCTTTGCGCCGGCCTTTTCATACACCGCATCGGACGCGCCAATGCCACTTCCCGCGCCTGTTTCGACCGTGACAGTGTGACCGTGCGCCACCATTTCGCGGACTGACGACGGAGTCAGTCCCACCCGGTATTCGTGGTTCTTGATTTCCTTTGGAATGCCAACATGCATGTCATCCTCCATTTGCGGAAAAACCGCTGAGCGACTCGTTTGACGCGGTGCGGCACGGTCTTCTGTCCGTCACCACGGCAACGAGTAGGTCTTGGTATTGGTGAAGCTCTTCATCGCTTCCTGCACGCCCTCCTTGTAGCCGAGCCCGGAGTCTTTCACGCCGCCGAACGGCGTGAGTTCGAGCCGGTAACCCGGCACCTCGCGCACATTGACGCTGCCCACTTCGAGTTCGGTGATAAAGCGGGTGATGTAGTCGAAACGGTTGGTGCAAACCGACGACGACAGCGCATAGTCAGTGCTGTTGGACATCTGGATTGCTTCATCGATGTTCCTGAAACGCAGGATCGGCGAGACGGGACCGAACGTCTCGTACTTGACGAGCGGCATGTCGGGCGTAATGCGATCGACGACGGTTGGCGAATACAGCGCGCCCTCGCGCCGGTTGCCCACGAGCAGGCGCGCGCCGCGCGCGAGCGCGTCGTCGACCTGGCGCTCGCAGAACTGCGCGGCGGCTTCGTCGATGACGGTGCCCATGTCGACGCTGCTGTCAGCCGGATTTCCATATTTCCACGCACGCGTTTTCTCCACGACGAGCTCGGTGAAGCGATCCGCGACGGCTTCGTGAACCAGCATACGCTTGATCGCCGTGCATCGCTGCCCCGAGTTTTTGTAGGAGCCGGAGACCGCGAGCGAGCTGGCTTCGTCCAGATCGGCGTCTTCCATCACGATGATCGGATCGTTGCCGCCCAGTTCCAGCACGGCTCGCCGATACCCCATGCGCGCCGCGATGGATTTACCGATCGACACGCCGCCCGTGAACGTAATTAGATCGACTGCCGGGTTCGTGATCAGTTCGTCAGCGATCACAGCGGGGTCGCCTGTCACTACCTGCAGCATCTGCACGGGCAGACCGGCTTCGTAGAGAATGTCCGCGAGCAGGTAGCACGACAGCGGCACTTTTTCCGAAGGCTTCACGACGATCCGGTTGTTGGTCGCGATCGACGGCACGATCTTGTGCGCGACCTGATTCATCGGGTGATTGAACGGCGTGATGGCCGAAATCACGCCGAGCAACGGCTCGCGCTGCGTGTACACGCGCCGCTTCTTGCCGTGCGGCGTGAGATCGCACGAGAAAATCTGGCCGTCGTCCTTCAGTACCTCGCCCGCGCCGAACACCAGCACGTCGGCGACGCGGCCCGCTTCATACGTCGAATCCTTGCGGCACAGGCCGGCTTCCGCCGTGATCAGCGCGGCGATCTCGCCGGTCCGAGCGCGCACGGCGTCGGCGGCGCGGCGCAGGATCGCCGCGCGGTCGTAACGCGTGAGCGTCGGGCGGTAGGCGCGCGCCACCTCGAACGCGCGCTGCACGTCTTGCAGCCTCGCTTTCGGCACCGTGCCGACGAGCGTTCCGTCGTACGGGTTGCGTACTTCGATCACTTCGTCGCGAAAGATCTTTTCCCCGTCGATGCGCAGCGCTTCGTGACGAACCTGAGTGTCGAGCTTCGTGGTTTCCGCAATAGCGTTCATGTCCAGATCCTCTTCACTGAAGATGGTTGAGTGCGATGTCGATCACGTCGAAGTTGCGCAGCCGCTGGCGTTGCGCGGCGGACCTGGCGACGGGCTGGCTGAAGATCAGCGGCACCACCTGCTCCGCGAGGCCGCCGTGCGAGCGCAGCGGCACGTCAAGTCCCGACAGGTCATGCTTAATACGGCGCGTGCCTAGCACCACGTCTTGCGCCGAGATCACGATAAGGTCGCCCATGCGCGCTGGCGGCAACTCGAACCGCGCGCAACCCTCGGCGCCCGTCAGCACCAGTTCGATGCTGGGCAGCGCGGCGAGCTTGCGGCTGATCGCCTCGCCGTCCGCGGATTCGGGCAGATACACGGTCGCAAACGAGCCGAGCGCGCCGTGATGGACCACATACGGATCGGTGATCGGCAGAATCACGCGGGCCGTGTCCTCGCCGAGCCATTCGTCGAGGCGTTCCTGCAGATAGATCACATTGGGCTCGCCTTCGTCGTTGTGCTTCGCGTTCATGCCGTGATCGGCGGTGATCGCGACGATCGCGCCCAGTTCGTCGAGCCGTTGCAGATAGCCGTCCATCATCTGATAGAAGGCGTTCGCGCCGGGCGTGCCGGGCGCGCACTTGTGCTGCACGTAGTCGGTTGTCGACAGGTACATCAGGTCGATCTTGCGTGTCTCCAGCAGACGCACGCCCGCCGCGAAGACGAACTCGGAAAGCTCCGCGCTGTACACGCTCGGCACGGGCTTGCCCACCAGCTCGATCACCTTGTCTATGCCGTTTTCTTCGATCGACGCTTCGTCTGCCTTCTCCGACGAAAAGCAGATGCCCTTGAGCCCCTTGCCGAGCAGGCGGCGCAGCTTGTCCTTCGCGGTCACGACGGCAACCTTGGCGCCGGCATCGGCGAAGCGCGCAAGCACAGTCGGCGCGACGAGGTACTTCGGATCGCTCATCAGCACCTCGGTGCCGCTCTCGCGATCGAAGAAGTAGTTGCCGCTGATGCCGTGCACCGCAGGCGGCACGCCCGTCACGATCGACAGGTTGTTCGGGTTCGTGAAGCTCGGCACCACGCACTCGCCCTTGAGCGCCGTGTCCGGGTGCAGAAGCTGCTTGATGAAGGGCGCGACGCCCGCCGCTGCGGCCATCTCCAGATATTCATACGCGCAACCGTCCACGCAGACAACCACGACGGGGCGGTGCATCCAGTTGTAGTGACGGCCGTTCACTTCGATAGACCGAGGCATTTCGCTCATGGGGCTGCTCCTTTGACCAGGGGTAATCAGGGAATTGTCGATGAGGCGTTTTGTGGCATCGTGTGGCAATACTTGACATTAAAATTGAGTCTTTGTAGATTGTCAACAACAGACAACCAACAAGAACAACAGGCAGGCGGTGGGGTAGCAGTTCGTTTGCAGTAGAGATCGGTTTCCGTTGATTTCGCGTCGCGCCGCGACGGCACTTATCAAAGGGGTGTGGAGATGAAGGAAGAATCGGGATTCACGCGTTGCAAGGCGCTTCTAAAGGCGGTGGCACAGTGCCTCGTGGCCGCGTCGGTGACGTTTGGCGTCGCCCAGTCGGCTCAGCCGAAAACGCAGTTGCTCGTCTACACGGCACTCGAAGACGAAGCGATGAAGCCGTACAAGGACGCGTTCGAAAAGGCGAACCCGGATATCGAAATCCGCTGGGTGCGTGATTCGACGGGCGCGGTCACGGCGAAGCTGCTCGCGGAAAAGGGCAATCCGCGTGCTGACGTCGTGCTCGGCCTTGCTGCATCGAGCCTGACGCTGCTGGACCTGCAAGGCATGCTGATGCCGTACACGCCGAAGGACTTCGACAGCCTCACGCGCAAATACAGCGACACCAACAATCCTCCGCACTGGGTCGGCATGGACGTGTGGGGCGCGACGATCTGCTACAACCGCATTGAAGCCGAGAAGCGTCATCTGCCTAGGCCCACCTCATGGGAAGACCTCGCCAAGCCCGTCTACAAAGGGATGATCGTGATGCCGAGTCCGGTGTCGTCCGGTACGGGCTATCTGGACGTCACGTCGTGGCTGCAAACGTTCGGCAACGAGAAGGGCTGGCAATACATGGACGCGCTGGACAAAAACGTCGCGCAGTACGTGCATTCCGGTTCGAAGCCGTGCACGCTCGCCGGCACCGGCGAATTTCCCATCGGCATCTCGTTTGAATTCCGCGGACACGAACTGCAGGCGCAAGGCGCGCCGATCGACCTGATCTTCCCGAGAGAAGGCCTCGGTTGGGACATGGAAGCGACGGGCATCATGAAAACGACGAAACAGCCCGAAGCCGCGAAAAAACTGGCCGATTTCATGGCGAGCAAGCAGGCCAACGAGATCACCGCGCAATGGTGGGCGATCGTCGCGTATCCGGGCGTGGCGAAAAAACTGTCGGGCATCCCGGACAACTATCCGCAACTGCTCGTGAAGAACGACTTCGTGTGGTCCGCGAAAAACCGCCAGTCGATTCTCGACGACTGGCAGAAGCGCTACGGCAGCAAGGAACAGAAGTAAGGCCGGCTACAACCGTAGTTAGTTCGACGGGTGCGCGAGCCAGCGGCGGCGAGCGCACTGAACGATGCGGCGGCGCGGCATCCGATGCGCGTCCCTGCAATCCAGGCGCAATACAGACGTACAAGCCAGGCATACAAGCGGCCCAGCGGAGGAGCACATGACAGCGTATTTGAGCGTGCAGCAGGTCTTCAAGCGGTTCAACGACACGCCCGTTCTGCACGGGATCAATCTCGGCGTGAAGAAAGGCGAAATGCTCTGTTTTCTCGGGCCGTCGGGATGCGGCAAAACCACCTTGTTGCGCATCATCGCGGGACTGGAGACGCAAAGCGCTGGCCAGATCATGCAGGACGGCCGCGATATCTCGCGGCTGCCGCCACAGCTTCGCGACTACGGGATCGTGTTCCAGTCGTACGCGCTGTTTCCGAACCTGACGATCTTCGATAACGTCGCGTACGGACTCGTCAATCGCAAGATGAAGCGCGCGGCGATTGCCGCTCGTGTGCACGAACTGCTGGAACTCGTCGGCTTGCCCGATTCGCACCGCAAGCATCCGAACCAGTTGTCTGGCGGTCAGCAACAGCGCATCGCACTTGCGCGCGCGCTCGCCACGTCGCCGGGCTTGTTACTGCTCGACGAACCGCTGTCCGCGCTCGATGCGCGAGTGCGTGTCCGTCTGCGCCAGGAAATCCGCCAGTTGCAACAGCGCCTCGGCGTCACGACGATCATGGTGACGCACGATCAGGAAGAGGCGTTGTCGATGGCGGACCGCATCGTCGTAATGAATCACGGCGTGATAGAACAGATCGGCACGCCGCATGAAATCTATCGCGAACCGGCGTCGCCATTCGTGGCGGATTTCATCGGTAAGGTCAACATGATTTCCGCTGAAGTCATGCGCGACGGCAGCCTGAAAGCAGGCTCAGTCGCGCTGCGCTATGGATGCGGCACGGCAGAGCCGCTGCCGGGCTCGCAGGTATCCGCATTCGTGCGGCCGGAAGACATACACATCGGCACGCCCGGTAGCAGCTCGGACAACATCCTCCCGGCGCAGGTCGAGAAGCTGGAGTTTCTCGGCGCTTTTTGCCGCGTGAGTTTCAAGGTAGATGGACTCGCAGGTCAGGAAGTCATCGCCGATCTCTCGTTTCATGAGATGCACCGCGCGGGCGTGCAGGCCGGCGCACGCTTCGACCTCGCGATCAGCCGCGACCACGTTTGCGTCTTCACGGAAGCGAAGGAGCGTTTGCAATGAGCGCCGTTCTGATTGAACGCCGCGACGGCGTCGAGGCACACGTCGAAGTGCGGCAAATCACGCATTGGCACGACCGGATCGCACAACTTGCGCTGGTGCTGATGTCGGCTTCGCTGGCGATATTTTTGCTCGTGCCCCTCGCGCTGGTGATCGGCAAGTGTTTCGTGAACGCCGACGGACATTTCATCGGCTTCACCAACTTCAGCGGTTATCTGGCCAATGACGGCGTGTGGACCTCGGCGCTGCACTCAGTGGCGGTGGCGAGTACGGTCACATCGATCGTCATTCCGATGGCGTTCACGTTCGCCTATGCGCTCACGCGCTCATGCATGCCGATGAAGAACGCCGTGCGCACCGTCGCACTGCTGCCATTGCTCGCGCCCACGCTGCTGTCGGCAGTGTCGTTCATCTACTGGTTCGGCAACTCGGGGCTTCTCAAGCCGCTATTGCATGGACATTCGATCTATGGCTTTCCGGGTATTGTTTGCAGCCTGGTTTACGCGGCATTTCCGCATGTATTGATGATCCTCGTGACGGCATTGGCGCTTTCCGATGGCCGTCTGTACGAAGCCGCCGATGCGATGGGCACGAGCCGCATGCGAAAGTTCATGACCATCACGCTGCCGGGCGCGAAATACGGCCTGATCAGCGCGACGATGGTGTCCTTCACGATCTGCATCAACGATTTCGGCGTGCCGGTGGTGATTGGCGGCCCGTACACGGTTCTGTCGACGGACATCTACAAGCTCATCATCGGCTTGCAGGACTTCAATCGCAGCGCGGTGGTGAGCCTGTTGCTGCTGTGCCCGGCGCTGGTTGCGTTTGCCGTCGACTTCTTCGTTCGACGCAAGCAGCAGTCGCAACTCGGCGCACGCTCGACGCCCTACCAGCCGAAGCCGTCCCGTGGATTCGACATGATGATGCTCGCGTATTGCGCGCTGGTGTGCCTGTTGCTGATTGCCGTGGTTGGCATTTCGGTGTTCGCGTCGTTCGTGAAGTTCTGGCCGTATCAGATGAGCCTTGGCTTGCAGCACTACAAGATGGGGCTCATCGGCGCGGGCATCTTCGACGCCTACGAAAACAGCCTGAAAATGGCCGCGTGCGTGGCGCTGGGCGGCACCGCGATTGTGTTCGGCGGCGCATATCTGGTCGAAAAAACACGCGGACCCCGCTGGCTGCGCGGCTTCATCAACCTGTGCGCGATCCTGCCGATGGGCGTGCCGGGGCTCGTGCTCGGCATCAGCTACATCTTTCTGTTCAACTCGCCCGCCAATCCGCTCAATGGTTTGTACGGCACGCTCGCGCTACTCGCCATCGTGACCGTGGTGCATTACTACTCGTCGAGCCATCTGACGGCGGTCACCGCATTGCGGCAGATCGACAACGAATTTGAAGCCGTGTCTGCGTCGCTGAAAGTGCCTTTCTACAGGACGTTTTTTCGCGTCACCGTGCCGGTGTGTCTGCCGGCCATTCTGCAGATCGCGCGCTACCTGTTCGTCAACGGAATGACGACGGTCTCTGCAGTCGCGTTTCTGTATTCGCCGGACACGCAACCTGCCTCCGTGGCCATTCTCAATCTCGACGACGCCGGCCAGATCGGACCCGCCGCCGCGATGGCAACCCTCGTGCTCGTGACCGCATCGTTTGCCTGTCTGCTGTTTGCCGGCGTGTCGCACGGCGTACTGCATAGAACCCAGGCTTGGCGCACGTCACGCCATGGCTGAACACAATCTTCATCGAGACGTTCAAGGAGAGACCGTGAAAAGTGCCGCGAAAGACACCCTGACCAATGCCGGAAACCCGCCGAGCCAGCCGATTCTGCTCACGCCCGGTCCGCTCACGACTTCAGATCGCACGCGTCAGGCGATGCTGCGCGACTGGGGGTCGTGGGACGGCGACTTCAATCAGATCACCGCGCGCATCCGCAAGGAAACGCTGCGGATCGTGCACGGCGAGGCGACGCACGAATGCGTGCCGTTGCAGGGCAGTGGGACGTTTTCGGTGGAAGCCGCAATCGGCACTATCGTGCCGCGCGATGGACACGTGCTTGTGCCGAACAACGGCGCGTATTGCCAGCGTATCGCGAAGATCTGCCGCGCGCTCGGCCGGCGTTACCGCACGCTCGACTACTCCGAGGATGCGCAGGTCAAAGCCGCTGACGTCGACCGCGCCTTGGCCGCCGACCCGAGCATTACCCATGTCGCGCTCGTTCATTGCGAGACGGGCGCGGGTGTGCTCAATCCATTGCATGAAATTGCGGTGGTGGTCGCGAAACACGGGCGCAGTTTGATCGTCGATGCAATGAGTTCGTTCGGCGCAATCGAGATCGACGCGCGCAAGACGCCGTTCGACGCCGTGATCGCCGCGTCGGGCAAGTGTCTCGAAGGGGTGCCGGGAATGGGCTTCGTGATCGTGCGGCGCAGTACGCTGGAGCGCTGCGAAGGCAATAGCCCTTCGCTCGCAATGGACCTCTACGATCAATGGGCCTACATGAACCGCACGATGCAATGGCGCTTCACGCCGCCGACGCATGTCGTCGCGGCACTCGATGAAGCGATTGCGCAATACGTGGAAGAGGGCGGCCTCGAAGCGCGTGGCGCACGTTATGCACGTAATTGCCGCGCGCTGATTGCGGGAATGGCGGAGTTGGGATTCCGGCCCTTCCTCGATCAATCGATTCAGGCGCCGATCATCGTGACCTTCCATGCGCCCGACGATCCTGCCTATGACTTTAAGAGGTTCTATCAGGAAGTGAAGTCGCGCGGCTACATCCTGTACCCAGGCAAGCTGACCCAGATCGAAACATTCCGTGTCGGCTGTATCGGGCATTTCGGTGAAGCGGGCATTCCCGGGGCTGTCGCCGCGATTGCCGATACCTTGAAGGCGATGGGCATTACCCAGGTGTCGCCCAAGGCGATCGCGTAGTGGCGTAGGGCGGGAAAACGTTTCGGTTAACTGAAGAATGCCGGCGTGCGGAGACTCGTTCAAGCGCGAGTCTTTTCCGCGCCGGCACGGCTAATCCACTTTACTGCGGCTAAAACCATGCGACCGTTCTGGATCGAACAGGCACTTTTCGCCGATGGCTCATTAGCGCCGGCGTTACAAGGCAACACGACCGCCGATGTGTGCATCGTCGGCGGCGGTTTTACCGGTTTGTGGACGGCCATTCAGGCGAAGCTGCTGAAGCCCGACCTGGATATCGTGATCATTGAAAGCGATCTGTGCGGCGCTGGCGCGAGTGGGCGTAACGGCGGATGCATGCTCACGTGGTCGGCGAAATTCTTCACGTTGCGGCGCCTTTTCGGCGAAGCGGAGGCCGTGCGGCTCGTCAAGGCGTCGGAGGCGGCGGTGTACCGGATTCGCGACTTCTGCGGCCGCAATGGCATCGACGCGGAACTGCGCATGGACGGCACGCTTTATACGGCGACGTCGCGCGCGCAAATCGGTGTGCTCGATCCGGTGATTGCGGCGTTGCGCGAGCACGGCATTCATTCGTATCAGCATCTGCGGCCGGAAGAAGTCGCCCGGCGATCCGGCTCGGCGCGCAACCTGGGCGGCGTGTTCTCGCCCGTTGCGGCCACCGTGCATCCGGGCAAGCTGGTACGCGGGCTGAGGCGCGTCGCGCTCGGCATGGGCATACGCATCTACGAACGCACGCCGATGCTCGATTTCGCGGGTGGCGAGCGCGTGAGCGTTCGCACGCCGGCGGGCAGCGTGACGGCCGGCAAACTCGTGCTGGCGATCAACGCATGGATGGCGAGCCGCTTCAAACAGTTCGAACGGACGCTCGCGATCGTGTCGAGCGACATGATCGTCACTGAGAAGTGTCCGGAACTGCTCGAAAGCACGGGGCTCACAGACGGCGTCTCGGTGCTCGATTCGCGCATCTTCGTGTACTACTACCGCAGCACGCCCGACGGACGCCTGATGATCGGCAAGGGCGGCAACACCTTCGCGTGGCGCGGCAGGATTGCGCCGGTGTTCGATCAGCGCTCGCCTTACGAAGCCGATCTGACGCGTGGATTGCATGCGTTTTTCCCGGCGCTGCGCGACGTGGCGGTGACGGCGAGCTGGAACGGTCCATCGGATCGCTCGGTGACGGGCTTTCCGTTTTTCGGGCAGCTAGACGATGCGCCGAACGTGTTCTATGGCTTCGGTTATTCGGGCAATGGCGTCGGACCCACCTATATGGGCGGGCAGATTCTGTCGTCACTGGTGCTCGGGCTCGATAACGAATGGACGCGCAGTCCATTGACGCGTGGCCCGCTCGGGCATTTCCCGCCAGAACCGATCCGCTACGTTGGCTCGATTACCGTACGCAATGCGATTCGCCGCAAGGAGCGGGCAGAGGATGAAGACCGTGAGCCGTGGCTCGTCGACCGCTGGTTGAGCCGGTTCGCGAGCGCTGCGGGAAAGTCGGATAAAGCTTGAGCGCTCGCGCCATGACCGTTTGGGCGATGTGCACGAGCGTCGGCGCGGTGGGCCTCGTCAGGTCTGCGTGAGTGCCGTCGATGACGGTCCCGTGGACGCGGCCCAGTGCTCATGTGCGCGCCGCATTCTGCCAAGACCGTGCGCGACGTGCTCGCGCACCAGCGCGACCGCTTGCGCTTCGTCTCCGGCGGCAAGCGCATTCACGATCTTCTCGTGTTCGGCGACGGATTCGCTCAACGCGCTGAGGTCCGCTTCAAGCGCTGCCTGACGCAGCAGCCCGAGCTGACGCACCAGATGCCGGTAGGTCCCGGTCAGATGCTGATTGCCGACACCGGCAACCATCGCATCGTGCAGTTGGACGTTCAGTGCCGTATAGCGCGCGATATCGCGTGTTTTTCTTGCTGCTTTCATCGCCACGATGATGGCTTTGAGCGCGGCCAGCGTCTGGGGCGTCATATGGTTCGCGAGCCTGCGTGCGACGGATTCGTCCAGCATCGCGCGTACTTCGTAGATCTCTTCCGCTTCGCGAAGCGAGACGATCCGTACCATGACGCCGCGGTTCTTTTCGGTCTTGAGCAGGCCGGCCTGTTCCAGAGCGCGAAACGCCTCGCGCAGCGGGCCACGTGAGACGTTCAGCCGCGTGGCGATTTCCACTTCGTTGAGTTTTTCACCTGGCGCGAATTCGCCGGACACGATGCTGCGTTCCAGGCTTTCCTGCACAAGCATCGCAAGCGAGTGCCGTTGAAGCAGTTCGATGGCGGTAGTCGAAGACTCGTTGCTGCTCATATCAGGGTGGCACGTCGAAGGGATGAAGGGACGATCCCCAGACGTTAATATGCGTCGTTGCCGACTGTCAACAATCTCCGTGGTGTTCCTCCGCTGTTACCCGCCACGCTGCCAGCGACTGCCCAATTGCATAACCCAATCAACTCCTTTTCCTGCGAGGAATATCGCGGTCAGGGTGGCCAACATACTTGCCCACCCAAGAAAAGCCCCGGAAATCACGATCACCGAGGTATTCAAGAGAAGTGAAAGTTGGCCGATGCTAAAACGTGGGTACCTGCGAGACAGCACCACGCAGAGGATATCCATCCCGCCGGTGGATCCACGACACATCAGGATCACGGCAATCGCTGCGCCGTTCAGCAAGCCCCCGAGCAGCGCTCCGAGGACTAGCCCATGAATGCCCGGTACGCCTAAATCGGCAACCCATTAACGCCTTGGGATTGACCTGCAACACGGTCGGCCGGTTTATAGGCACGAGGCCTTCTTGTCTCCACCGTGAGGAGTGGTCCAGACGGATGAGATTGATCTATGAATCGAACCGTCAACCGATCTTGCTAAATCGGGGAAGTCCTGATGAGCGTGAGTGCCGGAAAGTTCGACCTCTACTCCGGAGGCGGTTCACTTCGTATCACCAGTTCCATGAACCCTGAGCTCAAGTCGTACTCCCGGGAGAAGCGATGTTCGGGAAGAAGCGCCAACAATATCTCCGCGGTTGTACGGACCGCGCAGCCGTGTGCCACATGACCGCCGAACACTCGACCGCGCGGGTCGGCAACCGACATGTGCAAGTGCGCTCCATCAGATGATATGGATCCGGCGAGCGTCAGGATTTCCAGATTGTCACGCAGTTCGGTCGGATCGTCGTTCCCGGCAAATCGCAATTGGGCGACGCTGAGGCTTCCGATGCCCTGGATGACGAAGGCAGCTCTCAACTTGCGCTGACGCAGCACGTCTTCGAGGGCGAGACGCAGATCGTCGCCGGGAGAGAGGCGCAAAGGATGTGCTTGCATCGCACGGTTCCAGGTTGGGGACTCGGTGACAGGTTAAGGCGGATCGGGGTCGGCGGCAATTGAGTGCAAGCCTGGCCACGATCGGGCACCCGGAGAGTGGTTAGCGATTAGCACTCGATCGGCCGGTTCGCATGGATATCGGACCATTACCGCGCGTCGGTACGGCGGATTTCCTCTGAATCGTACTCGGCCCCAGCTGGCGCCTTGTGCCGCATCTCCCGCTCACAGTTTACCCAGCGAGACTGCCGACAAATCGCCTGATGTTGTCAAGGACGGGTTGCTGATCGCCCGCGAAGGCCCAGTGATCGGCGCCGTCGAGTTCGACGAATCGCGCCTGCGCGATGTGGCTGGCGAGATGCCGGCCGGCGCCGATGCGAACGGCGCGGTCATCGTGACGATGCAGCACCAGGGTCGGCATCGAAATTCGGCCCAGGAGATGTCGCACGTCCATATCGCGTAACGCCTCGAGCACGCCCTTGATGGCTCCCGGGCTCGACGCCGCGCGAAGCAAGCCTGCCCACCAGGCTCTCGTCTGAGGATCGCCCGACAGACTCGGCGCGAACGTCTCAATGCCCGCGGGCCCGCCCCAAACTGCGACGAGTTGCTGCAGCCACCAGTCATATTGACCAGCCTCCAGTGCGTGGGAATAGTCGTGCGTTGCGCTCCCTTTGGCCAACGAGGCGAACAGAATGAGGCCAGCGACGCGATCGGGGTGATCGACGGCAAACTTGATGCATGCCGGTCCGCCCTCTGACGCGCCGAACAGCACGACCCGGCGGCTGCCGGCGGCGTCGAGCACGGTGCCGATATCCTGCGCGGTCGCGTCGACGCTCGGATTGAACCCGACCCGGTCGGAAAGCCCGATGCCGCGACGATCGAGCAAGATGAGACGACCCATCCCGGCGAGGGAGGACAGGAACGCCCGGCAGCGGGGCTCCTCCCACACCCGTTCGACGTGGGACACGAAACCGGGCAGCACCAGAACATCAATGTGGCCGGCGCCGTAGGTCTGGAATGCAAGATGGACGCCGCCACCGCGGACGTAACGCGTCGGCGGCGGTTCCTCGATCGGCAACGTTGCGCCGGCGTTCAGCAGCGCGCGGGTCTCGGCTTCCGGGGCCACGTTGAACTCGTCGCGAAGGCGCTGCGTCAGGGCTTCGAGGTGCCGCTGGGCCGTGGCCCGGTCTCCGGCGAGCAGAAGGTTGCGGATCAGGTGACGGCCGTACACTTCGCTGAGCGGATCGAGCTCGACAAGACGGCCGGCGTGCGCGGCCGCGGCCGCGAAATCGCCGCCCGCATTCTTGTCGTGTACCACGCGCTCGAGCGCCTGGATCGCCCGGCCTCGCAAGGCCTCCCGGCGAAAGAAAGCCCATTCGTCAAACTGCGGGCAGTCGCCGGGCGAAAAACCTTCGAGAAAGTCGCCGAGATAATGGCGGCATGCCCGCTCGAACTCGCCGCGGTCGCAGGCTTGCTCGAACAGTTGGGAATCCACCTGCAGAATGATCGCTGCCGACCATCGAACGGTTGACCGGTCGGTGGTGAGAACGCCGTCGCCAAGCGTAAGCTGGAGGCGATGCAGCAGACGCCGCAGCCGCGCGCGTACAACTTCTTCGCCGTCTTCCGGCCACAACATCGCGGCGAAGACGTCGCGCCCGACTGAGCCCTTCGCTTCGGCCAGATAGACCAGCAAGGCCAGGCCTTTGCGCAAGGCCAACTGGCACAGCCGGTCGTCCCGACGGATCTCCGGAAATCCAAGCGTCCGCACGCTGAACAGAGCCATGGCGAGGCGACCCTCAATGACGGCGTCCGGGGGACGCTCAGGGGACGAGGCAATCCTACCATTCCCTGCAGATGATGGTCGCTGCACTCGTTGCGACCGATCGAACTGGAGGATTGCCATGAAGAACCTGGGTGAGCATGCGATCGTAATCGGCGCCAGCGTGAGCGGGCTGCTGGCTGCCCGCGTATTGTCGGATTTCTATACCATCGTCACCGTGCTCGAACGCGATGCGTTTCCGGCAGCGGACACACCGCGCAAGGGCGTGCCACAGGGTCGTCATACCCATGGGCTCCTTGCGCGCGGCAGCGCGGTGCTCGAGGAATTCTTCCCCGGATATAACAACGAGGTCGTCGCGCAAAGCGGTGGCTTGATCGGTGATGTAGCCAACGATGTGATCTGGATAGGTCGCAACGTCAGGCTTGCTAACGGCGCGAGCGACCTGAGCGGTCTGCTTGCGAGCCGTCCTGTGCTTGAGGGCCATCTACGCCGAAGGCTCGTGAGGTTGCCGAACGTGCGCGTCATGGAAAGTTGCGCGGTGCAAGGTCTTGCGACCGACCCCGGTCGCAGGAGCGTGACCGGTGTACGCACATGTGTCGAGGGCAAGCAGGAAGAGATCATCAACGCGGACCTTGTCGTTGATGCGACTGGCCGTGGCTCATCCAGCGCGGCGTGGCTCGGCGAACTCGGCTACCCACCTCCCGCCGATGAGAAGGTCGAGATCGGCATCTGCTATATGACCCGTACCTATCGACGTCGTCCGACTGATCTCGATGGTAAGCAGGGTATCGTTGTCGCAGGTAGTGCGCCGAACTGGCGCAACGGCGTCATGCTCGCGCAGGAAAACGACAGCTGGATCGTCAGTACCGGCGGTTTTCTTGGCGACGACGCACCCGACAACGACCAGGGCTTTCTCGCGTATCTGGCGACGCTGCCGACCATGGAGATTCACGACGTTGTCGCAAGAGCGGAGCCGCTAACCGATTACAGGCGCTACCGCTACGTGTCCAACCTGCGCCGGCGGTATGAGAAGCTCGCACGCTTCCCCGGCAATTACCTCGTTTTCGGCGACGCCATCTGCAGCTTCAATCCTGTCTACGGGCAGGGCATGACGGTCGCGGCAGAGGAAGCGCTGACGCTGCAGCGGTGCCTGCGCGCGGGTTCGAACGATCTTGCACGTCGCTTCTTCAGGGCGGCCGCGAAGATCGTCGATATTCCGTGGGACATCGCGGTTGGCAACGACCTCCGCCATCCACAAGTCAAGGGCGCGCGCCCGCCGATGCTGCGTTTCATCAACTGGTACATTGGCAAGCTTCACGTCGCCGCGACGCGCGACAGCACGCTGTCGACCGCGTTTCTGAAGGTTGTAAACCTGATGATGCCGCCGTCGTCGCTGCTCAGCCCTGCGATCGTCAGGCGGGTCTGGCAGGGCAACAGGCGGCCCGTGCTATCGGTTCGCTCGCCTGCAATCGAAGCAGCGAGGCGCAGTAGCGGATCGTCATGACCGGGCGTCGCGCTGTTGAGCGGCGCAGGCGTCTAACGCGTGCGCCAGAAAGTAGACCACTACACCTGTCGAGGGCGAAGCAAATACATGAGTTCTTTGCGCGGATTGGCGAATCGCCATTAGCTACATGGAAGGAATCTGCATTGGTCGGGCGCTCAAGGCTAGTTGGCCAAGCGCCGACACGGCCTCAAAAAATGATGCGACCAATCGACTCTCGCGCCGCTCGCGAAGACAGCACACGTGGATATGCGTCGTCACAGGGTCGCCGTCTATTCTCACCGCCCTCAGACGCTCGTCCGGCACATATTCCGATTTCGACACCGTACCCACTCCGAGTCCACGTGCCACGGCTTCGCGCAACGCCTCGCGGCTGCCTATCTCCATCGCCACGCGCGGGCGTGCGCCGATTTCGTGCAGTGCATCCTCCAGCGCCTTACGCGTCGTAGATCCGGGCTCGCGCATCAGCAACGGCTCGTCAGCCAGTTCGGGCAGCGTGATCGAACCGCGTCGCGCGAACGGATGACTCGCATGGACAAACGCAATCACCGGATAGCTCGCGTACGGCCGCATCGCATACCGCTCGTCCGCGAACGACCTCGCAATCACGCCTACGTCGCAAGCGTACTGGTCCAGAGCGCGCAGCACGATCTCCGAATTGCCAAGCGTCACCGAGACCCGGATCTGTGGATGCATCACGTGATAGGCCTCGATCATCTCGGTCACATGAAACGGACCGACCGCGCCAATCTTCAGCGAGCCGTGCCGCAGTGCGCAGCTATCGCGCAGTAACGAAGAGGCGTCGGTTTCCAGTGCGCTGATTTGCCGCGCCAACGGAAGAAAGCCTAGCCCAATCGCAGAGAGCTCGATGCGCCGGCCGCGCCGGTAGAAGAGTTCCACTCCATGTTCCTGCTCGAGCGCCTGGATCTGCGACGTGATCGTGGTTTGGCTGGTGGAGAGCGCACGGGCGGCGGCCGTGAAGCCGCCATGCTGAACCACCGCGATGAATGCGCGAATTTGCGTCAAGGTCATGATGGTTCATCCATCGAAGATTTCGTTAGAACCATTGGGTATCAACGGGTATTTCCATCATAGCCGCGTCACCTGTCAAATTTATTCTACGGTTCGCACCTCCTTGTCATTTTCTCTATACGAGCATGAAGCAGCTAATCGGTAAGCCTTGCGCAGATGGTCTGCGTTCTCATCACCGCGCATACAGCGGTCCTGTCACTGCGGCGATCTTCGACTGGGCCGGCACCGTCCTCGATTTCGGTAGCATCGCGCCGGTCGTGTCGTTTCGTCAGGTATTCGAAGACGCCGGTGTACCGATCTCCGAAGCGGAAGCGCGCGCACCGATGGGCGCCGCGAAGCGCGAGCACGTCGCGCTGATCCTGCAGAACCCCGCGGTGCGCTCGCGCTTTCAGACCGCGCGCGGCCGGGCGCCAAACGAGCACGATATCGACACGCTGTACTCCGACTTTCTGCGCGAGGACGAACTCAACGTCACGCGGCACAGCGCTCTGATTCCAGGTGCGCTGGAAACGATTGCGGCGCTACGCTCGCGTGGTATCCGCATTGGCAGTACGACCGGCTATCCACGCGAAGTGATGGCCAATCTCGCGCCCGTCGCGGCAAGTCTGGGCTATCGGCCCGATCACTGCTGCACCGTCAGCGATGTTGCGCGCGGCCGTCCGTGGCCTGATATGTGCCTTGCGAACGCGTTGGCACTGGGTGTGCCGGACGTGCGCAGTTGCGTGGTAATCGACGACAGTCCGACCGGCTTGCAGGCGGGCCTCGCTGCCGGCATGTGGACCGTGGGCATTGCCGCGAGCGGAAACGAAGTGGGCCTGCCGCTCGACGCGTGGCTCGACCTCGACGACGCGCAGCGTGCCGCCCTTGTCGAACCGGCACGTGAGCGGCTCGCGCGTGTCGGCGCACACTTCGTGATAGACAGCATCGCCGACTTGTTGCCGGTGATCGAAGCGATCGAAGCACACCTCGCTGCTTCCGCCTGCCCCGAAAACGTTCCACAGGGAACAGCTTCGTGAGCGCCAGGCGGCGCGCAATCGACTGCGGATTTGTTACGTTTCGACTTCGGGCAATCCTTGCCTGCTGTCATCGATCACTGGTAATCAGGAATCCTGTATGACCCCGCAAGTTACCATCAAAACAGATGCTCTCACACGGCTCGACAATATGCCGTGGACGCGCTTTCACACGCTGATGCTGATCGCGCTCGGGGTGGGGTGGGCACTCGACTCGTTCGAAACCAACATCATCGGCAGCGTGTTCGGCGTGCTGAAAGCACAGTGGCATCTGAGCGCAGCGGAAGGCTCACTCGCCGTGAGCGTCTGGGTATTCGGCACGCTGGTTGGCGCGATCGCCTTTGGCTACCTGGCCGATCGTTTCGGCCGCAAAAAACTGTTTCTCGCGACCTTGCTGTGGTACGCGCTCTTCAGCGTGGCCACAGTCGTCTCGTGGAACTACGACTCGTTCCTGTTCTTTCGCGCGATGACCGCGCTCGCGGTTGGCGGCGAATATTCAGCCGTGACCGCAACGATGGGCGAGTTCATGCCGATGCGCCAGCGCGGCAAGACAGATTCGCTGATTCTCGCAGGCTTTCCGGTGGGGGCGCTTCTTTCCGCGGCGGTTTCATACTTCGTGCTGAACCACCTGCGCCCCGACTTGTCGTGGCGCGTGGGTTTCGGCTTCGGCACGACGATGGCATTGTTGTTCTTCTGGATTCGCCGGGTGATTCCCGAGTCGCCGCGCTGGCTGTTGCAGCAGGGCCGCGTGGACGAGGCGGAGGCCATCGTCGAGGCGATCGCCTGCAGTGCACAGCGCGCCGGCAGCCCGCGGTCCGTGTGCGATGCGGCCGCGCGCCGTTATGCGGGCACGGGCATCGTGACTGCGCGTCCGACCTTCTGGCGTAACGCGCGCGAGCTTTTCGGCGCGTACCGTCTGCGCTGCGGTCTCGCGAGCGCGCTGAATTTCTCGCAGGCGGCGATCGTGTATGGCGTGCTTACGCTGATGGCGCTCGTGATTCTTCCGTACATGAAAGTGCCGGCCGCGGATATGCCGCTCTACTACCTTTACGGGAATGCCGCCGCGCTGCTGGGAGGCATTGCCGCCGCGGTACTGGTGCAAGCATGGGGCCGACGCCCGTCGCTATTCTTCGGCTATACGTTCACAACGCTTGCGATCATTGTGATTTACGCGATGCACACGCTGGCGGGCATGGTGCTGGGCTACTGCCTGATCCAGTTTGGCGTGACCTGGGCGTATATCTCGGGCTACGTGGTGTCGTCGGAAATCCTGCCCACGCGGATCCGCGCGAGCGGGCTGGGGGTCTCCGTCGCCATCGGCCGGCTGGGCGCGGTGATTGCGCCGCTGATGCTGACCAGGATGTATGCGGCGTCGGGTACGCCGTCCGCGGCGCTCGTCGGGCTGCTGGTTCTGGCGATACCTGGACCGCTTGCAGCCGCGCTATGGTGGTTGTGGGGCCACGAGACGCGTGACCTTTCGCTTGAGGAAGGCAGCGTTCAAGAGGCTGGCGAGTCATGGCAGAGAACGTCTGCAACCGCGCGATGACACAGACATCGCGGGGGAGAGACCGCTAGAAAATGTGCAGCCAGGCGAGCAGCGTGACGACTGAGAACAGTGTGGTCATCGAGATGACGCCGCTCACGACCGCTTTTTCGACGTCGTATTCAACTGCGAGCACGTATGCGCTCTTCGCGGTCGGCACGGCGGCGCACACCACCGCGGCGACGGTTGCCGTGCGATCGAGCGCCGTCGCCAGGCATAGCAGGTACACCACGAGCGGCACGATTGCCAGCTTGAGCGCGGTCAGTAACGCATAGAGCCTCAGGCGTTGGTGCCGTTCGCTCAGCGTCAGATCAAGCCCGATCGAGAAAAGCGCACAAGGAGTCAACGCTTCGCCCAGAATCGTGAGAAGCGACTTCACCGGTCCCGGCAACGTCACGCCGACGATCGACCAGGTCACTCCGCAAATTGTCGCAAGGATAACGGGGTTGGTCGCGATCTGCCGGATCAGTGCCGCCCCGCGTAAGCTGCGCGAGGTGTCGGGCCGATCGATTTCGAGGAGCACGACCAGCACCGGAAAGATGATTGCGCCGACGAATACCGTCGCAATGGCCGCCGCGAGCACACCGGGTCCGCCGAGCAGGCTCTTCAGTATCGGCAGTGCGACGAAACCGGTGTTGGTCATCGAAACAGCGGCGGCGAGCATCGCGCTCTTTCGCACGCTGGCTCCGCGCGCGATGCGCTCGAATATCATCACGGCCGCAAAGCAGAGCATCGAACCGCCGCCGAACGCGGCAACGAAGCGCCAGTCGAGAAGCGAGTGAAGCGTCTCGTCCGCGATCGTCAGAAACACTAACGCTGGCATCGCGACGTAATAGGCGAAGCGCATCAGCGGCGCGGCCAATTCCCGCGATATGTATCCGGAGACGCCGGCAAGCCACCCCGCCAGGATGATCGCGAAGATCGGAAGGATGGTGCCGGCGAGATGCATAACGACCTCCGTGACGAGCGGACGCCTGGGCGAGAATGAACGCCATTATCCGTGAAAGCTTCGCGCGAAGTCGGTCGAGGGCGGTGGGCTGAACTTCGACGCGGCGCTTCATTTGCATTCCGAGGCTCGGCTGCTCCCACAGCCGGCGGCAACGAACAGGCGACCGCCAGCGCATACGTGAGGAAGACGCATACGCGCATGCTGCGCGCATTCGCGCAACGCCCGGACGTCAAAGCCCTGAGTCGCCGGCAAGCTGCAGCGGGGTTCAACGGCCCCCACCCTGGCTTCATACCAAAACCGATATCAATACCGCCAAAAATTTAATTGGAAAGATATCAACCTGCTCCGTACACTTCAGCATTCCCATAAATTGAGCAACAGCTTTCCGTGACCCGCATTTCAAAGTCTGGCGACGACAGAGCGAGCGCGGAACACGCTGTCGCCATCCGCTTAACCGTCGAATCGCCGGTCGCGCCGCGCCGGTTCGGTTCAACTGGCCGGTGCTGTGTCCCGGCATGTGCATCAAGGAAATAGGCATGTCGGAAAAAAAGCGGAAACTGCGCTCAGCTGAATGGTTCGGCACAGCTGACAAGAACGGCTTCATGTATCGAAGCTGGATGAAGAATCAGGGCATTCCGGACCATGAGTTCGACGGTCGCCCGGTCATCGGCATCTGCAACACCTGGTCGGAGCTCACGCCGTGCAACGCGCACTTTCGCAAGCTCGCCGAGCACGTGAAACGCGGCATCTACGAAGCCGGCGGCTTCCCCGTCGAATTCCCCGTGTTTTCGAACGGCGAATCGAATCTGCGTCCCACTGCGATGCTCACGCGCAATCTCGCGGCGATGGATGTCGAAGAGGCGATCCGCGGCAATCCGATCGACGCGGTCGTGCTCCTCACCGGCTGCGACAAGACCACGCCCGCGTTGCTGATGGGCGCGGCAAGCTGCGACGTGCCGGCGATCGTCGTCACCGGCGGCCCGATGCTGAACGGCAAACTGGACGGCAAGGACATCGGCTCGGGCACGGCCGTATGGCAACTGCACGAATCGCTGAAGGCAGGCGAGATCAACCTGCATCAATTCCTGTCGGCCGAGGCAGGCATGTCGCGCTCGGCGGGCACCTGCAACACGATGGGCACCGCGTCGACGATGGCTTGCATGGCCGAAGCGCTCGGCACGTCGCTGCCGCACAATGCTGCGATTCCGGCTGTCGATTCGCGCCGCTACGTGCTCGCGCATATGTCAGGAATCCGTATCGTCGAGATGGCCCACGAAGACCTCAAGCTGTCGAAGATCCTCACGCGTGAAGCCTTCATGAACGCCATTCGCACCAATGCCGCGATCGGCGGGTCGACCAATGCGGTAATTCATCTGAAGGCGATCGCGGGCCGCATCGGCGTCGAACTCGAACTCGACGACTGGGTGCGTATCGGACGAGACACGCCGACGATCGTCGACCTGATGCCGTCGGGCCGTTTCCTGATGGAAGAGTTCTATTACGCAGGCGGTTTGCCGGCCGTGCTGCGCCGGCTCGGCGAAGCCGACCTGCTGCCGCACCCGGACGCGCTGACCGTGAACGGGAAGTCGTTGTGGGAGAACGTCAGGGACGCGCCGAACACCAACGACGAAGTCATCCGGCAGATCGACAAGCCGCTCGTCGCCGATGGCGGCATCCGTGTGCTGCGCGGCAATCTCGCGCCGCGCGGCGCGGTGCTCAAGCCGTCGGCGGCCACGCCCGAACTGCTGAAGCATCGCGGACGCGCGGTGGTGTTCGAGAACCTTGAGCATTACAAGGCGCGCATCGTCGACGAAGCGCTCGATGTCGACGCCAACTCCGTGCTCGTGATGAAGAACTGCGGCCCGAAGGGTTATCCGGGCATGGCTGAAGTCGGCAACATGGGACTGCCGCCGAAGCTGCTGCGTCAGGGCGTGAAGGACATGGTGCGGATTTCGGACGCGCGCATGAGCGGTACCGCCTACGGCACCGTCGTCCTGCACGTGACGCCGGAAGCAGCGGCGGGCGGTCCGTTGGCGGCGGTGCAGGATGGCGACTGGATCGAACTCGATTGCGACGCCGGCACGCTGCATCTGGATATCAGCGACGCGGAACTGGAGCGGCGCATGGCGCAACACGTGCCGCCACAGCCGCCGAATGGCGGCGGCTACCAGCGCCTTTACGTCGATCACGTGCTGCAGGCCGATGAAGGATGCGACCTCGATTTCCTCGTCGGTTGCCGTGGTGCTACGGTGCCGCGTCATTCTCACTGAGGCGACTGGCGTCGCGCAATCGCTGACGCTGTCGAGATGACTTAGTCTGCTCCAGGATGGACTTCCGCCCGTAGGTGGATACAGTACGACCTTTACAGCGATGGGGATGATCTCCACACGCACAAAGGCAAATATTCTGATGGTGAATCGGTGAAAGTTTCAGGGCAATCTCCCCTGAAACTTGTTACCTGGATAGCGCGAGACTCAGCGAGGAAAGAAGCCGCAATGGAGTATTGCAAAGAGAAAGAATAAAAGATGCTTTTGCGTAAGTTTTAATTTTGATGGGCTGGGGCAGAGCGGAGATTTTTCCTTCACACACAAGCAACTCACCGGCAAGCGCCTGATTGAAGTGATCGGCACACGCGTGCTGCCGTTCTCCGACTGGAATCTGCCCGACCGCGACGTGCTCGCGTGGAGGCTCAACGCGCAGTTCGATTCGAAGATCGTCGAGGACATCTTCGAAGTGCGCCTGTGCTTCGAGCCCCGCGCCTGTTTTCTGGCGGCGCGGCATGACGGCGACGAAGACCTGCAGTTGATCGAGCGCCGCTATCGCGAACTGGCGAATGCGTATGCGTCTCCCGCGGCGCAGTCGGATGTGCGCGCGGTGGGCGAAGCGGTGCTGGGGTTTCACATGGCGATCATCGCGATGTCGCCGAACGGCACGTTCATCACGATCGGCAGCGCGATCAAGGCGGCGCTGCGCGTCTCCTCGGAGATTCCGCTGCGCCAGGCCGCGCGGCCCAGCGAAGACATCGAATTGCACGACGACGTGTGTTGCCGGATCGTCGCACGCGAACCGGAAGCCGCGTCCGCCGCGATGACGCGCCTGCTCGCGGCGTCGCGCGAAAGAATGCTGAGGTACACGATCACGCCGAAAGACTCCGATTGACCGACAGCGCTTCTGCCGAACCGCAGCGGATCGGTTAAGCTTGACAGCTTCGCCGTTCGTCTCGCGGGCGGACCATTTTCAACGAGGAGGCTCCATGGCAGAAGCGTTATTCGATATTCCGCTGAAGGCAATCGACGGTAGCGCAACCAGTCTTGCCGACTATCGTGGCAAGGTGCTGCTGGTCGTCAACGTCGCGTCGAAATGCGGACTCACGCCGCAATACAGCGGCCTCGAAGCGCTGTATCAGGACAAGCGCGCGTCGGGTCTGGAAGTGCTCGCATTTCCCGCCAACAATTTCAAGGGCCAGGAGCCGGGCAGCGACAGCGAGATCGCCGCGTTTTGCAGCACGAGTTATGACGTGCATTTCCCGCTCTTTTCGAAAATCTCCGTGCTCGGCGACGATCGGCATCCGCTGTACGCGCGCCTCGTTCAAGCGCAACCCGACGCGACAGGTGAAGGACCGTTCCGCGAAAGACTGAAGGGCTACGGCGTCGATCCGGCAAATCGCACGGACGTGTTGTGGAATTTCGAAAAATTTCTGATCGGCCGCAATGGCGAGGTGGTCGGTCGGTTTGCGCCCGATGTGACCGCGGACGATCCGCGTCTGGTCGCCGCGATCGACGCCGAACTGGCGAAGGCGTAACGAACGGCGTGGCCGCGAGGGCCACGCCGAGTCAGGGACCCTGCCAGTTTAGTTGCGTTGCTGCGGCCTGTTGCGCTCGTCCTGAACGTCGATCGGCTCGACCACGCTGACCAGCAGCAACAGGCACAGCAGTGACGTTCCGACCATATACATGAACACGCTGGTCCAGCTATAGCGATCCAGCAGAATGCCGACCGCCAACGGTGCGCATGCGCCGCCGATCTGACCCAGGCAATTCACGATGCCGAATGCGGTCGGATATGTGGATTTGGTCGCGAGCCCCATCGGATACGCGGAGTAGCCGGCGAAGCCGATTCCGAGCATGAGCCCCGAAATCAGCAGCGTGATGCCCAGATAGGCGGCGCTATCCGGCGCGTCGATCAGCATCGCCATCATGATCACGGTGCCGAGCGCGCCGAGCATCATCATCGGTTTGCGCCGGCCGCCGAGCAGCCGATCCGAGATCACGCCGCCGAGCATGTTGCCGGCCACCGCGCCGAGAAACGGCGCGGACGCGAGAAAGCCCATTTTCACGGACGCAAAGCCCTTTACCGTGACCAGATAGGTCGGAATCCACGACATGAAGATGTTGCTGATGCCGATCATGCAGCCATAGCCGAGCGCCACGCCGAGAATATTCCACGAGCGGAAAACCTGGCGCAGGGTCTCGAGTTGCGGCACGCGCTTCGTGCGATTGATTGCGTCGAGATACGGGATGCGCGCTGTCTGCGTGGCGTGCGGTGCGGCTTTGTCGCTGCGGTTGGCGGGCATGCCGTCGAGAATGTAGCGCTGCTCGGCGGGTGAGCAGAAGCGGTTCTCGCTGGGCGAGTTCGTCACCAGCACCATCCACGCGATTGCGAACAGGATGCCCGGAATCGCGAACACGAAGAAGATCTCCCGCCATCCCCACAACTGGATCACGAGGATGCACACGGAAGGCACGATCAACGGTCCAAGCTTGGATGCGGCGATCCACAAGCCCGTGGCCGTGCCTTTTTCCCGAGCGGGAAACCAGCGGTTGATTACGTTCGTGCAGCCGATTCCGAGCGGACCCTCGGACAACCCCAACCCGACGCGGTAGGCCTGCAGCAGAAAGACCGACGAGGTGGTGCCCATGAGGCCGGTAAACACCGACGTGAGGATCACGAAGACCGCGAACAGGAAGCCGGTTGTTTTTTCGCTGAGCCGCTTATAGACGAGTCCGACCGGAATCTGCACGAAGCCGTAGGCGAACGAGAACAGACTGACGATGACCCCGGCCTGCGTGTTGCTGATGCCATATTCCTTCTTCAGGAACGGCAGCGCGATGCCGAAGTTCGCGCGATCGGCGCACGCGATCGCCCAGATGCAGAATATGAGCCCCATCACGACCCAGCGATGGTTCGTGCGTTTGTCAGTGAGCAAGCCCGCCTTGGCGGATCTCACCACCCCTTCAGCATTGTTCATTTGAATTCCTCCCAATGCACCGGCATCGGCGCTGGATTGCCTGATGACGGATGCCGTCTCCGATGTTCGAGCTTGCCTGCGAGGGTTCGCCTGATGCTGGCGGCCCGGTCTGGATGAATTGCGCGGCGCCGCTTCAGCGCGCGACGGCGCGTTCGGCGCCGCGCGGGAAGCGGCGCCAGAGACGGCGCTGGCCCGCGTGACGGCAAGCCGGATGGGAGGGGGATGAAGCAGGATCGTGACGCTGTTTCACGCTGTTGTCTCCGTCTGAATTGAAAGGCTCTTTTATGTTCTTCTAGCCGCAATGAGCACTTCAGCAATCGGCATGCGTGCTGTTTTTGTTGTTTGCGTCGACCGCGGAAATCCTCTTCCGACGCTACGAATTGTGGCGACGCGGAAATAGGGCGTCCAATCTTATATTGCTATTACTTGATGCCCGGATTGAATCGATGAAAGCACGCAAGCATCGAGCGCCGATTCGTGGATCAACTGATAGCGTTTTGGGATTGGACGTGACCCTTGAAAAAGATGATGATCCGCCGATGTCGCGATGGCAGGCGTGCGCCGAAGAGGGCGCGCAACCGGTCCGCGGAGTCAACGATCAACAAGGAGCGCGTGAATTGAAGCCGAGCATTTTGCAACTGAACCCGATCCTCGTCCCGGCCATCAACGCCAAACTGGCCGAGTTGTACACGATGCATCGCCTGTTCGAACAGGATGATAAGGATGCCTATATCCGCGAGCATGGTGCGTCGATCCGAGGGGTGATCACAGGCGGACATACCGGCATCTCGAACGATCTGGTCGAACGCCTGCCGGCTCTGGAAGTGATCGCCGTCAACGGCGTGGGCACGGATGCGGTCGACCTCGACTTCGCGCGGGCGCGCGGCATTCCGGTGACGGCGACGTTCGGTGCGTTGACCGAGGACGTCGCGGACCTCGCACTCGGCTTGATGCTCGCGGTCTGCCGCGAAATCTGCCCGGGCAACACGTTCGTGAAAACAGGAAACTGGCAGAAGAACCCGCATCCGGGTGCGTTGCCGCTGTCGCATCGTTTCAGCGGCAAGCGTGTCGGCATCGTCGGCATGGGCAAGGTTGGCCGCGCGATTGCGCAGCGCGCGTCCGCGTTCGGATGCCCGATCACATACACGGATTTGCGCGCGATGGACGACGTACCGCATCGGTTCGTCGGCGATCTTCTGTCGCTCGCGCGTGGTTGCGACATCCTGGTGCTGGCCGCCGCCGCCGATAAAGCGCAAGGCATCGTCAACGCCGCCGTGCTCGACGCGTTGGGCAAGGACGGCTATCTGGTGAATATCGCGCGCGGCAAGCTGGTGGTGGAAAGCGATCTGGTGGAAGCGTTGTCTCATGGCGTGATCGCGGGCGCGGGCCTCGACGTGTTCGTCGACGAGCCGAACGTGCCGGCCGCGCTGCTCGACATGGATCGCGTGGTGTTGCAGGCGCATCGTGCGAGCGCGACTATCGAGTCGCGCACGGCGATGGGCGAAATGGTGATGGCGAGCCTCGCGCAGGCGTTGGCTGGACAGCGACCTGAAGGCAGCTTGACGACGTAACCGGCACCCGTCGCCGCGCGCTCCAGTCGCGCGGTGATGGCCGAGGTGCCGGCAGCGTTGATAGCAGCCAAGTTAGCAGCCGTGACGGCACACCGCGAAGGAATCGCGCCGAAGGGAACCCGGCCACGCCAGGTTCCCTTTTTCTCATGTTCGAAGAAGCCAGCTTGCCCGGCCCGCCACGCAGCGGGAAAAACGCGCCAACCCGCTGCCTCTATAATGGCTGGCCGCTATCCCCTCACTGTCGACCAACAATGCTTGATCTCGGACAAGTGCGTTGCTTCGTCGCCGCCGCGACGGAACTGAATTTCAGACGTGCCGCGGCGCTGCTGAACATGACCCAGCCGCCGTTGAGCAGACAGATTCATTTGCTGGAAGACAGCCTAGGCGTGATGTTGTTCGAACGCGTCGGCCGCACGGTCAAGCTGACGACGGAAGGGCGGGTGTTTCTCGCCGATGCGACGCGTCTGCTGAGTCTGGCCGAGCAGGCCGAAAGCACCGTGCGGCGTGCGAGCAAGGGCAAAACGGGACGCGTGCGGATCGGCTTCACCGGCGCGGCCGGCTATGAGCTGATCCCGCAGTTGCTGGTCGAGGCGTCGCGCGTGTTGCCGGATATCGACGTGGTGCTGCTCGAACTGATCTCGGTTGCGCAGATCGAGGCCTTCGCCGCGAACGCAATCGACCTGGGTTTTCAGCGGCCATTGCCTTCGCGGCAGAAGCTGGAGTCTCTGCTCGTCAATGAAGAGCCGTTGATCGTCGCGTTGCCGAAGGGTCACCCGCTGTGCCGTTACGAGCAGATCGAACTCAGGCAGTTGAACAATCAACCGTTCATCATGCACTCGCCCACGCACGGCAAGTACTTCTACGACCGCATCACGAGCATGACCACCGCCGAGGGTGTGAATCTGAACGTCGCGCAATACATCGATCAGACGCCGACGATTCTCTCTCTCGTGCGCGCTGGACTCGGCCTCGGCATTCTGCCGGCGTCGGCGCAACGATTCCACTACGACAAAGTCGAGTTCCGGTCCATCGCCAACAACACGATTCAGGCGGAGATGTGCATGGTCTGGCGCGCCGATCAGGACAACCCGGCGGTCACCGCGTTCCGGCTGATGGCGGCGGAGTACTTTGCGAAGAAGGCGCAGGGCTGAACGCGCGAGCGTTGACGACGAACCGCATGGTCCAGAAGAAAAACGCCCGGCAGGGCGTTTTCCACAACTTCGACACGGCAAGGAACGCGTGCGCTCCCTGCCGTCCAGGACACGCTTAGAACTTATGACGGATACCGACGCGGAACGCCAGCTGGTTGTCCGCGCCCGTGCCCGACGTGTTGAAGTAGCTCGTGCTCGAACCGATCTGCGCTTGCAGGTTGCCCGACGCAGCGTTGTGGCCCGATGCGATCTGGTAGATACCCAGTGCATACACGTCCGTGCGCTTGCTCAGCGCGTAGTCGGCGCTCAGGTTCACCTGGTTCCAGTGACCCGTGTTCGCGCCGCTCAGGTGCATGTAGGTGTAGCCTGCGCCTGCCGTCACAGCCGGCGTGAACGCGTACTTCGCGCCTGCTTCGTATGCGGCGAACGTCGTCGATTCGCCAGAGATCGGTGCGAGGCGCGTGTTCGTGTACAGGGCCCACAGCGTCGCTGCGCCGATAGCGTAACGGCCGCCAACGCCGACGGTGCGCAGGTCCTGGATCTGGCCGCCGCCGATCGTCGGGAACGTCACGTTAGCCAGCGAAGTCGAGAAGGCCGGGGATGCCTGACCCGGGTAGCGGATGTCCGTGTACGCTACGCCCAGACCGAACGGGCCGTTTGCGTAGTTCGCGCCGAAGCTGTAAGCGCGCGACGATCCTGCAACCGGTGCAGCGGTCGTGCCCGTACCCGGCGTGCCGGCAAAGCCGCCTGCCTGGTTCGAGAAGCCATACATCGCGCCGAAGGTCAGGCCGGCGAAATTCGCGCTGCTGAACTTGACCGAGTTGTTGATACGGCTCGACGTCAGCTGGTCGACGTCGTTGATATGGTAAGCGTAGTTCCCCGCGACGGTCAGGCCGCCGGTCGAGTAGTTGCCGCCCAGGTAGTCCGTCGAAAACGAGTACTGGCGGCCGAACGTCAGCGAGCCGACGTTGTTCTGCGACAGACCCACATACGCTTGACGGCCGAACATCGCGCCGCCCTGGCCCAACGTGCCGTTTCCGCTGTTGAAGCCGTTTTCCAGCACGAACAGCGCCTTCAGGCCGTTGCCCAGATCTTCCGTGCCGCGCAGGCCCCAACGGCTGCCTTGCGCCACGCCGTCGTCGTACTTGAAGAGGTTGTCGTGGCCGGTTGCCGTCTTCGAGTTGTTCACGTAGCTGATACCGGCATCGATCAGGCCGTACAGCGTGACGCTGCTTTGCGCGTGGGCGGCGGTGGCGAAGACGGCGAGGGTAGCGGCGGTCAATACTTTCTTGTTCAAAACATTCTCCGATTAAAAATTAAGCGATCGCGGCGCCGAGCTCTTTGGCCGGTCGTGCGATGGCCCGCAATTTAAGGGAACGCTGAGTACCGTATATGACAGGTTGGGTAATTTTTGAATGTGTCGTGTAAGCGCGACACTCGGGTGGTTTTAAAAGTCGAGCTGCGCAAGGCACCCGGTGCATAAGCTTTTTCCGGATCGCGGATATAAGCGTATGAGAAGCAATTGGTTCTGCCGTGCCGTGCGCGCGTGCGACGATGCGTTCCTCAATTCAATGCAATCGCTCACGGGGTATCGCATGCAACGCCGCACGCTTATTCGGAATCTGCTCGCCATCGTCGCCGTTTCGCTGGGCGCAAGCCTTGCTCACGCGGACGACAAACGCATCACCGTCGGCACGATGAGCGGCCCGGATGCGCAGATCTGGTCGGTCGTCACGAAGGTGGCGGCGCGCGAGGGGCTCGCCGTCAAGGTGATCGAGTTCAACGACTACGTGCAGCCGAACGCGGCGCTCGACGCGGGCGATCTCGACGCAAACGGCTTTCAGCATCAGCCGTTTCTCGACAGCCAGATCAGGCAACGGGGCTACAAGATCGTCAATGTCGGCCTGACCTACGTGTCGCCGATGGGCTTCTACTCAAAGAAATACAAGTCGCTCAAGGATCTGCCGGACGGCGCGAAGGTCGGTATTCAGAACGATCCGTCCAATGGCAATCGCGCGCTCTTGCTGTTGCAGAAGTACGGCGCGATCAAACTGAAGCCGGGCGTCGGCACGAACGGGGTCAACGCGACGCCGCTGGATGTCGTCGAGAATCCGAAGAAGATCAAGCTGGTCGAACTCGATGCCGCGCAATTGCCGCGCGCGCTCGACGACCTCGACGCGGCATCGATCAATACCGACTACGCGGTCAAGGCCGGTTTGCAGCCGACTAAAGACGCGATCGCGATCGAAGACATCAAGGGGCCGTACGCGAATCTGATCGCGGTGCGTGTGCAGGATCGCAATCAGCCATGGGTGAAGAAGCTGGTCGCCGCGTATGAGTCCGACGAGGTGCGCAAGTACATCGATACGCAGTTCAAAGGCGCGATCATTCCGGCGTTTTGAGCGGTGTTTGGCGGGTTTCGCCTCAACCGGCAGTATTTGATCAACGTTCCCGCGTAAACGCAGATCGCCCGCTGAATCAGCGGGCGATCTGGTCTGTTGCTCAAGACTTCAGAGACTGGTGCGGACAGTCGCGGCACATCCGGTCGCGATTCCGGCCGCGCATCGATTCATCAATTGCTCAACAGCGAGCCGCTTCTGAATGCCTTCGCGCCGGCAATCCGCGCGAACTCCACGCCGGCCGTCGCGAAGCGCGTCAGATGCCGCGCGTACAGCACGCCAGCCACGCTGTTTTTCAGCGTGACGACGCGATCCGTCAACGGGTCGACGATATCGGCGATCGGATGGCCGACGTCCACCCACGTGCCGACCTCGCAGCGATACACCAGCACGCCGCTGATCGGCGCGACCAGCGGCTCGGCGCCGGCGAGCGGCGTGGCGGCGAATTCGAGCGGCGGCAGCGGCGCAGCCGTGCCTTCGATCACGCCGCGCGAGGTCAGATATTCGATGATCGCCTGCGCGTCATGCTCGGCGTACTCGTATGACACTTCGCGCTGGCCGCGCAGTTCGACCGTGACGGAGATCGAGCCGTTCGGAATCGGGAAGCGGTCGCCGTAACGGCCGCGCAGATCCGACCAGCAAAAGCTGTGGATTTCGTCGAACGGGTTGCCCACCGAATTGAGCGCCAGCAGCGAGGCCTTGGCGTCGAGATAGCACGCGAGCGGCTCGACTTCCGGCCACAGGTCCGGATTCGTGTACAGGTGCATCGCGGCTTCCCAGTCGCAGTGCAGGTCGAGCACGATGTCGGCGTCGCACGAGAGCTTTTGCAGCGCCAGACGTTGCGATTCGAGTTCGGTCGTGGGCTGTTGCGCGTCGAGCGCTTCGCGCATCGCCGCGCGGATCGCGGTGCGGTTCGCGTCGATGTCGTCGCTCAGACGTGCCTCGATGACCGGCTGCACCAGCGCCGACAGATCGTGGAAGTTGCGGTTGAAATTCTGTGCGGTGTTGGCTTCGAAACGTCCGGTCAGATGGCCGAGAAAGTGCTGGTTCAGGCCGATCGGATTGGCCACCGGCACGATCACGACTTCGCCGCGCAGCTTGCCTGCGGCTTCGAGCGCGGCCAGCTTGCGGCGCAGCGCCCACGACACCAGCATGCCCGGCAACTCGTCGGCGTGCAGCGACGACTGGATGTAGATCTTCTGCCCGCCGCCGGGACCGTAGTGGAAACTCGTCAGGTTGCGGGCGGTGCCGAGCGTCGGGGCAATCAGCGGATGGGTTTGGGTTTGCATGGTTTTCAGAGCCGCGGCCCAATCTGGCATGCCGCGTTATGTCGTTGATTACAGTGGGAAAGCGTGCTGTTCCGGGTGATGCGTCAGGCAGGTAATGCTTGAAGTACTGCATCGAGTGGGGCCGGGCGGGGCGTGTCTCTGGCGGGCCGCCTGGCGGCATCGCGCTCGCACGATCTTAGCCGAAATGTCGCGCGATGTGGCTCGCCGCGGCTCGACGGGGCTCCGCAGGGGGCTGCGGGACCCCGCAAACGAAACGGGCCCCGCAGTGCGGAGCCCGTCTGGCAAGCCGTCAAGCGCGCATGACGCGCGCGAGGCGGGCTTAGCCGCCGTACACGTCGAAGTCGAAGTACTTCTTCTCCAGCTTCTTGTACGTACCGTCCTTGATGATGTCGGCGATCGCCTTGTCGACCTTCACCTTCAGATCCGTGTCTTCCTTGCGCATGCCGATGCCCGCGCCGTTGCCGAGGATCTTCGCATCCACGAGGTCCTTGCCGACGAAGTCGAAGCCCGCGCCGCGCGGCGTCTTCAGGAAGCCGATTTCAGCTTGCACCGCGTCTTGCAGCGCGGCGTCCAGACGGCCCGACAGCAGGTCGGCATAGACCTGGTCCTGGTTCTGATACGGCACGACCTTCGCGCCCTTCGGTTCCCAGTACGTCTTTGCGTAGGTTTCCTGGATCGTGCCCTGTTCGACGCCCACCGACTTGCCCTTGAGCGAGTCGGCCGTCGGCAGGATGCCCGAACCCTTCTTCGCGACGAGGCGCGTCGGCGTGTTGAACAGCTTCGACGAGAACGCGACCTGTTCGGCGCGTTGCGGCGTCATCGACATCGACGACAGCACGCCGTCGAACTTCTTGGCCTTCAGCGCCGGAATCATGCCGTCGAAGTCGTTTTCGACCCACACGCACTTGGCATCCAGGCGCTTGCAGATTTCATTGCCGAGGTCGATATCGAAGCCAACGAGCTTGCCGTCCGAGCCCTTGGACTCAAAAGGGGGGTAGCTGGCATCAACGCCAAAACGGATCGTGGACCAGTCTTTAGCGTGTGCGCCAATCGAGACGGTGGCAAGCAGAGCAACCGTCAAAGCCGCTAGCAGTTTTTTCACTGTTTAACTCCTCGGTGTAGTTCAAATACGCCCGCGTGCGGTTGTGCCGCGGCGGGACGCCCGGCGCGACTCACGACCGGGTTTGGGTTGAAGCCGCCGGCCGGGGCGGCCAGCAGCGCGCGCCAAGCTTATCAGTTCAAAAAAGTTGGGTAGCTAGTGAAACACCGGATGGCGGGCGAGGATGGCTTCTAAACTGCGAACGCATTGCGGATTTCGGCGCGGGCTGCGCGGGGAGTGCCGCGGCCAGGCGCCCGGCGCTGTGTAATAACGTAGTAATGAAGTTGGCTAAGTGTGTCGTCGGGCACGAATTGCGAGGGCCAGAACGACGGGGGCCGTTTGCGCAATTCGTCTGTGTCGCGCCCGGCGCGCCCAGCGCCCAGCGAGTGGCGTGTGGTGCGTCGCGCAAGCCGCTCCTACGCCTTGCCGGGCGCATCTGCGCGCGCTGCGCCGATCGCGCCGCACCAGAGTTCGCCCTTGCCGAGCATTTCGGCGTCGCGCTCGCTCATGTCCACGCAGGCGCCGGGCGAGTCCGACGTGTCGCGCTGGATGCGCGCGAGCGCCGCGCGGTTCATTTCGCTTTGCAGCCAGCCGCCGAAGCACGCTATCGATCCGGCCACCACGGCCACTCCCATCCAGTCGGTTTTGCTCAGGCGCATCGTCTGTTCGTTGTTCGGTCGATCGACAACCCGGGCGGCGCGCCGCACACCAGCTTGCAGCACTGCCGCGCGTGTCGCCGCAGTAGCTGCGCGGACCGTCGTCAGCCGCTGTCGGCGGGTTGGTATAAGCCATGGTTAACGGCAGCGGCGTCGCGCTTCTTTAGATGCGATCGCCGCGCGGTAATTTCCTTCCGGTAAGCGCAATTTGGCGCGGGATATGACGACACCCGGTTTGAATCGGCCAACGCGCGTTTAAAGATTCCGCATGAAATGCCGTTAAATGCGGATGAGCGGTTTTGCCAGATTCGCGGCGATGGCCTGTTTTCCTGGAGCGGTGGGTTCGGAAATAAAAAAGTGCGACCTTTAGCGCTATCATCGGTGCTCTTCGCCTTCGCCATGCTTGCAGCGAACGAGCGGATCAGTCCGGAAAGTCACCGAGCCCACATTCGCCGCTGCCATACCGCGTGTTTGCGCTCGTCCAACGGCCTTCTGCTAAACGGTCTTGTATATGCACATGATGTTGTCGGCGGATGAAATGCGCTGTTTCAGACAGTCCTTTCAGCGGCGACTGGCGGGCGCGTCTCTTTCGGCACTCGCGCGCCTGCCGCGCGGCGGGATGTTTCGCGCCGTATTGATGCTGCTGGTCGGCGCCGTTTTCGGTTTGGGCTTCGGGTCTCCGGCGCAAGCCGAGGCGGGCGAGAAAGTCCTGCGCGTTCTCGCCTGGCCCGGTTACGCGGATGCCGACGTGGTGAAGGCATTCGAGCAGCGCTATCAGGTGAAGGTCGAGGTCACGCTGGTCGATTCCGACGAGGCGCTGTGGGCGCTGATGCATGGCAAGGACGCGCCGTCTTTCGACGTGCTCGCCGCCAACACCGCCGAAATCCGCCGCTATACGCAGGCGAATCTGCTGGCGCCGCTCGATCTGTCCCGCCTGCCGAACACGAAAAAGCAGTTGCCGCGTTTTCAGGCGCTCGACTCGATCGAAGGGCTGACCTCGGCGGGCAAGGTGTACGCGATCCCGTTCACGTATTCGTCGATGGGGCTCATCTACGATCGCAAGCAGATTCCGGTCGCGCCGCGCTCGATGCGCGAGTTGTGGAACCCGCAGTATCGCGGCAAGGTGCTCGACTTCAACAGCGCGCAACACAACTTCTCGTTCACGGCGCTGGCGCTCGGCTATCCGCATCCGTTTCAACTCAGCGCCACGCAAATGCGCACGATCGCCCACAAGCTCGTCGATCTGCGCCGCAACCTGCTGACCTATTACACATTGCCGGAAGAGGCGACCGCGTTCTTCATCCAGCACAAGGTCGCGTTGATGTTCGGCAACTACGGCACCCAGCAGGTCGAGCTGCTGCGCCGCGCGGGCGCGGATGTAGGCTATGTGATTCCCGACGAAGGCGCGCTCGCGTGGCTCGACTGCTGGTCGATCACGCGTTCGGCGAGCGACCGGCCGCTCGCGCTCGCGTGGATCAACTACATGCTCGAACCGGGCGTGAGCGCGTTGCTCACGCAACGCCAGGGACTCGCCAACACGCTGAGCGCGCCCGTGGATAAGAGCGACAGCGCGCACATCGTGTGGATCGGGCCGGTGGAAGACATTCAACGGCGCGAGGAGTTGTGGGCTCGCATCGTGTCCGGCGACCGGTCGGAGCAGTTCTGATGATACGGCCCGCGCTGACCTTCAAGCTATCGGTGCTGCTCGCCTGCATCGGCGTGCTCGCGTCCGGCGCGACCGGCTATTACGCGTACCACGCGAATCGCACGATGCTGGTCAACGAAGCCGAGCACAGCCTGCTGACGTCGACGGAATTGCTGGGGCAGCGCTTTGCCGCGTCGATCGACGATGTGGCCGCCGACGCGCTGGTGCTCGCAACCATGCCGTCGTCGGCAAGCGTCGCGCAAACCGACGACGGCTTCGGCGCGAGTCCTGGGCGCGAGCGGCTGGCGCAGGTGTATTCGAGCTTCATGGTGCATCACCCGGAGTACCTGCAAATCCGCCTGATCACGCGTCAGCACTATGGGCTCGAACTGATCCGCTTCGATCGCGACCGCGATGGGCTGGTGCGCGTCGACGGGCGCAAGCTGCAGGAAAAAGGCCAGTTCGCGTATGTGTTCGATACGCTCGCGTTCACGCCCGGGCGCATCTACACGTCGCCGATTTCGGTCAATCACGAGTACGGCACCCATGCCGCCGAAGGTAAGCCGACGCTGCGCATCGGCACGCCGGTGGCGGATTTCAACGGGAGCGTGGTGGGCGTGGTGGTGATCGATATCGATCTGGCCGGCATGCTCAAGCGCTTGCAGAGCGATCTGCCCAGCGATTATCAGATCTATCTCGCCAACGAATGGGGCGACTTCCTGGTACATCCGGACGCGTCGAAGACCTTCGGCTTCGACCGGGGCCGGCGCGTGTTGATGCAGGACAGCTTCTCCATGACGAAGCCGCTGTTCGAGCAGACCCAAACCCAAAGCGAAGTGCTGGGCAACGGTTTAGCGCACCCGCGGCAAGCGGCCGGCCAGGTGCTCGCATTTGTGCGCAGGCCGTTCGGCGGCTCCGAGGGCAACCGCTTCATCGTGCTGGGTCTCGCCAAGCCGCTCGACGATGTGCTGTCGGGCGCGCATTTGCTGGGCAACCAGATCATCCGCATGGTGCTGATCTTCAGCGGCCTCTCGGTGCTGCTGGCGATTCTGTTCGCGCGCGCGTTGACCAAGCCGCTGCATCTGCTCGCGTATGCGGCGACACATCTGTTCGCCGAACACGCGATGCACACGCTGCCGCTCAAACGCACCGACGAGATCGGCGTGCTGGCGCGCTGCTTCGATCGTTTGCGCCGCGAAATCAAGGCGCAAATGGACGCGCTGCATGCGAAGCAGCGCGAACTCGTGCACCTCGCCACGCATGACGCGCTGACCGGATTGCCGAACCGCATGCTGTTCATGCAGAAGCTCGAAAGCGCGATCGAGGAGGCGGCGCGGCGTGACGAAGGACTTGCCGTGCTGTTCGTCGACCTGGACCGCTTCAAGCAGATCAACGACCAGTTCGGCCACTCGGTCGGCGACAAGGTGCTCGCCGCGGTGGCGCTGCGGCTCAAACAGGTGCTGTGCGCCGGGGATGTGATCGCAAGGCTGGGCGGCGACGAGTTCATCGTGCTGATCGAGGGGCCGCGTGTCGCGGAGGCGGCGCCCGGCATCGCGTCGCGCATCATGGACGCGTTGAACGAAACGCTGCTGATAGAGGGCCATAGCATGACGGTGGGCGCGAGCATCGGCATCAGCCAGTTCCCCGACGACAGCGGCACGGCCGAGGAGTTGCTGCTCAACGCGGACGCGGCGATGTACGCGGCGAAATCCGGCGGACGTTGCGCGTATTTGCGCTACCAGGATGTGCTCGACGCGCGCCGGCGCGAACAGGCCGGGTTTGCGCGCGCCAGAGCGGGCGAAGGCGCGACAGAAGGGCGTGAGGCCGAGCCGACCGCTTGAGCGGCCTGAGGCGCGTCACGCGTCCGGTGCGCTCGACGCGCCGTAGTGCCTGCCGCTTCACACCGCGCCCGTTTCCACCACGCAACGATTCACTGCAACGCGGCAATCGCCCCCCGCGCGCCGTGTTTCCGAAGCAACTCCAGCGCGTGATGAAGCGTCGCCCTGAACTCGGCATGACCGGCGAGCTCCGCCGGAAACACTTCCTGCACCGCCAGTAATGCGTCCATCAACGCCTGGGGTTCCCCGTGCGCGGACGCCGCGAGCGCCGTCAATCTGCCCGCGAACGGATCGCTGATCTCGTAACGCGTGCCGTCGTCCGCGTGGCCGCGCAAGAACGTCATCCATGCCGCGACCGCCAGCGCGAGCCGTCGATAAGGCTGGTCCGCGGCGATGCGCGCTGCGATCGTCGCGAGCAGGCGCGGCGGCAGCTTCTGACTGCCGTCCATCGCGATCTGCGCGCAGCGGTGCTTCAGCGCAGGGTTCGCGTAACGCTCCAGCAATGCGTCGCGGTAGCCGGCCAGATCGAACGACACCGGCATGCGCAGCGTCGGCGCAATTTCTTCGGTCATCATCGCGTGGATCAGATGGCGAAGCGCGGGGTCGCCGATCGCCGCGTCGATGGTGGCGAAACCGCCGAGCATCGACAGATAGGCCAGCGTCGAATGCGTGCCGTTCAGCATGCGCAGCTTGGCCAACTCGAACGGCGTGACGTCGTCGACGAGTTGCGCGCCGGCCGCCTCCCACGCGGGACGTCCCTGCGGAAAACGATCTTCGATGACCCATTGCCGGAACGGCTCGCAAGGCACGGGCGCGGCGTCGCGGTAGCCGAGTTGTTCGGCTGCGGTGGCGCGTTCGGCTTCGGTGGTGGCCGGCACGATGCGGTCGACCATCGTCGATGGGAACGCGACTTCGGCGGCGATCCAGTCGGCCAGCGCGGCATCGAGCCGGCGCGCAAACGAGCAGACCACCTGGCGCAGCGCGGCGCCGTTGTGCGCGAGGTTATCGCAGGACAGCACGGTGAACGGTTTGCCGTTCGCCGCATCGCGGCGCGCGCGCAATGCCGCGACGAGGATGCCGGGCACCGTGCGCGGCGCGAGCGGATGGGCCAGATCGTGTGCGACGGCGGGATCGTCGAGCGCGACCTCGCCGGTTTTCGGATCGCGGCAATAGCCCTTTTCGGTGACGGTCAGCGAGACGATCCGCACGGCCGGGTCCGCGAGGCGCGCGAACAGCGCCGCGTGATCGTGAGGCATTGCCAGCACTTCGCGCAGCGCCCGTAGCACTGTGACCTTCGCGCCATCGGGCCCGCGTTCGACCACGCTGTAGAGACCGTGTTGCTCCATCAGCGCGTCGCGCTTGCTGACATCGCCTTGCAGCGTCACACCGCATATGCCCCAGTCACCGCCGGCGGCGAGCATGGCTTCTTCCGTATACAGCGCCTGATGTGCGCGATGAAAGTTGCCGATGCCCAGATGAACGATACCGATGCGCGGCTCGCGCCAGTGCGGCGACAGCAGATGCGTGGGCAGTGCGGGCAGCGCGTCGCGGGTCAGGCGCGGCAGTGGAGACTGTGGGGCGGCAGAGTTCATGTAACGAAATCCTGTGGCGCGATGGGGCGTAAAAAGGCTTTGAAGCGAGGCGTTCAGCGGGAAAACCCTGATTTGACGATTCGCTATACTTGTATGGTAGCATCGTTCAAACGGCTTGAGACAGTGTGATGCGTCTGATTTTTCGACTCAGTCGCCGTCCTGGGCCAAAGGTTCGAAAGCGCCATGAAAACAGCCAGCCGCATACCGCGCGTCGTTCGCGGTGCACGGCCCGGCAACCGTCTTTGCAAGGAACAAGTCATGAAAATCGTTCGCGCCGACGTGATCGTCACGTGTCCGGGCCGCAATTTCGTCACGCTGAAAATCGTCACCGACGAGGGCGTGCACGGCATCGGCGATGCCACGCTGAACGGCCGCGAACTGGCGGTCGCGTCGTATCTGAAAGACCATGTGTGCCCGCTGCTGATCGGCCGCGATCCCGGCCGTATCGAGGACACCTGGCAGTTCCTCTACAAAGGCGCGTACTGGCGGCGCGGCCCGGTCACGATGACGGCGATCGCCGCGGTGGACATGGCGCTGTGGGACATTCTCGGCAAGGTAACGGGCATGCCGCTCTACAAGCTGCTGGGCGGCGCGTCGCGTGAAGGGGTGATGGTGTACGGGCATGCCACCGGCCGCGACATTCCCGAAGCGCTCGACCGTTACGCCGAACACATCGAGGCCGGCTATCAGGCGATCCGCATTCAATGCGGGGTGCCGAACATGCGCTCGGTCTACGGCGTGTCGAAAGGCAGCGGCATGTACGAGCCGGCCACCAAGGGCGCGGTGGAAGAGCAGAGCTGGTCGTCGGAAAAGTATCTCGACTTCGTGCCGAAGCTGTTCGAAGCGGTGCGCGACAAATTCGGCTTCGACACGCATCTGCTGCATGACGTGCACCACCGTTTGACGCCGATCGAAGCCGCGGGCCTGGGCAAATCGGTCGAGCCGTATCGTCTGTTCTGGATGGAAGATCCCACTCCTGCGGAGAATCAGGCCGGCTTCCGGCTGATTCGCGAGCATACGGTCACGCCGATCGCGGTCGGCGAGGTCTTCAACAGCATCTGGGATTGCAAGCAGTTGATCGAAGAGCAGCTGATCGACTACATCCGCGCGACGCTGACGCACGCGGGCGGCATCACCCATTTGCGGCGCATCGCTGATTTCGCTTCGTTGTACCAGGTGCGCACGGGTTGCCACGGGCCGTCGGACCTGTCGCCGGTCTGCATGGGCGCGGCGCTGCATTTCGACTTGTGGGTGCCGAACTTCGGCGTGCAGGAATACATGGGTTTTCCGGAGGAAGCGCTCGATGTATTCCCGCATGCATGGCGCTTCGACAAAGGCATGATGCATCCCGGCGAAGCGCCGGGCCACGGTGTCGACATCGACGAAGCAGCGGCCGCGCGTTATCCGTACGACCCGGCCTACCTGCCGGTGGCGCGTCTCGAAGACGGCACGCTGTGGAACTGGTGAGCCCGATCCACGCGATCCGTTCGACTCACTAACGAAAAAATCATGGAGACAAGCTTGAACCCAGCCCGCCCACCAGGCGCCGCGCCGGCCAGCACCGCCATGCTGCGCCGGGTGGCCTTCGCCTCGACCATCGGCACCGCGGCCGAGTACTACGATTTCTTCGTCTACGGCACGGCGGCCGTGCTGGTGTTCGGGCAGAAGTTTTTCCCCGCCGCGGACCCGCTGATCGGCACGCTCGCCGCTTTCGCCACCTATGCGGTCGGCTTCCTCGCGCGGCCGCTGGGCGGCATCGTGTTCGGCCATTTCGGCGACCGCGTCGGCCGCAAGAAGGCGTTGATCGTCACGATTTTGATCGTCGGCCTCGGCACGTTCGCGATCGGCTTGCTGCCGGACTATCAGTCGATCGGCATCTGGGCGCCCGTCGCACTGATCGTGATCCGCGTGCTGCAAGGCTTCGGGGTGGGCGGCGAGCAGGCGGGCGCGGTGTTGCTCACCGCGGAATACGCGCCGCCCGTGCGGCGCGGCTTCTTCGCGAGTCTCGTGCAATTGGGCGCGCCCGCCGGCTTTCTGATTCCGTCCGGCCTGTTCGCACTGCTCTCAGCCACGCTGACGCCCGCGCAACTGCTCGACTGGGGCTGGCGCATTCCGTTTCTCGCCAGCGCGCTCTTGGTCGCGCTCGGCCTGTATATCCGCCTGCGCACCGAAGAGTCGCCGATCTTCGCGACCATCCAGCGCACCAAGGCGGTGTCGTCGCGGCCGGTGGTGGAGGTGATGCAGCAGTTCGGCCCGACCATCGTCAAGGGCGTCGGCGCGAAACTGATCGAAGCCTGCACGTTCGCGATGTACACGATGATCGTGCTCGCCTACGGCAAAGCGCACGGGGTCGCGCAAAGCATGCTGCTGCAAACGGTGCTCGTCGCGGTGGCGCTCGAACTCGTGACGATTCCGCTGGCGGGCGCGTTGTCCGACCGCATCGGCCGGCGTCCGACGTTCATCGCGGGTGCTTTGCTGCATGTCGCGCTCGTGGTGCCGTTCTTCCTCGCGATCGACAGCGGCAATCGCGGCGCAGTGCAACTGGTGATGATCCTCGCGATCAGCGTCGGCCACAGCCTTTGCTATGCGCCGCAAGCCGCGCTGTTTCCCGAATTGTTCCCGGCGCGCGTGCGTTGCAGCGGTATCGCGCTGATCTGGCAGATCGGCTCGCTGCTCGGCAGCGGGGTGCTCGGCCTGCTGGCCGTCAAGCTGATTCAGGCGACGCACGGCAGCTCGCTTGCGCTGATCGCCTACGTGGCCGTGCTCGGCATCGTGTCGGCGGTGTCGCTGTTCGCGTTGCCGGAGACTGCGCCGCTGCGCCGCAACGGCGACCTGCACGATTGGGGCGGCGCCGCCGACTTGCAGGACGCGGCGCAAACCTTCGCATCCTCATCCCCGTCTTCTTCTGTCGCGCAGCATTGAGCGCGCGAGCTTTGCCTTACCGGAGTCCATCATGCTGGCAGCAGTGCTTCACGAACCCAAACTGATCCGTATCGACGAAGTCGATCCCCCCGAGCCCGGCCCGGGCCAGGTGCGCGTGCGGGTGCGTGCCGGCGGCATCTGCGGCTCCGACCTTTCGTACTATTTCAAGGGCAGGAGCGGTGACTTCGCAGTGCGCGAGCCCTTCGTGCTCGGCCATGAAGTGGCCGGCGAAATCGATTCGATCGGGGAGGGCGTTGCCGGCGACCTGCATCTCGCGCGTGGGCAGCGCGTCGCGGTCAATCCCGGCCTGGCGTGTGGAACATGCCGCTTTTGCGTCGGCGGCATGCCGAATCATTGCCTGAACATGCGCTTCATGGGCAGCGCGTCGACCTTTCCGCATACGCAGGGGATGTTCCGCCAGTACATCGTGGTGGCGGCGCGTCAATGCGTGCCGGTGCCGGATGGCGTCGACTTCGCGCAGGCATCGATGGCCGAGCCGCTCGCCGTCGCGTTGCATGCGGTGAAGCAGGCCGGTTCGCTGGTAGGCGCGAATGTGCTGCTGGTCGGCTGCGGTCCGATCGGCTGCATTCTGCTGAGCGTCGCGCGCCGCGCGGGCGCGCACCGGGTGGTGGCGCTGGATCTGTCCGACCGGGCGTTGCAGGTCGCGCAGCAACTCGGCGCGGACCAGACCGTGAACGCCGCCGACACCGCGACGATCGAGCAGTGGTCCGCGCAACGCGGCACCTTCGACGTGGTGATCGAAGCATCGGGCAGTCCGGCGGGTCTCGATACGGCGCTGCGTTCGGCACGCGCGGGCGGCACGGTGATCCAGGTGGGCAATCTGCCGGCCGGCCAATCGCCGGTGGCGGCGAACCTGGTGATGGCAAAGGAACTCCGCTATCAGGGCTCGTTCCGCTTCACGACCGAATACGCAATCGCCGCCGATGAAATCGCGTCCGGCAAGCTCGACTTGCGCCCGCTGATGACGCACGCGTTCGCGATGCGCGATGCGAACCGTGCGTTCGAAGTGGCGCTCGACCGTTCGCAGTCGATGAAGGTGCATTTGAACTTCGACTGAGCCGCGCCGCTTTGCGGGGTGTCACATGCTGCACGCGCCGCGTCCTGCGAAGCGAATCAAACTATCAAGCTGGTCCGATCGCCCGCCAAGAGGCGCATCGTAGGAGACACCTGATGATCAAGAGTCAACGCTGGTTCGTCGTCGCGCTGCTGTTTCTGGCTGGCGTTATCAACTATCTGGATCGCGCGGCGCTGTCGATCACCGCGCCGCTGATCCAGAAAGACCTGAACTTTTCGCACGCGCAGATGGGCATCGTGTTCAGCAGCTTTTTCATCGGCTACGCGCTGTTCAATTTCGTCGGCGGTGTACTGTCGGACAAGGTCGGCGCGAAGCGCGTGTTCGGCACCGCGATGGGCGTGTGGTCGGTGTTCTGCGGCGCGACCGCGCTGGCGAGCGGCATCGGTTCGCTCATCGTGCTGCGCGTGTTGTTCGGCATGGGCGAGGGCCCGTTCAGTTCGTCGAACAGCAAGATGGTCAACAACTGGTTTCCGCGCAAGGAAGTGGCGAGCGCGATCGGCGTGATCAGCTCGGGTACACCGCTCGGCGGTGCGCTGGCCGGGCCGGTGGTCGGCTTCATGGCGGTGCAGTTCGGCTGGCGCTGGGCGTTCGTCGCGATCATGCTGTTCGGGCTCGCGTGGCTCGTGTTCTGGTCGGTCACGACGACCGAGCACCCGCACGAGAATGCGCGCGTTGCGCCCGAAGAACTGGAACTGATCCGCGCGGGCCAGGCGGACGAGCACGCGATCTCGCATTCGGCCGATGGCGGCAAGCTCGGCCTGGGCCACTTCCTGCGCAAGCCGATCATTCTCGCAACCGCGTTCGCGTTCTTCTCGTACAACTATGTGCTGTTCTTCTTCCTGTCGTGGTTCCCGACCTATCTGACCGAGGCGCATCACCTGAGCCTGCGCGACATGAGCTTCGCGACGGTGATTCCGTGGGTGCTCGGCAGCATCGGGCTGGCGGCCGGGGGCTTCATCTCCGACCTGATCCTGCGTCTGACCGGCAAGCCGTTACTGTCGCGCAAGATCGTGCTCGGCACCTGTCTCGGCGCGGCGGCGGTGTGCGTCGCGCTGGCCGGCCGCGTGGCCAGCACGCAGGGCGCGGTCGCGCTGATGTCGGTGTCGATCTTCTTCCTGTATGTGACGGGCGCAGTGTATTGGGCCGTGATTCAGGACACCGTGCCGCGCGAACATGTCGGCGGCGTGGGCGGCTTCGTGCATCTGCTGGCGAATCTGGCCGGGGTGATCGGGCCGGCGGTGACCGGCTTCATCGTCGAGGCGACGCATGGTGCGTATGGCAGCGCGTTCGTGCTGGCCGGCGCGATTGCGGTGCTCGGCGCGGTATGTTCGCTGGTGTGGATTCGCGAGCCGCGTGCCAGCACGTTGGCGATGAAGCGTGCATGGTAGTATGGTGCGGCGCATGCCGAGTGCGTGGCAGGGTTGCTTGCCATCGCGGGTGCGCCTGCTACCTCGCGCTCGCTGCGTTCTTTCCGCTACTGATTCGCCGTTACCGTTAGCTTCGCCCGATGCCGACCAAGAACCTCCTCGCTACCGAACCGCCTCTCTCCGCCAACGCGGCGCTCGTCGCGCCTCGCACGCGACGCCGCGCGAGCGCACAGGCCGGCGCGGCCGTCCCGTTGCCCGATCTGACCGCGAACCTCTCGTTCGATTCGCACGAGCCGATCGGCAAGCAGATTTTCCGCGCGTTGCGGCAGGCGATTTTCGTCGGGCAAATGGTGCCGGGCACGCCGCTGTCGGAGAAGGAAGTGTCCGACATGTTCCAGGTGTCGCGGCAGCCGGTGCGGGAAGCGTTCATCAAACTGGTCGAGGCCGGCGTATTGCAGGTGCTGCCGCAGCGCGGCACGTTCGTGAAGCGGATTTCGCCGCGCCAGGTGCGCGAAGGGCGTTTCATTCGCGAGGCGATCGAAACCGCGGTGGTGCGCAAAGCGGCGGTGTCGATCACCGACGAGCAGTTGCAGGCGCTCGCGGATAATTTGCGCGAACAGAAACTCGCGGCGAAGTCGAACGACACGGCCGCGTTTCTCGCGCTAGACGAGGCGTTCCATTACGCGATTGCCCAGGCGATCGACTGCACGGCCGCCTGGGAAACGATTCAGGACATCAAGGCGCAAATGGACCGGGTGCGCTATCTGAGCCTGCCGGATGTGTCGCCGCTCGATCTGCTGATCAAGCAGCACGCGAAGATTCTGGCCGGCTTGCGCGCGCACGACCCGAGCGCCGCCGAAGACGCGATGCGCAGTCATCTGCGCGAGATTCTGATGTCGCTCGGCCCGATCGCCGCGCGCAACCCCGCGTGGTTCGACGCGGACGAGCCGGAGCGCGTGCCGTTGTCGACGTGAGGCTGAGGCACGACGCGGCGCGGCTGCGCGGCAAGCTTTCCACCCACCCCATCAAACGATCCGTACCCCGTTGCGATACGTCGCGCGCGGCACCGGCAGCGTGTCGAGCATCGTCACGCGCACCAAGTCCGCGCGCAGCCCCGTTTCGATTGCGCCCCGGTCGTGCAGGCCGGCGGTGCGCGCCGGTTCGGCGGAGACCGTCGCCATCGCGCGCGGCAGCGTCCAGCCGGCTTTGTCGACCAGTTCGAACACGGCGGTCATCAGGCTCGACGGCACATAATCCGACGACAGAATATCGAGCAGGTCCGCTCGCGCCAGTTCGAGCGCCGACACGTTGCCCGAATGCGAACCGCCGCGCACGATATTCGGCGCACCCATGATGGTCGAGATGCCATGCTCGCGCGCGGCTTCGGCGGCGATGCGGGTGGTCGGGAATTCGGCGAGCACGATGCCTTCGGCCTTCGCCTGTTCGACGTGCTCGATCAGCGTGTCGTCGTGGCTCGCCACTGGAATGCCGAGTTGCTTGCAGCGCGTAACGATCTCGCGGCGGTGCGCATCGGCGTAACGTTCCTGTTCGACCGACAGTTCGGCCAGCGCGGTCGCGACGTGTTCATCGCTCAGCTTGCCGTTGCGTTCCTGGAAGCGGCGCCATTGCTCGCGGTCATGCCATTGCCGCTGACCGGGCGTGTGATCCATCACCGACGCGAGCCGCAACAGCGGATGCGTGCACAGCGAGTCGAATACTTCTACCACGTCGGCGGTGGCGATCTCGCAGCGCAGATGCAGGAAGTGTTCGGCGCGCAACAGTTTGCGCGTGGAAAAACGCAACAGGGATTCGGCGCATTGCGTTTGCAGATCGCGGCCGCGGATTCCGACGCTCGAGCGCGAGCCGATTGCGAGCGCGTCGAACACCGTGGTGATGCCCGCGGCCGCCACCTGGGCGTCGTGGATCACAAACGCGGCATCCGTATTCCATTGCACGCCCGGACGCGGGGCGAGATGCTTCTCCAGGTTGTCCGTGTGCAGCTCGATCAGACCGGGCAGCAGATAATCGCCGTCCCAATCTTCCGCTTCGCGCGCGGCGGTCGTGCCGCGCTCGATGTCGCGAATCACACCGTCTTCGACGCGTAGCACGCCGGTAAATACTTCTTCTCGCGTCACGATGCGAGCGTTCCTGATCAACATCGACTTGCTCCGTTTAAGTCGGGCCTTGGGTGTTGTTCTACTACTGTGTTTTCATGCATATGCGTTACTCCGGCACCGCGCGTAGCTGGTTCATTCTAGTGCCGTTTCACGCCGGGCAACTAGTCAGTGTCGCCGTGGCGGCCGCAGTTCCAGACGGCGCGTCGCAACCTTGTTGCGCGTCTCTTCGTCGTGAAAGATGCCGACGATCGCCGCACCGCGTTCGCGCGCTTCGACGATCAGATCGGCGACCACGTCGCGGTTCTCCGCGTCGAGCGAAGCCGTGGGTTCGTCGAGCAGCAATAGAGGATGCCCGGCGATCAAGCCACGCGCGATGTTCACGCGCTGCTGCTCACCGCCCGAGAAGGTGGCGGGCGCCAGCGTCCACAGCCGCTGCGGCACGTTCAGCCGGGCAAGCAGCGCGGCGGCGCGCGTGCGGGCCTCGGGTTCGGCGACGCCGCGCGACAGCAGCGGCTCGGCGACGAGCGTGAGTGTCGGCACGCGCGGAATCACGTGCAGAAACTGGCTCACGTAGCCAACCACGTTGCGGCGCAGACGCAACACATCATGCGGTTGCGCGCCGGTGATCGATACGCGCTGACCATGATCCGCTGTATCGCGAATCTCGATCGAACCGGTGCTCGCGAGATAGTTGCCGTACAGACAACGCAGCAGCGTGCTCTTACCTGCGCCCGATGGGCCGACCAGCACGACGCACTCGCCGCGCTCGACTTCGAGCGACACGCCCGCAAGCGCTTCGATTTGCACACCGCCCTGGCCATGCAGCGTGAAGGTCTTGCCGATTCCGGCCGCGCGCAGCATCAGGTCGGCGTTGTTGGAGAACGCGTGCTCACTCGCACGCGCTTCAAAGCCTGTATCAATGGATCGCATTGTGAGCCTCAAACCGGCAGAACCGAGGAAACCAGCGTTTGCGTATAAGGGTGCTGCGGATCGTCGAGCACCTGATCCGTCAGACCCGCTTCGACGACTTCACCCGCCTGCATGACCATCAGCCGATGCGCGAGCAGCCGCGCCACGCCGATATCGTGCGTGACGATCAGCACCGACAGATGCAGCGTGGACGTCAGCGTGCGCAGCAGATCGAGCAGACGCGCCTGCACGGACACGTCGAGGCCGGCGGTGGGTTCGTCCATGAAAACGAGCCGTGGACCGGTCACGAGATTGCGCGCGATCTGCAGGCGTTGCTGCATGCCACCGGAAAACGCGCTGGGGAATTCGTCGATACGGGAAGCGTCGAGTTCGACACGCTCCATCCATTGCGTGGCCGCGTGGCGGATCTCGCCATAGTGGCGCGCGCCGACGGCCATCAGCGGCTCGCCGATATTCGCGCCGGCGGACACGCCGCTGCGCAGGCCGTCGCGCGGATTCTGCTGCACGAAACCCCATTCGGTGCGCATCAGCAAACGCCGGCGCGGTTCCGACAGCGCGAGCAGATCGAGGCGCTCGCCATGCGTGGCGGTGTAGTGGAGCGAGCCGCTGTCGGCCGCGGTTTTCAATGCGAGCGTATTCAACAGCGTGGTCTTGCCCGAGCCGGATTCGCCGACGATGCACAGCACTTCGCCCGGATACAGGTCGAAGCTGACGTTGCGGCAACCGTTGCGGCCGCCGAATTGTTTGGTCAGGGCGCGGGCGCTCAATAGCGGCGTCATGCGGATTCTCCGTGGTGTACGGTGGGCGCTGCCGGATCGAGATCCGCGTCGCCGCGCCGCTCGTGGCAGTAGTCGCTATCCGAGCAGACGAACATGCGCTTGCCCGCGTCGTCGACGATCATTTCGTCGAGGAAGCTCTCCGTCGATCCGCACAACGCGCACGCGTGCTGCCACTTCTGCACTTCGAACGGATGGTCGTCGAAGTCGAGACTGCGTACCGGCGTGTACGGCGGAATCGCGTGAATGCGCCGCTCGCGGCCGGCGCCGAACAATTGCAGCGCGGGGTTCATATGCATCTTCGGGTTGTCGAACTTCGGGATCGGTGACGGCGAACTCAGATAGCGGCCGTTGACGATCACCGGATAGTCGTAAGTGGTCGCGATACTGCCGTGATGCACGATGTCCTCGTAGAGCTTCACGCTGATCAGGCCATAGTCCGCGAGCGCATGCAGCTTTTTGCATTCGGCGACGCGAGGTTCGAGCCGATAGAGCGGTTCGGGCATCGGCACCTGATAGACCAGAATCTGTTTGTCGGTGAGCGGCGTTTCGGGAATCCGGTGACGCGTCTGGATGATCGTCGCTTCAGCCGTGCGGCGCGTGGTCGCCACGCCGGTCGTGCGTGCGAAGAAGCGGCGGATGTTGACCGCGTTGGTGGTTTCGTCGGAGCCCTGGTCGATCACCTTCAGCGTGTCGTTCCTGCCGATGATCGCCGCGGTGACCTGAATGCCGCCTGTGCCCCAGCCGAACGGCAACGGCATTTCACGCGATGCGAACGGCACCTGATAGCCCGGCACGGCCACGGCCTTGAGCAACGCGCGCCGCAGCATGCGCTTGGTCTGCTCGTCGAGGTACGCGAAGTTGTAGCCGTGCGCCGCGCTGTCGGGCGCGCTGTCAATGGTGGTGGCTTGGGATGTCCCGGGCGCGTTCATGCTGCCTGCTCCTCGTGATCGCTGTGTTTGTCGTCGCGCTGATGTTCGCTGTGATCGCGCTCTTGCATGCCATGCTGCGCGCGTAGACGCCGCACGAGTTCCAGTTCCGACTGGAAGTCGACGTAGTGGGGCAACTTCAGATGCTGAACGAAGCCCGAGGCTTCGACGTTATCGCTATGCGAAAGCATGAATTCGATGTCCTGCGTGGACGACGCGATCGTTTCGCCGAGTTCCTCGGCACGTAACGCGCGATCCACCAGCGCCATCGCCATCGCCTTGCGCTCCGAGTGGCCGAACGCGAGGCCGTAGCCTTGCGTAAACGCGGGCGGCACCGCGCCGCTGCCCGCGAACTGGTTGATCATCTGGCATTCGGTGATGTCGATCTCGCCAATGTCGACCGCTTCGCCCAGTTCGTCGAGTTCCATTTCGACGGCAATCGTGCCGAAGCGGATCTCGCCCGCGAACGGATGCGAATGCGCGTAGCCGCGCTGCGTTGCGTAACCCATGGCGAGCAGAAAGCCTTCGTCGCCGCGCGCGAGGTTCTGCAGACGCGTCGCGCGGCTCGCCGGAAAGGCGAGCGGTTCACGGGAAAGATCGCCGGGCTCCCGTGCGTCCAGAGTGGGGCGCTCCTGTTCGATCAGCCCTTCCTTGTCGAGCAGGGTGACGACGCGCGGCATGGCTTGCGTTGACGCCGCCGCGTTTTCACGCGCTGCCTTACTTGCCGGCGCGCCGCTGGCATCCGCGCGTTCACCCGTGCCGTCGCCATCGGCGAGCAACGCAAAATCGAGCAGACGCTGCGTGTAATCGTAAGTCGCGCCGAGCATCTGGCCGCCCGGAATGTCCTTGAACGTCGCCGAAATGCGCCGCTCGACCTGCATCGTCTCGGTGTCGATCGGTTGTGTGTAACCGAAACGCGGCAATGTGGTGCGATACGCGCGCAGCAGGAAGATCGCTTCGACCAGATCGCCGGCGGCCTGCTTGATGGCGAGCGCGGCGAGCTCCTCGTCGAACACCGAGCCTTCGGTCATCACCCGCGCGACCGCGAGGCGCAACTGCTCGCGAATCTGCGCGACGCTGAGCTCGGCGAGCCGCGGATCGCCACGGCGTTCCTTGTCGAGCAGGCGCCATGACGCTTCGATCGCGCGCTCTCCACCCTTGACGGCAACGTACATCAGTTCACCTTTGCTTGAGTTGTGCGCGGCAGGCCGATCAGGCGCGTGCCGCAGACGAGATAACAATCGATCCCGCATGGAAACAGCGGGGCGAGCGCGGCGCGTTCGTGCCAGAAATGCTCGGGCAGACCGACCGGTGAAATCGTTTCGGTATCCAGAATGCCGGGGCCGGTGAGTATGACCGGCGTTCCGCCCGTCAGCGCTTCGACGCGAATCAGCAGCGTGACGGATTGCTCGGGCGATTCCGCCGTGCCGAGCCCGAAGCTCTCCAGTGACGGCAATGCGTTCGCATCATGGATATACGCAAACGCGGCCGCACCGGGTTCATCGACCAGCGGCGCGCCGGTATGAAAACGCAACGCCGAGCCGAGCGCGGTATCCGGTTGCGCGAGCCACACGGGCGTCGCGTAGTCGCACAGCGCCAGCAGCGCGGCAAACGCGGCGGGCTCGGCGCGGGTGGCCCGCACTTCGGGCAACACGCTTTCAATCACGCCGATCGGGCCCGGCCGCGACAGCGCATCGAGCAGCGTGCGGAACACCGCCTGGGTGTCGTGGACCGGGTCCGTGAAACCCGGCGTCAATGTAGACAAAGCAATCTGCGAGTTTTCCATCATGCGCCCCGGACCATCGTGAAGAATTCGACGCGCGTGGCCGCGGCGTCCTGTTGCCGTTCGGCGCGGCCCGCAGCCTGTTGCGCAGCGAGCGGTTCGATCAGTTGGCGGTGCAAAGCCGCGTGATGCTCGGGCAGTTGCAGCAGCGCGTCCGCCAGCGCGGCGAGTTCGGCGCGGCGGCGGTCGCGGCCCAGATGGCACGCGACGCCGACAGCGGCACGCACGGCGATGTCTGCATCATCCGTTACACGCAGACGCAAGGTCGCTCGCGTGACCGTGGCCTCACCGAGATTGAACGGGTCGCCGCTGCCGCCGATGCGCCCGCGCACCATCGCGAGGCCGATTTCGGGCGGCCGCAGCCAGTCGTAAGCGGGAGTGGGGATGGCGTGCAGCGCGCGCTCCAGCGCGGCTTCGAGATCGGCGCGCGGCGTGCGCGCCAGCACGGCCATCCATGCGCGCCGGGCCGACGAGGGCGGCACGGCGGAAGCGGCGGTAGGCGAGGCGGGAGTGGCGCTCATCGGATTTCCTGTTGATCCAGCGAATGGACATTTGACCATCTATTCATCTAAACGTCTAGACGTTTAAAGGTATGCTTGCCGAGCGGTGTTACGCGATAGACCCGTTTCACATTTCCATCACGGCTTGCGCACTACAATGCTCGTCATAGCGATGATTTGAACCTATAGGAATGACAGCACCATGACATCGAACGACAGCGCGACGCCGGGCACGACGCTCGAACGCGGCGCGGGCGTTGCCGTCTGGCGGCAGATCGAGCAGATTCTCGCGGCCGAGATCGCGGCGAGCGGATTCGGCGAAGAAGGCCGCTTGCCAAGCGAGGGCGAACTCGCCAAACGCTTCGACGTGAACCGGCACACCGTGCGCCGCGCCATGCTGGGCCTGGCCGCACTGGGCCTCGTCAGCGTGGAACAGGGGCGTGGCACCTTCGTGCAGCCCGGCGCGATCGACTATACGATCGGCCGCCGCACGCGCTTCACAGAGAACCTGCGTCAGCAGCATCACGCGGCGGCGGGCACGATGCTGTCGGCCACGCGCGTGAAGGCCGAGCCGGGCGTCGCGAAGGCGCTCGGTCTGCGGGCCGGCGCGGCGGTCTACCGGATCGAATCGCTGCACGAGTCCGATGGCGTGCCGCTCACGTTCGCGCGCAACTGGTATCCCGCCGCGCGTTTCGCGAATCTGCCCGACGTGCTGGAGCGCACCGGCAGCATCACCAAGTCGATGGCCGAGTTCGGCGTGACCGACTATCTGCGCAAGTGGAGCCGTATCGGCAGCGTGCTGCCCGAGCCGGAAGTGGCGCGGCGTTTGAACATCAACCGTCAGCAACCGGTGCTGTGGGTCGAGAACGTCGACGTCGATCTGCAAGGCACGCCGATCAAATACGGCTTCACGCATTTCGCGGCGGATCGCGTGCAACTGCTGGTGGAGCACGACCTGTGAGCGGCGCCGTCTGGAGCGACACTGCGCGTTTCGCCGTGTATTACGCGCCCTCGCGTGAGTCTGCATGGTGGCGCGCCGGCTCGGTATGGCTCGGCCGCGATGCGCAAAGCGGCGAGGCATGCGTGCCGCCGCAACCGCAAGGCTTGACGCGTCCTCTGATGGAGTTGACCGAAGCACCGCGCCGCTATGGTTGGCATGGCACGCTGGTCGCGCCGTTCCGTCTCGCCGACGGTATGACGCAAGACGACCTGCTGGCCGCGACGCGGGCATGGGCGCTCACGCAACAGGCGCTCAGCTTGCCGGTGCAAGCCGCGCCGCTCGGCGATTTTGTCGCGCTGCGTCCCGCGGATCAGCAAGGCGAAGCAAGCATGCGCGCGCTCGCGGCGAGCGCGCTGCAAAAACTCGACGCCTTGCGCGCGCGGCCGTCGGCGGCCGATCTCGCGCGCCGGCTCGCCGCGCCGCTGAGCGAGCCGCAGCGTGCGTTGCTGGTCAAATGGGGCTATCCGTATGTGTTCGACGAATTCCGTTTTCATATGACGCTGTCCAGTTCGCTCACCGACGCCGGCGAGCGCGCGGCGCTGGTTGCGTGGTGGCGGCAGCAAACGCCCACGCTCGGCCCGCTCGCGGTCGATCACGCCGCGCTCTTCGTCGAGCCGTCGCCCGGTGAGCCGTTCGTGTTGTGGCAGCGTGTGCCGTTTCAGACTCGCGAGGTGAAATAACGATGTCAGGCCGTTTGATCTATGTGATGGGCCCGTCCGGCGCGGGCAAGGACTCGCTGCTGGAATTCGCGCGCAAGCGTCTGATGGGTGAGCCGATTCTGTTTGCGCATCGCTACATCACGCGGCCGAGTGGCCACGGCGAAGCGCATGTCGCATTGAGCGTCGAGGAGTTCGCGGTGCGTTCGGTGCTGGGGCTGTTCGCGCTGGAGTGGTCGAGCCATTCGCTGCGCTATGGCATCGGCATCGAACTCGACACGTGGCTGGCGAGCGGCTGCACGGTGGTCCTCAACGGTTCCCGTCAGCATGTGCGGCATACGCTGGCGCGTTATCCGCAGACCGAAGTCGTGCACGTGGATGCCGCGCCGCATATTCTCGAAGCACGTCTCGCCGCGCGGGCGCGTGAATCGGCAGAGCAGGTCGCGGCGCGGCTCGCGCGGCGTGCGCCGTTTGCCTTGCCCGACAGTGTCCGTTGCACGACTATCGACAACTCCGGCCAACTCGAAGACGCCGGACAGGCACTCGTCGCGTTTCTGCTGGAACGCGCCGTCGTTCAGTAAGCCGAACTAGTCGGCTGCCGCCATCCGCTCGCGCGTTGCCTGCTGCAAACACGACACGAACTGCTGCACGGCCGGCGTCGGCAGCAGATCACGCCGCGAGATGATGCTGAGATCGTAGTTCGGCAGTGCGTCTTCGATCTGCGCGACACGGATGCCGAGCGGCGCGACCATCTGCGCGAGCGGCCTCGTAAAACAGCCGATCACATCGGTCTGCGAGACCAGCCCCAACGTCACCGCGAACGACGACGGCGCGCGCACCAGGCGCTTCGGCACCGGCAGGCCGTGCGCGTTGAACATCGCCATCATCACGCTGTGCGGAAACTGATCGGTGCCGACGGTCGCGATCCACTCCGCGTCGAGCAGCTCGTGCAGCCGCGTGACGTTCGCGAGCGGATGCCCGTCGCGCATCGCGACGACGAACTGCGTGGAGTAGAGCGGCACTTGCACCAGATCGCTGTCGAGCGCCTGCACGTGATGAAGCGCCGCGATGTCGAGTGCGCCGTTGCGCAAACGCGCGAGCGCGTCGGGAATCGTCACTTCTTCCAGGTGCAGATTCACCAGCGGCATTTTCCGGCGAAAGTTCGACACCGCATGTGGCAGCGCGGTGAGCGCGATCGACGGCATCGTGCCCACGCTCACCATGCCGGCCAGTTCCCCCTTCACCTGCTCGACCGCTTCGACCGTGCGCCGCATGTCGCCCAGCAACTGCTCGGCACGCGGCAGCAGCGCGTGTCCGCACGCCGTCAATTCGATCCCGCGCACGCTGCGCACCATCAATTCCGCGTTTAGCGCGCTCTCCAGTTCGCGAATCGTATGCGTGACGGCCGGTTGCGTCACGCCGAGTTCGCGCGCGGCAGCCCGCAAGCTGCGGTGATGCGCGGCTGCGACGAAGGCCTGCAACTGCTGCAGCTTCATGAGGGTAATCCTCTATATAAAGCGTGTTAATCGGGGTGAAAAAAATAGCATCTTATTCGAACAAAATGGGGTGGCTATAGTGCTGGGCTGTTTGCCGCGTGCCGCGCGGCCTGAATCCCCGGAGCAACCGAGATGAGCGAAGCCGACCGTTTTACTGCGCGTTTTACCGAAGTGTCCGACCTGGAGCCCGCCGCGCCGGGCCTGCGCGAGATTCGCCAGCACATTCATCACCATCCGGAGCTGGCCTACGAGGAACTGCAAACCGGCGCGCTGGTCGCGCAGAAGCTCGAACAATGGGGCTGGCAGGTCACGCGCGGGGTCGGCCAGACGGGTGTGGTGGGCACGCTGAAGGTAGGCGACGGCCCGCGCAGCATCGGTATTCGCGCGGACATGGACGCGCTGCCGATCGTCGAGCAAACGGGTCTGCCGTATGCGAGCGGCACGCACGGCAAGATGCACGCCTGCGGCCACGACGGCCACACCACGATGCTGCTCGGCGCCGCGCAACATCTCGCCGCCACCCGCAATTTCTCGGGCACCGTGCATCTGTACTTTCAGCCGGCCGAGGAAAGCGGCGTTGACAGCGGCGCGCTGAAAATGATCAACGACGGCCTGTTCGAACGTTTTCCGTGCGACGCCGTGTTCGGCGTGCACAACCATCCCGGCGCGGAGCCCGGCGTGCTGCTGTTCCGCAAGGGGCCGTTCATGTCGGCGGGCGACAAGGCGATCATCACGATCGAGGGCGTCGGCGGCCATGCGGCGCGTCCGCATCTGACGGTCGATCCGGTCGTGGTCGCGGCGAGCATCGTGATGGCCTTGCAGACGATCGTCGCGCGCAACGTCGATCCGTCGCAGCCGGCGGTGGTGACGGTCGGCTCGATGCACGCGGGCACCGCGAACAATGTGATTTCGAGCAGCGCGAAACTCGAACTGAGCGTGCGTTCGTTCAGCCCCGAAGTGCGCGCGCTGCTGAAGAAGCGCATTACCGAGCTGGCCGAAACCCAGGCTGCAAGCTATGGCGGCAAGGCGGTGGTCGAATACATCGAAGGCTATCCGGTGGTCATCAATTCGGATGCCGAAACGGATTTCGCGGTGCAGGTGGCGCGCGAACTGGTCGGCGACGACAAGGTGGTCGCGCAGACCGACATCCTGATGGGCAGCGAAGATTTCGCGTTCATGCTGCAGAAGCGGCCGGGCACGTTCCTGCGGATCGGCAACGGCGCGGGCGAGGACGCCTGCATGGTGCACAACCCGCACTACGATTTCAACGATCGCAACCTGCCGGTCGGCGCGGCGTTCTGGGCGCGGCTGGTGGAGCGGTATCTGGGGCAGTGACGGCGCAGATGAACCGGTAGTGAACAGCGCCGGCTGCGCGCCGCAGCTGGCCGACACGACAACGAAAAGAAAGACCACGCGATGAACACCACTACCAATGCGAGCCACGCCGTCGGCGCCAGCCGGATCTCCAGCCGGGGCGCGGTCGCCGCGGCGGTGATCGGCAACTGGCTCGAATTCTTCGACTTCACCGTGTACGGCTTTTTCGCGGTGATCATCGGCAGGCTGTTTTTCCCGTCGACGGACGCGACCACGTCGTTGTTGTTGTCGGTGGCGACCTTCGCGGCGGGCTTCATCACGCGGCCGCTCGGCAGCGTGATGCTCGGCGTGTACGCGGACCGCAAGGGCCGCAAGGCCGGGCTCAACCTGACCATCATGCTGATGGCGGCGAGCACCGGCCTGATCGCGATCACGCCGACTTATGCGAGCATCGGCCTCGCCGCGCCGTTGCTGATCGTGTTCGCGCGCCTCGTGCAAGGCTTCTCGCAGGGCGGCGAGTTCGGCGCGGCCACTTCCACCTTGCTGGAACAGGGCGGCGGCACGCGGCGCGGTTTCCGCGCGAGCTGGCAGCTGGCGACGCAAGGCGGCGCGGCGCTAATGGGCGCGGGCGTGGCGGCCGCGCTGTCGGCGGCGTTGTCGAAGGAAGCGCTGGAAAGCTGGGGCTGGCGCGTGCCGTTTCTGATCGGCGTGCTGATCGCGCCGGTCGGCATCTATCTGCGCCGCCGCCTCGCCGACGACGCATCCGCCGCGCACGCCCACGCGATCGAGCGCGGCGTGCTGCACGAACTGTTCACCGCGCATCTGCGTGCGCTCGTGCTGATCACGCTGACGGTGATGGGCGGCACGGTCTCCACGTACATCCTCACGTTCTACATGCCGACCTACGCGATCCACACGCTCGGCCTGCCGATGTCGCTGTCGATGCTGGTCGGCGTCGCGTCGGGCTTCGTGATGCTGGTCACGTGTCCGCTGTTCGGCATGCTTTCCGACCGGATAGGCAGCCGCAAGCGGCCGATCCTGTTCGGTCGTGGCGTGCTGGTGCTGCTGCTGTTTCCGGCCTTCATGCTGATGAACCGCTTCCCGCAGCTATCGGTCGTGATATCGCTGACCGCGCTGATGCTGCTGTTCTATTCGATGGGGTCGGCGTCGGAATTCGCGTTGATGTGCGAGTCGTTTCCGCGACGCGTGCGCGCCACTGGCATCTCGATCGCTTATGCGTTGAGCGTGTGCGTGTTCGGCGGGACCGCGCAGCTGGTCGCGACGTGGCTGATCCGGCTGACCGGCAGCAAGCTCGCGCCGGCCGGATATGTGGCGGCGTGCGTGGTGGTGTCGCTGATCGCGGTCTCGATGCTCAAGGAGACCGCGAACAAGGCGATTGATTGAGCGGTGATGAAGCGCGCAACTGAAGCTTCGTGAGCGGGCCGCGATGCCCGCTCGCGCTTTGATCACCCGCGCCGCGCCACCATCTCCGACACCGTCTGCGCCGCCTGCTGCAACGGCTCCAGAAACGCCTTCACCATCTGCTTCGCCGAATTGCGCTGCGCGTTGCCGCTGATGTTCATCGCGGCGATCACGCGTCCCTGGCGATTGCGGATCGGCGCGGACAGCGAAATCAGCCCGCCTTCCAGTTCCTGATCGACGATCGCCCAGCCCTGGCGGCGCACCTGCGCGATCAGCTTCTTCAGCTCTTCCTTGTCGGTGACGGTGCGCGGCGTGTGCGCGTAGAGCGGCGTCGAGCCGAGGGTCGCGTCGAGCGTCTCGTCGTCGAGCGAGGCCAGCAGCACGCGGCCCATCGACGTGCAATACGCGGGCAGCCGGCTGCCGATCGACAGGTTGATGGTCATGATCTTGTGGGTCGGCACGCGCAGCACGTAGACGATCTCGGTGCGGTCGAGCACGGCCGCCGAGCAGCTCTCGTGCACCTGCGCCGACAGTTGCTCCATCACCGGCTCGGCGAGATTCCAGAACGGCATCGAGGTGAGATACGCGAAGCCCAGGTCGAGAATCTTCGGCGTGAGGCGGAACAGCCGCCCCTCGGCTTCCACGTAGCCGAGCGTTTGCAGTGTCAGCAGAATGCGGCGCGCGCCGGCGCGGGTGAGGCCGGTCGCGGCGGCGACATCGGTGAGCGTCTGTTCGGGGCGCGTCGCGTCGAACGCGCGAATCACCGCGAGCCCCCGCGCGAAGGACTGCACATACGAGTCGCCCGGTTTGTCCGGGGCCGGTTCGGCGCTGACGGGAACGGCGGAAGACGGCGGCAGGGCTTTGCTCATGGGCCTTGAAGGATGCGTTCGGGAACTGCGCCGGCGCCCGCGCCGATTCTCGCGACGCGCTGCTGCGCAAAGGCGTGACGATAGCTTAAGCCTTCTGTTTCGCCAACTTAACGCAAAATTGCTCGCACCTCCCAGGGTTTGCGCGGATGCCGAGCGCATCTTAAATTTGTATGATGACCCGATAACATGATCAATCGAGGCATCGATGTTCGACAAGATTCCTGCGCGGGCGTTGAGCGACACCGTCGCGCAGCAGCTGCTCAAGCAGATCGATAAAGGCACCTTCGAGCGCGGTGGCAAGCTGCCGACCGAAGCCGTGCTCGCGCAGCAGTTCGGCGTGAGCCGCACGGTGATCCGCGAGGCGATCTCGCGGCTGAAGAACGAGGGCGTGGTCGAGCCGCGCCAGGGCAGCGGCGTGTTCATCGCGGCGCACGGCGCGATCCGGCCGTTGCGCATCGATTACGCCGAGGCGGTCGAGCCCGGCTCGGTGGTGCAGATTCTCGCGCTGCGCCGCGCGATCGAAGCCGAGGTGGCGTCGGAAGCCGCGATGCGCCGCAGCGACGCCGACATGGCGTCGATCGATGCGGCGCTCGCGCGCATCGAACAGGCGGTGGCCGAAGGCGAGGACGGCGTCGCCGAAGACGTCGCGTTCCATCGCGCGATCGCGGCGGCCACCGGCAATCCGTATTTCCTCAAAACGCTCACGTTCCTGAATCAGTACCTGGAAGCGGGCACGGTCGTCACGCGCCGCAATGAAGCATTGCGAGAGGACTTCTCCCGCCAGGTGCGCGAAGAGCACGCGGCCATCGCCGCCGCGATTCGCGCGGGCGACCCGATGGCCGCGCGCAATGCGGCGCAAACCCATATGTACAACGCCGCGCGGCGGCTCGCGGAAGCGGGCATTTGCTGAGCCGGGCGGGTGCGCGGGTTGCGTCCGGTGAACGGATGAAGTGAACGGGCGCAACAACGCATAACGAATCTTGAGAGGACAAGCATGTCGAGAAATGTCGGTGTCATCGGTCTGGGCGCAATGGGCCTGGGTGTCGCGCGCTCGTTGTTGCGCGCGGGCTTTCGGGTCCACGCGTGCGATCTGCGCCGCGAGGTGCTGCAGGCGTTCGTCGCCGAAGGCGGCGTAGGTTGCGCGACGCCCGCCGAACTCGGCGCGCAATGCGACGTGGTCGTCACGCTGGTGGTGAACGCCGCGCAAACCGAAGCCGTGCTGTGCGGCGAGCAGGGTGCGCTTGCCGCGATGAAGCCGGGCGGCGTGGTGATCGCGAGCGCGACGGTCGCGCCGGACTTCGCGATCGAACTCGGCAAACGGGTCGAGGCGGCCGGTTTGCAGATGCTCGACGCGCCGGTCTCGGGCGGCGTGGCGCGCGCCGCCTCCGGCGAGATGACGATGATGACGTCCGGACCCGCGGTGGCCTATGCCGCCTGCGAGGACGTGCTGGCCGCGATGGCCGGCAAGGTTTATCGCCTCGGCTCGGCGCATGGCGCGGGCTCGAAGGTGAAGATCATCAACCAGTTGCTGGCCGGCGTGCATATCGCGGTGGCCGCCGAGGCGATGGCGCTCGGCTTGCGCGAAGGCGTGGATCCCGACGCGCTGTACGACGTGATCACGCACAGCGCCGGCAATTCGTGGATGTTCGAGAACCGCGTGCCACACATTCTCGCCGGCGATTACACGCCGTTGTCGGCGGTCGATATTTTCGTCAAGGATCTCGGGCTCGTGCTCGATACCGCGCGCCGCTCGAAATTCCCGCTGCCTTTGTCGGCGGCCGCGCATCAGATGTTCATGATGGCGTCCACGGCCGGTCACGGCGGCGAGGACGATTCGGCGGTGATCAAGATTTTCCCCGGCATCGACGTGCCGGCGGCGAAGTAAGCGAGGAGCAGGCCATGACGGCTAACACGAAACGCGCGCTGCTCGGCTGCATCGCCGACGACTTCACCGGCGCGACCGATCTCGCCAATATGCTGGTGCGCGGCGGCATGCGCACGGTGCAGACCATCGGCGTGCCGGAGTCGAACGAAACGCTCGAGGCCGACGCGCTGGTGGTCGCGCTGAAGTCGCGCACGATCCCCGCTGCCGACGCCATCGCGCAATCGCTCGCCGCGCTCGACTGGCTGCGCGCGCAAGGGTGCCGGCAATTCTTCTTCAAGTACTGCTCGACTTTCGATTCGACCGACGCGGGCAACATCGGCCAGGTGACCGATGCGTTGCTCGATGCGCTGGCCGCCGACGGTCATGCCAGTGCTTTCACGATCGCCTGCCCGGCATTTCCGGAGAACGGCCGCACGATCTTTCGCGGCCATCTGTTCGTCGGCGACGTGCTGCTCAACGAGTCGGGGATGGAGAACCATCCGCTCACGCCGATGCGCGATGCGAACCTCGTGCGCGTGCTGCAACGTCAGACGCAGTCGAAAGTCGGCCTCGTGCGTTACGACGCGGTGGCCAAGGGGGTGTCGAGCGTGCGCGCGGCGTTCGATGCGTTGCGCGGCGACGGCGTGCGTATGGCGATCGCCGACGCGGTGTCCGACGCCGATCTCCATGCGCTCGGCGAAGCTTGCGCAGACCTCACGCTGATCACGGGCGGCTCTGGCGTCGCGCTGGGCTTGCCGGCCAACTTCCGGCGCGCGGGTCTGCTCGCGGAGCAGGGCGACGCCGCGCAGTTGCCGCGCGTCGAAGGCTTGTCGGCGGTGCTGGCCGGCAGTGCGTCGAAAGCGACCAACGCGCAGGTGGCGGCATGGCGCGCGAACCGGCCGGCGTTTCGCATCGATCCGCTCGCGGCCGCGCGCGGCGAAGCCGTCGTCGAGCAGGCACTGGCCTTCGCGCAGACGCATCTCGAACGAGCCGAGCCCGTGCTGATCTACGCGACCGCCACGCCCGACGAAGTCAAGGCGGTGCAGCGCGAACTCGGCGTCAACGAAGCGGGGCATCTGGTCGAAGCTACGCTGGCGTCGATCGCGCGCGGCTTGCGCGAACGCGGCGTGCGCAAGTTCGTGGTGGCGGGTGGCGAGACCTCAGGTGCGGTGGTGCAGGCACTCGACGTGCGCACGCTGCGCATCGGCGCGCAGATCGATCCGGGCGTGCCGGCCACGGCGACGACCGGCGCCGAGCCGCTCGCGCTCGCGCTGAAGTCGGGCAACTTCGGCACGACCGATTTCTTCGACAAGGCATTGCGTCATCTCGACGGAGTCGCGCCATGAGCGCCGGGCCCGCACTCCACACGACCAGCGAGGCCCGGGTACGCGAGGAAATTTGCGTGAATGGCGCGAGCCTGCATCAGCGCGGCTATACGGTGGGCACCGCCGGCAATATCAGCGCGCGTCTGGACGACGGCTGGCTGATCACACCCACCGACGCCTGTCTCGGCCGCCTCGATCCCGCCGATATCGCCAAGGTCGACTTCGACGGCAACGCGGTGTCGGGCGGCAAGCCGTCGAAAACGCTGGCGCTTCATCGCGGCATCTATGCGCGCAACAGCGAGGCGCGCGGCATCGTCCATACGCATTCGACGCATCTGGTCGCGCTGACGCTCGCCGGTGTGTGGAGCGAGACGGACGTGCTGCCGCCGCTCACGCCGTACTACGTGATGAAAGTGGGCCACGTCCCGCTGATTCGCTACAGCCGTCCCGGCGATCCGCAAGTGGCCGCGCAGATCGCCGCGCTCGCCGACCGCGTGCGCGCGGTGCTGCTGGAACGTCTCGGCCCGGTGGTGTGGGAGCGCTCCGTCGCGCAGGCCTCTTACGCGCTCGAAGAACTCGAAGAGACCGCGCGCTTGTGGCTGATGACGAATCCGCGTCCCGCGCCGCTCGACGAAACCGCCATCGAAGAACTGCGCGCAGTGTTCGGCGCGCGCTGGTAGAACCCCGACACAACGAAGCCATGCCGCCCCCGGCGCGCATCCGGCTATTCATGGAAGGAGACAATGCATGAGTTCGTATCAGACCGCAGCCAGCCGTCCCGTTGCCGCTGACGCGGCGCAGCCCGGCGCCGCCGAAGTTGAACGCACCTACAAAAAAGTGTTCTGGCGTATCGTGCCGTTTCTGATGCTGTGCTACGTGGTCGCGTATCTAGACCGCGTCAACGTCGGCTTCGCCAAGCTGCAGATGTCGCAGGATCTCGCGTTCAGCGAAACGGTGTTCGGGCTGGGCGCCGGGGTGTTCTTCATCGGCTACTTCCTGTTCGAGCTGCCGAGCAACATTCTGATGCACAAGCTCGGCGCGCGTATCTGGATCGCGCGGATCATGATCACGTGGGGACTGATGTCGGCGCTGTTCGTGTTCGTGAAGACGCCGATGCAGTTCTATCTGCTGCGCTTCCTGTTGGGTCTGGCCGAAGCCGGTTTCTATCCGGGCGTGATCCTGTACTTGACCTACTGGTTTCCGTCGCATCGGCGCGCGAAGATCATCGCGGTATTCATGTCGGCGATTCCGGTGTCGGGCATTTTCGGCAATCCGCTGTCCGGCTGGATCATGCAGGCGCTCCATGAGAGCTCGGGTTTTGCGGGCTGGCAATGGATGTTCATGATCGAAGCGATTCCCGCAATCGCGATCGGTATCGCGACGATCCTGTATCTCGACAACGGCATCGCCGGCGCGAAGTGGCTGACCGAACGCGAGAAGCGCCTGCTCACCGATGAAATCGCCGCCGCGCAGCCGCAGGAAAAGACCCACAAGCATTCGCTCGGCGCGGTGTTCCGCGATCCGCGCACATGGTGGATGTCGCTGATCTATTTCGCGTTCGTCACCGGGCAATACGGGCTGACGTTCTGGATGCCGACGCTCGTCAAGTCGACCGGCGTGAGCGGCGCGTTCAATATCGGTCTGCTAAGCGCGATTCCGTTTCTGTGCGCGATCGTCGTGATGAACGTGATGGGGCATAGCGCCGACAAGCGCCGCGAGCGTCGCTGGCATCTGATCGTGCCGGCGCTGTTCGGCGCAATCGGCTTCACGGTGGCCGCCTCGTTCGCGGATAACACGGTGGTGTCGATCGCGTTTCTGTCGCTCGCCGCAGCCGGCGTGCTGACCTGCGCGCCGCTGTTCTGGTCGCTGCCCACCGCGTTTATGTCGGGCGCGAGCGCCGCGGCCGGCATCGCAATCATCAATTCGATCGGCAATCTCGCGGGTTTCGCGAGCCCGTACATGATCGGCTATCTGAAGGACCTCACGCACAGCACGCAGACCGGTATGTATGTGCTGGCCGGGATGCTGGTGATCGGCGCGATCGCCACTTGGCTCACGCCGGCGAAGCTGGTCAACCGCTAAATCGACATTGACGCGCGGCGCAGGCAGTCATTGCTCGCGCCGCGCGCCGGATCACACCGCTTTCAAGGAGTTGCCGCCATGCCGCGTTTCGCCGCCAACCTGACGATGATGTACAACGAGCACGCTTTCCTCGACCGTTTCGCCGCTGCCGCGAAAGACGGCTTCGAAGCGGTCGAATATCTATTTCCGTACGATTTCCGCGCCGGCGAGTTGAAAGCGCGGCTCGACGCGCACGGCCTGACGCAGGCGCTCTTCAATGCGCCGCCCGGCGACTGGGCCGGCGGCGAGCGCGGCATCGCTTCGCTGCCGGGCCGCGAAGACGAGTTCCGCCGCAGCTTCGAGACCGCGCTGGAATACGCGCGCGTGCTCGGCAATCGCAAGCTGCATGTGATGGCCGGGCTGATCGGCGCGGATCAGCCGCGCGCGAAACATCGCGACGTGTATCTGAAGAATCTCGCGCACGCGGCGCAGGCCGCGCAGGCCGAGAACATCATGGTGGTGATCGAGCCGATCAACACGCGTGACATGCCGGGCTTCTTCCTGAACCGTCAGGACGACGCGCAGGCGATCTGCGCGGAAGTTGGCGCGCCGAATCTCAAGGTGCAGTTCGACTGCTATCACTGCCAGATCGTCGAGGGCGATCTGGCGGTGAAACTCAAACGCGATATGGCCGGCATCGGCCACATCCAGATTGCGGGCGTGCCGGAGCGGCACGAGCCCGACATCGGCGAATTGAACTACCCGTATCTGCTGGAGCTGATCGACTCGCTCGGCTACGACGGCTACATCGGTTGCGAATACCGGCCGCGCGCGGCCACGTCGGCTGGCCTCGGCTGGCTCAAGCCGTATCTGGACGCTAAGCGCTAACCACTCACTACGACGGACACCCGACATGAAAGTACTGATTACCGGTGGCGCGGGATTTCTCGGCCAGCGCCTCGCACGTGAACTGCTCGCGCGCGGTTCCCTGAAGGACCCGCAAGGCGCGCCGCAAGCGATTACCGAACTGGTGCTGCTCGACGTGGTGCGCGCCGGCGACTTCGGCGACAGCCGCGTGCGCACGGAGGTAGGCGACATCGCCGAGCGCAGCGTGCTGGAACGCGCGATCGACGACCAGACCGCTGCGATCTTCCATCTGGCGGCGATCGTCAGCGGCCAGGCTGAAGCGGATTTCGATCTCGGCATGCGCATCAATCTGGATGCGTCGCGTCTCTTGCTGGACGTGTGCCGGCAGCGCGGGCATCGGCCGCGCGTGCTGTTCACGAGTTCGGTTGCGGTCTACGGCGGCGAGCTGCCCGAGGTCGTGCAGAACGACACCGCGTTGAATCCGCAGTCGTCGTATGGCGCGCAGAAGGCGATTGCGGAGTTGCTGCTCAACGACTACGCGCGGCGCGGTTTCGTCGACGGCCGCGTGGTACGCCTGCCGACCATCAGCGTGCGGCCGGGGCGGCCGAATGCGGCGGCATCGTCGTTCGCGAGCGGCATCATCCGCGAGCCGCTAAACGGTGAAACGGCAGTATGTCCGGTGGCGGGCTCGACGCGCTTGTGGCTGCTGTCGCCGCGCAAGGCGATCGAGAGCCTGATCGCCGGACTCGAACTCGACGCGGCTGCGCTCGGCAACCAGCGCGTGGTGAACCTGCCGGGGATTTCGGTGAGCGTCGACGAGATGATCGCCGCGCTGCGCGAGGTCGCCGGGGACGAAGTCGCGAACCGGATCGTGCGCGAGCCGGATGCGCGCGTGGAGAAGATCGTCGGCAGCTGGCCGGGGCGGTGGGACACGTCGCGCGCCGAAAAGCTGGGCCTGAGCGGCGAGCGGAGTTTCGCGGATGTGATCCGCGCCTATATCGCGGATGAGGGGATCGAGATTCGCTGATGCGCTTCCGCTCAACGCTGGTGCCGGTGTCCCGGCGACGGCCGGCCAGCGGCCCGGCACGTTGGCACCTCGGCGCGGCGGCTCTCACACCGTCCGCCCCCCCGGGCCGCCCGCTCGTCGCAGCGGGCTTGCGATTCGTCCGACGCTTTGCACCACCCCGACGGCCTGCACGTATTCCCTGGTGCGGGCCTGGCTGCGCTTGACATGGTTTCGCGCACGCGCCTATCATCGAGTCTGGTTGTTCGATATATGACCGTATGTTCGTATGTAGAACAAATGACGATTTCGAGGTCGTCGTTCCCGATCCTGCGCTAAGCTGCCCTGACGTGACGGCTGCCGTGCCGTCGCTATCCTCTTGCCCACCGGGCCGATGCTTTTGCGCATCCCGCCCCGCGCCAGTGTCAGAGCGGCGAGCCGGTTACGGCGCAGCGCACGCAGCACATCAACTGGAGACATCACATGACCGAAGCATTCCTGTGCGACGCGATTCGCACCCCCATTGGCCGCTATGCGGGTTCGCTGTCGTCGGTGCGCGCCGACGATCTGGGCGCGGTGCCGCTCAAGGCGCTGATGGAGCGCAACAAGAGCGTCGACTGGGACGCGATCGACGACGTGATCTATGGCTGCGCGAACCAGGCCGGTGAGGACAACCGCAACGTCGCGCGCATGTCGCTGCTGCTGGCGGGCCTGCCGCAAGGCGTGCCGGGCTCGACAGTGAACCGCCTGTGCGGCTCGGGCATGGACGCGGTCGGCATCGCCGCGCGCGCCATCAAGTCGGGCGAGGCCGCGCTGATGGTGGCGGGCGGCGTCGAAAGCATGAGCCGCGCGCCGTTCGTGATGGGCAAGGCGACCAGCGCGTTTTCGCGCCAGGCCGACATTCACGACACGACAATCGGCTGGCGCTTCGTCAACCCGCTGATGAAAAAGATGTACGGCGTCGACTCGATGCCCGAGACCGGCGAAAACGTCGCGACCGACTACAACATCAGCCGCGCCGACCAGGACGCGTTCGCGCTGCGCAGCCAGCAGAAGGCCGCTCGCGCGCAACGCGACGGCACGCTGGCGCAGGAAATCGTCGGCGTGACGATCGCGCAGAAGAAGGGCGATCCGATCACGGTGTCGCAAGACGAGCATCCGCGTGAGACCAGCCTTGAAACGCTCGCCAAGCTCAAGGGCGTGGTGCGTCCGGACGGCACGGTGACGGCGGGCAACGCGTCGGGCGTGAACGACGGCGCGGCGGCTCTGCTGCTCGCTAATGAAGACGCCGCGAAGCGCTTCGGCCTCACGCCGCGCGCTCGCGTGCTGGGCATCGCCACGGCCGGCGTCGCGCCGCGCGTGATGGGCATCGGCCCGGCGCCCGCCACGCAAAAGCTGCTGGCGCGCCTGAACATGACCATCGACCAGTTCGACGTGATCGAGCTGAACGAGGCGTTCGCTTCGCAAGGTATCGCGGTGCTGCGCGCACTCGGCGTCGCCGACGACGACGCTCGCGTGAATCCGAACGGCGGCGCGATCGCACTGGGCCATCCGCTCGGTATGAGCGGTGCGCGTCTCGTGACGACCGCGATGTATCAACTGCATCGCACGCAAGGCCGTTTTGCGCTGTGCACGATGTGTATCGGCGTCGGCCAGGGCATCGCGATCGCCATCGAGCGCGTGTGATGATTTAGCGTGAGGCGCCGTCGCCGGCGCTTCTGTTTTGCCACGCCTCTTGAACAGCCCCATCGCTCGTGCGATGGGGCTGTTTCGTTTGGTGCCGCATGGTTGCCGCGTAGGGGTCGCCGGGGTGGACTCGCTGCGTGCCATCGGCCGCGTAGAATCGTTCGCGCGATACGTTTGAAGAAGGTTGTCCTGTCGAGGCCAGCATGGCTGGCGTTGAACACTTTCTCAAGGAGAGCGCAAATGAAGGCAGCGACGATGCATGCACTGGTGATGGTCGCGGCGCTTGCCGCAGCTCAGCCGGGGTGGGCGCAAGGCGAGATGGCGAGTACCGCGCAGGGCGTGCTCAGCGCAGTGCAGTCGGTGCACATGAAGGCAGAGATCACCGGGGTCGATGCCGGCACTCGCGCGCTCACGCTGAAGGGGGCGGGCGGCAACACAGTGGTCGTGCTGGTGGGGCAGCAGGTCGACGGGTTCGATCAGCTGAAAGTGGGCGACCGGGTCGACGTGCTCTACAAGAACGCGCTGCTCACGAAAGCCGAGAAGGTGAGCGGCGCGGACAAGGGGATTCGCAAGCGTGTCGACAAGGAGGTGTATACGCCCGCCTCGAGCGGTTTCGAGTCGACGCGCCAGACCGAAGTGCTCGCCACCGTGGAGAAGATCGATCACAAGAAGCGGCTCGTCACGTTGCGCGGTGCTTATCAGACGCAAACACTCGAAGCCGGTCCTGATGTCGATCTGAAGGACATCAAGGTGGGCGATACGATTCATGCGGTGTTCGTGTCGGCAGCGGCGGTGCAGATCACGCCTGCGGGGCAGTGAGCGAGTCGATCGGAGTCCAGAATTCAGAATGCGGAAGCACCCCTGATCGCAGGGGTGCCGGCTCTCGTTTCCGATGCCTGCAACGAACGATCGGCCGACGCACGATCACGCGCTGCGCTAACGCGTCACGGGCGCTCCGATACTCGACCATGCGAGCCATCCCAGCCAGCGTCCGATCATCCCGCGTCGCGCGGGCAGCGCGCTGCTCAACGACACGCGCGCGCCCTGTTCGCCGTCGGTGCTGATCCATACGCGCTCGCCGCGTTGCAGCCGGAACTCCGCGCCCGGCGCGAGCCAGTGATCGTAAGGCGAACTGACGCGTGTGAGCCAGACGCGCGCGCCCTGTACCGCGAGCGTGCTGTCGGCTTCGACACGCCAGGTTAGCGTTGCGCCTGACATCACGGGGAAATGCAGCACTACTTTCGGCAGACACTCGTCCTGCTGATACTGAGCCTGACTTGAGTCGTCATCCATGCATTGCGGGCTTGCCTGATCCATCTTGCTCTCCGTTATCGAGCCGGCGGACGGAGGCGCCCACAAAACAAAAGGCCCCTTCCGTTACCGGCGGGGCCTTGGGGTCTTGTTTCGCAGATTCAGACTGCTAACGCGCACATGCTCCCAATGGCCAGCCGATAGTGGCTCGCATCGGGTGATTTTTCGCAATGGCGATGGAGGTGTGCGTCAACATGGAATCGAGTGTGCCGTTTTGCCGCATGGCTTGTCAATCAAAATGTGGCATGCGTGCATGCGATAACGTGAGCGGCGAGGGTGCTATGCAATGCCCCGGCTTTGCATGAGCGTGCATGGCGCTGCTTGACGAGCGAGCGTCCATGCGGGCAGATTCACGGCGACGCGCAGCGAACAGGGAGCGACGATGAGCAGACACCGCAATCACAGGATCAACCGACGCTGGCAATTTGTGCTGTGGATGACGATCACGTTCAGTGCGGGGTCGGCGTTCTCCGCCAGTTTCGATTGCACCCGCGCGCGCTTGCCGGACGAAAGAACGATCTGCGCATCCCGGCAACTGAGCGAGATGGATGTCGAGATGGCCGTGCGCTTTCAGATGCTAACGGGCCTGGTCGCGATGGGCACGCGTGGCGACATGCAGGACGAACAGCAGGCATGGCTGAAGTCGCGGCAAGCCTGCGGCCGCGACGAGTCGTGCCTGCGCGCCGCGTACCGGCGACGCATCGCCGCGCTGAGGACCGAATACGCGCACCTTGCGAGCCGCGGACCGTTCTGAACAACTCGCGCCCGCGCCCGCGTTTGCATGCGCATGCGGCCAGCGCGGAGCACGTAAGGCGTCGAGTGCGGGGCACCTTTCCGGCCCGCAACAATCTATGTCGAGATATGTCACGGCCGCCGCAAATTGCCCGCAAACCCTTGTCCAGCGGACCTCTGCCGGGATGAAACAAGGTGACATATCTTCGTTGCTGATTTAACCGGCACGTCCTTCTATAGTCCGTCTGTCGCCACGCAGCAGTGACACGAGTGGCCCGAACCCAGCAAGGACATACCGTGAAAAATCATTCGTTCATCGCCCCGGCCAACGCCGCCTGTGTTGCGTCATCGGCATCACTTTCATCGACGCGCGGCGCGCTGCGCAAGCTCGTTCTCAGTGCAACCGTCGCCGTGTTCGCGCTCGGCAGCGCCTCGGCGTTCGCGTGGTCGCAGCATGGCACGGCGTACACGTCGCACGGCACGTACAACGGCGCGCGTTACGGCTCATGCGGCGGCGGCAGCTGCTCGCATGCGGGCGGCGTCGCCGGCCCGTATGGCGGCTTTGCGAGCAACACCGGCACGGTGACGCGCAATGCGCCGGGCCAGTTCTCGAATTCGGGCACCGCGACCGGCCGCTACGGCAACTCCGTGCAGCACGCGGGCGATACCAGCTGCGCCGGCGGCACCTGCTCGCACACCGGCACGCTGACCGGGCCGGACGGCAAGACGGCCACCACCTCCGGCAATGTGACGAAGACCGCGCCGGGCCAGTATTCGTCGTCGGGGTCGATCACGGGCTCGAACGGCAACACGGTCGATCATTCCGCATCGACCAGTTGCGCCGGCTCGACCTGCGCACGCTCGGGCACGGTGACGGGCCCGGATGGCGGGAGCGTCTATCACGCCGGCACGGCTACGCGAGTCGCGCCGGGCGTCGTCACGACTTCGGCCAGCGTGACCGGCACGCACAGCAACACGGTGACGACGAGCGGGACGGTGGTGACGAGCGGTGTCGTCGCGACCGGTGGTACGACGGTTGTCGTGGCGCCGAAGCCGGTGGTGGTGGTGCCGCCGCCGGTTGCTTATGTTCCGCCGCCGCCGGTTGTGGTGACGCCGCCGGTTGCTTATGTTCCGCCGCCGGTTGTGGTGACGCCGCCGGTCGCCTACGTTCCGCCGCCGGTCGTGGTAGCGCCGCCGGTCGCCTATGTTGCGCCGAAGCCGGTCGTGGTCACGCCGCCGGTAGTCTATGCACCGCCGCCCGCACCGCGGGCTGTGTATGTCGCCCCGCGTGCCGTGTATGTCGCGCCGGCGCCGCGCGCGGTCGTGTGGGTCCCAGGCCACTGGGTCGGGCGTGTCTGGGTACCGGCGCACTGGGCATGATGGGCGCGGCCATGCGAGTCCGTCGAGCGGTGTTCGAAACGCAGGGCAGCAATGCGAGCGACGCGGCGCGCCGCTCGCGTTGCGCGGTGGCGCCACTGCGCGTTGTTTATAAAGCAGGTGCTCTGGCGGCGCTCATCGTTGCGTTGAGTGCGACTGCGGCGATGAGCGGATTCTTCACTCACGTGCCCGGGCTTCACGCGGATCGCGAGCCCGAGGCATCGCAAGGCTGTTCGGCCCGTTATGCTGCATTGCTCGATCTCGCTGAACTGGCGAGGCGTGACGGCAAATCATCCGAGGTGGTCGTGCGCGGACTGAGCGATACGCGCGGCGCAATGAACGAATGCCTGCCGATCAGCCGAAGCGGGCAGGCATCACGGTAAATGGGCCGGGCGTTCACCAGCACGAAGCGCCACGTGCCTACGCTAACTGATCTTCCTGACGCGTCAGATCGCACTCCAGAAATATCGCGCCGGCAATCGGATTGAACACATAAGCCGGAATCGGTTCGAACCCGAGCGACGCGTAAAGCCGCAACGCCGCGTGCATAGTCGGCAGGGTATCGAGCCGGATACGCCGATATCCCGACTCTCTCGCCAGCGCGCAAATCAGCGTCGCCAGTTGCTTGCCGATCTGCAAACCGCGACCCGGCGGACGAACATAAAGGCGTTTCATCTCGCACGTCGTTTCATCGAGAGGCCGCAAGGCCACGCAGCCGACGACGGCTTCATCGTCATAAGCGAGCAGCACGCGGCCTCGCGGCGCGGCGAATTTGCCGGGCAAGTCGGCGAGTTCGGAGTCGAAGTTCTGAAAGCTGAGATCGATACCCAGACTCTCGGCGTATTCACGGAAGATGGTCCGGACCGCTTCAAGCTGTTCCGGGAATCGCGCGGCTTCGATGTGGATCATGCACACGTCTCCGGCAACTGTTTCGATGCGGCAGCAGCGTCTGCTGCGCGTTGACTTCGAGCAGTTTAACGGAACGCATGCGGCGCAAGATCGCCGCCGCATCGATCTCATTGCTGCGCTTCGAGCACCACGGGAAAGCGGATTTCGAACGTGGTTCCCACACCCTCGCGGGACACGAAATGGATCTGCCCGTTCAACAAGCGGCACAGCTCCTTGACGATCGCGAGACCGAGACCCGTGCCCGGCACATCCTCGCCCGCGGCGCGCTCGAATTCGTCGAACACCCGGTCCGCGTCCGCGGCCGCGATCCCCACGCCGGTATCCGACACGCGTAACGACCAGTGCCCGGCGCCGGCCATCGCGAAGTGAAGTTCGACTTGTCCCGACTTCGTGTACTTGCTCGCGTTGGACAACAGATTGACCGCGATCTGTTTCAGCTTGAGGCGATTGGACGTGACCGCCTGCAGTGCCGGATCGTACGACGCCTGCAACTTCAGCCCTTTGGCTTCGATCAGCGGACGCGAGGACGCGACGAGTTCGTCATAAAGCTCGCGCGGGTCCACCTGTTCGAGCGCGAGCGGCGCGCCATCGCCGAGCATGACCGCGTACTCGACCATCTCGTCGACGAGCTGTTTCATGTCGGCGGCTTGCCGGTTCGCCAGCGCCAACGCGGTATCCGCTTTCGACGGCGCGCGTGCGATCAGTTGCAGCGCGATCGAAAACGCATTCAGGAAATTGCGCAGGTCGTGCGCCACGCTGCGCGTGATCTGCATCCGCGATTCGTAGAGGTCGCTCACGAGCCGTTGCTTCAAGGTCAGTTCGTGGTTCGCGCGTTCGAGTCTGCCGGTGTACTCGTCGATCTTGCGGTCACGTTCACTCACCACTTCCTTGATCGACGTGTACGACACCATGCTGAACGCTTCGGCGATCAAGCGCCGTGCGCGGCTCTCGTGACGGCGTGTGAAGCTGCTGTCTTGCGCGGCGAATTCTTCGAGCGCATCGTCGAGCACCTGCTGAAACAGATCGAGTTCGCGCACGAGTTCCTCGATGCGGTAGCCCTGACGCCAACGTACTTTGCCGTGCTTTTTCGCATTGCGCTCGATCGATGTTTCGACACGTTCGAGATCTTCGCTATCGAGCGCCGCGCAAAGACCGTCTAGTAGTTCCGGCAGATGATCGACGAGTTGCTGGTAAGTGAGCTTGTCGGCTTCGACGAGATCGACATCGCTGGCAACGGCATTCATCCATTGCTCGGTGAAGCGGGTTCGCTCCGTGCGGATGAAGTCGGAAAAATTGCGCAGCGGGCTCTCGTGTGTGTCGGTCATGATGGGGGTAGGTATGAAGTTTCTACAACATGCGTACGCTCGAACCCACCAGACAGGCAGCACATGAATACCTTCTGCCTGCGCCTCGGTGAAAACCTGCGTTTGGCCGGAATGAATCAGAGGCCCGGCTGGCGGGCGCTTCGCTCCTGCGCGTCGAAACGCGCGCCGCCGCAGCCGAAAGTCCGGTTCATTATCGCCGCATTTGCCGCGCAAGGAACACTTGTTGCGGCGTCGTCGCTAGACGCGCACGAAGCGTTGACGCGACGGTCCCTTATGCATTCGATCCTGTTGGTGGATGACGAGCCGGACATCCTGGCGGCATGGCGCCTGATTCTCGAAGGCGAGGGCTATGCGGTGGGTTGCGCGAGCAATGGTGCCGAGGCGATCGCGTGTACTGCATCTCACGTTCCCGACCTGATTATCACCGACTGGATGATGCCGGTCATGGACGGCGCCGAGCTGTGCCGCCGTTTGAAAGCGATGCCGCAGCTTGCTGGGGTGCCCGTTCTGATCCATTCCGCCGTAGCGCCGCCCGACGGCGAAGCGAAGAACTGGACTGCCAGTCTGCGCAAACCAGTAGGCACGGCGCTCTTCCTGACGACGGTCACGCAACTCTGCAAGCACAGGCATTGACGACGCGCCGACCGCTATCGGATGCCTGCCGCAACGACGCATGAGCGCTTCAGTCCCGGGAGTTGGCCGCCTTCACGAAGTCGACGAACGCGCGCAACGGCGCGGGCAAGTGGCGGCGTCCGGGATAGTAGAGGAACGGCCCCGAAAAGCATTGCCACCAAGGTTCGAGAATGGGCTCCAGCGCGCCGCTGTCGAGATGTGGGCGAAGCATGTCTTCGAACAGATGAATGACACCCACGCCCGCGAGCGCGCAACTGACCGCGAGATCGATCGCGGCGCCGGGGCGCACGAGCAGCGGTCCCGACGGATTCAACTGCAGCACCTCGCCATCGCGTTCGAAATACCAGGTCGGCGTCGCGCCGCCGGCGAACTGACCGCGCAGGCACGCGTGAGCCAGCAGTTCGCGCGGATGCCCGGGGCGGCCGTGCACGTCGAGATAGGCGGCGGACGCGGCCGTCGCGAAGCGCTGCACGCGCGGCCCGATCGGGATCGCTATCATGTCCTGCTCGAGGCGTTCGTCGTAGCGAATGCCCGCATCGCAGCCAATCGACAGCACATCGACGAAGCCGTCCTCGACCACCACTTCGACGCGTATGTCGGGGTACAACTTTAGAAATGGCGCGACGACGCCAGGCAATACGATGCGCGCCGCGCTCGAAGGCACGTTCAGCTTGAGGGTGCCGGTCGGCTTGTCCCTGAAGCCGTTGAGCACGTCGAGCGCCGCCTCCATCTCGCCGAAGAGCGGTGTGAGTTTTTCCAGCAGACGCAGCCCGGCTTCGGTTGGGGCGACGCTGCGCGTGGTGCGGTTCAGCAGCCGCAGACCGAGCTTCGTCTCCAGCCGCTGCACGGCAATGCTGAGGCTCGACGCGGACACGCCGCTGATGCGCGCGGCGTCGCGAAAGCCGCCTGCGCGGGCGACTGAGACGAAGGCGGCGAGGTCGTTCAATTCCATCGTGAGATGACGCGGGAAATAACGCGGGAAAAAATGCGATTGTTGAAATTTTTGAACAACCCGTACACGTTAGACCTGTTTATTTAACAATGCAATCGCGGCGATACTGCGGTTCATCCACTTATCGAGGAGCGCGTCATGTCGAATTTCACTGTCAGCGATACTTTTCCGCTAGCCGGCCGCACGGTGCGCCGCATGGGCTACGGCGCGATGCAACTCGCCGGGCCCGGCGTGTTCGGGCCGCCGAAGGACCGCGACGCCGCGCTCGCGGTGCTGCGCGAAGCGGTGGCCGCGGGCGTCAATCACATCGATACGAGCGATTTTTACGGCCCGCACATCACCAATCAGCTGATCCGCGAAGCGCTGCATCCTTATCCGGACGATCTCGTGATCGTCACGAAGGTCGGCGCGATACGCGGTGGCGACGGCGCGTGGCTGCCCGCGTTCGAACCGGCGGATATCGAGCGCGGCGTGCACGACAATTTGCGTAATCTCGGCCTCGACGTGCTGGAGGTCGTCAACATGCGGATCATGGGCAGCGTGCATGCGCCTTCGGAAGGTTCGATCGAAAAGCAGGTTACGTCGCTTGCCGAACTTCAGCAGCGTGGGCTCGTGCGGCACATCGGCCTGAGCAACGTGACGGCCGCGCAGATCGCCGAGGCGCGGCGCATCACGGAGATCGTCTGCGTGCAGAACCACTACAACCTGGTCCATCGCGACGACGACGCGTTGATCGATGATCTGGCCGGCAAGGGAATCGCCTATGTGCCGTTCTTCCCGCTCGGCGGCTTTACGCCGCTCCAGTCGTCGGCGCTGTCGGGCATCGCGCAGACCCTCGACGTGACGCCTATGCAGGTGGCTTTGGCCTGGCTTTTATATCGGGCACCTAACATTCTGCTGATTCCCGGTACGTCGTCGACAGGGCATTTGCGTGAAAACCTGCAAGCGGGGCGCCTGAAATTGACCGGTGAGGTACTCGACGAACTGAACGCGATCGGCAAGCCCGGCGGCGAAGTTTGATTGCGCGGCTCGCGGTTGTGAAAAACGCCGCGCCAAGACGGCCGATCGCACAACGTGCCGGTCAGCACCGCGAGCGTTTACGAAGATTGACGGCGGCTCGTGGAATACATGCGGTGCCCCGGCAACGGTGGCGCGGCTTGACGCACGCGGGGGCGTGCCTGCCGCCGCTCGCCCCGCGTCGCGTCACACCGACTTCGCGATGAACTCCCGCAGCCATTGATGCGCCGGGTCGCGATGCGAGCGCTCATGCCAGAGCATCGCCATCTCGTAGCCCGTCACCTGCACGGGCGGTTCGACAACCCGCAGCGCACGGGAGCCGCGCGCGAGCCGTTCGGGCAGCATGCCCACGAGGTCGGTGCTCGCCAGCACCGACAGCATGAACAGGAAGTGCGGAACGGAAAGCGCCACCTTGCGCGTGAGCCCCGCGCTCGCGAGTACGGTGTCGGTGACACCGACAAATCCGCCGCCCGCCGGTGACACGATCACGTGTTCGAGCTTGCAGAATTGCGCGAGCGACGGCCGGCGCTTCAGGCGCGGATGACCCGCGCGGCCCGCCAGAACATAGCGCTCCGCGAACAGCAAGCGCCGGCGCAATCCTTCGGGGGCGCCTTCGCTGGTGTGGAATGCCAGATCGATCTCGCCCTGTTCCGCTTGCCGCGCAATGCGCTGCGGTGCCGCTTCGACAACCGCCAGACGCGTGCCCGGCGCCGCCGCGCGCAGACCTGCCAGCGCGGGCAGAATGATCGTCGACTCCGCATAGTCGCTCGCGGCGACGCGCCACGTGTGAGCCGCCGCCGCCGGATCGAAGGGGCTCGCCGGGGCCACCGCGCGTTCGAGCGCTTCGAGCGCCTCGCGCAGCGGTTCGCGCAACGCCTCGGCGCGCGCGGTGGGCCGCATGCCGCGCGGGGCGGGCAGCAGCAGCGGATCGCCGAGCGCGTCCCGCAGTTTGGCCAGATGCACGCTGACCGACGGCTGCGAGAAGTTCAACCGTTCGGCGGCGCGGGTCACGTTGTGCTCCGACAGCAGTACGTCGAGCGTGACCAGCAGGTTTAGGTCGAGGCTTCTGAGATTAACCAATGCAATACCTCACATATTGGAAATTCATTTCCAATATACCTGAGCGAGGCCTATCGTCGTGTCATTCAATCACGAAGGAAGGCACGGTCATGAAAGTTCTGCTTGTTTATGCGCACCCCGAACCGAAGTCGTTGAACGGCTCGCTCAAGGACTTCGCGATCAAACGTCTCGAAGAGGCCGGACACGTCGTGCAGGTTTCCGACCTGTACGCGATGAACTGGAAAGCCTCGCTCGATGCGAACGACAGTCTCGACAGACAAGCCAGCGAGCGTTTCTATCCGTCGCGCGAATCGAAGCATGCGTTCGAGAACGGTCTGCAGAGCGAAGACATCACGCGCGAGCAGGACAAGCTCAGGTGGGCGGACGCGGTGATCCTGCAATTTCCGCTGTGGTGGTTCTCGATGCCGGCCATTCTGAAGGGCTGGGTGGAGCGCGTTTATGCGTACGGCTTCGCGTACGGCGTCGGCGAGCACTCCGATGCGCGCTGGGGCGAGCGCTACGGCGAGGGCAAGTTCACCGGCAAGCGCGCGATGCTGATCGTCACGACCGGCGGCTGGGAGTCGCACTACAGTCCGCGCGGCATCAACGGCCCGATGGACGACGTGCTGTTTCCGATCCAGCACGGCATTCTGTACTACCCCGGCTTCGACGTGCTGCCGCCGTTCGTCGTGTACCGCACGAGCCGGATCGACGACGCGAACTATGGCGAAGTTCGCGACGCGCTGGGCCAGCGGCTCGACGATCTGTGGAAGACCCAACCGATACCGTTCCGGCAGCAGAACGGCGGGGCGTATGCGATCCCTGAACTGACCTTGCGGGCCGATCTTGCACCGGAGCGGGTCGGCTTCGCCGCGCACGTCGAATAGGCGGCGCGCGGGAGTCTGGCCGTGCCCGGCACGCATCGGCCGTGTGTCGAGGCGCGAACGTTCGCGCCTCGACACACGGCCCCGTTGCCGCTTCCCGCTGACGGAACCGTATGTTTCGCTGAAATTTGGTTGTAAGTCGCCATTGCTACAGTCGTCCGACCGTTTGCCGACGCATGCCGGACAGTGTTGTTCGGACACCTAGACAGGGAGAGCGACACACCATGAATCCAGTTCGTGCGTTCTGGCTCGTTCTGACGCTGCTCGTCACGTCTCCGGCATGGGCATTTCAATCGCGCGTGGTTAGCATTCCGAGCGCGGCGATGCACAAGTCGTTCGACGCGACGGTCGTGCTGCCCGATCAATATACGTCTGGCAAGGGCGCTGAGCGTTACCCGGTTGTCTATCTGTTGCACGGCTCGGGCGGCGACTACACCGACTGGACCGCGAATTCGCCCATCGGCAAGCTGGCCGACCGCTATCACGTGATTCTCGTGATGCCCGACGGCGGTCGCGAGAGCTGGTACATCGACAGCCCGGTCGATCCGCGCAGCCGCTACGAGACCTACGTGGGCACGGAGGTGGTGGCCTACATCGATGAACACTTCCGCACGATTGCGGCGAAACAGGCACGCGCGATTACCGGCCTGAGCATGGGCGGCTTCGGCGCGCTGCACATCGCGCTGGACCGCCCGGATCAGTTTGGCGCGGCGGGCAGCATCAGCGGCGCGGTGGACCCGCGCGGCTGCGAGAACGAGCCCGGCATCGAACAGGTGTTCGGCGACCCGGCCCGCGACGCCGGCTTCTGGAACAGCGAGGCGATCGTCGAGAACGCGCGCAGTCTTGGCGACGCGCATATCGCGCTGACGATCGACTGCGGCGTGAACGACTCGCTGGTGCAGTCGAACCGCACGCTGCACGAGCGGCTCGTCGAACTCGGCGTGCCGCATGACTACGCCGAGCGGCCCGGCGGCCACACCTGGAAGTACTGGGCCAACGCGGTGCAGTATCAGGTGCTGTTCTTCGCCGGCGCGTTCAGGCACGCGCACGTGGCGAGCAACATGGCCAGCGGCATGACAGGCGCCGCGAGCTGAATCCGCCGCGCGCGGGCGCCGTTCAGTCGATGCCGTGAAACACCGCGTCGTCCGGGCCCAGATACGCGGGCGGACGCCATGCGGCATCGCGCATCGAATGCTGGACCAGCTTTTCGACACCCAGCAGCACCGCGAAAATCGCCATGCGCACCGGTATGCCGTTGTCGGTCTGGCGGAAGATCGCCAGCCGCGCATCGTGGTTCAGGTCCACGCTCAGATCGTTCGCGCCCGGCCGGCTGTCGCGCGGCAGCGGGTGCATGATCAGCGTGTCGGCGCCGCACACGCTGTCCACCAGCGCCTGATTGATCTGGAAGTCCGGCGTATAGCCTTCGAACGACTCGTCGGTGAAGCGCTCTTTCTGGATGCGTGTCGCGTACACCACGTCGGCGCCGCGCAGCCCGCTGGTCAGGTCGTGGGTCTGCTCGATCACGTGGCCGTTGCGCGAAATCTGCTCGACGATGTAGCCCGGCATTTCGAGCATCGGCGGCGAGATCAGCGTGAACTTGATGCCGCGGTACAACGCCAGCAGCTTCACCAGCGAGTGCACGGTGCGCCCGTATTTCAGGTCGCCGACCAGCGCGATATGCGCGCCGTCGACGATCTTGCCGAGCCGCGAGAATTCGCGCTGGATCGTGTACAGATCCAGCAGCGCCTGGCTCGGGTGCTCGCCGGGGCCGTCGCCGCCGTTGATCACCGGCACGTTGGTCGCGCGCGCGAATTCGGCCACCGAGCCTTGCTCCGGGTGGCGGATCACCAGCGCGTCCACGTAGCCGCTCATCACGCGGCTGGTGTCGTAGATCGACTCGCCCTTGGCCATCGACGAAAACGTGAAGCCGGTGGTGTCGCACACCGAGCCGCCCAGCCGGCAGAACGCCGCGCCGAAGCTCACGCGAGTGCGCGTGCTGGCCTCGAAAAACAGATTGCCGAGCACCGCGCCTTCGAGCACGCGGGAGATTTTGCGGCGCCGGGCGATCGGCTGCATGATGTCGGCCACCCGGAACAGCGCCTCCACCGAGTCGCGCGAGAACTGATCCACCGACAACAACTGCGGTTTGCCTTCGAACAGCATCTGGCTGGCGAGCGACTGTGAATCTACGCTTTGCGTATATTTTTCGGCAGGGTCGCCGTGTACGACTATCTCGGACACGAAGCGCTCGACGATCTCCGGCATGGCCCGCGATTCCTGCGAATCATCCGGCAGAAGCCACGTGTCGAGCGCCCGGCGCGACACGCCGATGCGGCTCACGAAGGTGTCGCGCGTCATGTTCAGGCGACGCATCGCATCGCGTAGGAAGGCTTGTTGCGGAACGCTCATGGGGGCACCTGTCGGAGAAGGATTAGGCGGGAAATGTACGCGGTGCGTATATTAGTTTCCTCGGCGCAGAAGTCAAGCGCTTTTTGCGAAGTGCTTTGCCAGCGGGCGCCGGACCCGGTTACACTGCGCCTCATGCACTCCGGCCCCACGCTCCGACTCCGCCCGTCGACCCTCGCTCGCCACGCTTTCGCGAGCGTCGCGCTGTCGCGCGCGGACGAGTCGCGCGTTCGCCTCGCCGCGAACCGCCCGAACGTCGGCGCCAAAGCCAAAAAACAGCCGCTCATCTGACCGGAGCACGCTGTTCCGTCGTCAGAAGATTCGCCATAGCGGCGAGCCTTTATGGGTAAGGCCTGCAGCGAATCGCTGTCTAATGCGTTGCTCAAGAAAGAGGCAACAACCGGCGCGGCTTTGCTGCCTATTGGACAGCACTTATTAGACAGGCAAGACCCTGTCTAATAGCCCAAGTCTTTGCGGCTATACTGTTCATTCATACAGTGTTCAGCGAGCGTCGCCATGGGCCTTTTCAACTCATCAACCACGGACCGACCATGCCGCCTCTGTGAACATTGGGGCGGCGACATTGCAGGTGGATCGCACGCACTTTGCGTGCAAGGCGGGCGCGAGTATGTCCAAGCGATGCCCGAGCGCGGTTGTGTTCATTGGGTGCGGGCGATCGGGGCGGATGACGAGGAAATACCCGACCGGATCCAGACGCGTGACTAGGCCCACTTCCTGCTGCTAACCTGCACCCACAGGAGACCGCCATGAACCAGAAAGACTTCGAGCAACACGTTTCGATGCTGCTACGGGACTTCCCGCCTGGAACGACGGCCGATCTTGACGATGGAATCGTGGCGTATTGGAACGGTAACGCGGTGGTCTATGCGTTCCTGTGTGAAGACGGCAGCGGGCTTGTGGTGGAAGAGTTTGATCTGAACGACTTCGTTTGGTCGGAGTTCGACGCGCAGTTCACGAAATGGTCGGCCGCTCCGAAATTCAGTGCGCGTGCGGAAGTTGCTGGCTGGCTGATGGATGCGCCGCCTTACGAAGCGGGGTAACAGCATGACCGATCGCCCCGATGACCCGGCAGACCAGCCGCCGCTAGTCCAGGCGCTGCTACTCGCCCGCTATACCCTTGTGATCCACAACGGCATGACCGTGACCAGCGAGGGCGAGTCGTGGAGGCTGGACTTCACGACGGAACTGGCGAAGATCGACGCGGCGCTGCAGAGCGCGGGGATAGATACGACAACGGAAATGCTCGCTCCTGTCAAGTGGACAGACGCCGACTGAGATGGACGCGTCAGATTTGATGCTGGCGACGCTTCGATCGCGCCCATTCTCCGACCCGGATTGGCTATTCGAATGGAAATATGACGGCTACCGCTGCCTCGTCCGCAAGACAGGCGATCACGTCGAACTGATATCGCGCATCGGCAACCCGCTGAACGTTTCGTTTACCGACATCGTGCAGGCGGTCGCTGCAGTTCCCGGCGACTTCGTATGGGACACGGAACTGGCGATCGGCAGTGGTCGCGGCAGCGAGTTTGGGTTGCTCCAGCAGCGGGCCAAAACCATCTCACCCAGAAACGTTCCTGCGGCTGTACGGCGATGCCCCGCGAGGCTTTACGTGTTTGACATGCTGGCAAACAGACGAGACTTGCGCGGGCTGCCGCTGATCGAGCGGAAACGCATCCTGCGAGACTCATTTGATGATACGGATGCGCTATCGTTTGTGAGCGGGATTATTGGCGATGGTGTGGCGGTGTTTGGGTTGGTTCAGACCCACGGCTTTGAGGGCATGGTGGCCAAGCGGCTGGCATCGCCCTACGTGCGCGGTCGGTCACGGGACTGGCTGAAGATAAAATGGGCGGGATACAGCAGGAAGGAGAAAGAATGAAAGTTTCTGAATTGTCTGGTCCGCTTCTCGATTTTTGGGTGGCGAGAGCGGAAGGGTACAAGTCAGTCGATGACGTGCCGTCGACGCTCACGGGCGAATGGTCCGATGGCAGCGGCACCAAGAACGATTGGGCACCATCGACCGATTGGGCGCAGGGTGGTCCGATCATCGCCAAAAATTTCGGCGTAATCCACGGCGTCAATCCAGTCGTCGACTCATGGCCTGATGGCGATGAGCTACTGCCGTTCCTGTTGCGGCTTTACGTGCAATTTGAGTGCGGCGAGGAAATAGAAGATTGGGATGCGCCGCAGACTGCGGGCTAGAGACGCGCCAGTCAGACTGGGCTAACGGGGATGGGTGATGACACGAGAACAGGTCGAAGCACTGCTGGCGAAGCTGACGCGATGGGATCTAGCTGGAGACTATGAGGGCGACCACAGCATGGTTCCCTGTGAACTCGACGGCGAATTCGTCAGGTTTGATGACGTGCGGGAAGCGTTGGAAGGGATTTTTCGCAAGGCAGCGGATGAGCTGGAGGCGGCGAACAGGCGCATCGCTGAGTTGGAAGTGCGAGCCGCTCAATCGGCCGCGCTGATCTCGAAGGCAGTCGCGATGATATCGCCGCCGAAGGAGGGGGCGTGACTGAAGCCGAATACCGCGAGAAGGTGCGTGAAGCGCTCGTTGAGGGGCTATTGAGTTTCAACGGAGCCGCCTACAACGAGGAAACAAAGCAGGCGATGATGGAGAAGGTGATCGAGGTGTGGCCGCCACGCGACCCCATTCAATGGGTCGAATCAGTCAGGATCGAGAATGGCGCATTTCACTACAAACTGACGCAGGAGGCGACAGAGTTGCTGAGAGCGCAAGGATTTGAAGAGGTAGAAGCGCCGCGCGAAGCGGGCTGAAGAGGGGTGCCGCCCAAGGCGCAATGCCTCGGACGGGATACAGCGAATGGGGCTGGAGTGGCGGGTGGCTTGTCCCGCTTGCGGTGCTTTCAACAACACTTACTCGGATTTCATCACCAGCGTATCAAGGCGCCTGTCTTCGCTGGATCGTTGTCAAACTCTCTACACTAGCTTTGTCCGGTACTCCGGGGCCGCGCCTACGACACTGCACTCGCTCAGTTATTCGGCTTGCGCCGACCTCGCTCTAGAATCTGGTTGCCAACCAGCGGTCACTCCAGTAGACAGTCTACCGCTTGTAATTGCGGTTTACAACGGTTGGGCTGTTAGGCCGGCACGCCAGCACCGACTATCGCCTGAAGCCGGTTCACAACCAGATTAATCGAGTGATCGCCCAACGATAGTCCGCCAGGCCATTTGCTCGTGTCGATCAACTGAAAGCCAGTCTGTTGCAGATGGGCCATCAAACCGGGCCTGTGCATCCATTCCCCTAGGCGTGGGTAGCCGAACCAGATATCCAGTCCGTTGCCAACGATCACCAGCCTCGCGAGCTCGCGCACATACTTCTGGTAGTAGGCCAGATTCGCGCCTTTGGGCGGCTCGAAGGCGTGGAGCTCGCCGATCTGCGCCGCAGGGATGAACATCGGCGTGTAGGCCGTTCTCCAACCGCCGAGGCTGTGACCACAGACATTGAAGACCGTTCCGGCCGGCGCAAGTTTCAGCGCCCACTCCCAGATCTGTTTGGCACTCTCGTACGCGCCGCGCGTGACCTTCGCACCATTGCCGACATCGACTGGCTCAAGTTGTACGTCATCAAACAGATCGCCAATCTTGCCCGCCGAGAAGCGTGTTCCCGAAATGCTGAGGCATGTTGCACCAGTCGAGTTAAGCGACAGCACGGCCTGGCTATCATTGTCCTTATACTGGCTGACGAACGTGTGGCCCAGGGACTCAAAGGCAACTTTCGCCTGCGTTGGGTCGATAATGTAGGCCGCTTGCGAGCACTTCGCCGCGGCGAGAACCTTGGAGAAGTCCATGTTATTGGCTCGCCGCAACCGGCGCCGAGGCGGCATTAGCGTTAGCGACCGCGGTCACAGTACCAACACCGAGTTCAGCAAGCAGGATCGCGCCTTGAATCTGCGCCTTCATGTTCTGGTTGAGCACATCATCAGGCGCAGCGCCGACGATCACGCTGACAGCCGGGAACACGGTTGCCACGAACTTGGCCGGCGTGTCCGTCGAGATAGTCGCGCCAACAGCGCACGATGCGTCGACGATCGGTTTGGCGTCGGCGATTTTCGTTTGAGCATCTGCCGGGATCAGCGCGGTCAGCGTCGGAGCGATCGTGAACGCTTGTTGAACCGATGGGCACACCGCGGCGACGAATTGAGCGGGAGTGAGCTTGACGGGTGCGTTCGATGCGCAGCCAGAAAACGCGAGCACGGCGAAGCCTGCCGCGAAAGCAGCATATTTGCGAAGCATGGTGGATCCTTAAGGGGCTAGTTTGATCGCCGCGGCAGCGGCATTGGAGACGGCGCCAGCGACGTTGCTGATGACAGCGCCTTGGGCTTGCGTGGGTGCAGTAGCGCCTATGGCAGTAGCGGAGTAATGGACGACGATCGATCCGTCGGCGGCTTTGTTGGCGTCGATGTTCAGAGAGCCTATGTCGCGCCAATCCATGGCCGAGAACTGGCAGCATTCCATCTTGCCGGTGTCGGGATCGAGGAAAGGGCGGACGCTAAACGTTGCAGAGCCCGCACAGCCGCCCAGCGAGAACAGCAGCGCGAGGGCTAGGGCTTTCATGCTGCGGGCGCTGCTGGTGCAGACTTGCCAATGCTGATAGGCAGGCTCAGAACGCCATGCCAGCCAGTGATGACCCCGATCATTGCGAACGCCGCGTCGCGCAGCATCGGGTCATTGATATGCAGGAAATCGCAGACAGCCAGGAAGACGAACAGCAGGCCGACCGAGACGGGTTTGATGAGATCGTTCACAGATGCTCCTTGTCCGATAACGGACGGTTCTTGAGGTATAATTGCTAAGGTGTCCAAAAAGGAAGAACAATCGTGAGCATTGAAGTTTTCGGAATCGTCTACAAAGCGACGAACCTGATTAACGGGAAGATCTATATCGGCCAGACCGCTCAAACCCTATCGAAGCGGCGCAAGGCTCACGAAAACTTGGCTGGCAAATCGACTGCCTACTTCCACCGAGCATTGGCAAAGTACGGATTTGAAAACTTCCATTGGGAAATGGTCGAGGCCTGTCAATCCAAAGACCACCGTTTTGAGCGTGAGATATTTTGGATTGAACACTTCGCATGCATGGCGCCCTTGGGTTACAACTCCGCAGAGGGCGGGAAGGGCGGCGCATACCTCGAAACGCACAAGCAGCGAATTTCTCTGGCCATGTCAGGTCGCAAACTTTCCGCTGAGACGCGCCAGAAACTCAGCGCTGCCCACAAGGGAAAGAAGCTTTCCTTAGATCACATCGCAGCACTCAGGTCGAAGATTGGCGAAAAAAACCATTTCTTCGGCAGGGCTCACTCAGAAGAAACGAGGAAGCGAATCGGTGAGAAAAGCAAGGGCCGCAACTGGGCAACTGGAATGAATGCCGGTTCATGGGCTGATGCTGATCGAGCCTTGATTCTGGAATGCTACTTCCGGAAAATGTCCAACAAGGACATGATCGCCTCCCACCTGGAGCGAACCGGCAGAAAGATTGGCATCAAAGCACTCATGCGCGTCTTCCGAGAACTCGGATTGCATATCTCGGAGACTCGCGGCAGGCGCGGCCTGATTGAGCGTCACGCCTTCATCGAAAGCAATAGCATCGAAGTTTTCTACGAGCGCCTTCGCTCGTTCACTCTTGTTGATGATTCTGAATCCGTTCCTTGTTCTCTGCTAACTTCTTCTTCCACGTCTCTGCATCCTCTTTGACGTTCGGGTTCCAGCCGCGGAAATTAGAAAGATGGCCTACAAAGAGGTGGCATGAGACGCCGCCCTTTCCTGATTCGCACAAGGTGACCAGGTTGTTCGGATCGAGCTCAAGATCGGGATGCAAATGGAATGGCCGGATATGGTGGACTTGCAACTTGTCCTTGCCGCCACAGACCACGCAAACGGGCTGCGACTTCAGGTGTTGCTCACGAACTGCGGGCCAGTGATTCGAGCGCGCAGAGGTAACCGGATGCTTGCCTTGGGCAGCATCGATGAGATGGCGAACGATGGGCATAAAAAAAGCCCGCTCGTGGCGGGCTCAGAAGGGAAGTGAAGGGGCCTAGCGACTGACGCCCTGTATTGCGATGCGTCGCGTAACGGTGCGGCCCTGGCTGGTTATGACGGTCACGTGGACGGAATAGGTCACGCCTACGCTGGGCGTACTGAGCCACCATGTCGCGATGCCGCCGCTCACCAGCGTGGCATTGCCATTGGGGTTGATCGTCAGGAGCCCGTCGCCGTCAGACTGCGATACGGTGGGCGTGCCGGCGATGGTTTCGCCGGGCTGAAGCCATGACGACCAGTTGATACCGAAGTCGAGGACTTCGAGCGGCCCCATCTGATATGTTGCGAGCGGGCCATTCCATTGGGCGGGGAGCATGATTGATTACTGGCCGTTCAGGCTGTAGCCGATCACCAAGGCCCCCGCTGCGACGTTGGGCGAGATGTTCGCAGTGATGTTCGTCGGCGTGCCGCTGGACTGGATGGCGAATTCCCAGCAGTTCCCCGACGTCGAGGCGTCCCACATACCCACGCCCACTACGAGGCCGAGCGAGGTCGTGACTTGAGCGAACGCAATCGCATTGTTGTTGCTGATCTGCCCACTCGTACCAGTTGATGCGACCGTCGTTCCTGCGCCTTGCGTGCCCGCCCAGTTGGCGAGCGACGAAGTGATGGCGACGCGCGCATAACCCGTTGCGGAGCCCTCTGGGATCGTGCCGGCTTGGAGCGCAGTCGTTTGCTCCGTCCATACCGCGGTGCCGTCCGTGACAGTCCCTCCTGCGGTCGTCGGCCATGCGGGCTCGCCCGATCCTGTGGTGCCGGCAGTCGTGCATTTGTACATGCGCCCATTGAGCGCGGCTGGCACGGTGTAGGCATTCAGCGCAACGGCGGTACTCCGCGGAGATTGCCCGGCAGAGGCGACGATCAGGCCGGCATAGCGCGTGGCCGGAAACGCGTTCGACTGACCGCGATACTCATTGTCGATCTTCTTGTTGATCTTGTATTGCGTGTCGAGCATCGCTCGCTCCTTATGCGGTGGCGATGCGGGACTGAGCCGCTACCGCCGAGATTCTGGATTCAGGTTGAACAGCCGTAGTGCGTATTTCATTAGGTACTGCTGTAGTGCGAATTTCACTTGCGACGCCTGCGACCCGCGATTCAGCCGGGACCGTCGCCACGTTTTCGGGAGTGCGGAAGGGATACACGCGAGTGCTGGAAGCCGTCGCGTTTAATGCGGAAACAGAGATGAGTGCTTGGGGCGTGCCGCCTGAGATGACGACGCCCGATACGGCGGCATTGAGCGCAATAGCAGAGACACGGCCATTTCCACTGATCGAAGGCGCCGCGAACGTCGCGTCATTGGCTGCGGCACTGATCTTCCCGGCGCCGCCGATGGCGAGCGTCCCGGCCACGCCATCAAGCGCGGCGAGTGCGACCGATGCGAGCCCGGCAACCGATACCGAGCCTGCCGTTGCGACGCGGGCGCTGACCTGAATCGACCCGGCACCGGGCGCCCAGATGGCCACGTTGGCCGAGGTTGCATTCAGGCCTGATGCAGTGATGCCAGCAGAGCCCCCGTCGAGGACACTGGCTGAGGTGACATCATTGGCCCCGGCACTTATCGCGCCCGAGCCGGATGAGGCCACAGACGCAGTGACAGCCTCGAGCGAAGTCGACGTGACGCCACCTAGACCAGAGACGGTCGCGTTGCCCGCGACGGCATCAAGCGCTGTTGTTGCAATCGCACCGCGGCCGACGACAGCGGTATTCGATGTGGTTGCGTCGAGAGCCGATGCCGATAGCGAAGTCGTTCCCGCAATGGCAACTGTCCCGCTTGACGCTTCGAGCGCGATGGCCGAAACGATGCTGGTGCCGCGAATGGCGACCGCACCGCTAACCGCATTGAGTGCAGTGATAGTGCCGAGGCTGATCGACCCGCCGACGAGCACCGCAGCAAAGACAGCATCAAACGCACTCGCTTGGGCCGGTCCACTGCCACCAATCGGCGCACTTCCGGTCGTAGCATCAAACCCGGATGACGTGACGGCCGATGGAATCGTGTACGTGATTCTGATTTGGGGCCCGCCCCCTGCGACCGGAGCTGCCGCACCGATGCCGTTACCACCAGCACCCGCCCCAGGTGAGCCAGCGGTCCCGCCCTGGCTTGAACTGCCTGCGCCGTTGCCACCGCCCCCGCCACTGCCTCCACTCGCGTTCGATGTTCCCGCACCGCCATTGCCGGTTGTGCCCGATCCCGCAGCACCGCCTGTTGCACCGCTAGAGCTTGCGCCACCAGCTCCAGGCGTTGTTGAGGTTGCAGCACCGCCGACTGTACCGGCGCCTGATGGCCCCGGTGCACCACCCCCGCCGCCGCCATGTTGACCCGTAGTGTTCGCCGCACCGCCGGCCACACCGGGGAGCTTGGTCGTGCCAACCGCACCAGTTATCGATGCGCCCGCGCCACCAGTGGTCGAGCCGCCTGCGACGTCAACCGTGCCGTTCGCGCCGACCAGGGAGGTGGCGAGACTGGTGCCACCGAAGTAGGACGCAGCGCCCGAGGTCGTGCCCAGCACATAGGCAGTGGTCGAACCGGAGAGCGTGACGTTCGCCGCGGACGAGTAACCACCCGTGCCAGCGCCAGCCGTCGCGGACGTGCTGCTCGTGCCGGTGTTACCGCCACGGCCCCAGACCTCTACCAGATCGGCCTTGGTGACACCGGCAGGGTTCGTCCACGAGCTGCCTGTCGTAAGGACAACAACAACTTGTGTCATGGATCGAAGCCCTAGACGGCTAGGAAGTGTTTATGCGTGAGACGAATAAACGGCGAATATTCGTGTGGCGAATAATTTATGAGACAAACAAAGCGCGCTCGGCTTCGCGACGCTTCACGAGTCCGGGCATGACCTTTCCTGCGGCTTGAGTCCACCGAGGAAACTGGTCTGCCGCCGCGGCGAAGCTGCCCGCATTGACGAGGCGGAGCAGGGTGGACGATCGGAAATTGCCCGCGCCGACATTGAAGACAAAATCAACGAGTGCATCAAACTGGTTCTGGTTGAGATAGACATGAACCAGCGAGTTGACGATCTGGGCGGAGCGGGCAATGTCATAGTCAAGCCATGCGTCGGCCTTGGCCTGCGTGATGGTCATCCCCGGCTTCACGTCTGAACCTGTATGGCCATAGCCACAGGTGAACGGAGAGCCACCGCTTGCCGGATCAGGGTAGGCCGTCAATGAACAGCCCTCCATTGATTTGGTAAGCGCTACGCCAGCGGGGGAGACCTGCATGCTCATGACTCACTCCTTTCGATGCTTCCTGCGTTGACGCCAGAACTTGTCGCGGACAAAGACGATGATCTGAAGCAGCGTGTAGACCGCCGTCAGAAGAAGAACCCAGTCCGCCAGCGGAATGCCAAGCAGCGTGGCACTTGCCACCGAGACAGGAGGAAGCGCCTTCGCGGCGCTGGCTACGATGTCGCTGCGCGCGAGGTCTGCGGCTTGGTCGCCGATGGTCATGGATGCCCCGGAAATGAAAAAGCCGCTCGATGGCGGCTGTTGGTTTGGTCTGGACGTAAAAAGCCGCCTCGGTGGGCGGCTTGTGGGTCGGCTAGAAATCTAGCCGTCTACTTATGCTTAAGCGCATGTCGTAATCGGGCTTCTATCGCGTCTAACGATGCCTCGCCTATCTCGACGGTGGGCGCATCAAATGAGCGCTCCAGACGCTCAAGTATCTCGCCATTGAGCGATCGGTTTGTCTCTGTCGTGGCCGCTTCTAGTCGGTCCTTTAGCTCTTGGGGCATTCGGATATTCACCTGCGGGTCTGACCGAGCCATAAAAATTTCTCCTGAGAGATGCTTGACATGTACTAGTACGGTGCTACTATATCACCGTGGTAGCACAAATCATAGCACGGAGAAACCTAGATGAATTCATTGAGCGCCGAGCACATCGCAGGACTAGCCCAGTCGGTCAAGAAGACTTGCGGCGTATATGTCTTGATGAGAGCCGGAGAAATCGTGTACGTGGGGCAGTCGATCAATTGCAATCTTCGCATCGGCAGTCATCTGAATGATGCAGGGAAGATGTTCGATTCGTACTTCGTTATTGAGTGCCCAGAAGACAATCTCAACGAAGTCGAGGCAAGGTACATAGCCAAGTTCGGTCCCAAGCACAACGTGATCATGCCGCTAGGTGGGGGTGATGATCGCGTCCGGTCAATGTATCGAATCCCAAAGGATGTCGACGATTGGCTGCAAGACAAGGCCACTCGGAATGGAACTTCGAAGAACATCGAGCTTGTCGCCGCCCTGCGGAAACTCCGCGAAATCGAAGGACAAAAAGAAAAGGCCCCGAACGCGTGATCTTGGCGGATTACGTTCAGGGCCTGTGTCGCAACCAAAACGAAGGAAACAACGTGTCGAATCTTATCAGTATTTCAAGCAGCAACATCGGTGGCCAAACCGTTCAATCCGCCGATGCGCGTGAGTTGTATGCATTCCTTGGTATCTCGCGAGACTTCAACCAGTGGATGCGCGACCAGATCAAACGCGCCCGTCTCGTTGAGGGCCGGGACTACCTTTCCTACGAACAGGTAGAAAACCTTTCTGGAGGTCGCCCGCGCAAGGAATACACGCTGACCATCGACGCATCAAAGCACATTGCGATGATGAGCGGCAGCGACAAGGGCTTCGAGGTCCGCGACTACTTCCTTGAGTGCGAGCGCCGAGCTAAATCGGCACACACCGAAAAATCACCCGCTACATTGTCCGAGATCCGCGACGCCGCTCAGTTGTTCCCGTCATTCTTCGGGGTCGCCACTTTGATCGGCTGCGACAAGCAGGCCGCCGCGATCAGCGCAAACCAGGCAGTGCAGGCTGTCTCAGGAACCAACGTACTCCAGCTCATGGGCCAAACGCACATCACCGCGGCCAATCAGGAATCGAAGTACTACACGCCAACCGAACTCGGCAAGCAGATCGGTACGTCGGCGCGCGGCATGAACCTGCTTCTCGCTGAATCCGGCTTCCAGATGAAGCGCGGCGAGCACTGGGAAGTGACGGACGCCGGCAAGGACTTCGCGCGGATCTACGACACCGGCAAGAAGCACGGAAGCGGCGTTCCAATCCAGCAGATCAAGTGGTCGGCGGAAGTGATTCCGGCATTGGGAAAAGACGCAGCTTAAAACAGGAGCGCCCCGCATCGGCGGCAACCGAGCGAGGCGCTGTTTGACCCGAAACCCCAACTCTCACGTAAGGGAAGCGAATCATGTTCAAGCATATCACGGCCACAGCCGTGGGGATTGCGCTCGTCTGCGCGCTGACCGCATGTGGCGGCGGTGGCGGCGACTCGGCCCCAAGTGCTGCGCCATCCACGCAAGCGGCCGGCAACCCATGCCTCATCAGCGATCCCGCGGCCAAGCCGACCTGCATCGTCGACGCGTCAGTCCTCAATCGTTCGGTGGTCAACTATGGCGACGACACCCGAATCAAGGCGGTCATAGCCAAGGCCCAATCAGGCCAGCCCATCACCATTGCGGCGATTGGCGGAAGCGTTACCCAAGGCGCATGGTGCACCCAGCCGCAGTTCTGCTATGTCAACCGCGTATTCGGCTGGTGGCAGGCGACGTTCCCGCAGTCAAAGATGACACTGATCAATGCCGGCATCGGCCAGACCGATTCGACCTTCGGCGCGCAGCGGGTCCAGAACGACGTGCTGAAATACAACCCCGACTTCGTGATCGTCGATTTCGACGTGAACGACCAGTGGGACAGCAACAGCACAGCGAGCTATCGCGACCTCGTGCAGCAGATCCTGAATGCACCGTCACATCCGGCCGTCGTGATGCTCGCCGTGATGGACCGCTCAGGGCACAACGCGCAGGACTGGCACGTCCCGGTCGAGCAGGAATTCAACCTGCCGTATGTCAGTTTGAAGAATGCGCTTCTGCCCGAGGAAGCGGCGGGTCAGCTTAATGCAATCGACATAACTCAAGATCCGATTCACCCGAATGACTTGGGGCATCAGATCTTGGGTGAGCTTGTGGCTTACAGGCTGCAATCGGCGATGCATTAGCGGCGCCTTGCGTAAAAAAGCCGCCGAAAGGCGGCTGGTTGTCGATCTTCGCGTTAGGTTTTCGCGCGGGGCAATTCATTCAGGGGCCGCTCGCTCGATAGGGGCGCGCGACTCAAGCCGGCGAATAAGCCGAGACCCGAAGCGGATTCCACGCTGCTCTACGAGCCGGTATTGAGCATACGACAGCCCGGCGACGACAAAAGTGCCGATCGCATAACAAACGAAGAGGCCGTATTGATGCATACCAGAATGGACGATAACCCACGCGAATACCGCAGCCATCAGGTTGAACACCGTCGCGTGCGTAAGGTAAAACGAATAGCTGATGTCACCCATGAAATTTGTTACCCGGTTCGCAACGAACCGGCCGCCGACTTGCGACAGACCGAAGGCGATCGATGCCCATGACAGCGCTTGCTGATAGTCGAGCGGAAGGAGTGGTTCGGATGGGCTCCGGTAGGCAATCGCCATGTACCAAAAGACGCCCGAACCGAGCGCAATGCATCCAGCATAGCGCTTTGCTTCCTGGCTCCATCGGCGCGCGCTCACATATAGGTGATAGACGCAGATGCCAAGGATGAAGATCGGCAGGCGAGACAGAAACCCAAACATCCAGAACGGGCCGGGAACGGCGTGCATTGCTGATTCCCACCAGATGCCCACGAGTCCCGTCACGGCAAGCGCAAGGAATGCCCTCCCGAAGTCACTCAGAGCTCGGAAAATCCACGGGAAAAGTACATAGAAGACCATCTCGACGCCCAAGGTCCACGCTGCCCAAGGAATGCCCTCAACGGTCGACGGCGAGAAGTTGAACAAGAATGTCGCATTCAGAAGGACATCCTTCTCGCTGTGAATGGTGCCGTAAACTAAATAATCTCGGACGCACCCAAGAACGATCCAGATATAGAAGAGTGGCGCGATCCGAAAAAAACGCCTCATGAGGAAGTTTCGGATCGGCGCATTCTCTTCAGCGCGCGAGGCCGTCGACATGCATAGCGTGAATGCGCTGATGACAAAGAACAAGCTCACCGCCGACATTCCCGCATCCGAAAACGGCTGGAACCACGATGGAATTAGGAGCCCAGCGAGATGCGGGAGGTGAAATAATGCGACATAGCATGCCGCCAGCCCCCTCAATGCGCTCACAAAATCCAACTTTTCCTGCTTCATGGCATCCAACCTCCGATCGAATGGAGGTGAATGCTACACGGAATTTAGTCCTGGCGACGCGCAAAAATTGATCTGGTCTATCTTGTCTGCGCGTATCCGCTGCGCCAGAAAGTCGGCGCAGCCCAAGGGTCAATGGCGACGTCGAGCGTAAAGGTTACCGTTGCAAGTCGCAGTGCTCGCACCGAATGAAGCCTGACCTACTACGTATACAGTTGTCGGACTAGATACATTGACTATCTGCATCGGGACAGAAAGAGTCTGTATTTGACCGGTCGCAAATGTCGCGACAATGTCCGCATAGTTACCTAGCGATGGAAGGGTGGCCGATGTCGTGCTGATACCACCATACAGAGCCGCCACAGTAGTAGTCCCCGCAGGAACAAGGGTAACCGTACCCCACACGTCCCAATCCCCCGCCGTGAGAGACTTGCTCGCGCAGTTGGCGGGCGTATTCGTTGTAAGAGACGTGCCGGTGGTGTTTGCCGGTTGATACTCGCCGATGTTCCCCGCCGTTGCTGCTACGCCGTTCGTCACGCCGTTCAGACCTTGCGGAATGGCTACGCCGGTCGAAGTCCCCCACATTTCCGCTTTAACCGCGTTGGTATTGTCAAGCCATCGAAGGGACTGCCCCGTTCCCATCTCGATAGCAACACCACCACCACCAGCGCCGACGCTCGTGTCCAGGCCGCTATTCGTGCCGGCGAAGAAAATGATCCCCTTGCGGAATTTCGCGTTCTGCCCGTCACCTATATAGATGGCCGCTGTGGCATTGTTGAGAGTGTTGTAATACGCGCCCGCCGTGATGCCAAGGCCGAATGTCGTGCCTCCTACGACGCCTCCATTTGGCGTGGCGTCAACTACCGACCCGAAGTTGCTGACGTCCAACTGATTGAGCGAGATACCCGTTACGCCCGACGCACGCATCACAACGCCACACAAGCCACACGCGATCGGATTGCCTGTGCCCGTGTCATCGTTCAAGGCGAAGAAATAACTGCCCGCGCCCCCGCTCGCGCCACCTGTCCACGTGCGATAGTCGCTGGTGCGAGAAGCCGCCACAATTGCATTGACGCCGATTTGGCTGGTGACTGCAATCGATGCAAAAGGCATTGCTGCGGGGAGCCAGGATGAAACCCAGGAGGATGTCGTTTGATTGTTGCCCGTGATCAGATCAAGGCTGCTGAGAGCTTCAGTCCCGACTTGCATGCGATTGAATTTCGCCGCAACGCCCGTCCCCGCATTGCCGAAGTATGTCGGATAGAAGAACGTACCAGGGCTGCCATTTACTGGGGTCGATCCACCAATCGTCAACGAATTACCAGCGCTGTTATTGGTTACGGTGCCGGTGAACGTCGGCGATCCCGACAATGCGGGCCCACCCGAACCCGTTGCGGCATTGCTGAGGCCGGTTGCTACGCCCGTTCCCAGTCCGGAGACGCCAGTCGCGATTGGCAAGCCTATGCCGTTCGTGAGCGTAACCGCCGAAGGTGTGCCGAGTGCGGGACTCGTCAGCGTCGGCGATGTGGCAAGCACGGGCGAGCCCGAACCGGTGACGCCATTGGCCAGGCCAGTCGCAACACCAGACCCGAGGCCAGATACACCCGTCGAGATAGGCAGGCCCGTGCCGTGGGTCAGCGTCACCGCGGACGGCGTGCCGAGATTGGGCGTCGTGAATGTGGGAGAGTTCGACAGCACGACCGAGCCAGTACCCGTGGACGTCGTCGCGCCCGTGCCGCCATTGGCCGGGGTGAGCGGATTCTGGAGAACGAGACTGCCGAAAGTCGGCGCCGGATAGGACTGAGCCGACGCAACTAGCGGCGCGATCACCAATAAAAAAGCCGCCTCGAAGGCGGCCAGCTTGATCAGGAATTTGTTCATGACTTGGAGAGGACTCCACCGTTGTTCCACAGAACGCCAGCCGATGCCGGCAATGTCGTCGGTAGGCTGTTGAACCACGCGAGATACAGCGTGCCGAATGTGGATGTCGAGATGCCGGTAATAGCGCTGCCGACGAAGGCAGTCGTGGCAAGTGCAGTCGATGAATTGCCCGCCGTCTGAGTGACGCCAGTCGTCCCAGTCGGCAGGGAAGGCGTACCGGTGAACACCGGCGACGCCAACGGCGCGTAAGTCGAAGCTGCGCTAGCAGTCGTCAGATAGCCCGTGATCGATGCGCCACTCGGAATCGTCACGGTGCCAGTGAACGTCGGGCTTGCCAGAGGCGCGGAGCCGGTATTGCATGTGAATCCCGTGCCGCTAGTCCATTGCAGAGCACTCGTCGCACTGCTACAGCTCGGCACGGCAAACGCAGTCGGCGATGCGGCCGAGCCCGTTGCGTTCGCAATCACCGTATTGGCCGCCTGAGTCGCATGGTCGGCCAGAGTCACTAGGCCGGTTGCTGTGAAGCTGCCGGTAACGGTTGGGCTTGCGATGGTCGGAGAGGTCGAGAGAACCGAACCACCTGAACCGGTGACGGCCGCGCCCAGAGACGTAGCGACGCCGGCTCCTAGTCCCGTCAGTCCCGCTACTGGAAGGCCGGTCCCGTTCGTCAGCACAACGGCAGATGGCGTACCCAGAGCGGGGCTAACAAGTGTCGGCGAGTTCGACAGAACCGCCGATCCTGTGCCGGTCACGCTCGACGTACCCGTGCCGCCGCTCGAGGAGGGCAGCGGGGTTTGCAGCGTGATGCTATTGAACGTCGGCGAGGGGTAGGTCTGGGCGAGCGCCATCGCCGGCACCAGAAGGGCCGTCAGAAGTATTTTCTTCATGGATTTTTAACTGATGGAGACTACGCCCGCGTCATTCCAGACGACGCCAGCAGTGGAGGGCTTTTCGGTCGGCAGGCCAGTGGCCCACGCGGTGGAACTGGACGATCCGAGCAGCGAGGCCAGTTCGGATAGAGGCATTGAACATTCCGCCCAGTTGCCGTTTTGTAGCTGCTTGATCGTGACGAGTTCAGCGCCCGTCAGAGGTTGGGGGAGGCCGTGGATCATGGGAGAGTGGCAGTCGCTTCCGGCAATGAGCCAGAGTTAGTCAGAATGATTTCTTGCAGGTCAGCGACGTAGGACGCGACCGCCGAGGCGAATGCCTGAAACTCAGCCACACTCGGAAAGGTGACAACCGAACCATTAGCCTGTGACCACGACATCGTTCCGCTACTGCCTGGGAATTTGCCGTTCACCGTGACGTAAAGCTGCGTGGCGGTGATGTTCTGCTGGGCAGTCGAGTTGACCGAATAGACGCCATCCAGCGCGGGTGTGCCGGTCGAAGTGATGGTGAGGCCGGCGGACAGTGCGCCCTGAGCTTGCTGGGCGAGGCTGGGGGTCGACACCACGACCGGCAACGTCGTTAGAGTGCCGTTGACAACACCCCATTCCGGGCCGATTTGGACCCACTGCGCTGGCGTGACGGCGAGAGCGGCCTGCCCATTCGGGACAGAGGGAGATGGACGCACCGCATCATCGTACATACCGGTGATGGCACCGGTTGTTACGTCGTAATAGACCTTCTGGGTCATCAGAGCACCGCCAATACGTCAATGTTGATCGAGGCACTGTTTGCGTTAAATACGGTCGCCGAGGTGTTGCTAAACGAGGAAAACCATATCGCGCTAGGAGTGGCCGAAGGAGGGGTGACAACCGTTGCGAAGAGCTGCGGAGGCGAGGCGAAAGCCAAAGGGAAAGTCCATATTGCTGAGCTATTCCCATTTGCCTGCAAGCTGAAGCGGGAAAGCTGCATGCCACCCGGAAAGACGTAATAGGCGCCGTTGCCGTTGAAACCGGAGATGAACTGGGCGAGATTGACAGCATGGCCCGGCGAAACCGGCGCCCCTACCTGAAGCGCGTCAACAACGACGTTCGCCCCATTCCCACGCAGCTCCGTCTTTCCGCCTTGCGACAACGTGACAGCGACTCCGCCGCTAGTTAGCGCGGTGACCGGGAAAGAACCAGCGGTGAAATTGAGGACCGTCCATTGCTGGACAAGAGCCGGGAAAGTCAACGCGACCGGCGCAGTAAGCGTGCCAGTCAGAACGATAATCGGCTTCGAGTACTGGGCCGCGGACAGCGTGACGTTCGCATTAGTTAGCGCAATCGCGGTCGACGTCGAGAAGAACATCGGCAACCAATTCGCACCACCGGTATCGGGGTTCGAAGTGTTGTTGTCAGCAGTCGACCGCCAGAAGCCAGTCCCGTCTGCGCTCTGCAAAATCGCGCCATTGGGATAGCCGCCGATGGCTGTCGAGAAAGTCGAGTTGTAGATCGGTTGACCGCCAACCTGTTGCCATTGAACGCCAGCAGTTGTCTGGTACAAAATGCCGTTTGTGTCCTGCCCGAATGGCGGCACGCCGCCTGCGGCCACCGGAGAAAAGCATTTGGGCGGATAGCCGTCGTGCAAACTTGCTGCACCATCGGTGATTCCGATCTGCGAGGCAGCCGGGATCGTCCTTATGAAACCGGCGCCGGCCGCATTGGCAAACGGCGCGACAAAGGCTGCGGGTGATTGGGAGGCTTGCATAAACTCTCAATAGGTTCAGGCGACGGACAGAACGCCACCGTTATTCCAGAGCTGCCCATTGGCGAGGCCGGACAGACTGATAGGAAGATTTGCGCCGCCCAGTGCGAGCAGCACTGACGCAGAGGTTGTCGCGAGATAGACGGGAGGTGCGGCCGGGTTAGGTGTCGTCGTTCCGGCTACGCAGACGACGCCGCCATTGCTATAAAGCGCGCCAGCAGAAAGACCCGAGGGTGACGTAGGCCAGCCTACAATCCCGGCGCCCAACGTGACGACTCCGCCATCGTTCACCAGGCCAATCTGGATGATGGTGACCTGTACGCCAGCGGGTCTGGGAAGTACTCCAGATTGAGCGACAATCGCGAACTGAACTGGACTTAGCTGAAATTCGAACGTGTACGTCATGGTCATGTTCTGACCATCGGTACACCAGCATGCCCCAGAGCTCCCGAACAGGATCATCAGGATCTGATTGATGCTCGGGATAGACCCGTTCGTGATGTTGGCTGCCGCCTTCGCGAGAATGAGCGTTCGAAACGCATCGTCCGTCAGCGCGTAATTACCTGTGGTGGCGGTGCCGTTATAGAAGGGCGCTACGTTGAACGGTGTATCGACCGCACCGTCTCCGGCCTCTTCGAAGCCGAGCCATGCGCCAGACGAGACCTGGAGGACGCGTGAAACTCCGACCACCCGACCCCAGACGTCCAGCCCATATCCGGATGCCGTCTCTATATTCCAAACATTTTCATAGAAGGCGTCAATATTGGCGCGCGGATCGACAGCATCATTGAAGCTTTCGATCAGGGATAAGATCGTCGGTGAATTCGCGAACTGCGACAGTATGGTCTGCTCGTAGTTCTGCATATCACACCAACGTCAGAATCACATTCGCCGCGGCAAACGTCGGCTCCTGATTGATGTTCATGGTGACGTCGTTCTGATTCGGAACAACGCCATACATCGTTTCGCTGGCTACCGTCTGCGCGATGCTTACCGTCCACGAGGTTCCGCTACCGGCCGTGATCTGCGTACCCGAGACGATCGCCCCCGCAGCGTCAGCGATATATTGACCAACAGCCAGCGCGCCCGATGCGACGCTCGAGACGGTGAGAGTGTTGCCCGAGATGGAACCCGTGAAGGTCGCGGAAGGGTTGTTCCCGCAGCCGATCTGCACGGAGATGATTTGCGCCCACGACCCCAGCAATGCGATGCCGGCGTAGAACCGGCTCGCGAAAATCATGGAACCGAGGCGCGGCACAATCCCGCCATCTTCACCCGAGAATGCGTTGTCGATCGCGCCTTGAATCTGAGTCAGCGCGGTTGACGGAACGGCCGAACTGTTCTTCAGCGTGACCGCGATGAAGATCGGCGTGTTGACCGCGGCCTGGAACTTCACTGAATAGCTAGGTGGCGTCGAATACTGCGGATTCGGGTCGGTGACCGTGGCCGTCGTATTGCCGGTATAGGCGCAGCCGGGCGGTTTTTTCGTCCAGATGGCCTGCGCTACCGCGAGATTCGTATAGCTGCCCGCCACGCAGACATACAGGCTATTCGCGCCAAGCGTCACGCCGCCGATCGTCGTAGGGCTTCCAGTAGGGTTGTCGAGCACGTACGCATCGACCACGCCGGAAACATTCAGCACGTTACCGAGGATCGAGTCGAGCATGCCGATGCTGTTCATCGCCACGCTTTGCTGCCGGCGTAGTTCGAACGCGGTGCGGCTTTCGACGTTGCGCCCGATTACGCCCGAGATGCACGTAACCGAATCCCAGCCGGAGATAGCCTGGTAGATCGAGACGCTATTGCTCGACGGAACGGCGATCGGGCCGTTTGTCATGCAGGCGAAGGAAAGCGTGATCGATCCGCTTGCGGGGATCGTGCCCGCGGTCGTGCAGGCGTAGAGGTTTCCGCTTGCATCCTGGATCTGCGCGCCAACGGGGATGTTGACGTTAAGGCCACCAGAGCACGAGATTTGCAGCGTGGTCGGGAGTGCGGCGAGGCGCGTGAGGAAGTACAGGCGCCCGATGCCGTCTTGCATCCGGCCAGATGCGAATGCCGGGTCGACTCCGTTTGCGAGCGCCAAGAATTGTGCGTTCGCATCTCCCACAATCGCGGCCTCGGACATCGCTAACTGGCCCTGAGGAGTCGTCAGCGACTGATCGAGCACACCCCCGAAGGCAGTATTGATATCGAGTTGCGCGCCCGCGAGAATTGCCGACTCAGCCGGCGCTACGAAGCCTGTCGCCGTAAATTGCGGTGCGGGGATATTCGTCGGCATTGGATAGACGCAAAAAAGCCCGCACGCGGCGGGCTTGGTTGTTTGGGGTGATGCCTAGAAGCTGGCGGCTGAGACGTTGCCGTTGGCGTCTGTGACTTGCACCTGGCCAGAAAGCTGGCGGTTCACCACGGATGTAATGAAAACTTGCGCGCTCGTTACGCCAGTCACCGTTTCCGCGGCAGCGACGAGATCGGCCTTGACGACGGCTAGTGACGGGAAATGGCCGAGAATATCGGACCAGTATGGAACGCCGATCGTCGTGTCGTAGTACACCTCGCCAAGAAACGTGCGGATCGCGGTCGCGGCGTTTTGCGCAAGCGCATAGGGATCGGCGCAGACGGCGATCGAGCCCGACGCATCCACCGCCAAATCCCAAGTCGCCGGGTCGAGATATAGAGAGTCCATCAGTTTGGAGGTCCGGTATTGCCGCCCTGCGGATCGGGGTGCGTATGATTTTTGAGGCTCTTGCCGCCACCAATCACATCTGTAGTGACGGTCAACGTGCCACCCATCGAGGCGTTGCCTGCATTCGATCCTTGACCCTGCTCAATCGGGCCATTCAGGATGATGTTCGGCGAGTTGATCGCGCACTGCGTTGACGCGTCGATGTTCACGGTCGGGGCGGTGATCGTCACCGCAGTGGGCGACGTAATCGCCACACCGCTTGCGCTGAAGGCAATGTACTGGCTCGGCGTCCCGTTAAGGATTCCACCCATATAGACCGCATCCGCCATTGAGAACTGACGCTTGCTGCCGGGATTCGCCTGGCCCTTGTTCGCCTTCACGCTCGAGATGTCGCGATCAGCAAAGCCAGCGAAGCCGATGTCTCCGACTTGCGGGTCAATAATGATCGCGTTCGCGCCGCCCTGAAGCCTGAAGTACGGCACGTTGTAAATCGGGCCGTGCGGCGTGGCGTTGCCATAGCCGTCAAGCTGATTAACGAGCGGTTGCAGCGTCAGGAAACCAACCGGAGCGACACCGCCATTGTTCGTGACGGCGAGCACCTTGCACGGCTGCATCGTCCGCACACGCGCGAGGATCGACCAGACAAGGAACGTGTTGGCGTTGAAGTCGGAGCCGTTGTCGGTTGGCCCTGCGTTCCCGAGATATCCGATTTCAGCCAATTTGCGGAACCCCGAGAATATGCGTGAACCACTGGCCTTCCGGCACCATGCTTTCGAGCGAATGCGAAATCTGCGTGGCTACGTATATGCCATTGGCCGGCTTGATCGAGCTTTGCACCTGGAACTGACCACCGATCTTGATCGACGGGTTGAACATCGTCGTTACCATCAGGCCGTTACTTGAGAAAGTCGGATATCCGACCATGCCGGTCTCAACCGAAACGACCGGGATGGCAGGCAGGCTGCGAGAGCCATTTTTCGGCCAGATTTCAAGGGCGCCGTTCTCGATCGTGATGTTGCAATCTGCCGCCTGCGCACACTCTCGGATCTGCGCGAGTGCAGTGCCGGGGAAGTATGGATTCGACAGTTGCACGGAAACACCATGATTGACGAACGACAGACCGGCCAGCGAGGCTAGGGACTGCATGATCGTTTCGACATCGGCCGATCCGGTGTAGCTCGTCGCCGCAACAGGTTTGAGCGAGGCCGCCAGTCCACCCACTGCGGAGATGTTCAGCGCCGATTCGGGGATCTGGTTGTAGTCGGCCCAAGCCTGCCAGATGCTCCCGCTATAGACGGTCGTCAACGTTTTCCCGCTATCGCCCGCCGCGATGAGCACGGAGTTCTGAAACAGCACCGCCGAGTTGATCGGGCCGATGGCAGTCAACTGGTTCATCATGCTCGCCGGCAAGCCGTAGACGAGCAACTGAACCTGCGGCATCGCATCGCCGCCGAACTGCTGGATCTCGGCCCTGACTCTCAGGCCGCTGAGGGTGACCGTGTTCGCACCAGTGTCCCCGAATTGACCTTGACCGAGGCTGATCGTGATCTGGAGTTGTTTCTCGGTAAAGGCCATATCAGCCCTGCAGATCCGTTGCGCTAAGGTAGCAAAATAGGTATCGCGTACCCAAGCCGGGGGAGGATGGATCGAGCCCGGTGCTCGGCGGCGTCGTGGTGCCTTGAGTATCCAGAAACATGACGTCGCCAACGAATCCGAGGTACGAATCTCGCACGATCCGAACGAGGTTCCTGCACCGAACTCCGGTGATGATCGGGGCGTTGTTCACGTACACGTCGCAGTACAGATCGTCGCTGCTCTTCTGGTAGAGATTGAACTGGCAGTTCTGCCCACCCAGCAAGGACGTTACCTGCTGCGAGTACGTGTCATTGATGGGGATGATCTGCATGGCTATTGTGATTGGCTCGCCGCCGATGATTGCGCCGATGTAGGCGCTTGAGGTTGAACGGCGCCAGTACTCGTCGGATCGGATCCGCTCGGTTGAGCCGTATTCGAAAACGCCGACGTTGCCGTCACGCGAACCTCTTTGAGCGCAACATCAACCGTCACCAGACCGACGCCATTGGTTGATGTTCGACTGAGATTGAAATGGTTGATGTTGACGCTTTGGATCATCTTGCCCTCTGGCATGGAGATATTGAGCAGAGTCAAAGATCTCGCAAGCGCAGAGAGTTGGCCTAGAAAGTGATACCGATCCGCATCCGATCCACCCTTGGTCATCCTGATCCGGGTCTCGGACGGGAGAACGACCTTGTTATAGGATTCGAATGATCCCTGCTCGACAGGATAGTCAGGAATCCGCCACTCTCTGGAAAATTCCAGCGCAACAATCGAATCCGGCTGAAGCGCTAACGAACCATCCTGATTGAAGACTCCCCACTTTGGCCCGGAGAAGAAACCGAGAATGATGGCGGCGTCGGCGACAACCAGGGAGACCGTGTTGGTGACGTTGGCAACCTTGCCAAGCAGAGCGGGGATTCCATTCGCCATTACGTCAACCCTGTGTTTGCCTGCGGCACGGTGAAGCTGTATTTCGCCACGGCCTTACCGAACTCGCGGGCGATTCCTTGAGCGTCGGTCGCCTGCGTCTGGATCGTGATCGGGCCGTTGATGTTGGTCGACGCGGTCGTGGTCGAGTTTGAGACACTACCCGAGGAGCCGGGCCCTCTAACCGCAGCGGAATTGCCCGCGATCTGCGACGCATTCGCCTGCCCGACGCCCGCATATAGAACGCGCGCATAGGCTTGCCGGTTGGCGATATTGGCCTCTGCCGTTCCAGGGCGCTCATAGTATTGCGAGTGAATCGCGGCAGCCTCCTCAGCGGTTCTCGCCGCTCTCAGCCGGCGCCCTGCGCCCTGCTCATTGCCTTTGGTCAACTCGTACTGCATGAAACCGAGTTGATCTTGAAAGGAGGATCCCTGGAGATCGTGACCAGACCATTTCTTGAAGTCCTGGACGCGTCCGCCAAGCCACTGGCCGATTCCATACGCACCGGACGATTTATTTCGAGACGTGGAATCCACGCCGCTTTCCTGCGTGAGACTTCCAACAATCCCGGCCGCTTGAGCGGGCGTCCACCCCTGGCTCAGGAAGTAATCCATAGCCTGCTTTTGACGGCCGGCCTCGGAGTTTCCGAAGGAGTTTTTCAGCCATGCGCCGAGCTTGCCAAATCCCCCAGGGGGAGGTTGGCTGACATTCGGGGTAACCGCGCCACCCGCGACCGCTTCCGCGACATACTGATCGTGGCTCGGCCCCTTCGGGATGGCCTTGTCAAATGCGCTTTGCCGCATCTTCTCGGCGGCAGCCGATAGCCCGACAAGCGCAACGAGCGCGCCAGGGCCAGACAGGGCAATCGCGCCCAATCCGCCGCCTACGCTCGACAGCGCGCCGGCCAATTGAAGCAGGGGAGATACTGTCGACAGCACTTTCAGCGCTGCCAGGGCAATCAGGACGTTCTTCCAGCCGCCCACCGCATCAGCCGCCTTGTCAGCCGCACTGATGAACGATTGAATCGCGTTGACCGTCTCATTGACCCAGTTCGAGATGTCCTGTTTATGATCCGCAACCCAATCGGCCATGGCCTGAAGCTTCTGCAGCCACAATTCGAAGGTCGGCATCAACTGCAACAGAATCGTCGTGCCGACGTATTGCAGCCGGTCGCGAAGGTCGAGCCACGCGTTTTGAAGCTTCAGCGCTTTTTCTGCCTGTTCTTCGGTGACGGCTGAATTTTTCTTCTGCGCATCGACGAGAGCAAGAATCGCCTGCGGACCCTGCTTGATGAAGTTGAACTGATCGCCGCCGACGCCCATCATCTGGGCGACAGCTTGCGCACGACCCGGATCAACCGCAAAGAGACGCTGGACAATCTGCGCCCGAGCCATCAGATACGAATTGCCATCCTTCAGATCGCTGGTCTTGCCGCCGAAGCGGAAGAACGCCTGCATCTGGTCGCCAACCTGGCCGAGCCGAAACTTTGCGATCTGTTGCTGCGAGTCTTGCAGCGCACTCGTGATGCCATCAGCGCTTCCGCCCGCACGTTCCGCCGCACGCTGCCACGCGGAAAGCTCCTGCGTGCTCATCTGCAGATTCTTGGCCATGTAGCCAAGTTGCACGGCCGAGCCGATCGTGTGCTGCGTGAACTCCTTCAGGCCCATGCCGGCAGTGAAGATCGCCAGCAGTGCGAGGACTTCGTTACGCACCGACTTGAAAGACTCGACCGCGCGTTTGTTGCGTTCCTCGATCTGCTTCTGTGCCTTGTCGTGAGCGGCCGAAAGATCCTTCGTGGCCTGCTGGGCCTTCTTCTGGCCCGAGAGGAAGTTCGACGGGTCAAGGCCGAGCGTCACGAATAGGGCGTCTACGACCTGCGGCATGCTTAATCCTTGGGCAATAAAAAAGCCCACCGAAGTGGGCTACTGTTTTCTTAAGGCATGTCGGGCCAGTGGCTATTCGACTTTTGCCTATTTTCAGATCCGGGGATGATTCTCAGATTAGCCTCGCAATGCAGCCCGCAGACCAGCTTTGATCGCAATGGCACGATGTGATCTACGTGATGCGGGGCTCCCGTCTCGCGAGTGATGCGCGCAGACTCCTCATATATCTCTGCGATCTTTTTGGGGCTTGCCCAAATCGGAGTGGCCTGAGTCTTCGCCGCGTACCGCTTAGCCGTTCTGGCATTGGCTCGCCCCTTGTGTCGGGCGTTGTACTCTTTGCTCAACTCCGCAATTCGCTCTGGATTGCTCGCGTATCGTTTTCTTCTGTAAATCCTTTGGTACTCTCGTCTTTTGTCGACGTCATCCAAATAGTCGGCGCGCAGCCTTTCAGCATTGGCCTTATACCATTCCTTATACTTCTGCTTCTTAGACTCATACGCCGCTCGGGCGCGCAAATTATCGCACGCCTTACACTCTGTTTTGAGCCCGTCTCGGTTGTCTCGTTTTATAGAGAATTCTTCGTGCGGCTTGTCAACGCCACACTTCGCGCATTTTTTTATTCCCATCGTTGCCCCTATAGCAACCCTAGTTTATGTGGGCGCGGCCAACCCGGCTAGGAACCGGGCTTTCGGGGATCAGCCTAGGCCGCGCATGGCGATTATATCAATCCTTTCTTTCGTTTAACGTGCGCTCGTTCGCCGCGTCTACAACGACGATTTCAAGAAAGTCATAGAGGTCTTCTGCCCCATATACGGTCTGCAACTCATGCAACGTCGCGTACTTTCTCGAAACCACCATGCCGATCGAGCGAGAGACATTGGGATAGTCGATTAAACCCTCGACGCTCCCTCCGCCCCCTCTAGTTTTGATCGGGCGGCGAGAAGAAAAAATCGAGATGCAATTCGAGGACTGCCTTGCGGAGTTGCAGGCGCGTCGAGACTTCCTCGATGTCGTCCTCGATCATCGGACCGACACCACCGTAGCCGCGCTTCACAAGAGGTTGTTTCGGATCGGGAACGACGGCGATGCAGGCCATCATTTCATCGAACAGCGGCTTCGCCATCTCGTACGGAACACGCGACAGCGACTTGATGCCGATCGCTGCGATGCCGGCAAGACCGGCCGACATGAGGTCATCGGGAACCTCCACGCCACAGTTCATCATGACGAAGAGGGCGCGCGTGGCCCAGGCTTCAGCTTCGGATGCCGACAGCTCCGTGATGTGGAACATCTTGCCGGCGTCGCGGCCAGCGGTCTCAATGACCAGCGTCTTAGTCTTGCGGGCCATTTAGATCGGCGCTCCGATAACGGTCTGCCAATGCACCTCGAACTTGCGCGGCTGAAGGGTTCGGCCGGCATGCGCGAGAGGCGTGTAGTTCTTCAGCACGCCGTTCGTCAGGGTGTAAATGCGGCTGACAGAAGGTTGATTGATGACGCCGAAGGCGAAGAAGGGGGTTTTCGCGGCTTCTTCTGACGCGGCCCAGCTCTCAAAAAATGTATTCGACGCGCTGTCAGCCTGAAGCGTCACGGTCATGACCTTCACCGCGGGAATCCAGCCGGCAGACAGGACGCCATCAACGCCGATCATGACCTCTTTGTTATCAACGCTGGCAATTTCGTACATGTCGTCGGCACTGAAGCCGGCGAGATGCTGGGGGATCGTGAAAAGCCCACTAACACCGATTAGGAGCGAACTGTTCGCTGAGGTGATGTCTGCCATCTAAGGCTCCAGAAATGAAAAAGCCACCGCGAAGGGTGGCTTTGTTGAATTCGGTGAATGCTGCTTACGGCATATCCGGCCAGTGCCGATTATGCTTTTGGAGATTCTCTTTCCCAGGCAGCACTTGCAAGTTGAACTGGCAGTGAAGACCACAGACGAGTTTTGATGTCATCGGTACGACGTGGTCGACGTGATGAGGCACACCCGTGGATTCCGTCAAAGCGCGCGCTTCGATGTAAAACTTCTCGATTTCCACCAGATTGGCCCAAGTCGGTGTCGCTCGGCGCACACACTCTCTGCGCTTTGCAGTTAGTGCATTAACACGACCTGGATTATTTCGCTTCCATTGGACTTGATACAAAAATCCATTCTTCCCGAGCCAGACTTTTTGAGATCGAGCCGCGACTTCCGGGTGATCCTTGGAATATGCCTTTTGATAGGCAAGAACCTTTTCTCGGTTGTTAGCGTAATACCGCCTGGCCCGCGCCGCTGCGCCGGGATCTTCGCTCTGTCGACAAGTTTTGCACGTTGAGCGCTTACCGTCTTTCGATCTGTTATGCGCGTGGAAATGATCAAACGCCTTCGTCACACCGCACTTTGTGCAGGTTTTCAGATTCATTGTTTGCCCCTAAGCAAACCCTAGTGAGTGGTGCGGGAAGCCAGCTAGGGAACTGGCTTGTCGGATGCCTCCTATCCCGCACATTAATATTTTACTACTGAACTTCCACGGATGCGACATTGATCTGCTGCACGGCACCTCCGGAACAGTACCAGAGCGTTACCGGTGGTGATTGGCGATTTCCGCGAGCCTGGGAACTGGCCGGAAGAACTTGCAAGTAATACCCCTGCGATTGAAGGTTGCCCGCAATGCTCTTTCCAGCCGCATTATTCACTTCCGCCTGCTGCGCTGATGACAGGGTTACGTTCGGAGTAATCAAGCCAAAGTTAAGTGCAGCATTGATGGGGTCCATCATCGCTGCGCTGATGAGCGCATAGCCGGAAGGGCTATAGGGGATGCTCTTTACGTTAACCAGCAGCTCGATAAGCGCAAGTTGCAGTGCGCTATTCAACCAAATCTGGCCGACATACGCGTCGATGTACTCAAAAGGCCCAGAAATCGTTCCGGGATAGAAGAATTCAAAGCCTTGGTTTGCCGTGGCGTACGCTCCATACCAGCAATACCCATTGGCTTGCAGGTTCGCCGCCACGGTCTGGTTGGTGACGCTCGGCACGATGCCCGACTGCGACTTGAACGCCAGCGTCGCCTGACCGTTCGTTTCGGTGAAGTCGATCGATGCGACCGAGCCCGAAGCGAAAGCGGCGAGACCGTACGGAATGCTCGGCACGTAAATAGGCGCCGTGCCCGAGATACCGGCCGCGATGATCTTCTGGCCCAGCGAGGAAGCGGCGTTCGTCGACTGGGTCGGCGTGATGTCTGCGTCTTCGCAGAAGTAGACGAACTCGTCTTGAGTCGTACCAGCCCATGCCGCAAATGCGTACTTGAGCGCGTTGCCGCTGCCAGCGTCTGGATCAAAGTCCGTGAAGAAGCTTGCCCAGTTCGTCGTCTGCGCGACGATGCCATTCATGTAGGCAGCCGGAGCGGCAGCCGCAGCCGCGCCTTGCGACAGGGTTGCGCCCGCAGCCTGCGTAAGCAGAAGCCCCGCGGCCAAAGTGCCCGTGGCATAGGTGATCGTAGCCGTCGCGCCCGACGCCGTGCTCGTGAACACGAATGCACCCGACACGCTGTCGTAGGTGACCGCGAACGGGGGCGACGTGAAAGCGGCCTGAATGATCGTGGCCGCGTTCGAAAAGCTCGTCGCCGACGACAGGTTGATGGTCGACGACGTAAGGCCAGTGCCAGCGAACGTGATCGTCAGCGTTCCGCTTAGTGCCTGCAGTTGTGTGAGCGTCAGGCCCGACACACTGCCGCCACGCAGATAGCCCGGAACGGCTGCAAGGTTGTACTGTGCGAACAGCATTGCAGCCGGCAGCACATTCGAGCCTTCGAAGCCGGCGAAATAGATCGCGGCTTGCGCGGCCTGAACCGATACCGGGCCGAAATAGGACGACACGGCCGATGCCGAGGGGAACGAGAGGACTTGACCGGTCGGAACGCGGGGGTTCGACGTAAGGCACAAGCCGATGAGTTCAAGTGCACTCCCACCAGCCGAAATTACGGAGGGCACTACGGATACGATCGCGCTGGCTGGGATGCTCGCCATTTGGGCTCCAGAATGAAAAAAGCCCGCTCAGTGGCGGGCTCGAAAGAAAGGGGTGATGCGGATTAGGCGGGGTATTGCGCTTGAACGCTAATGACGCTGGCTTCGAGGCTGGATGCGAACTGCTGAGGAACCGTCACGGACGGATTGCATTGCAAGGTGCAGCGGATGGTCCAGCGCTCTTCATACTGGGACTCGCCGTCGATCAACGGCATCTGATTCGCGTCGTCGGCATGAAGTGGCGCGACGTCGAATCCGGACGATGCAAACTGGTCGACCGCGTATCCGTCACGAAACGTCGTGGTCAGGATCTGTGCGTAGTCGGCAGAGCCAGGCCCATAGAGGTCTAGCTGCACAACCACCTGAGTAGCCTGCAACATGCTCTTGCTGCCGCAAGCCATGACTTCGCTTGCTACGGTCTGCGGCTGGCTGACTGCGTAGGTTCCAATGCCGCCCGTGCCAGTTCCCTGCGCGGTGATCGTCGTTCCTGCTGTGATGCCAGCACCGAACAGCGTTGCGCCAACAGCGATCGTTCCGAGGCTCATCTCAGTCACGGTCAGCGTGTTTCCAGCGATTGAGCCGACGAAGGCGCAATCCGAATAGGTGTCGACGTTCGTCGCAAGCCTCGTTCGCGAGAGCGGCGTCATGGCAACAAACGCCCCTTGCGGCATCGCCACACGGTTTTGCTGCGCGAGAACTACTTCGATGCTCGCCGGAAGAACCGACTGTATGAACGATCGCAGCGCCGCGAGGGTCTGCGATTCGGTGAGGGATAAGGTCGTCATGGGTTTTGCAAGGTGACGATCACGCGACACCATTCAGACCAGGTTTCCATAACCTGCGTGACCAGCCAGTCATGCATCGTGCCGCCCGGAGACATCGGGAACTGGAGAATGTCGCCGCCTTGGCCGTTGGCGCGCACGATGCCTTCCACGTCGCCATACAGGTAGACCGAGCGCATAACGCCCTGGATGTTCAGGCCATCCATATGACGAAGATCAGTGCCGCTTAATGCCTGGACGTTGGCCCAGACCGGCGTCGACGCCTGATTAGGCGTCCGGGTTCCATCCGCCGCGGTCGTATAGCCGCTGTTCTGCACCCACGTGATCTGCTGATTGCGGTTGATGCCCTGTATCGCGCCGTTGGCGATTGTCCGCAGCTTCATGATTTGTCCACCGCGTTATGAGAGATGGACTTAAGGAGCAACCCGGTGCCACCCTCGGCCTCAGCCGGGACAAGCGGCTTGGTCGTCGCGCCGTAGTCCGTCAGCCCTTCCGCAACGCGTTGTGCGGCCTCGCCCACAGTCTTTCCCGTGACTTTGAGGTTACGGTCGTGGCTACGCATCCCGCGCAGCATGATCGTGATCGGACTCAGGGCGGGCGCGTTGATTTCTGATATCTTCTTCTGGATGTCGGCCGCCATCAGGGAGCCGACTGCCTCCATGAGGTCTTCCGCAGTGAGTTGACCCGCAGCGACCGCCGCGATGCCTTCGCCGAGGTGCTTCGTCCAGTCTTTCTGGTTGTCCGCGGCGGCAGTTGACAGGAATGGGCGAGGGGGTATCTTTGCAGCAGGAGCGCCGTATTCCTGGATGGCCGCCACGTAGGCGATGTTCGTGCCGTCCTCGTATTGCCCGCCGAGAATCCCCGCCTGGATTACCTTTTCTTTGAGCGGTTGAAGGCGCTCGTTGATCTTGTCAAGGTTCAGCCGCATGTACAGCTCGCGCACATTAGAGGAGTCGATTCCGTTCGTTTGCGAACGGTGCGGGTTCAGTTTTTTCAGGAATCTCGACGAGTACCTGAAGATCGGGATCAAGTGCCCGCGGTGCTCGTACCGGTTCGAACTGAGTCCATCAGAGGTCGAGGAAATCGCCGACATGATCGAGTCGTGTCATCAGGCAGAGGACATGAGCAAGGAGGACGATCCGTAGTTACCGAAACGTCCCGCCCACCTTACGAAACGCATGCCGCTCAGGCAGGCCGCCGACATACACCCCGCCAGCAGAACTGATATTGAGCATCGCCCACAGCATCTGCCCGTAGGTCGAACTCGATAGGTAATACTCCAGCCCATCCTTGACCGGGGGCGCAACGAACGAAGCCGATACGCTGCCTTCCGTGCCGCTCACCACAGCGCCGCCACCCTGCGAATTGCCGATCGAGTTGGCGTTCGCCAGCATGTAGCCGATGTGCGCCACGATCAGTTGTTGCTGGGTCAGCGGTGCACAGGCGAACCACGACGCCATCGGTGATTGCTCAACGATGCTCGCCCATACCAGGATGGCGGCATCAGGCGTCTCCTGGAATGCCGGAAACGCTGCCCGGAAGGCAACGGGATCGAAGGTCATACTTTGATCGGGCCGGTGTTGACGGACAGGATTTCAGGACGGTCTTCGTCCTTCTTCTGATACATCTGCGGATTGAGCGGCTGCGACTTGTCGCCGAGCGTCATGCCCGATGCGGCCTTGTCGCCGTCAGCCGAGCCGCCCTTCACGACCTTCACGAAACCCTTGTCCTGGTGCATCTTGAATTGCGAATGCTGCTCGAGCGATGCAAGCTGCTCGTCCGTGATCGGCGTCAGCGTCGCGCCGGTCGGCGTCACGAAATTCTTGGTGGCGAGACCGAAGCCGCCTTTGATGACAACGGTTTTGTCTTCGATCTCGGTCAGGAAGCCGTCAGCATTGCGGCTGAAATGCGTGTACTTCTGGTCGCAAGTGAGGGTCGATGCGATGTAAGGCATGTTCTTTTCTCCTGCCTCCGAAATGAGATGCCCGGACGCGCCACGTTAGGAGGTATGGCGTGGCTTCGGCTCGCGCGGCCTAGTCCGGGCAAAGCTGCTTAGATCCCGCTGTAACGCACGACGGCCCACGGGCGTTTCGTCATCACGCCAGCGCTAGCATTCGTGAAGTCCTCGATGTAGCGCTTCGACTCCTGCTGCACGCCGAGCGTCTGGAACTTCGCCGGCACTGCCTGCAGGAACGTGCGGCCATCGTCCGTCGAATCCGGCTCGCTCGAAACGCGATCGGCAAACAGATAGAACACGTTCGCGCCACCGTTCGCCGCGGCAAACTGCGGTGCGGTGATCACGCGGCACTTCGGATAGTTGTCGCGCAGCCATGCCGAAGCCGAGTAGCCGAGGGTCGTCGGCAGGCCGAGGTACGTGTCGAAGCCGGTCGGGAGAACGAGCGTCGTGTCGTCGACCTTCGGCTGGATGTTGCCGCCCGACTGGATCTCGATCGTCTTGAACGCAACCAGCAGGTCGGAGATGATGTCCAGCGTCGTTTTGGTCGACCACAGGGGCGAGCCCGACGTTGCGCCGTTCGCCACCGTCACGTATGCCGGCAGGTACGGGTCGTTCAACAGACCGTACGTGCGGTCTGCGCCGCCGTTGTAGCCGAAGAAGCCAACTAGGTTACGCTGGATGTCGAGCGCCGTCGAAGCGCCGATACGCTTTTCAGCTTGCGACGAAACACGCATTGCACCGGCACGCGCTTCTTCTAGACGACCAACCGCGAAGCCCTTTTCGAAGCGGACGATGGTTCGGCGCTCGAAGTTCACGTTCCACGATGCCAGCGGCACGTTCGACAGGTCGCCGTACGGAACGGCGTCACCCATCGATTCGATGGAGCCTTGCACGACTTCTTCGTCGTGCCATTCGCCGACCGTCGACATGCCGACGATTTCGTCGATCTGGCGGATTGCGAACACGGCGCGCACGAGACCCGGCAGCCATGCTTGCAGGAACTGAACCGGCGTGCCGATCGACGCGGTGAAAACGCCGCCTTGCGGATCGTCCATCGCCGCGGCGTCCATTGCGAAACGCGCAGCCTTTGCCGCCCAGCCTTGATCGATGCCGAGGCCGGCGAGCTTCAGTTCGACGTAGTGCTGTACGTCAGCGCTATCCATCGCAAAGAGCGGCTTGCCCTCAGCGCGACGTGCGGCGGCCTCGCGACCACTCACGCCGGAATAAGTTTTGGAGATTTGCAGAGCCATTTTGTCCTTTTCCTTTTGGCGATAAGCCCAAACGAAAAAGCCCCGCATTTAGCGAGGCCAATAAAAACCCCGCTCAGGGCGGGGCCAGGGGATTTGGGCTTAAAGCCCCGTGAGTTAGTTGGTCAGACGAACGACGGTGATGCCGCCGCCGACTGCTGCGACCGGGTAGCGATACACGATCGCGTTCGGGATCGTTGTGGTACCAGCCGGAACCGTGCCGCCCGGAGCGTACGTGCTCAGTGCGCCGGTCGTCGTGTTGTACGACACGAGATCGCCGATGTTGCACGCGGTGTTGACAGCCACCGTGACATCACCCATCGTCAGGAAGTCGGCTTGCTGGTTGTCGGGAATCGCCAGCGTCGGTGCCAGCGTGCCCGAGGTCGTGCCGAACAGCGTTGCCGCTTTCGGATTGACCATCAGGCCGGCGAATACAGTCGAGCCGTTGGTGATGGCGCCGCCCATCTTGGCGATGTTGGTCGCGTTCGATTTCGTGGCTGCGAAGCCGTACACGTTCGGCGTTGCGCCGGCCGAGTTGATGATCAGGCTTTCGACGCGTTTCGGGCTCGCGAGCTGCACTTCACCCGGCACGCCGAAGCCTTGCATGACATTGACAGTCTGTTGGAACATGGTTTCGTTCTCCGTGGATTAAGCGCGCTTCGCGTGCGACTGCTTCGCGAACCAGCCGTTAGCCGAATCCATGCCCGCAGCCTTCACGGTCACAGCCTCGGACGGGGCCTTGTTGCTGGCGAGGAAGCCGGACAGGAAAGCGAGTTCCTGGCCCTTCGGTGCCTTCAGTTCGAGCTTCTTGCAGCCGTACACCGCAACGGCCTGTTCGTCCATGCCAACGGCATTGAACGTGCCGACGTGCTTCGAGAGCTTGGCGGCGAGGGTGTTACGCGCTTCGGTGCGCGCTTCGAACTTCTTGAACAGGGCTGCTTCGTCCATGGCTGCGTCCTTCTTCTCCACTGCCTCTTTGGCTTGTTCGGTGCCAGCCGATTCAGCGGCGGCGTTGTCCTTGCCGACTTCTGCGGCTTCCTTCTTCTCGGCGCCTTCGCCTGCAGCGGCAACGCCTTCTTCTGCGTCGGAGGTTTCTTCTTCGCCCGATTCTTCGACGCCTGCCTCTTCAGAAGCCTCGCCGCCGCTTTCTGCGCCTGCGCCGAGTGCTGCCTTCATTGCCGCTGCAGTTTGAATTACGTCGTCCATCTTTGCGACGAATTCAGCAAACTGTGCGCGCATATCCTCCAGCGACGCTCCGCCGCTGGAACCGCCAACGGCGGCGGTGTTGCTGGTTTCAGCCATCTTGCTTTCCTTTTCAGGGAGGGAATCACACGTAAATGCGGCGTCTAGCACCGCGACGCCTTGGCCCATGCGACCTCGCTTAACTGAGGCCAAATGATTGCCACGGGGTTGCCGTTGCACGCAGTCGTAGGGCTCGCCGTTGAATTCACCCGGCGTCCAGTCGTACGTGCAGCGATAGCCGAGCGAGAGATCTTTCTTGCCGGCGTTTATCGCATCGGCGAGCGCCGATGAGAAAAGCTTGAGATTGCCGAGTAGCGCGCCGTGCCCAAAGGCTTCCGGATCAAAGCGAACTTCCTGGCCAATGACGCCTTGCACGCCCTTTTGTTCGGGCGGCGTCAATCCTTCTTCTTCGTCGCCGAGCATCACGTGGTTGTCAATCCACGGGATGAGCTTGAACGACTCGATGGTGTCGGGGTCGCTCAGTTCTTCGGCAGGGCGGTAGACCCGATACATCTTGTTCGGATCGGGTGCGCCGGGGAGTTGCGAGCCCTGATAGTCGAAGATGCCGACCTTGCTGATCGGGTTATCCTTGATTTCCGGCCAGCCGTTGACGTCCTCAACGCGGGACGACTTGTCCTGCGCCCAGGCGTCGGCGAACTCGATGCGTGACTTCACTGCGGCGATTTCATCCATCGCTTCCGCCGCAACGAGACTGGCCAGCGACTCAGCCACGCCAGGATGCAGCGGTTCGGGAAGATCGCCAACAGGCGCCCACATCACGTCGCTGGATTCGGCATTGATGATCGGCGTGAAGATTTCGCCCCTGCTCAGAAACAGAGCGAAGTCGGGCGAGTTGCTTTGCATCGGCGTCAGGGCGAGCGGCATATGAGCCACTTCCTCGGACGACTCGCGCGCTGCGGCAAGCATCGGATCTTCACCGGGCTCTACGTGACCCGCGGGAAACGACCACGTGTCCGGATAGTCCTCGGAATCCGCGCTTCGCTTAACGAGCAGCACCTTGCCGTCAGTGAGATACAGGACACCAGCGGCTAGGATTGGAGTCACAGTGCCGCCTTCGCCTGAGCGACGAGCGCCTGAATCTTCACGCGCAGCACGCCGGCCTGATCGTGAGAGGCGTAGAGTTCCGCCTTGCTCGCGAGGTCATTGATGGCGTCGAGCGCGTCAGCAACAGCGTTGGTCGGTGCGGCGGTGGTGGTCTTAGGAGGCATCTTTGTATCCAAAATTCAGAATAGGACGGGCAAAGCAGCGGCAGTTGATCGCTATGCCAGGAAGTACTGGCCCGAATGTGTCGTCAACAGGAGGCTTGTCGAAGCGGAAGATCTTCCCGCCCCATGCGACGTGCTGAGGGCGCGGCACCTTGCCGCCGCGCGAATGCACCCACTCGAACTCCTCGACACCAGCCGCCATCATCCGCGCATTGGAGATATTGGAGTACGCCTTGCGCGTCTGGTCGTGCGCCACGCTGCGAGCCTTCCGCACGTTCTGCCCGTACTTCTCGCGCAGAAACGGCACCAGCGTTTGCAATCCGGTCCCGGTCGTGATCGAGCGCATCACCTGGCCTTGCACCTGCGACAGGTACTGTTCGGGCAGCGTCTTGATGAGTTGCGCGGCCTCTTGCGTCGAGGCGGTCACAATCTCTTTGAAGCGCCCGGTGTTGAGGAATGCAGGATCGAGTTCGATCTCTTTCGCAATCTCTTTCAGCGAGATATTGAGCGTGACCGTCGAATGCTTGATCGTCTGCCGGATCATCCGCTCGGTTGCGGTCTGGGCCAGCTTGTTGAAGTACTTGCCGTACTTGCGCTTGAGGTAGTTGATGATGATCCGCGCACGCGAGGCAGGATTGCCGTCAATGGCATCCATCGCATAGCCCGGATCGTCGAACATCGCCCGCAGTTCGCTCACCGTCTCTTCGGTCATCTTGCGAAGCAGGGCGACAATAGCCTTTTCGTACTGGTCGGCAATGGAAGCGCTAGATATGAGCGCTCCACCGCGTTTAGACGATGCCGAGTTCACGTGCCGCCCCTATCGCTGCATCTGAAAGGCCGAGTTCTGCCAGTGCGTCGTCGCTGTCCTGGCCAAGCTGGAAATAGCCCGAATCCGGGTCTTGTGCGACACGCTTGAGCACATCTGACGACTGGATGCCGCCCGATTGAACGAGTTGAACATCCGTCTGCGCCTTGACGAGATTCGTCTCGGCCAGTTCCTTCGCAGTCGGCGCGTCAAGCGGACGCCATGAGACGGTGGTCTCGACAGGCTCTTTGCCTTCGGAAAGCATCGACAGAAGGTGATGACGCTCGAGAAACGGCGTCAGGTCGTGCTCCTGGATGCTTTCGAGTTCCTCGTGATAGCTGGCTTCTTCGTACTCGCCAGTAGCGTTGAAACCTTTCGGCGATGTTCCGAGAAGCTTCGTGGCCGGCACGCGAGCGGCCGCAGCAACGATCTGGAACTGGTTCATGATGACCGCATCCAGATCAGCAAGCGACGTCTCGAACTGCTTGAAATCGTCCGCTTCCTTGTCGCCGATCTTGATGCCGAAGTTGTCCCGGAAGGCAATCCATTGCTGCATCTTCTGCAGGGCTTCGTCGCCGGCCATCTGGAACGCCGACATGTTCGTCAGCCAGACGTTGGTGCGCTTCGACATCGCGAGCAACGGGCCTTCGTTAGCCACGCGCTCTGCGGCGTAGACGCGCTCCATGATCTGTTGCGCGACGGGGATTCCGCCGTACATGTACATCGGCTTCAGCACATCAGGCGGTTCAGCCGTGCGGAAGATGTGCAGATGCGAGCGGTGATAGGTCACGCCCCCAATAATCCAGAACGTCGGCTCGTAAAAGTGAATGTTGCCCGGATCGCTGGTCGCCGCGGCATCGAGGAGCGGGGCGCACCAGTACGGATCGACTTGCGAGATGCCTTTGTACGAGCCCGGTTCCACACCGTCCGGATTGAACGGCTTCTTGTAATACTCGGGGTCGGTGGAATTGACCTTGAAGATCGCCATGCGGATGCCGAAGATCCGGCCCATGCGGACCATCTGCTCAGCCTGCCACTTGACGCGATACTTCTTATCGTACTTCTTGAGGATCTTCGCGGATTCGTCGTCGAGTTCATCGCCGTCGACCGTGACTGCGTCCCATCCGTTGCGGGTCGCATCACGCGCCGGCATCGAGCAGGCCTTGTCAATCAGCCAGTGCTGGGCGAGCAGGGCGCATGCCTGCCAGCCGATAAACGACTGCGAGGCGTACCAGTCCATCAATGCGCCGTTGGTGACGGTCGGCGTAGGGGTGAGCTTGAGGGCGGAATAGTCGGCCTCGTCCATCGTGCCGCCCACCACCTCCGGCATCATGCGGATTGCCTGCTCCATGTGGGCGGCGTACCTCTGCCCCGCGTCCCTGCTGACCGGCAAATGCGTCGAGAAAATGGTATGCGGCTCCCGCGCTGCTTCCTTCGCCGGGGCTTTGCGCTTGAACCAGTTGAACATGGATTAACCGAAAAATGAGGCGCGCTTGGCTATGAGTTCTGCAAAGGCGCGGCTGCATCCGTCGACCTGATCGTCGAATGAGCCATTGGGAAACATCCGCATCTCGTCAATAAGCGCAGCGTTCCACGGTCCGCGAACCATTACGACGTTGCCTACGTTGACCTGAGATGCAAAGGGTTCGGCGCGCGTTACCTTGTCGCCGCTTTCTGGCGTGGCAATGATGCGATAGCCGGCGAACATTTTTGTGAGATAGGCGACTTGCGTCTTGCCTGCCTGGCCGGGGTCCTGCGGAATGCTGATCTTGGTTCCGGTTCCGTCCCGCGTGGCCGTCGCCTTCATCGTTGAATCGCGTTGGTCCGGGCCTTCCTGGACTCGCACCATATCTGCAATGACGTATCGGCCATCGGGCAATTTCCCAATGCGAGGCCCGGCAGTCCAGTCGCCCGCATTCACGACTGACGCCAGGTCCCATCCGCGAACAAAGCTGTGAGCGCCAGCGGGCAATGCATCAATGACTTCGATGCGATCCGGCTTGAACAGGCCGCCTTCAGCCGGTGACGGCCGTTGCTGATACTGGCCGGCGAACGTGTAGGGCGCCGCGGCTTCCATGCGCCGGAGTTCTTCGACGCTGTGCTTTTCAGGCCAAAGTGCAGTGCCGTCATCGCGCAGAGCAGGCAGACAAACGTGCTCCCACTTCTCGCCATTGCCGCCAGCTAGCAGCCAGCCAGCCAGATCGCTCTCATGCAAGCGCTGCATGATGAGGATGATCGGCGTTTCTGGACTGTTCTTGCGCGACTCGAACGTGTTCTGGAACCAGTCGATCACGTTCTGGCGCATCACATCGGATCGCGCCTCATCGGCCTTGTGCGGATCATCGATCAGCAGTGCGCCGCCGAAACCTGGGCGCAGTTTGCCGGCGCCGTAGCCGGTGATCGTGCCTTCCGAGCCCACCGCGTAGACGATGCCGCCTGCGCTGGTTCGCCACTCGTCCTTTGCCTTGCTGTCGTCGCGAAGCTGAACGCCAGGGAAGATCGCCTGATACTCAGGTTCCTGCACGAGCCCACGAACGTCCCATGACGAAGCCGCAGCGAGCCGGGCAGAGTAGGACGTGTAGATGAACTCGCAGTCGGGGTAATGCCCAAGGGACCAGCCAATGAAATTCTTGACGATCTCCGTTTTTGAGTATCGCGGCGGGATATTGATGATGAGTCGCTTGCATTCGCCATTGAACACGCGAGTCAGGGCTTCACACACCTGTATATGGTGCGCCGCCTGCTGCCACGTATAACCGCGACGATTGACGAACATCCAGCGCGTGAACCAGTACAGGTCGGCCATCGACAGCGAACGGAACGAGCGCCGCTCTTTGTCGGAGAATTCCATGCTAGACCTTTGGTGTCGCCGCGTTCTCCTGAATCACGGATCGGATTTCGTCGACGGTGGCCTGTGCGCCGCCGATCTGGCTGACCGTCACATTGGTAACTGGCGCCACCTGGGTATCGATGCCCCAAGCCTTGCGCTCAGCTTCCTGCCGAATCTTCAGCGTCTCCGCTGTGATCTTGGCGAGCTTGGCCGATTCGAAGTCTTTCGTGCCGATCGCGGTGTCGACGATCTCTTTGTGTTCGTCCCACTCATCCCGGTGGCGTTGCACCACATCAGCACGGCGGGTAGCTTCGGCATCAATCGCCTCGGCCTTTTTTTTAGGGTCGCAGGCTGCTACTACCCCTGCTACTTTCTCTGCTACTTTGCGCTGAATGGCCGGCTCAAGGTCTTGCGTCCAGCCCTCTGCGGCAATGTGCTTCTGTATTGCGCCCCGGCTTACGCCGTGCTTCTTGGCGAGCGATGCCTGACTTCCACCGGCCTCATACTCGGCGCGGATGGTGTCCCAGTCGATATTGCGTGGCATGGTTTAGTGGCGGCATGCGCGCTCAAGAGACTGGGCTTCTGATAGCCAGTGCAAATAGGCGGCTTTGGGTGAGCGACTGAAGTATTGGAAATGGAACCCCGGACGCGCTACAGGCGGAGTCAGCATCCATATCCATCCATTGAAGCGGAGGCGCGGCTTTTCACTGAAGGGTGTCATCAGGCGACCTCGAACATCTCAGGCACGACGGTATTGCGCGCCACCTCGCCATACTCGACGTGGTAGGTGGTGCGGCTAGAACAAGCGCCCGACGCTCGCCGCGAATTCCAGCGGGTCTTTGGCGTTCTTGCGTAGATTGCATGTCGGGCAGGCGATCACGAGATTTGAAATCCTGTGCTCGCCACCTTTAGACAGGGGCTCGTAATGGTCGATGTGGTAATCATCGTCGCATTTCACACCGCACCAGTAGCAGACTTTCTTGGCTGCCTTGACCCAAGCACGAATGGCTTTTGTGCTATCGCCTTGCTTGGTTTTGGCGCGTCGCCGCCCGTCATATGAAAACGTGATGGTCGCGCGCTTGTCTGGATTAGCCTTGATCCAAGACCTAGCGTTCTCAACCTTCTTGGCTGAATTGGCGATAGCGTATTGCTTGTCGTATTCGCGCTTCTTCTCGCGATTCGCCAAACGCTTTTCTGATTCCCGCTTTTGCCATTCCGGGTCGAGCTTGACTCTCTCGTAGTACGCCTTCTTGCCAGCCAGAAGCTTTTCGCGGTTATTCATGCGGCTGCGCTTAGCATTTTCGGCCAACCTTTCGGTGTTCGCTGCGTAGTATTCGCGACGATTCGCCCGCGACTTCTCAAGATCCGCCTTATATTGAGCGGACTTCTTGATCCTATTGCATTCGCAACAGGTGTAGTTGACTGTCTGGCACTCGGCAACATGACCGTACTTGCACGGCTTGCCAGTGAAATACGTCTTGAGGCCGGCGGCTTTCGCCTCGGCGCGAGAAATGATCTTCATTTAGACCTGACTAGGATCTTGACCGTTTCGGAAGGCACGGCAGGCGGGCGGTCAAACCCGCTTTTCTCTCCGTCGAGATAGCCGTGCTCTTGAATTATAACGCTATGCAGCCTCTTGCAGCATGCCGATGTCGGCTCGATGCCGCTCGATCTCACCGTGAATGCGATGATGCACAATCAGGCGCATATCGCGCCCAGCGCGGTAACCTTGGCCAGCATGCCAGGCGTCGCGAGCGGCTAGGGTGCGGAAGTACTCCACAGTGCCGCCGCGGTATTCCTTAATGTCCTGGTGGTGGACGTGGCCCACATACCAGTAACGGTGCGTCGTTTCGCCCCACTTCTCGGGCTCGTCTGCCGCCATGATAGGCAGCATGTCCGGTCCCTTGATCGTGTCGCCATGGGTTGATCCCATCAGCACCTTGCCGAACTGGAAGTACCAGGCGACAGCAGGCGACAGGTCAACCTCGACGCGCGGCTCGTCATGGAAGTAGCACGAAATCATCAGGGCCAGCGCATACGCCGAATGGCCATCGTGATTGCCGCGGTTAATGCGAAGAATCACGCGTTTATGCTTCTCGAGCAGTCGGCGCACACAATGGAGCATCGCGCGCAGACCGACTTGCTGGACTTTCGCCCAACGCCCATCTACGTCGAGCTTGTGACCCGACTGGCTTTCGTTCTTCTGATTGTCGGCGTGGAACATATCGCCGAGGTTCAGGAGAAGGGCAGTTTCAGCAGCCGGCGCGATTGCTACCAGCCGATCGATTGCGGCGCACATCAGGCGCTCGGCAATCTTCAAATCAAAATCTTCTCCTGCTTCGGCCCACCAGCTATGCAATCCGACGTGCGGGTCGCCTTGCGGGTAGACGCACAGAAGGTCGGATAGGGTGTGTTCTGGCGGAGGCGTGATCGGCGCGAGAGCTTTGACGCCATCTGCCAGCGATTCAGCAAACTCCCTCAGAATCGCTTCATCTTGGGATTTGTCGACTTCCGTCTTCACCCACTGCATGGCGATCGTGCCATCGCCTTTGACGAGCGTCGACGTGCCGCGCGACCGGAATCCCGGAGGACAGGCGCGCGTCATGTCATGCCGCGGACTGAAGCCCATCTTCGCCGCCCGCTTCTCCAGATTATCCAGAGCGCGGATCACGACGCTGTGATGCAGGCCGAGCGCCTTGGCTGCGAGAGTGGGCTTGCCGTGCTTCTCGATCGCGTCGAGGAATGCGGCTTCCCTGACATCAGCGAATTCACGCAAGCGCGGATCGTATTGTCGTGCCAAGGATTTGCCTGGAATAAAAAAGCCGTCCGAAGACGGCAATGTCGAAGGGGGAGTCGACAAATGGTAGGGTGAGAGCTACTGCGTTCAGTCCGCTAACCCGCAGGGTGCTATCGCACTGCGCGACCTCTTCGGTTCACCCTCAAGGGAGCGGACTGGCATGCGGCTGCGCGCAAAGCCACCAGTCCAAAGTACTGCGCGCTCCCTTGAAGATGCTCTTAGGCTACCGAATCCGCCATTCAGACGATTCGCGTAGCTTTTCGGCTACATATAGTAGTGCTTCCCGCACCCGGGAGTACTCCGCATAGCCGACCTATGCGTGACGAGGGAAGCGGGGGGGCATCACATACCCCAAAGCGCCAACGCCCATTGGTCGCAGTATTTTGACCATTGGTGATGAGCGCGGGCAGCGGCATTTAGCCACTCTGCGATGACGTGATTGGGATTCATAGGATCAGCTTCCTCAGCGCTTCCAGCCGGGCAATCATGGATGCCTTCAACGCCGGATCGATCGCGCCGCGCATGCGGTCGAGGTCAGTTTCCAGGCTGTCAATCAAGGCTTGAGCTTCGGTCATTTCAATCTCGAATTCTGGCCGGAGATTCCCGGCGAGAGACGCGTTGCACGTCTGCGGGCGGGTTACTCCACAGAACAGGGAGCGGCAGGGTGAAACAGTTCTTCAGCGCGCTTTCTCGCTTCGCTCCAGCCTTCCTGCTTGCGTGGCTTGAGCGTCAGAGTAGGGCGCTTGTGTTCTTGCTGGGCTTGCCGTTTCTCGCGCGCCTGGGTGGCTGCATAGACGTCCTCCGGGTTGCCGTACTGGCTGGAGGGGAGGGCATATGAGCGCATGGCGGGCGGAAATGAAAAAGCCCCGCGCGGCTTTGGACCGAGCAGGGCTTCAGGGAATTCGGAGACGAGTTTACCCACTCGCGGGGATTTGGGGTGAGCCTTTCGGCCCTACCGTTCGATTCAAAAGCCTGTAGGGCTGAAGAACCACTACTGAACAGTACGGACACAGTATATACCAGATCTAGATGCGTGCAACAACTTTTTTCTAGATTTGGTGTGTGACACGGTTAAGCCGCCCAATCCAATTTCTCCGGCATCGCCGGAATCGTCTCCAGCGTCGCCAGGTCGATGTCGTTCACATATGAGCCCGTCCAGCCTTTGTGATGTTTCTCCTTGCCGCGAAGGACAGCCGCCATATGCCCATAGTTAAGCCCATACGCCGCGCAATGCTCCTTGAGATTCCTCCCCTCATGCATTTGCCCACCGGGACTTCGAATGACGAAATCCCGCGCCAACTTGTCAGCAATTCCAACCATGCGCGGGTCGTTCTGTTTGGTGCGTCCCCGCAATGCATTGGCGCTCGCTATAGCATTTTTGGCGATGTATGAATGGGTTTCCGCTGTTCGCCCGGAAAGCGCCTCGGAAATCTTCCTATATCTCTCCGACGTGTGCTTTGTCTGGCCAGCCAAGAGAATCGAGTCAAGTCTACCTCGCTCTTCAAAACGGCTGTTTGCCCTGGCTTCACAGTGATTTTGGTATGCCGTGATGAACCTGCAGTTATTCTCTTCGTAGTCGCCAACGTCGCCAATGCGGCCCATCTGGAATTGATCTCGCTTCCGCCCAATTTGCGCGGGAGAGGAAATGCCCGCATCCCTAACTTTGGTCATGTATTGACTAAAGGTCAGAAGGCTTTTGATCGACCGGTCTAGCGCATGGTTTTGATGTTTAAGAAACTTCCCATACCACTCATCAGCCAATTCTGCGGAGAACCCCAGTTCCTCGACGACCTTAATCTTCTCCGCAATCAACACTCTGCCGCGCCACTTCTTCATGCCGTCTCCACAGACTGATATTTCAAGGTGCCAAGATCAATGAGCGTGAAATGGCCGCTTCTTGGCAGCCAGCCGCCCGTGTCGATGTGATAGACGTTGCCAAGCGCAGCCGGACTACTCAGCGGAGTGTGTCCCACGATCACAGCGCGCACATCAGGGACGCCAGAATGATCCTCCAGCGAGATACGGTCTCGACACCAAAGAACCATGTTCGTGATGGCCTTGAGACTGTTGCTGCTCTTGACCTCAGCGAATCGCTGCACCATGCCGCCCCACGTCGGGCCGCAAATATCTGCGTGAACAATACCGATCAGGCCGTCTGCGGTTTCGACCTCGATAGCGTAGGGAAGGGCGGCAAGCCCAAGCGCGTAGTCCTGCTGTTCGTGCGGCGTCTTGCCGATCAGCCATGCACCGCCATTCATCGCATAGTGGGCGGCGTCGCGTTGGCCGGGATTGACGTACCGAATCGCTAAGTCTTCGTGATTGCCTTGTACCGCATGAAACCAAGGCTTGTCGATCCACTCCAGCGCCATCTCGGAATCGGGCCCGCGGTCTACCAGATCGCCGACGCTGAATAGACGATCGACCTCAGGATTGAAACCGACGCCATCAAGCACGGTTTGCAGCAGGCGAAAGCATCCATGAATGTCACCGACCGCGAAATCCCGACCGGTGGTGTTGCGCTCGTAGTGGTGGACAAATGCGTTCATGCTGCGTCCCTCAACAGTTGGCGCGTCTTAGCGCCCGTCGCCGCCACCGACGCCATCATGCACGTCATTACCTGGTCGAACTTCTTTTGATGGTTCCGCGCAAAGTTCTCAACCGGCAGCCCAGCAGCCAGGGCGCGCTCCGAATCGGAGTGGCGCTTGACCCCGGAGCCGCCGCACTTGCCGCACTTGTCGTACCGCGCGCCATTCAGGATCAGGCCAGTTCCATTGCAAGGAACACAATTGTCCAGAACGAACTCTTTAATGCATGCCGTCGCCAACTTCGTTGCATAGCTCAGTTCCACGCCGAGATTGCACTTGGCCTTGTGTGCCAGCAAGTGAATTGCTCGCTTCCCGGAGAAAGCATCCGACCCAAACTTGAACCGGAACAGGGCGGCTCCAAGCTGGTCCGACATGCCGATAGCCGTAAGACGATCAATCGCCTTCTCCTCGCGCTCATTCCAGGCGAGATTCGAACTTCTGACGTCGCTTGCGTACTTGTCTTTGAACATTCGGAACCCCGCACATGAGACACAAAATGTAGTTGAAAAACAACCTGAAATACTGTCCGATATTTTAACAGAAAAGCGCTTCGTAGTCCTTATCTGAAGCGCTGTCAATCATATATTTCGCGATCATTCTTCAAAGCCCGTCATCCCAAGATGCTCGTATCGAATGCCGCCCACTCCCGCATCCACGACAGGAATCGGCACCACCTCGGGCAAGCGGTCGCGGTTCTTCCGGCGATAAAGTGTCGGTGCCGGCGTCCTGTGCCTCAGTTTCATGAGCATGAACACGCCGAAGGTGATGACGCCGAGTAGGTAGGCGGCGACGTAGGTCATTGCTTCGTCTCCCCGCTAGCTGCGCTCGTATCGCTCTCATAGACGCCGGCCGTCCAATGGTGGTAAGCCTCAACCAACCCAGAATTCAGGGCAGGACGACCGTCGAGCAGCGCCCTCATCCGCCGCACCTCGGCGATGATGTCGTCAATGTATGTTGCCAACTCGTCGTATTCGGATGACCGGAAGAAGTTGTTGCCATCGCGCACGTTCTCAAGGAACTCGCGCCACGGGTTATACGGTTTGTCGCTCAAGCTGCCTCCTGATTGAGTTGCCGCCCATTGGCGTTGAACACTGCACGCGCAAATCCGAGCGGTGTAGCGCTTCGAATGTCGCCGCGGTCGTCGGATGGCGGTGCGGCGTGAATGCGGTTATCGGGCTTCTCCAGTCCTGCAGCGCGGTTCGGTGCCGGCATCACGAAGCCGTTGCCAGTCCACAGGCAGGTTTTCTTCGTGTAGTTGTCTGCGAGCTCGAACTCGGTGAAGTCATACGGATGGAAAGCGTGATCCGGTTTGCGCCAGTACGTCGAGATAGTTGATACAGGGTTCTCGATCCCGTAAGGCGCGCCCATGGATTCGCAGAACTCCGCGGCCGACGCGAACATCTCGATCGACTGCGCCAGCGAGCGCAAGCCTTTTCCCTGAAACCAGCGCGCACCACTAACGGCCAGGTGAGTGCAGGGCGGAAAGGCGAACACGAACTCAACCAGGCTATCGGGCGGAATGGCCGGCAGGCCGAGCAGGGCGTCCCAATGGACGAACATGACCCCGTCGCGTACCAATCGGCCGACATGCTGCACATCGAAGCAGATGCAGCGATAGCCGGCGTCGCGCCACGGCTGGGCCATGTTGCCTGTCTTGTCGAACAGGAAGATTGCTGTCGGGGTCACGCCGCCTCCTTAAATTCCAGTCCCATTTTTCTCGCGCGCCGCGGCACCCATCGCTCCAGCGCGCCGTCAAACGTCTCCAACTTCAAATCGTATGGCGCCGGCCCGGTATCGAGCCATGCATGACATGCCATACAGCCCGGTACGCTAAATTCGTGATCTGCCTTCCGCGCGCCGGCCTTTCCGTGCTTGCTGAAATTCGAATGGCAGGGCACGACCGTCGGATCAGCCCAATCCGTCCACGGACAACAGACGTTCAGGTAGCACGGCTCCCCGCGGCAAGCCGCCAGATACTTCGATCCCTCCTCGACGGTCGGCCGCTTAGCCTTCCGCTTCAGGCCGATCCGCCTCTTCGCCTCCTGTCCGCGCTCGAATTGCTGGCGGGTGGGCTGGGCGAAGGGAGAGCGCTTGAGGGTTGATTTGCGCGGCTTGAATCCTGAGCGCTTCATTGCCATGTCACTTCTCCGCGAGGCATCATCACGTCAGCGCCAGTGGTGAATACTTGACCGCAGTCACAGCGCCTGATCCCCTTGTATGGTCGGTAGACGTGACGGTGAACCAGTTCGCACTCGTCCTGGTAGTAAAGCTTTCCGGGGTGCTTTTCGCCTGGTTCCAGAGTCCCGCACACACTGAACATCAAACGGCACGAGCCGGACGAAAAGTCCATGTAATGCGCGCTGTTCACGTGCAGATCTTTGCCCGTCGCTTTCACGCGAACGTGGTCCATCGGCAGAAACGAGGTGTCGTATTTCGGCTGGTAGCACTCGGCGCAAAAGCCAATGCCGTGCTCTTCGGTTTCTTTCCAGCACCGCCAGCAGTAGCAAATCCGTTTTTCGCTCATTCGAATTGGACTCCAAGTGTTTCGCCGGCATATGCCTGCACGCTATCAAGATATGTCGAGAACTCCCCCACGCTCATCTGCGTCGTCGACTTCCGGCGCGTGATGATCTCGCCATCGGGCAGCGTCAGTTCGTCAAGTACGCCATACCGGCGAGCAAAGAACTCGTGCCAGGTGTCCTTGTCGTACTGGCGGCCTTCGACCCAAGCGGACTCGGCGATCTGCTTCAGCACGGCGCCCCAGTAGAAGCGGTTCTGCTGGGCGTTGCGCTGCCGCTCTTCGGCCGTAACGATCAGGCGAAGCGGCTCGCCCTTGTCGGCAAAGACCGGTGCGTTGGCCTTGATGAAGGCGACGACGGCATTCCAGACGCCGCCGTTACGCAATGTGAACTCGCGGTATAGGGCGGCGGTCATGCTTCTACCCCCATTTCCCTTGCAACCTGACTCACGCGCCATGCAAACTCCTTAGCGGCTTCTTCACGCCCGACCTTGCGAGCCTCATTCAGAAGTTGTGCAATGGCGTGATAGTCCGTAAATTCGTTGAAATGCACGGCCCGCTCGATCTCGCCGACTTTGAACAGAGCATCGCCGCTGCGGTCGGTTTCGTTGCCGGCCCATTCGGATTGAAAGTTGGTCATTTGACGCTCCCGTAACATTCACGCTCACATACCGGACACGCGATCACCAGCGCGTCACCTTCGCGTTGATCTGACACCAGGCGTCCCTCGCTCTGCATACACTCGAAGACCGAACGGCAATGAACACACCTGAAGCGCCATTCCCTCTCGCGTGGCGGCGTACCTCGTTGGATGATCTTCATACCGAACCCCGCTTGATCCAATAACCGTAGAACCCGCGCACCCACGAGAATGCATACAGAAAGCAGAGCGCGAATATCCCGTACTGCCCGGCCTTCCACGTCATCCAGAACCAGAACGGCTGCGATGCGAGTCCGAACAGGCACGCATAGCGACGGCGCGACTCCCGCTTGTCCTGTGACAGAAACACCGCAGTAACGCCGCACAGTCCAATTGCAATCTGATCGATCATTGCGTCACCCCCGCTGCAGCATCCCGTTGTGCACGCTCGCGCGTTTCCGTCGCCAGGCGTGCCATTTCGTATTCCGCCTCGGCTTCCCAGCGAAGGACATTCGCCACGCCCGCGAACCGCGCCACTTCAAGCAAGACAGAGCCGTCTTTCATGCCACGGGCCGCCATTTCTTCAATGCGGGTGAGATGCGCCTTGCAACGCACGATGAGTTCAGGTGTATTCACTCTGTTTCCTCCTTCTCTTCCTTCTTCGCGCTGTCGAGAGCGATCCTCTGTAACTCGGTCGCGAATTCGATAAGCTGATTTAGGCTGCCAGCATGAATCCCATGGTTGCTCGCGAACTCATAGAGAGCAGTGGGGCGGTCGAAGCCGAGTAGGGTGGTCATGTCTTACCCCTTGATCCGGTGAACTAGGCCGGTCGGCGTCGGCGTAACGCCGCTTGGCAGCCGGGACGGATCGTTGGTGACCGATGCCATGAACACCGATTCGCCTTCCGTGCCCGTCGCCTTGATGTAGTCGACTTCGACTTTTGCGCTGTCCACCAGCACGCCGGCCACCTGGGCGACGGCGCGCGCACGGTCGACGTCCATCGGGTTGTCCCGGTCGCGAAGCGCAGCAAGCGTCTGCATCAGGTGTTCGCGCATATCGGTGATCGTGCTCATGACTGTCCTTCCTTCGCCTCGCGGGCGATACGATTAAGCTGGCGCGTGATGGCGCCCTTCAGTTGAACGAGTTTCGCCAGTTCGGGCGAGCGCGAAACCGGATGGTTGCGGCGTGCCAGTTCTTTGCGACTGACCAGCTCGAGCGCGTCGAGCGTGATCTTTTCGGCTTCTGCCGAGCGACGGCCGGCGAGAAAACACACGACGTGGCCGCGCGGGACCGGCCCGTTTGCGGCCTCCCATACCAGGCGGTGCACGCCGACCCAGCGACGCTGCGGCGCAATGCTCGGATCGTCCGTGACCTTGCGCTCGAGGTATCCGTCCTTGCTCAAGCGCTCCGATCCGATCGGTACATAGTTATGCTGCGCGGCCCCGCTCATCTCGCCCTTCTTGAACTGCGTGCGCCGGCAGTTTTCGTGCGTGCCGCAAACACCTTTGACGCCTGTATTCCATGCTTTCTGGCCGGACCTGAATCGCGAGGCCATCCCGGCGACAGCGGCGTGACGGCCGGCAGCGGCGAGCGATTCGGCCATATAGGCGGCAGACTTCTTCAATCCCATGCCGAGAGCCTTCTGATAAACAGAAGTGGGCGTGCGATCCATCTGCTCTGCCAGCGTCGCGGTGTTTGTGTCCGCATACGCGCGCTCGAGCAAAGCAATATCCGCTGGCAGCCATGGCTTTTTCATTTCTCACCTCCGATCTCGCGCCATCTGTCATACGGCATCACTTCGAGTCCAAAACTTCCGACCCAGCGTCCTTCCCACTTAAGTACTTCCGGCTCTGTCAGCGGCTCGCCGTCCGGGAACAAACACTGGACTTCAACCCATCCATCCCGCTCTGGCGGCGTCGCACAAGAGGTCCAGGTCATGCGGCCTCCCGGTGGGTTTCGCGCGCATAAGCAACCAACTGGCCGAAAGGGTTATTCGCGCACTTCGCCGGGCTTTTATGCTTCAGCCGGTTACGCATAGCAGCGGGTTGCGGCTTGCGAACGTCGTCACCTTCGCCCCACGCGTAAATCGGGAACGGCGGCCCATTGAGTTCCGTCTTTCGCCAACCGGTGATATGGATGCGGTTGTCATCGTGCATGACCTTGAGAAATTCACCGACGCGGCGATAGGAAACTCCGGTCCTTTCGGCGAGACTCTTGGCGTGATCCGACGACGTTTCAAGCGCATGCTTCAGAATGGCAAACGCGGGCGAATACTCTGACTTCACGTTATGTCTCGCTGGCAGGCCCAGGCTCTGACCTTTGAAGAGCGTGGCGCGCAATGAATGCCGCGGCAAAAGATGCATCTTGGTCTTCATGGGCTCATTGCATGCCCAGATCTCCTTGAGGATGCGGATTTCTGTCGTCGTCCACTCGATCCATACTTTTGGCTTCTTTTCCATTACGCGGCCTCCTTCATCTGAAAATCGGCGTAGATATCGCCGTTGTTCGCGCGGCCGACGATGGTCTTTGCTGCCGCACGAAGTTCGCTACGCTCTGCCACTTCGAGCTGGGCGTCATGCACTGCGAGGGCCGTCTTGAGCGACTGGATTGCATCGGCGTCGAGCGCATAGCTGCCAGTGCGATCGGACCGGTACTTGGCGCGCATCATCCCGATCATTGCTTTCTTGATGTCATCGATGTACTCGCCACCATGCCCGCGCTCACACAGGATCAGCGCCATGTTTAGATTGCCAGCCAGGTCATACCAGGCTTCTTCGGTCGGGCAGCGCATCAACGCTTCGAATGACAGGTGATGGCCGAGTGCGATTTCGTTCTGGCGCTGCTCGTTCAGAGGCTTGGTATCCATGCGCTTTTCGTTGGCGACGATGGCGCGATTCAACCAGCGTGTCGGGTTGTACTTCTTTCTTGGCTTTTGGCTGCGGCTCATGCGGCCTCCCTTTCTGCGTACTCTTGAATCCGCACAGCGATGTGCGGCACCGTTCCGTATTGCTTCGCTACCGTCGCGCTGACAATCTGCTTGTCGTCTACGTAGGCGATTCCGTTCATCGCGTCGGCCACCAGCTTTCCAACGTTGTCCCAATCGGGTTTGACGGTGGCGCCAATCAGGCCACGCACGGCCAGATCCTTGCGCTTCTTCGACCAGCTTTCCGGGATCGGCATGTGGATCGTCAGAAGCATCGAAAGAGGGCGCTTCATCGGTGCTGCGCCATCCATCGCTTCGACTGCGGCCATCTTCACCAGGTTCTCGTAGCTTGCTGTCTTGGCCGGCGTGTAGGTCGATACGAAGTTGCCTCGGCGAGCGAAGCGGGGACGACCCTTACCGACCGGAACGCCGGGCACCGTGAACATCACCCCGTTAGCACTACTACCCGTCGAATCTGCCATTTCTTTCATCTCCATTTCGCTTACCCCCTACGTTCTTTCCAATACCCCGTTAGCCCGTCCTTCAGTTGCCTCTCTGCCGCTTCTCCGAATACCTTGCGCATGTCGGCTAGATATTCGCGGCGCCGATCAATCGTCCAGTCTGCAATCTCCTCGAGTACTTCATGCAAGCGCTTGGGATCGGCGATCATTGGTATTCGTCCCGCATCGAGATCCCTTTCTCAGCAAGCCACTTGTGCCATTCGTCATCCGTATCCGCGTCTTCGTACGTGATCGGCTCATCTGAATACCGCTCAAACGAATAGAAAGGGTTCTCATCGTTCAACCACTTTTCGAATGCCTCGGCCTCGAATTCCAGCCTTTCGTAAAACGCGAATCGCTTCTGGTCCCTGTCCGGATAGATACCGTTCTGATAGTCTGAAACGATCTTTCCGATGATTTGAGTAACTGGCGTCATGCCGCCTCCTTCTTACGGTGATGCATGTTGTACGTGTTCGGCAGGACGCTCTTCTTGTATGGCTGGTAACGTCCGCAAATGTGGTCATAGACGAACTCGACCATTCCGACCTTGCCATTGGTCTTCTTCCGGACCTTCTGCACGTGCACCTGGACGGGCGAGCCGGTCTGCACAACATCCCGATAGACCGTGATGCAGTTGTCGGCCTTATTGCGCCAGTGGGCCGAACCGCTGACGTCGTACGGTGTCGGGACCGGGTAGGCACCTGTCGTCTTGTCCTTCTGCAGCTTCGTCGGGTGAGCGACCAGCCACACGTGCACCTGATTGCGACGGGCGAATGTGCGGATCTTCGTCAACGCCTGGCTGATGTAGTCCGTTTCAGTAACGTTTCCGTCACGGGCAGGGTTGATCTCATTCCACGGGTCGATAATCAGACCGCGAATGCCGTAGCGCAGCACCAGTTGCTGGGATATCTCGAGCAAACCATCGACGGTCGGGTAATCCGGCAGCATGAAGTGGAAGTGATCGTTGATGAATTTCAGCGACTCGCTCATTTCCTTGAAAGACATGCGATCCGTAAAGCCTTCCATGAAAGGCTTGCCGACGATCTTTTCTGCCATCTTCTCGACGTGATACTTGAGCGGCTGATTTTCCGGCGAGAAGATGCCGAAATTCCATCCGTAATGGTTCGCGAGGTTCAGAGCAAGGGCGTCCAGCCATTCCGACTTGCCGTGCCCAGGGATGCCCGTTACAAGCGTCCATTCGCCGGTCATCACGCGATACGTCTCATCCATTTCCGCCCAGCTCGTCGACACGCCGCGCTCCGGGCCGTATTCGTAATCGTTGAAGATCGCTTCGATGATGTCGTCGACGCTGTAGGTTCCCTCGATCGGCAGGGCACGAGCGTTGCCGATGCAATCGGCCAGGATCTCGGCGCCATGCTTCAGAAGGACTTCGTTGGCATCCTTGCAATCCTTCGGCCATACGACGATCAGGCACTTCTCGCGGCCCAGGCGGCGCACCAACTCTTCCTGAAGGCGCACGCCCGGTTCATCGCTATCGACTGCGATGATGTGCAGCTTGACGGCCTCAAGCGCCTTCTCGGTGAGAAAATCGAACTTGTTGCTGTACGACTTCGAGTCGGCGGCCGGCGCACCGTCGGGGACCGATACGCAGCTCTTCAGGCCCGCCATCTCGACGGATAGCTTGTCGATCTCGCCTTCGACCCAAACCAGCACGTCCGGGTTGATATCGTTGATGCCGTACAGAATCCGCTCAGCGCCGGCTGCCATGCGGAAGTGCTTGTCCTTCGATCGATATTTGATGTTGACGACTTCCTCGCCGCGGAAGTAGGGGAACATGATGCAGTCGCGCTCTTCCTCGACCTGCGGGAAGTAGATCGAACCCTTGGTGATGCCATTCCGCTCGACCACTGCAGCATCAATGCCGCGCGTCTTGAACCAGGCTACGGTGCCGTCCGGAACTTGCGTCGGCGTGGCGAACACGGGCCGGCTGTAGACCTTGCGGATTTCCGGCTTCTGCCATTCGCCGCCCTTGAGCGTGCCGCTCCATCCGCAGTGCCAGCAGTTGAACAAACCCTGTTCCGTGTTGACGTTCAGGCACGGGTAGTTCTTCTTTTTCCGGCTGGGCGAGCATTGCGGGCAGGTCGTCTTCACCTCTACGCCGCTCTTGCCGCTGATGTCGATTCCAAAATCGCTAAATGTCTTCACAGTACAAGCCCCGTCGTGTTGCCTTGTTGACCGCTCGGCTTCCCGCCACGTTGATTCCTAACCCAGTTCCGCCAGGTAGCGGGCCAATCGAGCTTTGCGCCGTCTTTCCCACCCTTGGCTATCCAGAAGTCACGAAATTGCGCAGCGACGCTTTCGACATCCAGATCCGGTCTTTCTACTTGGCAGAATTCGATGTCGATATCACTCGGCTCCCAGTCGGCAGGCAAGCGCGTAGCGCGTCGCGTCTCTGCTTTTGTTTCTCTCTTCTCTTCTCTCCTCTTCTCTTCTCTGTGCGTTACTGTCACGTCGTCTGTCACGCTATCCGTCACGTTACTTGTCACGTTACTGTTTCTGGATTTCTCTTCCGCCTCAAAACGATCCTTCTCTCGCTTACGGGCTTGGCGCTCAGCCGCTTGCCGCTTATGCTTTTCGTCCGGAGTCTCGTTCTCGCGGAAGAACTTCGGGAACATCACGGACCCGTCTTCCGTCAGCCTTGCCCATCCCACAAGTGACATTGCGGGACCAAAACAGGGCAGGTCAGACATAGCGGAAATCGTGTCGAGATCGCATTGCGAGAGGATCAAATCGTCTCCGTCACGGTCCCCTTGTTCGCGTGCCGTACCCCATGTCACAAGCAGTGCTGTGACGCATAACGCGACCGTCACGTGACGCGTAACGTGACCGTACGCAGATGTCACGGAGGACTCCTTAGCGGGAACCGTAAGCCAAGAAACAAAATCAGCTTGCCCCGCCAACCAGTCGGCCATGCGGATCACACGCGGGTCGCGCGTCAGTGATACCCTCATCTTGATCCAGTCGCCGGCCATTGCTTATTCCGTGCGCGTGAATTTCCAGACGTACAGCAGAGCGTCAGCAAGACGCTTCGCCTCCTCTGGCGCCATAAAGATCGACGAGGACTTATCAAGACCGAGATTGCCCTCGATTTCAACGTGATAATCGGCGGGGCCATGCTCACGCACGGTCACGCATTGGTCGCTAAGATCGATAGCCAAGACAACGCCGTTTTCCATTCAAAACTCCTTCAGATCGAACTTTTCCATTGCCCAGTCGACGAATGAACCGCGAATAAGCTGGTGGTTCACAAGCCACATGAGCGTTTGTTTGAGGCAGGTTTTGCACGTGTTCATCGCAACCCCTTCTGCGCTTCCATCTTCACCACCTGTGCCGGCGAGCGTGCCGCGATCTCATCCTTCAGTCGGCGCCATAGTCGCGCGCGTTCGGTCAGATCCGTTGCGAGAACCATCGCGGCACCCAATTGCTCTATCCGCGACTCCCGTTCTTCGTCGGTAATCGCGCGATCAGCTGCATTCATATCAACCTCCAAAGAACGGAATCAGGATCGTTGCAACCAGGCAAGCGCCGAAGGCAACGACACAAAGGATGAAGATCGCGGTGCGCATTACGCCGCCCTCTGCGCAATAACTTCTTCCATGATCGTCAGCCCGCGGTCCCGCATCTCGAACTGAGAGATACCGCGCCAGCCGGTGTACTGCTCGAACAGCTTCACGTACTGCGACTGCATGTCCATCGGCGCCTTGGTTCTCTGATTCAGGCAGCGCGACATATGCGGTGCATGCATCCCGACGAACCGAGCGCACATCGACTGGTCATCAGGTTCATTCATTCCACGCTTGGGGCGGTGGGCCCAGCACCATGCAACTGCATCGCGCTTGCAAGTCCATGTGCGAACGATGTCGTCGCTCACGAAACTGATCTTCGGGAGCACTTGGAACCACGGCATTTCTGCTTGATTGTTATCTTTCATGGCTTTACCTATTGCTTTACAGGTTGAAGGAGGGCGAGATTAAGGGGGTCCGAAGACCCCCATAAAAACGCGATATGACCTACAACCCCCCGCCCCTTAGTTATGTTGTGTTGTTAGATTGCTTGCCCACGCGCCTTTGCTTCTTTGCTCTTTCCGCCCGATCCACCACCAGCCTTTCCGCGACCCTTCGCACACAAGACTTTGCGAAACATGGCCCAGTCATATTCCGGGCGCAGTTCTTCGCAGAGAACGCCAGTGATATGCTCGATGGATGGACACTTGTCGATCGGCGCACCGCGATTAATCCAGTTGGAGACGGTGTTCGGCTGCTCGCCAAGTGCATCGGCGAGAGCCTTCAAACCGCCTGCCTCTTTGATGGCGCGGCGCATCGCTTCAGATTCGGGTTTGGTGTTTGTCGGTTCCATGCTCACAAATATACACGCGCCGTGAGTTTTGCGCAAGATATTTGTGAGTTCACGTTGTGAGTCACAAGTCGTGTATGAACAAGTACCCTTCGCAAATGGAAACGACAAATATTCCGTGGCCTGTGATCGCCCAGAAGTTGGCGACGCTCGGCAAGAAACCGGCGTGGTTAGCGGTTCAGCTGAGGACGGGGACCAACACGATTACAAACTGGAAAAAAAGGGGCGGGGCACCTCTGTCGAGGGTCCGCGAAATCGCTGATGCATTGCAGTGCAGCGCTGATGACCTGTTGTCGGCTGCCGCAAATTCCAACCACAATTCAGCAACTACTGATGAGTCGATAAAGCGTCAAATCTCAGGCATGATTACCGATTCGCTCAGGGTGGTGGGCGATAAGATCGGTAACAACAACACTGAGCCAGGACCTGAAGGGACGGGACCGTACCCGTTGATCTCTTGGGTTCAGGCTGGAGCTTGGGAACGCATCGTGGACAATTTTGCGCCGGGAGACGCGGAGCAATGGATCGAGGCACCTGTCAGGGTGTCGAAGAGTTCTTACTGGCTGAGGGTGTGTGGCGAGAGCATGTACGACCCTACTGGCAAGCGCTCATTCAAAGACGGCGATCTGGTGCTGGTCGAGCCTCACGCTTATGCTGAAAATGGATCGCTGGTCGTCGTGCGCCTGGATGATGAATCCGAGGCTACGTTCAAGCAACTCATCATTGAAGGAGGGAGGAAATTCCTGAAGGCTTTGAACCCGAATTGGCCTAACCGCATCTTTGAAGTCAACGGCAACGCCACCATTTGCGGCGTCATCAAAGCCAAGACAGAGGTCTTCTAGGTGTCATAGTTTCCCGCCGGTTACTCACGCAGTTTGCATACAGCCCGCCATCGAGCGGGCTTTTTTGCGTCCATACAACGGGAACTCACAAATTACCCCGAAATAAAACTCACAAAAAGAGTTTGACGAAAACTCACACGGTGTGTAGTATGAACTCATTCGCAGCAAACACGCAGCACCAGCGCAACGGCGCACCTCGAAGCCTGAGGGTTCTTTAAAAATCTAGTTTGGGATGAATAGGCGCGATGGCTTCGGTCGACAGCGCCCAGCTCCTGGCCGTGGCGGCTGCATGTAAAAGCCACGAAATGGCGGACAGATGATCCGTTTCCGAAAGGCGCCCAGCTAACCCTGGCGAGGTAAAGGTTAGCACCCGCCAGGCCGGCCAGATGCACGGTCGGTCTGGATGCAGTTTCAGTGGAGCGCCTTGAGCGAAGCCGCCCCAACGGTCAGAACCGGCGCTGGCGGCAATCAGTGCGTAGGGCGCTCCACTGAGACTGTTGTATCAAACATACCCGCGTGCCGCGTCGTGCGGTGCGCCGTTAGGACAACTATGCGCTGCGGCGCAATGGAGACCACCATGTCCTTACTAGCGAAAGACCTAATTGAACTTAATGCCTTGCCATTACCGCACGGCACATTGACAGACCATCTCCTCCGGGAGATCGCGCTGAATCTGATCGCTCCGGGAGTTAAAGATGAACGCGACGGCGCTTGATGCCTGGCGAAACCGCCCCATGACCGTCCGCACTCTCGATCACTGCGACAAATGCAAGACGCTCGCCGAGGGAGTCGAGACTCGCACTCACAAGAGTTATTGGCCGACATTCGAAATCAGCCTGAAATCGTGTTCGCCATGCTTCGAAGCGGCCAAGCGCGAAGCGTCGGCGGAATTCAACGTGACCATATGTTAGGAGCGTTCAAATGAACATCTACCACTGGATCGCCTTGCTCTTTGTCGCCGACCTCGCGCTCATTCTGTTTGTGCGTGGCGCCGATGAGCGCCGTCAGGATTCGCAGAAGCGGAAGACCGAATGGAGGCGGGCATGAGAAAGCAACGCGGATTCACAGCGATTGAGGTTCTAGCCATCCTGCTGACCTTGTGCGCGATAGCAGGGGTTGGAGGGTTGATCTACATCGCCATGCATTTCATCAGCAAGTTTTGGTGAGGTGAACCATGAAAAGCGACTTAGACGAGTGGATCGAGTTCACTCGCGCATGGGTGGACGAGCAGCAGGGCATTCAGGATGCGGTTGATGCGGCGGCATTTGCTCGCTTCATGGCAGCGCTGGGTTTGAATAACGAAACGAGAGGAAGGCAATGAGCGCCATTGAAAACCTCGGCACGGCAATCGAAAAGGCGTTGGATGATGAACCAGTTTCCGATGTTCTCGCCGTTCTGACTGGCGCGTTCGTCAGCCTCACGGTTGAACTGGTCCGCCGCCAGGGGCACGACGTGACGAAGGAAATCAAGGTTGATGGTGGGCGCCAACGCGACATCACCATTCACGCCCCGAAAGAAAACTGATTTTACGCCGGGAGCAATGCCCATACCGCGAGACCGATTGGGGAGCAGCGGAGCGAGCATGAGACCGAATGCAATTTCCGGCCTATCGGCGAGGCCGGAGCCCTGACGAATTCCAGTGCGTGACGCTCAAATCCGCCAGGGCCGACACCCTACAAATAAGGACTACACATCATGAAATCGAGACAGAGATTGGTCGATACGCTGCCATGGCATGACGATGCGTTGCTGGCCGGATCGGATGGCGAGCCGGAACCGCTTACCGAATCCGAGCGCGCGTCCAGTTGGGACGACGACCGATGGCTTCTGCTTGACGCTGAGGCCCGGTATTTTGGAGGTATGGCATGAGCGAGATCGAAACCGGAGGCCGCGCGTTCCCATGGTGCGGCGATTTGAACGACATGCCGAGCATCAATCTCGGGTTGACGGCGCGTGATTACTTCATTGCGCATGCACCAGCAGAGCCGCAGCCGTGGTTTAAGCCAGTCATGCCACCCCCGCCTCCGAGCGTGCAAATTCCCGCCGAAATGACGGATGAAGAGCGCAATGAGTATTACGGCTGGGACGAATACCTCGGGATTGAAGATATGAAGTGTCCGCGCATACGCGACTACTGCGAGCGCGTGAACGCTCATCGAACTCTCGCTCAAGCATGGAATTCGGAGTTTGAGAAACAGCACTATGTGCAATGGCCGGCTGCGTGGGCCGACGCCATGCTCCGCGCGCGAGGTGCCGAATGAGCGCCACATACGACTACGACGACGGCATGACCGTCTGCATCTCCGACACCGGCCGCCAACGCCTGGCCGACGAGCAACGCCTAACCCGCCTCGACCGCCTGTACGTCGAGATCCGCATCTGCGCACTCGGCGGTGCATTGCTCACCATCGCTGGACTGATTACAAAACAACTACTGGGGATTTGACATGTTCGACGCATTTGAGGCCCAACGCAAAGCCATGCTTCGCCAGATGGTCGAGGCCGCAGACAACAGCCCTGAAGCGAAGCGCAAGCGGGCGATTGAAGCGCTGGGCGAGCGGTGGGTGTTTCATCCGAAGCATGCGCCCGAGCGAGGTGTCTACAACCCGTTGACGGGCCGGAGGTTGGCGTGAGCGATTGGGTTGAAATCCTTCGCCATACCATCGGCGCCGATCAGTACGGACATATCCGGCATGACCGGAACTACTTCATCACCGGCGAGGGCGGTAAGGACTGGCTAGCGTGCGTCGGGCTGGTCTCCGCTGGCTATATGACGAGTCGCAAGGGCAACGCGGCCACTGGCGGCGATGACATTTTCTTTGCAACCAGGGCAGGAAGGGAGTTCGTGCAACTCAACAACGAACCCGCGCCAGAGCCGCGCAAGCGCACGAAAGCGGACGAATGGCGTGATCGCGACGGCTGCGAATCATTCGGTGAGTTTTTGACGAACGGCCGCCTTCCGGTGTTCGAGCAGCGTCAAGCATACGGCAACGCGCCGCGCGATCGATACGGCTACGAATACCGCATGTACCGATACGAAGCCTATCCGTATGACTATCGACGCGACGTTGAGGGTGAATGGTGCGGCACGAAGAAAGAAGCCAAGGCGAGCTACAAGGCAGCGCTGAAAGAACGACAACGCGCGTCGGCTTGACGCACCGAGAACACAGAGAGGAAGGGGAAAGAGATGAAGGTAACGATCAAAGGTTTCATCAATGCCCGCAAAACATCGCGGTATGACCTGGACAAGCACGGCTATGTCGAGGGGATGGAGTTCGATTTCTCAACGTATGACCGCACTGCGCACGATTCCGAAATCGTCATCGTTCGCCAGCACGAGTTCGAGATCGACGTGCCGGATGACTTTGACCCGCGAGAGGGAATGGTCGCCAACCTGGAACGTGAGAAGCGCAAGTTGACGGCCGAATTTCAAGCACGAGTGACGCAGCTGAATTCGCGCATTCAGTCGCTTCTGGCGATCGAGAACAATCCTACGGAGGTAGCGTGAGCCAAGCCACGGAATTGACGGTCCCCGAGCGCGCAGCAGTAGCACTAGGCGCCGCAGAGCATGAAAAGACGCTAATCGAACTGTCGAAGAAATACGCCGACATCGTCGAGATCAAAAACCCGGCCGGGCGCGAGCAGGCTCATTCCGCCTACATGACGCTGAAGAACGCACGGATTGCCATCGAGAAGGCTGGCAAGGATGCACGGGACGATGCGACGAAGTTCAGTAAGGCGGTGATTCAGGAAGAGAAGCGCCTGATCGAGATCACCCAAGCTGAAGAGGCGCGGTTGCAGAAGCTGCGCGATGCGTGGGACGCAGAGGTAGAAGTCGAGCGGCAGCGCAAGGCCGCCGCGGACAAAGCCCGCATCGACGGCATCCGCGCCAAGATCGACGAGATCAAGGATTGCGTGGTCGTTGCGATGGGCCGCACTTCCGATGAACTTGAATCGGCGATCAGCGAACTGGAAACGACCGAGATCACGCTCGAAGAGTACTTCGAGTTCGCGGGCGAGGCCCAAGCCGCACAAATGGCGACGGTCGCCAAGCTGAAGGAAATGCTTATCGCCCAGATCGTGTTGGAAGTGGAGCAAGCCCGACTCGCCGCAGAGCGCGAATCGATCGAGCGCCAACGTGCGGAACTGGCCGAGCGGGAACGCAAGGCCGAAGCCGCCCGCCGTGAGCAGGAAGCGAAGGATAGGGCGGAGCGGGAGCGGGTTGAGGCTGAGCAGAGAGCCGCCCGGCAAGCAGAGGAAGCCAGGTTGCGGGCCGAACGCGAAGCCGCCGCGGCGAAGTTGCAAGCAGAGCGAGAAGCGGCAGAAGCCGAGCTTCGAAAGCAGCGCGAGGAAATCGCTCGCCAGCAAGCCGAGATTAACGCAGTGAAGGCCGAGCAGGAACGAGTCGAACGCGCGCGCCTGGCAGCGATTGAGGCTGAGGCACGGGCCAAACGTGAGGCAGAGGAAGCGGCAGCGCGAGCCGAGGCCGCCCGCATCCGCGCCGAACAGGATGCGGCGATTGCCGAGCAGAAGCGGCGCGAACGAGTCGAGTTCATCAAGAGCGGCCCGGGCGACGTTGAAATCCTAAATCTCGTGGCCAGCCACTACGGCGTTACGTATCAGACGGCATGCAACTGGGTCGGGAAGATCGAATTCATCGAATTTCCCGACACCATCGAATCGGAGAAAGCAGCATGAGCAACGCCGTCGCACTAATTACGGACGAGATTTACGGCGTCCGCGCCAGCTTCGAGGCTGTGAGCGTCGACAGGTCGATCAATTTTGAACGCGAGGCAGGATTCGCGATTCAGATGATTTCTGGAAACGACTATGCGCTCACGCAGGCGATGAACAACAAGCAGTCTGTCATCGATGCCGTGACGAACGTAGCCGCCATAGGGATCAGCCTGAACCCTGCCAAGAAGCAGGCCTATCTCGTTCCGCGTAAGGGCAAGATCTGTCTCGAAATCAGCTATATGGGCCTGATTGACCTCGCAATCCAAGACGGCGGGATCAAATGGGCGCAGGCACAACTGGTGCACGAGAAGGACACGTTTGCGCTCAACGGCATGGACAAGATGCCGCTGCACCAGTTCAACCCCTTCGCGAAGGACCGCAGCGAGATCGTCGGCGTCTATGTGGTCGTGAAGACGGCTGACGGCGAGTATCTGACGCACACGATGGATATTGACGCGGCCTACGCGATCCGCGATCGGTCGGAATCGTGGAAGCGCAACGGTCCCGGCAAGCGCGGGCCGTGGGAAACCGATCCGGGCGAGATGATCAAGAAAACGTGCGTGAAGCAGGCGTACAAATATTGGCCGAAGACCGACAGGCTTAACAAAGCGATCCACTTCCTAGACACGGAAGGAGGCGAGGGGCTGGAATCCATTCGGCCCCAGCAGTCTGCCGGTTGTGCGCCCGATGTCCTCACTGCATGGTGCAACAAGGCCAAAGAGGCAGCAAGTGAGGCGGCATTGCAAACGGTCTGGGAAGGCGGCCTGGCGATCATCAATGCGAGTGGCGATAAGAAGGCCTACGACACGTTCAAGGCGACCGTGAAGAACCGCAAGGAGGAACTGATGAGGGCTCCGGATGATGGCAAGACCATCGATATGCCAGCGACTACGCCGCAGCGCGAACCCGGCTCCGATGACGCGGAGTTGCAGGCCGATTTTCAACGTCAAATGGCTAAAGAAGGGGCGCCGCAATGATCCCGTACATTCTTTCTGAGCATGCCCAAGGGACACCCGAGTGGAAGGCGGATCGCGCTGGACGTGCGACCGGCTCCAAGGCGTCTGCGATCCTCGCTAAGGTCAAATCAGGCGAGGCAGCCACGCGGGCCGACTATCGCGTGCAACTGGCGCTTGAGCGCCTGCTGGGCGAACCTTGTGAAGATGAATTCACGTCGCGCGATATTCAGAACGGTATCGAGCGCGAGCCATTCGCCCGCATGGCTTACGAGGCGAAGACCGGCCTGTTCGTGCAGGAAGCCGGGTTCGCCTACTGGGAAAAGCTGATGGTCGGTTGCAGCGTCGATGGCTTCGCGGAACAGCGGCAGCGCAAAGGCTTCGTCGAGATCAAGTGCCCCAAGAGTAAGACGCACTTGGAATATTTGACAGGCAATCGCCTCCCGCCTGTCTACAAGCCTCAGGTGCTGCATAACTTCCTCATCACCAACGCCGACTTCGCAGACTTCATCTCGTTCGATCCGAAGATGCCCGAGAAGCTTCAACTGTTCGTCTTTCGCGTCGAGCGCGACGATGAAGAGATCCGGGCATACGAAGCGGAGTTGCGCCAGTTCCTGATCGAAGTCGATGCGACACACAAGCAACTGGCGTTGATGGCCGCCTAACTTTACTGCCGCAGCATCGCACGGATTGGCTAACGCGTATTCCCGGTAAGCCGATGCAGCGGCACCCCCCCAGCATCATCGTTGGCGCCCTTCCGGCTCCACGAGAGTGCGTGTGATTTTGCCGACGCCGGTATGGGTCGGCTTTTTTTCGAGGTCGATGAACGTGAGATTCCATATTCATTGCGTGAAAGGCGAAACCTTAGAGATGGTTGGCGATCCAGTCGATCTGCCGAACAATTGCGGCGAAACGTTCGTCGTTCACTTCAATCCTTTCTTCGATAAGCAAATAGTGCAGCTCGGCGTGCTGTTCGACATCGATGCCGAGCGTTTTCGAGTGACGCATGTGGGAACGGGTTTTCGGGTTGCGGGTGGCGACACAATCGATGAAGCAATCGGGTTTGCCATCGCAAAGATGAAAGACGCGGGCGAAGAAAAGATGCATTACGTACTTGATCGCGCCAGAGCTACGCTGTCTGCCGCTTAGCGATGAGTGAGGACGCCACGACCAACGCCCTAAACCTGCGCCTCATCGCAGCGATGGCCGAGAAGACAGCGCAAAGCGTAGAGCGCCGCGCGCTGTGGCCCGGCGAACTAGCGATGGCCGTCGCGCAGATGCAGAAATGGCTTGCTGAGATAAAGGATGGGTGATGACAGACGAACAGATCCGCAAGAGCATGACATCCGAGCAGATCCAGCTTGAGCGCAAGCTCACTTGTGAAGCGATCGACGGCGCAATGGCTTTTGGCTACCAGAACATGAATGTTCCGCCGAGCGATGATCATTGGCTCACGCCATACTGGAATATTGGACGCAAGCAGGCCGAACTCGAACTGCTATCTGCAAGCAAATCGGCCGCGCCGGATGGGTGGGGGCACGTCGCAATTGCAAATGAACTCTGGCAATTGGCCGAATGCGGTTACGAGCATTTTAGAAACGCTTTGGCTAACCACATCAAGAAGGCCTACCAAGACGGGTGGGATGATCGTAAAAACGGCATCGTATCAGTGACATATGGTGATTTGAAATGACACATGACGAGATCATGAAGACCGCGAGTTACTACTCTGATGTTGATAGTGGGGGTCGAATTCGGTTCGACGAAGACTCGCTGATGGATTTTGTACGCGCCTTGCTCCCCGCATCCCCTGCCGCGCCAGCGCAATCGGGGGAGGCGGTGGCTGGTTCGCCCGCGTATGCCCTGCGCGGACTCTACAAGCCTGCGATGGAGTATTTCATTGATGGCAAGCCTGTTACGCCCGATGAATACATCACGTGGCAAGCCGGAATTATTGAGGCAGTTACGAAGGCGAAACTGCCCGATCCGAAATATTACGGCGGCTCGGCAGAGGAAGGCGATCAACACGAAGTGAAATGTGCCTACGTGGACGGCTGGAATGAATGCCGCGCTTCGATCCTAGCCGCCCCGCAACCATCCCGGCCCGCATCTGCCGTGCAGGACGATGAGCGGGCGGCGTTTGAGGCGTGGGCACGCGTCGAGTTCGATCTACGGGCCGATGGTCTGACGCGGAATGGCCACGACTACAAGTACACCGCGATCTGCGACGCATGGGCAGCATGGCAAGCCCGCGCAGCATCCCCGCAAGCCACGGCGACGCAGCCAGCACAGACGGGGGAGGCGGTGTCTGCCAGTCATATGGACGAGATGAAGCAACGCGGACTTGATGAGTGCATTCGACGCGCTGAAGAACAGGGTATGAAGCAGGAAGAAGATGCTCGCCCGCATGGCTGGAAGGGCAACCCTGATATTGCGCCTCTCTCCACCCAGCCCGCGAAAGCTGGCAAAGCGTGCAAGTGCGCGAGACTTGGCTATTTCGCAGGCATTGTGCATCACCCGCTTTGCGACCAAGCTCCGGGGCAATCCGCCGCGGTGCTCGTTTCGCTGACACCGGAAGGCCGTGCGCTGTATGCGATGACCGCTGCCCAGCCAGAACCCGGATCAGGCAATGACTAAAGATGAACTGGAGCAATCGATCTACGCGCGAACGCGGCGTTATGTCGATGATGACGTAATGGACGCCGTTCTTGATCTGCTGGCTGCATCCCGCCGCGCTGCGCTAGAGGAAGCAGGCGCATTCATGGACGCGCGAGCCGATGAATTCGCGGCATGTGGCAATCACACTTCCGACACGATGGCGATGATTTATCGGTCAGAAGCCAACGCTATTCGCGTCCTCGCCAATGGAGACAAACAATGAGTTACCTGATTAACAAGCTTCGCGAGCGGGCCGCATACATACGAAGCATTTCCGCCCCAAGATACAAAGACCAGGCTGCCCAAATTTACGACGAAGCCGCCGATGCTCTCGAATCCGCGAACGCCCGCATTGCCTCCGTCGAATCAGATCTGGCATTCCAGAAGTCAGTAACCGACGCAGCGCGCCAGCATCAAACCGATTTGCTGGAGCGCGCCGAGGACGCAGAGGCCCGCACCGCTCTTGCATCGAGCGATGCGCAAGCCGAGGGTGGCAAGAGTGAGGCGGTGCCATTCGGCTGGATCGCGAGAAACGATTTCGACATAGGCGATGGTGTTGCCCTTGTCGGAGCCAAGGTTCGAGATGACGACGTTCCGCTCTACACCGCCCAGCCAGCCGAGTGCGCATCGCGTGATGTGTTGAAGGCGCTTTTCGAAGTGCTCATGCGCCGGAACATCGAAATCACAAGCGAGGTCTACCTGACCCTCCGATGCGTCGGCGTCCCACCTTCGAAGAAGGAATTTGTGGGCGCCATCGAGCAGGCAGCGAAGGAGAAGGCATGAAACGCGAATGGACATTCCGCGTCAAATGCTCCCATCCCGACTGCAAGGAATGGGACATATTCCGGTATGACACACAGCGGGACATGGTCAACAGTTTCGAGGTGAAGCATTACAGCGGCGACCGGTGGAAGTGCTTGCGACACAAAGAACCGAATCGGGTTCTGTCCGCAAGCAACCCGGAAACACGCTTCGAAGTCGTCTCCGACCAGAAGGAGCACGGCAGATTCTTCGGCAATAGCGGGCTCGTGACGGGGCCGGGATTCCTGGCCTATGCCGAAGACTTGCCGGCCGGCGCAAAGCTGATCATAACGGCACGGATTGAACTGCCGCCCGAACCAGGGCGCGACACAAAAACAATCGACATGTTTGCGGAGGCCAAATGATCCACGTACACGACAGAAGCAAAACCTACAGCCTTTGCATGAACATCGACGGCTTCATCCGCAATGCTCGCTACCCCAAAGGCTATAAAGGCCTCTTCGTTGAGGATGGGAAAGAGTTGAGCGCTCCCGAAGCACGAACGTTCCTCGCACTCGAAAAGGCCAAAGGCCGGGTTGTCATTCCGTGCTCGTCTGAGTGCGGCAATCCCTGCCAGCATTCCGACAACGGGTGCGCCGGGTTCGACTACGCGGGCGGCGGTTGTCCGGGGCGCTATACGAAGGAGACGGAATGACTCATGACAGCCTCCACGCATTCACCGAATCCGCCCGCTCAATCTCGCTATCAAAGCAACCCACCGCGCAGCAAGTACACGACGTGTGCTCGAAGTGCGTGCAGATGGCCGCGGACTATTTTGACGGGCCTGTCACGATGACGTTAGTTGGGTTGAGGGTGGTGCGGGAGCCGGTTAGGGCTAGGAGGGCGTGATGAAGATCCGAAAAATCGCGAAGCGAGCGCAAGAGGCGTCGCGTCGCTGGCAAGTTATGTTCGAAGAGTTCTATGACTGCTGGTACTTCGCGCCATTCGAAGATGCGTATGACTGCGGGCTAGGACATTGGACGGACAACACGTACTGCGATCACGGCGTTGCATACGCAAGCGCGTGCGAAGAATGCGGAGACTATGAAGATGATCGGTGACAAGTGCAGCCACGGTGTGAAGTGGGGCGATGAGTGCCGCGAGTGTCAGTTGGTCTGGGACCGCGAGTTGGTCAGGCGCTGGAAGCCGGAAGTTGAGGCAGCGGAGCGAAGGATTAGGGCGACCGAGGTCGCGATGATCAAAACGGAGTATGTGGAGGTGAAGGCGTGAGCGATCAAATAAAACCATGCGACTTGCCGTGCCCGAAGTGCGGCAGCGCCAACGTGATGCGTCGATTCTGGCCGAAGGGCGAGCGTCGGCAGGCGAAGGAGTACGGCATGCCCTCATATCGGTGGACGCGAGTCGTCGCCTGGAACGAATACGCAAACAGGGACCATCTGGTCCATCACTGCCGATGCTGCCAGTACGAGTGGCAGACGCTCCCAATGAAGGCGGAGAAGCAGGCGGCATGATCGAAGCAGCACAACGCATAATCGAAACCACAAAACGGATTTGGGGTTTGGGAGGTAGGGAATGAATACCCAGGGGACTATGATGGCTAGTCGGCTCATGTCGCCGGGCGACCTCGTCGAGATCACCGGCAAACGCCGTTACTCCAAGCAGGCGGAGTGGTTCAAGGATCAGTTCGGCGTGACGGTGACGCAGCGCGACGATCGCAGTATCGTCATGACCTGGTCGACGTATGAAGCGCTCGCGGCCAGAAAGGTCGGGCTTGCGACAAATGGCGACGGCCCGGGAATCGTTGAACTCTGCTTTGACTGACCATGGCCACACGCAAAAAAGCAAAATACCCGCGCGTCTATCCGAAGCACGGTGCATGGTACTGGGTCGAGCCGCGCACCGGTCAATGGATCAGGCTATGCGAACAGACCGAGCCCGAATCGAAACTGCTCGAGCGGCTCGGCCAGGAGCGCAAGCGTTTCGAGAGGCCGGAAGGGGTGGGCGACATGCGCCCACTGATCGACGAGTACGTGCAACTGCACAAGGCGAAGCACAAGGAGCGGGCGTGGAAAAGCTACGGCAAGTACGCCGGCAGCGGTTTCCGGAACGCGAACGTCAAAGATGTTCGGCCAACGCATGTATCGAAGTGGCTGAAGACAAAATACGAAGACAAATTGCCGATGCAACGCGTGATGCGCGCGTTCCTGTCAGGATTCTTTCAGTGGTGCGTCGATGACGGCAAGATCGACGCCAACCCATGCAAAGAAGTGAAGCTGAAGAAGCCAAAGCCGAGCACGGTCTACATTACAGACGAGCATTTTTCCGCCATCCGCGCCGCGATGGTCAGCTATGAGTACACCTGGCGGGGCAAAACCCTAACCTCTCACGTGAAGACCGGGGCGATGATGCAGTGCTTTGTCGACCTGTGCTATCTGACCATGCAGCGCTCAACCGAAATCCGGCTGCTCAAATGGTCGCAGGTCGACGAGGCGGCAGGCGTGATTCACTTCCTGCCTACCAAGACTGAGGATTCTAGCGGTATCGCAGTAGACATCGTGACCTCGCCCGAGATTGCCGCAGTCATTTCTCGCATCAGGGAGATCGACGGCAAGGTGAAGCGCATCGGCGAGGCGAACGTCATCCACGCGATAGACGGGTCGGAGTATGAGGCCACCGCCGTTCGGGCAGCATGGCTTCGGGCCGTCAAGCGGGTAGGATTGCAGGGCTTGGGGTACACGGTAAAGTCGATTCGAGCCAAGGGGCTAACAGACGCCAGCAAAGCTGGATATGACATTACAGACCTGCAGGAAGCAGCCGCGCACTCGACGTCGAAACAGACTGAGGATTACATCAAGCGGCGAACCGTGCCGGTCAGCGAGGTACGTCTAAAAATTCCCAAGCGCGCGTGAGGTCAGCAATTTATTAGACAGCGGTTAGACAGCGCATTAGACAGGTGCAAAAGGAAGATCCTGAAAGCGTTGCCTGGATTGACCGGAAAGCAGGATGAAAATCCATCGTGCGTCTGTTCCGTCGTCAGATGTGCGACGGAATAGCCGGTCAACCGCCCGCCTGCGGCCTGCCCTGAGTTTTCCCTCGTACCGCTGAACGGAATCGATACGGTCGCGTCATCGAGGTAAAAGCATGTCTGATTTTTCGGGTATCTGGGTTCCGCTCATCACGCCGTTCGCCGACGGCGCCGTCGATCACGCCGCCTTGCGCGCGCTGGTGCGCCGCTATGCCGACGCGGGCATCGCCGGGCTGGTCGCGCTCGGCACGACCGGCGAACCGGCCGCGCTCGACGCCGCCGAACAGGACGCCGTGCTGGCAACGATTCTCGACGTCGCACACGCCGCCGCTCATCACGCGCCTGCCGCGCGGGCGCTGCCGGTGCTGGTCGGCGTGTCGGGCAATCACACGGCGAGCATGCGCGAGCGGATCGGGCAACTGAACCCGCTGCCGATCGCCGGCGTGCTGATCGCCGCACCGTACTACATCCGGCCGTCGCAAGCGGGCATTGTCGGCCATTTCACCGCGCTTGCCGATGCAAGCGACAAGCCGGTCGTGCTGTACGACATTCCGTACCGCACCGGCGTGCGGCTCGAACTCGACACGCTGCTCACGCTCGCGGCGCATCCGCGGATTCGCGCTGTGAAGGATTGCGCGGGTTCGCTCGACACCACGCTCGCGCTGATCCGCGACGGCCGCCTGCAAGTGCTCGCCGGCGACGACATGGCGATCTTCAACACCCTTTGTTTGGGTGGCAGCGGGGCGATCGCGGCGTCCGCGCATCTGCGCCCGGAACGTTTCGTCGCGCTGTATCGCGCGCTGGCCGAGGGGCAACTCGCTGAGGGCCGACGCATTTTTCACGCGCTCACGCCGCTGATCCAGGCGGCGTTCGACGAACCGAATCCGGGGCCGGTGAAGTCACTGCTCGCCGCGCAAGGGCTGATCCGTGATGAACTGCGCATGCCGATGACGCGCGCGAGCGACACGCTAGCCGCGCGGCTCAAGATGCTCGATGGGCCTGACGAAATCGTGCAGGATACCGAACGATCGGCTTGAGCGGATCATCGCACAGCTTGCGCAACGGGAATGGCGGCGGCGCCTGCGGGACGTTGCTGATGCACCGCACGCGGCATGTCCGCGTGCCGCTCCGTATTTGAGATGGAGCGTCGCGCAGCCGGGCGATATTCGACGCCCTTTGTAATCTATCCGCCGCCGGCCTGTGTCCGGTGGATGTCGTATGCAGTCAGTCCCGTTCACCAATCTCCTGTCCCATTTCTCCTCGCGTCGCGTCGTGCACGCGTTCACGGTGTCCATGTCGCCATGCGTTCGCCGGGCCGCGTTTGCACGCCTTCGCACCGCGGGCACGGCGCGCGCGGGGAGCCGTTAATGGCTTCCGTGTTCCACGCCGGCAACTGGCTTTCCAGTGGCTCGGTCCGTTTCGTCACGCGCCGCACGGCGCTGTCGATCGCGCTCGGCGCAGCTTGCGGCGCGGCGCTGCTGGCGCTTGCCGGGGGCGTTGCGATCGGCATGCATTGGCCGGTCCATGAAGCGCCCGGCGCGCACGGCGACAAGCGCGTCGAACACGATTACGCAATCGATCAACTCGGCAAACTGAGCGCGTCGGTCGCGCAGATCGAGCCGCGCATCGCGCGGCTGACCGCGCAAGTCGACACGTTGCGGGATTTCGAAGCTCGCCTGAATACGCCGCGGCCGGCGCCGCGCGCATCGGGTGCGCCGAGTGCACCGGCTACGCCGGGCCCGGCGTCCGCAGTCGACATGTCGTCCACCGACGGCGCAGGCGGTCCCGCGTTGCCGCCCCGGCGCTGCAGCGAGCTGGTGCCGCTCACGCGCGGCCGCGCCGATGCCGCGCACACGCGCGAACAGCTCGATTGCATCGCCGCGACGCTGTCGGCGCTGGAGCAGCAGACCGCCGATCACGCGCTCGCGTACGCCGCCTTTCCCGGCCGCATGCCCGTCGACGGCGCTCGCTTTGGCTCGTCGTTCGGCAATCGCAGCGATCCGTTCACGCATCGATTGAGCTTTCACCCGGGCCTCGATCTGGTCGCCCGGACCGGCACGCCGATTCGGGCGGCCGCGGGCGGCCGCGTGGTGTTCGCCGGCGAGAAGGCGGGCTACGGGAACGCGGTCGAGATCGATCACGGCAACGGGCTCACGACGCGCTACGGTCACGCGTCGCGCATTGTCACGCATGTCGGCGAGCTGGTGCTGCCGCGCCAATATATTGCCGATGTCGGCTCCACCGGCCGCTCGACGGGGCCGCATCTGCATTTCGAAGTGCTCGTCAACGGCGCGCCGGTCAATCCCGCCGACTACCTCGCGCTGTTCGCGCCGACGCCTCATGGCTGAGTGGCGCATCGGCCGGCGCGTCGATCGCCGGGCAGGCCGCATCGCGCACGGTCTCAGCCGGCGCGACTATACGTTGCAGCCTGCGCGGCCATTGGCCTGGCGAATCGCCTTATGGTCCGCCGCGTGTCTGCTCAGCGCCGTGCTCGGCGCGACCGCGCTGGCCGGCTGGCACGCGTCGCGCGGCGGCGCGGCGGTGAAGTCATGCGCGGCTGAATCCGTCGACGAAGGCAACCAGCAGACGGAGCTGGCCCGTGCGCGGCTGGCGCTGGCGGAGGAGTCGGCCGCGCGCGCGGCGGTGCAGAAGGCAGCGGACAGCGCCGCCGCCGAGGTCGCCCGGCTCAGTGCGGAATTGCAGTTTTTGCGCGGTCAGAGCAACGCGCGGCCCGGCACGCCGCGACATTGAGCGAGCGCTGCAGCGGGTCGATCTAGACGAGTCGCCTCAACTAGCCACCGCAACAAACCACCCGTCCCGTCGGCCCAGCGCCATCACGCGACGATCCTTTTTATTTCCAGGAAACCATTATGTTTAGCAAGAAAAAACACACGGGCATCGAACAGACCAGGCTCGCGACCCTGATCGCCCAGGACGTGCGCATCACAGGCGACCTTCAGTTCAGCGAGGGCCTGCGCATGGACGGCCACGTGAAGGGCAACGTCAGCGGCGCGCCGGGCAGCCAGGCGCTGCTGGTGCTGAGCGACCGTGGCTCGATCGAGGGCACCGTGCACGGTTACGACGTGGTGGTCAACGGCAGGATCGTCGGCGATCTGATTGCCGATCACTTCGTCGAGTTGCAGGGCAACGCGCATGTGGTCGGCAACATCTATTACCAGCAACTGAGGATGGATTGCGGCGCGTCGGTGGACGGCAAGCTCACGCGGCGTGAAGCGGCGCAGATCGTGCAGGCTGCGCCGCCGCTTCTGGTCACGGCGAACGAATCCTCACGCGACGAACATAACGCACATAGCGAGCATAGCGAACGCAAGGCCGGCTAGCACAGCCTGCGTACCGCAACAAGACTGCAAGCGAGCCGGCGTGCTCACGCGGCCATCATGCGTCCCCTCAGCAGCGCGCCGAAGTCGTCAGCGCTGACGGGCTTGCCGAGCAGGAAGCCTTGCATCTCGTCGCAGCTCATCGAGCGCAGCAGCCCGAGTTGCGATTCGGTTTCGACGCCCTCGGCCACCACGTCCATTTCCAGCGAGTGCGCGAGCGCGATGATGGCCGACACGATCGCGCTGCCTTCCGCGCCGTGCTCGTCGAGTCCGTTGGTGAAGAAGCGGTCGATCTTCAATTGCTTCACGCGAAAACGCTGCAGATAAGCGAGGCTCGAATAGCCGGTGCCGAAATCGTCGATCGCGATCTCAAAGCCGCTCGCCTGAAACGCGTGGATCATCTCGACGGTTTTCTGCGCGTCCTGCATCGCCACGGTTTCGGTGATCTCGAACATGATCTGTTCGCACGCGACGCCTTCGGCCTTGACGATCTCCAGCATGTTCGCGACGAGGTCGGGCTGCAGAAGTTGACGCGGCGACAGGTTGATCGCCACCTTCATGGCCGGCAGACCCTGTTCGATCCAGCCGCGAATCCGCCGACAGGTTTCGCGCGCGACCCAGTAGCCGATCGGCACGATCTGGCCGGAGCGCTCGGCGATCGGAATGAACTCGGCCGGCGTCAAGGTGCCCAATTGCGGGTGATGCAAACGGATCAGCGCTTCGGCCCCCGCGAGCGAGTCGTTGCCGCCATGAAACTTCGGCTGGAACTCCAGCGAAAAAAGGCCCGCGGCGAGCCCCGCGTGCAACGCGCTCTGAATCTGCAGCGTGCGCGTGGCGGCCTCGTTCATGCTGCGCTCGAAGAAACGGTAGGTGCTGCGGCCCGCGCGCTTGGCTTCGTACATGGCCGCGTCCGCGTGCTTGAGCAGCGTTTCCACGGTGTCGCCGTCGTGCGGATAAAGCGCGATGCCGATGCTCGGCATGACCTGCAGCGGCTGCGAATCGGCCCACATGCCGCGGCGCATCCTTTCGAGCACGGCTTCGGCCAGCGCGGCCGCGTCTTCGCGCGAGCCGAGGTTTTCCGCCAGCACCACGAATTCGTCGCCGCCCAGCCGCGCGACGGTGTCGGCGGCGCGCACGCAGTGCTGCAGGCGCTGCGCGAACGCGGACAGCACGGCATCGCCGGCCGAGTGGCCGAGTGAATCGTTGATGGTCTTGAAGCCGTCGAGGTCCATGAAGAGGATCGCGAACGACGCGGGCTGACGGCGCGAGCCGTTGATCGCGCGTTCGATGCGCTCGGTCAGCGTGCTGCGGTTCGGCAGTCCGGTCAGCGTGTCGAGGGTGGCGAGCCGCACGATCTGTCCGTTCAGCCGCGACACCGCGCCGGTGAGCAAACTGGTGCGCGCGTCGAAGCGCGACAGCATCAGCGTGAGGATCAGGATCGCGAACGTGAGCAGGATCAGCGAGGTCGCGAGCCATGCGGCATTCACGTCTTTGGCCGCGCCGCAGATGGCGCCTGGTGCGAAGTCGGCCGCGGCCATGCCCGCGTAGTGCATGCCGCTGATCGCGATGCCCATCACCAGCGCCGCAGCGAAGCGCTTGCGCACCACGTGTCGCGCTTCGTCATTGCTGAGCGCCTGCGCCATCCACAGCGCGGCGCTCGACGCGCCGATCGCAATCACCAGCGAGCCTGCGAACCACGCCGGCTGGTAGTGGATCGCGGGCGTCATCTGCAGCGCCGCCATGCCGGTGTAGTGCATGCCGGCGATGCCGAAGCCCATCAGCACGCCGCCTGCCAGCAGGCGGCCGGGTGTGAGCCGGGCCTGGGTCGTGACGAATAGCGCCAGGTACGACACACCGATCGCGAGCCCGAGCGAGCAGGCAGTGGTCGCGAGGTCGTAGCCGAGCGGGATCGGCAGCGAAAACGCCAGCATCGCGATGAAGTGCATCGACCAGATGCCGACGCCGAGCGCGAGCGCGCCGCCCAGGCGCCACGCGTGCCGCAGCCGCGCTGACGCCAGCAGGAAAATGCGGCCGGTCAGGTCGAGCGCCGTGTATGACGCCAGCGTGGCGACCACGAAAGAAATCGCCACGAGCCAAAAGTTATATGAACTCTGCATGTTAGTTCCAACCGCCGGGAAGGAAGCGGGTCAACATGTTATCGACCGTTCGTGGGGTTTATTTAGCCAATCGTCATATTTAGCCGATGGCCGGCAGGGGACGATCCTGCCGTGCGGCAGGTTGAGCGCGCCCCGCATGTGGCTCTGCGCGAACAGCGGCGGGCGGCGCACGTCGAGCAGCACGAAAGCGGGCGCGCCGCTCGCGAGCGCCGCAGGACTGTCGGCGGCGGGAATGGGAATGAGCGGCGGATGGCGGAAGTCAGTGGCTGTGAACACAAGACCCGACAAGGAGCGCGATGCCGCGGCCGAACCCGGTCCGCGCTCATAGCCTGGCGTACCCTTCGCGCGCTTCATGCGTCAGGCGGTGTCGACCCCCTCGGCCGTCAATTGCCGCAACTGTTCGAGCAACTTCACCGCGGGGCTCGGCAGGATGCCTTGCCGCCGTCGGAACGCCGTGAGCGTGCGCCGCCCGACAACGCCCGGCAAGCCGAGCGTATCGAACACGCCAGCCTTGCTCTCGGTCACATACATCGTCGACGCCATCCAGCTCAAAAAACCGGAGCGCGCGACGAGGCTCTTCAACACGGTGATCGAGCGCGTTTCGACAACCACGTTCGGCAGGCCCAGGCCCTGGTCCGCAAAGACGCGCTGCATGTGCTCGAACGGTCCGGTGCCGCGCGGCGGAATCGCCCAACGTTCGTCCAGCGTGTCGGCGAGCGTGAGGTGGGGCTTGCGCCGCAGCGGATGATCGGGCGCCGCGACCACGTAGCTTGCGTCTTCCCAGCGGCAATCGGCGATGGCCGTGATTTCTCCGGTGTCGGGCACGGCCATGCTGAGCGCGAGATCGATCTCGCGCTTGACGAGCGCATCGGCGAGCCGGTCCCATACGCCTTCGATAATCTGCACGCGCAGATTCGGCCACTTGCCGAGCACGCCGCTCACCGCGAGCGGCAGCACGAGGCTCGCGATGCTGCCCACCGCACCCACGCGGATCGTGCCGCGCGCGAGTCCGCGCAACGCGTCGATTTCCTCGCGTGCCTGCTCGGCTTCGCGTTGCAGGAGGATGGCGTGCGGCAGCAGCGCCTCGCCGATCGCGGTCAGATGCATGCCCCGCGAGTGGCGCTCGAAAAGCGGCGCGCCGACCTGTTCCTCGAGACGCCGGATGGTCCGGCTCAAAGCCGGCTGGGTAATGTGCAGGGCTTGCGCCGCGCGGCCGAGGCTGCCGCTCTCGACGATCGTCGCAAACGCCTGAAGTTGCTGGAGGTTGTAAGTCATGCCGAAAGGTAATGCCTTTTTACGATTTAGGCAATTTTCGGTGACCCAGGCTACCGCGATAATGACCGTTCGATTTTCGCGCTCACCAGACAGGAGGCCTCGCATGACACCCAGCGCGCCGCAACAGAATCACGGCCAGGCAAACGAACAGGGCGCGGGCTGCGCCCGCCCATGGACCGTACGTGACGCGGTCATCGACTTCGCGCGTCGCGTCGGCATGACGTCGATCTTCGCGAACCCCGGTTCGACCGAGTTGCCGATGTTCCGCGATTTCCCCGCTGATTTCCGCTACGTGCTGGGTCTGCAGGAAGCCGTGGTGGTCGGCATGGCTGACGGCTACGCGCAGGCCACCGGCAACGCGGCGCTGGTGAACCTGCACTCGGCGGCGGGTGTCGGCAACGCGATGGGCAACATCTTCACGGCGTTTCGCAACCGTACGCCGCTCGTGGTCACCGCCGGCCAGCAGGCGCGCTCGATCCTGCCATTCGATCCGTTTCTCGCCGCCACGCAGGCCACCGAGTTGCCGAAGCCCTACGTCAAATGGAGCATCGAACCGGCGCGCGCGCAGGACGTGCCGCTCGCGATAGCGCGTGCGTACGCGATCGCGATGCAGGAGCCGCGCGGTCCCGTGTTCGTGTCGATTCCCGCCGACGACTGGGAGCAGGCCGCCGAGCCCGTGCCGCTGCGCGAGGTCGCGCACACGATGCGTCCCGAGCCCGCGATGCTCGAGCGCATCGGCGCGTTGCTCGACGCGTGCGAGCGGCCCGCGTTCGTGGTTGGCGGCGCGGTGGATCGCGCGGATGCGACGGCGGACGTCGTGCGGCTCGCGGAGCGCCATCACGCGCGAGTCTATGTCGCGCCGATGACGGGCCGTTGCAGCTTCCCCGAGAACCATCGCCTGTTTGCAGGTTTTCTGCCCGCGATGCGCGAGCGCATCGTCGAGTTGCTTGGCGGCCATGACGTGATCTTCGTGATCGGCGCGCCCGCGTTTACGTATCACGTCGAAGGCAACGGCCCACACGTGCCGCTGGGCGCCCAGCTGTGCCAGTTGATCGACGACCCCGGCGTGGCCGCGTGGACGCCGCAAGGCATCGCGGCGGTCGGCAACGTGCGGCTCGGCGTGCAGGATCTGCTCGCGCGCGCCGCGCCGAAAGCGCGCGACTTGCCCGCGCCGCGCGCCGTGCCGCCGCGCGCGCTGCCGCCGGCGGGCAGCGGCGAGCGCATGTCGGTGGCGTTCGCGTTGCAGACGCTCGCTGAAGTGCGCGATCCGGAAGGCATCGTCGTCGAGGAGGCGCCGAGCGCCCGGCCCGTGATGCAAACCTACCTGCCCATCACGCGTGCCGGTGGATTTCTCACGATGGACAGCGGCGGCCTCGGCTACGGAATGCCGGCGGCGGTCGGCGTGGCGCTGGCGCGGCCGGGCCAGCGCGTGATCGCGCTGATCGGCGACGGCTCCAGCATGTACTCGATCCAGGCGATCTGGAGCGCGGTGCAGATGCAGCTGCCGATTACATTCGTGATCCTGAACAATACGCGCTACGCCGCGCTGCAGGACTTCGCACCCGTATTCGGGTTTGCGCCGGGCGAGACGGTGCAGGGCACGGACCTGCCGGGTCTCGACTTCGTGACGCTCGCGATGGGCATGGGCTGCCCCGGCGAGCGCGTGAGCGACGCGGCGAAACTCGCCGACGTGTTGCGCAATGCGCTCGCGATGCACGGTCCGAAAAACGGCCCGATGCTCGTCGAAGCGATGGTCGCGTAACGGGCACTTTCCACCAGAACAAGGAGACAGACGATGAAAACCGTATCGATGCTGATCGGCGGCGAACAGGTGCAGGCGCGTAACGGTGCGACCTTCGAGCGTCGCAACCCTCTCGACGGCGAGGTCGCCACGCGCGCGCCGGCTGCGACGGTCGAAGACGCCGTGGCCGCCGTCGATGCCGCCGCCGCCGCGTTCCCGGTGTGGTCGGCGCTCGGCCCGAGCGAGCGTCGTGCGCTGCTGACGAAGGCCGCGCACGCGCTCGAAGCGAAGGCCGACGCGTTTGCCGCCGCGATGGCGGCCGAGACCGGCGCGTCGGGCATCTGGGCCGGCTTCAATGTGCACCTCGCCGCGGCCGGCCTGATCGAGGCGGCGGCGCTCACCACGCAGATCGCCGGCGAATTGATCCCGTCGGACGTGCCGGGCAGCCTTGCGATGGGCGTGCGCCAGCCGGCGGGCGTGGTGCTCGGCATGGCGCCGTGGAATGCGCCGGTGATTCTCGCGGTCCGCGCCATCGCGCTGCCGCTCGCCTGCGGCAACACGGTCGTGCTCAAGGGCTCGGAGATCTGCCCGGCCACCCATGGCCTGATCATCGAAGCGATGCAGGAGGCTGGCTTGCCGCGCGGCACGGTGAATTTCGTGACGAACACACCCGCCGACGCCGCGCGGATCGTCGACGCGATGATCGAACACCCGCAGGTGCGTCGCGTGAACTTCACGGGCTCGACGCGCGTGGGTCGCATCATCGCCGAAACGTGCGCGCGCCATCTCAAGCCCGCCGTGCTCGAACTCGGCGGCAAGGCGCCGCTCATCGTGCTCGACGACGCCGACATCGACGCTGCGGTGAACGCAGCCGTATTTGGCGCGTTCGCGAATTCCGGGCAGATCTGCATGTCGACGGAACGCATCATCGTCGACGAGAGCATTGCCGATACGTTTGTCGACCGGCTCGCCGCGCGTGCGCGCGCGTTGCCGCTCGGCGATCCGCGCAACGGGCCGGTCGTGCTCGGTTCGGTGGTCGACATGAGCACGGTGGAGCGCTGCAACGCGCTGCTCGACGATGCGCTCGCGAAAGGCGCGACGCTGGTGTGCGGCGGCAAGAGCGAGACCACGCTGATGCCCGCTACGCTGCTCGATCGCGTGAGCCCCGACATGCGCATCTATCACGACGAATCGTTCGGCCCGGTGAAAGCGATCGTGCGTGTGCGCGGCGAAGAGGCCTCGATTGCCTGCGCGAACGACAACGAGTATGGCCTGTCGGCCGCGGTGTTCAGCCGCGATACCGCGCGCGCGTTGAATGTCGCGAAGCGCATCGAGTCGGGCATCTGCCACATCAACGGCCCGACCGTGCACGATGAAGCGCAGATGCCGTTCGGCGGTGTGAAGGCGAGCGGCTTCGGCCATTTTGGCGGCAAGGCGGGGATTGCCGAATTCACCGATCTGCGCTGGATCACGCTGCAGACGGCGCCGCGCCACTATCCGTTCTGACCCGGAGGGGCCGCGATGCTTCAGGCATTGGATATTGCGATTCTCGGCGCGGGCGCGATGGGTTCGCTGTTCGGCGGCGTGCTCGCCGAGGCGGGCCACCGTGTGACGCTTGTCGATATCGACGACGCGCATCTCGACGCGATTCGCCGCGAGGGGCTGCGCCTGACCACGGACACGGCCTCGCGCATCGTGAGCAATCTGCGCGTGAGCCGTCCCGAGCATGCAGGATCCGCGCCGGAACTGCTGATCGTCTTCACGAAGACGATGCATACCGAAGCGGCGCTCACGTCGGCGCAGGCGTTGCTCGGGCCGCATACGGCGGTGCTGTCGCTGCAGAACGGTCTGGGCAACGTCGAACGGATTGCGCGGTACGCCGCGCGTGAACGCGTGATGGTCGGCATGACGACGTGGCCTGCGGACAAGTCCGGTTCTGCGCAGGTGAGCTCGCATGGCTCGGGTGAGATTCGCCTGATGAGCGCGGACGGCCAGTCGTATGCGCACGTGCAGCGCACGGTCGATGCGCTGAACTCAGCCGCGTTGAACTGCGCCGCCGATCCCGGCGTGTGGTCCGCGATCTGGGAGAAAGTCGCGTTCAATGCCGCTCTCAACAGTCTTTGCGCGCTCACGCAATGTACGGTGGGCGCGCTCTCGAACGTGCCGGACGGCGAGGCGTTGACGCTGAAGATCGTCGCCGAGGCCGCAGCGGTTGCACGCGCAAACGGTATCGCGTTCGATGAAGCGCATGTGGTCGGCAACGTCCGGCATGCGCTCGCGCACCACCGTGCGCACCGGCCGTCGATGCTGCAGGACGCGCTCGCGGGCCGCAAGACCGAGATCGAGGCGATCAACGGCGCGGTCGTCGCGGCGGCGCGCGCGGCGGGCATCGCGACGCCCTGCACGGAGTGCTTGCTGCAACTCGTGCGGCTCGTCGACGCGCGCGGCGCATGTTGATCACCCAAGTCGATCGCTTCCTGAAGTCATGCACGAACGTCATGGCTTTGGCGCAAATCGGAAATGCCCATCGCATGCCGCGCTGGCCATACTGACGGCAACAAAAAAGTCCATAAACGCGCGCGCAGCGCACAAAACGGAGACAGCCTCTCATGAGTTACGTTCCCCCCGCTTCCGCAGCCGGTTCGGCCGCGCACGACGACGCAACCGTCGCGGGAATAACGCGTGGCGGCAGCGTGGTCGACATCGGCCATGTGCTCGACGACGGTCCCTATACGCTGTTGCAGAAGATGGCGGTGCTGCTCGCGGCGCTGTCGATTGTCGTCGACGGATTCGACAGCCAGCTGATCGGCTTTGCGATTCCACTGCTCACCAAGGAATGGGGCATCACGCGCAACGCGTTTGCGCCCGTGGTGGCGTCGGGGCTCATCGGTATGGGCATCGGCAGTGCGTTCGCCGGTCTGTTCGCGGACCGTTTCGGCCGGCGCTGGGCCGTGATCGGGAGCGTGTTCGTGTTCGGCACGGCGACTTGCGCGATCAGCCTCGCGCCGAATGTCGCGGCCATCGCGGCGCTGCGCTTTATCGCGGGGCTCGGCATCGGCGGGGCGCTGCCCACTTCGACCACGATGACCGCCGAATTCACGCCCGCGCGTTTTCGCACCTTCGCGGTGACGGCGACGATTCTCTGCGTGCCGCTTGGCGGCATGGTCGCAGGATTGTTCGCTGGACAGGTGTTGCCGGTCTACGGCTGGCGCGGCCTGTTTGTCGCGGGCGGCGTGCTGCCGCTCGTGCTGGCCGTCGCGCTGCTCGCCGCATTGCCTGAGTCGCCGCGCTTTCTGGCGCGCCGGCCGCGCCGCTGGCCGGAACTCGTCGGCCTGCTGCGGCGCATGGCGCGTGAAGTCTCTGCCGATGCGAGTTTCACCGATGTGCGCGAGCAAAGCGCGGAGAAGCACGTTGGCTTCACGGCGTTGTTCCGCGATGGCCGCGCGCGCGACACCGTCGCCATCTGGGGGGCATTCTTCATGTGCCTGCTGGCGGTGTACGCCGCATTCAGCTGGCTGCCGTCCATGTTGACGAGCGAAGGGTTGAGCGTGTCGCTGGCGGGCTATGGCCTCAGTGCATACAACCTCGGCGGCGTGATCGGCGCGTTGCTGTGCGCGCTCGCCATCGGGCGCTACGGCTCGCGCTGGCCGTTGCTGCTCTGTTGCCTGGGCGGTGTTGCGAGCGCGTGGATGCTGACCGGCGTCAATGCGACCCAACACACGGCGCTTCTGATCGTCGGCCTCGGCCTGCACGGTCTCTTCGTGAACGCCGTGCAATCGACGATGTATGCACTTTGTGCCTACGTTTATCCGACCAGCGTGCGGGCAACCGGCACGGCGTCGGCGCTCGCGTTCGGACGCGTCGGCGCGATCTTCAGCGCGTTCGCGGGCGCGGCGGTCATCACCGCGGGCGGTGCGTCGGGCTATCTGCTGATGCTCGGCACCGCGATGGTCATGGTATTGATCGCGCTCGCGGTGGTGCGCCGTCATATCCCGCGTGAAGGCGCCGCGCGAGGGCGCTGATCGATCGTCCCTCGCGGTGCGTCCGTATCGCGAGGGACATGTCTGGATGGTCTGATTCTTTTTCGTTGCTGCTACCCACTCCTTGTATCTCACGAGTGGTAATCGCGCGCCTGTTTAATAAGTTATACGAATCAAAATGTAGTGGGTGTGATGAACGTGCATCGTCATGCACGTCCTATAGAAGCCGGTCGCGTGTTCATTCAGGCAGGCCGAAAAGACAGGAAATCATGCAGACTATGAAACTTCGAGTTGCAGCAGGACTTGCGCTGTCCAGCATGAGCGCGGTGGCGTTTGCTCAGAGCAGCGTGACGCTTTACGGCATCGTCGATACGGGGATTGAATACGTTTCGCACGCGACTTCCGCAGGCGACAGCGTCGTGCGCATGCCTGGCATTACGGGCGAAATGCCGTCTCGCTGGGGCTTGCGCGGCACCGAAGGACTGGGAGCCGGCTGGTCGGCGATCTTCGCGCTCGAAAGCGGCTTCAACACGCGCAGCGGCACGCTGAATCAGGGTGGCCGCCTGTTCGGGCGCCAGGCATGGGTCGGGGTGAACACACCGTACGGTGCGCTGACGTTCGGGCGCCAGTACACGATGACCTTCTGGGCAATTGCCGATGCCGACCTCCTCGGCCCCGACATCTACGGTGGCACGGCTTCGTTTGACCAATATCTGCCGAGCTCGCGCAGCGACAACACCATCGTGTACAAGGGCAGCTACGGGGGATTCACACTCGGCGCGACGTGGTCGTTCGGCCGCGATTCGGCCGGCACCGGTAATTCGCCGGGGCAGGGCACGTGCGTGGGTCCGGTGCCGGGCAACTCGCAAACTTGCCGCGAGTGGTCCGCGATGCTGCGCTACGATCGCAACGGCTACGGCGTTGCCGCGGCCTACGATCAGCAGCATGGCGGCCCCGGTGCGTTGGCGAACCTGTACGACGGGACTCCTTCGTTCGCGTTCACGGACCCTGGCGATACTGACGTGCGTATGCAACTGAACGGCTACGGCCACATCGGCGACCTGCGGCTGGGTGGCGGCTGGCTCGGTCGACGTGTCGACACGGTTTCGCCGGCCACGCCGAACGTGCGTACCGATCAGTTCTATCTGACGGCGTCGTATCCGGTGACGCCGGCGTTCGTCGTCGATGGCGGGGTGTATCACATCGTCAACAACCGCGACGATGCGCGTGGCACGATTGCCGCACTACGCACGACGTATCTGCTGTCCAAACGCACTGCGGTGTATCTGCAGGGAGCGTATCTGTGGAATAGCGAAAAGGCGGCGTATACGGTCAGCCAGGGAGGCGGCGGCACCACGCCCGCGCCGGGTACCGGTCAGCTCGGCGTGATGGCGGGATTGCGACACAGCTTCTGAATGCATGTTGCGCGCAGTAGCAACCGCGGTCCGGAATCTGTTTCGATCCGGTAAGTTGTTCGGACATCAGGAATAACATCGGAATGAATTCCGGCCACCTTGCTATCACCCTTCAACTGCGGACCTTCGAGCGTGGCTGCATTTCAATGGGGCGTTGCGGGGGCCATCAAACCGCATGGTAATAGCAAGGCGATTGGCCAAAAGCGCGACATTCACGGACAAATTGGGGCCGTGCTCTTGCAGGTCCAGCATATTTCATGTCGAGTGGTTGCGAAGGCCTATACTCGTGTCGATTGGTGGCCCAGAATCGAGGGTCCCGTCAGACCGACTCTGAGGTAAGAGTGCGCTTCTGCTTCGTCCGATGATGCCCATTCACCTGTTATGCGGGGCCAGAAATACGTCTGTACGGTGAATCGAAAGCTAACGTTCGATGTGCCCGTGGATAGGGGTGCTCACGCTGTTTATCTCAATGCGCGTAGCCAGAAAGGATCATAGGCGCACGGTAAATTCGCAGTGTGGCGTTCAGGACGACAGCCCCAATTTTGTCCCTTAATGATGTGTTTTTGACTCGTAACGTGGACTTCATTTCTTCTATAGTCACGAAGTTGCACCTGCCGACGAAGCGGGTTTCGCCTTCCGCAAGGGGCGAGCCAGATCGACGTGAACGGTATCCGGAGGCATTCCATGCAGAACGAACAAATACTTGAAGTCATCAATGCGCACTGGCGTGCGTCGGCGGCCGGCGATCTCGACGCGGAACACGATATTTACGAGGACGACGCGATCTGTGACTATCCTCAATCGGGTGAACGAATCCTCGGGCGCATTAATTTGCAGGCACTGCGCAGTCATCATCCCGATAAGCCATCGGGTTTCGAAGTCAAGCGAATCCAAGGAGAAGGCAATCTCTGGGTTACGGAATACGTTATTACCTATAAAGCGCGAACGACTTGCACGGTAAGCATTATGGAGTTCCGCGACGGCAAGGTTGTTCACGAGACTCAGTATTTTTCGGATCCCTTTAAGGCGCCGGATTGGCGGCGTCAATGGGTTCAGCAGATCCCGTGACATCGCGTTGCGGCGCCGGAATCGTTCGGTATTTCCGCGTGCAGGCATCGGCGCTGCCATCGCGCTGATATGGAGGCCCGATTTACGTTACCCGGTACAATGAACCGCTTCTGACCCGCCGACCGGTCGCATTTTTGCGCCGGCCTTTATCGCCATGAACCATGATATTGAACATGCTCTCGCCGCTGCGCAACAGAGCTTCACAGCCGGGCAATTCGACGACGCCTCACGTCTGCTGCGCAGTATTCTGGCGAGCGTTCCCGATCACGGCGAAGCTCTTGAAGGGCTTGGTTACATCGCCGCCGGACAGGGCGATCATGCACGCGGGGCCGAGTACCTGATACGGGCTTCGGCGCACATGTCCATGTCCGTGGAGCAGCTGAATTTCGCCGCGAAGGTCTGTCAGTTGGCGCAGCGCCACAATGACGCAAAAGCGCTGTTCGAGCGCTGCCTGGTTCGGGTTCCGAATCATATCGCCTCGTTGCATGGCGCCGCAATGTCGCTGATACAGCTTGGCGAACTGGAGCGTGCGCTCGGGATACTGGTGCATCTGTGCAAAATCCAGCCGCAATCCGCCGAAGCGCATTACAACCGGGGGACGCTGCTCGGTACGATGGGGCGCCATGCGGACGAACTCGATGCCTACCGGCAGGCGATCGCGATCAACCCGCGTTTCGTACGCGCATACGTCAATCTCGGGGTCGCCTTGCGAGATCTGCAGTGCTTCGACGAGGCGTTGCTTCAATTCAAGAAGGCGCTTTCGCTCGATCCGAACGACGCTGGCGCCCGCACCAATCGAGCTCAGACGAATCTGCTGCTCGGGGAATTCGAACACGGCTGGCGCGAATACGAGTGGCGTTGGCGCGATGGCAGCCAAAGCCACGGCTTTGCGCCGAGTACCCAATGGACTGGCATCCAACCGATAGGTGGCAAGACAATTTTCGCTCATCATGAGCAGGGGTTCGGTGACACACTGCAATTCCTGCGCTTCGTGGATCGACTGAGTGCGGCTGGCGCTCGCGTCGTGTTGCGAGTTCAGGATGCGCTACTGCCACTTCTCCAGGATTATCCGGGTGCGGCCGAAGTCATCGGCGAGACAGCCGAGGTTCCACGGTTCGATTTTCATATCCCAATCCTCAGTCTGCCGTTTGCGCTCAAGGTTCGTGCACCCGATCTGGCGACGCCTGGTCCATATCTGCACGCGGACGATGCGCTTGTCTCTCAGTGGGACGATTTGTTCGCAGGCACCCGTCGACGGCCGAGCATTGGGATCGCATGGTCGGGCAGCGTGACGCATTTGAACGATCGCGAACGGTCCATATCGCTCGAACAGCTGAAGCCGTTGTTGGATGCCGATGCGAATTTCTTCGCGCTGCAACGGGACGTCCGCGACAGTGATCGAGCGTCCCTCGCGCTGCTCGATCAGCGCGGGGTGCTGCGTGATGTTTCTGCGCGCCTCACCACGTTCGCTGAGACCGCTGCGCTGATCGCTCGCCTCGACCTCGTCATCAGCGTCGACACGGCTGTGGCGCATCTGGCGGGGGCGCTTGGGAAGCCCGTATGGATTGCATTGCCGGTCATGCCGGACTGGAGATGGCAACTCGACAGAAGCGATAGTCCCTGGTATCCGCAGGCGCGGCTATTTCGACAAACGACGCGAGGTGACTGGACTGCCGTAGTCGCTGCGCTTCGCACCGAAATCGACGCTTTGCAGAGCGCTGCCTGAACGGTGCCAGACGGCCACGGTTGCCACTTTCAACCGGTAGCGGACATTTTCCGGCACGGGGCAGCAGGCTGCTGCGGGGCGAACAGCGGCCCCTGACAGCTGGCGCAGACTAGATCTCCCGCGGAGCAATGGCAGCCTGGGCGGTAGAGGCCGCCATTTTCGGGCTTGCTTTTCGCTAAAGTAATGACGTCTGTTGCCGATATGCCGTATAGGTATCGACCTGTCAAAGGCATGTAGGCACACCCATTTTTATGAGGAATCAGGTTCCGATTGCGCTGCACTAGTCAACGAAACAATATCAACGGGCTTGAGAAAGTTTTGGTAATGGAGGTGCGGCGGCCTGCGGACGCCGTCACGGTTTAGCGATGCAAAGACGCCAGCATGTTCATGCGATCGACACTTTCGCGATGCAGGTCAACGGCTGGCTGCCCAGGACGCCGTTAGTGCCTGCCGATGCCCGCGCTATTCCCCCGAACCTGAAAAAGTCAACCCAAGTGCGACGAACCGAGCTCACTTCCTGGCTGTCCGCTTTGGCCTGCCTCATTCTTCTGTCGCTGTGCGGTTGCGACCGGCACGACCCCGCTTCTTCGAGCGCGAGCGGGCCAACCAGCACCACCATCACCGCGTTGATCTGGGCTCCTGACTGGCCGGAGGAGATGCTCCAGATTGCCGCTGAATTCAGCAAGCTCAATCCGGACATCCACGTGAACGTGCAGTTCATGATTGGCAATTCCGTCGAAGAGAATATCAAGCCTCGGATCGCCTCCGGCAACTTGCCCGATCTGATGAGTCTCAACCCGAATGCCTACGCGGCGGACCTGGCCGATCAAGGGCTGCTGGCCGACGTTAGCAAGACATCTGCATGGAACAACATGCTCGATCCTCTCAAGGAGGACTGGACCAGTCGCCAATCCAGACGCTTTGGAATAGCGGGCGGTGTGGCTACGACGCTGATCTATTACAACCGCGGCATGTTCGCGAGGGCAGGGATCAAGGAATTGCCGACCAATTTCAACGAGTTCCTGGCGGTGTGTGAAAAGCTCAAACATGCGGGCTATACGCCTATCATGTGGAACGGCGGCTTCCCGAATATGCTCGGAAATGGGCCGTTCAGCTCAGGCTTTGCCAACAATGTGGTGGCGCGCGAGCCGGACTGGAAGAACAGAATCAGTGACGGCACGCTGAACTTGAATACGCCTCAGGTAGCCGATATTTTTGCCAAGTTGATGCTGATGCCGGAACGTGGTTTCGTACAAAGGTCATTCATGGCGACCGGTTACGATGACGGCATCACGCAATTCAAGGAGGGCGCGGTCGCGATGGCTTTTCATGGCAGTTGGGCAGCGGGCCTGTTGCTGCATGGCAATCCTTTCGACGTCGGCGTGTTCATCCCGCCCTGGAATGCCCCCGGCAAGCAGGTGGTTCCTGTGATCGGCAGCGAAACCGGGTTTGCAGTGCTTGAAACGCCCAACAAGGCCGCAACGATGCGTTTTCTCGAGTTTATCGCCGGGCAGGGCTTCTCCATTATCCAGAGAAAGCGCCAGAACATTCCGCCATTCAAGCACCCATCGGGGACGGTGGTGAGCGATCTGAAGATTGTCGACTACACAAACATGGTCAGTCGCTATTCGGTGACCGGCAGCCCGTACTATTCGGCTCTGCCGTCCAATTCGATCGAGCGCTTGCATCGATTGATGCAGGATGTGCTGTTCAGGAAGATCACGCCCAGGCAGGCGGCAAAGTTCCTGGACGAGTCTGTTAAGAATGAAGCGAAGATGCACTACAAATGAGCTTAGTCATCGATTGGCTGCGAAGCGCATTCGCCTACTTCTCGCTGGATCTGCTGCGCCGTGTCGAAATTCGCTACCGGCTGATAACCGCGTTCATCCTGCTTTCGCTGCTGCCGTTACTTATTTCCGGCTACATATCGTATGTGGAGTCGACCGCAGCCATCGAGCAGAAGGCGGAGATATTCTCGAAAGAGGTGGTCAAGCAGGTATCCAGGAACATCTCGCTGCGCATAGAGCAGATCGAGACAGAGAGCAGTCTCCTGGTGCTCTCTGATCGGGTTCAGGACGCGCTGACCCGCGCCGCGAACGGTAACGAAAAAGAGCAGAGTGAGGCTCGCCTGGATATGACCCGGCTGCTCCTCGAACACTACGGATCGGTCGAATTCATCAACCAGAAGTATCTGCTCGACCAGAACAACCGGATCATGGACACCCAGGCGTTCGCGCAACTGACGCAGGGGGTGATGCGCCTCGTCAAGCAGGCTCCCAATCACAACGGCCGACCGTACTGGGGCAGCTACGACAACGGCCTCGGACAACAAAACCTCGGGATGGTGCGGGCCATTATCGGCAAGAGCAACAATCGGCAGATCGGCAATCTGGTTCTGGTTATTCGCCCCGAACATTTTTCGTCGATTTTCAATGATGTCGCCTTGGGCAGTGGAACGGAGATCTATGTCCTTGACGCCAGCAACGACAAGCTGATTGCTCGTGCCGACGGCGCGTCCATGACGAGCGATGGCACAGCCGAACCCGGGCTGATCGAAAAGATCGCAAACGCCGGGACGCACGGCGGGCCGAGCGCTTTCGTCGACTTCGACGGCAAGAGCGGCGGCCGATACCTTGCCGCCTACACGAGCATTCCCGGCACGACATGGTTTGTGGTCAGCACGATTCCCGAGCAGAAGCTGACGGCGCAGGCGCAGTCCGTGCGCAACCAGATCGTACTCGTCGGCATCTCGGGGTTCCTGCTTTCGATCTTCCTTGCCTACTTCATTTCGCACAGCATCTCCGCGCCGCTCAAAGAGCTGGTGCAAGAGATGCACGCCACCGGCAACGATGCGGGCGCCGAGGTCGAGACGCAGGCGGACGCTCGCACTGATCCGGGTGCGAAGGATGAACTCGGCAGACTGGCACATCGATTTGAACGAATGAGTGCGGCGATCAGGCAGAAGATCCAGAAGATCAACGAGATCAACGCCTCGCTTGAGCAGACCGTCATCGAACGAACGGCGGAACTCGTTACCAGGGAGCAGCAATCGCGCACGTTAATCGAGAACTCGCCTGACACGATTACGCGCTACGACCGGGAACTGCGCCGCACCTATGCCAATCCCGCTTTCTGTACTTCGGCGGGGCGCAGCCTGGGCGAAGTGCTCGGAAAGCGGCCGTCAGAGGTGCCGGGCGGCGCTAACGCACTGATCTACGAGAAGAAGATCGGCGAAACCATTGCAAGCGGAAAGAGCGGCCAATTTGAACTGAGATGGCTCAGTAAGGACGGACAGGAGCAATGCAGCCATATCCGTCTGACGCCAGAGATCGACCGGTCGGGCGAGGTGAACTCGGTGCTGGCAGTCGGCCGTGATTTATCGGACCGGATGGTATTCGAAGCAACGATATGGAAACAGGCCAATTTCGATGCGCTGACCCGTCTCCCGAATCGCCAGATGTTTCATGACCGTCTCGACCATCAAGCCAGAATGTCGGATCGTTCCGGCCGGCCAATGGGCTTGATGCTGATCGACCTGGATCGATTCAAGGAGGTCAACGACTCCCTGGGCCACGATACGGGCGACCTCCTGCTGATCGAGGCGGCGAGGCGCATCACGTCGTGTGTGCGCGAGTCCGACACCGTAGCCCGTCTTGGCGGCGACGAGTTCACGGTGATTCTGCCGGAGCTGGACGACACCGCAAGCATTGAACAGATCGCGAAGACTATTATCGGCACACTCGCCGAACCCTTCCGGCTTGGCCCGGATGAAGTGTTCATTTCTGCGAGTATCGGCATCACGCTTTACCCGCAAGACACCCGCGAACTGGATGTGCTCTTCAAGAATGCGGATCAGGCCATGTATGCGGCCAAAAGCGCTGGGCGCAACCGTTTCAGCTACTTCACGCCCGACTTGCAAGTGGCGGCAGAAAGGCGCCTGCGTCTCACGAACGATCTGCGCGCTGCCCTGCAGGCCGAACAGTTCCGCGTCTATTACCAGCCCATCGTCGACCTGGCGACTGGCGAAATCTACAAAGCCGAGGCGCTGATTCGTTGGCTGCACCCCGAACGCGGCGCGATCAGCCCGCTGGATTTCATTGCATTGGCCGAAGACACGGGGCTCATCGTTCCAATCGGCGATTGGGTGTTCAGGCAGGCCGTGCACCAGGCCCGTCAATGGCGCCGCCGATTCCATCCGTCGTTTCAGATCAGCGTCAACATGTCACCCGCGCAGATTCGTCAAGACAATCTGGTCTGTATTCAATGGGCGGAGTACCTCAAGCGGGAAGGAATGCCCGGAACGAGCGTTGCTATTGAAATAACCGAAGGGTTGTTGCTGGACGCCGAATTGAACGAGAAGCTGCTGACTTTCCGTGATGCGGGGATTGGGATCTCGATTGACGACTTTGGGACGGGGTACTCATCGCTGGCCTATCTGAAGCGCTTCGACATCGACTATCTCAAGATCGATCGTTCATTCGTACAGAACCTCGGCTTTGACGCCGACAATCAAGCCCTTTGCGAAGCAATGGTGATGCTCGCGCACAAACTGGGATTGAAAGTCATTGCCGAGGGGGTGGAGACGACAGATCAACGCGATTTTCTCGTCGCCGTGGGTTGTGACTTTGCTCAAGGGTTTTTGTATTCCGAGCCGGTTCCGTCGGATCAATTCGAGGGGCGCGTCTGGCCGGCAATCAAGGATGTCGCTGACGAGGCAGTGCGCGACTGGTCTTGAACTATCGCCGGGCGACGGTAGCGCCATCCCGTCGTGAGCAACGCGGCTTCCGCTCATCGCGGAGGCCGCATGCGCAAGTCAGTGCTTTCACGCAGTTGCGCTTCGACGCATTACCTCGTGTTTGTTAGATCAACGGCTTTGAGAACCCGCCCAAAGAACTCATCAGCGCTGGCCGGATTCAACCAGCGGACGATGACCGTCATGCGCCGCTCCGGCTCGATCCACGTAAAGGAGCTACCCGCGCCGACGCCGAAATAACTCGACGCCGGCACGCTCGGGAAAATCTTGCGATCCGTATTGAGCCATACCAGGTAGCCATAAAACGGTGCAAGCGCGCACGGCGTTCGCATGCGCGCGATCCACTCACGGGACAGGATGCGCCGCCCGTCCACCACGCCCTCGTTCAGCAGCATCTGCGCGACCTTGAGTTGATCGTTCGCGCTGACCGACATTCCGCCGCCCCAGTGCGTGCCGCCAGGAACGGATTGCATGCGCCGTCCGTCGATCTCGACCCATGCATTGTCGTAGCCGACCCATTGCCAGTTTTCACTCGCACCGGCCGGACGCATGATCGTTTCGCGGAACACCTCAGGCAACGGTTGCCGGAACAGATGAAGCAGCGCCAGCGAAAGCTGGTTGATACGAACGTCGTTGTATTCCCAGTATGTACCGGGCTTGTGCAGCGGACGCAGGTCGCCCTTTTTCCCGTTCGGCGGGGCGGCGAAATTGACGGCTCGATAGTGGTCAGCCTGATCCGGGAGACCGAAGTACGAACCCTGCCATTCGCTCGTCTGTTGAAGCAGGTGCGCCCAGGTCACGGCGGCATTGTGTTCGTCATCGAAGCCAATGCCGGGCGCACGCACATGGACCGCTTCGTCGACATCCGGCAGCAGTCCGCGGTCGAACGCTACACCGGCGAGCAAAGCGAGGCACATCTTGGCGACGCTGAAAGTCAGATCGGCCCGATCGGGCTCGCCCCATGACGTCAACACGCGGCCATTGACCGCAATCGTGCCGGAGACGGGGCCACGATCATGGACCGGGCCGAGCAGCCGGTTCCACGGCGGCGGGTCGTTCACGTGCACGCCCCACGCGCCACCGACGTGGCGATCCCAAAGCGATTCATGTTCCACTGCGAACTGCACTGCCTGTTGCAAATCGTATTGCATGCGTAAAGTCCTGTTGATCCAGCCGGGCTCCGGTTTAGCGCGCATTCAGGCGCACACGGGCCCATACGATAGTGAAGAGACTGATGACGGCCGCTAGCATCAGATAGAGGCCAGGGGCGAGGTTGTTGCCGGTCGCCGCGATCAGCGCGGCCACGGCAAGCGGGGTGAAGCCGCCGAACACCGTAGTGCCGATGTTGTAGCCGAGCGCCATGCCCGTGGTGCGCGTGCGGGTTGGAAAGAGCTCCGACATCAACGCGGGAATGGGCGCGAAATACGTGGCCTTCAAGATGGCGACCCAAACGACCGCGGCAAGCAGCGTCGCAAGCGACGGGTGCGCGTTCATGAACATGAACGCCGGATAGACCGTCGCGAAGAACAGCATGCCGGCGCCCAGCATGATGCGGGTACGGCCTACCTTGTCGGACCAGTGGCCGACGAGCGGCGTTAGCGCCATCATGATAAAACCGGCCAGCAGCGTCGCAATGAAGCCGGACGAGGGCGCGAGACCGAGTTGCCGCGACGCATACGTCGGCATGTAAAGGAGCATGTAGTTGGCCGTGGTCGTGAGCACGAGCGAGCCGATCGACACGAGAATGCGCTCCTTCTGCGTAGCCAGCAATTCCCGCACGGGCGACGCCGACTTCTCCGCGCGCTCGAACTCGGGCGTTTCGTCGATCCGCCGGCGGATGTACAGGCCGACCGGACCGATCAGCATGCCGAACAGAAAAGGAATGCGCCAGCCCCAGTCTTCGAGCTGAGCCTGGGTCAGCACACCGGTCAGCACCGCGCCGAACGCTGATGCGATCAGCGTGCTCGCACCCTGGCTCGAGAACTGCCAGCTTGCCATGAAGCCTTTGCGGGCCGGCGCGTGCTCGATCAGAAACGCCGTAGAACTGCCGAATTCGCCGCCGGCGGAAAAGCCTTGCAACAGGCGTGATGCGAAAATGCCGATCGGCGCGAGCAGGCCGATCGCCGCATAGGACGGCATCAGCGCGACCATGCCGGTGCCGAGCGTCATCATCGCGATGGACAGCGTGAGCGACGCCTTGCGGCCCTTGCGATCGCTGAACGAGCCGAGCACCAGCGCGCCGATCGGCCGCGCCAGATAGGACAAAGCGAACGTGCCGAGGGTCAGCAGCAGCGAAACCGTCTTGTCGTGCACCGGAAAGAAGGTCCGCGACAACACGGTGGCGAAGTAGCCGTACACAATCAGGTCGTAGAACTCGAGCGCGTTGCCGATGGAAGTCGCGAGGATCAGGCGCGACAAGCCCGAGCGCGACGCGGGTTGGGCGATCCCGCCGGCCGCGGTGGCGGAATCAATGCTCATGGCGGTGTCCCTGGGCGACGTTATGCGGGAGTGTGGATGCGCTGTCGGCTCCCTGGCTCTCCATACGGAAAGCGACACGGCGTTGAAGGACTTCGGGAAAACGACCGGAATCGCGGGGATCCGTCGCGGATTGAATAGCCGTGTCACGTGTCAACGTTGTTCTCCGGTGTCGCGCTCCGTGGGCGAGAGCGCTTGATTCGAAGCGATGTGGCGATCTTGGCGTGGACGATATTTGTGGACAATTACAATATTTGGCAGATATCGTTGCCGAAACGGCAAAGCGGGACAGTCATGACCCAAATGGACAACACAGCGCTGCGTTACTTTCTTGAAGTGGCGCGCAGCGGTTCGCTCAGCAAGGCGTCGGAGCGGCTGTACGTGGCCGTGTCGGCGCTGAGCAGGCAGATTGCGAAGCTGGAGGAGGAAGTCGGCGCGGCGCTGTTCGAGAGGCGCCCGCGTGGAATGGTATTGAGCGACGCCGGGCACTTGCTTGCCGAGCATGCGCGCCGCACGCTGCTGGACGCGGAGCGCGTGACCGAGGAGATTCGCGGACTGAGCAACGGCGGCCGCGCGACGATTCGCGTGGCGAGTTCGGAGGGCGTCGCCCCCCATTTTTTGCCGCAGGTTTTTGCGCGCTTTCTGAAGACGCACCCGGCGACGCATTTTCAGCTCGACGTGTCCGCGCCGTCTGTTGCGACGCAGCGCGTGCGCGACGGCGTCGCCGACATCGCCGTGTGTTTCAGCATTTCGCCGGAGAAGGACATCAATGTGGTGTACTCGCAGCGCGCACCGATTTTCGCGCTGGTGCGGCGCGGTCATCCTCTCGCGGCGCGCGAGTTCGTGACGCTCGCGGACCTGCTGCCGTGGCCGCTCGCAATAGACCATCAGGGCGTGACGATCCGTCAGCTATTCGACATTTCATGCAGCGTGGCAGGCCTGGTTTTCGACCCGGTGTTCGTCAGCAACTATCATGCGGCGCTACAAACCTTCGTCCTGCAGACCGATGCCGTCACCGTGACAGGGCTCCTGACCGTGCGCAGCCGGCTGGAGGTGGATGGCCTCGCCGTCGTGCCGATCCGCAATCCCGAACTCCAGCAGCGCACGCTCCAGATCCAGACGATGGCCGGGCGGACTTTGCCGCATGCGGTGCAGGCGTTCGTCGAACAGCTGACGGGCGCGATCGATGATCCCGCGCTTCTCGATTGAAGCGGTGCGAACCCGAATCGGGCGCCCAGCGTGAATCGAGAGCATGCCTGTTGCGCCGGACATCAACCGCTTTATGGTCGTGACTCATCCTGGCAACACGGTTCATCTGATGGTCTAATGCCATTCCTTTATCATTTCAGGTCTCGTTGAATGGAGTGATGTATTTGAAAGCTCCATTTTCTTGTTAGGCCACGTGGATTTAGAGGCACTTATGTCGACGGACGCAGACGCAATCACGGATGAACGGATCGCTGGAATTGCGGATCGCATGGTCGAAGAAGGTCGGAACGTATCTCCGGTGACAATCTGGTCCGAGGTCCGGGGCGGTTCGATCATCGCCATCGCCGCGGCGCTCGACCGCTGGCGCGAAGCGCGTCAGCCCCGGGTTCCGCAACCTCAGGCTCACGCGTTGCCGGAAAACATCGCCGAAAATATCATGAGCGCGGCCGGCCGGATCTGGTCGGCCGCTCATGACGAAGCGGAAAAGGCAGCCAGTCAGCGCCTGGGTGTCGTGCACCAGCATCTCGACACTACGCTCGCGGAGCGGGGCGAAGCCCTTGCCGAGTATCAGAGAATGGCGGAAGAAGTCGAAGCCGGGCGCGAGCGTCTCGCTGCTTTGACGGATGCGCACAGCGCCTCGCAGGAAGCTGCGCGGCGGCTCGAAGCGGAACTCGCGGCGTCGACACGTCGCGGCGAAACCGCCGAGGCACGAGTGGAAGAGCTCGTGCAGCGCGCGTCGGTCGAACATGCCGAACTCGAATCGACCAAGGCGGCGCTCGATGAGGAGCGCGCGGCGCGTGCTGCGTTGGGTGTCGATATCGCCAGCAAAGATGAAGAGATAACCCGGCTCACGCACGCGCAGCATGCTTCGGAGGAAGCTGCGACGCGCCTCGAAACGGAACTCGCGGCGTCAACACGTCGTGCTGAAACCGCCGAGGCACGAGTGGAAGAGCTCGTGCAGCGCGCGTCGGTCGAACATGCCGAACTCGAATCGACCAAGGCGGCGCTCGATGAGGAGCGCGCGACGCGTGCTGCGTTGGGTGTCGATATGGCGAGCAAAGATGACGAGATAACGCGGCTCACGCACGCCCAGCATGCTTCGGAGGAAGCTGCTACACGCCTCGAAACGGAACTCGCGGCGTCGACACGTCGCGCTGAAGCCGCCGAGGCGCGAGTGGAAGAGCTTGTGCAGCGCGCATCGGTGGAACTTGCCGAACTCGAAAAAACCAGGGCGGCGCTTGATGAGGAACGTGCTGCGCGTGATGCGTTGAGCGCGACCGTCTCAAGCAAAAACGACGAGATAGCGCGGATCACTCGCAAGCGCGATGAGGCGTGGAAGGAAGCCGCGGCTTTGGGCGAAGCCTATCGGGCGATGTCAGACGAAGTGAAGCGATGGACCGAGGCATCGGGCGCGGCTTCCTCGCGCGCTGAAGCCGCCGAGGCGCAGTTGAACGAGAGCCGCGCGCAACTCGCCGCGCGGGAGGCCGAGTTGGACGATGCTCGCAATGCGTTGGCCGTCGAGCACCAGGCTGCTGCGGCGCGCCTGGAAGAAGCAACGGCCAATCTCGGCGAATTGCAGCGCGTAGCCGGGGAACTCGAGGAGGCGCGGAAAGAGATAAGCACCATGGCTGACACGAAAGCAGCCGCGACCGATGAAGCCGCCCGAGTCGCGCAGGAAGCGACCGCTGCGACAGAACGAGCGGATGCCGCCGAGCAACGAGCAGCAGTGCTTGAGCAACGCTTTACGGAACTCGATGCCGCGCGCATGCAGGAGTTGGACGATGTTCGTAATGCGTTGGCAGTTGAGCGCCAGACAGCGGCGGCACGCCAGGAAGAAGCAACGGTCAATCGCGGCGAATTGCAGCGCGTAGCCGGGGAACTCGAGGAGGCGCGGAAAGAAATAAGCGCCATGACTGACGCAAAAGCAGCCGCGACCGATGAAGCCGCCCGAGCCGCGCAGGAAGCCACCGCCGCGACAGAACGAGCAGATGCCGCCGAGCAACGAGCAGCAGTGCTTGAGCAACGCTTCACGGAACTCGATGCCGCGCGCGTGCAGGAGTTGAACGATGCTCGCAATGCGTTGGCAGTCGAGCGCCAGACAGCGGCGGCACGCCAGGAAGAAGCAACGGTCAATCGCGACGAATTGCAGCGCGTAGCCGGCGAACTCCAGGAAGCCCGCAAAGAGGTCAGCGCCCTGGCTGACGCGAAAGCGTCCGCGATCAATGAAGCCTCCCGGGTCGCCCAGGAGGCATCCACCGCAAGAGAACGTGCAGATTCTGCCGAGCACCATGCGGCAGAACTCGCACAACGCTTCGCGGAACTGGACGCCGCGCGCGTGCAGGAATTGGACGATGTGCGCAATGCGTTCGCGCTGGAGCGTCAGACTGCTGCGGCGCGGCTGGACGAAGCGTCGGTCAATTTCGGTGAACTGCAGCGCGTAACCCGGGAACTCGAGGCAACCCGCAAAGATGTCAGCGCCATGACCGATGCAAAAGCGGCCGCGATCGAAGAAGCGGCCCGGGTCGCGCAGGAAATCACCGCCGCGAGAGAACGTGCGGAGGCCGCCGAGCAACGTGCAACTGCACTTGAGCAACGCCTCGCAGAACTCAATGCTGCGCGCATCCAGGAAACGCAACGCGATGAGTCTGCGAGAGCGGACGAAGTGGCTGCGTTGCGGCGTCAACTATCGGCTGAAACCAAAGCGCATGAGAAGGCCTTCAACGAGCTTCGCGCACTGGCTGAACAGTGGGTCGCGCATGCAAAGGATCTGAAGCAGCGGCTCGGTTCGGCCAACGAGAGAATATTGTTCGTCGACGCGCGCAGTACAGGAGAGGTGGCGCTTCTACGGCGGCTCTCGGCTGAACTGGAACGGCTTAAGCCGGATCATGAGTTGGCATCCCGCGACGCGCAGCAAAAACTGATTGGCGCGACGATGGCCGAACGACTCGCTCAGAAGGGTTACCGATATGACCCGGCTACGGCGGTTATTTCCAAAGTGGAAAGCTGATGATGTAGACCGATTCGACTATGGGGCAGTTTCAGCAATCGCAACGATGTTGAGCGCGGATATCGGCGTGGCGTGATGTTACCGGAATACGTCATTTACGCCGCTAGCCGATCGAACATGTGAACGGGACAATGCGATCCAACGATACGCACAAGGAGATCTGTATGTCCCCGGTTTCAGCCGTTCCGGCCGCCGACAGTGGCGCGGCGCTCGCTCACTTCAATACGTCGTTGTCATTCGAAACCGATTGCGCCGACGTCCATGCGTCGCTTGAAAGCGACGACCCGCTTTCCGTCGATTTCGTCCTGCTCGACGTGCGTAGTCCCGCACTTTTCGCACGCGGCCATGTGCCGGGCGCCGTGAACCTGTTGCACGGCAAGATTGTCGCGTCGAAGCTCGCTGAGTATCCGCCCAATACGCTGTTCGTCACGTACTGCGCGGGCCCTCACTGCAACGGCGCAACGCGCGCCGCAATAAAACTTGCTCAGCTCGGCCGGCCGGTGAAGGTCATGATCGGCGGCATCACGGGCTGGCTCGACGAAGGTTTCCAGTTGGCTGTTGGCAATGAAAAGTGATCCGCAGCGCGATTGGCAGGATGCGGGCGCATCTTGCGAATGCGTCTGTATTTCATTTTTCTCAGTCTACTGTTAGCGGCGCCAGATCCTTTTCCGAGTCTTTGGCATTTTTTCTTGCCTCTATTGTGCAGGGACACCGGTAACATCGCGCCATGCACAATCATCTCGTCGTCGCGCTGGCTTACGACCGGCTCTGCACCTTCGAATTCGGTTGCGTGACCGAACTGTTCGCGCTCGAGCGTCCCGAACTCGGCGTCGACTGGTATCGCTTCGCGGTATGCGCCGGCGAAGCCGGGCCGATCCGCGCGGCGGGCGGCATCACGATTGCCGCGCCTTACACGCTCAAGCTGCTGGAGCGCGCCGACACGATCGTCATCCCCGGCTGGCGCGATGCGGACGAAGTGCCGCCCGAACCGCTGCTGAGAAAAATTCGCACCGCGTACGAGCGCGGCGCGCGCCTCTGTTCGATTTGCTCGGGCGTGTTCGTGCTGGCGGCCGCTGGCGTGCTCGACGGCAAGACCGTCACGACCCACTGGCGTTATGCCGCGAAATTGCAGCAGCGCTATCCGCAATTGCACGTGCAGCCGGATGCGCTGTATGTCGACGAAGGCCGGATCATCACGTCGGCGGGATCGGCGGCGGGACTCGACATGCTGCTGCATCTGGTGCGGCGCGATCACGGCATCGCGGTGGCGAACCGGGTCGCGCAGCGGCTCGTGGCGCCGCCGCATCGCGAGGGCGGTCAGGCGCAGTTCGTGCCGCGCCCGATGCCGCCCGACGACAGCGGCCGTCTGGCGAAGCTGATGGACTGGGTGCGCGCTCATCTGGCCGCGCCGCACACGCTGCGCTCGCTTGCCGAGCGCGCGGCGATGAGTCCGCGCACGCTGCAACGGCAGTTTCACGACGCCACCGGCATGGCGCCTTACGAGTGGCTGGTGCGCGAGCGGGTGGCGTTCGCCCGCGAGTTGCTCGAGGGGCAGGCGCCGCTGCCGATGGCGCGCGTCGCGGAACTGGCGGGCTTCGGCTCCGAAGAGTCGTTGCGGCGGCATTTCCGGCGCATTGCGCTGACGAGCCCCGGCGCATATCGCCGGAGATTTGGCGTGCAGGCCGGGGTCTGACCGTGCAGTGTCGCGGGGCGCGCGGGTCTGCGTGTGACTGCGCCCGATCGTCCGATTTCTCCAGGGCCACGATTGCTGGTGCTGCCGGTGTCGATGCCACTGCATCCACTACCGCCATTGCGCCAAGCCGCGCCCGACGCGCATCGGCACCCCGCTTCAATGCACGCAGCATCGCTGCGCGGACGACCTAATGACGCATTTCCGGTTCATGCATATCGCATAGCGCGTGACGCAGCGCGGTTGTCGGGCTAGCCGCGCCTTAGAGCCACGCCTCGCGACGCCCGAACAGGTTCGCGCGATCGCTGATTTTCTGTCAGCATCACGGCCAGCGTCCGTGCCGGCGCGTCGAGCGTGCCGCGCATCCGCGATACAAAACCAGTGCTTCGCAGCGGAGCGCCGCAACGCGTCCGCCGCCACGGTCTTATTGCTCATGAACGTCAAACTCGTCCTCGCTGCCGCCGTGATTGCCGTATCGGGCGCAAGCACCGCGCTGATGCCGGCGCCTGGCGCCGCGCAGACGCCGCATGCCGACTCGCGCGCTGAGTTGTATCGCCGCAACCTGCTGGCGGGCGAGGACGTCCCGTGCCGCACCAATGCGTCGTGCGCGGCGCTCGGCGTGGCCGCGCTGGAAGCGGGGCGCATCAAGGACGCGCAAACGCTGGTGGCGATGGAGGCCGCGCTCGCCGAAGCCAGCGCGATGCAGGCCGCCGAGGGGAACTCGCCGAAAGCCACCAGTTCGGCGCGCGCGCGCGTCGCGATGGCGCTCGTTCATCAGGGTGATGTGCAGCTGAAGCTGGGTGCGCTGCCCGACGCGCGCGCCTACTACCGGAGCGCGGCGAGCCGTGGCGACGACTATCCCGGCGACGCGCTGCTCGGCCGCACGGTGGCCGCCGCGCGTGAACGGCTGGAAGCGATCTCCCACCAGGCGGTGGTGACGGGCGTGCCACCGGGCGGCGCGCGCTTTAGCCGCTACATGTTTTTCGGCGCGTGGAACAGCATCGACGTGAAGCCGGTGAAAGGGCGGTGCGGCGTGTACCGGCTCGACGGCGAGTTCGTCTATCCGACCGTGAGTCCCAACGGCGAGCCGAGTGCGAACATGGGCAGTCTGTTGGCCCTCGTGCGGTTCTACGACGGCGCCGCGCGCGTGCCGGTGACCGATGCTCGCGGCGATGGGCCCATCGACGCCACTGCGAAGATCGCCAACCTCGCGCCGCTCGACCAGCGCGACGACAAATGCCTGATCGAGTTCAAGCTCTCCGCGCCGGAGACGCTCGACGTGCGCACGCACGGCTCGGTGACGGCCTGCGGTTTCGGCTTCAATGTGAGCGCTGACGGACGTTACTACCTGATGACGGGTTCCTGACGACGTCAATACGAACCTGACAAGGTCGAAGCCTTGAAAGGCTGAACCGGCAGCATGCAGTAGTCGATGTGGTCTACAGTGAAGGATGCACTGGCTTCGAGCTTGCTGAAGCAGCCTCACTGAAGAAGTCCCCGCTCGAAGCCCCGTCAAGCAGCCGTCCAACGGAACCCCCATGCCCGACATCGAGAAAATCATCGCCGGTTTCAACGCCGGCCGAGATCCCGAACGGCTCGCGATGAAATACAAAGCCATGCGCGGCTCGCCGTTCGTGTTTTTGCGCGGCACCTGTCATCTGTTCTATGAGCGCCTGCCGCGCGAAAAGGTGCTCGACGACGCGCCGCCGGTGTGGATTTGCGGCGACATGCATCTGGAGAATTTCGGCAGCTACAAGGCCGATAATCGCCTGATCTACTTCGACAACAACGATTTCGACGAAGCCTGTCTCGCGCCCGCGCTATACGAGCTGGTGCGCCTGCTGACGAGCGTGCTGGTCGGCGCGGCCGATCTCAAACTCAGCCGCGCGCAGGCGTTCGCGCTCTGCCATACCGCGGTGGATGCTTACGGCGCGGCGCTCGTGTTCGGCAAGGCGCGCTGGATCGAGGCGGAAACGTCGGTCGGCATGGTGCGCGATCTGTTCGACGCGCTGGCGAGCCGCACGCGCGCCGCGCATCTTGACCGGCGCACGGTGCTCAAGGGCAAGACCCGCGTGCTGAAAGTGGACGGCAAGAAAGCGCTGCCGGTGAGCGACGCGCAGCGTTCGGCCGTCACGCAGTTCATGCAGCGCTTCGCGGCGGGCGAACCCAATCCGGAGTTCTATCGCATTCTCGACGTGGGGCGGCGGATCGCCGGTACCGGCAGCCTCGGCGTGGATCGCTACGTGATTCTCGTCGAAGGCAAAGGCTCGCCGGACGGCAATTTTCTGATCGACCTGAAAGAAGCGCTGCCTTCGTCGGTCGGGCCGCATCTGCACACGCCGCAGCCGAAGTGGCAGACCGAGGCGCAACGCGTCGTCGAAGTGCAGCGGCGCAATCAGGCGGTGTCGCAGGCATTCCTGCGAGCGGTCGACTTCAACCAGCGCTCGTATGTGCTGCGCAGCCTGCAGCCTTCGGAAGACCGGGTCGCGCTGAGCGACTGGAACGGCAAATTGCCGCGGCTCGAAGAAGTGGTCAACAGCATGGCCGAATTGAGCGCGTGGGCACATCTGCGCAGCGGCGGCCGGCAGACGTCGTCGATCGCCGACGACTTGATCGCGTTCGGCAATCGACGCGACTGGCAGTTGCCGCTGATCGAGATCGCGACGCGCTGCGAAGCCCAGGTGCAGGTTGACTGGAAAGCGTATTGCGAGGCTTACGATCGCGGTGCGTTCGAGTTGGCGGGGAAGGTTTGAGCGGATTCGCTGTGGTTCGCTGTGGTGGTTCGCGGCGTGAGCGTGGCGGTCGGTGTTCAGCGTGCCGTGCAGCACGTATTCGCGCATTGCGTCCGAGCAGGTGACACGTGGCGAAGGCGCTGCGAAATAAGCTCATGACCGACGCGTAAGCACACCGTAGCGACGGCGGATGCGGCAGCGAAACCATCGCCAGGCCGCGCAAAACCCGCGCAAAACAAGTCGCGTCGGCACGCGCCAATCACCTCCCGGATGCACTCCGCATCAACCGTCACCGATGCGAGTTCCGCTCCAGACAAACCCCGATTGCTGCGGTGAATCGGCCGCTGATATCGTTCGCTGGTCCATGTGGAAGCGCTTCCACTCAAGTGTTTAACGAGCTTGGCGCGGCGTCTTCCATCCCACCAGGTTCCATCGATCTCAGCGTAGGAGAAGCCGTGGCAAACGACGCATCCGCAGTAATCGAACCAGTCTCCCCCCAATCGCTCGCCGATCCGTTCACGCCGCCCGCGGACTCGTCGCTGTGGCGCAAGAATTTCCTGCTCGGCGCGGCCACCGCTTCGTATCAGATCGAAGGCGCGATCCACGAAGACGGCCGCCTGCCGTCCATCTGGGACACCTTCTCGGCGACGCCCGGCAAGGTGCTGGCCGGCGACACCGGCGCGGTGGCCTGCGATCACTACCATCGCTGGGAAGCGGATGTCGACATGCTGGTGGGGCTCGGCCTCGAAGGCTATCGGCTGTCCATCGCATGGCCGCGCGTGATGGACGCGGCCGGCGCGCCGAACCGCAAGGGCATCGACTTCTACAAACGCCTGCTCACGCGTCTGAAAGACAAGGGCGTCACGACCTTCGCCACGCTGTATCACTGGGACTTGCCGCAGCATCTGGAAGATCGCGGCGGCTGGCTTAACCGCGACACCGCGTACCGTTTCGCCGACTACGCCGACCTGATGAGCCGCGAACTGTCGGGCCTCGTCGACGCATGGGCGACGCTCAACGAGCCCTGGTGTTCGGCGTATCTCGGCTACGGCAACGGCCACCATGCACCGGGCCTCGCGAACGAGCGCTTCGCGACGCAAGCGATGCATCATCTGCTGCTCGCGCACGGTCTTGCGCTGCCGGTCCTGCGCGCCAACGATCCGCGCTCGCAAAAGGGCATCGTCGCCAACATCGGCCGCGGCACGGCCAACGGCGACAGCGCCGCCGACCAGCGCGCGGCGGAGCTGTTCGAGGTTCAGCACAACGCGTGGGTTCTCGATCCGCTGCTGAAGGGGGAATATCCGCAGGCGCTGTTCGAGTTGTGGCCGGGCACCGAGCCGCTCGTGCTCGACGGCGACATGAAAGTTATTTCGACGCCGCTCGACTTCCTCGGCATCAACTATTATTTCCGCACCAACGTCGCGAGCGACGGCGCGCACGGCTTCAAGGACGTGCCGCTCGAAGGCGTCGAGCGCACGCAGATGGGCTGGGAGGTACACCCCGACGGCTTGCGCGATCTGCTGACCGGGTTTAAGGAGACTTACGCGAACCTGCCGCCGATCTACATCACCGAAAACGGCATGGCCTCGGACGACCAGGTCACGGACGGCCGCGTGGACGACAGCCAGCGCATTTCGTTCATCAAGCGCCATCTGGCCGCCGTCGACCAGGCGATCAAGGCGGGCGTGGATATCCGCGGCTATTTCCTGTGGTCGCTGATGGACAACTTCGAGTGGGCGTATGGTTACGAAAGGCGTTTCGGCATCGTGCATGTGGATTACAACACGCAGAAGCGCACGCTCAAACGCAGCGGGGAACTGGTGGCCAAGTTTTTGAAGGAACGTAAGGCACAGGCGTAGCGGAGTGGGGAACAGCGGCGAGAGCTGGTTTGTATGTCGACTTGAACACGGGCACAAAGCCTGGAGGAGACGGAATGAACAGCAGAAAAATGGTCTTGCGAGGCGTGGTTGCAGCACTGACGTTGTATGGCGTCGTCGCGCATGCGGAGCCTCTGAAGGCCAACGTGATTCACTGGTGGACCTCGGGGGGCGAGTCGGCCGCGATTCGCCAGTTTGCCGATGCCTATGACAAGGCCGGCGGCCAATGGGTCGACAACGCGGTGGCGGGCGCCGATCAGGCGCGCTCCACGGCGATCAACCGGATCGTCGGCGGCGATCCACCCACGGCCGCGCAGTTCAATACGTCCAAGCAGTTTCACGACCTGATCGATCAGGGCCTGCTGAACAACGTCGACGACGTTGCCGCGAAGGAGAACTGGAACGGCGTGTTCCCGGCGTCGATCATCGACAGCATAAAGGTGAAGGGCCACTACTATGCCGCGCCGGTCGACATCCACATGCCGGCCTGGTTCTTCTATTCGAAGCCGGTGTTCCAGAAGGCCGGCATTGCCGCCGAGCCGAAAAGCTACGACGAGTTCATCGCCGACCTCGGCAAGCTGAAGAGCGCGGGCGTGATTCCGCTCGCGTTCGGCGGGCAGCCGTGGCAGGAGAAGATCACCTTCGACGCGGTGCTCGCCGACGTGGGCGGCCCCGATCTGTACATGAAGGTGTATCGCGACCGCGACATGAACGCGGTGAAGTCGGATGCGTTCAAGAAAGTGCTGGTGTCGTTCAAGCGCCTGCACGATTTCGTCGATCCAGGCTCGCCCGGCCGCAACTGGAACGACGCGACCGCGCTCGTGATTTCCGGCAAGGCCGGCGTGCAGATCATGGGCGACTGGGCCAAGGGCGAATTCTCGGCGGCCAACCAGAGCGCGGGCAAGGACTTCGGCTGCTTCCCAGGCTTCGGTCCGCATTCGCCGTATCTGGTCGCGGGCGATGTGTTCGTGTTCCCGAAGACCGACAACGCCAATGCGATCAAGGCGCAGAACCTTCTTGCCACGGTGATGACCTCGCCGTCCGCGCAGGTTGCGTTCAGCGCGAAGAAGGGCTCGATTCCGATTCGTCCCGACGTGGACGCCGGCAGTCTGGACATCTGCGCGAAGGAGGGCATTGCGATCATGAAGGACAAGTCGCGTCAGCTGCCGAATCCGGAAATGCTGCTCTCGCCTGACACGCAAGGCGCGCTGATCGACGTCGTCACCAACTTCTGGAACAAGAACCAGTCGGTCGACGATGCACAGAAAGCGTTTGCCAGCGCGTTGAAGAGCTAGGCGTCCGGCGATGCACGCGCTCAAGCTGCCAGCCACCGGTTCCAGGCGGGGCGACAAGCCCCGTCACAAGCCGCTCAGCAAGCGCATTTCCATCGCGGCGTGGCTGGCGCTGCTGCCGATGGTCCTGACCGTCGTGTTCGCGTATCTCGGCACAATGGTCTGGACCGCGCGCGTGTCGCTCAGCAATTCGCGCACGTTTCCTTCCGGCGACTTCGCGGGCTTTACGCAATACGTGCGCCTCTTCCACAACGACCGCTGGTTGCTGTCGCTGCAAAACATCGTGATCTACGGCGCGTGCTTCATCGTCGCGTGCATGGTGATCGGTTTGCTGCTGGCGATTTTCATCGATCAGCGCGTGGTCGCCGAAGGAGCGTTGCGCACGGTGTTTCTCTATCCGTATGCGATGTCGTTCGTCGCGACGGGGCTCGTCTGGCAATGGATTCTCAATCCGGAGCTGGGCGCGCAGGCCGTGCTGCACAAGCTCGGCTTCGCGCACGCGCGCTTCGACTGGATCGTCGATCAGGACTGGGTGATCTACACCATCGTCATCGCGACGGTGTGGCAGGCCTCGGGTCTCGTGATGGCGTTGCTGCTCGCGGGCTTGCGCGGCATCGACGACGAACTGTGGAAGGCCGCGCGCATCGACGGCATTCCGCGTTGGCGCGTGTATGCGAGCATCGTCGTGCCGATGCTCGGGCCGTCGATCTCCACTGCGTTCGTGCTGCTGTTCGTGATGGTCGTGAAGCTGTACGACGCGGTGGTCGCGATGACCCAGGGCGGCCCCGGCACCGCCAGCGAAGTGCCGGCCAAGTTCATCATGGATTATCTGTTCGGGCGCGCCAATATCGGCCTCGCGTCGGCGGCGTCGATCGTGCTGCTGGCGACGGTGCTCGCGATCCTCGCGCCGATCTTCTATGCCCGCAGCCGCGCGGCCAGGCGCCAGGAGGTGTGATGAACACGCTCAGTTCCCCGCTGAAAAGCGGCGCGCCGAGCCGCGCGCACAAGCGGCGCACGGTTTTCACGCCGGCGCGCCTCGGCATCTACGCGTTTTTGCTGACAGCGGCGCTGTTCTTCCTGCTGCCGCTTTACGTGATGCTCGTCACGTCGGTCAAGCCCATGAGCGAGATCCGGCTCGGCAATCTGCTGGCGTTCCCCACGCATTTCACGCTCGACGCATGGAGCGCCGCGTGGCAGTCCGCGTGCACCGGGCTCGATTGCAATGGTATCCAGGTCGGCTTCTGGAACTCGGTGCGCATCGTCGTGCCGAGCACGATCCTGTCGATCGCGGTCGGCGCGGTGAACGGTTACGCGCTGTCGTTCTGGCGGCCGCGCGGTGCCGGCGTGCTGTTCGGCGTGCTGCTGATGGGCGCGTTCATCCCGATTCAGGTGATGGTGTATCCGCTCGTGCGCGTGCTGGCGAGCGTGCATCTGTTCAGTTCGCTGCCGGGCATCGTCGTGATTCACACGATCTTCGGCATGCCGGTGATGACGCTGCTGTTCCGCAATTACTACGTGTCGATTCCGCAGGAGCTGTTCAAGGCGGCGCGGATCGACGGCGGCGGCTTCTGGCGCATCTTCCTGCAACTGATGCTGCCGATGTCCACGCCGATCATCGTGGTGGCGCTCATCATGCAGGTGACGAACATCTGGAACGACTTCATTCTCGGCCTCGTGTTCGCCGGCACGAAAAACCTGCCGATGACGGTGCAGCTGAACAACATCATCAATACGACGACCGGCGAGCGCCTCTATAACGTCAACATGGCGGCGACCATTCTGACTTCGATGGTGCCGCTCGCGGTCTACTTCATTTCGGGGCGCTGGTTCGTGCGCGGCATTGCGTCCGGCGCTGTCAAGGGATAGGGCAAGGGCAAAAGCAAAAGGCAACGGCATGACAAACATGGCTGGTGTGGCAAATGCGGCTGACGTGGGCGACGGGGTGAGCGGGGCCGGCGTGGCGGACGCGGCGGATCTCACGAATCCGGCCAACGTGGCGGTGCGCAATCTGACCATTCGGCTCGGCACGAACACCGTGATCGAGAACCTCGATCTCGACGTGCAAGCCGGCGAGTTCATCGTGCTGCTCGGCCCATCGGGCTGCGGCAAGTCCACGTTGCTGCACAGCATCGCCGGGTTGATCGACGTGAGCGACGGCAGCATCGAGATCGCCGGCGAAGACATGACGTGGGCCGACCCGAAAGACCGCCGCATCGCGCTGGTGTTCCAGTCGTATGCGCTGTATCCGACCATGAACGTCGAGCGCAATCTGTCGTTCGCGCTGCGCATCAACGGCACGCCGAAGGCGGAGATCGCGCGGCGCGTGGCGCGCGCCTCCGAGATGCTGCAACTCGGTCCGCTGCTCAAGCGCAAACCGGCGCAACTGTCGGGCGGGCAGCGGCAGCGCGTGGCGATCGGCCGCGCGATCGTGCGCGAAGCCGACGTGTTCCTGTTCGACGAACCGCTGTCGAATCTCGACGCCAAGCTGCGCACCGAACTGCGCCGCGAACTCAAGCAGCTGCATCAACGTCTCGGCGCGACGATGATCTACGTGACCCACGATCAGGTCGAAGCGATGACGCTCGCCACCCGCATCGCGGTGATGCGCGGCGGCGTGATCCAGCAGTTCGGCACGCCCGCCGAAGTCTACGCGCGCCCTGACAATCTGTTCGTCGCGACCTTCCTCGGCACGCCCGCGATGAACCTGCTCACGGGCTCACTCGAAGAGCGCAACGGTGCGCTGCACTTTTGCACCCCGCACTGGCAACTCGACATGTCGGCTTACGCGTTCAGGCAAACGCCGGCGCGAGGGCGCCCCCCTATGCCCTGTGTGCTCGGCGTACGCGCCGAAGACGTGCGGCTCGCCGAGGGTTCGAGCGAGCGCGCAAAAGTTTCGCTGGTGGAGCCAATGGGCAACCATCGCATCATCTGGCTCGACTATCATGGCGAGCAGATCGCGTCGATCGACCAGGGCAGGGCGCCGCTCACGCCCGGCGATAGCGCGGCGTTCTGGTTCGACGCCGCCCACGTCTCCCTGTTCGAGGAGGCGAGCGGCGCGCGTTTGTAGCGCTGGAGACGGCGCGGTTGCAATCAACCTGGCATGACGGAGAACCGCGTGGCAACACTCAAGGATGTCGCGGCACTGGCCGGCGTTGGCATGTCCACTGCTTCGCGGGCCATTTCCGGTAAAGGACCGATCTCGGCCGATGCCGCCGCCCGCGTGAAGGCGGCGATCGAGGCGCTGAACTTTCGCCCGTCGTCGATCGGCCGGGCCATGGCGACGCAGTCGCTCGGCATCATCGGGATTTTTGTGCCGACCTTTTTCGGCTCCTACTACGGCACCATTCTCAAGCAGACCGACGCCGAACTGCGCGCGGTGCACCGTCACGTGGTGGTGGCGACCGGCTGCGGGGAAGTGTCGCCGCGCGAACAGGCAATCGAGGCGGTACGCTTTCTGATCGGCCGCGATTGCGACGGCGTGGTGGTGATCAGCCACGATCTGCATGACGAAGACCTCATCATGCTGCATGCGATGCATCCGAAGATGGTGTTTCTCAACCGCGCGTTCGAGCAGTTGCCGGAGGCGTCGTTTTGCGCCGACCATCGGCGCGGCGGCGAACTGGCGGCGCGCACGCTGCTCGATCATGGGCACCGGGACATCGCCGTGATTTCGGGGCCGTTCACTTCTTCGGACAACCAGGCGCGGCTCGAAGGCTTCTTTGCCGAACTGGCGCGCGAAGGCATAGCGCGTGACGACGTCACACTGATCGAATCGGACTTCTCGCCGGAAGGCGGCTACGCCGCCGCGCAGACGCTGCTCGATTCGAAGCGGCGCGCAACCGGCCTCTTCTGCGCGAACGACACGATGGCGGTGAGCGTGCTCGCGCGTCTGCACCAGGCGGGCATTGCGGTGCCGGACGAAATGTCGGTGATCGGCTACGACGACGATTACTCGGCCGCTTATGCGGCGCCTGGGCTGACATCGGTGCACATTCCGACTGCGGAACTGACGCAGAACGCGGTGCGCTGGCTGATCAACCAGTGCTACCGGACCACATGGGAAATCTTCCGCGAGTTTCCGGTGAGCGTGACGATGCGCGAGTCGGTGGGGCCGGCGCCGGGGGCGGCGGGTTCATCGGTGAAGGCGGGGCCTTTTCGCGGCGGGGCGTAGCTTGCTTACGGGTTTGCCTGCATAGCTTACGGCTTCGCTTGAAATGTTCCTCTAATTGCCGCGTGAAGATGGCCGACGCGGCTCTCTACACTCGAAGTCCGCTGCGGACCGCAAAGGTTTGCAGCTTGATTGTTCTTGGTTTTCCCGCCGTTTCTCGATGAATTCCAGCCTCTCCGGGCGTAAGCAGATCCAGGCGTTTGGAAAAAATGTTGTAATTATTCGCAACAGAGCTTTGCTGCTTTCCCTCATTCAATTCGCTTAACAATCCCTTAAACTTCCCAGTAACATTTTGTTACGGGGTGTGTGATGTTGGCCGTCTTTCTGGTTGCCTGTCCAATTTGCATCGCCGCGCTGTTCGGTTTCGCACGGCACGTCGATCCGCAAACAGGTCACTTCAAGCGTTGAATTTTCAGGCCGTGGGCCATTGCCCCCGGCTGATCGTCCTGCAAGTCTTGCCTTTGCGTGCCGAGTCGCGGCACGATGCGCGATAACCTATGTTTGGGGCGGTATCGCGTATGCGGGATTTTCTGGCGAATATGATGGCGCGCGCCGGCGTGCTGAAAGGCGTTCTTCCGTTGAGCCGTGCCGCGGCGGCGCGCGATGCGCTGGCCGGCGTGCAGCTTGCGTCGATGGATATTCCGCAAGTGCTCGGCTATGCCCGCATTGCCGGCATGCCCGCCGTTACCGGGCTTTACACGGTCTTTCTGCCGCTTGTCGCGTTCGCGTTGTTCGGCGCATCGCGGCATCTGGTGGTGGCCGCCGATTCCGCGACCGCCACGATTTTCGCGAGCCGTCTCTCGACGATGGCGCCGGCGGCGAGCGCCGAATATGCAGCGCTCGCCGCCATGGTCGCGTTGCTCACCGCCGGGCTGCTGCTGATCGCGCGCGTCTTCAAACTGGGCTTTCTGGCCGACTTCCTGTCGCGCACTGTGCTGGTCGGCTTTCTCACCGGCGTCGGCATGCAGGTCGGCATCGCGATGCTGGGCGACATGTTCGGCCTGCCCGGACACGCCGCGCGCAGCATCGATCAACTGCTGCTCGTGGTGCACGAGGCCGCGCTAATCAATCGGCCGACGCTCGCCATTTCGTTGCTGGTGGTCGTCGCGATTTTGGCGTGCAAGCACTTCTTGCCGCGCGTGCCGGTGCCGTTGATCGCCGTCGTCGCGGGTATCGCGGCAAGCGACCTCTACGATTTCGCGGCCCGTGGCATCTCGGTGCTCGGGCCCGTCGCGGGCGGACTGCCGCCGTTGAGCATGCCATCGGTGACATGGCAGCAGATGCTCGATCTGCTGCCGGTCGCGGCCTCGTGCTTCGTGATGATCGTCGCGCAAAGCGCCGCCGCGAGCCGCGTGTTCGCCGAGCGCTATCACGAATCGGTCGACACCAACGCCGATCTGCTCGGGATCGCCGCGGCCAACGCGGCAGCGGCGTTATCGGGCGCGTTCGTGGTGAACGGCAGCCCGACGCAAACCGCCATGGCCGATCTCGCCGGCTCGCGCAGCCAGTTCGCGCAACTCGTGTTCGCAGCGGTGGTGGTCGTGGTGCTGCTGTTTTTCAGCCGCTATCTGCGATATCTGCCGCACTGCATTCTCGCCAGCATCGTGTTCACGATCGCGATCGGCCTGATCAATCTGAAGACGCTGTTTGCGATTCGCCGCGAAAGTCCCGGCGAATTCGCGCTGGCCCTGTTCACCGCGGCGGCGGTTGTGCTGATCGGGGTCGAGCACGGCATTCTGGTCGCGGTGGCGCTATCGCTGCTGCGTCACGTGCGGCACAGCTACCGGCCTCACACGATGGTGCTCGTCCCGGGCGAGGACGGCGTCTGGGTGCCGGTGCCCGCCGCACCGGGTATCCAGACCATGCCGGGGCTGATCGTCTACCGCTTCGGCGCCGACCTGTTCTACGCCAACGATCATTTTTTTGTCGACGACGTCCGCCGTCTGGTCGATCGCGCGCCGAGCGCGGTGCGCTGGTTCGTGGTCGACGCGAGCGCGATCACCGATCTCGACTATTCGGCGGCGCGCTCGGTGGGCGAGCTATTCAACGCGCTCAAGCAGGGTGGCATCGAGGTAATCTTCGCGCGTGTGAACCGTTATCTGCGCTCGGACATGGATCGGCATGGCATCACGCCGATCGTCGAGGAGCGCTGCATTTTCGGCACGCTGCACGAGGCACTGCGCACGGCGGGTATCGAGCAGCCGGATGCGCATGTGAAGCACGCGCCGTAGCGGAAAAGTTTTCGCGGGGGAGCGGTGGCTAGCGCTGCGGGTCGTCGGCGAAAAAGTAGCCGATGAAAAAGCATGCGCCAGCGATCGCGATGCCCAATACGGCCACGGTGTAAGCGAGCGCGGTGCCGTGCCACAGACCGTCGAACCATTGATGAAGCTGCGCCATCAGCACCGCCGCATTGCCGCCGATTTGCTGCAATTCGATCTGATAACGCGGATCGACGATGCTGTATCGGGCGATCGCCTCGTCGGGCGGCGGGGTGTTCGCATAGATCAGCGCCGCCGCGATCAGCGCCGCGAGCAGCACGGCCGTGCCCGCCAGATACAGGCGCTTCCGCAACGGCGAGCGTTTCGCCGCCGGGTTCACATCGTTGCTGCCGCTCATCGTGTTGGCTTGTCCACTTCGTTCGTCACGGCGACAGTATCGCAGAGCGGCGGCGCGCGCCGAACGCGCGCTAGCTTTTCGAGGTCAGCATCTTGATGCCCGCGATTCCGAACATCAGCGCGAGCGAGCCGTCGAGCCAGCGCCGGATCGCCACGTAGATGCGCCGTGCGGAAGCGGTCGAAAACAGCACCGCGTAGCTGCTGAATACCGTCACGCCGATCGCCATGCAGCCGAGCACCACCGGCAACGTGTGTGACGTGCCGGTTGCGGGCGACACCGCCAGCGAGACGATCGACAGCCAGACCAGCACGGCTTTCGGATTGGTGAGATGCAGCAGCAGGCCGCGCAGATAGAGACGCTTGAGCGGCTCGCTCGGCCGCGCGTCGCCGGTGGGCAACTTGCCGGGGCCGAATGCGGAACGCGCGGATTTGAAGCCGAGCCATAGCAGATACAACCCGCCGGCGATCCGGATTGCCACCAGACACTCCGAATACCTGGCGAGCAGCGCCGATAAACCGAGCGACGCCAGCAGCGCCCAGGAGAACGAGCCCGACACCACGCCGAGCGCGAACGCCAATGCCGAGCGCCGGCCCGCGTTCATCGCGAGCGACATGATCGCGAGATTGCTGGGTCCGGGGCTTGCGGTGCCGACGAAGTAGGCGCTGTAGGCGATCAGGACATCGGCGGTGAGAATGGGGCTGGCGATCATGGTCTCTGGCACTTGGTGGCAGTTGGCGCTGGCGGCACGTTTGGCGCGGGCGCGGGCGGAAGCGGCACGAACATGGGATGAGCGCGCGGTTCGATGTGTGGTTCGATCCGCGCGCGACGATTCTGCGCGCCATCGCGCGAATCTCACAGATACAGTTGACGGGGCGCGCAACAGGACAATCAGGCATGCGCGCGCGTCATGCCTACACGGCCGCCGCCCCAATGCAATCGGCCAACACGTCGGCCACCGCTTGCCGGCTATGCCGCGGACGCTGCACGAGCCCGATCTCACGCTGAAACGTCGCGTCGCCGAGTTCGAGCGCGACGACGTTCGCCGGCCATTTGCCGAGCCCCACTGTGCTCGGGATCAACGCCACGCCGATGCCGCGCGCCACCAGTTGCACGATCGCCTGCAATTCGTCCACCTCGATCACGTCGCGCACGTTCAGGCGCGAGCGCCGCAGAAAGCGGTCGACCAGCCTGCCGCCGAACGACGTGCGATCGTAGCGGATGAACGGCTCGCTTTTGAGCAGATCGCGCCAGCCGCGCTGGCTTCGCGCGAGTTGCTTCGGCACGAGCAGCACGAACGGCTCGGTGACGAGCGTGCGCCATTCGAGTTCGGACGGCAGCGCGAACGGCGGCTTGATGATGACGGCCAGATCGAGTTCGCCGGAATCCACTTGCCCGAGCAGACCGAGCGATACGCCGGGCACGACGCGGATCCGCCAGCCGGGCCGGTCGTCGCGAAAACGCGCCAGCGCGTCGGGGAGAAACGACACTTGCGCGGAGGCGATCGCGCCCACTCGCAGCATGCCGCTTTCCGCCGCGACCGCGCCGCGTTCGGAGAGCCGCGCATAGAGCGTCATCATTTCCTCGGCGAGCGCGAGCGTTTCGCGGCCGGCGTCGTTGAGCGTCGCAGAGCGGCCGGTGCGGTCGAACAGCGCGAAGCCGAGTTCCTCTTCGAGTCGCTGCATCTGCGCGCTCACCGCGGATTGCGTGAGCCCGATGCGCGCGCCCGCGCCGGAAAAGGTGCCGTACTGGCTCACGGCGATGAAGGTCTTCAGCTCGCTGAACATTTTGATTGATCGAAATAGGTGATAGTGAGGTCAAATATATATCGTTTTCCACCAATTTTAGTCATGGTTAAACTTGGCCCCACACGTACACCACTCCCACTACCAGCGAGTCTTACCATCATGAGCGTTGCCGAAAACGTTTTGCCGCCGTTCCATCTGGCGTTTCCTGTTCATAGCCTCGCCGCCGCCCGCGAGTTCTACGGCGAACTGCTGGGCTGTCCGGAAGGACGCAGCTCGGACGCGTGGGTCGATTTCAACTTCTACGGGCATCAGATCGTCGCGCACCTCGCGCCGGAAGAGATCGGCCACCGTCAGACCAGCGCGGTCGACGGGGATGCGGTGCCGGTCCGTCACTTCGGCGCGGTGCTGTCGATGGAGCAATGGCAGGCCGCCGCCGACAAGCTGAGCAACGCGGGCATCGACTTCATCATCGAACCGCACGTGCGCTTCAAGGGCGAAGTCGGCGAGCAGGCGACGATGTTCTTCCTCGATCCGTCGGGCAACGCGCTGGAGTTCAAGGCGTTCGCGGATATGTCGTCGCTGTTCGCCAAGTAGGTTTTGGAAGCGCCGCGAAGCTTGCGGCGCTGCGAAGAAATAAGGCCGGTCGACCATCGAGGTCGACCGGCCTTATTCACAACCGGGGCCTGACATATTTGCTTTCCACAAATCAGTCTGAACGAACATTTCACAAGACTTCGCCGCCGCCGCGACACGCCGCGCGCACCAACGTGCATCGAACAGCGGCTATTTCGATTCAACAAACGTTTGCATACCGCCAAAGCTCTCGACGCCTGAACCACCCACGCTGCTTACATTAAGCTTCCTGACATTTCTGCCATTTTGGCGCCATGCAGGTGTTGGTGCTACCGATCTAGCATAAGCGCTGATTCCCTCCATCTTCCTACCTGCACTCTCTCAGGCGCGTTTCAATGTGGATCGTCAACGTAGCGCTTAAGCGGCCATACACGTTCATCGTGATGGCCATTCTGATCTTGCTGGCCACGCCATTCGTGCTGTTCACCACGCCGGTCGACGTGCTGCCGGAAATCAATATTCCGGTCGTCAGCATCATCTGGACGTACACGGGTCTGTCGGCCGAGGACATGGCCAACCGCATCACGTCGGTCAACGAGCGCAGCTTGACCACCACGGTCAACAACATCGAGCACATCGAATCGCAATCGCTCGCGGGCATCACGATCCTGAAGGTGTTCCTGCAGCCGAACGCGAACATCCAAACCGCGATTGCGCAGACCGTGGCCGTCGAACAGGCGCAGGTCAAGCAGATGCCGCCGGGCGCGACGCCGCCTCTGGTGATCAGCTACTCGGCCTCCAGCATTCCGGTGATCCAGCTCGGCCTGTCGAGCCCGAAGCTCTCCGAGCAATCGCTGAACGACACCGCGCTGAACTTTCTGCGCCCGCAGCTCGTCACGATTCCCGGCGCGGCCGTGCCGTACCCCTATGGCGGCAAGTCGCGTCTGATCTCGGTCGACCTCGACACGCGCGCGCTGCTCGCCAAAGGCCTGACGCCTTCCGACGTGGTCAGCGCGTTCAACGCGCAAAACCTGATTCTGCCGACCGGCACGGCCAAGATCGGGCCGAAGGAATACACGATCAACATGAACGGCTCGCCCGCCACGGTGGAAGGGCTCAACGACATTCCGGTGCGCACGCTCAACGGCGCGACGACTTACCTGCGTGAAGTCGCGCACGTGCGCGACGGCTTCTCGCCGCAGACCAACATCGTGCGGCAGAACGGCCATCGCGGCGTGCTGATCTCGGTGCTGAAGAACGGCAATGCGTCGACCCTGTCGATCGTCGATACGCTCAAAGGGCTGTTGCCGAGCGCGCGTGCCGCGTTGCCGCCGGACCTGAACATCACGGCGCTGTTCGATCAGTCGGTGTTCGTGAAAGCGGCGGTGCAGGGCGTGGTGCGCGAGGCGCTGATCGCCGCCGCGCTGACCGCCGCGATGATCCTGCTGTTTCTCGGCAACTGGCGCAGCACCTGCATCATCGCGATCTCGATTCCGCTGTCGATCCTGTCGTCGCTGATCATGCTGCACGCGCTCGGGCAGACCATCAACATCATGACCCTCGGCGGCCTCGCGCTGGCAGTCGGGATTCTGGTCGACGACGCGACGGTGACGATCGAGAACATCGAACGCCATTTGCACATGGGCACGAATCTGCATGATGCGATTCTCGACGGCGCGGGCGAAATCGCGGTTCCCGCGCTCGTGTCCACGCTGTGTATCTGTATCGTGTTCGTGCCGATGTTCTTTCTGACCGGCGTCGCGCGTTACCTGTTCGTGCCGCTCGCCGAAGCGGTGGTGTTCGCGATGCTGGCGTCGTACATTCTGTCGCGCACGCTGGTGCCGACGCTCGCGATGATGCTGATGGGACACGCGCACAAGCCCAAGCCCGATGCGAAGCCGAATCTGTTCATGCGTCTTTATCGGCGCTTCGATAGCGGCTTCGAGCGCATGCGCTCCGCGTACATCATGATTCTCAGCAGCCTGCTGGTGCGTCGCGGCCGCTTCGGCAGCCTGTTTCTTGGCTTCTGCGTGGTGTCGATGGGGCTCGTGTTGGTGCTCGGCGAGGACTTCTTCCCGAGCGTCGACGCGGGCGACATCCGTCTGCACATGCGCGCGCCGACCGGCACGCGTATCGAGGAAACCGCGCGTCTGGCCGACGAAGTCGAGCAGGTGATCCGCGAGGTCGTGCCGCCGCGAGAGCTAGGCACGATTCTCGACAATCTCGGCTTGCCGTATAGCGGCATCAACCTCTCGTACAGCAACTCGGGCACGATCGGCACGCTCGACGGCGAGATTCAAGTGGCGCTGAACGAAGACCACAAGCCGACGCAGATATACATGGACAAGCTGCGCACCATCCTGCCGCAGCGCTTTCCGGGCGTCGAGTTCTTCTTTCAGCCGGCCGACATCGTCACGCAGATTCTGAACTTTGGCTTGCCCGCCGCGGTGGACGTGCAGATTTCCGGCGCGAATCAGGAGGGCAACTTCGACGTTGCGCGCACGCTGATGAAGCAGGTGCGGCTGATTCCCGGCACCGTCGACACGCACATCCAGCAGAAGCTCGACGAACCGGCGATCAACCTTCAGATGGACCGCACGCGTTTGCAGCAACTCAATCTGAGCGCGAGCAACGTCGCGCAGAACGTGCTGATTTCGTTGTCGGGCAGTTCGCAGACGTCGCCGGGCTTCTGGTTCAACAACAAGAACGGCGTCGAGTACAACGTCGCGGTGCAGACGCCGCAGTACCAGGTGTCGTCGATCGACGAACTGTTGCGCACGCCGGTGTCCGGCTCGGCCAACGGGCCGACGCAACTGCTCGGCAACCTGGTGCGGGTCTCGCCGCAGACCCAGTTCGCGGAAGTCACGCACTACAACATCAGGCCGGTGATCGACCTGTACGTGAGCGTCGAGAAGCGCGACCTCGGCAGTGTGGCGAATCAGGTCGACAAGCTCGTGGACAACGTGCGCGCGTCGCTGCCGCGCGGCAGTCAGATCACCGTGCGCGGCCAGGTGCAGACCATGCGCAGTTCGTTCTTCGGCCTCGGCCTGGGCGTGGCGATGGCGATCGTGCTGGTCTACCTGCTGATCGTGGTGAATTTCCAGTCGTGGGTCGATCCGCTGATCATCATCAGCGCGTTGCCGGCGGCGCTCGCGGGCATCGTGTGGATGCTGTTTTTGACCGGCACGCATCTGAGCGTGCCGGCCCTGACCGGCGCAATCATGACGATGGGCGTCGCCACCGCCAACAGTATTCTGATGGTCTCGTTCGCGCGTCAGCGGCTGTCCGCCGGCGCACCGCCGCTCACCGCCGCGCTCGAAGCCGGCGCGAGCCGGATCAGGCCGGTGCTGATGACCGCATTCGCGATGATCATCGGCATGATTCCGATGGCGCTGGGTCTTGGCGAGGGCGCCGAGCAGAATGCGCCGCTCGGCCGCGCGGTGATCGGTGGCTTGCTGTTCGCGACGGTGTCCACGCTGTTTTTCGTGCCGATCGTGTTCGCGGGCATTCATAGCCGCCTCGCGCGCCGTCACCGCAACGACGACGACACGAACCATCCGGACCACGGCGGCGACGGTGGCAAAGACAAAGACGGCAACGGCGGCCCCGCGCCGGATCACGACGGCGCTGCCGCGCCCGCGTAAAAAGTTAAACGACGGCTGACTGAGATGGCTGACTGAAATGACCGAAAAAACTCATGCATCGCTAGCGATCCCGACGCGGGAGACCGAAGGGGGGCACGTACTGCCGCCGCGCCATCGCGAATGGAAGCGCGCGAAAATCGCCATCTGCATCGTGCTGCTGCTGCTCGCGGTGGGCGCGTTGCGCACCGTGATCGCGAACATGATGCAAAACCGTGCTGTCGAGGCCACCACGCAACAGAACGCCACGCAATACGTGACCGTGGTGAGCCCGACGCAGACCGAAAGCGGCGGCAACACGCTGTTGCCCGGCACCTTGCGCGGCTACGTCGAATCGCCGATCTACGCGCGCTCGACCGGTTATCTGCTGCACTGGTACGCCGACATCGGCACGCAGGTGAAGCAGGGTCAATTGCTCGCCGAACTCGACACGCCCGAAATCGATCAGGAACTCGCGCAGGCCTTGGCGCAGCGTCAGCAAACCAGTTCGAGCCTCGGCCTTGCCAAGAGCTCGCTGGAGCGCTGGCAGCAATTGCGTCAACGCGATGCGGTCTCGCAGCAGGAGCTCGACGAGCGGCAAAGCACCTACACGCAGGACGTCGCCAACCTCGCCGCGGCCGATGCCAACGTCAAGCGCCTGCAGCAGCTCGAATCGTTCAAGCGGATCGTCGCGCCGTTCGCGGGCGTGGTCACGCAGCGCAACGTCGATGTCGGCGATCTGATCGACGCGGGCAGCGGCACGAGCCGCGCGCTGTTCGCGCTGGCGCAGTCGGACCCGCTGCGGGTCTACGTGCAATTGCCGCAGGCGTATGCGCAGAACGTGTCGGTTGGACAGAAGGTCGTGGTCACTCAGGCGGAGCTGCCGGGCCAGCAATTCAACGGCACGGTCACGCACATTTCCGGCGCGATCGACGTGCCCACCCGCTCGTTGCAGATCGAAGTGACGCTGCCCAATCCCGACAGCAAGCTGCGGCCCGGTGCGTACGTGCAGGTCGCGGTGCCGCAGACGGCGCACGCCGAACTGTCGGTGCCCGGCAATGCGCTGCTGTTTCGCGCCGAAGGTCCGCGTCTCGCAGTGGTCGATGCGAAGGGCAACGTGCAGTTGCGCAAGATCGTGATCGCACGGGACCTCGGTCAGTCGCTCGAAATCGAAAGCGGGATCGAGCCGAACGACCGGATCATCATCAACCCGAGCGACTCGATCGCCGACGGCGATCACGTGCGGGTCACGCAGCCGGGCAAGAACGGCAAGGGGGCGTCGTGAAGTTCACGGGTCCATGCCGGGCGATCACGACGCTCGCGGGCGCGGCGAGCGTCGCGAGCGTGGCGTTGCTGGCCGCGTGCACGGTCGGCCCGGACTATCAGCGGCCAGCGGCCGACGTGCCGCCCGCCTGGCACACCGATTCGTTCTGGCGGCTCGCCACGCCGTCGCATGCGCCGATCTCGCCGGACTGGTGGAGCGGCTTCGGCGATCCGACGCTCGCCACGCTCGAAACCCAGGCGCTCGCGCAGAATCAGACGCTGATCGCCGCGAGCGCGCACTACGAGCAGGCCAAGGCGACGCTCGCGGGCACCAGCGCGCAACGCGTGCCGGAAGTCGATCTCAGTGCCGCGGCAGCGCGCTTCAGGATTTCGCAGAACCGGCCGCTGACCAACTACGCGACGCCGACGGAGTCGACGGTGCAGAACAATCTGCAACTCGGGCCGACGATCAACTACGACACCGATCTATTCGGCCGGATACGTCGCGAAGTGGAGGGCGCGAAGGCCTCCGAGCAGCAATCGGCGGACGATCTCGCGAATGCGCGGCTCGTGCTCACCACCGACCTCGCCACCGACTATTTCTCGCTGCGCGAACTCGACGCCGAGATCGACGTGCTGAATCAGTCGGTGAAACTGCAACAGAAGGCGCTCGATTACGTGAGTTCCGAGCATGACCTCGGCTCGGTGTCGGGGCTCGAAGTGTTGCAGCAGAAGTCGCTGCTCGAGTCCACCCAGGTGCAGGCGCAACTGCTGCTGAACCAGCGAGCGCAATTCGAGCATGCGATCGCCGCGCTGGTCGGCGTGCCGGCCCCGCAGTTCGCGATCGAACCCAAGGTGCTCGACGCGAAGGCGCCGCCGATCCCGCTCGGCGTGCCCAGCGACGTGCTGCAACGGCGCCCGGACATCGCGTCGGCGGAACGCGCGATGGCGGCGGCCAACGCGCAGATCGGCGTCGCCAAGGCGGCGTTCTTTCCGAGCCTGACGCTGACGCCGGGGATCGGCTGGGAGAGCACGCAGTTTGCCAGTCTGCTGAGCGCGCCCTCGCTGATGTGGACGCTCGGCGCGACGGTCGGCCAGGTGCTGTTCGACGGCGGCCGCCGCGCGGCCAACGTCCAATTCGCGAGCGAGGGCTACAAGGCCACCGAGGCGAACTACCGGCAAACCGTGCTCAACGCGTTCCAGCAGGTGCAGGACGGCATCACGGGCCTGTCGGTGCTGGACGGCGCGGCGAAGCAGTCGCACGAGGCGGTGGGCGATGCGCAGCGTCTGCTGTCGCTCGCCACCGACCGCTATTCGGGCGGCCTCGTCGCGTATCTCGACGTGATCACCGCGCAGCAGTCGCTGCTCAACATCGAGCGCCAGGACGTGCAGATCCACGGCCAGCAGATGACTTTGTCGGTGGCGCTGGTGAAGGCGCTCGGCGGCGGCTGGGATGCCGGCGCCGACCTCGCGAGCGCGCCGAAGGAGGCGCAGCCTGCTGCGACGAAGGAGGCGATGGCTCCCGCACGGTGAGCCACCGGTCCATGATGCAGCAGCACTCACAGCGGGAATTCAAGGGCGTTTCGTATAATGCAAAGTCAGGCAACTACGTTGCATGGGACCGGAGCAAGCGCTAAAGGGCTCACTGCGATCGACACAACTACGTTGCATGGGATCGGAGTAAGCGCTAAAGCGCTAACTCCGATCGACAGGGGACGCGCATGAAATTGCTGATTGTTGAAGACGAGCACAAGGTGGTGGACTACCTGCGCTCCGGTTTGACAGAGCAGGGCTGGGTCGTCGATGTGGCGCTCGACGGCGAGGAAGGCATGTATCTGGCCACCGAATTCGATTACGACGTGATCGTCCTCGACGTGATGCTGCCCAAGCGCGACGGCTTCAGTGTGCTCAAGGCGCTGCGCATGCGCAAATCGACGCCGGTCATCATGCTGACCGCCCGCGATCACGTGAACGACCGCGTGCGCGGCCTGCGCGAAGGCGCGGATGATTACCTCACCAAGCCCTTTTCCTTCCTCGAACTGGTGGAGCGGCTGCATGCGCTCGCGCGCCGCACGCGCTCGCAGGAGTCGACGCTGATTTCGGTCGGTGATCTGTTCGTCGATCTGATCGGCCGGCGCGCCACGCGCGACGGCGTGCGCCTCGACCTGACCGCGAAGGAATTCCAGTTGCTCAGCGTGCTCGCGCGGCGGCAGGGCGACATTCTGTCGAAAACCGCCATCACCGAACTGGTGTGGGACGTCAATTTCGACAGCCACACCAACGTGGTCGAGACCGCGATCAAACGATTGCGCGCGAAGCTCGACGGCCCGTTCCCGTCGAAGCTGCTGCACACCGTGCGCGGCATGGGCTACGTGCTGGAAGTGCGCGAAGAGGCGGAGTCGACATGAACCGGTCCATCGCCCGCCGTCTTGCGCTGATGTTCGCGCTCGTCGCGCTGTTCGTGTTCACGCTGGTCGGCACCGGGCTCTTTCTCATCCTGCGCACGCAGCTCGAACATCACCTGCGCGAGTCGCTCGACGATCGCACGCAGATCGCGCGCATCATCGTCTTTCATGCGGGCACGCCGGAAAAGTGGCGCATGACCCGCGAAAAGCTCACCGACATGACGCCGCACGACGGCAGCACGGTGTACTCGGTGTCGAGCGCGGACCCGTATTTCAACTACGGCAAGCCGGTCGACGGCCAGGTCGTGAAGAGCTGGTCCGGCGGCTACGCGCGCGTGAGCCCGGCCGGCGGCGGCCAGGACATGCTCACGTCCACGCAGACCCTACCCGCATACGGCACGCGTCCGCCGGTGCAACTGCAGGTGGCGTCGAGCTATTCGCCCAACGTGCGCACGATGCGCGTGTTCGGTTCGGCGCTCGCCGCGTTGTCCGCATTGGGCAGTCTCGCCGTGCTGCTGCTCAGCTATTCGGTGACGCGCCTGGGCCTCGCGCCGCTCACGCGCCTCACGCGCGATGCGTCCGTGGTGAGCCCGAACAACCGCTCGCAACGTCTGAACACCGCATCGCTGCCGCTCGAACTGAACGATCTCGCGAACTCGTTCAACGGCGCGCTCGAACGTCTGGACGGCGCGTATGGCCGGCTCGAATCGTTCAACGCGGATGTCGCGCACGAGCTGCGCACGCCGGTGACGATCCTGATCGGCCAGACCGAAGTGGCGCTGACGCGCAACCGCTCGGTCGAAGATCTGCGTCATACGCTGCAATCGAATCTCGAAGAGTTCGAGCGCATGCGCGCGATCATCAACGACATGCTGTTCCTCGCTCGCGCCGATCAGGGCGAGCGCGCAACAGGGCTGATCGAAGTGTCGCTGGCCGCGGAAGTCGCGCATACGCTGGAGTTTCTGGAGATTCCGCTCGAAGAGGCGCGTGTGCATGCGAAATTGCATGGCGACGCGCGGGCGCGCGTGAACCGCTCGCTGTTCGGCCGCGCGTGCGCCAACCTGCTGATGAACGCGATCCAGCATTGCGAGCCGGGCGCCGGAATCAGCGTGACGATCGTGCGCGACGGCGATCATGTGCGCGTCGCGGTCGCCAACCCCGGCGAGCCGATTGCGCCGGACGTGCTCGAACATCTGTTCGACCGCTTCTATCGCGCGGAAGTCTCGCGCACCAATAGCCGCGAAAATCATGGGCTGGGTCTGGCGATCGTGAAGGCGATCGCGGAGATGCATCGCGGCACCGTGTCGGCGCATAGCGAACGCGGGATCAACACGTTTGCGTTTTCGGTCGCGCTCTCGCAGATCGACAGCGGCGCGCAGACGATGCGCCCGAGCGCCGGCGTGACGGTCGAAGCGGGCGGTTACTCGTCGCTGGCGAAAGGCAAGTCGGCCTGAACCGGCACACGCGGCTTCGGCGCTTGCGCGTTGGCCGGCGTCAACGCGCTCACGCGCACGCCGAGCAGCCGCAGCTTGCGATTCAATTCCACTCGCCGCAGACATTCGGTCGCCGCGCGGCGGATTTCGATTGCGTCCGCGGTCGGCTCGTCGAGCGTCAGATCGCGGGTGACCGTGCGGAAATCGTCGTAACGCAGCTTGATCCCCACGGTCCGGCCGACGTAGCCCTTGCGCACGAGATCTTCCGCGACCCGCACGCACAAGCCGGTAAACGAACTGGACAGCGCGGGGCGGTCGTGGCGCGGATGCAGATCGCGTTCGAACGTGGTCTCGCGGCTCATCGACTTGGGCTCCGATTCGACCACCACCGGCCGCTCGTCGTGACCCTGGGCGACCTGCATCAGCCAGGCCGAATAGCTGCGCCCGAAGTTGTCCTGTAACAGTCCCGCGTCCGCCGCCGCCAGATCGCCGACCGTCGCGAGACCGAGCGCCGCGAGCTTTTCAGCGGCCTTCGGGCCGATCCCGTTGACCTTGCGCACCGGCAGCGGCCACACGCGCAACGGCACGTCGGCCGGCGTGAGGATCGTCAGGCCGTCGGGTTTGTCGAGTTCCGAGCCGATCTTGGCGAGCAGCTTGTTGGGCGCCACGCAAATCGAGCAGGTGAGGCCGGTGGCCTGATTGACCGCCTGCTTGATACGCGCGGCAATCTCGTGCGGCTCGCCCGGCGAGTCGGTGAGGTCGATATAGATTTCGTCGATGCCGCGATCTTCGATGCGGTCGGTGAAGGTCGCGACCGCCGCCTTGAACAGACGCGAGTAATGGCGGTACGAGTCGAAGTCGGTGGGCAGCAGGATCGCATCCGGCGCGAGCGCGGCCGCTTTCATCATGCCCATCGCCGAGAACACGCCGAGCGCGCGCGCTTCGTAAGTGGACGTGGTCACGACGCCGCGGCCCGCATAATCGCGCAGCTTCGCAAAGCGGCGGCTGCCGTCGGCGAGCGTTTGCGGCACGCCGTTGCGGCCGCCGCCGATCACCACCGCCTGGCCGCGCAGTTCGGGATAGCGCAATAGCTCGACGGACGCGTAGAACGCGTCCATGTCGAGATGCGCGATGCGGCGGACGGGGGCACTCATGGGCGGTGAAAGCAGATGACGGAGACGGCGCGATGCAGGTCGGGGGGGCGGGCGCCAAACCGTAATAGTACCTTGCTCGGCCGGCGCGGGCGCGGTCTGTACCGCTGGATATAGCGCTGAGCGCCATGCGTTCGAGCGGCGCGGTTCAGAAGGGAGACAGCGGGTGCTGAAGGTTTTGCCGCGCGGCGAGACCGCGCGTCATGAGCTGGAAATTCTGCGAACAGGCGATTCAATCCGCTGTTTCGAGTAAAACAGTCCCTGTTTGAAGGGCTATTTCGTAAAGACCGGTCGCGGCAACCTGGTCGACTATCTCGACCGGCCCGTTGCCGCAACCGTGTGACGCAAGCTTGTGTGAAGCCCGGAGATTACTGCTTGATGCCCTCAGCCTGAATATTCAGCGTGGTCAGCATCTTGAAGCCGTAAGCCTTGCCGAAGTCGATGCCGAAGTCGTCGCGATTGAACGTCCCGGTGGATTCCGTGCCGCACACTTCGCGCTTGAGCACCGGATGCGTGAAGCACTTGAACGATTCGATCTTCAGGTTGACCGGTTTGGTGATGCCGTGCATCGTCAGCGTGCCGATCACTTCCACCGGCTTGTCACCGTCGAAGCGGATCTGCGTGCCCTTGTAGGTGGCGCTCGGGTACTTCGCGGCGTCGAAGAACTTGTCGGTGACGAGCTCCGCGTCGAGCTTGTCGTTGCCGATGTCCACCGAGTTCGCGTCGATCGTCACGTCGACCGTGCCGGTCTTCGCCGCGCGATCCAGCACCACGGTGCCGCTGCTCTTCTTGAACTTGCCGCGCCAGGTCGAGATGCCGCCGAAGTGGTCGGTTTCGAAGCTCGGGTACGTGTGGGTCGGATCGAGCTGATACGTATCGGCGGCCATCGCATTGAACGACAATGCAGCGGCGAGCGCGCCTGCGGCGAGCAGAAAGGATTTCTTCAAGGTGTTCTCCAGGTATTCAGAAAGTGCAGCGATGCTTCGGTGTTTTCGTTACTTCTTCGAAGCGACGAGGTGAAATTTGATGACGACTTCGTCGGCGACGACCGACGTGTCTTTCCATTCGCCCGTGCCGACGTCGAACTGCGAGCGTTTGATCGGCAACGAGCCGTCGAAGGTTTGCGTGGCGCCCTGGCTCGCGATGACGACCGGCACCACGACGGTTTGCGACTTGCCCTTGATGGTCAGCTTGCCGGTGATCTTGTACTGGTTGCCGCCGGCCGGCGCGATCGCGCTCGACACGAAGGTCGCGGCCGGCCAGGCCGCGCTGTCGAACCATTCCTTGCCTTGCGCCTGCTTGTTGTAGTCGTCGGCGCCGAGGTCGTAGCTGGCGGTGTCGATCGTCACGTTGGCGTTGCCGGCGGTCGGCTTCGCCGGATCGAAGTTCAGTTGCGCGGAGAACTTCCTGAACTTGCCGTCGACCGGCACGTTCATCTGCTTCGTGGTGGCGACGACCGTGCTTTTGCTCAGGTCGACGTCGGCGTGCGCGAGGCCGGCGCCGAACATGGAAAGAGCGGCGAGACCGGCGAGCGCCGCGCGGCGAACGGAGGGGAGAGGGGTTGATTTCATGGTGGTACACATCCTATCGAACCAGCGTGCATGAATTGCACGCTGTTGGGAATTAGATTGCCAACCAGTGGTGACCAATCGGCAGTGGTCGAGGTCGTTACTTGAGGAACGGGATCATCCGCGCGAGCAATCCGTCGCGGTCGACGAACTGATGCTTGAGCGCCGCCAGCACATGCATGACGACGAGCGCCAGCAGCGTGTAGTCGAGCAGTACGTGGAGCGTGCGCAGCGTGGCCTTGAGCGCTGGATCCGGGCCAATGAAGGTGGGCAGCGGCACGACGCCGAGGTACACCACCTGAATGCCGGCCGCCGAACTATAGAAGTAGCCGGACAGCGGGATCGCGAGCATCAGCAGGTACAGCACGCCGTGCACCAGATGGGCCGCCGCCTTCTGCCACGCGGGCGTGGCGTCATCGAGCGGCGGCGCGCGGTGGGTGGCGCGCCATAGCATGCGGAGCGCGGCGAGCGCGAACACGGTCACGCCGATCCACTTGTGCCACGAGAAGTACTTCAGCTTGGTGGGCGTGAAACCGGGGATATCGGTCATGATCCAGCCGAGATAGAACCCGCAGATGATCAGCACGGCGATCAGCCAGTGCAGTGCAATGGCCGCGCCGTTGTAGCGTTCGGAACCGGAAGGGCGTGATGGCATTCTCTTGGGCTCGGGGTTGGCGAGGGATCGAGTGAGAATGTGGATGGTAAGCAGGCCGATAAACACTGAATAGCCGGGTGCGAGAGAACAGATTGTTGTGGCGGCGACGCTAATCTGAATGAAATGCGCTCGCGCTGTGGTAATTTTCCGGCTGACTCGCAACGAGACCACATCAGCAACCACGCAACTCATCTTCCAGGGCCTACGCTGTGAATTCCGTTTTCCTCTCCTGGGGTATCGCCGCGCTGGCCACGGCCGGCGTCATCACCCGGCCGTTCAAATGGCCTGAGGCCGTATGGGCCGTCGCGGGCGCGCTGCTGCTTGTGTCGCTCGGCCTGTTGCCGGTGCATCTCGCGATCGAGGCAATCGGCAAGGGCACCGACGTCTACCTGTTTCTGTTCGGCATGATGCTGCTGTCGGAAGTGGGCCGCCGCGAAGGCCTGTTTGACTGGGTCGCCGTGCTCGCGGTCAATCACGCGCAAAGCTCGCCGCGCAAGCTGTTTGTGCTGGTGTACCTGGTCGGCGTGGTGATTACAGCGTTTCTGTCCAACGACGCCACCGCGGTCGTGCTCACGCCGGCCGTGTTCGCCGTCGCGAAGAAAGCGAAGACGCCGCCGCTGCCGTTGCTGTTCATCTGCGCTTTCGTCGCCAACGCGGCGAGTTTCGTGCTGCCGATTTCGAATCCGGCCAACATCGTGCTGTACGGCAACCACACGCCCGCACTCGGCGCGTGGATGATGCGCTTCACGCTGCCGTCCGTGCTGTCGATCGCCGCGACTTACGTGATGTTGCGCTGGACCCAGCGCGGCGCGCTCGCGGGGGTCTGCGAAGCGAATCTCGAAGCGGTCGAATTGTCGTCGAGCGGACGGGTCGCGCTGGCGGGTATCGCGGTGACGGCGGGCGTGCTGCTGACGGTGTCCGCCTACGACATTGCGCTCGGCATGCCGACCGCGATACTCGGCGCGCTGACCGCGCTGGTGGTGCTGATTCTGGAGCGCAAATCGCCGCTACCGATGATCCGCGAAATTTCGTGGAGCGTGCTGCCGCTGGTGGCGGCGCTGTTCGTGCTGGTCGAGATGCTCGATCACACGGGTGTCATCGGGACACTCGCCACGACGCTGCGGCGCGCGACCGAACACAACGAAATGGCGACGGCGGGATGGGCCGGCGCGCTCATCGCGTTCGGCAGCAATCTGATGAACAACTTGCCGGCCGGCCTGATCGCCAGTTCGACGGTGATCCAGGCGCAGAGTCCGGAGCGTGTGATCGACGCGCTGCTGATCGGCGTCGATCTCGGCCCGAACCTGTCGATCACGGGCTCGCTCGCGACCATTCTCTGGCTCAACGCGATTCGCCGCGAAGGCGAAGACGTGAGCTTCATGAAATTCCTGAAGGTCGGCGCGCTCGTGATGGTGCCGGCCCTCGTGCTGGCGCTCGGCGCGCGGCTGCTGACCGGTTGAGCGGGCGGCGTGCCGTCCTGATGGGCCGCCGCGTGTGCAGTCATCGCGCGCATTCGCTCACGCGGCGGCTCAGCGGCTATGGTTGATCTCCGGCGCGATCGCCGCATGATTGAGCAGCGCCACCAGCGTCATGCCGCCGATGATGTTGCCGGCAAGGGTCGGCACGAGGAAGCGGAAGAAATAGTCATGCAAGCTCGCGTCGCCGGCGAGATATACGTAGGCCACTTCAGTCGATCCAGCGATGATGTGCGACAGGTGGCTCACGGCCACCACATACGTGATCAGCAAAACGGTCAGTAGACGCGCCGAGCGTGCACTCGGCAACAGCCACACCATCAGCGCGATCAGCCACCCGGCGAAGATCGCGCGCACAAAAGTGGGCAGTGTGTCCTGCGGGCCGAGCGCGGCGCGCGACACCTCGCCGAGCGCGTCCTCGACGGCGGGTGAAAACACTTCAGGAATCCGTAGCATCGCGGCGAAGATCCAGGTGCTGATCAGGTTGAACACCAGCACGACGACCCACAGACGCAGCGCCTTGAGGAAGGTCGGCATATCGCGCCGCGTCAATACCGGCAGCACGACGGTCAAGGTGCTCTCGGTGAACAGTTGCTGCCGGCCCATGATGACCAGCACGAAGCCCATCGAGTAGCCGAGGCTCGCCACCAGATAGCGCCAGGGCACGTCCGGCAATCCGGCTTGCAGCACCGCTTGCGTGAGAAACGAGAAGCCCATCGACAACCCCGCCGCCAACGACGACCAGATCAACGCGCCGATGGTCCGCTCGAGTGCGGCTTCGCCTTCCGCACGAACGATTTCGTGAAGGACGAGCGCATGGGGCGCGGTATGGTCGGCGGCCTGATCCTGTTCCTCCTCGTCCAGATGCGGCGAGTCCGCGCCCGCGTCCCGCGCGCGTGCGCCTGGGTCGACGGTGCTCGCCGCCGCTTGCTCTGGCTGCTTTACCTTCAAGGCCTGCGTCATGGCCCGGCGACCGTCGAAGTGTGCGGCGGCTCGGCGCTCGCCGTTTCCTCCGCCTCACGCAGCGAGCGCAATGTCGCTTCGAGCCGTGCGACGCGCGCGCGTTGCGCCGGCATCATCGACGCGCTGTGCAGCATGCGCAGGCGCTGATGCCAGTACGACAGGGGAAAGCGGTCACATGTGGAGATCAGCCCGAAGACAACTTCGAGGTGGGCGATTTCCTTGTCTATGTTCTGGTAAGTCATCTGATGTTTCCGGGAAGCGGGGGTGAGTTCGGCACTCGCCAGAAGGCAGCAGCAAGCGCCGTTCCCAACGAATGTGGCGCGCGTTGCCGCGACGTTCATCGCGCCACGCAGCGCGATGGCGCGAGCAGCCCGGCCTTCTCCCACGGGGCCTCGGCAACTGTTCAGGACAACGGGAATTCACCAGGCGTGCCGGCGCGAAGCATGTCCTATGCTGGTTCGACTGTCTCCGTTGTAATCAGCACATGGGCAACGCGTGCAGCGGGTGCGCGGACTGCCGGGGCTAGTGAGCCGCTCGCAAGCCGATGCGCGCGTTAGCGCGGCATCATCATGACCGGCTGAGCGTACGTCACGGCAGGCGCGGGCATGACTGCGTAGTTGGCCGGCGGCGGCACGACGACGGTGGTGTAGAGCGCACCCGGTTTGAGCGGCGCGACCGTGACGGACGCGGTGACCGGCACCGCGACGGGAGCAACAACTGGCGGGGGCGCCGTCACGTACACCGGACTGACCAGCACGGAGTAGTAGACCGGCCGCGGCGGCGGCGCATAGACCACGGCGGCGGGCAGGTATATGACGACCCTGGCGAACGCGGTGGATGAGCAGGCGAGACCGATCGCGGTAAAGGTAGAAACGCAGGCGAGACGAATAGTCACTGGGTACTCCTAAGACGTTGAGCGGCGCATGTCCTGTTGAAACGACGCGCCGGTAGTCCGGCTTCGCGTAGACGCTCAGCCGTTGCGTGGATGCGCTCGTGGCGCGGGCGGCGCGAACGGTGCATACGCTGTTTGCGATGCTGTGCTGCGCCGGCAAACGAAAGATACGCAACGCAGCGTCGAAACGACACGGCAAAGTCATTTCATTCGATGTCACGGCAGGCCGCACGGGCTAGACGGATTGCCGCTCCGCCGGCACGCGCCGCTGTATGAAGCGCATGCTGCAATTCGCACGCGGGGCGCATCGTGCCCGCTGCCGCTGTGTGCGAAAAGCCATGACACACGTCGACATGATTCTGAAATTGCCATCCGGCGTCGCATCCACAAGAATTCGGCCTGTCATCGACGCGGATCGCGGCACAAGCAGGCGACGCCCGATGAATCAAGCAAAGATCAATCGAAGGAGTCGGTCATGAAGAAGTTGCTCGCCGCCATGCTGCTGTGCTGCGCATCCACCATCACGTTCGCCCAGAGCGCCGCGCCGCAGGGCGGCAACCCGCAGCGTATGGAACGGATGGCGCAGCAGTTGCAGATGCGCTTTTCTAACGCCAACACCACGCACGACGGCAAGCTCACGAAGCAGCAAGCCGAGGCGGGCATGCCGATGGTGGCGCAACATTTCGACGAAATCGATACGCAGAAGGCGGGCTACATCACGCTGCCGCAGATCGCGGCATTCATGCAGGAACGCGGGGCAGCGCACTGAGCCGCGCGGGCATCGGCGAGATCGTAGGGGCGTGGCGCGGGCGGCCGTGCGGTCTGCGCCGAATCCCGCGACGCCCGGCGCCGCAAAGCGGTGCTGGCTGCCTGTCGTTCAAGCGTGTCCCGGTCCGGTGACCTGCTGTGTTCCGCTCGCTCATGCCTGGTTCCGCGTCCTCCTGCGTCGTGCCGCGAGCCGTTCCGTCGAACCCGTTGCCGTACCTTGACGCCCCAAAAAACGCGCGATGAATCCTGCCATGTCCCGCCGCCTGCGCCTGGCCAGCGCGTCGCTCATCGTGTCGTTCGGTGCGGCGTTGAGCGGCTGCGTGACAGTCGGCCCGGATTTCAGGCAGCCGGACGTGATGCTCGAAGACCGCTGGCTCGAGACTTTGCCGGACAGCGCGCAGACCGCTCCCGCCGCACAAGCGGCCTGGTGGACCGCGTTCAACGACCCGGTGCTCACTGCGCTCGAACAACGTGCACCTCGTTCGCGTTCATTCTCGGCGTGGTGCCGCTCGTGATCGCGACCGGCGCCAGCGTGAGCGCTCGCCGCTCGCTCGGGATTGCGGTATTTTCGGGGATGCTCGCTTCCACCTGCATCGCCGTGCTGTTCATTCCGTCGTTCTACGTGCTGTTGCAGCGTCTTTCCGAGCGGCATGCGACGCAGAAGGCGCTACCTGAGGCGCCGCCCGACGCTTAAACCGAGGAGCTTTCGCATGGATCGCCCCGCCAAGATCATCGTGCTCGACGACGAAGTCGAACTGCGCAACATGCTGCAACGGTTTCTGCGCAGCCACGGCTTCGATGTGCGCGTCGCCGAGGACGGCAGGCGTCTGGACCGTTACCTGGAGCGCGAGCCGTTCGATCTGCTGGTGCTCGACCTGATGATCGGCGAAGAGGACGGCCTGCAGATCTGCGCGCGCCTGCGCGAGCGGGGCCAGACCTTGCCGATCCTGATGCTGACCGCGAAGGGCGATCCGCTCGACCGCGTGGTCGGCCTCGAAACCGGCGCCGACGACTACCTTGCCAAACCGTTCCTGCCGCGCGAACTGGTGGCGCGCATCAACGCGCTGCTGCGCCGTCAGAAGATTGCGTCGGGCGATGTCACCGTGACTTCGCAAAGCGTGCGTTTCGGCGACTTCACGCTCGACGTCGGCAAGCAGGAGCTGTCGCGCGCGGGCGTGCCGCTCGAGCTTCACTCGGCACAGATGCTGCTGCTGGTCGCGCTGGCGTCGTCGCCGAACCGGCCGGTGAGCCGCGATAACCTGCTGGCGCGCGCGCGGGGCCGCGATCATGACGCGCTCGATCGCAGTATCGACGTGCAGGTGCTGCGGCTGCGGCAGATCGTCGAGGACGATCCGTCCAAGCCGCGTTTCATCAAGACCGTGTGGGGCGTCGGCTACATGCTGGCCGCGGACGTCGAGTGATGGTGCGCCCGCTGCTGCGCAGGGTGCTGCCGCGCACGCTGCTCGCGCGCAACATCGCGCTTCTGATCGTGCTCGTGATGTTGACCCAGGTGTGCTCGCTCGGCGTGTTGCTGCATTACGTGCAACGGCCTCGCGTCGATCGCGCTGCGGCCGTGTTCGCCACCTATGTAACCACGCTCGACAACCTGCTCGCCGCCACGCCGCCGGGCGCGCGCAGCGCGTTGACCCCGCGTCTCGACGCACGCGCGCAATTGCCGCCCGAGGCCACCGACAAGCCGCCGCCGAGTCTCGCGCACGCATACCGCAACTATCAGCGCGACATGTTTCTCGACAGTCTGCGCGCGCATCTGCCCGCCGACATGCCGGCGCGCTGGCAAACCGAAGGCGGGGAGCGTCTGTGGATTCGCCTGCACGCGCCGGCCGACGCACCGCAAGCGCCGTACTGGATCGCGTTGCCGATTCCCGAGGACGCGCAGGGCAACGGACTCGAAGTGGCGATTTTTCTGTCGCTCGGTCTGGGCGCGCTGGCTGCATTGGCGGGCTATGCGATCCAGCTTCACCTGAACGAGCCGCTTCAGGAGTTGGCGCGGGCGGCGCGCCGCGTAAGCGCCGGCGAAGCGCCCGCGCCGCTGCCCACCGACGGCCCCACCGAAATCGCGGCGGTGAGCAGCGCTTTCAATCAGATGACGCACGCGTTGCAGGAAGCCGACGCGACACGCGCGTTGATGCTGGCGGGCATTTCGCACGACATCCGCACGCCGCTCACCAAGCTGCGCCTGTCGATGGCGATGGCGATGCCGCACGGCAGCGACAGCAGTTTCGTGATTGCCGCCGAGTCGTATCTGGACCAGATCGAGACGATCTTGCAGCAGTTCATGGACTACGCGGGCAGCGGCGAGCGCGAGGCGCCGCTGCCCGGCGACCTGAATGCGCTGATCGAACGGCTCGCGGGCGACTTCGCGGGACTCGGGCACGAGTTCGAGTTGTCGCTCGCGCCGCTGCCGGCGCTCCCATACCGGCCGATCAGCATGATGCGGCTGCTGATGAACCTGATGCAGAACGCGATCGTGTACGGCGGCAGCGGTCTCGCCGTGCGCAGCTGGGCCGCCGCCGGCACGGTGACGGTCGCGGTCGGCGATCGCGGCAAGGGTCTGTCGGCGCAGGAACTGGAGCAACTGAAAGCGCCGTTCCAGCGCGGCCGCAATGCACGCGCGCATAGCGGCGGAACGGGGCTGGGGTTGTCGATCGTCGAGCGGATCGCGCGGCTGCATGGCGGCAGCCTGCAGTTTCATCCGCGCGAGGGCGGCGGGCTGGAAGTATGGGTGGTGTTGCCGGTGGCGGCCGGCTAACCGGCCGCGCGGGCCCGGCTCATTGCCGCTGGCGCGGCACTCACTCGCGGTCCAGCCACGCGTCCAGCCCGACGCGGAACGCCACGCCCGCGATCACCGGCACGGTCAGCATCAGGATGATGCCGAAATTCGGAATCTCGTCGCCATACATGACCGTGCTGTAGAGCACGACGGTCGCCACGATCGCGAACACCACCACGCCAACGGTGACCATCAGCAGATTGCGCACGGTGATGGACAGCGTCTTGCGCTTGACCTCGCCCGGCGTGGCGCTGGTGGCGGGGACTTCGTCGTGATGGGCAGTCATGATGGTTCTCGTGGCTGAATAATGCGTGAGAAGCGACGTTAGATGCCGCTCCGATGAGGGCGCGCGCCAGGCATCATACCCGCACGCGCTGCGGCTGCGCGGATCACGCCGCGCCGACCAGCAGTCCCGCCGCGACGATCGCCAGCACGAGCGCGGCGATCGCGCTGAAGCGGTAATCGCGTTGATGCAGGAACACTCCTAACATCAATATAAGCCGCATTGCCGGCAGCAGGATGAAAAGCGCGATTCCTGCCGTCACGATCGACATGCCGGACGGTGCCGCATGGGCTCGCGGCGCGGGTTCGGCGCGAACGCCGAGCCCAGCGCAAGCGCGAGGCCGACCGCGATCGTGCCGCCGGCAATCCATGTGCCATGGTGCACCAGGCTCGCGAGCCACGATTCGAGCCGCACGCCCGCCGATGCGACGCGCCTCATGCCGACGCCCCGAACAGGTTTTGCCAGTCCCGCGGACGAGCAGCCGACCTTTGCCTCTATACAGGTTTGCAGCACGAACAAAAAATAATTCTGCAAACCCTTAATTTTTCCGGCGAGTTGCCGAATAGAAGTTGACGCGGTCTTTGGGGCGTGGCTTCCCGCTGCGGGAAAACCCACGTGATGACCGTTTCGGACGCAACGGGAAAGCTGCAATTCCCGGCTGTCAGAACTTATAAAAACACCGACCTTGGCAATTCAAATCAGCATGGTTAAAAACTCGTTGGTTCTTCTTGGCGGCGCGGCATGCGCCGCGGCTCTTTTGCTGAGTGGCTGCGCGCAGACCAGTCAGGCGACGATCAGCAGCACGCTCAATACGCCGCTGCGCTTTCCGGCAGACAGCATCTCGGGTTCCCCCGTTAGCCAGAGCGATGTGAATCGCGCGGTCGCCGAAGCGATTGCGCGCGACACGCGCTATCCGTTCCGGCAGTCCTGGAACGGCAATTTCTATGTGTTCCATGGCGCGTACGTGACGCAGAAGCCCGACAACCATGTCGTCGTGACCTACGCGCATGGCAATAACATGTCGCCGTCCCAGTTGGGCTATCAGACCACCAAGTATCAGTCGAACGCCGCTTTTTCGGTTCGTGTCGGCGAGGTCAGGAACAATACGGCCATCATCAGCCTCGAGCCGAACGTCAGCGTGACGCGCGGCACCGATGCGATCGGTATTCCGCTTTCCGCGCTTGCGCCCACGCCTGCGCTCGAAAGCGAACTGCACGACGTGCTTTCCAATCCCGACCGGATCATCGTGCGCCGCCAGACGCATGTCGAAGGCGAAATCAACGTCGCGTTCAACTCTGAATCGACGTACGCGAACTTCATGAGAAAGCTCGGCAAGTACTCGTTCGCGCGAGGCGATGAGCCGAAGACCAACGATATCGAAAAGAGCGGCGCGTACAAGCTGACGATCGGCGTCGAAACGATTCCGCTGTTCGTCGATGTCGTGCCTTACCGGAACGGCTCGAAGGTGATGTACAAGATGGACGTGCCTTACATGCTGTCGGCAAGTGGCGCCGCGTCGCCGCGTCAGGGGGATATCGACGAAGCGAAGAAGCAGATCGCGCGGGTCGCGAACGATTGAAGTGTGTGCGAACGCGCTGCGTGTCGAAGGGCGTTGAATGGCGGCAGGTCCTACTGCCGTCATTCAGTGAGAAGGGCGAACCGGTCGCCGCGCGCGCTGCCCGCCGCCTGGCCGCTAATGCAGCGAACTCACCCGCAAGACCGCGAACACCAGCGACAACACCACCACGATCACGCCCGTCGCAACAGCCAGGCGGTTGGCGAACAATCGACGCATCGCAACTCTCCTAGACGAAGCTGTAGCGTTCGGAATGGTAACGGGCGAGCGGCACCTTCATCTCGCCCAGCGCGGTTTCGATCGCGTCCATCATCACGTCGGGTCCGCAGATGAAGTACTCGTGCGCGGCGTACTCGGGCGGCAGATGACGCCTGAACACCTCGGCGGTGATGCGCCCGCTTTCGCCGGTCCAGCCTTCAGGCGGCTGCGAGAGCACATACACGACTTTCAGATCGACCCTCGCTTTCAGCGTCTCCAACTCCTCGCGGAAGGTCAGCGAGTCCCACGTCTTGCTGCCGTACAGCAGCACGAGCGGGCGCGTGTCGCCGCGATCGGCGAGCGTGCGGATCATGCTCATCATCGGCGTGATGCCGATGCCGCCCGCGATCAGCACATGCATGTCCGTCGGATTGCCGATCGTGAACGCCCCATACGGCCCGTCGAGATAAACCCGCTGCCCGGCCGCGACCGTTTTGACCGCGCTGGTGAAATCGCCGAGTTCGCGTATCGTCATCTCGACGCGGCCGTCAGCGGCCTCGGCGCTCGATGAAAACGAAAACGGGTGCCCGGTGATGCGGAACGGGCTGGCCCATAACGTGAGCCAACCGAACTGGCCCGGCTTGAAGCGAAAGCCCGCGTGGCCTTCGGGCTGCATCACGAGGGTGGTCGTCTCGCCGCGTTCCGTGCGCACCTCGGTCACGCGATAAGGACGCCTCAGCATGAAAAGCGGCTTGAACAGGCGCACATAGAACAGCAAGCCGATCCAGAAGATCGTCATGCCGATCCACAGCGTGCGCTTGAGCGGATCGATCAGATAAAAGCCCCAGCCGACCATATGCAGCATGCCGGCCGCGATCGCCACCAGCGCGAGCACGATATGGGACAAGTGCCACAGCTCGTAACGGATTTTCAACTGCTGGCGCCACAACGCCGTGACGACCAGCAGGATCAGCGAGCCGATCGACAGCACCGCGAAGCGCGCCCCCCACGGAATATCCCACACCGAATCGGGCAGCGCGAGCGACGGCGAGCCGATCGCGATCAGAATCAGCGGATGCGCGACAACGAGGCCGACCGCCATCAGCGAGATGCGCCGGTGAAAGTGGTAGATGACGTCTTCGCCCCACGGCTCGGTCACGTGACGAAAACGCGCGGTGAGGCCGAATTGCAGCCCCATCATCGCGAGGCCGCTATAGCCGAGCGCCACTGAAAACTCGGTGCCGAAATTGCGCGCGGGCGGCAGGTTGCCCGCGAGCAGCGCGAACAGCGGCGCGAGAATGAACAGCAGATAGATGGCAGACCAGATGGCCTTGCGCACGAGATCGCGATACTGCATGAAATCCCTCTCTGTTTCAGCAGCGAAGCGGATTGAGCGGACCGTGGCGCTGGCCGTCGTCGCGGCCGCGTGGAATGGCGCGCGTCAGATGCACGTGGTCAGCAGAAGCGCGGGCCCGAACGTGATGACAGTCGCGACCAGCGCCGCGATCAAGGTCCAGATGACGACGGTATGCATGAACGTGCTGATGCGCTCGGGACCGGGGTCGCGAATCGCGGCCGCACGATAGCGCCACAGCCAGCCGATCGCGACCAGATGCACGAGCAGCACGACCGCGAGGCTCACGCGCAGCGGGCCGGTGGGCCAGCCGAACGCACAGCCGATCGCGTGCAACGCATACAGGATCACCAGCGCCACGCACCAGATCGTAAAGCCCACGGCGAGCCACCATAAGCGCCGGGGGGGAAGGGTGCGTCCGTTCATGGTCTCGCTCCCAGCATCGCCACCAGCGCGGGCAACGCGAGCACGAGGCCCAGCGCGATGATGCCCGTCGCCAGCGTGTAGTCGATCCATAAGCGCGTCAGGCGCAGGTCCGTGAGCCGTCGCGGCGAAACGAAGCCGGCCCCGATGCGCAGCACATTGCTGATCAGAAACAGCAGCCCGATGCCGGCATGAATCCCGACATACGTGAGCAGCGCCGCGGCTGTCGCGCCGAGCGCGTGCTCACGCGGATGCGGCGTGACACGGGCGATCAGCGTGACATCGGCGGCGATGGCGATGACCAGCGCCAGCACGGCGACGCCGATCCAGCGCTCCGCGCGACGGTCCGCGGCGGCGGCGCGCAGCGAGCCGCGCGCCGCCGCCACCGCGGCCGCCAGCGCGACCACGGTGACGAGCGCGAGCAGGCGGCTCGGCGCGGGCGTCACGGCGGCCGGCCAGTTCGGCGCGGCGATCCACAGATAGAACGTGCCGAACACCAGCGACGTGAACAGCGTGCCGTTCGCGACCAGCGTGCAGATCAGCGCGAGCCACGCCGGCGCGCCGGCCACTTCGGTATGCGGCGGCACGCTGACGCCGCGTCCCACCGGCAGCGGTCCGTAGTCGCGCGCATGACCGGCGCTCTGGCCGGCGTAGATGAACAGGCCGAAGGTCACGAACGCGAGCGCGAGCGACAGCAGATAGAACTTGAACAGCATCGCCAGCACCGCCGCGCAGGTCACGAGCGCGGTGACGAGCGGCAGATAGGTCGAGCGCGGCAGCACGATCAGTTGCTCGGGCTCGCCCGAGGTCATATGCACGCCGAGCGTCTCCTGCCAGCCGTTGCGCGTGAAGCCGAGATAGCCGTCGCCGCGCGCGAGCCGCGCCGCGAGCTGACCCGGCGCGACGCCGTCCGTTTCGTCACCGATTCGCGGGATCGACGCGAACGCATAGGGCGCGGGCGGAATCGGCATCGCCCATTCGAGCGTCGTCGAATCCCACGGGTTGCGCCGCACGCGCCGCCCGTAGCGCAGTTGCACGACGATGTCGATCGCCACCAGCGCAAAGCCGATCGTCATCACGAAGCCGCCCACCGACGACAGCAGATTGAGCCAGTTCCAGCCCTCGTCGCCGCGATAGGTGAAGATGCGCCGCGGCATGCCGAGCAGGCCGGTCAGATGCATCATGAAGAACGTCATGTTGAAGCCGATGAAGACCAGCCAGAAGGCCGGCAGCGACAGCTTGTACACGGCGGTGCGGCCGGTCAGCAACGGCAGCCAGTAGTAGAACGCGGCGAGCATCGGAAAGGCGAGCGCACCGGCCACCACATAGTGCATGTGCGCGACGACGAAATAGGTGTCGTGCGCCTGCCAGTCGAACGGCACCATCGCGAGCATCACGCCGGTCAGCCCGCCCGCCGTGAACACGAAGAAGAAGCCGAACACGTACAGCATCGGCACGTCCCAGCGCGGCCGGCCGTGCGACAGCGTGGCGAGCCACGCGAAGAACTGGATCGCGGTCGGCACCGCGACGATCGCCGAACCCGCCGAAAAGAACGCGAGCGCCAGATGCGGAATGCCCACCGTGAACATGTGGTGCACCCAGATGCCGAAGCTCAGGAACGCCAGCGCGATGATCGCGACGACGATGGCCCGGTAGCCGACCAGCGGCCGTCGCGCGAACACCGGGATGATGGTCGACAGCACGCCCGCCATCGGCAGGAAGATGATGTAGACATCCGGGTGGCCGAACAGCCAGAACAGATGCTGCCACAGCAGCGGATCGCCGCCGCGCCGCGGATCGAAGAAGGGCAGGCCGAACGCGCGCTCGACTTCGAGCAGGATCGAGCCGAGGATCAGCGGCGGAAACGCCACGATCATCATCATCGCGGTGACGAGGATGTACCACGCGAAGATCGGCATGCGGTCGAGCGACATGCCGGGCGCGCGCATCTTCAGGATCGACACGACGATCTCCATCGCCAGCGACAGCGCCGAGATTTCGACGAAGGTGATGCCGAGCAGCCACACGTCGGCGTTGATGCCCGGCGTGTAGACGTTCGAGCTGAGCGGCGTGTACATGAACCAGCCGCCGTCGGGCGCCGCGCGCAGGATCAGCGAGACCGTCAGGATCGTGCCGCCCAGCAGGTAGCACCAGTAGCCGTACGCGGTGAGCCGCGGAAACGCGAAGTCGCGCGTGCCGAGTATCTTCGGCGTGAGGTAGACCGCGAAGCTCTCCACCATCGGAATCGCGAACAGGAACAGCATCATCGAGCCGTGCATGGTGAAGACCTGGTTGTAGGTCTCGGCGTCCATGAAGGCTGCGTGCGGCGTCGCGAGCTGCACGCGCGTGAGCATGCCCAGCACGCCCGCGATCGCGAAGAACAGGAACGACGTGATCATCATGCGCATGCCGAGGACCGTATGGTTCACGGCGGCAAGCCGTTGCACGCCCGGTCCGGTGGTCCAGATCGCGGCGAGCTGACGGTGCAGCCGCAACGCATTGGTGCCCTGTGACGGCGGCTCGACGGGCACACTCATTTTTTCTCCTCCGCGCTGGCGGCCGCCTGCTTGACGGCGGCGGCAAAGTCTTCCGGACGATCGACGATCACCGTGAAGTGCATCTCTGCATGCCCCAGCCCGCAAAACTGGTTGCATTGCCCTTCGTAGCGGCCGGGTTGATCGGCTTGCACACGCAGACGGGTGGCGTGTCCGGGGACCGCGTCGATCTTGCCGGCGAAACGCGGAATCCAGAACGAGTGCACGACGTCCTCGCTGGTGACGACGATATCGACCGGCGTGCCCGCGGGCAGATGCAACACGTCCTGCGTTTGCAGGCCGCCCTGGTCCGGATAGCGGAAGGTCCAGCGCCATTGTTGGGCGACCGCGTCGATGCGCGCGGGTGCATGGCCCGGCAGCGGCAACAGCCGTTCGCCGGCAAGGAGCGCATAGCAGATCAGCGGGATCAGGATCACGGCGGGCAGCACGAGGCCGCCCAGCACGATCCAGCGCGCGGGCGACACGCGCGAGCCCCAGCCCGGTTGCCGCATCACCAGCGCGAACAGCACGAGCACCAGGGCGAACAGCACGGCCGAGCCTGCCAGCATCACCCACCACAGCCCCGCGATCGACGCCGCGGCGGGTCCGGACGGCTCCAGCGTCGACAGCGGCCCGGTGCAGCCGGCGAGCGCCGCGAGCAATCCGCCTTGGACCGGTAGACGCCAGCAGCTATGATGGTTCGCAGGCTCACCCATTCGACGTAAGGGGTACGAACCATGGCAAGGAAAGACGATTCCGGATCTCATCCGAAAAGCGAAGTGCTGCTGGAGTTGCTGCGGCTCGACGCGGGTTCGGCGGTGGCCTTCGTCGGCCATCCGATCCACGTGATGATGGTGCACTTCCCGATTGCGTTCGTCGTCGCCACGCTCGGCGTGGACGTCATCTACTGGTGGTCGGGCGATCCGTTCTGGATCAGGGCGGGTCTCTGGGCGGCCGGCTTCGCGTTCTGGAGCGGCGTGGGCGCGAGCCTCGTCGGCACCGCCGAACTGCTGCTCGTGCGCGGCATCCGCCTCAGGGAAGCGAGCTGGTCCCACGCGGTGGCCGCGATGACGCTCGTCGCGATTGCCGGCGCCAACTGGGGCGTGCGTCTCTACTTTCCCGAGCAGATCCTGCCGCATGGGCTCGCGCTGTCGGCGCTCGCGTCGGTGATGACGGGCTTCGCCGGCTGGCATGGAGGCAAGCTCGTGTTCGATCATGGTGTCGGCATTCTGGTGTCGCCGAAGGAGTGATGCAGCCATCGGGCGAGTCCGCCGGGCTCGAACAGATGCGGGGCGAACAGGGTTGAATCGACGTGCGGCTTCGCGAGCACGATCCAGATGATCGCGACGATCACCAGCACATAGGCGCTCGTCAACGCGATCGACGACAGCCGGCTGAAGTGTCCGTCGGGCATGAACAGATGCAGCATGACGAGGCCCGCCACCACGTGCAGCATCGCCATGATGCCGACCAGCACCATCTTCAGGGAGAACCATTCGACGAAGGTGGCTTGCAGGAAGATCAGCGCGGTGCCGCTCGCAATCGCGACGAACGCGGCGGGCGAAGTCAGCTCCACATAAACCAGTCTCGTGATGCGGTGCAGCCGGTCGAGTTCGGAGCCGGGCGCGAGCGCAAGGCGCTGCCGGAACAGAAAGGGCAGCACGATCAGGCCGCCCGACCAGATTGCGATCGCGGCGAGATGGATGAACTTCAGCAGGGTCGTCACAGGGCGGGCTCTCTGGCGCGCAGGCTGGACCAGGCGATCCAGAGTCCCGCTGCGAGATAAGGGATCATCGCCAGCACCCACATCAGCAGCCCGGCCAGTTGCTGGTCGGCGAGCGGGGTGAGCCCCCACGCGGCGGTGCTGGCGAAATGCACGACGTACAGCGGCGCGGGCGCGAAGACGATCAACGCGCCGAGCAGACCCATCTGGCCGATCGTCGCGACCAGCGCCATCAGCGCGGCGCCCGTCTGCAGCGACGGCGCGAATACGCCGCGCCACATCAGCCACGCGCTCGCGAGCAGCGTGATCTGCATCAGCCAGTAAGCGGGCACCGTGGCGAGTCCCCACGTATACGGGCCCGGCGCGTGCCACAGCCAGACGATGACCGCATGCGCGGCGACCACGGGGACGAGCGGTGGATAGCCGACACGCGGCAGCGGAAACGCGCGCGCGAGCAACGGCGCGACGGCGGCGATGAGAATGATGTGATGCGTCACGCGTGCCGAGAACAAGGCCGACGACAGCGCGCACAGCGGCGAGACGAACACGACGGCCATCAGTGCAAGCGCGGCCCAGCCCGCGCGCGCATCGGCGCAGCGGCCGCTGGCGATCACGAACGCGAGCGCGGCAAGCGCGGCGAGCAGCAGCGGGTCGGTGTTCCAGCGCAGCCACAGATCGTCGGGGACGGCGGCCGGCCCGCAGTAGGCGACTAGAAAATAGGGCATGGCGCGCTGTTTTCCGAAGGGCCGCTTGCCGTGCCTCGATACGTTACCGGTTTTTTTCTTCGCGACCCGCGCGCGCTCGTCGAATGGGAGAACTGATCGCCGACCTGCACGCTCACCGGGAAGCTTTCCGCATCTGCCATTTCCGTCACCTCGCACGTCGATACGTTGAACGCGTTGGAAGAACCTGGAAAATCGTCGAGACGGTTCGCGATCTGAGTGATCGTGCATGTACTGTAGTTCAAATCACGCGCTTTAGGGTCAGCTATGCGAACGCGGGCTGTTGTGCGCCGCGTCTGACAGCGAGCTTACGCTCGGTCGCGGCGTCAAGCCTCGGGCGCTTTGCCCGCGCCGTTCTTGTCGGCTGGGGGCCTTTGCGCGAGGGCGGCTTCCGCGCGCGCCTGTTCCTGCTGATGGAGCAACGCGGGTGACAGAAAGCACCCCATCACGGCTGACAGGATGATGAAGATCGCGGCCGCGTCGATCAGAAATCCGAAGTGCATGAAGATGTAGAAGCAGCACAGGAGATTCAGCAGATGCAGGGACAGCCCCAACATCGCGACCCCTTTGGGCACGGCTCTGATGAATTCCGCGAGCCGCGATCTCTTGCGCGGCACGTACCAGACGATCAGTAGACCGAAGGTCATGATGAAGCCGCTCTCCGCCCATTTCAGCCAGGTGGGGCGGCGCAGGAAACGTCCCTCGAAGATGGTCTCGATCACCTGAGCCTGAATCTCGATACCCGGCACCAGTTCGCCCAGCGGGGTCGTGCGCATGTCGGTCACACCGGCGCCGGTCAGTCCGACCAGCACGAGTTTGTCGCGGATGCGGTCGGCGTCGACCTTGCCTTGCAGGATGTCGCGCGCGGACACGTAGCGGCCCAGGGTCGAGCGGATCGACGCGAAATGCAGCCAGATGTCGCCGCCCGGTTGCGTGGGCACCTGCACATCCGCGACGCCCACCGCCTGCACGCCGGAGCTGTCGGCATAGACCTCGAGCGCCGCCGAACCCGTGGCGACGCGCAGCATTTCCATCGGCAGGCTGGGCACCAGCCGGTCGCCCAGGCCCATCACGAGCGGAATATGCCGGACCACGCCCTGCTCGAGCGCCACGCTCAGCAGCGCTTGCCCGTGGGCCGCCGCCTGCAGTTCGGGCAGGCTCGCGAGCACGTATTCGAAGCGCCGCACATGGTCCAGCGGATCGGCGCCGTGCACGAGGACCAGCGCGCTGCGCAGCGTGGTGCGGGTGGCGAACGCGGCGTGATCGAGCGCGGCCGCACCGAGGATGCTCGGCGCCGCGCGCAGCGAGCCGGCGAGAATCGCATCGTGACTCGGCAGCGCCCGCAACCCGGCGGCCAGCGCCGCGGCTGTCTTCGGCAGATTGTCGGCGACCCGGTCGGGCGAGGTCTGATCCGGCTCCGGCATGTAGATGTCCAGACCGATGGCGAGCGGCTTGTACGCCGCAATGGCGTCGATCAGACCCGCGAGCCGGTTGCGCGGCCACGGCCATTGACCGACGCTGGCCAGCGTCTCCTCGTCTATCTCGACGATGGTCACGGGCTGCGTCGCCGGAATCCTCTTGTAGTGACGTTGATACTGATCGAACAGCAGCTGGCGGGCCGTCTTGAACGAGTCCGGCAGCGCGTCGTCGAGCGTGTCGACGAAAGCCGGACGCGGGATGTCGCTCGGCCATTCGCTGGTCAGATTGAGCAGGCTCAGCCCGAACAGCACCACCAATGCCACCGGACGCCCCTGAAGCGCCTTCAGCAGTTTTCCGATCCGCTTACGCCATGGGTCGTAGTAGCGTTTCATCGAAGGGAGGGGCATTCAGCGGCGATCGGCGGATCGCGTCATTGAATGGTGATGACGACCCGCCGGTTCATCCGGTTGGGCACGCCGTCGGCCGTCTGGACCAGTGGCTCGCGCTTGCCCCGGCCGGCGATCTCAATCTTGCTGGCGGGAATGCCTTGCTTGACGAGGAACGCCGCCGCACTCTGGGCGCGCCGCAGCGACAGCCGGTCGTTGAACTCCTGGGAGCCCGCCAGATCGGTGTGACCGATGACCACCACCTGCGGCGCGGGCCAGGTCGCCAGCACGGCTTTCAGCTTTTCGACCGTGGCGGGGGAATCCGGCGCCAGTTCGGTGGCCGAGTCGAACAGGAAGAACAACGTGAATGTCATCGGACGAGGCGGCCGGGCAGCGAGCAGTGCGCCATACCGGGCTTGCACGCTGGACTGGCTTTCCATGGTCTTTTCTATCGCGCCGTTCTGCGCGACGTCGACACCGGCGTAAGCCTTGTCGATGGTCTGCTCGGCCTTCGCGCTGTGGACCACGACCGCGCCGACGTTGCCTTCCGGATCGGGTAACAGGATGATTTTGTCCGGCGGCGTGCTGCAGCCGGCGAGTGAGGCCAACGCGACGAATGCCGCCGCTGACGCGAGGCGCTGAGGTCGGATGACGGCTTTCAACGCGCACTCTCCCCTTGGTCACCGACTTCGATGATGAATGCCGTGCCGCGCACGCCCAGCGTGGTGGTCGGCGTGCTGAAGCGGACCGCGTCCGGGTTTGCGTGAGCCAGCTTGCCGGAGATCACCGACAGCGAACCATGTTTGACGCTCGCATGGAGCACGCCGTCATGGGTCGTGCTGTTGAACGCGAACTGGTCGAGTTCGAGCGTAGTGTTGGCGCCGGCCGAGAGTTGGGTCGTGTCGCGCAGCGTGATGCCGACGGACGATTCCGGGCCGGTCACGACGCGATCGCTGCTGTACACGTCGCTGCCGATGACCGCGCCCGAGCTGCCGCCGCCCCGCTCGATGCGCACGGTGCCCTTCACGGTTTTGACGACGCCGGCGACATCGGCGGGGGTGGCTGCGTCGGCTGCGAACGCGTTGGCGGCGGCCATGCAGCCGCAGGCGAGAATCAGGACACGGGTGAGGGACTGGACACGCATCGGTGGCACCTGCTGGCGTAAGCGCTACTTTCCACGGGGCAGCGCGGCTTGCCGATGTCAACGTGGTGTTGTGACCGATATTTGCTCGACTGCTCGTGGAGCTAGGACTGGCGTACGGCACGCGGGAAAAGCGGGTCCCGGAAACCGGGGCGTCGTTTTCGCGGCATCCCGCAGAATAGGGCGCCCGGCGCCGATCGCTCTGTGCGGTTCCACGCATATCGTGGTCAGACGCATTGAAGTTCGCGCAATGCGGACATTCGGTTCGAGCGGCAGGCTTGGGCCGCGAGCAAGCCCCAACGGACGCCATGCCGTCCGATAGTTGCTACCGGCGTAAGATGGCCGGATCACGTGGTGGAGGCCCCGTCATGTTCCACGATCCTATTCAGATCCCCGCGTTCATCGAATTGACGCTGCTGGCGATCGTGCTGATTTTCGTCAGCATCGCGCGCGCGCGCCGGAGCAGACAGCGGCAGCGCAACGCCGGCGGCGCTGGCACGCCGGGCTCAGGAAGCTAGAGCCTGGGTTGCCGCTCGGAGCGAAAGAGCGGCGAGTCAGCGGGTTCGTCGTGTGCAGATCGGGGCGATCCGCTTTGCGTTGAAGCGGTCAGCGCCGAAGTCCTGGCTTCCATCCGGCACGCGCCTCGGCAGAAAACCGCGGCCTTTGAACCGCGCCTGACCCCTCACGCGCCGGACGCTTCTTCTGTTTCGTCGACATCGAGTTGCGCGCACGCCCGCAGGCTCTCCACCGCGAGCGCAACTGCGGCGCGGTTGAGGCTGTCGGCACGCCAGTACATCGACACCGAGCCGAAGCCCGAGAGTTGCATCGGCAGAATCCGCAGCGTGTTCAATTGCACGAAGCGGCGTGCGGCCCGGTGCGACGCCACGCCGACCAGATCGGTGTGGTTGAGCAGCGTGATGTTGAGGATCGATGAGTTCGATTCGATACAACGGCCCGGCAGCGTTTGTCCCGCCGCGGCGAGCGCCGTCTCCAGCGCGTTCCTCACCGGCGTGCCGTTCGGCCACACGATCCATTGATAGGCCAGGAGGTCATCCCAGTCGAGCGAGTCCTTGCCGCTCAACGGGTGCTGCGGCCGTGACACGAAGTGGATCGGCTCCTCATAAAGCTTCTCACACTGGATCTGCGGGTCCGTATTCTCCGGCGACGAGCGGCCGACCACGATGTCCAGCTCGCCTCTGGCCAACTGCGGGAGCAACTGATTCATCGTGCTTTCGACCAGCCGGACCTGCGCGCGCGGCAATTGTTCGAGCAGACGCGCCACCGCGAGCGGAACCGTGTCCGCGCTCGACACGCCGGAGGTGCCGATCGACACCAGTCCGCTGCCGCCGTCGCGTAGCGCCTGCATATCGTCGCGGGCGCTGTCGAGATGCGCCTCGATGCGCCGGGCGTGCTCGAGCAGCGATTCCCCGTGGCGGGTGGGCCGCAGTCCGCGCGCATGCCGCTCGAACAGCGCGAGGCCGATATCCGCTTCCAGTTCCTTGAGCCACTTCGACAGCGCGGGCTGCGTCGTATTCAGCGCGGCCGCCGACTGGCTGAGATTGCCCGTTTCAGCGAGGCTCAACAGCACCTGCAAATGCCTCAGACGCAGCCGGTAAGTCCAGTCCATTGGGGTGCCTCACTGAGCTATATCCAAAACTATATGGATAAGAGTAATTCGTTATTTTACAGGATATAGCTAGGGGGCATATAAATCATGCATAACACGCATCGCACCGGACCGGTGTTGCGCCCAATGCCGTCAGACCCAGGAGACATCATGTCAGCCAACGATCAGCGCGAGCAACGCGCGGCCTACTACGAACAGATCGCCCGCCAGCGGATGACGCCGCTTTGGGAATCCCTTCACAGCCTCGTGCCGCGCGAGCCGCAGCCGCGCGCACAGCCCGCGATCTGGAAATATGCGCAGGTGCGCGACCTGGTGATGCAGGCCGGCTCGGTCATCAGCGCCGAGGAAGCGGTGCGGCGGGTGCTGGTGCTCGAAAATCCGGGCTTGCCCGGCAAGTCGAGCATGACGCCGAGCCTCTATGCCGGGCTTCAGCTGATCCTGCCCGGCGAAATCGCGCCGAGCCATCGCCATACGCAGTCCGCGCTGCGGTTCATCGTCGAGGGAAAGGGCGCGTGGACCGCGGTCGACGGTGAACGCACGACCATGCATCCGGGCGACTTCATCATCACGCCGTCGTGGACGTGGCACGACCACGGCAACCCTGCGGTCGAAGAGGGCGGTGAGCCGGTGGTCTGGCTCGATGGCCTGGATATTCCGCTCGTCGCGAGTCTCGACGCGGGCTTCGCGGAAAACTATCCGCACGCGATGCAGCCTGTCACGCGGCCCGAAGGCGACAGCCTCGCGCGCTTCGGCCACAACATGGCGCCGGTGCGCCACGTCGCGTCGAACCCGACTTCGCCGATCTTCAGTTATCCATATGAACGCAGCCGCGAAGCGCTCGACACGCTGTATCGCAACGGCGAGCCCGACGCGTGGGACGGCGTGAAGCTGCGTTACGTGAACCCGACCACCGGCGGCTGGCCGATGCCGACCATGGCGACGTTCATGCAGCTGCTGCCGGCCGGCTTCCAGGGCCGCACGTATCGCAGCACCGACGCCACGGTGTACTGCGTCGTGGAAGGACAGGGCACGGCGCGCATCGGTGAAAGCGAATTTTCCTTCGAGCCGCACGACGTATTCGTCGCGCCTTCGTGGGTGCCGGTGCAGTTGTCCGCTGCCAGCGAAAGCGTGCTGTTCAGCTATTCGGACCGGCCGGTGCTGGCCGCGCTGAACCTGCTGCGCGAAGAGCGCAGCTAGGCGACGCAACCAGGCGACGCGCACAAACCACGCGAAGCGCGTCGCGCCGGCCTGGGCCTTTGATTCTCCCTTGATCTCCCTTCACCCCTTTACGCACGAGTGAGTCGCACAACATGGCATTTATTTTTCCCCCTGAGGCGCCCGTCGGTATTCCCGTCGTCGGCACGAGCGATCTGTTCGCGGCGCGCCGCGTGTATTGCGTAGGCCGCAACTACGCCGCGCATGCGCGCGAAATGGGCTTCGATCCGGATCGCGAGCCGCCGTTCTTCTTCTGCAAGCCGGCCGACGCGCTCGTGCCGCTCGCCTACGGCGAAACGCTCGAACTCGCGTACCCGTCGCAGACGCAGAACTATCACTACGAAGCGGAACTGGTTGCGGTGATCGGCAAGGCGGGCTCCGACATTCCGCTGGACCAGGCGCTCGACCACGTGTGGGGCTACGCAGTCGGCCTCGACATGACGCGCCGCGATCTGCAGATGAAGATGCGCGAAATGGGGCGCCCGTGGGAAATCGGCAAGGCGTTCGACCGTTCGGCGCCGATCGGCCCGATCCATCCGGCCAGCGCGACCGGGCACTTCGAAAAGGCCGGCTTGTGGCTGACGGTCAATGGCGACACGAAGCAGAAGAGCGATGTGTCCCATCTGATCTGGTCGGTGGCCGAGACGGTTGCCGATCTGTCGAAGTTCTTCCGTCTCGAACCGGGCGACGTGATCTACACCGGCACGCCGGAAGGGGTCGGCGCGGTCAGGACAGGTGACGTGATGACCGTCGGTGTCGAACGGCTCGGCGAATTGACCGTGCGTGTGGTCTGAACTTCATTTGACGGGTTTTATCGTGCAGCTTCATAGCTTCTTCAATAGTTCAACGTCGTACCGAGTGCGGATCGCGCTTGCCCTCAAGGGGCTGCCATACGATTACCTGCCGGTCGATATCCGCACGGGTGCGCATCGCGAGCCGCAGTACGTGGCGAACGTGAATCCGTCGGCGTCGGTGCCCGCGCTGGTCGACGGCGAGTTTCACCTCGGCCAGTCGCTGGCGATCATCGATTATCTGGATGCGCGCTATCCGGAACCGCGTCTGATTCCGCTCGACGCGCACGAGCGCGCCCGCGTGCTCGAGCTTTCGTACCTGATCGCTTGCGACATCCACCCGGTGGACAACCTGCGCGTGCTGCGCTATGTGCAGGACGTGCTCGGCGCATCGCCCGAACAGAAAGACGCGTGGTACCGGCATTGGGTCGCGGAAGGGATGGCGGGCGTCGAGCGTCTGCTGGCGCGCGATGCTCAAAACGCGGAAGGCCCGTGGTGCTTCGGCGCACAGCCGACGCTCGCGGACTGCTGCCTCGTGCCGCAGATCGCCAATGCGCAAAGGATGGGTTGCGATCTGAGTGCCTATCCGCGCAGCCTCGCCGTTTATCGGCACGCGCTCGAACACCCGGCATTCGAACTCGCGCAACCGCAGCGCCAGCCGGACTACAGAGTCTGACGCAGTACAGGAGACAACAGTCATGAGTGAGACACATCAAGAGACACGTAAGGAGACCCGCCGCGTGATCGTGGTCGGCGGCGGCATCGGCGGGCTGGCGGCGGCGCTGGCGCTGGCGCGGCAAGGCATCGGCGTGCAGTTGCTGGAGCAGGCTCCGGAGATCGGCGAGATCGGCGCGGGCATCCAGCTCGCCGCGAACGCGTTCAATGCGCTCGACGCGCTGGGTGTCGGCGACTCGGCGCGCGGCCGCGCGGTATTCACCGACAGCCTGAATCTGATGGACGCGATCGACGCCAAAGAGGTCGCCCATATCGACGTCGGTGCGCCGTACCGTCAGCGCTTCGGCAATCCGTATGCGGTGATTCATCGCGCCGACATCCATCTGTCGATCCTGGAGGCGGTGCGGGATCATCCGCTGATCCAGTTCCGCACCAACACGCAGGTGCGTTCGCTCGACCAGGATGACAGCGGCGTCACGGTCACCGACCAACACGGCGAGCGCTATCGCGCGGATGCCGCGATCGGCTGCGACGGCGTGAAGTCGGCGGTCCGTCAGACGCTGATCGGCGATGAGCCTCATGTGACCGGGCATGTCGTGTATCGCGCGGTGGTCGACGTGCAGAACATGCCCACCGATCTGCGCATCAACGCGCCGGTGGTATGGGCCGGTCCGCATTGCCACCTGGTGCATTACCCGCTGCGCGGCGGCCAGCAGTACAACCTCGTCGTCACGTTCCACAGCCGCGAACAGGAGCAGTGGGGCGTGCGCGAAGGCAGCAAGGAGGAAGTGCTGTCGTACTTCGAAGGCATTCATCCGCTGCCGCATCAGATGCTCGACCGCCCGACGTCCTGGAAGCGCTGGGCCACCGCCGATCGCGATCCGGTCGAACGCTGGAGCTTCGGCCGCGCGACGGTGCTCGGCGACGCGGCGCACCCGATGACGCAATACCTGGCCCAGGGCGCCTGTCAGGCACTCGAGGACGCGGTCACGCTAGGCGCGGCGGTAGCGGCAGCCGACGGCGACTTCGAAGCCGCGTTCGCGCTGTACGAGAAAGCGCGGATTCCGCGTACTGCGCGCGTGCTGTACTCGGCGCGCGAGATGGGACGGATCTATCACGCGAAGGGCGTCGAGCGCCAGGTGCGCAACTCGCTGTGGGTGGGACGCACGCAGGAGCAGTTCTACGACGCGTTGCAATGGCTGCACGGCTGGCGCGCCGAGGACTGCCTGAAGGGCGTGGCCTGAGGAGTCGATGATGGCCGGATAACAAACATTCATAGCTGGAGGAGACACCCCATGAAAACTCAGACGCCCGTCAATGTCACGGAGCTGATCGACCGCAACCGCGTGTCGCCTTTTCAACTGGCGATCGTCGTGTTGTGCTTTCTGATCGTCGCGATCGACGGTTTCGATACCGCGGCGATCGGCTTCATCGCACCGGCGATCCGCGCGCAGTGGCAGCTCGCTCCCACGCAGCTCGCGCCGATCTTCGGCGCGGGCCTGGCCGGTCTGATGGCCGGTGCGCTGCTGTTCGGTCCATTTGGCGACCGCCTCGGCCGCAAGCGGCTGCTGCTGTGGTGCGTGCTGGGCTTCGGGCTCGCGAGCGTGGTGTCGGCGTGGGCCGGCACGCCGGCTGAACTCATTGCGTTGCGCTTTTTGACCGGCCTCGGTCTGGGCGGCGCTATGCCCAACGCCATCACGCTGACCTCGGAATACTGCCCCGCGTCGCGCCGCTCTTTCCTCGTGACCACGATGTTTTGCGGCTTTACCGTGGGCTCGGCGCTCGGCGGTTTCGTCGCGGCCGCGCTGATGGAGCGCTACGGCTGGCGCGCCGTCCTTCTCACCGGCGGCGTCGCTCCGCTGTTGCTGCTGCCGATCCTCGTGTGGCGGCTGCCCGAGTCGGTGCGCTATCTCGTGGCGCTCGGCAAGGAGCCGCAGCAGGTGGCGCGGGTGCTCGCGCGCATCGCGCCGGACGAAGACCTGTCGCTTGCCACGTTCACGGCATCGCACGGCAAGCCAGGCGGCTCGCCGGTCGGACAGCTGTTCAGGCGTGATCTGCTGCGCGGCACCTTGCTGATGTGGCTGACGTTTTTCATGAGCCTGCTGGTGATCTATCTGCTGTCGAGCTGGCTGCCGACTTTGCTGCGCGCGAACGGCGTGTCGCTGCAAACGGCGGCGCTGGTCACCGCGATGTTCCAGGTCGGCGGAACGCTCGGTGCGATCGTGCTGGGCTGGCTGATGGACCGCATCAATCCGCACTACGTGCTGGCGGTCAGCTATGCGGCGGCGGGGGTGTTCGTCGCGGCGATCGGCAGCCTCGCGGCCACGCCCTGGCTGGCGGCGCTGGCCGTGTTTTGCGCGGGGTTCTGCATCTCGGGCTCGCAGGTCGGCGCGAATGCGCTGTCGGCCGCGTTCTATCCGACCGATTGCCGCGCGACCGGCGTGAGCTGGGCCAATGGTGTAGGCCGCATGGGCTCGGTGGCGGGGTCGCTCGCGGGCGGCACGATGCTGGCGATGGGGCTGACGATGCCGGCGCTGTTTCTGCTCGCGGGTGCGCCGGCGATTGTCGCGGGGGTGTCGATGATGGCGCTGGGGCTGGCCAGGTCGAAGGCGTTGCCGCTCGGCGACGTGCCGGTGCTGACCGAACCTCGTTCGGTCAGCTAGCGCGCCGCGCTTTTGAAACGCATGGCCCAAGGACCGCGCGCCGTGCTGAAGCTCAGGCGCCGCCGCGCGGCACCGGTTCGTGCATCATCGACCTTGCCTCGGCGGCGGCTCCAGCAGCACGCCACCGCCCAGGCATGACACCATCCGCTAGTTCGACAACGACAGATAAGGCGAACTCAGCGGAGTCGGCGGGAACGGCTGCAAGCCCGTCTGCTTGCTGAAGCTGTATCGCACATACACCGCCGCGAGCCACTCGCGATATTCATAGGCGTTGCCGAGCGAAGCGGTCGCGCCGAACGCCAGCTGCGGCGCCAGTTGATATTCGCCGACCGCGCTGAGCGAATACGACACGCCCGTCTTGCTCTGGCCGGGATAGACCGCGCCGCTATCCACGCCACTGCCGATCCGCGCCGCATTCTCCGCCGCCGCTGCCTGCCGGCCGGAGTCGTCGTTCAGCGGGAAGTAGTTCGACGCGTCCTGACGGTAATGCTGCACGCCGATCGAGCCCTTCAGGTCATAGGTGAACAGACCGTTGCGGCCGGTAAATTCCACCGGCAAATTCAGGATCACGTACTGTTGCGGGCTGAAGTAGCCGCCTTGGCCATACGTGAAGTACGACAGGTTCTTGTCGTAGTGCATCAGCGTCGTGTTCACGCCGACCGTGAGCGTCTGGTCGGCGTCTTTCAGGAGGCGCGTGTAGACCCCGCCGCCGCCCTTGACGGCGTTATTGCTCGCGACGTTATTGCCGCCGTAGTACTGGTACGAAGCGTTCGTATACAGGCCGCTCGTGCCGTCGTCCCACGCGAGGCTGGCGAGGCCGCCGGTCGACGTGACGCCGCCCCATTCGAGGCCGGAGCCGGAGTCGTGCGCGCCCGCGTACGGGAGCAGGCTGTCGGTGACGGCGCGCCGCGCGACCGCGAGCGAATAAGACACCTTGTCGGTGATGCCGCCGTTGTACTGCGCGCCGCCCACGATGTTGGTCTCGCGGAAGCCGAGCGGCGTCACGCCGATATCGGCGTTGACGCTGCGGCTTTCATAGCCGAGCGACAGGCCCACGCCGCTCGCCGTCTGGCTGCCGTAGGTGTTGTTGCCCGCGACCGCCGCCATCGCCGACGCGTTGTTGGACAGGCCGGCGCCGAAGCGCGCGAGCGTCGAGACGTTGTTGGACGCGGTGCCGGCGTCGAGCGTGACGGGGGTCGCCGTGACGACGACATGGCCGTTGCCCGCCTTGATGCGCCCCTGGATCGGCGCTTCGATATCGGTGAGCGTGGACAGGCCGTCCTCGCCGCTGCGATTGCGGAACACGATCCCGCCCGACACGGTGCTCGCCTGCTCGCGATTGATCTGCGCCAGTTCTTCCGCGACGCCGAGCGTTTGCGTGTTCGCCACGTTCGACGCGTTGCCGCCGCCGGTCGCGCCGGGTTGCTGCGGGTAGTACGGTTGCGCGTAGCCGGCGGGCGGCTGTGGAATATACGGCTGCTGTTGCGCGTAGTAGCCCTGATTCGGATACGCCTGCTGCTGCGGCGGATACGGTTGATAAGGTTGCTGCGCGTAGGGCTGCCGTTGCTGCGGATAGGCTTGCTGCCCGTAGTACGGCTGTTGTTGCGCGTAGGGCTGCTGTGGATACGGCGCCTGCGCATAAGCCGGCGCGTTGCCACTGGTCTTCGACGTGCTTTGCTTCTTGCCGGTCGAGCGTCGCGTGGATGAGCCCGATGCGGGATACGGCTGCTGCATCGAACCTGCATTGGCCTGCGCCTGACGCGCGGCGGGCGACATCGGCCACGGCGTCGTGGCATAGCCATCGGGCGCGCCATATTGGGCTTGTTGCGGATAGGGCGCCTGCTGAGGATAAGGCGCCTGCTGCGGATACGCGGGGGCGTTGTACTGCGGCGGCATCTGCGCCTGACTCTGCATCGGCGCCTGGCTCTGCATCTGCGGCTGCCCTTGCCCCGGATAAGGCTGCAACGGCGCACCCGACTGGCTCGACCCGTAAGTCTCCTGGCCATAACCGCCCGAGTCGGCGCCCGAGCGGGGCGCGTTATACGGCAGCGTGGTGGGCGCGGCGTTCGGCGCATAAGGCTGGGCGGGCGCCGTATAAGGCGCGACGTAAGGCGCGGGCTGCGCGGGCGGCGGATAGTTCGGCACGGTCTGCGTCGGCAAGGAGGACTGCGAATACGGATTGGCTGCGCGCGCGGCATTGTCGGCGCCGGTCGAGGTGACCGTGGCCGTTTTGCCTTCGAACGGATTGGTGCCCGGCAGTGGCGTCGCGCCGATCTGTCGCATCGCGGTTTCCCAGCCGCGCGGCACGTTGCTCGCCGGGTTGCCGCGCGGCGCATTGCCCAGCGGTGTATTGGCCGCGACCAGCGAGCGCTGCAGATAAGTCGACGCGAGCGACAGCTTGCCTTGCGCGCGATACATGCGGCCCACCGTCGCGAGCACGCCCGGATCGTTGGGCGCCTCGCTCAACGCCTGATTCGCGAGCGATTCGGCATAGCTGAACTGCTTCGCGCCGACCGCGGCGGGGATCGCCGCCTGCAGCAGGTTCAGGTCGTCGGGCCGGCGCTGCAGCGCGACACGATAGCTGGCGAGCGCATTGCGGTCGTCGCCGGCGCTCGAGTAGAGGCGGCCGAGTGCGGCTTGCAGATCGGGGTTGTCGGGCATGGCCGCGAGCCACGGCGCGATCACGTCGTAGGCGCTGGCGAGATCGCCGCGCTGCCGGACCGCATCGGCTTGCCTGATGACGATGGCGAGATTCAGATTGCCGAAGTCGGTGCGCTGCTGCGGCGTCAACTGCATCGACGAGAGCCGGCGCATCACGTTGCCGAGTTCGGCTTCCTGGCCGGTCGCGGACAGAATGCCCGCGTACTGCAGCAGCAGATCGGTGTTGCCGGGCGCCGCGTTCATCGCCGCCCGCACGAGGCCCAGCGCGCGGTTCGGATCGCCCGCCTGCTGATAGGCGCCGGCGATCACGCCGATCAGCTCGGGGCTGTTGCCGGCAACCGGCTCGGCGGCTTGCAACGTCGCGAGCGCCTGTTGCGTCTGGCCGTTGCGCGCGAGCCGTGTCGCGATGTCGGCCTGCTGATGCACCCACAGGCGATGCTGCAAGCTGGTCATCGCGTCGGTGCGCTGAGCGGGCGCGATGCGGTCGAGTTGCGCGAGACCCGCGCTCCAGTCCTGCGTTTCCGCCGACAGCAACGCGCTCGCGTACAACGCGTCGGTCATGTCGGGATGGGCGGCGAGCAGGCCGTCCATCATGCTGCGCGCGTTCGCGACCGCGCCCTGGCGCACGTAGATGCGCGCGAGGTCGAGCCGCAGCCACGGATCGTCGGGCGTGTTTAGCAGCGCGTCTTCGAACAGGCTGCGCGCGCTGCCCAGATCGCCGCGCGCTTCGGCCGCGCGCGCCTGCGCGGCCTGCGCCTCGCCGCGCAGACGGTTGATGCCGCCCGCCTTCGACTGCTGTTCGGTATTCAGCTGATTGGCGAATTGCAGCGCCTCGTCGCCGCGGCCTTGCGCGGCGAGCGCGCCGACCAGTCCGCGAATCGCATCGGGGTTGTCGGCCTGGCGGCGCAGCGCCATCCGGTACGCCTGTTCCGCGCCGGCCGGGTCGTGGTTCGCGAGCAGCATTTCGCCGAGCAGCACCTGCGCGGTGACATCGGACGGATTCAGCGCGATCGCGCGCTCGAACAGCGACTTCGCCTTCGCGAACTCGCCGTTGCTGCGCGCGCCGATCGCGTCGCTCGTGTAGGTCCAGTAGGTCGCGCTATCGAGCGCGGTCTTCCAGCGCGCCGGGTTGCCGCTGCGCGACGCGCGTTCCAGATAGTTGCGCGCTTCGGCGAAGCGTTCCTGCTTCAGCGCGGCGATGCCCATGCCGCCGAGCGCGTCGGAATCGTTCGGACTGCTGGCGAGCACCGACGAAAACTTCGCGCGTGCGGTCGCGACGTCGTTGCGGTCGAGCGCGGCGAATCCGTCGGCGATCACGCGGCCGCGCACATCGACGGCGGCGTTTTCCTGCGAACGCGCGCGCGCCGCGCTGTCCTGCTGCACCATCGAATCGAAGCGCGCCTTGACGGCGGCGTCGTCGGGTGCGGTTTGCAGATACGCCTGGTAGAGCGCGGCGTCCGAGGGCCGCGCGTCCAGCCACAACAGCGCCTGACGCCAGCTCTTTTTCGCGGCCGCGCCGACCGCGCCGTCGGCGGCGAGCTTTTGCAATCGCGCGATGCCGTCGCGGCGCGTCACGTCGCGATAGGTCAGGTGCTGCGCGTAGGCGAGCGCGTAGCGCGGGTCGTCGGGGTTGTCGCGCGCGAGCGCCTCAAGCCCGCGGCGCGCCTGATCCCAGCCCTGCGGCGTGGCCGACAGCGCCTGGTAGTACTCCAGCTGCAATTGCGGGGTGGCCGGTTTGCCCTGCAGCGCGCGCTGATATTCCTGCACCGCGCTCGCGCTCTGGCCGCTTTGCGCGAGCCGCCGCGCGTCGTTGACCGTCTGGTCGCGCGGGCTCGTTTCGCCCAGCCGCCGGCCCAGTTCGTCCAGATTCGGATAGTTCGGCGCAGCCGCCTTCAGACGCGCCAGATATTGCTGCGCGCCGGCGCCGTCCTTGCGGTCGGAGAGCACCATGCCCATGCCGAACAGCGCATCGGGCTGGTTCGGATCGATGCGCAGCACCTTCAGCCACGCCTGCTCGGCGAGGTCGCCGCGCTGATGCGACTGCCAGTACTTGCCCTGATCGATCAGCACGCTTAGCGGATCTTTCGAGGCCTGCGCGAGCGCGTCGGGCGCGGCCGTCGCGACATAGCAAACGGCGGCGACGCTCAGCGCGCAGCGCAATGACAACGCGAGGGCGCTCAATCGCATGCGTTTCTCCAGCTTGGCACGAGACGGCCGTTTGCGTCGAAGCGATAGCGGCCGTCGATGAAACCCGTGCCGAACAAGCCCAGCACACGATCGTAGTAAACCGGTTCGCGGCCCGGCACGGTCGTGTCGAGCGCGGCCAGATGGGTGCGCGCGAGGCCGAGCCCGTGCTCGTCGCCGAGCGCCTTGAAGTACGGCGCGAGCGCGCCCCAGTAGCTCAACGGGCCTTCACCCGTCGCCGCGCCGGTGGTCGACGAAACCTTCTCCGGCGGGAAGCCGGTTTGCGCGACCTTCGTGCGCATGCCGCCGAGCGCGGCGAGCCAGGGCTTGGCGAGCGGATCGGCGGGCGCGGCGAGACCGGCCCACAGATAGACGCGGATCGCATCGTAGCTGCCGACATCGCCGTTTTTCGGATCGACCACGAACTGGCCGTTCTGCCACGCCGCCCAGTCGGGTGCGAAGCCCTGCGGCGCGGTGGTCCTGACGAGCTTGTAGGCGCTGTCCGCGAGCTTGGCCCACGGACCGTCCGGCAGTTCCTGCGCGAGCCCGCGCAACACCGGCAGCGGCAGGTAGCTCGGATTCAGGCGCGTCACGCCGGCGCTTTTGAAGCCTTGCGGTCCGGGCAGCAGCATCGGCCCGACGCCGGGCAGCGTGGTGATCTCCGCGCGCACGATCTGCGCGGCGAGCGCCTCGCCGAGTTGCGTATAGCTCGCCTCGTGCCACAGGCGGCCGGCTTGCAGCAGGTCGTAGGCGAGCCACAGGTCGGAGTCGGACGCGGAATTCGGATCGAGCACGCCATACGAGCCGTCCGCTTTTTTGCCCCACTGCCAGGCGGGCAGCTGCGCGTTGTGCGCGTCGAACTGGTTGCCCGCGAGATTGGTGCGGGTCCACGCGAGCAGGCGGTCGAAGGTCGCGCGGTCGTTCGCGACGAGCGCGAAGAAGAGGCCGTACGACTGGCCTTCCGAGGTGGTCTGCTGGGTCGGCGTCGAGTAGTCGATCACGCGGCCGTCGGCCTGCACGAAGCGTTCGACGAACGTGCGATAGCCGCTCCATTCGCCGCACGCGGCAGGCGCGCCGCCGCTCTGCGCGACTTTCACGACGCTGCCGAAACTCGCCGACGCCGCCATGCCGAGCGTCAGCGCAATGCCAATCTTCTTGTTGATTCGAACCCGCATACCCGTCCTATCAGTTCTTCAGGCGGCGCGCGGCGATCGAGCGCAGCGTCCGGTAGAAGAGGCCCGCGATGATCAGCGCGGCGAGCACGCCGCCCAGCATCAACAGCAGCGGATGCGACGACAGCGCCCAGCGCAGATACTCCTGCGGCGACAGATGGCCGACAAAGTACGCATCGCCGTTCGACGTGATGGTGACGTCGCGGCCGTGGATCACGGCCATCGCGCCTTGAATCTTCGGCAGCACGTCGGCGTCGAGCAGCGCGCCCGAGAGGTCGGCGTCCGACTGGCCGGCCGCGCTCACCAGCGCGACGGCGCTGCGGCTTTTCTGCAGCGGCGACTCGAAACCGGTCAGCAAGGCGGAGCCGTTCGAACTCACCAGCGTCAGGTCGGCGCGGGCGGGCGTGCGTTCGACGCCGCGTTCGCCATGCCACCAATCCTGCAGCCAGAAGGCGATGTCGGAGAGCCGGAACATGTGCGCGTTGCCGTCGCTCGAGAACGGCATCGACCTGGACCAGCGCTGCAACAGCGGTTGCTTGCCCGGCGCGCCGAAAATCATCAGGTCCTTGTTCGCGTACTTGTCGGCGTCGTCGGCGGTGCCGACCGTCACGCCCGTCACCGGGTAGCCGGTCGATTCACCCATGCGGCCCATGGTCAGCAGATACAGGCTGTAGTCGCTCGAATCGGCGTCGTTCGGCAGGATCACGGCGGTCTCGGAGAGGTCCGCCATGCGCGTGAACGGGAAGCCGCTATTGGCGAACGCGGCCAGATCGGGCAGCGCCATGTAATGCGGGAACGACGACAGGTCGATGGTCGAGTTCGGATCGATTGCGCCGACTACGTTGTCGAGCATCCGGCCATGACATTCGCCGGTGTTCGGAATGTCGTAGTAGAAATGCAGGCGAAGCTGCGCGCGCGGCGTCAGAAGCAGCGGCGGAATGCGCACGGTGCGGCGTGCTTCGGCGGTCCGGTCGGGCATGATGCGGCCGAAGTAGTGGCTCAGTTCGAACACCGAGGCGGACTCGGCCGGAATCGGCAGCGCCTGCACGAAGCCGTTGTTCACGCTGACGTTCAGCGACGAGCGGTCGCGCGCCGGCCGCACCGTGTAGCGGTAGAGCAGATCGAGCGGCGCGCCGCGCGTGTGCCACATGAACAGATCGGGCGGTACGCGCATGTTCACGCGCACGGCGTCGGCGTCGTACCCGAACACGGTCAGATCGCGCGGATTGGCGAGTTCGCCGAAGCGCACCGGACGGTTGGTCGGCAGCCAGTTTGGCGCGTCGTACGGCACGCGCGGCGCTAGTTCGGTCAGCTGCGTGATCGTCGCGCTCTGGCCGCTCAGCGTGTTCTGACCGATGCCGAGCGATTTCGCGGCGGTTTTGAGTTCTGCTTCGGTGCGGCCCATCACGAGCAGCAGCTTGCCGCGCGCGGGCGCTTCGCGATCGACCACCGCGATGGTCGGGCCGGAGATCGCCGGCAGCGTGACGCCGGCCGGGCGCTGGTCGGCGGTGGCGAACACCACCGCGTTACCCGACAGCGGCGGGTTGTCCAGTTGCGCTGGAAACACCGCGCCGCGATAACCGGCGAGGGCGCCGAACCACGATGCGACGATGCCGCCCGCTTCGAGCGTGCCCGCGCCCGGCTTGGGCGGGAACACGAACGGCAGCTCCAGGCGGCGCACGTCGCGACGGTCGAAGAACGGCTGCGGCAGCGCGGCCAGGTCCGCCTTGCTGGCGAGCGACGCATAGGTCAGGTCGAGCGAGCTGGCATTGCTGGCGGTGGCCCACAACGACGAACTCGCCGGGTCTTCGCAACTGGTCGTGTAATGACCGATCAGCTGCACGTTCAGGTGGTTGAATTCGGTGATGAAGCGCGGGTCGATCGACACGTCGCGCGCCACCAGCATGCCGGCCTGTTCGTGCGGCACCGGCAACGTGGCGGCGACTTCGCCGTTCACCAGCACCTTGAGTTGCGAGAGGTTGGCGAGCAGCGCGGGCGAGTAGCTGTAGATCAGATGCAGCACCGCGCCGGTCACCACTTCATCGCCGCGCACGGAAAACGCCACGCCGTTCTGGCCGTCGGTGCCGCGCAGTTGCAGCGGATCGAGCGCGCCGAGGTCGGCGAAGGTCAGCGTTTGACGGCGGCCGCCCGGCACCAGCGTGCCGGGTTCGGCCGTGGTCGGCGTCCTGACGCCCAACGCTTTCGTGCCCGCCGCGCTGAGGGCTGGCGTGGGTGTCGCGAGTTGCGGCTGCTGGATCGCGTTCGGGTCGAATGCCACTGCGGGGCTGGGCGCGGGCACGTTGCCCACGCCGGTGGCCGCGCGCGGGGCGGCGGCGGGCTGGTTCGCGGCGCCCTGGCCGGTGGCCGGTGCCGCGCCTCCGCTCAAGGCTGCCGCCGCCACTTCAGCCGCCGACGCCAGCGGCGCCGCCAGCGCGGTCTGCAACGCGAGCCAGCAGGCGAGGCCGCGCATCAGCCGTTGCGAAGCGCGGCGTCCGGACAAACGCCGGTGCGTTCCAAGGCGCGATCCAGCTTCACTGCGCTCGTGAGTCGAGCGTTCGATTCGGTCCTTCGCCATCCTGTTGCCCATAGATCAGTCTTTGGTTTTTAGCTTCTTGACGTCCACCGGACGGCTTTTCATGGAACTGCGAAGGTCGGCGTAAAGATGTTCGAACAGACCGCCGATGCCGCGTGCGCCGACCGTCAGCACGTGCGACAGGCCGCGCAGCGGCGTGTCCTGCTGGCGGCCTTCGGCCCAGCCGGTCCAGGCATCAGCGCGCGCGAAGGTGGTCTTGACGAACTCGTATTCCTGCTCGCGCGTCATCGCCGAGAAGCGCAGACCGACGCGGCCCGGCGCGGTGAAGCCGACGGTCGCCGGGAACGCGTATTCCTCGTCGCCGCGAAACAGCGACACGCTCACGCGCTCGTGCATCGGCACCTGGATCGCGGCAGGCAGCGCCACGCCGACGCCGCCTTCCGAGTAGTCGATGGTTTCGCACGCGAGCGTGCGGCCGGTCGAGAACTTGAGCATCACCGGCATCTTCATCGCCACGCGGTGCACCGCGCGAATCTGCCGGCGCTCGCTCGCGGCGGCCACGCTCGCGCCGAGGATCAGCATGTTATAGGTGGTCCACGCCAGATTCAGGATGGTGGTCTCCACCACGCTGCGCACATGCCAGTTCAGATAGATGTGCACGATGCCCACGCAGAAGCCGATCAGGTTCAGCAACAACAGGAACAGATACGGCCGCGAGATCGCCCAGTCGAAATAGTTCTTCTCGATCTGGCCGCCCTTGGCCGTCACGTTGAACTTGCCGAGCTTCGGGTTGATCAGCGCGAGCAGGGTGGGCGCGGTGATGTACGACGCCAGCACCGACTCATACACCTCGGCCCAGAACGAATGGCGGAACGAGCGCTGCATCCGCGAATTGGTGATGCTCGCGTGCATCATGTGCGGCAGCGCGTAGATCGCGATCGTGCCGGCGGCGGCTTCGATCACGTGCGCGCCGAAGAACAGATACGACAGCGGCGCGGTGAGAAACACCAGACGCGGGATGCCGTAGAAGAAGTGCATCATCGCGTTCAGATAGCACAGCCGCTGGCCGAACTTCAGGCCCTTGCCGGTCAGCGGGTTGTCGATCCGGAAGATCTGCGTCATGCCGCGCGCCCAGCGAATCCGCTGGCCGATGTGGCCGGACAGGCTTTCGGTCGCGAGCCCGGCGGCTTGCGGAATCGCCAGATAGGCGGTGGTGTAGCCGAGGCGGTGCAGCTTGAGGGCGGTGTGCGCGTCCTCGGTGACGGTTTCCACCGCGATGCCGCCAATCTCCTCGACCATGCTCCGGCGCAACAGCGCGCAGGAGCCGCAGAAGAAGGTCGCGTTCCACAGGTCGTTGCCGTCCTGCACGAGCCCGTAAAACAGTTCGCCTTCGTTGGGCACCTTGCGGAAGGTGCCGAGATTGCGCTCGAATGGATCGGCGGAGAAGAAGTGGTGCGGCGTTTGCAGCATCGACAGCAGCTTGTCGCGCAGGAACCAGCCGAGGCCGACCTGCAGGAACGAGCGGGTCGGAATGTGATCGCAGTCGAAGATCGCGAGGTACTCGCCGCTGGTGATCTTCAGCGCCTCGTTGATGTTGCCCGCCTTCGCGTGACGGTTGTGCGTGCGGATCGTCCAGTTGACGCCGACTTCCTCGCAGAACGCCTTGAACTCGGGACGGCGGCCGTCGTCGAGCACGTGGATCGAGATCTTCTCGGCCGGATAGTCGAGCGCGAGCGCGGCGTAGATGGTCGGCTTCACCACCGACAACGGTTCGTTGTAGGTCGGAATGAACACGTCGACGCTCGGCCACTCGTCGCGCGATGCGGGCAGCGGCATCGGCGTGCGCTTGAGCGGCCACGCGGTCTGGAAGTAGCCGAGCATCAGCACGATCGTCGAATAGACCTCGGCCGACACCAGCAGCAGACCCCACGCCGCGTCGAGCGGATGTTCCCAGTACGTGGTCGCGGTGAGGCGCCAGTACATGTAGCGGCCCGATGTGACGACCGACAGCATGATCATCACCATCGTCGCGTAACGGCCATGCAGACGGCGGAACAGCAGCGCGATCAGGAAGCAGCAGGTCGCGAACGCCAGTTGCTGATAGAACTCGAGCGGCACCGTGAACACGAAATACAGCATGCCCGCCGCGAACAGCGTGACGAGCCCGGTGACGATGCGGCTGTTCCAGAAGCGCGCGTCAACGAAGCGCTCGAAGCGCGACGGTTCGGCACCCTCGGCGCCCGGCGATTCCGGCGTGCTCATGCGACGTTCCTCGGCGACACGGCGATCGCATCGACCGCCGCCATCAGCCACGTGCCGCACGCGCGCAAATCGGCGGCCGCCTGGCTGAGCGGATCGTAGTGGATCAGCGTGGTGTCGCACGCGAGCGCTTCGCTCACGCCTTCGTCCAGATGGATCACGCCCGGAAAGACCCGCGCGCCGAGCATCTGGCGCAGCACCTTGAGCACATCCTTGGTCAACTGACGCGACTGGTCGATCTGGTTGATCACATAGCCTTCGCCGCCGAACTCGGCGCGCGGTGCCGCGTAGGTGGCGATCAGCCGCTCCATCTGCGGAATCGCCGCGTAAGAGGCGGCGTCGGCGAGCACCACGTTCAGCGCGAAGGTGGCTGCGCACAACGCGGTGCGCACGTAGGTGGACGAACCCGGCGGCGTGTCGATGATGACGATGTCGGATGCGTCGAGCCGCAGGTTCTGCAGCGCTTGCGCGAGCCAGCGCGGGTCCTGGTCGATAAACGCTTCGAAGCGGCGGCGGTCGTCTTCGAGCAACGCGCCGTAGGGCAGCACCGTCACGCCGTCGACCCCGTCGAACATCACCGTTTGCCATGGGTCGCCGGTCAGCGTGGCGCGCGACAGGCCGTCGATGCTGTCGAGCGGCACGCCGAAGTGCAGACGCAGCGCGTTCTGCGGATCGAGGTCGAGAGCGATCACGCGCCGGCCGCTGATGGCCAGCACGGAAGCGAGGTTGGCGGCGAGGGTGGTCTTGCCGACCCCGCCTTTGGCGGACACCACCGCAATGACTTTCATGAGCGACGCGGTCCGTTGATCAGCCACGAATTGGCGACGCCGGGCGCGGCGGCGCGCGGAGCACCGGCCGGCGTGGCGGGAGTGGGAGCGGGTGCGCTGCGCAGGCGGTCGAACACCGATTGCAGCGGCGCGGATTGGGCGGCGGGCGTGGCGGGTTGGGGCGGCGCGGGTTGGGGCTGCGCGGCGAAGAGCTTGCCGAGGATCGAGGCGGGTTGGCGCGGGGCTGCGGGCGGTGCTGAAGCGGGAGTTGCGGCCGGTGAACGCGTGTAAGCACCTGTGAGCGCCGATGTGGGTGCCGCTGACGGTGCTTGCACATGCGCCCAGGCGGGAACTGCGGCCGGTGTGGCCGCAATCGTTTGCGCGGCCGGCGTGCCGAATCGCAGTGCGGACGGTGCGCTGCCCGCCGGCATGGCCGGCGGAACCGATGCGCCGGGCGGCACCGCGGCGATCGATGGGAGATGGGCCGGCGCGGCGCTCGGCGGAACGGGAGCCGCAGCGGGCGCGGCCCCGCCAAACGGCGCCGTCGGAATCGAAGCAGTAAGCGGCGCACCCGGAGCCGAAGCAGCGGACGCACCCGAAGCCGCCGCAGCACTCCGCGCACCCGCATCCGCGGCGGCCCGCGCAGACGCTTCCTGCGCCGTGCCGTCCTCTTCCGCTTCGAGCGCGCCAAAACGCGACGCGCCGCTCGGCACGGCCGGCGGCGCGGCGGCCACGACCACCGGCGGGATGTCGCGCCGATGCGAACGGGTGAACAGCGGCGCTTTCGCGCGCGTCACCGAGGCGACGTCCTTGGGCGTGTTGTCCTGGCGATCGGCGGCCGGGAACGCATCACTCACCGGCGGCTGAGGCTTCGGTTCGCGCTGCTGACCGATGGCCGGAATCGCCGGCTGCGTCAGATCCAGCGTTACCAGCAGCGGCCAACGCGTGCGCGCCGACCGCGCTTCGTTCTCGCGGCCAATCTCCTGGTACGCGTTGGCGTCTCCGCCAAAATGATCAAATAGTTTTTCGATGTCGCTCGATGAGCTCATAGTGCCGCCGTCTTCTTCATGACTTGCCTTGCCCAGATCCTTACCCTTTCTCGCGGCGCTGAATCATCACCACTGCCACTTCTTTTCCGACACTGCGCGCGCCCCGGCCCGGCGCGCTGTTTTACAGCATTGCTGCAAACGTGTTTCCTCACTGCATGCTGCATGATCCTGCGAGCTTCATACCGCCTTTCGCGAGCCCCGCTCAGGCGGGATGACGGCCCAGCCGAAACTCGAGCGCGCTGTCCTCGCCATACGCGCTCGTCTGCGCGACCGACAGGCCTTGCGCACCCAACGCGCTCAACCATGTCTGATAGACGCCTTCGAGAAACGCCGGCGTCCATGCCAGTGCCGTATCGCCGAATGCGTGCAACGGCGCGCAGTAGTGAACGATGCGCAACGACTCGGGTTCATCCGCCAGTTGGACGTAGCCCCAGTCCATCTGCTGCCAGTAAGCGTTCAACGCCTGAGCCAGTTCCGCCGTGGACCCGCATGCGGGCAGCGGGTGCGCCGCCGCGAACCGGCTGCCGACACGATGCATCAGCTGACGCAGTTCGTCGCGACCGATCTGCGCTTCGAACTCGGACGCGAGCGCACTCAGCAAGCCGCGCCACTGCGGCGAGATTTGACGCTCCAGCAGGTAATCGAGAATTGGAACCATGTTTTCCGGGAATTGGCCGTTGCTTCAATCCGCATCACACGGGGCGCGACGGCCGGTTGATCATGAAGTGTTTCGGAAAAAAACCGCGCGTTGCACGCGTCCTAGGTTACTTTTACCGGTCTGTCTAGTCTGTCCGATACACTTCGGAAGAAGTCTACTTAAGACATTAACTTTTAGCCACTTTCATTCTTCAGGTTATACGCGCGAGTCGCAGCAATGGATGCGGTCGAATTACGTAAATTTTGCTGATGCCTCTATCTGATCCGTTTGCCCGCAATCGATGCGGCAAAAACATGATTCGCCATAAGGTGTGTCACCGGACGATTTCCGCAAACGGTTGAGTTCCTTCGTTTCGTGGTAAATGCAACGCTTTGGAATTTGTGCGGATGCTTCACGCATTCACCGGCACGAATATCTTGCAGAATCTTTCCGGCTCGCCGCGCGGCAATTTTTGCAAGCCGGATCGGCTTACGAATTTCCAACGCGTCGTTGTTCACATGATGGGTTCACGTATTAATCACGCGTATTAACCGCGCGCATTCGTGCATGCCGCACAGACCGTGCGGCGGTCACGCTGTTCAATTCGTTCAATTGCAATGCTCAATCCACTCAGTATCTTGCTGGTCACCGTTTTATCCAGTGCGATGGCGATGGCCGTGCTCGGCTCGTTATGGCGCGCGGCGATCCCCGGCGTCGGCTACTGGATCTCGGCCAACGCGGTCGCGATCGTCGCGCTGCTCGCGTTTGCTCTCCAGGGCCATGCGTCGCGCTGGCTGACCTTCGTTGCGGCCAACGGGTTGCTGGCGTTCTCGCTGCTCCTCGTGCTCGAAGGCTGCCTGGGTTTTCTCGGGCGCCGCACGCGGCCCTGGGCCGCGTATGCGGGACTCGCGGCGGTGTTGCTCGGCATTTCGTACTGGACCTTCGTCGCGCCCGACTTCAACGCGCGCGTCGCGTTGGTGTCGGCGTATCACGCGGGACTTTATGCGGCGCTCACCGTGATCCTGCTGCGCGGCCGCCCGTCGAACCGGCCGCGCTACAGCTATTACTTCCTCACGGCGGCGGCCTTGCTGTTGTGCGTCGGGCATGCTTCACGCGGGGTCATCTACGGCTTCGGCATCATCGTGCAGTCCGGCCTGATGCAAGTGTCGGCGTCCAATATCATCTTTCTCGCCATTGGCATCCTCGCGCCGCCAAGCCTTTCGATCGGCGTGGTGATGCTCGCACACGACCGCCTTGCCGAGCGCCTGGAGCGGCTCGCGAACGTCGACGACCTGACCGGCGCGCTCGCGCGCCGCGCGTTTCTCTCGATCGGCGACGCGTTGATGAAGGCGTCGCTGCGCGGCGGCTCGCCGTTCGCGATGGCGATCATCGACATCGATTCGTTCAAGGCCGTCAACGACACCCATGGCCACGCCGCCGGAGACCAGGTGCTGATCCACTTCGCGGCGTTCGTCGCCGACAGCCTGCGGGTCGGCGACGTGTTCGGCCGGCTGGGCGGCGAGGAATTCGGCGTGCTGTGTCCCGCGACCACGACCGCCGAAGCGGTCGCGCTGCTGGACCGCGTGCGAGGCCGGCTCGCGGCGCTCGCGCCGGCCGATTTGCCGCGCGGGTTGCGATACACGTTCAGTGTCGGCGTGGACGAACGGCGGCGCGACGAATCGCTCGCCCAACTGATGGCCCGTGCCGACGGCGCGCTGTACGCGGCCAAGGCCTCGGGCCGCGACCGCGTTATGGCGGCCGCGTAAAGTCCGCAAATGGAATTTTTTACCTCTATTCACACGGCGGCCATAAACATTTGTCGGATGTTTGCCGATAACCATTGGCGGAGTGACTGGAACCAGCCTGATATCTAACCCATATGTCTGCCACCTCAACGCAGCACCTGCCCGATCCCGGTTTGCGCGATCGCTTTCACCGGCGTGCGCTGGAACATCAGCGTCCGTTGTCCACGGTGACGACGGCATACACGGTGGTCGCATTCCTGTGCATGGTCGGGGCGCGCAACCTGGTCGGCGCCCCAGCGGCGCCGCTTGCGTACCGGCTGTTATGCGCGCTGGTGCTGCTGCTGCTGGTGCTGGCGATCCCGGCTGCGAAGTCGCCCTGGCTGTTCGGCGCGATCGGCGTGGCTTACATGCAGGTGCTGCTGGCCGGCCTCGCACTGAACATCGCGGGGCTCGCCCAGCCGCTCCTGTGGGTGCTGCCCGCGCTAGTGGCCATTCCGGTCTGCGCCGCGCCGCTGTGGCTCACGCCGGCGCATTTCTTCATCGGCAGCGCGCTGTTCTATGCGGCCGCGTTCGCGCTGCTGCCCGGCGAGGCGCATCCGCATGACGTCGACGTGGTGATGGGGATGTGGATCGTGGCGATCGGCGTGCCGACCTCCATCGTGTTTCACTTCGCGTTTTACCGCTTCCGGCGCAACCACTTCCTGCTCGAAAACCAACTGGCGGAACTCGCGGCAACCGATCCGCTGACCGGCCTGCAAAACCGCCGCGCGTTCGTCAAGCAGGCCGAGCGCCGCCTCGATGCGATCATGCCCGATGTGCAGGTCAGCGCGATCTTCCTCGACCTCGACAACTTCAAGTCCTTGAACGACCGGTGCGGCCATGCGATCGGCGATCACGCGCTGCATCAGGTCGCGCAGGTGCTGATGGACGAAACCACCGGCAACGACAGCGTGAGCCGGTTCGGCGGCGAAGAGTTCGCGGTGCTGCTGCACGACGGACTCGACCGCGCGCTGCAACTGGCTGAGCGGCTGCGCGTCGCGATTGCCGCGATCGAGCGGCCGGACGGCAGCCTCACCGCGAGCTTCGGCGTGGCCGAACACCGGCATGGCGAAAGCATCATGGTGCTGCTCGACCGCGCCGACGAAGCGTTGCTGCGCGCGAAGCACTCGGGGCGTAACCGCGTGTGCGCCGCACGCGCGCTGCCGCTCGAAACGCTGCGGCGGGTCGCGAGCGACGCCCATGAAGAGGGCGGCGAGGAAAGCGAACGCGGCGCGGCGCAGCGGTACCGCTGGGAGGACTTCTATCTGATCTCGCACTTCCAGCCGCTCTACAGCTTGTCGCATCAGAAGCAGGTGGGGTTCGAGGCGTTGCTGCGCGGCGAGAAGGACGACGGCACGCTGGTGCCGCCCGCGGTGATGTTCGCGCCGAAGCCGTCGAACGACGAAAGTGCGCTCGATCGCGCGAGTCACGCCGTCCACCTGGGCAACGCATGCCGGGCGCTGCCCGGCGACGCATGGCTGTTCCTCAATATCCTGCCGGCCACCTTCATCGCCGACGGTTATGCCGACCGGCTCGCGACTATCGTGCGGTCGGCGGGCTTCGAAACCGAACGGGTGATTCTCGAGATTCTCGAATCGCACGGCGGCAGTGTCGACGACATGTCGCGCGCGGCGGCCTTGTACCGCGAGTATGGCTTCCTGATCGCCGTCGACGATTTCGGCGCCGGGCAGTCGAATCTCGACCGGCTGCTGCGGATTCGGCCGGACCTCGTCAAGCTCGACGGCGAACTGATTCGCGCAACCACGCACGGCACCGAGCAGCCGATTCTGCCGAAGCTCGTGTCGCTGCTGCACCAGGCGGGGATGCTGGTGGTGGTCGAAGGTGTGGAGACCACCGACGAACTGATCCTCGCGGTGGAGTCGAACGTGGATTTCGCGCAGGGCTATCTGCTAGGGCGGCCGGCCGCGGAGATCGCGCCGCCGGAGTCGGTGCACCGGCAGATCGACGAAGCGTTCGACGTGATCGCCCAGGGGCGCGCGCATCAACATGCGCTGTTCGAGTCCGAAGTGGAGCCTTATCGCATTGCGTTGCGAATCGCTGCCGACGTGCTGTTGGCCGGCACCATCGTGGACGACGCGTTCGCGACGCTCGCAACTTTCGAGCGTTGCATCAGCTGCTTCATTCTCGACGCTTCAGGCCGGCAGATCGGTCATGAAGTGCCGGGGCCAGCGTGGAGCAAGGAGGGCGCATCGCTGCATCCGGTGGCGAATCCGCGCGATGCGCGCTGGGACCACCGGCCGTATTTCCGCAACGCGGTGCTGCTGCCGGGCGTGACGGTCACCAGTAATCCTTATCTTTCGCTTGCGAGCGGGCGACCCTGCATCGCGGTGACCCTGGCCCTGCAGCTCGCGACCGGGCGAGCGGTGATCGGTGTGGAGCTGGACTGGGCGGAACTGGGGTTGCCGTGGCCTGCGGGGGAGTAGTGCGTTTCTTGCCGCGCAGGCCGCTTCATGAGCGGCTCGCAAGCCTGATTAATAGCCGCCTTTGGTCGGCGTCGCTGCCGCCGCGATGTTTTTGTACGACGCAGCCAGGTCTGCCGCCGCACGGCTGAGCAACCCCGTATCCGTGCCGACCGCCACGAAGCTCGCGCCGGCCGCGAGATATTCCGCGGCAAACGCCGGATCGGGCGCGAGCACGCCCGCGGCCTTGCCCGCGCCGCGCACGGTCTCGATGCCGTGGCGAATCGCGTCGCGCACCCGCGTGTCGCCCGGCTTGCCGAGCAGGCCCATCGACGCGCTCAGATCCGATGGCCCGAAGAACACGCCGTCCACACCTTCCACGTTGGCAATCGCCGCCAGATTCTCCATGCTCTGCACGGTCTCCGCCTGGACCAGCACGCACAACTCGTCGGCTGCCGTGTTCAGATAGTCGGGCACGCGGTTCCAACGCGACGCGCGCGCCAGCGCACTGCCCACACCGCGTATGCCTTGCGGCGGATAACGCGTTGCGGCAGCCGCGTCGGCGGCCTGTTCGGCTGTATCGATCATCGGCAGCAGCAGCGTTTGCGCGCCGATGTCGAGCAGCTGCTTGATCAGCGCGCTGTCGCTGCGCACCGGGCGCACCACCGGATGCGACGCATACGCAGCCACCGCCTGCAATTGCGACAGCGTACTGCGCACGTCGTTCGGCGCATGCTCGTTGTCGATCAGCAGCCAGTCGAAACCGGCGGTGGCCAGCAACTCGGTCACATAGGCGTCGGCGAGCGCGGCCCACAGGCCGAATTGCGGCCGGCCCTCGGCCAGCGCGCGCTTGAAAGGGTTGTGCGGTAGGGACATGTCGATCCAGTCAGATCAGATGAAATTCAAACCGATGCCGCCGAGCGGACCATAGTCGACGTGAAACGTGTCGCCCGGGCGCGCGGGTATCGGGCTCGTGAACGAGCCGCTCAGGATCACGTCGTGCGCGTTCAATGATTCGTCGTACGGAGCGATTTTGTTGGCGAGCCAGGCGACGCCCGTTGCGGGGTGATTCAACACCGCGGCCGCGAGGCCGCTTTCTTCGACGGTGCCGTTCTTGTAGAGCAGTGCGCCGACCCAGCGCAGATCGACATCGAGCGGGCGCACGGGCCGGCCGCCCAGCACGATGCCCGCGTTCGCCGCGAAGTCCGAGATCGTGTCGTAGACCTTGCGTGGCGCCCTGGTTTCGCGGTCGAACTGTTCGATGCGCGCGTCGATGATTTCCACCGCGGGGCTCACGTAAGCGGTGGCGTCCAGCACGTCGAACAGCGTGACGCCGGGGCCTTTCAACGGCTTGCTGAGCACGAATGCCAGCTCCACTTCGACACGCGGCGCGATGAAGCGCTCGGTGCGGATGTCCTGGCCGTTCTCGATGAACATGCTGTCGAGCAGCGGCGCGTAGTCGGGTTCGTCGATCTGCGACGAGCGCTGCATCGCGCGCGAAGTCAGGCCGATCTTGCGGCCCTTGATGACGTGGCCTTCGGCCAGTTTGAGCTTGACCCACTCGCGTTGAATCGCGTAGCCGTCCTGAACGGTCATCTGCGGATACTGGGCGGAGAAGTGGCGCAGTTGAGTGCGGGTTTTCTCGGCGCGGTCGAGTTGCGCCGCGAGGTCGCGGATAGTCTGTTCGTCTAGCATGATGGATTCTCTGTGAGCCGCCGGGGTTGAAGTTCGGGCCTTGGCGGTGCGGCATCAGCGTGCCGGTTTCAAGCTTTCAGCCGTGCGTGCAGATTGTTGTGCTTCCACGTGCCGGCTTCGCTGAACTCGTTGATTTCCAGCGACAACGCCAGCCCCTGATGTTCGAACTCGGCCGCGAAGTGCTGTTTGATCAGTGCGAACAGCGCGTCGCCGGTGGCCTTTTTCACGGCATCCGAGCGGCCTGCGGCGATCTTCAGATTCGCGTGCAGGAATGCGGCGTCGGGCCGTCCGTCGGCGATACGGTATTGCTCGCAGCGCACTGCGCGCACGCGGATGCCGCCGAGCGGATAGACTTTCTGCTCGTTCTCGCGTTGCGCGTCGAGGCACTGCGCGAGCGTGTCGCACAAGTGGCCGATGCGCTGCGCGTCGGCGAGATTGGCGCTGTATTCGAGTGTCAGATGGGGCACGTGGGTCTCCTCAAAACTCAGACGGGCAGCGGCGTAGCCGGGAAGATCGCATTGATCTGGCCGGTGCCTGAACTGCCGAAGTACGGCGTGACGACTTCCACCTTGCCGTCGTAACGATCCCAGCCGAGCGCGCCGAGCAGCATCGCGGTGTCGTGCATGCCGCCTTCGCCCCAGCATTTCTCGTTGTAGAGCGGCAGCATCTCGCAGAAGGTCTTCCAGTCGCCGGCTTCCCACAACTCGACCACGCTGCGGTCCATTCGTTCGAGAAACGGACTCCACACCTTGTGCATGAATTGCTCGGCCGTGCCGTTGTCGGCGAAGTGATGGCTGAGCGAGCCGCTCGCCAGAATCGCGACGGTGCCGTCGTAGCGCTCCTCGATCGCCTTGCGCACCGCGAGGCCGAAGCGCGCACTCGTTGCGAGGTCGTGCCACATGCACCAGCCCGCCACCGACACCGCCTTGAAATGCTGATCGCCGTTCATATAGCGCATCGGCACCAGCGTGCCGTATTCGAGTTCGAGCGTGGTCTCGCTGTGCGCTCGGCTTTTCACGCCCATTTCATTGGCGACTTCCGCGATCAGATTGCCGAGCCCGACATTGCCCGGATACGCGTAGGGCATGTTCTTGATGAAATGCGGCAGTTCGTTGCTCGTGTAGACGCCTTCGAATTTCGGCGCGCAATTGATGTGGTATTCGCTATTCACGAGCCAGTGCACGTCGAACACGACGATCGTGTCCACACCCAGCTCGCGGCAACGCCGGCCGATTTCATGATGGCCGTCGATCGCGGGCTGACGGCAGCCTTTATGCGGACCGTCGAGTTCGGACAGATATAACGACGGGACGTGAGTCACTTTTGCCGCCAACGCGAGTTTGCCCATCGCGGTCTCCTGTGTCGACCGGAGTTGGCGCTTTAGCGCCTACTCCGGTCCCATGCAAGGTGTATGTCGACCGGAGTTGGCGCTTTAGCGTGTCGACCGGAGTTGGCGCTTTAGCGCCTACTGCGGTCCCATGCTTTAGCGGTTACTCCGGTCCCATGAAAGATGACTACTGTCCTATGTGGCGCCGCTGCGCGTCACGCGCCCCAGCGCGGAATGTGATGCGAGCCGAGCGATACGCAGACGTTCTTCGGTTCAAGGAACACTTCATAACTCCACGTGCCGCCTTCGCGGCCCACGCCCGATGCCTTGGTGCCGCCGAACGGCTGGCGCAGATCGCGCACGTTCTGGCTATTGACGAAGCACATGCCCGCTTCGACGGCGGCGGCAACGCGATGCGCGCGGCCCGTGTTCTCGGTCCAGATGTAGCTCGACAGGCCGTACGAGATGTCGTTGGCGAGCTTGATCGCATCGGCTTCGTCGTCGAACGGAATCAGGCACGCGACCGGACCGAAGATTTCTTCCTGCGCGATGCGCATGCGGTTGTCGACATCGACGAACACTGTCGGCATCACGAAGTTGCCTTTGCGCATCGCGTCGGGCAGGCTGGGCATGTCGAGGCCGCCGCACCCGAGCGTCGCGCCTTCTTTCGGACCCAGCTCGATATAGCTGCGCACTTTCGCCAGATGTGCCTGGCTGATCATCGGACCGACAATGGTGCTGTCCGCGAGCGGATCGCCCACGCTCAGACGCTTCGCGCGTTCAATGAAGCGCTCGGCGAAACGCGCGTAAATCGAGCGCTGCACCAGAATGCGCGAACCCGCCGTGCAGCGTTCGCCGTTGTTCGAGAAAATCATGAACACGGCGGCGTCGAGTGCGCGTTCGAAATCGGCGTCGTCGAAAATCACGAACGGCGACTTGCCGCCGAGTTCCATCGAAAACTTCTTCAGCCCGGCCGTCTGCACGATGCGGTTGCCGGTCGCCGTCGATCCCGTGAACGACACCGCGTGCACGTCGGGATGCGCGACCAGCGGTTCGCCGGTTTCCTTGCCGAAGCCGTGCACCACGTTCAGCACGCCGGCCGGAATGCCGGCTTCGAGCGCGAGCTGGCCGAGCATCGACGCGGTGAGCGGCGAGAGTTCGCTCATCTTCAGCACGGCCGTATTGCCGAACGCGAGGCACGGCGCGACCTTCCAGGTGGCCGTCATGAACGGCACGTTCCACGGCGAGATCAGCGCGCACACGCCGACCGGATGAAACAGCGTGTAGTTCAGATGCGTGTCCGTGGGATACGTATGGCCGTCGACGCGCGTGCACATCTGTGCGAAGTAGCTGAAGTTGTCGGCGGCGCGCGGCACGAGCTGCTTGCGCGTTTGCGAAATGGTCTGGCCGGTGTCCTTCGTTTCGGTCTCCGAGATTTCCGGCACGTGCTTGGTGATCAGTTCGCCGAGCTTGTGGATCAGCTTCGCGCGTTCGGCGGCGGGCCTCGCGGCCCACGCGGGAAACGCGCGTTTGGCGGCGCGCACGGCAGCATCCACTTCCTGCGCGCCGCCGCGTGCGACTTCGGCAAGTACTTCTTGTGTAGCCGGATTGACCGTTTCGAAATAGTCTTTCGCGGCGCACGACTCGCCGTTGATCAGATGGTCGATTCGCATTGCGTTGTCCTTTCTTGTGCTGTCGATCGCAGTTAGCGTGTCGACCAGAGTTGGCGCTTCAGCGCGTACTCTGGTCCCATAGCGCTTACTTCGGTCCCATGTAAAAACAGCCGATCACGCGCGGCCGAAGTCTGCGTCGGACCCAATCGTGTTGACGAGACGGCCCAGGCCGTCGATTTCGCAGACCACTTCGTCGCCCGCGTTTACGTTGATGATGCCTTCCGGCGTGCCGGTCAGGATCACGTCGCCGGGCGCGAGCGTCATGAAGCCGCTCAGATATTCGATCAGTGCAGGGATGTCGGTGAAGAGATCGCGCGTGTTGCCGCGCTGTTGCAGCGTGCCGTTCACGAACGTGCGCAATTCCAGTTGCGTGACGTCCGCGATGTCGGCGGCGTCGACGAACCAGGGGCCGAGCACCGTTCCGCCGTCGCGATTCTTCACGCGCAGGTTGGGGCGGTAGTAGTTTTCGAGGTAATCGCGGATCGCGTAGTCGTTGGCGATCATGTAGCCGGCCACGTGCTGCATCGCGTTCTCGCGCGTTACGTTCTGCGCGCTCCGGCCGATCACGACCGCCAGTTCGCACTCGTAGTGCATGAACGTGACATCGGCGGGGCGGCGCGTCACGCCGCGATGACCGAGCACCGTGCCGGGTCCCTTGAGAAAGACGAGCGGTTCCTCCTGCTTGTTGAATTGCAATTCCTTCGCATGCTCCGCGTAGTTCAGGCCGAGCGCGAAGATCGTGCCGACTTCGAGCGGCGCGAGCCAGACCACTTCATCTTCGCGACGCACGCGGCCGTCCGCGAGGCGCACGCCATGGGCGTCGGGATAGGCTTCGTGAATCGCGCCTGCATATGCAACACGGCCGCGCATCATCGTTGTTCTCCATCGTGTCCGGTTGCGCCGACAAACGACACCGTGAGCGGCGGCATTTCTCCGATCGTGATCGTGGCCGTGTCGCCGATATGCGCGACCGGCGAGCCGTGACGCACGCCGAGCGTAATCACGTCGCCTGCGTTGAGTGTCATGAAATCGGTCACGTCCGCGAGCAATTGCGCGACATTGCGCACCGACGACGCGCTGCTTGCCGTGAAACGCTTTGCGCCGTTGAGCACGACCTCGATACCGAGCTCATCCGGCGTTGCAACATGATGCGCCGCGACCACGGCCGGACCGACCACGCAGAAGCCGTCGCGTGCGCGCAGGCGCACCGAAGGCCGATATACGTTGGTATGCGGCACGCTCAGATCGGCGACCAGCGTATAGCCGGCGATATAGTCGGCCACGCGATCCTCGCTAATGCGTGTTGCGGTGCGGCCTATCACGATACCCAGCGAAGCGCCGACTTCCACGCCCGCCGCGTCGTCCGGCACGACAACCCGCGCGCGATGCCCGGCGAGCGTGTTGCGAGGCTTCAGATAAAGAATCGGCGCTTTCGGCGGCGCCTTGTACGGCGCGGCGTGCAGCGCGTCGCCTAACACAGCCAGCGTGGCGCGGTCGTTCAGCAAGGTCCCGTACACCGCGCCACAGACCGGCGCGCGGCACGCGATGCCGCGTGCGAGCAGCGCAGTCGCGGTGCGTGCGTCCACGTCGCGGGGCAGCGCGTCGCCTTCGGGATGCAGCAGGTGATCGGCAAGGACAAACATAAGGGAACGGTCTCTCGGAAAAAACTCGACGAAAACACTAACATGTTAGTAGTATTGCGCTTGATATCATTCACGGTCAATAGGCTGCCGGTTGATCGCGGGTTTTCCCTTAAGCACCGGCGGCTGTTTTTATTCTTTGCCAACATGTCCGCTGCCACCCGAGTTTTGCACCGCAACCTGCCGATGCTGTTGTTGCGCGCCCGAGAAAAAATGATGGAGCGTTTCCGTCCATTGATCACTGCTCATGGACTGACCGAGCAGCAATGGCGTGTGATTCGCGCGCTCGACGAACATGGGCCGATGGAGCCGCGCCACATCTCCGATATCTGCACCATTTCGAGCCCGAGCATGGCCGGCGTGCTCGCGCGGATGGAGAGCATGGACCTGGTGATCAAGGAGCGTTTCGCGGAAGATCAGCGCCGCGTGCTGGTGTCGCTGACGGACACGAGCGCGGAACTGGTGCGCGTGATTTCGAAGGACCTCGAAGCGCACTATCGGGAACTGGAGCGCAAGGTGGGGCCGGAGATCGTCGAGCGGGTGTATCGCGCGGTCGACGATCTGCTGGCCGGACTCGCAGAGGAGGATAAGTGACCTGGATGCCCGGAGGCTGAAAGCCGTATCTGGCTACCAGCCCTGAAAGCGTCTCCATTCCACGCTGTCGCCGTCCGGCGCCACCGCGTGATACTCGGGAAATTGCGCACCGGTCGCGCATGCATGATTCGGCAGAATGCGCAGCTTCATGCCGATAGGGAAGCGCTGCGTAATGTCGTCAGCGTGCGCATCCGCTTGCGTCGGCGACAGAATGCCGTGCTCCTGGTTCGCGCCGCTCACCACGTAACCGGGCAGCAGCGTGCCGTTCAGCAGACACGGCTGGCCATAGCCGAAATCGTGCGACTGCTTGGACGTGCCGCGATCCCGGCTCATCGCCATCCAGCCCGCGTCGAGAATCGCCCAGCCCTTGTCCGCCTGATGGCCGATCACGGTGGCGAGCACGCTGAGCGCGATGTCGTCGAGCGCGCACACGCCGACGTTGTGCATGACCAGATCGAACAGCACGTAGACACCCGCCCGCACTTCGGTGACGCCTTCCAGGTGCGTGGCGGCGAGCGCGGTGGGCGTGGAGCCGACGCTGACCGCCGGGCACGCGATGCCGGCCTCGCGCAGACGTTGCGCCGCGCGCACGCAGCCCGCGCGTTCCTGCTCCGCGAGCGCGGCAAGCGCTTGCGGCGTGTCGAGCTCGTAGCTCGATCCCGCATGGGTCATCACGCCGCCTATCTTGACGCCGTTCTCATGCAGAATCCGGCCGACTTCGAGCAGCGTGTCTTGTTCCGGTGTAATGCCCGAGCGGTGTCCGTCGGTGTCGACCTCGATCCACACTTCGAAGTTTTCGCCGTGCTGGTCGCCGAATGCGGCGATGGCCGACGCAGCGGTCGGGTTGTCCACCACCAGCTTCAGATCGCAGCCCTGGCGGCGCAGCGCCAGCGCTCTCGGCAACTTCGAAGGGGCGATGCTGACCGCGTACAGGATATCGTCGATGCCGGCGGCAAAGAACGCTTCCGCTTCCTTCAGCGTGGACACTGTAATGCCGCGCGCGCCGGCCGCGATCTGCGCGCGCACCACGTCGATGCATTTGGTGGTCTTCACATGCGGCCGGAACGCGACGTTCAGCGTGTTCATATGCCCCTGCATACGCGCGATGTTCTTCTGCATCCGCGCGATATCGATCAACGCGGCCGGGGTTTCGATCTGTTCGAGTTTCATGCTGTCACCGGGGATTGAGAGAGTTGCGGCTCACAGGCCGAAGCGGCCGAGCCACGGGACCAGCGCGTCGAGCGTCGGCGCCTCGATCTCGGGCGGCTCGGCACCTGCGACGAGCGGCAGGCCGATGTGGTTATGCCAGTATGTCCGCAAACCGACGGCGGCGGTGCCGAACATGTCGTAGCTGGAGCCGGCTACGAATGCGGCTTCGTGCGCCTGCACGCCGAGTTGCGCGAGCGCGAGCCGGTACGGTTGCGGGTCGGGCTTGTAGACGCCGGCCTGTTCGGCGGTCACGATCGCATCCCAGCGGATCGGGAAAATGTCGGCCGCCTGCTTGCCCAGGCGGGTGGAGCAATTGGTGACGAGCGCGAGCTTGCAGTGCGGTTCGAGCGCTCGCAATGCATCGATTGCGCCGGGCCAGGGGTTCAGTGCCAGCCAGTGCGCTTCGAGTGCGAGCGCGGCGGATTCGTGCAGGCCGACTTGCGCGGCGGATTCGCGCACCAGTTGCTCATACGCGATGTAGCGGCCGCAGCCATAGGTCAGGCGCAGATAAGCGGCCCGCCATGCGCGGCCCGCCTGCTCGGAACCGGCTGCGTGGTTCCACGAGGTCCAGGAGTCGAGCAGGGCGGTGAGCAGGTCGAAGAGGACCGCTTTCGGAAACGCGGCAGGCACGGATGGGGTAATCATGATTTCACCGGCTGAGGACGATGAGCCGATTATAGAATTCAGCAAGCACTCGGGCGTTTAGCTGAGTTAACTCATAGTTTCAGTGAAACTGAATGTAGGTCGCAGTGCGTCGCCGCGCATCGGGTCGCCTGCTCAACGCCGCCACGGCGGCAGCGGCCTGAACCGGCTCTGCAAGTACTGCATGAAATGCCGGGTGCGCGCCGGCAGTCCCGCGCGCTGATGCGTGAGCGCCATCACGTTGGCGTCCGGCGCCTTCCATCCCGGCAGCAAACGCACGAGCCGGCCTTTCGCGATGTCGTCGGCCACGTCCCATTCGGAGCGCAGGATCACGCCGCGGCCTTCGCAGGCCCATTGGCGGATCACGTCGCCGTCGTTGCAGCTCAGGTGGGCGGACACGCGCACGCTGCGGCGCGTGCGCCCCTTGCTGAACTGCCAGAGCGAGACATCTTCGTTGTTCTCGCGCAGCACGATGCAGGGCAGCCGGCTCAACGCGTCCGGCGAGTCCGGCGCGCCCAGCCGTTTGAGCAGCGCTGGCGCCGCGCAGACGAAGCGGGCATTCGGCGCGACCGCGTAGCCGACCAGATTCGATAGCGGCAACTCGCCGATATGCACGACGATATCGAAGCGATCCATCGTCTCGGTCAAAGGCCGGTCCGATAGCGTGAGGGCGACGTCGATATCCGGGTTCTGTTGCTGGAAGTCGCCGATCACGGGCGCGAGGTGGCGTCGGCCGAATCCCAGCGGCGCGTTGATTTTCAGCGTGCCGACGAGGCCGCTGCGGCGCCTTTGCAGGTCTTCGAACAACGCGTCGAACTGCTCGACGAGTTCGGCGCCCCGTTCGCACAGCAGCATGCCTTCGTCGGTGAAGTGCAGGCGGCGCGCGCTGCGGTTCACCAGTTGCGCGCCCAGCTTCTTTTCCAGTTGCTGAAGGCGCTGTGTGATCGCCGACGGCGACAGCCCCAGTTTGCGTGCCGCGGCGATCAGGCTGCCGCTTTCGCGGAGGGTCAACAGGAACCGGATATCGGCCGAATCGTTCATGTCAGCGACGTGTGAGTGCGGGAGTCTGGCAGCAGAATGCGTTTGGCTGCGCTGTTCCATTGCCGCGCGCCGCGTGCCCGACGCGGATGCGGTCCGGCATCGCAGGGTAAAGTGAGGTTTCCGTCACGCAGCCGACAGCTTGAACCGCTAAAGTATCTGCCGCCATAGCGCGGCTCGGGCAGCGCCCGCTTTCCGTCGAATCGTTGTCGCTTACATTTGAAGAGAAGTCCGATGCCGTTGTCACAAGAGCCCTCAGGCGGCCCGTCAGGCGCCGCTGGCGAGCCGACCGCCAGCCCGAACGATGCTGCGAGCAAAAGTGCCCTGAAACAGGCGGTATTTCTGCACACCGGCTGGCGCAGCGCAGGAACCTGGGTCTGGTCGCGGCTGCGCGAACTCGACACGGCGACCGGTTTTTATGAACCGCTTAGCAACGTGCTCGCCGAACTGAGCCTCGCCGATGTCGCTGCGTCGCGTCCCACGCTGACCTCGGGGCATCCGCCGCTGGCCGCGCCGTACTTCGACGAATACCGGCCGTTCCTCGAACCAAACGCGCGTGGCGTCGCGGGCTATAGCAAGCGTTTCAGCGTCGATCGCTTCGCGAGCGTGCCGGATGCGCAATTCCCGGCGTTGCAGGCCTACTTGCGCAATCTGTGCGAGCGCACCGTCGAACAGCGCCGCGTGCCGGTGTTCAAGTTCTGTCGCTCGTCGGGCCGGTTGCCGTGGTTGAAGGCCGCGTTTGCGCAGGCGATGCACGTGGGCGTGCTGCGCAATCCCGCGTCGCAGTTCGCGTCGGGGTGGTTGCTCAGTCAGCAATGGAGCAATCCGTTTTTCGTCGCCGCGCCGTTTCGCGTGCTGGGTCTGAATCAGTCGGACCCGCTGGTCAGGCAGGCGCTCGACGTTTGCGGCGTGAGCTTGCCGCCGGTGGCGTCGATGTCGGACGACGCCTATGCGATGGCGTGCGAGCAATTTGCGCGCACCGCGGAAGGCAATAACGCGTATCGGGCGTTCATCGCGTTGTGGATTCTGTGCGCGCTGCGGATCGCGGAAGGTGTCGATCTGCTGGTCGACATCGACAGGCTCGGGCAGTCGCGCGACTACGCGGCCGGCTTGCGCGCTGCGTTCGAGACGCAGAGCGGCTTGTCGCCCGACTTCGGCAGCGCCCGCGACCTGGTCGAAGAAACGCGGCGCAGCGCGCCGCGCATGGCCGGGATCGATGGACGCGCGATGCGCACCGTGCATTCCGCGGCGCTGAAATTCCTGAAGGCGCAGCGTGGTGTCGATGCGGGCATCGTCGAGGTGGTCCGCGAGAAGATGGTGCTGGCCAACGAACTGACCGAGCCCTGGCGCTGAGGGTGGCACGTGGATGCGGCGCGCCGGCCGCCCGCGTGCAAACATGCGCTCCATAGCGCGCTGCGTGCGGTGACGGCGGCCGCACGCGGCGTCATGCTGCGCGGTACTCTATGCAGCCGCCGACACGGCCGCCCGCAGCCCGAGCAGATAACTATCGACGCCGAAGCCGCAAATCTGCCCTTTGACGATCTCCGCGAACACCGATTGATGCCGGAACGCTTCCCGCGCGTGGATGTTCGACATGTGGATCTCGACCACCGGCACCACCAGAATCGCCAGCGCGTCGCGAATGCCGTAGCTGTAATGCGTCCACGCGCCCGCATTGATCAGCACGCCGTCGACGTTATCCGTGAAAGCCTGGTGAATGCGCTCGCACATGGCGGCTTCACTGTTGGTCTGAAAACTCTCCACCTTGACGCCCAGTTCCTTGCCCAGCGCCTGGAGTTTGCTATCGATCTCGGCCAGCGTGATGGTGCCGTATTGCGCCGGATCGCGCTTGCCGAACATATTGTGGTTGATGCCGTGCAGCATCACGAACGTTTTCATTGAGCATCCCTGAAGAATGAATTGAACAGCGCAAGACTCGTGGATTCAGTGAGCCGAGGCGGTGGCAGGCATCGTGTCGACGACCGATCCCGCGTTGGCGGCCTCGACGATCGCCTCGGTGATACGCAGATTCTGCAAGCCGTCGCGGGCACTGACGAGCGGCTGGGCTTCGCGCCGTATCACGCGTGCGAAATGTTCGAGCTGAAGCCTGAGCGGATCGTCGCGAGTCAACGCGGCGACGCTCTCGTCGAACGGCTTCCACCACGAACGGTCCTCGGCTTTGGCATAGGTTTTCAGGCGCATCGTCGGCACCGAGAGCGAGCCGAACGTACCCGCGATCACGTAGCAGTCTTCATCCGGATAGGTCGGGTAGGCCTTGTTTTCCTGCGACGTCTGTTCCCAGCTGCGCGCACACGCGGCGGTGTCCGACAGCATGAAGCTGCCGAGCGCGCCGCTCGCAAAACGCAGATTGATCGCCACCGTGTCCTCGACCGGAAAGCCGCGCGTCGCATGCGACGAAAAAGCCTGCACGGCGACGATATCGCCGCACAGCATGCGCAGGTTGTGCACCTCGTGAATCATGTTGAGCAGAATCGGGCCGCCGCCTGGCTTGCACCGCCAATCGGCGTCGGCGAAATACTGGTCGGGTTTGAAAAACACCGCGCTGCCCATCACCGCGACCAGCTTGCCGAGCCGGCCTTCGTCGATCAGCTGCCGCGCGCGCGCCATGATCGGACTGTGCGCGCGGTGGTGGCCGATCAGCAAGGGCACGCCGCTGCGTTCCACTTCAGCGACGAGCGCTTGCGCTTCCTCCACGGTCGAGGCGATCGGCTTCTCGAGCAGCGCCGGCACGCCGGCCGCGACGCAGGTCAACGCATGCTCGACATGAAGCTGGTTCGGCGTCGCGAGGATCACGCCGTCGGGACGATCCCGTTCGAGCAGTTCGTCGAGCGTCCGGTAGAGCGACACGCCGGCCTCGGCGGCGAGCACCGCGGCCGCCGGCGACGGGTCGACGATCGCCGCCAGCGCGCACGTGCCGCTCTGTTGCGCGACGGCCATGTGAGCGCGGCCGATGTAGCCCGCGCCGGCCACGGCGATCCGGATTCTGTCCATGAAGCGTGTCCTCGTTAGCGGCGATGAGCGGCGTCAGTCAGTGCTTACGCGACGGCTTTTTTTGCCTGGGCCATCGTCTCGGCGCGCAGCGCTTCATAGCTCTGCTTGTCGATCGGCACCGCGTTGGGTTGGCCCAGATCGCTCAGCTTGACGCGGTAGTTCTCGCGTGCGCTCCATGCCGTCACCGCCGCAATCACCGTGATGCCGAACGTGATCGTGCCGATGGTCAGCGGAATGTTGTTCGATCCAGGAGGCGCGACGTAGGCGAACAGCGCCGGCAGCAGCGCGGTGATCGTGGTGCCGATGTTCTGGCCGATCGCCATTGCAGAGACACGCGAGCGGGTCGGGAACAACTCCGGAAAGAAGCTCGGGAAGATCGCGTTATAGCCCTGGTAGACGATGCCCCACATGAGGATCGACATGACGATTGCGAGCGGCACGTTCTTGATACTGATCGCGTAGAGGTAGCCGAACGACAGCAGCCCCGCGCCGAGTGCGCCGACGATGATCGGCAGACGCCGGCCGATGCGGTCCGACAGATTGCCCACGATCGGAATCACCAGCACGGCGACGATGTTGCCGATTACCGGAATCCACAGATAGACGCTCTTCGAAAAGCCGATGCCGTACGACGCCTGCACCGCATACGCCGCGCCGAAGATGGTGGCGACCACGGGAATCACGTTCATCAGCGCGCAGCCGACCACGCGCAGCATATCCCCCCAGTTGTAGCGGAAGGCTTCGATGATCGGCGACTTCGGCACGTTGCCGCTGACTTCTTCCTTCGCGAACGCGGGCGTTTCGTGCACTTCGCGGCGAATGATGTAGCCGGCGACCAGCACGAACGCGCTAAGCAGGAATGGAATCCGCCAGCCCCATGAGTTGAACGTGCTTTCACTCATGAAGTAGGCGAGTGGCAGGAACACGGCCGCGGCGAGAATCTGCCCGGCCTGCACGCCTTGCAGCGTGAAGCTCGCGTAATAGCCGCGTCGTCCGAATGGCGCGTGTTCGAGAATCATCGAACTCGCGCCCGAGATTTCACCGGCAACCGCGAAGCCCTGGATCAGGCGCAGGATCACCAGCAAGGTCGGAGCGAGCATACCGACGGAATGGTAGGTGGGCAGAAAGCCGACCGCCATCGTCGAAATGCCCATCAGGAACATGCAGAGGAGCAACACGTTCTTGCGGCCGTGGGTGTCGCCCCAATGGCCTAGCACGATCGCGCCGATCGGACGGGCGACGTACCCGACGCCATAGGTTGCGAGCGACGCGACGATGGCGATCTTCGGGTTGCCCGATGGAAAGAACAACTGCGGGAAGATCAGCGCGGCCGCCTGAGCGTAGATGAAGAAATCGTAGTACTCGAGCGCCGAGCCGATCCAGCCGCTGGCGGTTGCTTTGCGAGCCTGCGAGCGGTGCTCGTGAGCGCTCGCCGATGTGTTCGTTTCCATATCGTCTCCTGAACAGAAATGTTTTCTATCAGCTTTCTATGGCTGACTCATTTGCATACTGAAACCAAAACTATGCAAGCCAGGACTTTCCTGGACTGGCGCAACCTGCGGTGGTGACACGAGGCCGGCAGTCTGTCGGGTTGCTGCAATGCGGCATCCACTTCAAAGGCTGGCCGGCGGCGAGGGTTAACCAGCGCCTCGGTATCCCGGACAACCCGCCAGATCTGCTTTGGCTTGCCTGAGCCATTCGTTACGGCTAGGGTAATGTGCTTCTGCACCGACACAATGCGACCAGATGGAAAATCAGAATGCGCTCACAGCCAGCAATGAATCTTTCCTGCGCGATCTCCAGTTGTTCTGCAACATCGCTCGGCGCGGCAGCTTCGTGGCGGCGTCGACCGAAATGGGTTTGTCGCCCTCGCATGTGAGCAAGCGGATCGCGATGCTCGAAGCCAGTCTCGGCGTCAAGCTGTTTCAGCGCACCACGCGCCGTGTCAGCGTGACGTCCGATGGCGAAGCCGCCTTGCAGTGGGCGCAGAAAATACTCGACGATGTGCAGGGCATGGCCGACGCGTTCGCCGACCGTCGCACGGAGTTGCGCGGTTTGCTGCGCATCAGCACGAGTCTGCGGCTCGGGCGCAAACACGTGTCGCCGATTCTCGCGATGCTGCGCGAGCGTCATCCGAATCTCGAGATCTGGCTGGAGTTGCTGGACCGGCGCGCGGATCTGGTCGGCGAGAACTTCGACATCGACGTGCGCGTGGGCGAAGTGCAGGAGCCGCATCTGATCGCGCACAAGATGGTGGAGAGCGCGCGGATTCTCTGCGCGTCGCCGGCTTATCTCGAACGGCGTGGCATGCCGGCCGATCTGAGCGACCTGACGCAGCACGACTGCCTGTTGTTTCGCGGCCGCGACGATCGCTTCGGCGTCTGGCGGCTGAGCGGGCCGAATGGCGAAAAGAGCGTGAAGGTGACCGGCACGGTCGCGTCGAATCTCAGCGACATCGTCGTGCAGTGGGCCAAGGACGGCTTTGGGGTGGTGATGGTGTCGATCTGGGATGTGGCTGAAAGCCTGCGCGCCGGCGAACTGGTGCGGGTGCTGCCCGACTACCAGCAGTCCGCCGATGTGTGGGCGGTGACGGCGGAACGGCTGTCGTCGTCGGCGCGCATCCAGGTATGCATCGAGTTCCTCAGGGAGCAGTTGACGTGCGGACCGTATGCGCTGGTGACACGGGGCGTGGGCGGCTTTTGAGCGGACGACGCCGCCTCGACACCTCCGCTCCAATACAGTTGCCAGGCAGAAAACAATACAGTGAGGCGCGGTTCTGTTGCGCTGTATCGGGAATATGACGGGCACCGTCGATACAGTTGGGCGAGTTTCGATCAAGCCAAGCCAAGCCGGCGAGCGGCGCGCCGCTCGCATGCTGTGCGACTTGGTCCGATCTTTTTGCCCGCGCCCGGTGGCGATGCACCGCGGCCTTCTCCGAACCCGAGGTAAGACATGAACGCAGTGAACGAGCAAGCGAAGCTGTCGGTGCAGCAGTTGGGCCATTACATCGGCGGCGCCACGGTCGCGCCGACGAGCGGCCGCTTCAAGGACGTCTTCAACCCCGCGACCGGCGAAGTGACCGGCTCCGTGGCGATGGCATCGGTCGAGGAAGTGGACGCGGCCGTCAACGCAGCACGAGCCGCGTTTCCCGCATGGAGCGAGACCGCGCCGCTCAAGCGCGCGCGCATTCTGTTCAAGTTCAAGGAACTGCTGAACCAGCATCACGACGAACTCGCGATGCTGATCACGCGCGAACACGGCAAGGTGTTCACGGACGCGCAAGGCGAGGTGGTGCGCGGCATCGAAGTGGTCGAGTTCGCGTGCGGCATCCCGAACCTGTTGAAGACCGACTTCACCGACCAGATCGGCGGCGGCATCGACAACTGGAATCTGCGCCAGCCGCTCGGCGTGGTCGCCGGCATCACGCCGTTCAATTTCCCGGTGATGGTGCCGATGTGGATGTTCCCGGTCGCGCTGGCGTGCGGCAATACGTTCGTGCTGAAGCCGTCGGAGCGCGACCCGTCGGCTTCGCTGCGCATCGCTGCGTTGCTGAAGGAAGCCGGTCTGCCTGACGGCGTATTCAACGTCGTGAACGGCGACAAGGTGGCCGTGGATGCGCTGATCGAACATCCCGACGTCGCGGCGCTGTCGTTCGTGGGCTCCACGCCGATCGCCGAATACATTCACACGCAAGCATCGAAGCACGGCAAGCGTGTGCAGGCGTTGGGCGGCGCGAAGAATCATCTGGTGGTGATGCCGGACGCCGACCTCGACCAGGCAGTCGATGCATTGATCGGCGCGGCCTACGGTTCGGCGGGCGAGCGTTGTATGGCGATCTCGGTGGCGGTCGCGGTCGGCGATGTCGCCGATCAGCTGATCGAGAGGCTGGTGCCGCGCGTCAAGGCGCTCGTCATCAGAAACGGCGAGCATCTCGACGCCGAGATGGGACCGTTGGTTACCGCCGAACATAAGGCCAAGGTGGCGGGCTACATCGCTTCGGGCGAGGCAGAAGGCGCGAAGCTGATCGTCGACGGCCGCGCGCATCCGGTGGCGGGCGAAGCGGGCTTCTTCATCGGCGGTACGCTGTTCGACCATGTCGGCACGCAGATGAAGATCTACAAGGAAGAGATCTTCGGCCCGGTGCTCGCGGTGGTGCGCGTGGCCGACTTCGCGAGCGCCGTCGAGTTGATCAACGCGCACGAGTTCGGCAACGGCGCGTCGCTCTTCACTTCCGATGGCGGTGTCGCGCGCGCGTTCGGGCGGCAGATCCAGGTGGGCATGGTCGGCATCAACGTGCCGATTCCGGTGCCGATGGCATGGCACTCGTTCGGCGGCTGGAAGCGGTCGCTGTTCGGCGATCACCATGCATACGGCGAAGAGGGCGTGCGCTTCTATACGCGCTATAAGAGCATCATGCAGCGCTGGCCGGACAGCATCGCGAAGGGCGCCGAGTTCACGATGCCGGTGGCGAAATAAGTCGGCGCGGCGGCATTGCCGTCGCTGTTGCCGCTGTTGCAAATGAAAAGCCGCGCCTGAATTTTCAGGCGCGGCTTTTTTGTCGAGGCGGTAAAGGTGCGCTGACGTTCAGACGCTTGATGATGTGTCTTCTTCCGCTTCATTCAACGCGGCGTTGCGGACCGCTGCAACGGGACCGACATAGTTCGAAGCCGCAGACGAAGCCGCGGAAGCCGGCTGTGGATCGTCGATGCTGTAGCGCAGCCGTCGCTCCTCGACATACACGCGCAACTGGCGGTATTTCACCAGATACAGCAAGCCGACCAGCGCTGCCGCGAAACCCGATGCGGCGCCCACGCCGAGCGCCCAGCGCGGGCCGAAACGGTCCGCCACCCAGCCGACGACCGGCGCGCCGAGCGGCGTGCCGCCCAGCGCGATCGCCAGCAGGATCGCGATCACGCGGCCGCGCATCGCGGGTTCGGTCGAGAGTTGCACGAGGCTGTTGGTCGACGTGGTGAAGGTTTGCGTACATACACCGATCACAACGAGCATCATGCCGAACAGCACGTAGTTCGGCATCACTGCCGCCACCGCGCAACCCACGCCGAAGATCGCGGCGGCGCCGAGCAGTAGCGCCATCCGGGGTCTCGCGCGGCGCGCGGCGAGCAACGCGCCCGTCACCGAGCCGATCGCCATCGTCGAACTCAACACGCCGTATTGACTTGCGCCCGCATGAAACGCGGTGACCGACATCGTCGAGATGAAGATCGGGAAGTTCAGTCCGAACGTGCCGATCAGGAACAGCATCAGCAGTGCCGCTTTCAGATCGGGACGCGTCCACACATACTTGAAGCCTTCCACGAAGCTGCCGCGTGAGCGTATCGCGCGTGGCTTCTGATGCAATTCGCCGAGCCGCAGCATGCGCAGCGAACCGAGCACGGCGACGAAAGAAAGCGCGTTGATCAGAAACACCCAGCCGGTGCCCACCGACGCGATCAGCAGGCCGGCCACCGCGGGCCCGATCATGCGCGCGGCGTTGAACGAGGTGGAATTCAGCGCGACCGCGTTGGCCAGATCGCGTTCACCGACCAGATCGGACACGAAGGTCTGGCGCGCCGGGGAATCGAAAGCGGTGACGCAGCCGAGCAGTCCCGCGAATCCATAGACCTGCCAGAGCTGCACGAGTCCGGTCACGGTGAGAAGGCCGAGGGCCAGCGCCAGCGAGCCCATTGCCGCCTGAGTCGCGAACAGCAGCTTGCGGCGGTCGAAGTGATCGGCCGCGTAGCCGGTGAGCGGCAGCAACAGCATTTGCGGCCCGAATTGCAGCGACATCACGATACCCACGGCGGTCGCATTGTGATGCGTCAGCTCCGTCAGTACGAGCCAGTCTTGCGCCGTGCGCTGCATCCACGTACCGACGTTGGAAACGATCGCGCCGCTCGCCCAGACCCGGTAATTGAAGTTTCGCAGCGAACGGAATGTGGCTGTCACCGGAAGATTCCCCTTTGAAGCGAGCGGGCGACGTGTGAAGGCAAGTGCCCGCCTGGGCGCATGGTCATGCGCGCGTGCTTTCGAGCAGATCGAGCACTTCCTGCGTCGAGCCGGTTTCACCGAGGCGCGGGAAGATGCGCGTGATGCTGTTGGTGTGTGCGTCCGCATTCAGGTCGGTCATCGAGTCGACGACGAGCGTGACGTTCAGTCCGAGTTCGCTTGCGTAGCGCGCGGTGGATTCGACGCCGATGCTGGTCGCAATGCCCGCCAGCACCACTTGCGTGACGCCTTGCTCGCGCAGATACGCTTCGAGATCCGTGTTCGTGAACGCGCCCCAGGTGCGCTTGGTGACCAGATGGTCCGACGGCTGCTGCTTCAGTTCGGGCAGGAGGTCCGCGAAGCCGGCGGGGAAGTCGCCGGTGTGGCGGCCCTGGTCCGTGCGGCCCGGCGCGCCCGCGGCGACGTTGACGAGCACCACGGGCAGCCCGTGGCGGCGGAACGCGTCGAGCAGCGTGACCGAGCGTTGGACGATTTCACTTGACGGATGAACGGTGGGCAGCGCGACGATGCCGCGCTGCAAATCGATGACGACCAACGCGGTCTTTGCATCGAGAGTGGTGAGTGCCATGGTGTGCTCCTGCGAGTTACGAGTCGATCAGGCGTTTGAGCAAGTCGACGCCAATTGCGAGCTGTTTCTGCTCGGCCGCCGAAAAGCGGGTCTGAATGGTGCGGAATAGCCAGTCTTCGCGCGCGGCCCGGCTTGCCTTGATCTTCTTGCGAAACGCTGGGGTGAGGGAGAGAACCGTCTGCCGGCCGTCGTTCGGGTCGGGTGCGCCGGTCACGAATCCGGCGGCTTTCAGCGTCGAAAGCGTTTCGCCCATGGATTGCGGGCGCATACCCTGAGCGCGGGCGAGCGACGTGACCGTGGCCGCACCTTCGCGCTCCAGCAGAGCGAGCACCTGCATCTGCGAAGGCGTGAAGTCGCCCACATTGGACTCTTCGCGCAGACGGCGGCGCAGCTTGACGCCCAGCACACGCAGGTCTTCCGCCAATGCGTGCAGCGCATCGGCTGCGGCCGGGGTGTCGTGCTTGCTCATGCGAGGACTGGATATGAAGGCTACCTGTGAAGGTTGCCTTCATATCTGTTGCGGGTCAAGCTGACGGCGCCGGTATGGTCATCGCGCCCCGGGTCGCGCGTGGAGGATGCCGGCGCTTTCAGTCCGCGCGCAGGCGCCGCTGGTGCAGGCGCCACAGCGCGCCGCACAGCAGCATCGCGCCGCCGAGCAGGATGCCCAGCAGCACGAGCGAACTCAAGTGCTCGCGCACGATCGGCACATTGCCGAACAGGAAGCCGGCGGCCATCAGCGACACGACCCAAAGCGCCGCTCCGGCGCTGACCAGCCACACATAACGCGAGAACGTCATGCGCGAGACGCCCGCGACGAACGGCGCGAACGTGCGCACTACGGCGATGTACGGCGACAGCAGAAAGGTCAGCCCGCCGCGCGCCTCGCTGAACGCGTGCGCTTTACGCAGCGCGTGCTGGTTCAGCCAGCGATAGTCGGCGGAATAAACCTTTTCGCCGACCGCGCGGCCCAGCCCATAGCCGACGATGCTGCCGGTCACCGTCGCGACGAACAGCACGGGCGCCACGATCCACGCATTCAACGCGCCCGTGGCCGCGAGTGCGCCGCAAATGAAGATCAGCGGATCGCCCGGCAGGAAGAACAGAGGCAGGAAGCCATATTCGACGAACACGACCACAAACAGCAGCGCGTACACCGCGGTGCCGAATTGCTCGATCAGCGTAATCAGGTGCTGATCGAGGTGCAGGGCGATCTGGAATAGATTCAGGAGGTCCATGTTGGGCCTAAGGGCGATCCGATGTCTGGAGTGTAGTCCTGTGAGGGCGCGCGCAGTGGCTTTATGCCTGTTTCGCACGCGGCGGGTCTCGCATCTCTCACTTGTCGATTCGTCGGCCGGGATGCCAATATCGGGGCATGTCTTCGACCATGGCGGCCAGCATACGGCCGCCCGCCAGCCAGCGCGCACCAGGAGCGTCATGCAACACACAGCCACCGTTACGTTTCGTTTTGCGTTGCCGCACGAAGCGGACGTGATCCGCACGATCGAATTCGAAGCAGGTCAGCGTTTCGTCAGCGTAGACATGACCGGCATTGCCGACGCTCCGCCGATGGCGCGGGAGCTCGTCGAGCGCAAGATCGCCGCGCGCGAGATCCTGGTCGCCGTGGACGCCGATGCAACCTGCGCCGGCTTCGTGATGTTCGAGCCGCAGCCCGCGCGCATCTACGTTCAGGAACTCGACGTGCTCACTTCGCATGCGGGACGGCGCATCGGCGCGGCGCTGATCGAACAGGTCGCGCAACTCGCGCGCAGGCGGCAACTGCCGCAACTCATCCTGTCGACGTATCGCGATGTGCCGTGGAATGCGCCGTATTACCGGCGGCTTGGTTTTCGCGTTATCGCGCCAGCCGAACTCGACGCGGCGTTGATCGCGCGGCGCGACGCCCATATCGCGCAAGGACTCGACGAATCGAAGCGCGTGTTCATGGGGCGTGATCTTGGATGACGCGCGGAGTTTTCGGCGTGCAAAAGCAAACGCGGCGGGCGTGACCGACATATCGTTCAGTCACACCCGCCGCGTGTTTTACAGCGTATTCACCGCTAGCGAGCGTTGTTCATGCGCCGCCTCGATGCGTCGGCGCATTGACGCATCAACCTGCGGCGCGCCTGCTCATTCGACCGTTTCCAGCGTCGGATAATCGATGTAGCCGGTTTCGCCGCGCGCATAGTAAGTCGCCGGATTCGGCTTGTTCAGCGGCGCATTCGTCGCGAAGCGGCGCACCAGATCCGGATTCGCAATGAACAGCTGACCCCATGCCACCGCGTCCGCTTCACCCGCGTCGAGCACCTGTTGCGCGGTTTCCCTGGTGAACTTTTCGTTCGCGATGTACGGGCCGCCGAAGGCTTTCTTCAGTTGCGGGCCGAGGCGGTCGTCGCCGAGCGATTCGCGGGCCGCGATGAAAGCGATCTTGCGCTTGCCGAGTTCGCGGGCCACATAGCCGAACGTGCCAGCCGGGTCCGAATCGCCCATCGCGTGCGAGTCGCGGCGCGGCGCGAGATGCACGCCGACACGGTTCGCGCCCCACACGTCGATACAGGCGTCGGTGATTTCGAGCAGCAGACGCGCGCGGTTTTCGACCGGACCGCCGTACGCATCGGTGCGCTTGTTGGTGCTGTCCTGCAGGAACTGGTCGAGCAGATAGCCGTTCGCGCCGTGCACTTCGACACCGTCGAAACCTGCGGCCTTCGCATTTTCCGCGCCTTTGCGGAACGCTTCGACCACGCCGGCGATTTCTTCGAGTTCCAGCGCGCGCGGCGTCACGTAAGGACGTTCCGGACGCACCAGGCTCACGTGGCCCTTTGCCGCGATCGCGCTCGGCGCGACCGGCAATTCGCCGTTCAGGAACAGCGGGTCCGAAATGCGGCCCACGTGCCACAGTTGCAGGAAGATCTTGCCGCCGGCCGCGTGCACGGCGTTCGTGACGAGCTTCCAGCCCTCGACCTGTTCCGGCGACCAGATACCCGGCGTTTCCGCATAACCGACGCCTTGCGGCGTGACCGACGTGGCTTCGCTGATGATCAGACCGGCCGTTGCGCGCTCAGCGTAATAGCGCGCCATCAGCGCGTTCGGCACGCGGATTTCTTCGGCGCGCTGACGCGTCAGCGGCGCCATGATGATGCGGTTGGACAATGTGATGTCGCCAATTTGCAACGGATCGAAAAGAGTCGGCATAAGTGTTCACCTTTGGCGGCGGGCGCGGCCCGAGCCTGAAAAGATTGCTTGATGAAAGAAGCGTGGCGACGCGAATGACGCGTTCAGAGCCTGGCGTTCATATGTTCGAGGAACGCCTGGATGACGGGCTCGTTGCGTTTGAAAAACACCCATTGGCCGACCCGCTTCGACGTGACGAGCCCCGCGCGCTGCAAGGCCGCGAGGTGCGCCGACACGGTGGACTGCGACAGCCCGCAGCGCGCGTCGATCTTGCCCGCGCACACGCCGTGATCGAGCGGCAACTCCTGATCGGCAAAATGCGCGTACGGTTCCCGCAGCCAGCCGAGAATCTCCCGGCGCACCGGGTTGGCAAGCGCTTTGTGAATCGCGTCGATATCGGGCTTCATTGGGTTGGCTTCAAGGTATTCGGCAACGGGCAGGCGGGACGCCGGCTGGCATCGACGCATCTGCATCGCTACAGAACGAATCATATATCGGAATTAGACGATATGTGCGAAGGCACTACTGGCATTGGGGGTGATAGGTGTCCGCGCACAATATAGTTTGTACTTTTTTGTTTGGTACAGGAACGAACGCACAAAAAAGATTGTGTTTTTTGTTTTGCATCATGGAAAAGTGGATGTAACTTACGGATTTGTAACGGATTTTGTTGTCGATCTAATATCTCTTGCAAGGCGAGATTTGTGGCCGCATATGCCGGTTAGGTTTGTTTATAAACTTCGGATTGCTGAATGTATGTTTGCACTTCGCCGGCGCTGCAACGGGCTCCGTTAATCTTTCGATTTGCTTTCGAGGCGAGGGGCAATGCCGCATGCGTTGGCCGTCTCGTTAACTTCTCGGTCGAACTGGAAAGACGGCGTTCTTTCATGAGCCGCTAAAACGGAGGCGAACAGGCGTAATTGCGATGAGCGTCGATCGATCGGTGCCTGCGGATATTGAGTTGTTCAATCGAAGGAGCCCGCATATCGGCCAAAGCCGACATTGGGCTGTCCTTGGTCGCACGTCAGCAATGGGGGGATTGCCGACGGTGACGGCATCAAGCAGCTGGACGGCAGCTTCCTGCATCCGCGAACTCACACTTTCGACCCTGAGCCGTCATTCGGGTCACCATGTCGGCAACGACCGCTTTCCAATTCCGAACGGACATCCGTCCGCATCACGTCTGCAGTACGGGCGCTCGCAGCCAGCGGGTCGCTAGCGGCCGTCATGCACTCGCTCAGAGGCACTAACTGAATCTCGGTCAGATCACCAGCACGCGTTTAGCGAAGCGCGTGGCCGCTGTGACTTCGTCGTGAGGCGCCGCTATTTGAACTTGACGAGATCCTTGAAGATCAGTTGGCCCCAAGTATTCCCCCTGCCTTGGACAAGCGAGCCGCCATCCTTGAGCGGTCCTAGCGCAATCGGCGCGAAGCCGAGTTGTTCGGCCAAAGCAGCGACCGGTGCCACCGCATTTTCGTCATCGCTCGACAAAAACACGACGCGGCTGCCGCCATTCACGCTCGGATCAGCGGCCAGCACGGCAGCGGGCAGATGGTTAAAGCCCTTTACGAACCTGGCGCCGGTAAACGCTTTGGCGACAACTGCGGCCGACGGCTGACCTTCCAGGTCTTCAACGGGAACACCGAAAGCATTTGTCATGTCGATGATCGTCTTGCCCTGCCAGGTTGTGATCCGCTTCGCGACTTCGCGATGTTCCCAAAACGGAACCGCCAGAAAGATCGTGTCGGAGGCGATTGCATCCTGCAGCGTCCTGGGGACAACGGTGGGGCCGATCGCTCGTGCCTGCTGCATCAACGTCTCGGGAGGGCGCCGGCTGGCGACGGTCACATCGATGTTCTTTCTTGCAAACGCTCGGGCGAGTGCCTGACCTACCGCGCCAAAGCCAATAATCGAATAGCTCATGCGAACTCTCCATTCAGTACTGGTAAGGAATCCATATTTATAGACACAAATCGGATCATATTCGTCGAGTTGACAGGTACTTCTACACGCGTTTCGGCGCGATTTCAGATGGCCGAGAAGCCGCCGTCGACAGACAACTCCACCCCATTCACGAAGCTCGAATCGTCTGAAGCAAGAAACAGCGCGACCGTCGAAATTTCCTCAGGACGACCCATCTTTCCCCGCGGGATCAGGGATTCGAACATCCTCTTCGCCTCCTCGGTGAGAACCTGGTCCTGCATCGGGGTGGCGATCGGCCCCGGGCTCAGCACGTTCACCCGGATATTCCGGCCCTTCAGTTCGTTAAGCCAAGTGCGTGCGAATGAGCGCAACGCCGCCTTGCTCGCCGCATACACGCCATAACCAGGAAAACCTTTCACCGAAGCAACTGACCCGGTCATGAAGATCGATCCGCCATCGTTGAACAGCGGCAACGCCTTCTGAACCGCAAACAGCGTTCCGCGCGTATTCAAACCGAAGGTCGCATCGAAGTGCTGCTCGGTAATCTCGCCCAGAGGGACGGCTTCGCCGGTGCCTGCGCTCGCGAACAGGATGTCGATCTTGCCTTTTTCTCGCTTGACTGTATCGAACAGGCGGTCGAGGTCGTCTAGATTGGCCGCGTCGCCGCGCACGCCGGTCACGTTCCGGCCAATCAGCTTGACGGCCTCGTCGAGCGCCTCTTGCCTCCGGCCCGTGATGAAAACATAGGCGCCTTCTTCAACGAACCGCTTGGCGCTCGCCAGTGCCATGCCGCTCGATCCGCCCGTGATGACTGCAACCTTACCCTCAAGCTTTCCCATAACCTCCCCCTTCGTCGTGTCGGGCAGCGCCTTTGTTCCCATTGGTACAAAGGCGCTGTATCATGTGGACCACCGATCCAGATCCTGACTCGCGGCATCCGAACCACTGATCCGGATTATGTGGATCACTGATCCGTTTGTCAAGGTCCCCCATGCGAGCCGACGCCCAAAAAAATTACAACCATCTACTTGCAGTCGCGCGTGACGTCGTCACCGAGCACGGCGCCGATGCGCCCATGCGAGAGATCGCCCGCCGGGCCGGCGTCGGGTTGGCTACACTGCTTCGTCATTTCCCGACGCGAGAAGCCCTGTTCGAAGCGTTGCTGTGTACCAATATGGACGCACTGACGCAGAAGGCAGACGAACTCGAAACGTCGACTTCGGCTGACGAAGCACTTCTCTCCTGGTTTCGGGAATTGGTGGCATTCGCCCAAAGCTACAGGGGCGTTGTCGCCATGATGGCGGCCGCCCACACGAACCCGGACTCCGCTCTTTATGCTTCGTGCGCAGCGGTGCACTCAGCAGGCGCGCGACTACTGCTCCGTGCTCAGGGCGAGGGAACGGCGCGCGCCGATATGAATGGGGACGACCTGTTTGCCCTGACAACGGCTCTCGGCTGGGCGGTCGACCAACCCTCATTCGCGCCACGGGCGGATCATCTCGTTCACCTCATTACGAGCGCCATCCTGACAAATCGGTCGAGCAACGATGCCAGGAAGGCGACGTAACAGAGTGCAACGAATTGTTGTCTGCATTGCGTCGGATGGCGTCCTCTATGACCGGCGTCGGCGACACTATGCACAAAAGTCTTGGCAAAGGTGACGAATGCAGCTGATCGTGTCGGGAGTTTTGAGCGGCTGTTATCGAAGGCGATAAGACGTTGGAGCGGCTGAGCTGCCGCACTACCCAGCGACTACACATGGCCGACAGTACGCGTTCACGTACCTTGCCGGAAAGCTGCCATTGAAGACTCCAACGTCCGCTCTGGAGAGCGTTCGCCGAACTGGTGCTCTCGGCCAGGAACGGTCCTTCCCAATCAGGTCGCGAGCGTCCGCTTGCTCGCGGCGAGCGGACCTTCGAGGCGCGGCGACTGACGACCCGTCGCTGACTCACTCCCGGGCTCACAAGGCGTGGCGCGTCCTCGAGCACTTGAGCCTCGGTTCGGAACCATGTTCGTGATTGTGGACCACGTGGTGCCGAATGTCGTTCAACGTGATTCAAAGGAAGGTTCGATTTCATCGAACAAGGTCGGGTGCACGTGTACTTCCAAATCGCGTCGCCTAGAAACGGCGGGTGGCCCGACGCCAAGCGGATTCGGGGGTCAACTGTTTTGTGTACCGCATGGTCTGCGATAGATCAAGGCGATGAGTGCGTTCCCGTCTGACTAACTGGTGCCTGAAGAGAAACTCCGTGGCCGCAAAGCGGAAGCGTTGCGCGGGACGGAGCGAACAAAGTCTTTGGCCTTTCTTGACCTCAGAGGTATTCCATGCTTCAAGACAGCGACGTCGCAACTCGGATCCCAGCGGAAGACCTCGCTCGCGCAAGATCTTTCTACTCGAGCAAGCTCGGCCTTGAGCCGGTGGAAGAACGGGCTGGTGGCCTCCGCTACAAATGCGGCAGGGGCTACTTCACACTCTTTCAGTCGTCTGGGTCGGCCTCAGGTACTCACACACAAATGGCCTGGGAGGTCGATGACATCCAGGTAACCGTTAGTGAGCTGCGACAGCGTGGAGTCGCATTCGAAGAATACGATCTTCCCGGCCTCAAAACGATAAACGGGATCGCTGATATAGAAGGGAATTACCCGTCCAAGGGTGGGGTAGGCGAAAGAGCTGCTTGGTTCCGAGATAGCGAGGGCAACCTCCTCGGCATTGGGCAACCGCTTAAGTGAGCAGGCCGACGCCATGCCTCAAAGCGCCGCTTAGGGTCAAAGCAGGCTATCGGTGCAAAGGAATCGACTATTGTCGATTTCTTGACTCCCCGCTCGTCGTGCGTATGGGCGGTCGTGTTGCGATGCGCTGCCGACCGGCACCTATAGTCCGTATGGGAAAAAGGAGATTGCGAATGACTTACGTCGATGGATTTGTTGTCCCCGTGCCTACTGCCAACCGCGAAGTTTACAGACAGTTCGCCGAAAGCGCGGCGGCCGTCTTCAAGGAGCACGGCGCGTTGAAGGTGGTCGAATGCTGGGGAGATGACGTGCCGGAGGGCAAGGTGACGTCGTTTCCAATGGCGATCAAGCGCAAGGATGATGAGACGGTGGTGTTCTCCTGGGTTGTCTGGCCGTCGCATCAGTCGCGAGACGAAGGAATGAAAGCGGTAATGGCCGACCCGCGGCTGCAACCAGATAAAAATCCGATGCCTTTTGACGGCCAGCGGCTAATCTATGGCGGTTTCGAAGTGATTGTCGACGCGTGATGGCAGAAAAACATGGCGCCGGTTCGCGTTGAGACGCGAACCGACGCCGCGGCCTGGCATTGAACATCCGCGATGCAACGCGTGAATCTCCTGTCGGACTTACGCTACTCAGGGCAAGCTGTGAAGTCAGGTATCTGGTTTGCAGCGGACGGTCGCGCGCGACGCTACCAGGAAGCGCCGCGCTTTCCTCTGAAATCACTTGACGGACTGGCTCAGGACGTGTTGCTGCCGTTCAGGCAACGACGTGGGTAAGGCATCGGCCGCACGGGAGAAGCTGTTCATCTCCACGACCTTGGTGAACACTTTCATAGCCAGGATGCTTGTCCATATTCGCTCGCCTCACACGTATCACCAAAGTCTCAGAACAAATCGAGGGAGACGCAGTGGATTTCTCCGCCTCCGGCATCGCCTCCCCGATATTTCAACAGTCTATCGGCTCATCTCTCGATGATAAGGAGAGTCGAAGTCGCAGAGGCGTAAAGCTTGTCGCTGTCGTCCTTCAATGACGCCTCGACGAAGGCTGTGCGCCGACCAATGCTCAACACGCGGCCTTCCGCACGAAGCCTGCCGGTCTCGTGGGTAATGGCTTTGTGGTACGCGACTTTAAGTTCCAAGGTCGTATACCCCTGCGTTGCCGAAAGTCGGGAGTGTGCTGCGCAGCCGCAAGCGGAATCGAGCAGAGTGGCCGCATATCCCCCGTGAACCGTTCCGATCGGGTTGTAGGCTCGCAATGACGGGACGCCCTCGAAAGCGGCGAACCCTTCCTTGGCCTCGACCAGCGTGAACTCGAGGGTTTCCCCAATGGGCGGGCGGCCGCCCATTTCGATCAGCTTGTGAAGCTGTTCAAGCCCGGTCAGGCCGGATGGCAGTTGTTCTACGAGGTTCATTCGATAGACTCCAGGTTAAAGCGGTTCTTTAGCGCCATCCGCGAGCGCATCAGGATCTCATCGGAGCGCTTCGGGTCCGGCTCGGCCCTGGCGAGCATCAATGCGCCAACGAGTGCAGCGAGCAGCGAATCGGCACTTGCATCGGCATCAGCGTCGCCCAGCATGGCAAGCTGGTCGGCAAGCTGTCCTTTGAGCTGCGCGGCACCTTGCGAAAAGTTGGTGCGGGCCGCATCGGGGATTCTCGGCGCGTCGGCAAGCAGGGCGGCAACGGGGCACCCGATTGCGACTGCGTCTCGATGCTTTCTGGACAGGTAAAAACGTATGTACCGCCAAAGCCCTTCGGCCGGACTACGACCGGAAATTTCCTGATTCAGGCGCGCTTTGCTTTCGTCGAACATCACGCTGATGGCTTCGGCAACCAGTTCATCCTTTGAGCCGAAGTGCGCATAGAACCCGCCGTGCGTCAGCCCCGCCTCGGCCATTATTTTGGAGACGCCGATTCGATCCGGCCCTTGGGAGCGGATCGCGTCAGCAGCGAGTTTCAGTAACCTTTTTCGCGTCTCCTGCTTGTGTCCCTCGCTGTAGCGCATGTGCGTGCCTTCGTCTTAATATGACGAGCATCATACAATGGCGCAACGTATAACCGCAATGGGTTGCAGTAAAGGTCGATTGGGGTGTCGGGGCCGGTAGCACAGGAGGCGGGTGGCGATCGCTGATTTGCGTCAGCTAGCTTCCATCGAAGCGTCGCCGGATCGAACGACGGCTCCGAGTCCGGGAGCGCCAATTCGTCAATGTAGGAAGCTGCCGTCCGGCTGCATGATGCTCCCACCGTCAGCAATCGAACACATCGCCGACATAGAACCCGGAGCGCCCCAATGGCGGCATTGGCCGACGACCCGTCAAAGCGGCAACGCAGGGGAGACTGCAAACCAACGACGATTTGCCTTGAAAGCGGAGGCGGGCGGGCAATTTCGTCTTAGTTGCTCGGGCGTGGCTCTTGCGGCTTTTTCCGGCCAGCTTGCACAGCGCCGGATGCGCGGCCGAGCTGCCATGGCCGAACGATCCGTGGACGAGACGCGGCCTCTGCACGCCGTTGGCCGCGTGCTATTCACCTCGAAAACGAGGCTACTTCCTGCGCTGTTGACTCATGAGCTTCACGATGTCGGTCGTCGGCCCGCTCGTCATGAGGCGAGGGATGTCGTCGAGGTGAACCCAGCGACACTTGGATATTTCGTTACTCGGGCGAGCTTTGGCGCGATTCGAGATTTCGCAGGAGAACACGTGATGGTGCTTCTGCTTGCCACGGAAATCGAAGAGATACTTGGCTGACTTCCCGGTAAGCCGCGTTTCTTCCTTGAGTTCTCGAAGCGCGGCGTCCGATCGATGTTCTCCACGCTTGAGAATCCCGCCCGGCAAAGCCCACTTTGATTCACTACGTGCGACCAGGAGGATTCGCTTGCCTCTGCGGCAGACCACGGTGGCGCGTTTCTTCAAAACGAACTCCCACGTATGTTCCAGGAATTTTCGATGCGCGAGCGTATCGGGCAGTGCATGACGTAGCCAAGCATCCTAATTCAAAACAGCGGAAGCACGGCGATGTCGCGAAGCGCGGGCGGCGTACGCGCCACACCTTAAAGGCATGTCATCAAAACGTCACAAAGAGCGCGGCGCTCGGAGATGAGTATGGTAAGGTCCGGGCAAATCGTATTTTTGTCCGACTCGAGGCTGAAATGGATATGGATGGTGACTGGCCCTTGCCGCGGCTAAACAATCGCTTCAAAGTTGACCGGCGGCCGCCCGGTTCATCACTCTCAAAAACGAGCTCTATCGCCAGTACCTTCGCATCACTGGCGACGCCGGTGGTAGCCGAGGCAGTGCAAAGGGCGAGAGAGCTGTCCACACAGAGCAATGCCGAGGGGTTTCATCAGCTTCGAGTCGCCTTCAGAAAGCTTCGCGCATTGTACTGGGCGTACTCCCCTTACCTCGGCGAGGAAGCGACCGCACAAGCCACCGAAGAATTCAAGCGTCTTGCTGCGTTGGCAGGCGGAACGCGTGATTGGGACATCGCAGGCGATCTCCTGAAATCCGCCCAAGAGTCACGCGCATCGATCGCGCTGCTCGTGGCCGCAACGCGCGAGAAGCGCGCACAGGCGGTGGCGCATAGCCAGACGATGATCAAAAGCGACGATGTCGAGGTGTTCTTGAACGATGTCTTGCTTCGCGCGCAAACTACGCTGCAGTCGCGTTGCAACGATCTTCCTATTCGAGCGTTCGCCGAGGCGCGGGTTCGTCTTGCTCAGCGCGCACTTCGAAAGCGAAGCAGGCGCGCAGCACGCAGCGAGGACGCCCACGAGGAAAATCTTCACCATGTTCGAAAGGCGGGCAAGAAGTTGAGGTACCTGCTCGAGTTTTTTCAACCCGTTATCAAAGGCGGCCACGGTCGCACGATCAAAGAATTGATGTCCGTGCAAAACAAGCTGGGACAGTTCAACGACATTGCCGCAAGCGAAACCCTGATTCGCAGCGCGTCATTCAACGAAGTCCCACCTGAGGTCGTGCAGGAGTCGTTGCAATGGTTGGAAAAGCAGAAGGGTCGACGAATGCGTGCAGCGTCACGGCGGGTTCGAGCCATCGCTAGTTGAGCTTGAGGCGATCTCAAACGCTGAGTATTGGGGCGCCACAGAGGCGTTGCGTGCGGTGGTAACCGGGCGCGCTCAGCGGGTCACCGGAGGCCCTTGGTGCAAATCAGGTCACGCTCGTTGCGACGTCAGGTCCGCATCTGTTAGCTGCCCTTGAATGCCTGGCCGAGAGACCGGCGGTTTCGGGTCGAGGCAGGCCATCCCAGCAACCCCTTCCCGCGAGAGTCGAACCACTGAAGTATGGCGGCGTCGAGCAACGAACGGACGTACCTGCCGGGTCCATGCCAAGTAGGCGCTTATGGACATCGCGTTTTACGTCGACGATCTCGACGCCGTGCTCCAGCGCGTCTCGCCTACTGGGCGGCATCGGCAGGGTGCCGCAACTCATTCCGGTGGGACCGCAAGCGGGTACTAAGGTGTTCTACGCCGTGGGGCCGGACGGTTCGGGGATCGAGTTCATGCAGCCGGGAAGTTGAATGCCTCGCTGCCTGGCGCGGCGGTCCGTATCGGCATGGGAGTGACGACAAGCCGGTAACTGTCACGCGTTAGCCTGGCGCTTGCGGTCGGGTACCATCACGAAGTCTGCATCTGCTGCTGGCACCTCAACTCGATGAATTCGGCCGGATGCGTGACCTCGACGGGCGTCGTCACGCGCATGTAGCCATCGAGGAAGCGTAGCATGTCTACTGTGTTGTAGTCGCGCGCAGTGAACGATGCGTTAAGGACCGGAGCGCGAATTTGAGGGGAACAATGAACGTTAAACGTACCGCTGGAGCGCTGTTGCTGCTCCTCGCATCGACGATTTGCGCATTTGGCCAGGAGGCGGGTCTGACCGATGCACAAATCGTCGGCATCATCCTTGTGGCGAATCAGGCGGAAATCGCGGCCGGCCAAACAGCCTTGCGCAGAACGCAGTCGAGAAGCGTACGATTCTTCGCGAATCGGATGATTGACGAGCATGGACAGGTCAACCAGGAAACCGCTGGATTGATGCAGAGACTCGCAGCAACTCCACAACGAAGTGGGGTTAGCGATGCGCTCACGCAGCAGAGCTACGACGACCTTGCGAGGCTCAATGCAGTCGAAACTCACGAGTTCGACCAGGCGTACCTTGATCGCGAGGTGATCTTCTTGCAGCAACTGGTCAAATTGGTAAACACCTTCATTCGGTCCACGACGAACGCGGAATTGAAGACACTGCTCGTCCGGTCTCGCCTGTCTTTTATTTTCCATCTCGACCAAGCTCACCAATTGCAGTTGGCGCTGGAACACCCGAGGTTTGGACGATGATCTGCGCGACGGGATCAGCATGAGGACGATCCGATCTGGAGCCGGGGTCCGACGTTATCGCTCGCTTGTTAAATTTCCGCAAGGGTTCGCCCGCGTCGGATACCTACGACCGTAGCCGGCCCCATGAAGAGTCATTCAGTGTGTTGCATCCACCGGTTGAATCCGCCGTTCAATTCCGACTCACTCGCATTTGGGGGGCGACAATGATTTCGTCCGGTGTACCGACATTCATCTTGGCCGGTAGTGAGGAGTCGGAGGCGGCGTAGCCGCCGGAGACGACGAACTGCCGGCGGCGCCGGATCGGCGAGGCTTAG
>NZ_VTUZ01000049.1 GCF_008369935.1 Paraburkholderia panacisoli | reverse complement strand
TCGACCCGTACGGCTATCTCACCTGGCTGTTCCGGTGCCTTCCACTAGCGAAGACCGTCGATGACTACGACGCGCTGCTTCCCTGGAAGATGCCCTCCGAACCCCGCTGACCTGCATCGCTACCACACCTCAAGCGCTCTGCCACCTTACTCTGAAGGGCGTCGTTCGTGGATCGCATACGATCAAATCGATTGCGCTTCTAGTTGCCGCGTCCGTGCTGAACGAGCAAATCTACTCTCAGTGGGTTGGCTATGCTGATCAAAGTGGCGAGTCAATACGTCGCTGAGAAGCAGTCTCCTAGCCGCCTTGCAATGCACGCTTCTTCGTGCGAGCCGTCCCCACCCATGTCTGCGTGATGTCAGCGCCGAGTGACTGGAATTGGGCCTTGAGCACGTATTGAAGAACTGCCCGCCGCGCGAAATGGCCACTGGGTTCCCATCGGTCGTGGAGTCGAATGCCACGGGCGGCCGAGCGTTACTCCGGCTGCTATGTTCGCACCACTGTGTCGGGCGATTTTTCCGACCATACGCTGGCGAGTGATGCGCACCTTCACACCTGCGTGCAGGCACCCGTGGGTCTAATAATTGTGCCCTATTCGCGCCGGTATGGGGCCGTGGGTGCTTCCCGACTGGCACACGTGGTGACGTGGATGAGCGACAAAAGTCGCTGCTGAACTGGCCGCTACGAGGCACGAATCCGCCGGGGTCTCCGTACAAACCATTCATGGCGCTCGCAGTGCTTGCGCTCAAACGTCGTACGCCGGAATAGGGGTTTCAGAACTCCGGCCTCTACACGTTCGCGGGTCACACGTTCCGCAACGATGGGCGCGTTCGACACGCCTGGGTCGCAACATGTGCACCGGCTGACTGAGTGACCGCTTTGACGGCGGCTGCAGCCGTCACTCCGATCGTGCCGCCGCATCGGTAGACCATAAACTCTCACGCACGCATCAATTCAATAATCCTTGAAATATCGAAACGAATGGGCTATCGTTTCCGCCCATGGACTCAAACCTCGTTGTACGCGCCCTGAGCGCGCTCGCCCATGAATCGCGCCTCGCGATTTTTCGCCTGCTGGTCGTCGCCGGCCCGGACGGCATGGCTGCCGGCGAAATCGCGCAGCAGGTTGGGCTTTCCCCCTCGAGCCTGTCATTCCACCTGAAGGATCTGTCGCACGCTGACCTGGTGAAGCCGCGACAAGACGGACGGTTCGTCATCTACACCGCCAACTTCGATGCGATGACCGGGCTAATTGGTTTCTTGACGGAGAACTGCTGCGCCGGCGCAACCTGTGCCGCAAGCAACCTCTCCGACTGCTGCGGGAACACACCATGAAGCGCATGGCTATCCAAACCGCGGTTGAGAACCTGGGCGAGCAATGGCCACCGCGGGGTCGATCGTCGGCAGCGTGCCGCGTGACGGACGATCGTGAAAATGCTGCGATACCTGCTGGATCAAAAATGCGCTTCATCGGCGAGAAACCCGCAGAGCGATCCCATGAGCAGCATTGATACGGTCCGCGGCGGCACGCGCCCGGCGATTGGTTTTTTTGAGCGCTACCTGACCGTCTGGGTTGGCCTTTGCATCGTCGGCGGCATCCTGCTGGGGCAGGTGCTTCCCCAACTCTTTCAGGCGATCGGTCGCATGGAAGTGGCGCAGGTCAATCTCCCGGTCGGCGTGCTGATCTGGGTGATGATCATCCCTATGCTGGTCAAGGTGGACTTTGCCGCCATGACCCAGGTCAGGAGCCAGTGGCGCGGCATCGGCGTCACGCTGTTCGTGAACTGGTTCGTCAAACCTTTTTCGATGGCCGTGCTTGGCTGGATCTTCATCCGGCATGTTTTCGCCCCGTGGCTTCCCGCCGATCAGGTCGACAGCTATATCGCCGGCCTGATCTTGCTGGCCGCTGCCCCATGCACGGCAATGGTGTTCGTGTGGTCGCAGCTCTGCAAAGGCGATCCGTATTTCACGCTATCGCAAGTAGCGCTGAACGACACAATCATGATCGTCGCCTTCGCGCCGCTCGTCGCGCTGCTGCTCGGCCTGTCGGCCATCACGGTGCCGTGGGATACGCTGATTATCTCGGTGGGTCTCTACATCATCATCCCGGTCGTACTCGCGCAACTGCTGCGCCGCTCGTTGATGACGAAGGGCGAGACGCATTTTCACCGGACCATCGCACAGCTCGCCCCTTATTCGATCAGCGCGCTGCTCGCGACTCTCGTGCTGCTCTTTGCGTTTCAGGGGCAGGCAATCGTCAAGGAGCCGCTCGTCATCGGCATGCTCGCGGTGCCGATCCTGATTCAGGTGTTCTTCAATTCCGGCCTCGCGTATCTGTTGAATCGCCGGCTCGGCGTCGCACATTGCGTCGCGGGTCCATCGAGTCTGATCGGCGCGAGCAATTTCTTCGAGCTTGCGGTGGCCACCGCAATCAGCCTGTTCGGCTTCCATTCAGGCGCGGCGCTGGCCACGGTGGTCGGCGTGCTGATCGAAGTGCCGGTGATGCTGTTCGTGGTCGGCGTCATCAACCGCTCGCAGCACTGGTACGAAGCAAAGCATGGCGTCAAAGGACAAAAGATATGAGCGTTACGATCTATCACAACCCGGATTGCGGCACGTCGCGCAACACGTTGGCTATGATCCGCAACGCCGGCATCGAGCCGGAGGTCATCGAATACCTTAAAACGCCGCCGCGCCGCGACACGTTAAAGGATCTGATCTCCCGCGCCGGCCTCACCGTGCGCGCCGCGCTGCGTGAAAAGGGCACGCCTTACGCCGACCTCGGTCTGGCCGACCCCACGCTGAGCGATGAACAGTTGCTCGATGCGATGCTGCAACACCCGATCCTCATCAACCGCCCGTTCGTTGTCACGCCACTTGGCGTCCGGCTTTGCCGGCCCTCCGAGATCGTGCTCGACATTCTGCCCGCAGCGCAGAAGGGTGCATTTGCAAAGGAGGATGGTGAACGGGTCGTCGACAGCAAAGGACGGAAGGTCAACGAATGACGCAGGATCTACCCAACGTCAGCGGTCCGCACCTCGACACGCCGGATCTGCACAAACTCGAACCGCGTGCGGTTTCCCAACACGCTCCGCGGATTCTGCTGCTCTACGGCTCGTTACGTGCCACGTCGTATAGCCGCCTTCTCACCCTCGAGGCCGAACGCATCCTGCGGCATTTCGGCGCCGAAACGCGGGTCTTCGACCCACACGGCCTGCCGCTGACTGACAGCGTCGCAGCCGATCATCCGAAAGTGGTCGAACTGCGCAAGCTGTCGGAGTGGTCGGAAGGACATGTATGGTGCAGCCCGGAGCGTCACGGCACGCTAACGGCGGTCTTCAAGAACCAGATCGACTGGCTGCCGCTCGAAAGCGGCGGCGTTCGTCCGACACAAGGCCGCACCCTCGCGGTGATGCAGGTGTGCGGGGGGTCGCAATCGTTCAACGCCGTCAACGCGCTGCGGGTGCTCGGCCGCTGGATGCGGATGGTGACCATCCCCAATCAGTCGTCGGTGGCGAAGGCGTATCAGGAATTCGACGCCGATGGCCGGATGAAGTCTTCGGCGTACTACGACCGCGTCGTCGACGTGATGGAGGAGTTGTACAAGTTCACGCTGCTGGTGCGCGACCGCTCGGACTACCTGACCGATCGCTACAGCGAGCGAAAAGAGGCGCATCCGGAACTCGCCGGCACTCTGGCGGCCGCCGCCATGCATCAGGAAGCGATGAGTGCCAATTCGGACACTGACGACAGCGAGACGGAGTGACGGCGACAGGTCCGGGCGGCATCCCGGCAGAGGCTCGCTGCCACGCACACCGCTTCTCGGGGCACTCCCTCTATTGCGCCTTCTCCTGAATCATGGAGCGATCGCCCTCGCGCCTGGCATGCCCGCTCGGCCCTTCGCGATACGATGTTCTGACTGCGAAAGCTAACGCCCCGCCGCCACCGACGAACTCGCACGCTGCAGTGCGAGTCCCATTGCTTCCCGAACCGCCTGCAGCAAACGGCTATCGGCGTCGTCCTTCCGTGTCACCACCGACAGTTGCAGGACCGGCGGCGTCGCACCAAGCCGGATCCGTCTCACCGGATAGCGTTCGCAGACACTTGGGTCGACCACCTGCAGCACCGACACGCCGAGCCCAGCGCTCACCATCGCGACGATCGCCGTTACGCTGTCGAGTTCGAGCGTGCTGCGCTTTTCTGGCATGAGCCGACGCACATAGCGCGCGCCCATCGCACCCGTCATCGTGCTGCGATCGTAGCGGATCCAGTCGTAGCGTCCGAGCAGTTCACGCACCGTGCCGCCTTTTTCGTCAGGCGGTGCGATCAACACCAGCTCCCGCTGCAAAAGCGGATACCACAGCAGTCCGGCCACCCTGCCGCGCTCCGGCTGCGCGACCACCGCCGCGTCCAGCAACCCCGCCTTCACATCGTCAATCAGGCCCGCGCTTCGACCTCGCTGCGGCCGTAGCAGCAATCGCGGATGCCGTTCCCGAAGCAGGCGCATCGTGCCGGGCAACACCAATGGCTGAATCGACTCGATCAGACCAAGCCGCACCGTCCCTTCGACGACCACCGTATGACGCCGCCTCAGCGCCTCGATCTGCTGCAAACCATCGCGCATTGCCGCCATCACCTGGTGGGCCATCGCGGTCGGCTGCACGTGCAGTCCCGCCCGGCTGAACAGCGGCTGGCCGAGATACTGTTCGAGGTGCTTCATCTGCATGCTCACCGCGCTCGGCGTGAGGTTCATGATGGCCGCCGCCGCCGCGAAGGAGCCCTCGGAAATGACGGCGCCAAGCGTCTGGAATGCTTCCAGCCTCATCAAGATTCCTTATGTGCGGGTTGAAATAAAGTCACTTTTGTTGACTATCCGCCGAGCCTATACTTTTTTCAAGAGGAGCGACGCCAAGCGTGGATACATGCCCGCGGACAATTTCAACATTCGGAGAAAAAGTTAGATGCACACCTTCAGACCTGTTGCATGGTTCGCGGCCGAGGCAGAAGACGATACGTCGTGGATTCAACGCCTGAGCGCCGAAGAAGTGGCCGGTTTCGATGCCGCGCTCGCGCATGCGAAAACGATCGGCCGGACGCTGCTGGAGATGGTGCCGGACGATTTCCCCCTGAACGCCGCGGCCCGTGACGCACTGAAACGCGCCGTCGACACGACCCAGGACCGCTGGGGAATGTGTCTGCTGAAGGGCTTCCCGGTGCACCGCTGGAGCGAAGACGAAACCCGTCTCGCGTACTGGGGGATGGGTCTGCATCTGGGCGTGGCCCGCACGCAGAATCGTGCGAGCGATATTCTCAACGACGTTCGCGACGTCGGCTCTGTGTATAAGACCACGAACGGGCGGGGCTACAACACCAATGCATCGCTCGACTTCCACATGGATTCGTGCGACGTGGTCGGCCTGCTGTGCCGGCGCGCCGCCCGGCAAGGCGGCGAAAGCAAGGTTGTCAGCTCGATCGCCGTTTTCGACGAGATGCGGCGCCGACGCCCGGATCTCGCCGAAGCACTGCGCGGACCGTTCTACTTCAGCTATCAGGGCGCACAGGATCCAGCCCAGCCGCCCTACTATTGCTGCCCGATCATCGGCAATCACGCCCAGTGCTTTGCGATGCGCACAAATCGGAAAAACATCGTTGCGGCGCAGCGCGATTTCGACGAAGTGCCACGGCTGTCCGACGAGCAGAACGCGGCGCTCGATCTGCTCGACGAATTGATGACCGATCCGCGCTACTGCTTTTCGATGTCGCTGGAACCGGGCGACCTGCAACTGCTGAACAATTACGTCACGATCCATTCCCGCACCGGCTTCGACGACTATGAAGAGCCGGACATGAAACGGCACCTGCTGCGCCTCTGGCTCGCTGTTCCGAATGCCCAGCCTCTCCCCGACAACTGGCTCGAATATTTTGGCGACGTGCGCGCGGGTGCGGTGCGCGGCGGCTTGCGGGGCAGTCACCGTTCGGCCGCGTTCGAGGCCTACGAAAAACGCCAGGCCGCGCACATGGGCATGACACTGCGTGAGTGGACACCAATGGCGTTCTCGGCGACAGCGGCCTGACCGGCGGCTCACCCACGCTTTCATGCAAACAGGCACGTCGGAGACAGAGTGTTGAATGAATCCAGTCAAGCCCACGCCGGTACCCGTCTGCGGCAACTGCTGAATGCTGGCGAACTGCTCGCGGCGCCGGGTGTCTACGACGGCATCACGGCACGCCTTGCCGAGCAGGCGGGCTTCGCCGCGCTGTATATGACCGGCGCCGGCACGGCGGCTTCCTATGGCTTGCCCGACTACGGGCTACTCACGATGACCGAAATGGTCGCCAACGCCGCGCGGATCGTCGCCTGCACGACACTGCCGGTCATTGCCGACGCCGATACGGGCTTCGGCAACGAACTCAACGTGACGCGCGCAGTGCGCTCATACGAGCAGGCCGGCGTCGCCGGAATCCATATTGAAGACCAGGTGTCGCCCAAACGCTGTGGGCATCTGGACGGTAAGGAACTGGTACCTACCGCGGAATTCGTCGCGAAGATTCGCGCGGCGCTCGCGGCCCGGCGTAATCGAGACTTCGTCGTCATTGCCCGCACTGATGCAAACGGCGTAGCGGGACTGCCTGAGGCTGTCGCGCGCGCCAACGCCGCGCTGGCTGCGGGCGCCGATCTCGCGTTCGTCGAAGCACCGCGCGACCTCGACGAAATCATGACGATCCCGCGGCTAGTGAAGGGGCCGTGCGTTTTCAACATCGTGCGCGGCGGCAAGACGCCGGACGTGTCGCTGCACGACGTGCAGGAAATGGGCTACAAACTCGCGATCATGCCGAGCCTGCTACTCGCGAGCGTGATGCAAGTGTGCGAGCGGGAACTTGCCGCGCTGAAGGCGACGGGCATACCACCGGCTTCGTGCAGTGCATTGACGGCGAAGGAGCGCTTCCAGCGAATGGGCGCGGACGACTGGGATGCATTGCGGGTCCGGTTCGTCGACAGAACGGACTGACGCCCGGTCACGCGGCGCGGTCACGATCAGAAGATAAATGAGGAGACAACATGGCATCACCGGAATCCATCGGCCTGCGCCTGGACGCATTGCCGCTCAGCGGTTTTCACCGGCGCATGCTGTGGCTGATCGCGGCCGGCATGTTTTTCGACAGCTTCGACATCACGCTCGCAGGCTCCGTGCTCGGCGCGCTCGTCCATAGCGGGCTGTCGAATCTTCAACTCAATGGCTACTTCATCTCGGCCACGTTTGTCGGCATGGCGATCGGCGGCACCCTGGCGGGCCTGCTCGGTGACCGCTTCGGCCGGCGATTCACCTATCAGGCGAACCTGCTGGTGTTCGGGCTCGCTTCGGTCGCGGCGGGCTTCGCGTCGTCGATGCCGTGGCTGATCGCACTTCGACTGGTCATGGGCATCGGACTCGGCGCGGAAATCGTTGTCGGCTACTCGACGTTGATCGAAGTGATTCCGCCGCAGCAGCGCGGGCGATACTCGGCGCTGCTTGCTTTGGTCACCAACAGTGCGCTGTTCGTGTCATCGCTGGCAGGCTATTTCCTGATTCCGCTGTGGGGCTGGCGTTCCATGTTCTTCGTCTCGGGCGCGGGGGCGTTGCTGGTGCGGGTTGCGCGCAAGTCGATGCCGGAGTCGCCACGCTGGCTCGCGGGCGAAGGCAGACTCGACGAGGCCGAACAGATCGTCAGGCGGATCGAGGAAGAGATATATGGCAAGGGCTACCGCGCCCCCGAGCAGCCCCATGCGCTTGCGGAAACCCCGCCTACGCCGCCATTGTCCGTGCTGTTCTCGCGTGAGGTCTGGACACGCACGCTGGTCGGCTCGACGATCTCGGTCGTGATTGGCATTGCGATCTACAGTTTTGTCACATGGGTGCCCACGTTCCTGCTGAAGCAGGGTCTCAGTCTGTCGTCGTCGCTCGGATATAGCATGGTGATGTCGCTAGGCGGCCCGGTCGGCGCGGGTATCGGCGTGCTCTGCATCGACCGCTTCGGGCGCCGCCGTTGCATCACCATCGCGTCGCTGCTCGGCGCGGCGATGGGCGTCAGCTACGCACTGTCGAGCTCGCCCATGATGGCTGCCGTCATGGGCTTCCTGCTCTTCTGCTGCCTTTATGCAATCGTCGCACTGGCAGTGGCCTGCTATATCCCGGAACTGTTCGGCACGCGCTTCCGGCTCCGTGGAAACGGCTTTTGCGCGGTACTTGGCCGCATTGCGTCGTTCTGCGCGCCGGGCATCACGCTGCTTGTCTATCAGACGGGCGGCATACGCTATGTGGCATTCAGCGTCGCGATGCTGCTTGTGCTGCAGGCGCTGATCGTTTTCAGTTTCGGTATCGAAACCCGCTCGCGGTCGCTGGAAGTAATCGAGGAACAGCCTAACTTGCTCGAGCCGGCTGTTGCGCAATTGTCGCGGCGTTGACCCACGTGATCTTCACACTCGCCGGAGGAAATGCCGACGTCGCGGTTTCACCCTGGCGCTGCCCCTCCAGCTCGTTCTATCAACGCTTGAAGATGACCGTAGCTGTAGCGAGGTCGATCGGAGAGGATGTATGTTGGTGGACAATCTTCCACCCGTCGCCCGTTTGCCTGAGCGTTACGGTCAGTCGATTGTCCAGCGAGCGCAGATCGACGCCATCCGTAGTAACGGCTTTGTATGTCACGAAGGCGTGAACAACTGCGAGGTCCTGGGTCACGATCGTTTGCACGTCGCTGAAATCCACGATAACGCGTTCGGTGCCCAGTGAGCCGAACCAGCCCCCCGCCATTTCCCGCCAGGACGAAATGCCGTTGTACGACCATACACGCCACATGTCGAAGACCAACACGTCCGCGTCGTACAGCGCGACGAACGAGTCGACGTCTTTTGCGAATACCGCAGCTTTGTAGTCGTTGAGGACCTGCAGGATCGGATTGTCGAGTTTGTCCACTGTGTTTCCTCCTGAATCAGATGGCGATGGCGGCTAGAACTCGGGGCGAACAGCATATCCCAGGCTCTCGACCGGTTGATTTCCAAGTAACGACGAGCGACAAGCAGCAGGATCGACATCCAATAGGAAAAAATCTGCGTATGAGATTGGGTTCGGCCATCTACGGCCATCGGAATGCTTAATATCTGGGACATTCGAACGTTTCAACAGGTGCTCGCGAAGCACGTGATTATTGAGGGTGAACGAGTAGAAGAGTTTGTCCTGTCCCCTCCTGATCCACTAATCGCCCATTCAGGTAGTCATAGCATCATCATTGCCGCTGGATGGTCACCGCTCTCATGCGCCTCTGAGTCAGCGCTGACGATCCGTGCGGCGCTCCCTTCGAACCTCGCCGCCTGCCGGAGGCAGGCGACGCTTTGGTCATGTCATGACTTACGGAAGGATAAATAGCTCCGAGTCGCCTTGGGCTGAGGGCGCAGCAGCAGAAAGAAGGCGACAACATGCGTAATCATCAGCACGGGCACGTAGATGACCGGAATCGCATACGTAGCGCCCAGCTCTCCCGCATGCGCAGGAAGATCCGACTGGATAGCGTGGTAGTAGTCAACAATGAGGTCGGTCGCGCCCACGAGATTAAAGGCTACGACGAACAACCAGAAGAGTGGGCGTATTGGTGCTGTGAGTAGAGCGAGCATCGCCAGAACTCCCGTTGCCAGGTCACCGTATGCGGCGAACACGGCGAAGCTGGCAGGCAGATCGGGGCTGACGATACCCGGCAGGATAAAGACCAGTCCGAAGAAACGGAAGCTGTGCAAGGTGGCGATCGCACGTTGCGCGTCGAATGGGTCCATCGATTTGAGCCTGGGCCAGACGTATACGTGCAAGCAAAGCAGCCACGCGACATACCCCAGAACGAGATGCAATTGGAAGAGACGTTCCGTTGACATGCTACCTCCTATAAGGTGTTGTCTAACGCATCGAAGGATAGGAAGGAGATCAGCCGACGCGTCGTCGGATCAGCTGGCGCAGCGACAGCGCGTGCAGCAGGATCGAGCCTGGCACCACGAAAGCAGGCGTCAGCACATCCGGATATGCGCCGGCGCCGATGCTCGGCACGCTCGGCGCGATCAACTGGAACGGGCCGGGCGACGTGATCATCCCCAAGGTAATCGCGACGGCGAAGTCGGCGAGGCCGAAGATGTTCCAGGCGATCGCCGCCTTCCGCCCTTGAGCCGTACCGCTCGCCACGGCGATTGCCGTCGGCACGGCCAGCAGGCCGGTCAATACATCGCCAGTGCCCGCCGGCAACGCGAACACGCCTGACAGCCCCCCATGCAGCCACGCGACGAGAGCCCAGTTGCCGAAGACCCGGTAAAGCTGAAGAGCGACAAGCCAGGTCGCCGGCATCGCATCGAGCACCTGCCCCACCCGTTTGGACAACAGCAACAACGGCGTGCCGATCATCACCGGCAGGAAGATCGCCAACGGCAACAACGGCAAGGGTGAGGCGCCCGTGCGGAAGACGCCGTTGATCGCTGCGCTCCAGGCAACAGCAAACCAGAGCGTGTGTGGAATCACGACCGCCAGCCAGGTCGTGCGGCGTTGGCTCGGCGTCAGGTCCGTGTTGTCGAGGCCGAGCCACAATCCGACCGCGATAAGCCCATGGGCCATCAACTGATGAGCTGTGGTAGGAACGCCGCTGGTCGGGATAACCGGCTTCCAGTAGATCAACACGATCCACAGCGCTGCCAACGGGATGAGCCAAAGCAGGCTGCGCCAGGCGGGACGCGGCGCGACGATACCGGCGGGAATAGAGGCGGCGGTCATCAGCGGTCCTCCATGTGATTCCCGTTCTTCGCGGGCGCGGTCTCGAACACCGCGGCGAGAATGCCGAGGCGGCCTTCCAGGAGATTTCGCCCCAGGTTGGTCGAAAGCTGTGCGAAGTCCGGGCCCATCACCACGCCTAGATTTAGCGAGGACGGCGGCCCCGACGTACGCAGTTGGTTGATCCATGCCTTTGCGGCCTCGGTGCCGTCTTGCCATGTCAGCGTCCGGAAACCTGCCTTTTCGATTGCCGCGTGGGTAGCGTCGGCCGTCAGCAGAAAGCTCGTGGCCAGTGTTCTCGCCCAGGGAACGGGGTAGTGCGGTTCACTGCCGTTTGCGACGACGTCGAACGTCGCAAACTTGCCGCCTGGCTTCAGCACGCGTCGGATCTCTCCGTAAAGTCGTGCGCGATCGGCGATGTTCATCGCCACATGCTGCAGCAATACGACGTCAAAACAGCTTTGGTCGAAGGGAAGTGCCAGCGCGCTAGCGGTATGAAACGACACCTGTTTGCTCTGCCCCGTGCGTTCTGTGAGGTAGCGTGCGGCATCGACGAACGGTTCGCTGAGGTCGATACCCGTCACCCGGCAGCCATAGCTTGCAGCCAGAAAACGGGCCGGGCCGCCAACGCCCGAACCGACATCCAGCACCGACATGTCGGCGGTGATCCCGGCCAGTTTGGCAAGCTCGGCGGTGGCAGCAAGCCCACGGGTGTGAAACTGGTCGAGGGCGCCCAGTTGCTGCGGCGTAAGACGTTGATCCTCCGGCCCAAGGACCGTGAGCGCGATCTTCAGCCGCTCGGTCAGGCCGGTCGCGCGATAGTGATCCCGCACGCCATCAAGTGCATCAGTCATTGCAAGGTTCCTCCACGGTCTTAGCGGATTGATCAGGGCTTGCGAGTCAAGCTCGGCGCGACCCTTCATCTGCAGGCGTAGGTGTACCATGGCCTCTCGCGAGCGACTATTCATCACAATGTTGACGGGCTATGAAGCAGAACTTCACAGTCAGGCAGGGCGCGCTCGACGGTGTAGAGGTGTTCCTGAGCGTTGCCCAGCATCACAGTTTTCGCCGGGCAGCCGCCGAACTCGGGGTGACGCCGTCGGCCGTGAGCCAGGCGGTGCGTGTACTCGAAGAGCGCATCGGCGCAGCGCTCTTCATACGCACCACGCGTAGTGTCGGCCTGACCGAAGCCGGCGAACGGTTTCTTTCGCGCGCGAAGCCTGCCTTCGAGGAGCTTGTCGCCGCTGGTGAGGTGGCGCGCGGACTTGGCCAGCGGCCCGCCGGATTGTTGCGTCTTTCCGTGCCGCGCGCGGTGGTGCCAATCCTGCTGGAACCGCTGATTGCATCCTTCTGCAAGGCTTATCCCGAGGTCGAAGTGGAGATCGCCACAAGCAAGGAGCTGATCGATCTTGCAGCGGAAGGGTTCGACGCCGGTATCCGGCTGGGCCAGTTCGTCGCCGCCGACATGGTCGCGGTACCGTTGACGCCTCCGTTTCGTCTCGTCGTGGTCGGCAGCCCGGCCTATTTCGCAGGACACAGCCGGCCCGAGCACACGGACGATCTGCGCCAACACGCGTGCTTGCGATGGCGCCGATCCGGCGGCGCGCTCGCGCTATGGTCGTTCAACGACGACGGCAACGCGATCGAGATCGCCGTAACCGGCCCTTTCATCGCCCATGATTTTCCCACCATGCTGGGTGCGGCAGTCGAAGGTATAGGCCTTGCCCAGCTACCTGAGCCGATGGTCGCTGAAGGGCTGAGAGCGGGAAAACTGGTGCACGTGCTGGAGCCGTTCGCGCCGGTGATACCGGGCGTGTTTCTCTACTATCCGAGCCGCCGGCAGATCATGCCGAAGCTGCGCGCCTTCATCGATCATGTGAAGAGCCGACCGGCAGACCAAGGCAATGTTAAGGGAACAAGATGACTATTGGCGTGCTGGTTTGCTCAATAGAAGCCAATGTTTTCCTTTATGGACGTTATGCCGGTGAAGGTCCCTTCTGTCCGGGAAAAATCTTCATTGGATGAATGCGTGTAGCGTGTAAGCCCCGGACATAGGCCCCTTAGACGCGTGCACAAAGCACGCACTGTCACTTCAGCTCAATCGGCTGCCCATGGGGCGTATGTCGTGCAGCGATGTCCCATTCGTTCCGGCGTTGCTCGAGGATGCGGATGGTCAGCAATCCCTTGCGCGCGCTAATTAGCTCCAATGCTGTCAACCAGTGGCTGTAGTAAGTGTCGCCATGGTCTGGGTCGCCGGCGTCCTGCGCATCGCGGATTGCCTGATTCAGCCATTCCGCCCATTCGGCCCACGTGAACAGACCATGCTCATGCAAACTCAACGTCATGGCAAACGCCCGGGCTTCCCATGGCGCACTGAAAACGGGCCCTGCGTCGTCACAAGGCAATGCCGGCAGCGCAGCGCGCAGTTCGGGAAGATTCGGCCGGGTATGCGTCATATCAGGCCAACGTGACATCCGGATAGTCCAGATAGGGTTCCCAGCAATCGACGCAAACGGATGCCGCAGTCGTATCTTTCCCCCAGAGCTCCGACGCATCGAAGCGAACGGTATACAGCCATTGCGGCTGTTCGCCCAGCCCGATTGCGTTGGTGTCGGGAAAAACGTGCGGAGCGTGCACAGCGATGATTCGACCTCGTCTGCCTCGGCAATAGCGTGGCAACCGCGTATGCGTAGAGGGGTTGAACTGACGGGTCAGAACCTCGTCGCCCAGCTTGAAGCGTGCTTCAGTGACCGCAGGACGATCGACAGGGCTGCCTCGGCGTAACGCCGCAGGCACTTCGCTAGCCATCAATACGCGAGGCACCGGCATCCCAGGACTGCTCGACACGCCGCTAGCGATCTCCTCGGCCGTCGCCAACCACTTGTCCAGCAGCAGCTTTTTCAAACCTTCGAACCAGATCTCGAAGTAGCTGCTGGCGAGATATTGCGCAGGCGGCAAGCTCTCTCGCGCGGCACGAGACATGTCGATGTTCCACTTGCCGACCGCGCCCATCGCCAACGTAATCGCCAGCGCGTGACGCTCCCAGTCCGCGTGAAAAATCAGTGCGTCGGCTTCCGGCCGTATCGGTCCGAACGACTGCATACCGCCGAGATCTTGTGCGCCGTTCATGTGGACTCCCGGGCGGCGTTCGGTGCCTTCGGCAGACCTGTGCCGATCATCGAGTCACGGGTCACCATTTCAACCAATGCTTCCTCGGAGAAACCAGCGGTTCCGGGAGGCTGCATAGGCAACACCAGATAACGGACCTCCGAGGTGGAGTCCCACACGCGAAACTCGACTTCGGCGCCCAATTCAAAGCCGAATTCCTTCAGTACACCTCTCGGATCGATAATCGCACGGGACCGGTATGGCGCCGACTTGTACCAGACCGGCGGAAGCCCAAGGACCGGCCACGGGTAGCATGAACACAATGTGCAGACCACCATGTTGTGCACGGTGGGCGTGTTCTCCAACACGACCATGTGCTCGCCCTGCCTGCCTTGATAGCCGAGCGAGGCGATCGCTGCGGTCGCGTCGTCGAGCAACCATCGCTTGTAAGTGGAGTCGCGCCACGCTTTCGCGATCACGCGGGCACCGTTGCGCGGCCCGACCTTGTGCTCGTAGGTTTCGATCAGTACGTCCAGCGCCTCGGGATCGACGTATCCCTTCTCGACCAGCAGGGATTCCAGCGCACGGACGCGCAAGTCCATCTCCGGCAGCGCACTGCCCGCGTGATCGTGATCGTCAGCATGCGGATGCTGCGACTCGTGGCCATGGGAATCGTTGCCATTCATGGAAGTTCGCCCGGAAGTGCCCGACTTGATGAGTATGGTCGGCGCAACGTCCAAATGCAATTTGGACTTGCAAGCCGCAGGCGAGGCGATGAATGGCTCAATTCGACTCTGCGATTCGCTCCTTCGACGTTTGGACCGGACCGGCTAACTTTGCATCCCTTCAACGCGATGCACTGACTATTCCGTCTCACGCGACCGGAAGCCTGACGTTATGCGGCCCGCTCTTGAGGTTGTCACTTCGTCGATTGATTATCCCCAGGACCGCGGTTGCGGCGGGCAGTATCGGCGCGTGGCAGTTCTGCCGCGCCTTGTGCTGTCCTGACGTCGATGGCCTCTTCACCTTTGCGCCGATTGGCCTCATTCCGGCTAGCCTCGTGGTTATTTTCGATCAACTCGTTCACCTTGCGCAGCGTCGCACTGATGGAGTTATAGGACATGGCGCTCTCCTAGAATGGCTTTTGATTGGCCCGAAATCGGGAGAAGTGAATAGAAAACTCTCGGACTGTTTCTGCCTTTGCTCGCTGAATAGATTCTTTTGAAATCTGGCGCATGCATTCGTATCGAAGCTCACCGTCCCAGAACATGCCAAAGGGTCCGGTTTCACACTGAAGCGGCTTTACGTCATGTATTGCACAAAGGTTATCTGTTCGCAGAAAGATGCAGCGCCCGCCTTCCATGCGCAGTTTCCGCATCTCCAGCTTTGACGATACGGGAAGGGGTCGACTATCGCAGCACTTTTCGACGAATTCATCGGGATTCAAATTCAGATAATCAGCAATTCGACTAATATCGTCGGGCAGCAGAAGAACGCCAAGATCGTCGGTGCCTCCTGTGCAACATTTCCCACAGCCGTTGCAAACGAATTCCGGAGGATTCACGTTAGCTTCCTTAAATGCGTTCCAGGCGATAGCGGAATAAATACCGCTTTCCCGTTTTTGGCGAGTGGAGCTCCCAGCTCACTAACGTTCGCTGCGGGTTTAGTCCGGGTCCTTTGGTCTGTTGTTCCGCCTGCACATCCCGTTGTCCGCTTCCATCCACAACGATAATCGGATCCAAAAATGTAAACGCGAATCCCGGCGGAGCTGAAAGGCTCAGTTTGGCTTCCTGGGTCGGAATATTGGTGGGAATGCCCGCTAGTGCACCTTCTGTAGAGAAAGCATCTTTCTCCGTGCGTGGCGTGCTGATAGTGACTTCGTATTTTATGGAGTCTCTAGGGGGTATCGGTGGATCGACTACTTGTGACCAGGATATCGCTCGAACATCAAGGGCTCGAGACAACATCTTTAACGCGAATCCGTATAAACTTTGGCGGCTTTCCCGGATCGAGAATTTCTTCTCGTCCGCTGAAACGCGCGTAGTGATGTCCACCTTGTCGTAAGCGTTAATCCAGATTTCGTCGAAAGGTATAACAGACAGATCCGACGCGCTTACATTTTGGCATTCAAATGAATACTTCCCATAGAAGTCCCCTGCCTCGCTAATGCGCCAGTCATGGTCAACTTTCCTGTAGCAAACCGGATATTTCAAGTTCCCCCCTGCCATTGTGCGAACCATTAACATATCCCTCGTTAGAAAGAACAACCAGGTAAGCGCGTAGAGCGAAATGAGTCCGCAAACCGCGTAGATCGAGGCGGTGCGAAGTTCGCCTAACCATCCCGTCGTTGCCGTAATGGCGGTCGCAGAAGCGAACAGGAGGGCGGTGACGTTCGAAGTGACGACGGCCTTTAATTTTTGTAGCATCGTCTACGCTCCCGTCACGTCCAGCGCACGGCGTATTCCTATAGAACTCTTCGGCCAGCGTGCTGATTTCGATAAGGTGGCTGGCCCAGGAAGCGAAACCAATAGTAGTCGGAATACCTGCGCGATTCAACAAGCGCTGCCTTCATCGGTCTTCATCGGCCTTCTGAAGAAATTCCAATCGTCTTACGGAATGAGGCGCAGCGCGTTGAGCGGACCTGTTGCGACATGGCTAGTCGCGCCGAGCAGATTGACGGCGTTCGGCGAGATCCGAGCGCCGTTTTTGCGTTACCCCGATCGCGGGCGGCCCGCCCTTGGCGCCGCAACCGCTTGTCCGACAGAGCTGTCAACCGGCCGCCAGAAGTCGCGGACCATTGCCGGTGACGACAACAGTACCCGGCATGATCTATTCGTCTGACAAAGTTGCCATGGTCAGCGTCATATGGGTCACCCGCCACGGCCCGTGGCATAGGTGCGTGTACTATTCGATTTGACCAAAGCAGATGATTGCTACGGATGTAGCATCACCCGCTGTGTCGTTGCAGCTCGCCTCGAACGCGGTTCTGGGAGACGATGAAATGCGCGTACTGATCGTCGACGATCACGAACTGTTCAGAGCCGGATTGGCGCTTCTACTGAGAGAGTTCTTTCCAGGCATCGAGTTGCTGCATGCGAGTACCTTGTCGCAAGGCATGAATCATGCGCGCGGCGAGTTACTGAACATTGTTTTTCTCGATCTCGACCTTCCCGATGGTCACGGTTGCGACGCGCTTGTCGAATTGAAGGAGTTGCGACCGTCGTTACCCGTGATTGTGATATCGGCCGACGAGCGCGTCGAAACCGTCGGTCGATGCATCGAACTTCGCGCGATGGGGTACGTGCTCAAATCGTCGCCGCCTGAAGCGCTTCACGCAGCGATCAGCGCGGTGCTTGCTGGGGGCGTGTTCCTGCCCGCGTCCAGCATCGCGAGGCTCAGGCGCGACATGGGCACGGACGAGGCTCCGGCAAATAGACCAGGGCAACCGCAGTCAAGCGGTAATTCAGAATTGAGCAACGCATCCGACCTGGGACTCACTCCACGAGAGTTCGAAACGTTGGCGTGGCTGGTGCGCGGACTTCCGTCCAAGGCCATTGCTGTGAGAATGGGGCTTGAGGACATTACGGTACGAAAATACGTCAGCCATCTGCTCGCGCATTTCAATCTGCGGCGCCGCGCTGAACTCATCGTCATGCTGGCGGATAGAGGGATCAAACTCGGCGTCCCGCCGGTCACGGATCCTGCACATGACCGAAGCTTGCTGGCTGCAGGGCGGCAACGAACCGACTGACTTCAACAAGCGTGGTTTCCGGCGCGGAAGACTTCCGCAACAAGACGAACGGCTCGGTGAAATTGCGAAGTGCGTGCGGAGAGACCAGTTCACCTGTGATGAAGGCGACGGGAAGCACGCCCGCCCAGGCGAAATGCTGCCTGATCCGGTCGGCAACCTCGATGCCGGTCGGTCCGTCGCGCAGCCTGATGTCGGTGACGATGAGGTCGGGTGCGCGGCCGTCATCGGTCAGAATCGCTTCGAATCCCGACATCGACTCGGCGGTGTCCACCAGTGCGCCAGCACTGCGGAACAACCGCCGCAGGCCCTCGAGCACGGTCGGTTCGTCGTCGCAAAGCAGGATGTACTTGTCCTTGAGGATCGACGTGCACACGTTGTCCTTTCGATCGTCGGTCTCGACGACAGGCTTCATATTCGATATCGGCGCGTACAGGGAAAAGCGCGACCCGCGCCCTTCGACCGACCAGAAACACATGCTGTGCCCAGGAAGAACGTCGACAACCCGATGGACGATAGACAGTCCAAGTCCCAGTCCTTTCGACCGATCGCGACCAGGGTTGTTGATCTGATAGTACTCGGCGAATATCGCATCCCGATGCACGGCCGCGATACCCACGCCCGTATCCCATACGTCGATCCGAAGCTTTTCCCCGATCTCTACCCAACCGACGACGACGCCCCCTGCCAAGGTATTCTTGATTGCATTCGATACTAGATTGGACAATGCCCGCTTGAACAGTGAACGGTCACTTTCAATCGACGGCGAGCGGCGCCCACGCAGGCTGATTCTGAATTCGATGCCGTGCGACCTTGCCGGCTCACGATATTGCTCGAAGACTTCCGTCAGCACGGCCTGGGTATCGACTGGCGCCATGTGCGGGATGTAAGAGCCTAGTTCGCTATAGTCCTGAATATCCTTGAACATGTCGAGAATGTCGCGTGCCGTTTCCTCGATGACGTCGAGATCATGCGTTGCGGCGTGCTTATCGTCGAGTTTGATCCGCGCGCTACGGATAAAGAGGTTGATCGCAGCGAGAGGCTGCTGAATGTCATGATAGGCAGACGAAAAGAACCGCTCCTTCTCTTTGATGAGTTCTTTCATACGTTCATTTTGTTGCTTGACTACGCGGGACGCCGCTTCAACGCGTGCCTGGGCTGCACGCAACGTGCGCCGGAATACGAACTCGCGCCGGGCCGAGCGTTCAATTTGAATGCTGACAATGACGCCAACGATACACATCATGAGCACGATCGACCCGCGCGTAATCCAGAAAATCCACTCCGGTTCGGCATTATCCAGTGGCCAGAGGTAAAGCGTCAGGTGGAACGTAACAAAGCATATTCCGACTAACCACGCCGCCGTGATTGCGCGAAGCCGGAACGCCGTGAATATCATGAAAACGGTGAGATACAGGACGGGGAAGATTTCCGGGACGGCCAAGGCCCTTGGGTAAATGACCAACATCCTCAGTAGGGCGAACCAACAGCTCAGCGTCCATACACAATGTAATCCGACGGCCCAGCGTTCGTCAAAGGCACGCGCTCCCCACATCAACCATACCGCCGCGGTCATACCCACGGCCGCTGCGAGTCGCACGTAGCCAATGTGATGGATGTGGCTCGGATCAAGGATGTCCATCCTCCACCAATAGTCACGGATGGAAAACCCTATCCATGTCAGTGTGAAGAGGGTGCTAGCCAGCCTGCGTTGGCCCGCGTAGCGACGTGCATAGTCCATACGGAACGCGTGCTCCAGCGCCGCCGATCTGAACTTGCGTACTACGAAGCCTGACAATCTCATAAGGCTGCTTGATCAGGAAAACCGTCGTGGGCGGATAGAGCGCGAGGTCGAGAGTCTGTATCGGCACGCCACGGGTTAAGACAGGTTCCCAGCGAACGTGGCTAACGGAGTAAGACGGCAAATTCCAGCAAAAGCGGTGACGGTGGTCATAGGTGCACCGCACCTTCGTGCGCAGCCACCGGACGACAAAAACAGAATAACAGGTCGCCATCTGCACCATCACCCACAAATGTATCAACGACATGATCTGCCCTCGCCGCACCTCGACGGTTCAGGAAGGCGCTTCGTTATCGAAGGCGGCTACCTGACACGTCGCCCGGATCGGACAACGGGCGTGCATACATCTTTCGCAGGCGTTGCGGGTCCATCGCCTACGCATGTGCGTTGTGACGGCATTTCGACTGACCAAGAATGAGTATGACAGCAACGCTGAAAGGGCATTCGTCGAGTGCATCCGGATCGGCTGATCGTCGCGGCGCGTCGAACCTGCTTTGGCTCCTGCGATGACTGCTGTCGGTCGGCGAAAGATGCACAGGCCGATCTCTCAAGCTCCGAAGGAGAACTCTCATGAAGCTTTATCAATCGATCACGGTCTGTCTTGCCCTGATGGCCGGGGGCACGGTGGACGGATGCTTCGCCCAGACAGCGACCAATCCTCAGGAGTCCGTGGCGGCTGGCAGCACCCCGCAAACTCCTACGATTGCAGTTCCCTCTATCACACCGGCACCGGCTGTTTCCGTTGGAAAAACTCGCGCGCAAGTGATCCGCGAGCTGGAGGATTTTCAGAACAGTGGCGAGGCAGCGAAGATGCGTGATATTTACCAAGGCTCCTAATGAGGCGTCGCGGGTTGGAAGGACGTTTGACCATCGAACCGTCGTCAGCGTGTTCGACTCGGCCGATATTACAGGCTACGAATCGCCAGCCGCCTTCCGCCGTGGCTCGGCCTTGACCATTCGACATTCTCACAAGAAAACGTCGACACACATCAAAAGCTCCCCCCGCCCTACGCGTCCGACCGCTTCAAGCGCATCGAAACCGAAAACCGTTCTGCGGGATGAACGCTGATCGACACCTCGAACGTCTCGCCCGCGGAGTCGAGATAACGCCGCACGATCTCGAGCGCCGCAGTGCCCTCCTCGGCCCGCAGCCTTTGCGCCATCTCCTTTGAAATCAGCGCGCCGCGCACGTCCTGCTGGATCTCCGCGATGCAGCGGCCATAGCGCGCTTCGATCAATGCGCTGATCAGCGTATCCGGTCGAGCTCGCGCGGCCTCGGCGACTTCCGTGTAGGCCGGGTCGATATACACATCCGTCCAGCCGACCGGCGGGCTTTCACGGTCGCCGTCGATGCGCAGGCTCGAAACGCGCAGCCATTTCGAACCGTTCGCGCACTTGAGCGTCTTCGCAAGCTTGCCGGTCGCGACGATTTCCTCCGTCGACTGCACCAGGCGCAAGTGCTCGGAGCCGAACTGCACGACGTCGTCCACCGACGCGAGCGACGGTCTGAAGTCGTTTCTCGGCTGCGCGGACTCGACACGCGTACCCGCGTTCTTGCGGCGCGACACCAGCCCCAACTGCTGCAATTCATGCAACGCCGCGCGCACCGTGTGGCGGCTCGTCTGGTACTGATCGCGCAATTCCAGCTCGGTCGGCAGGATCGAGCCGACCGGATAGCGGCCGGATGCAATGCCTTGGGTCAGGTCGCGCGCGATATCGGCGAAGTGCGGTCTGTTCATCGGTTGTGCGGGTTTGAGATCGGTTTTTTGCGGTTTTTTGGGACGCCAGGGTAAATCATAGCTTGTTCCATATGTTCGAACATATTAAGTTTACATATGTCCGGACATATTGAAAAGCGTCAGATCCAGATGCCGCTCATCCCGTCCCCTTTTTCAGCACTTCCGAGAGGTCGCAATGACGAACCGCACTATTCCGATGGCCAGCACCGTGGTCGACTCCATCCTGTTTCGCGATGCCTTCGGCACCGCCGGAATGCGGGCGCTGTTTTCGGATTACGCGCTGGTGCAGCGCTATATCGACGTCGAAGTGGCGCTGGCGAAAGCCGAGGCGCGCGTCGGCGTGATTCCCGCTGAAGCCGCCGAGGTGATCGCGCGCGAATCCAGCATCGAGCGGATCGATTTCGACCATATGCGCGAGGAGACCGACATCGTCGGCTATCCGATCCTCCCGCTCGTGCACCAGCTCGTCGAGATGTGCGGCGAAGCGGGCCGTTACGTGCATTGGGGCGCGACGACGCAGGACATCATGGATACCGCCGTGTCGCTTCAGGTACGCGACGCGCTCGACGTGATCGATGGCGACATCCGCGAGTTGCGCGCGATCCTCGTGGATCTGGCGAAACGGCACCGCGATACGCCGATGGCCGGCCGCACGCACTTGCAGCAGGCGCTGCCCGTCACCTTCGGCTACAAGGTCGCGATCTGGCTCGCCATGTTCGACCGGCATCAGGAACGCCTCGCGCAACTTCGCCCGCGCGTGGCCGTGGTCGAGTTCGCCGGCGCCGCGGGCACGCTGGCGTCGCTCGGCGACCAAGGCTTCGAGGTGCAGAAAGCGCTGGCCGAAGAACTGAAGCTCGGCGTGCCGGCCACGACATGGCACGTGGCGCGCGACGGTTTCGCGGAAGCGGTCAACCTGCTCGCGCTCGTGACCGGTTCGCTCGGCAAGATCGCGCTCGACATCATGATCATGGCCTCGACCGAATTCGCCGAAGTCTACGAACCCTTCGTCAAAGGGCGCGGAGCGAGCAGCACGATGCCGCAAAAGCGCAATCCGATTTCCAGCGAGCTGATGCTGGCCGCGGCCAAAGCAGTGCGTCAACACGCGGGGCTGATGGTCGACGCGATGATCCAGGATTTCGAGCGCGCGACCGGGCCGTGGCACGCCGAATGGATTGCGATTCCCGAGAGCTTCATTCTGTCGGCCGGCGCGCTGCACCAGGCGAAGTTCGCGCTCGGCGGCCTGATCGTCGACACGGAGCGCATGAAGCACAACCTCGGCATCAGCAAGGGGCTGATCGTCGCGGAGGCGGTGATGATGGCGATGGCGCCTTTCACCGGCCGCCAGCAGGCTCACGACATCGTCTACGACGCCTGCCGCACGGTGAACGAGCAAGGCGGCACGCTCGCCGAAGCGCTCGCCGCGTTGCCCGCCGTGACAGCGCATTTCGACCGCGCGGCGATCGACCGCATGACCGACCCCGCCAACTACCTGGGTCTCGCGCCCCGCATGGTGGATCGCGCAGTGGCACTGTCGAGCGATATCTAAACCCGTCCGTTCAAAGGACGTGGAGGAGCACACGATGAATCACGCAAACGCATCACGCGACGAATCGATCGTCGCCCCGCCGAAGAAACTGCCCTGGTATCGCAAGCTGGGCATGCAGGTCCTGCTCGCGCTGGTGCTGGGTATCGCACTCGGGCTGCTGTTTCCGAAGTTCGGCTCGCAGCTCAAGGTACTCGGCGATATCTTTCTCGCGCTGATCAAGGCAGGCGTCGCGCCGCTGGTGTTCCTCACGATCGTGCACGGCATCGCGTCGGCCGGCGACGTGAAAAGCGCAGGCCGGGTCGGCTGGCGGGCGATCGTCTACTTCGAGGTCGTCTCGACGATCGCACTGATGGTCGGCCTGCTGGCCGGCAACCTGCTGCAAACCGGCAAGGGCATGACATCCGTCAGCGTCGCCGCGCTGCCGGCGACGGCGGCCAAAGCCGCGCCCCAAGGTTTCAGCGAGTTCGTCATGCATCTCGTGCCGGATAACTTCATCGGTGCTTTCGTCAAGGGTGAACTGCTGCAGGTCGTGGTGCTCGCGGTGATGGTCGGCATCGGCATTCTCGCGATTCCGGAGGGACGGCGCGTGCGAATCACCGAAGGGCTCGATCTCGTCTCCGAGGTGCTGTTCTCGTTCATCAATCTCGTGATGAAGCTTGCCCCGCTCGGCACGCTCGGCGCGGTCGCCTACTCGGTGGGCAGTAACGGCACCGCCGTGCTGATCGCACTCGCGCAGCTGGTCTTCAGCTTCTACGCGGTGGTGGTGCTGTTCATCGTCGTGGTGATGGGCATCATCGCGAAGCTGGCCGGCTTCAGCTTGTGGCGCTTTCTGCGCTACATCAAGGACGAAATCATCATCGTGCTCGGCACGGCGTCGTCGGAAAGCGCGCTGCCGCGTCTGCTGATCAAGCTCGAAAGACTCGGCTGCGCCAAACAGACCGTCGGGCTCGTGTTGCCGACCGGCTACGCGTTCAACCTCGATGGCACGTCGCTCTTCATGTCGATGGGTGTGATGTTCATCGCGCACGCGTACAACGTGCCGATCACGCTCGAGCATCAGATCGGTTTGCTGTTGCTGATGCTGTTGACGTCCAAAGGCGCGGCAACGGTGTCGGGCGGCTCGTTCGTGGTGTTTGCGGCGACCGTGACCTCGACGGGCATTCTGCCGGTGGAAGGGATTGCGATCATCTTCGGTGTTTACCGGTTCATGTCGATGGCCATTGCAACGTGCAATACGATCGGCAACAGCCTCGCCACGGTGGTGATCGCCAGATGGTCGCGGACGTTCGATGCGAGCGTGGCCGAGCGGCATCTGTATCCCGAGCGGTATCCGGCCACCGCGCGGGCCGACGCCAGTCTGGGGGATGGCAATCTGCTGCCGGAGGATGTCAGCGATGTCAATCCGCATCCCGGTAGGATAGCGGCGAGGGGCGTACCCGGATCGCAGTGAGAGGGATTGGGACAAGGGCTCAATGACTGTCGCCCGAAGCGCCCATTGCAGATGGACGCTCACGATTTTTCCAATAACCGTGAGCGTCCATGAGCGAACGCCACTCAATTGCCGCTTCCGGTTGACGACGACAGTCGCCTCATCGCTTCGTCGACCGCTTGCTTCATTCAAGCGTAAAAGACACCTTCACAAAGCCGCTTCACTTCCACTCCTGCTACGAGACCCAGCGCCGACGCTCGACTCTCTGACAACCAATTCCGGCACCGCGAAATACTGCACCACGGGTGCTTGCTGTTCTTCCGTCGCCTCGAGCCTTGCCAGCAACGTCCGGCTGGCCATCACCCCCAGCCTGTCGGCACCAGCCGACAACGTAGTCAAGGGCGGATTCGTATGTTCGGCAGCGATGACATTGTCGCAACCCACAACGGCCAATGCCTTGCCCGCACGTTTGCCCATCCTGTCCAGTTCGTGCAGCACGCCGACGGCAACCTGATCGTTATAACAAAGCACGGCCGTTGGTCGAGGCTTCATGTCGAAGATCGCACGCACGGCATCGCGTCCGCCCTTTGGCGTCAACTCGACATCGACGATCCATTCGTCGTCGACGGCCAGCCCATGCTCGGCCATCGCGGACAGATAGCCCTGTCGGCGCTGATTGGCGACCGTATAGCCTTTCCTGTTGCCGGCAAACGCGATTCGCGTATGCCCCTGTTCAATGAGATGCTGCGTGGCGAGCTCGAAGCCGTACGTGTTGTCCACACCGACCGTATCGACATCGACGCCCATCGGACGCATAACGAGCACGAGCGGAATACCCCACGAGCGGATTTCGTCAGCCAATGCGTCCGGCGTACCCAGCGCGGGCGACATGATCAGTCCGGCAACATTCTGTTCGCGCATCGAGCGCAGCACCCTCGTCTGCGTCTCGACGTCTTCCGCCGTGTGCGCCATCAGCGTGGTGTAGCCCGATTGCGCCAACACGCGTTCGATCGCGACCAGCAGTTCGACGAAGAACGGATTCGTCAGATCGTTGATCACCATCCCGATGGTCGTGCTGCGCCGCCCGCGCAGATTCGCGGCGCCACGGTTGTACACATAGCCCAGCGCGCGGGCCGCCTCGCGCACCTTCTCGGCGGTTTCCGCCTTGATGCGCGGGCTTTCCTGCAAAACCAGCGACACCGTCGACTTCGATACGCCCGCCGCGGCGGCAATGTCCTGGATGGTCGGACCGGATTTCATATTGCTTTGCACAATTGGAACGTTCCAAAAAGTGTTTGACAGCGTGAAATGAGTCTACTACAGTTTGTTGGAACGATCCAACGAACGCAAGTTGGAACGTTCCAATGGAGAGAGACATGACGGCAACTATCCGCTGGGCGCTGATCGGCGCCAGCACCATCGCCGACGAATGGATGGCCGACGCCATCCGCGCGCAGCTCGACGGCGAGATCGCCGTGGTCGTGAGCGACAGCGCGGACCGTGCGAGCGAATTCGCGCAGAAGCACGGCATCGCGGTGCACTCGACGGACTTCGACGCAGTGCTCCGCGATTCGTCGATTACGGCGGTCTATATCAGCAGCACCAACGACAAACATCTGCCGCAAGCAGTGGCCGCCGCGCAAGCCGGCAAGCACGTGCTGTGCGAAAAACCCCTCGCGCTGACGGAAGACGAGGCCGCGCAGATGATCGAAGCGTGCGCGGCACACGGCGTGAAGCTCGGCACCAACCATCACCTGCGCTGTGCCGCGACGCACCGGAAGATGCGCGATCTCATCCGCGCCGGGGCCGTAGGCACTCCCCTTTTCGCGCGCGTTTTTCATGCGGTGTCGCTGCCGCCGCATCTGCGCGGCTGGCGCATCGAACGCCCGGCCGCGGGCGGCGGCGTGATCCTCGATATCTCGGTCCACGACATCGATACGTTGCGTTTCCTGCTCGACGACGAACCCGTCGAAGTCAGCGCGATGACCTCGTCGGGAACGATGTCGTCGGCAGGTCTTGCCGATGGCGTGATGGCTATCGTCCGTTTCAAGGGCGGTGTGCTCGCGCAGCTCCACGATGCGTTCACGGTGCCCTTCGCGCCGACGGGGCTCGAAATTCACGGCACCGCGGGGTCACTGTTCGCGAAGGACGTGATGACCCAGCGCCCCATCGGCGAAATCGTTCTGCGCACGGCCGACGGCGCGCAAGAGATCGAAGTCGAACATCACGACCTGTACCGCATCGCCGTCGCGCAATTCCATCGCGCCATTTCCGAAGGACAAGATCCCGCCGCGACGGGCATCGACGGTTATCGCTCACTCGTCGCCGCGCTGTCGCTCGCGAAGTCCGCCGAAGCGGGCGGGCACGTGACGGTGCCGTCCCGGTTCGCTGAATAAAAGTTCGAGGAGATTCACTGTGCGTTCTAGCAAGCTTGTTTCACTCGCCCAGGCCGCGAGCCTGATCGGCGACGGCGATATCGTCACCGTGAGCTCGTCGAGCGGCCTCGGTTGCCCCGATGCGATGCTCGCGGCGATCGGTGCGCGTTTCGAAGCCGAAGGCCATCCGCGAAATCTGACGATGCTGCATCCGATTGCCGCAGGCGACATGTACGGCATCAAGGGCATCGACCACATCGCGAAGCAGGGCCTGGTACAGACGGTGATCGCGGGCTCGTTCCCGAGCGGCCCATCCAGTCTGCCGATGCCCGACATCTGGCGGCTCGTCGCCGACAACGAAATCCGCGCATACAACCTGCCGAGCGGCGTGCTCTTCGACATGCATCGCGAGGTCGCGGCGAAACGTCCTGGCGTTCTGACGAAGGTGGGGCTCGACACCTACGTCGATCCCGATCGCCAGGGCGGCGCGATGAACGCGCAGGCGGCCGAACATCCGATCGTCGAAAAAGTCACGTTCGCCGGCGATGAATGGCTGTTCTACAAGAACTTCGTACCCCGTGTCGCAATCGTGCGGGCAACGACAGCCGACGAACGCGGCAACCTGTCCTTCGAGCACGAAGGCGCGCTGCTCGGCGGACGCGATCAGGCGCTCGCCGTGCGCAACAACGGCGGCATCGTCATCGCGCAGGTGAAGCGCGTGGTGAAGGCGGGTTCGCTGCATACGCAGCAGGTGCACATTCCCTGCAACCTGGTGGACTACGTGGTCGTCGATCCCGAGCAGAAGCAGACGACGCAGATCGAATACGACCCGGAAATCAGCGGTGAAGTGAAGCTGCCCGACAGCGCCTTCGCGTTTACCGACTGGAACGCGGACAAGGTCATTGCGCGCCGTGCCGCGATGGAACTGGCGCAAAACGATGCGGTGAATCTCGGCTTCGGCATCTCCGCGAATGTCCCGCGCATTCTGCTCGAAGAGGGCTATCGGGACGATGTGACGTGGGTGATCGAACAAGGCGCGGTCGGCGGCGTGCCGTTGCTCGGTTTTGCGTTCGGATGCTCGGGCAATGCCGACGCGATCATGCCCTCGCCGTCGCAGTTCGTGTACTTCCAGGGCGGCGGCTTCGACGTGTCGCTGCTGTCGTTCCTGCAAGTCGACCGCTACGGCAATGTGAACGTGTCGAAGCTGCCGAGCAAGCCTTATCTGACGGCCGGATGCGGCGGCTTCATCGACATCACGACCCATGCGAAGCGTGTGGTGTTCAGCGGCTATTTCACGGCGGGCGCGAAGCTCGAAGTCGGCGATGGGCGCATCAGGATCGTCAAGGAAGGCAAAAAGAAATTCATCGCCGACGTGGATCACGTCACCTTCAGCGGCCGCATGGGACGACAGCGCAAACAGGAAGCGCTGTACGTAACGGAGCGCTGCGTAATCAAACTCGGCGATAACGGCCTCGAAGTCATTGAAATCGCACCGGGCATCGATCTGCAAAGGGACGTGCTCGATCAGTCGGATATCGAACTGGCGGTATCGCCCTCGTTGAAGACCATGGATGCGTCGATCTTCACCGACGCGCCGTTCGGCCTCGAATTGAAGGAGGCGCGTCATGGCTGACCCGCAACTGATCCAGATCGAGAAACAGCACGCGATAGCCGTCGTCACGCTCAATCGCCCCGACAAGCTGAATGCGCTGACGCCTGACATGCTCGATCAACTCGAAGCCGCCGCCGCGCATCTCGAAGCGGATGCAGACGTGCGCGCCGTCGTGCTGACGGGCGCCGGCGAGCGCGCGTTCTGCGTGGGCGCCGACATCAACCAGTGGTCGGCCCTCGCGCCGCTCGACATGTGGCGGGTATGGGTGACGCGCGGCCACCGCATCTTCGACCGCTGGGCGGCACTGCGCCTGCCCGTGATCGCTGCGATCAACGGGCCGGCCCTCGGCGGCGGCCTCGAACTGGCCGCGGTGGCCGACGTGCGCGTGGCGGACCCCGCCGCCACCTTCGCGTTGCCCGAAGCCGGCATCGCAACCTGCCCAGGCTGGTCGGGCACGCAACGGCTGGTCTCGCTGATCGGTCCGAGCCACGTGAAGTCGCTTGCACTCACCGCAAGACGAATCGATGCCCAACGCGCGTACAGCATCGGTCTGATCGATGAAATCTCCGCGCCCAAGGATTCGCTCGCGGCCGCCATCGCCATTGCAGAAAAGATCGCGACGCTCGCACCCGTCTCCGTGCAACTCACGAAGCAACTGATCAACGCCGCCTCGGGGTTCGGGGCTGGTGCAACCCTGGAAGCCATGGCGGGCGCGCTGTCCGCGACGACGCGCGACGCGCGCGAAGGCATGGCCAGTTTCCGCGACCGGCGCCCAGCGCAATACGAGGGTCAATGACATGACGCACGACACCGCAATTCCCGCTGCAAGCGCGCTTCTCACCAGCGACAAAACGCCCAGCCCCGAAGCCTTCAACGGCCGCATGTACATCGACGGCACGTGGGTCGAGGCCGCGGATGGGCAGCGCTTCGAGCGCCGCAGCCCGGCGCATGGACACATCGTCAGCACGTTCCCGGAAGCGACGCCCGCCGACGTCGAACAGGCAATCCAGGCGGCCGATTCCGCGTTCCGTCACGGTCAATGGCCGAAGCTCAAGGGCGCCGAACGTGCGCGGATTCTTCTCGCGGTCGCCGACGGCATCAAAGCTCGCGTCGACCCGATGTCGCTGCTCGAATCGCTGGAAACGGGCAAGCCGCTCACGCAGGCGCGCGGCGAAGTGTCGGGTTGCGTCGATCTGTGGCAATACGCGGCGAGCCTCGCGCGCACGACGAGCGGCGACGCCTACGACACGCTCGGCGATGACATGCTCGGCATCGTGTTGCGTCAGCCGATCGGCGTGGTGGGCCTGATCACGCCGTGGAATTTCCCGTTATGGATTCTGTCGCAGAAGCTGCCGTTTGCACTCGCGGCAGGCTGCACGTGTGTCGTCAAGCCGAGCGAGCTGACATCAAGCACGACCGTCATGTTGATGGAGATTCTCGAAGAGGCCGGTGTGCCCGCCGGTGTCGTCAACGTGGTGACGGGCAAGGGACCGTCCGTCGGTCAGCCGCTCGCGGAGCACGACGCGATCGACATGCTGTCCTTCACCGGCTCGACGCGCGTGGGCAGCCTGCTCGGCGGACTCGCTTCGAAGAAGCTCAAGAAGGTCGCGCTCGAACTGGGCGGCAAGAATCCGCAGATCGTGTTTCCGGACTGCGACTGGGACGCGATGGTCGATGCCGTCGTCTTCGGCGTGTACTTCAACGCGGGCGAGTGCTGCAACAGCGGCAGCCGCGTGCTCGCGCACGAATCGATTGCCGCGCGTTTCGCCGAGGCCGTGATCGAGCGCGCGCGACAAGTGCCCGTCGGCGATCCGCTGCACCCCGAGTGCAAGATCGGCGCGATCGTCAGCGAGAACCAGTTGAGCGAGATTCTCGGCAACATCGATAAAGGCATCGCGGCCGGCGCGCGTCTGCGTCTGGGCGGCAAACGCTATCACGCGAACGGACTGTATCTGGAGCCGACCGTCATCAGCGATGTCACGCCCGACATGGGCATTGCGCGCGAAGAAATCTTCGGCCCCGTCCTCGCCATCATCCCGTTCACCGACGCGCAGCATGCGGTCGAAATCGCCAACGCGACCGCTTACGGTCTCTCCGCGGCCGTCTGGAGCAACGACATCAACACGTGTCTAAGCGTCGCGCGCGGCGTCGATGCAGGCACGGTCTGGGTCAACACCTTCCTCGACGGTTATCCGGAGTTGCCGTTCGGCGGCTTCAAAGCAAGCGGCGTCGGCCGCGAACTCGGCAAGCAGGCAGTCGAGGACTACACCGAGACGAAGACGATCCAGCTGCATATCGGAGAGCGCAAGAACTGGTGGTTGCCGCGCAAGGCGTCCTGACCCAAACCGACCGATAACCCGCCACGGCATGCCCGCTGTGGCGTCCACAAGAAAGCCCACCAAGAGAGCTTCATCATGGAGACGAAGATGTTCAACAAGCGTATTGCTGCAATTGCAGCCGGACTCGTTGCCTGCCACGCGCTATCCGCGCTCGCAGCCGATGGCAAACAGGTGGAAGTCATGCACTGGTGGACTTCCGGTGGCGAAGCCAAGGCACTCACCGTTCTGAAAGACGGGCTGAAAACCCGAGGCTATACATGGAAGGACAGCCCGATCGCGGGCGGCGGCGGCGAAGCCGCGCGCACGGTCCTGAAGGCGCGGGTCGCGTCGGGCAATCCACCCGATGCAATCCAGATGCTCGGCTTCACGATCCCCGAATACGCGCAGGAGGACTATCTGCAGAACCTCGATGCAGTCGCATCGAAAGAAGGCTGGGACAAGCTCGTGCCCGCGCCGATCCAGAAATTTTCCAAGGTCGATGGACATTGGGTCGCGGCCCCTGTCGACGTGCACCGCACGAACTGGATCTGGGCGAACAAGAAGATTTTCGACCAGCTCAAACTCACGCCGCCGAAAACCTTCGACGAACTCGTCGCCGATGCCGACAAGATCCGCAAGGCGGGCTATACGCCGCTCGCGCACGGCGGCCAGGCCTGGCAGGAAGCGACCATCTTCGACAGCGCCGTGATGTCCGCGGGCGGCGCAAAGTTCTATCAGCAGGCGCTCGTCAAGCTGGACCCCGGCGCGCTCGGCTCCAAAACGATGGAGAAAGCCTTCGACCAGATGCGCGCGCTGCGCGGCATGGTCGATCCGAACTTCCCCGGCCGTGACTGGAATCTCGCAACGTCGATGGTGATCAACGGCAAGGCCGCGATGCAGATCATGGGCGACTGGGCCAAGGGCGAGTTCGCGTCGGCAGGCAAACAGGCGAACGTCGACTATCTCTGCTTCAACTATCCCGGCACGGACGGCGCGTTCATCTTCAACACCGACCAGTTCGCGGGCTTCAAGAAGGGCGACGCGAGTCTTCCAGGGGAATACGCATTCGCGTCGACCATCATGGACAAGGGCGTGCAGGCGAAATTCAACCAGATCAAAGGCTCGATACCTGCGCGGCTCGATGTGCCGCAGGATGGCTTCGACGAGTGCGGCAAGAAGTCGATGAACGACATGCGCGCCGCGCTCAAGACCGACTCGATGGTCGGCAGCTTCGCGCACGGACACGCGATGCCCGATGGCCCGAAGAACGCGGTCTACGACGTGGTCACGCACTTCTTCAATTCGAACCAGTCATCCGCGGACGCCGTCAAGGCGCTCGTGGCGGCGGTGAAGAACGCGCAGTAAGCCAACCGGTCCTTGCGCGATGGCGGTCTGAACCACCGCTTTGCGCAAGTCCCGTCATCCCGGACGGAAGGTGTTGCCATGCTATTGCACAATCGCGCCCACGCGGCGCCTCCTCTTGAAGACCTGAACAACGGTTCGGGCCATAGTCCCACGCGCAAACGCTCGAGTTTGCGCAACCGCTTCGAGGCCGTTTTGCCCAAGCTGGTGCTGAGTCCGACGTTGATCATCACACTGATCTTCGTGTACGGCTTCATCATCTGGACAACGGTGCTGTCGTTCACACGGTCGCGCGCCTTTGCGAACTTTCACTGGGCAGGCCTGCTTCAATACGGCCGAGTCTGGGAACACCCGCGCTGGCACGTGGCGATCGGCAACCTCGGAATCTATGCCACCCTCTACGTCGTGCTTTGCATGGCGATCGGCCTTGGTCTGGCGATCCTGCTCGACCAGCGGATTCGCGCCGAAGGCGGTCTGCGCGCGCTCTTTCTCTATCCAATGGCGCTGTCGTTCATCGTCACGGGTACCGCGTGGAAATGGATTCTCAATCCGGGTTTGGGCCTCACCAAACTGTTCCATGACTGGGGCTGGACGAGCTTCCGGTTCGACTGGATCATCGACGACGACATGGCGATCTATACCGTCGTCATCGCCGCTGTATGGCAGGCGTCCGGCTTCGTGATGGCGATGTTCCTCGCCGGCCTGCGCGGCATCGACCAGGAACAGGTCAAGGCCGCGTCGATCGACGGCGCACGCATGCCGGCCATCTATCGCCGCGTCATCATTCCGCAGCTGCGCCCGGTCTTCGTGTCCGCGTTCGTGATTCTCGTGCACCTCGCGGTCAAGAGCTATGAGCTCGTCATTGCATTGACTGGCGCCGGTCCCGGCTATTCCACCGAATTGCCGTCGACCTTCATGTACTCGTTCACCTTTACCCGCAACGAACTCGGCATGGGTGCGGCGAGCGCGGTCATGATGCTGTGCACCGTCGCGGCCATCATGGTGCCTTACCTCTACTCCGAAATGAGACCCCGCCGCAAGAGCGGCGGCCATTGACTCGATACATAGCCCTTAGGAGACAACAATGGCTACCAGGACATGGGACTCGCCACAGATGGTGGTGGGCAAACACAACTACGTCTCGCGAATCGTCATCTATTCGCTGCTGGCGATCACGGCGGTGGTCTATCTCGTGCCGCTGCTCGTGATGCTGCTGACGTCGTTCAAGCCGCTGCCCGAAGTCTATTCGGGCAACATCCTCGCCATTCCGCACCAGTGGACGCTCGATGCGTGGCAAAAGGCGTGGGGTTCGGCATGCGTGGGACTCGAGTGCTCCGGCGTGAAAGGCTTCTTCTGGAATTCCTTCCGGATGGTCTTTTCGGCCGTGGCCATCTCCACGCTGCTCGGCGCGTTGAACGGCTACGTGCTGACCAAATGGCGCTTCAAAGGCGACAACCTGCTGTTCGGCCTGATCCTGTTCGGATGTTTCATCCCGTTCCAGATCGTGCTGATTCCGATGGCGTCGTTTCTCGGCAAGGTCGGACTCGCGCAATCGATCAGCGGCCTCGTGTTCGTGCATGTCGTCTACGGCCTATGCTTCACGACGCTCTATTTCCGCAACTACTACATCGCGTTTCCGGATGAACTGGTCAAAGCGGCGATGATCGACGGCGCCCGCTTCTTCCGCATCTTCTTTCGCATCCTGCTGCCCAACTCGGTGCCGATCATCACGGTCACCGTGATCTGGCAATTCACGAACATCTGGAACGACTTCCTGTTCGGCGCTTCGTTCACGACGGGCAGTTCCGCGCCGATCACCGTCGCGCTGAACAACATCGTCAATACGTCGACCGGCGTCAAGGAATACAACGTCAACATGGCCACGGCCATGATCGCGGCGCTGCCGACACTGCTCGTCTATGTGATTGGTGGTCGCTATTTCGTACGCGGTCTGATGGCCGGTTCGGTCAAGGGGTAAATCATGTCTTCTCTGCACGTATCCAACGTTCGCAAAGCCTACGGCTCCACCGAAATTCTCAAGGAGATCAACATCGATGTCGAGGACGGCGACTTTCTCGTCCTCGTCGGACCATCGGGCTGCGGAAAATCGACACTGCTGTCGCTGATCGCCGGACTCGACACGCTCTCGGGCGGCGAGATTCGCATCGGCAACGACAAGGTCAACGATCTGCATCCGAGCGAGCGCGACATCGCAATGGTGTTCCAGAGCTACGCGCTGTATCCGAACATGTCCGTCGCGCAGAACATCAGCTTCGGGCTGGAGATGCGCAAGGTCTCGAAGCCCGAGCGCGAGAAGGCCGTGCAGGATGCCGCCCGCCTGCTGCAGATCGAGCACCTGCTCGACCGGCGGCCCGGCCAGCTATCGGGTGGTCAGCGTCAGCGTGTCGCAATGGGCCGCGCGCTGGTGCGTCATCCGAAGATCTTTCTGTTCGACGAACCTCTGTCGAATCTCGATGCGAAGCTGCGCGTGGACATGCGCACGGAAATCAAGAAGCTGCATCAGCGCCTGGGCGCGACCATCGTCTACGTCACGCATGACCAGATCGAAGCGATGACCCTCGCGACCCGCATCGCCGTGATGAAGGGCGGCGCGCTGCAGCAGCTCGGCACGCCCGCCGAGGTCTATAACACGCCCGCCAACACGTTCGTCGCGACCTTCATGGGCTCGCCGTCGATGAACCTGATCCCGGCTCGAATCGAGCGCGCAAACGGCTCGCTGCATCTGCACGTGGGCGAAGGCCAGAAGGTCATCGATCTGGCGTTGCCGCCGCAGTCCGCCGCCGTCGAGCGCTACATCGGCAAGAAGGTGATCGCGGGTCTGCGCCCCGAGGCGATCGGCGTGGAGAACGAGCGCGCCGCGTCGGCACTGCGCACGGTGCCGGTGACAATCAACGTACTCGAACCGACCGGCCCCGACACGCTCGCCGTGCTCGACTTCGGCGGCATGGAAGTGTCCGCGCGGCTCGGCGCCGACATGCCGCACGTGTCCGGCGAGCGATGCGAACTGCGCGTCGATCTGTCGAAGCTCGTGCTGTTCGACGCCGACACGGAAATCCGGATTCACTGAGCGCCCAGCGCGACAACAGAGGGTGCAACCATGAGCAAGACAGACGGAAAGTGTCCCACCGCGCTGGTGACCGGCGCGCGGCGCGGCATCGGCCGGTCGATCTGCGTGTCGCTCGCGCGGCGCGGCTTCGACATCGTGCTGACGGACGTCGTGAACGACGAGCACGCCGCCACGACCTGCGCGCTGGTGCGCGACGAAGGCCAGCAGGCGCTGTTCATTCAGAGCGATCTCGGCGATGTGGCTGCGCATGCGAGCGTGGTCGAACAAGCCTTGCGCTTGAACGGAAGTATCGAGTGCCTCGTCAACAATGCGGGCATCGGCTCGCCGAGCCGCGGCGATCTGCTCGACGTTGCGCCGCAAGCATTCGACTCCGTGCTCGGCGTCAATCTGCGCGGCACGTTCTTCATGACGCAAGCCGTCGCGCGCCACATGGCCTCGACGGCATCGAACGCACCTCGTTCGATCGTGACGGTTTCGTCGGTGTCAGCGGAGATGGCGTCGCCCGAGCGGGCCGAGTACTGCCTCTCCAAGTCCGCGCTGCCCATGATGACGCGGCTCTTTGCACTTCGCCTCGCAGCCGCGAATGTCGGCGTGTTCGAAGTACGGCCCGGCATCATTCGCACGCCGATGACGGCGGGCGTCGCGCAGAAATACGAAGCGCGCTTTCGCGAGGGCCTGGTTCCCGCCGGTCGCTGGGGCGAGAGCGACGAGGTGGCCCAGGCGGTGGCGACGCTGGCCGACGGGTCGCTGCCCTTCGCGACAGGCAGCGTGATCAACGTGGATGGCGGGTTGTCCATCCCTGCATTCTGAGCCGACTGACATGAAAACGACGACGTACGACTATGTGATCGTGGGCGGCGGCTCGGCCGGCTGTGTATTGGCCAATCGCCTGAGTGCCGATCCTTCGATCAAGGTCCTGCTGCTCGAAGCCGGCGGCTCCGATCGCCACCCGTTCTTCTCGATGCCCGCGGGCTTCGCGAAGATGACGCGCGGCATCGGTTCGTGGGGCTGGTTCACGGTGCCGCAAAAGCATCTGAACAATCGCGTGCTGCGCTTCACGCAGGCGAAAGTGATCGGCGGCGGTTCGTCGATCAACGCGCAGATCTACACGCGCGGCGTGCCTGCCGACTACGACGATTGGGAACAGAAAGCGGGCGCCACGGGCTGGTCCTATCGTGATGTGCTGCCCTACTTCAGGAAGTCCGAGAACAATCAGCGTTTCGCGAACGAGTATCACAGTTATGGTGGTCCACTCGGCGTATCGAATCCGATCAGTCCTCTGCCGATCTGCGAAGCGTTCTTTCAGGCGGGACAGGAACTCGGCATCCCTTTTAATCCGGACTTCAACGGCGCCAGTCAGGAAGGTCTGGGCTATTACCAGCTGACGCAGTTGAACGCGCGCCGTTCATCGACGGCAGCGGGGTTTATCCGGCCCGCGCTCGGACGGCCCAATCTGAGCGTCTGGATGCAGGCGCGCACGCTTCGCGTGATTGTCGAGGGCAAGCGCGCGACGGGCGTCGAAGTGGTTGTGGGGGACAGCCGCCAACCGCAGACCGTGCGCGCGTCGCGCGAAGTAATCGTGTCGTCGGGGGCCATCGGTTCGCCGAAACTGCTGATGCAGTCGGGCATCGGTCCCGCCGATCATCTTGAATCCGTCGGCATCGCGCCGGTCCACCACCTTCGCGGGATCGGCTCCAATCTTCAGGATCACCTCGACCTCTTCGTGATCGCCGAGTGCACTGGCGATCACACCTACGACAAGTACAACAAACTGCACAACGCCGCGTGGGCAGCACTGCAATATCTGCTGCTGAAAAAAGGCCCCGTTGCATCGAGTCTCTTTGAAACGGGTGGCTTCTGGTACGCGGATCGCGACGCGCGCGACCGCTCGCCCGACATCCAGTTTCATCTCGGCCTCGGCTCCGGTATCGAAGCGGGAATGGCCAAACTGAACAATGCGGGGGTCACGCTGAACACCGCGTATCTTCGTCCGCGCTCGCGCGGCACGGTGCGCCTTGCCAGCGCGGACCCCGCTGCCGCGCCGCTGCTCGATCCGAACTACTGGTCGGACCCGCACGATCGCGACATGGCGATCAAGGGCTTGCGGCTCGCGCGCGACATCTTGCAGGCCCCCGCGCTCAGACGCTATGTGCAACGCGAAATTCTGCCAGGGCCCAATGCCCTTACCGACCAGCAACTGTTCGAGTACGCGTGCGCCAATGCGAAAACCGACCACCACCCCGTCGGCACTTGCAGGATCGGGCCGCACGACGATCCTGACAGCGTCGTCACACCGGACCTGCGTGTGATCGGGCTCGAAGGTCTTCGAGTGGTTGACGCGTCCGTCATGCCCCTTTTGCCATCGTGCAACACGAATGCACCGACGATCATGGTCGCCGAAAAAGCCGCCGACATGATCATTCAATCCCAGACCTCGAGAGGAACCCATGAAGATCAATCTGCCGACACCGGAAGGATCAGTCCTGCCATACACGATGCAGCAGCGGGACGAACAGGTTCCGCCGTCCACCGCGCCGACGTTTAACCGCATCGCGTATGCGGCGGCACATGTCGTCGTCGATCCTTCACGTGCCTATGAGCCGTGGCGCGATACGCCGCAAGTCGACTGGGACGCCACGCTGGCATTTCGCAGCTATCTCTATGGGTTGGGATTCAAGGTGGCCGAGGCGATGGATACCGCGCAGCGCGGGATGGGCATCGGCTGGCCGACCGCTGCCGAGTTGATCCGCCGCAGCATCGCGCACGCGCGCGGCATTCCCGGCGCGGACCTGGCGTGTGGCGCGGGCACCGATCATCTCGATGGCGGCCGCCGTCATACGCTTTCCGACATCGTTGGAGGCTATCAGGAGCAGTTCGAGGTGATCGAATCGGCGGGTGGCCGGCCGATCATGATGGCGAGCCGCGCGCTGTGCGCGACGGCGCGTTCCGCCGACGACTACAAGCGCGTCTATGACGCCGTCATCTCCGCGTCGCGCAACAAGGTCGTGCTGCATTGGCTGGGCGAAGCGTTCGACGCGTCGCTTGCGGGCTACTGGGGCAGCCGCGACGTGGCGACGGCGATGGCGACCGTGCTCGACATCATCCGGCTTCATCGGGACAAAATCGAGGGCATCAAGATTTCGCTGCTCAACGCGGAGTATGAACGTCAGCTCAGGTCGCAGTTGCCCGAGGGCGTCGTGATGTTTACAGGCGACGACTACAACTATGGCGAACTCATCGCCGGCGACAGCACCGGACATTCGCACGCGCTGCTCGGCATCTTCGATCCAATTGCGCCGGTTGCATCGCGTGCACTGGCAAAGCTCGCGACCGGCGACGCGGATGCGTATCGCCAGCTTATCGACCCGACTGTGGCACTGTCGCGCGAACTCTTCGCCGCGCCTACGCAGTATTACAAGGCCGGCGTCGTGTTTCTCGCGTGGCTCAATGGCCATCAACGGCACTTTTCGATGGCGGGCGGGATGCAGTCGGCGCGATCGGTCGCGCACTACGCGGCGGTATTCCGGAAAGCGGATCTCGCGGGCGTGCTGATTCGCCCCGAACTGGCGCGCCGTCGTATGAGCGAATTTCTCAGCGTCGCCGCGGGTATCGACAACTGAAAAACGGTGCGCGCATCACGCGCACCGATTGGAGACGAAGTCATCGAGCGGTCGCTGTTCCGGGCGATAGTCTCAGCGGCCGACGTGATCAGTGCATTAGCAATTTGCGAAACCAGGCGACAGCCCGCCACTGCGGGTTGCCGTTTGAGTTGGGCACGGCAATGCGCGTGCCCATTTCGTAGCAGTCACGGCACCGGATCAACCCTCGACCTGCCCCGCCGCAATATCCTCAAGCGACCTGCCACGCGTCGGCACCCCCATCAGCACCACGGCCAGCGCACCGGTCAGCAACACGAGAGTCGTCGCGCCGAACACTCCGCCAAACCCCAGCAGCGGATAAACATACCCGACGAGAATAGGCGCGGCAATCGCACCCAGCCTTCCAATCGACGAAGCGAGCCCCGTACCCGTTGCGCGCACGTCGGTGGGAAAGACCTCCGGCGTATAGGCATAAACGCCGGCATAGGTGCCGTTCATGAAGAACGACAACAGAATCCCCGAGACCATGATGCCCGCATCGGTGCCCGTCAACGCGAGCCCAAGCGCCGATACGCCGCCGAGGATCATGTATGACGCGATCGTCGCCTGCCGGCCGATCTTCTCGTTGAGCCATGCGCCCGAAAAGTAGCCCGGTATTTGCGCGATGTAGATCACGAGCGAATACGAAAAGCTTTTCGTGATCGTCATGCCGTTCTGAACCAGCAAGCCGGGAATCCACGTGAAAAACGCGTAGTAGCTGAACGTGATGGAAAGCCACATTAGCCACGTCATCGCCGTGATGCGCGCGAGCTTCGAGGTCCACAACGCCTTGACATTCGCGACCACCGACGCCCGTCCCGCCGCAAGAGGCACGGCTCCCTCCCGCACGGAAGACAGCGGTTCCAGCTGCACGCCCGCTCGCATCACCTCGGACTCCATCCGCGACACGACCGCATCGGCCTCCGCGTGCCGGTCGCGCGCCTCGAGCCAGCGCGGCGATTCGGGCAACGCGCGCCGCCACCAGAGCAGCATCACAATAGGGAGCGCAGTGATGACCATCACCGCCCGCCATGCATTGGGTGCGAGCGGAATCACCAGATACCCGAGCAGCGCGGCCGCCACGAAGCCGAACGAGAAGAACCCCGCGAGGCTGCCGGTGAAACTCCCGCGATACCGGCGCGCCACGAACTCCGAGAGAAACGGCGCGACAATCGCGCTTTCGGCGCCCGTGCCCAAGCCTGCGACAATGCGTGTCGCGAGAAAAAAGCCCCAGTCATTGGCGACCGCGCTGGCAAGCGACGCGACGCAGTAAATCACGAGCGCATACATCATCACCTTGCGCCGGCCGATGATATCGCCGAGCATGCCCGCGAGCATCGCGCCAAAGAAGTAGCCCATGAACGTGCCGCTGCCCAGCACGCCCGTCTGCACGCTCGTCAGCCCCCATTGCACGCGCAGCACCGGCAGCAGGAATGCGAGCACCGCGGCGTCCATCGCATCGAAGGTGTAGCCGAGGCCACCCATCAACAGCAGACGGCGGTGAAAACCTGAAAACGGCAAGCGCTCGATGCGAGCGGCAATCATCGACATGTACAGGCTCCGATAGGGATGGTGGGGCGCTACGTACGCAGCGCCATACATTCAAGCGTGATTCACGCAGCACGTTCGAGGTCGTTGACGAACAGCCGGCCATCCTTCATCACCAGCGGAATATGCTCGCCCTGACCTAACAGGCAATCGACCGATTTCAGCGGATTGCCGTCGACCACCAGCACATCGGCATGGGCACCCGGCATGATCCTGCCGAGCTTGTCCTGCTTGCCGAGTATTTCCGCGCCAACGACGGTCGCGCTCGCGATCACCTCGGCCGGCGACAGCACTTCGGCCAGAAGCCGGAACTCGTCGCTTTGCAGACGCTGCGCCTCGCCGAGCAGATCCGTGCCGAAGCCCATCTTCACCCCGGCGCGCTTCATGATTTCGATCGACTGCATACCGGCGCCATGCACGTCCTCGATCTTCGCAATGCTTTCCGGCGGCAGTCCGTATTTCTCGCCTTCGCTTGCAAGGGCGTCGTAGGTGACGAGCGTCGGCACGACATACGCGCCGTGCTCCGCGACGAGGCGCGCGGTTTCATCGTCGATCAGATTGCCGTGTTCGATCGTGCGCACGCCACAACGTACCGCGCGCGCGATTGCCGCCGGCGTATAGGCATGAGCAAGCACGTAGGTGCCGCGCCCCTGCGCTTCCGCGACGATCGCGCGAATCTCGTCTTCCGAGTAGCCGAATGCACCGACCGGATCGGTCGGCGAAGCAACGCCGCCAGACGCCATGATCTTGATCTGGTCGGCGCCCATCTGCAGTTCCTCGCGCACCGCGCGGCGCACAGCATCGACGCCGTCCGCCACGCGACCGAGCGCGCCCACGCGCACGCAGCATCCGCACGGCGAATCGGGCGGCAGGTAGTCGGAGCGGGCGCGCGGATCGGCGTGACCGCCGGTCTGGCTCAACGCGCGGCCCGAGACGAAAAGACGCGGCCCTTCGACGAGTCCCGACTCGACCGCCTGCTTGAATGGATGCCCTGCACCGCCCGCGTCGCGCACGGTGGTGAAGCCGCGGCGCAGCATCGCGCGCATGATCGGCACGGCGCGCAGCGTAACGAGCACATTGGGCAGTGTCGCCACGCGCGGCAGATTGAACTCGATGGCGACGACATGCACATGCAGATCGATCAGACCCGGCATGATCGTTTTGCCTTTGACGTCGATCACGTGCGCGTTGCTGCTCTTGATCGGCCGGTCGGACACTTCGCGCACGAAGCCATCCTCGATGAGGACTTCGTAGCCTTCCAGCAGATCAGGACGAGTAGGATCGAGAAGCGCGCCGTTACGTAATAGAAAGCTAGTCAACGTGTGTCTCCTTCAGGTGTCGATCACAGCGCCCGGCATCCGGGCCTCACTTTCGAGTATGCAGGCTAGTGCGTGGAAGCGCTGCCAGGATTTTCATCAGGAGTGTTATGAGCCGCATGAAGTCTGTGCGCTCTTCGACGTGTCGCGCGAAGCAGTGCATGCTCGACAGTCGACGCATCATGCTGCACTGCGATGGCTTCGCAGTGATCCCGCAAATATTTCTAGTGATCCCGTAAATATCTCAAAAAAGCTTTTCCCACATATTGATCTTTTGAGCGCGTGAGCATTAAGATGGCTGCGTTGGCTCGCGACATGCCATCCGCTTGCAGCGGTGACATTGCGCAGCAGCCATCCCCGACCTGATCCTGCTCGCGACGCGAGGCCAACGGATCGGATTCCCCGCGAAGCAGCAAGCCCAGCCAGGAGACGGAGATGCTCAGTCCACATGAATTCGCGACTCTCATGCTACTCAAGGATGCGCCGGATCTGCCGAGTCTGGACGGTGCGGATCTTGAAGCGCTTCTGGACCGCCAGCTCGTCACGCTGGAACAACTCGCTTCCGGACGGCAACGTCCTCTCATCACGCATGACGGCGAGATGTTTCTGAACGCCGCCGCTCGCATCCTCAACGACGACTGACACGTATCGCCTGATCTCTTTCACAGTCAAGGAGTGTGCCGTGGGCGAATCGGGGATAGGAATCACGGTGGGTCTGTGCGGGCTGACCGCTGCCGTGCTGCTGGTTGCCAGTCACTATTGGCGCGAGTGGATGCGTCGAAGGCACCTGAAACGGATGGACCATCGCGATTGCTGGGAAGTGATGCGCGACCGGCGCTGACGGTGCGTGACGGAGCGCCCGTCGCGGTCGCCCGTCGATAATCACGAGTCACTACATGGGGTTCTCGGGGCTTTCGCGAGTACTCCTTCGATAGGGAGACGAAGACATGCCCGAGCCGTCATTGGCAGAACGAATCCGTGAGTGTGCATTCCTGCTTTGGCAACTGGACGGCAGCCTCGAAGGCTGCGCCGACGAATATTGGCGAATGGCGCGCACGCTGATGGAGCGGGAAGCCCAGCCTCAAGTCGCGCAACCCCCATTCGATTCGGACTGCCCGGCGGCGGAGTGATCGTTGGGCAAGCTCAAACCTGTTTGATTCAATCGAAGGCGCAGCGAAGCCGGTCGCGGGAATACCGATCATGATCTGGCTAGCCAATGCAGTGCTGATCGTGCATGCGCTGCTTGCGTTTTTTATCGTATGCGGGCTTGTCGCGATCTGGACGGGCGCCGGTCTCGGCTGGGACTGGATACGCGACCGGCTTTTCCGGCTCGCGCATCTGCTGGCGATTGTTATCGTGTCGACGCTGTCGCTGGTTGGTATCGCGTGTCCGTTGACGGTGCTGGAGGACTGGTTGCGTACCGGTTCGCTGGAGCAACAAGGCTTCATTCAGCGCTGGGTGAGCCGCCTGCTTTACTACGATTTGCCGGCGTGGGTGTTCACACTTGCGTACGTTGTTTTCGCATTGCTGGTGTTGCTCACCTGGCGCCTGATTCCACCACACAGCGTAGGTCACTCGAAGGCGACGCGCCGGTGAGCCGCGTTGCTTCCTTGGTCTACAAGTCACCCGCCTGTTCCGCCATCAGCGGCGTCACCGAGTTCACAGCCTTCGATGCTGCCTGGCCTTCACTCACACCAACGGCGCTTCATCCGGCGACTCTTGCTCATCCTTCGCGTGGCGCTTTTTCATCATAGACGGATCGCGCACGATGGTGACCGCGCACGGTGCGTACGCGAGGACCTGACGCGCGACCGAGCCGATCAGCCAGCGATCGAACGGCGTATGACCGCGATGGCCGACGACAAGATGATCGATACCTTTCCGCTCCGCGTAGAGCACGATCTCCTTCGCGGGCTGCCCGATCACGATATCGAATTCCGGGTGCTCACCATTCGAGGCGAGCTTCGCCTTGACGTCGTCGAGGATCTCGTTGGCATGCCGCAATTCGAGATCGACCAGTTCCTTTCTTTCCAGCTCTATGGCGCCCCAGTCCGGCGCGCGCGCCACGACGAGCACACACAAGTGCGCGTCGAAGCGCTTCGCGAGATCGACCGCGAACGTAACGGCATGTCGCGCGGATGGCGACCCGTCATAACCTACCAGCACGTTTTGCATGATGTGCTCCTGTGCGGTTCAAACCGGACCATGTCTTGATTGAAACCGCGAGCGTTCGTCGACTTCGCGGCGGCGGCGCGGGAAAGCATGCGCGACCATCCGTCTCGCGGATGCGCCGCGCGGCTCGTTGCGAACGACGTCGATCCGGGCGGCGTTAAATCAGTTGTCGTCGCTTCGCGGTGGGAGATGCTCATGAGGTACGGGCTCTGCCGCATCGGCGTTGGGAAGGTCGCCTTCTGCCGGCTTTTGCGATCGCTGTGATTGGGACTGGCCGGTCGTGCCGGAGGGGTTCTGCGCGGGGTCGAGAGGCTTGTCAGTCGGCTCAGCGGATGGGTTGGAGGGCATGGTTTGCTCCTGCGCTGATGAATGCTGTTTCTACCATGATAGACCGCTTCTCGAATTTGAGGGATGCGTGAAACGGCGTTCGCCGCAGCGATTGCTGCGATGCGCAAGCGGGCGACTTTTATTCGTAGACCTGGTGTATACATAAGGCGGCTGCGCCAACGATCCAGCCTTCGCCAATATCGAATGACCAATACCGGGACACGAACGCGCAGCACGCAAATCCCTAATACTTTTTCATCGGCCCCGGCAACACGTCATGCCGGCGTTTCTTCCCGCCCCGCTTCACGCACAGGCGCGAAACCGCGCGAATCGCTTTTCGCCAAGGACTACGCACCTCACGTCCCGCAGAGTTCGATTCGACCGCAGCGATTAGCACTGCGATCATTGCGGTATTTGTTATTCGGCTCTTCGCCGCGAAGAGATGGCCGACGCTGTCGATATCACCAGATCCGCGAAACGCCGTTCGTCGCGATCCGCCTGCCAGCGCGGCCGCGCAACCGCAATGTTGACCGCGCCCACCGCGCGCCCATGTGCGTTCGTGATGGCAGCCGCGGTCGAGATGTCGCTGACGAAATACTCGTCTTCGGTGTGCGCATAGCCTTGCTTGCGAATCTGCGCGATGCGTTCCTTGATCTTGCGCGGCTGGTGCACGGTCGCCGATGTATAGGCGACCAGATTCGTGCGCGCCAGGATATCGTCGATCTCACCGTCGCCGAAGGTCGCGAGAATCGCGAGCCCCGGCGCCGTGCAATACGCAGGCAGACGCGAGCCGGTGATCACGTGCGCGTTGAACACGTTGCGGCTCACGATCCGCAGCACGAACACGATGTCCGTGTCGTCGAGCACGGTCAGATTGGTGGCCTCTTCCGTTTCCGAGCCGAGTTGCTGCAGATAGGGCGTGGCGCGGCTCACCAGTTCGTTCGAGGTTAGATAGTGGTAGGTGAAGTCGAGCAGCTTCGGAGAGAGCTCGTACTTGCGGCTGTCGGGGTCCTTGAACAGATAGCCGAGCGCGGCGAGCGTGTACGTGAAGCGCTGCGTCGCGCTCATGTCGAAGCCCGTGAGCGCCGCGATTTCCGACAGCGACAACTGCCGCTTGCTGCCGTCGAAAGCGGTCAGCACGGTCATCGCCTTCTCCACCGACTGCACATACAGCGACGACGCGGTCGGATCGGCGGCCGCCTCCGGCACATCCGCCGAGGCAGTTTTCTTTTTGAGCGCGGTTTTTGGCTTCGCGGTTGTCACGGTGGAGATAGCGATTGTTATGACAGAACAAGATTATCGCATGAAGATAATGCTCAATCTATATACGATAACTGTCACTGTGCGACCTTGGCCTGTTTGCGGTCCCACGCGTCGTCCACCGTGCGCGGCAGCAGATGTTTGCGAATCCGCTCGCTGGCGGTGAGTTCGAATTGCGACACGGCCCGATAATAGCGCGGCAACTGGAAACTCGCGAGGCGTTGCCCGGCCCACTCGTGCAGCGAGTCCCAGTCGACGGCGGCGCTTTTGAACTGCACGTTCAGCAGGATGTCCTGTTCGCCGATCGCCGACGCGACACCGATCGCCGCGCTCGCCTGAATCGCCGGATGGCTCGCGAACACGCGCTCGATCTCCCACGCCGACACGTTTTCGCCGCGCACGCGCATGCTGTCGGTGCGCCGGCCGACGAAGAACAGGTCGCCGTCGGCGTCGCGCCGCGCGCTGTCGCCGGTGTGCAGCTTGCCGTTGCGCAGCGCGGCGCGGGTCGCGTCGTCGTTCTTCAGGTAGGTCGGCAGGAATGTGCCTTCCACGCGGCTCGACAAGACGATTTCGCCGACCTCGCCGTCGGGCACCGGCGCGCCCTGCTCGTCGAGCAGTTCGACGTCGATCCACGGCAGCGGCTTGCCGATCGAGCCGGGCTTGCCGCTGTCATTGAGCGTCGCGAAACTCGAACACTCCGTCATGCCATAACACTCGCGCAGGCGCAGCCGCAGGCGCGCTTCGACCGCGTGCCAGGCCGCCGCGCTCACGCCCGCGCCCCAACCCACGCGCAGCGTGTGCGAGGCCGGCGGCGCGGCGTCGGGCAGTTGCATCAGGATATCGAGCACGCCGCCGAGATAATGCAGTTGCGTGGCCCTGGAATGCGCGATCTGCTGCCAGAACTGCGTGGCCGAAAAGCGCGGCACCACGAACAGTCCCACCGTTTCGAGAAACGGCAACAACAGCATTTGCGCGCCGCCGATATGACACAGCGGTTCCCACAAGAACAGGCGATCGCCGGACCGCACGTCCGCGACCTTCAGCGCCGCTTCGCTCGCAATGCGCATCATCCGGTGCGTGAAGACCACGCCTTTCGGCGCGCCGGTCGTGCCCGACGTGTAGATCACGCACAAGGGATCGTGCACGTCGATTGGCGGCGTCAATAGAGACGCGCTCGTGTCGCTCGCAACGAATTCGGGCAGCGTCACGCGACGCGTATGGTCGCATTCAATCCCCTCGATCACAGCATCGAATTCGGCTTCCGACACGAACAGTTTCGGCTCGGCATGCTCCAGCAGATATTCAAGCCCCGCGCCGCGCAGCTTCGTGTTCACGGGCACCCATACCAGGCCGCTCAACATCAGTGCGTAAATCAGGTGGATATGTTCGGGGCTATTGCCGAGCATCACGGCCACGCGATCGCCGGCGACCAGGCTCTGCCGCGTGAACCAGCCCTGCAATTGCGCGACGCGTTGCGCCGCTTCGGCGCAGGTCACCGCACGTTCGTCGAAATGCAGCACGGTGCGCGACACGTCCTGTTGCAGTCCGGCGGCGATCAACGGCGCGCAGCCCAGCGCGTCGTCTGGATGACGTTGAGGAAAGTATTCTGAATAGCGATGCATAGCTGAATGATCCGGAAACGTTACAGTTGGCGCGCGTTGCGCTTGAGCCGGGAAGAAATGGACACTACCAGCGCGATCAGCACGATGAGCGTCGTGGATACCGCCGCGAGCGTCGGCGTGATCGCGAGCTGGATGTCGTCCCACATCTGTTTGGGCAGCGTGGTGTTGATGCCGCCGCTCACGAAGATCGCAATGGTCAGGTCGTCGAACGAAACGAGGAAGGCGAACAGGAACGCCGACGTGACGCTCGCCATCAGCAGCGGCACCAGAATCGTCGCGATACGTCGCAACGGCGAAGCCCCCATCACGCGTGCGGCGTCGTCGAGACGCCAGTCGAACTGGCGAAATCCGGCAGACAGCGTGACGACCACATACGGAATCGCCAGCACCGTATGGCCGATCACGAGACCGGCATTGGTGCCCGTCAACCCGAAGCGCGCGAACAGATACAGCAGGCCGACCGCGACCACGATGCGCGGCACGATCAACGGCGCGACCAGCAGCGCGAACAGCGGCTTGCTCGCGCGGCGCGGCATGCGGGTCAGCGCGAGCGTCGCGCCGAATCCGAGCACGAGCGAGAGGACCGCCGTGCCGAAGCCCACTTCGAACGAACGGAGCAACGCGCTCTGCCACACCGGCGAACCGAGGAAGGTGCCGAACCACTTGACGCTGAAGAGCTTCGGCGGAAACGCAATGAAGTCGCTGCGCGTGAACGCGTACGGAATCACCGAGAGCACCGGCGCGACCAGTACGGCGACGATCGCGAATGTATAGAGACGCAGTGGTCCGCCGCCACCGTCCACGCCGCCCGCAGCACTTGCGCGACGCCGCGCGAACGGTGCGGTAAGCCGGCCCGCGGCGATCAGCGCGGCCAGCTTGAATCCTTGTGCGCGCGAGCCCCGGCGTTTGTCCTCGACCTCGCCCGCCAACGAGGACAGTCCCACCAGCCGGTCATACACCAGGAAGATCGCGACCGAACTCAGCAACAGCACCGTCGATAACGCGCCGGCAAAGCGCATGTCGAACAGTTCGAGCACCGACGAAATCACCAGTTGCGCGACCATCGTTTCCTTCGGCGAGCCGAGCAGTGCAGGCACGATGAAGAACCCGAGGCTCGTGATGAACACGAGCAGCCCCGCCGCCGCGACACCCGGCGACGACAGCGGCAGGAACACGGTAAAGAAGCTCATGCTGCGTTGCGCGCCGAGCGTTTGTGCCGCTTGCGCGAGGCGATCGTCGATGCCGCGCATCACGGGCAGCATCGTCATCACCGCGAGCGGCAGCATCGCGTGGACCATGCCGATCAGCACGCCGGTCAGCGAAGGGATCGTGCCGCTGGTTTCGCTGACGAGACCCAGTGCGAGCGCGACAGTCGACAGCACGCCGGTTTTCGAGAGCAGCAGCATCCACGCATAGGTCTTGACGAGATAGCTGGTCCAGAACGGCAGCATGATCCACAGCAGCCAGCGCTCGCGCAGGCGGATCGGCAAACGGCTCAGCAGATACGCGACCGGGTAGCCGAGCAGCACCGACAGCGCCGCCGTCATGAAGGAAATCGAAAAGGTGATCCACAGCACTTTCGCGTACACCGGCGTGCTCGCGATGCGCTGAAACTGCCCGAGCCCGAAGCTGCCGTCGGCATTGAACAGGCCGCCCTGCAAAATCTCTCCCACCGGCACGATGAAAAAGACCAGCAGGAACAGCAAGGTCGGCACGATCGGCAGAAAGCGGAGCGAACGCGCGACCCACGCGAACTGGCGCGGGCGCTCGTCTTCGCGCGGACGTCGCGCGTGAAGGGCGATGGTCATGGAAATTCCTTGGGCGGGGCTTGGGGTGCTCAATAGCTGCGCGGTCTGCGTCAGGCGCGCAGCAGCATGGTGCGATGCGGGTCCCACACGAGGCCGACGGTATCGCCCACGCTGGCCGACTGGCCGCGCGCGCAACGCACGGTGAGACGGCTGCCGTCCAGCATCGTCAACTGCACGCGGGTATCGCTGCCGAAGAACACGATGTCCGAGATCTTGCCGTCGACGAAACCGCTTTTCGGCTCGACCAGACGCGGCGCTTCCGGACGCACCAGCAAACAGTGTGTCGCGCCGGCGCCCGCCGCGACGGGTTGCGGCAGCGGCACGCGGCCACCCGCGGCCAGCAGGATCGCTTCGCCGCCCGGGCCGCGCGTATCGGCCAGCGCGCCTTCGAGCAGATTCGAATGGCCGATGAAGCCGGCGGCAAAGCGCGTCGCCGGCCGGTCATACAGATCGACCGGCGTGCCCACCTGTTCGATGCGCGCCTGGTTCATCAGGCAGATGCGGTCCGACAGCGTCAACGCTTCGTCCTGATCGTGCGTCACGTACACGAAGGTCGCGCCCAGTTCCTTGTGCAAACGGCGGATTTCCGACTGCATATGCTCGCGCAGCTTCTTGTCGAGCGCGCCGAGCGGCTCGTCGAGCAGGATCACCGAGGGCCGGTAGGCGAAACAGCGCGCCAGTGCGATGCGCTGCTGCTGGCCGCCGGACAGTTCTTTTGGAAAACGCTGCGCGTACTCGCTCATGCGCACCATGTTCAGCGCATCGTCCACGGCGCTGCGCACTTCAGCGGGCTTCTTGCGCCGCATCCGCAGGCCGTATGCAACGTTGTCCCACACGCTCATATGCGGAAACAGCGCGTAACTCTGGAACACCATGCCGATGCCGCGCCGCCCGGGCTCGACATGCGTGACGTCGCGGCCGTCGATCTCGATGCGGCCCGAAGTCGGCGCGACGAGCCCCGAGATCATCTGCAGCAGCGTGGTCTTGCCCGAGCCGGATGGTCCGAGCAGCGTGAGAAATTCGCCCGCCTGCACGGTCAGGTCGGTCGGCTGCAGCGCGACGGTTTCGCCATAGCTTTTGGCGAGTCCGATCGCTTCGAGTTTTGCGCTCATGGCCGCCCTCTTCAGGAAATGATCCAGGTGTTGAAGCGCTCGGTGACCTTCTGACGATTGTCGGCCCACCACTGCGGACTCGGCAGACGCATATCGCGAAGGTTGTCCGGCGCGGTCGGCAACAACGCCGCGCGCGGCGCCGGAATCGAGTCGAACGACTTGCGGTTGGTCGGGCCATAGGCGAGCGTCTGCGTGAGCACGGCCTGACGTTTCGCGTCGGCGCAAAAGCGCACGAACTGCTTCGCTAGTTCGGCGCGCGGCGTGCCCTTCGGAATGCCCCAGCCTTCGATCGAATACAGCCCCTGGTTCCAGACGATCGCAACCGGCGCGCCGGCGTCTCGTGCGGCCTGCGCGCGGCCATTCCATGCCGAGATCATGTCGACGTCGCCACTCTGGATCGCCTGCATGGCCTGCGCGCCGGAGGTCCACCAGATGTTCACGTGCGGCTTGATTTTGTCGAGGCTGCGAAACGCCCGGTCGACATCGAGCGGATACAGCTTGTCGAGCGGCACGCCGTCCGCGAGCAGCGCCTGTTCGAGCGTGTCGAGCGGACTGCGGCGCAGACAGCGGCGGCCCGGAAAGCGCTTCACGTCCCAGAAGTCCGCCCACGACTTCGGGCCGTTCTGTCCGAACTTGTCCTGACGATACGCGAGCACGGTCGAATACACGTCGACGCCGAGCCAGTTCGGCGTGACCGCCTCTGCCATCACGTCCGGAAAGTCGCCCGCCTTCAGGCCGATCGGTTCGAGAAAGCCCTTTGATTCGAGGTACGGAATATCGGCGGAGAGCGTGAGCGTCGTGACGTCCCACACGAAGTTCCTGGTCTGCACCATCGCAGCCAGTTGCGCGACCGGCTGCGACTCGCGCGCGACGCTGACAACCTTGATGCCGGTCGCCTTCTCGAACGGATCGTAGAACGCCGCGCGATAAGCCGTGGTGTAAGGGCCGCCCGGGTCCGACACCACGATCTGCTTCGCTTGCGCGCCGCCCAGCCTCGGCACCGCGCCCGCCAGCGCGACGGCGCCCGCGCCCTGCAGAATGCGGCGCCGCGTTGGATTGAAATCTTGCGTCATGCTCAGGTCTCCCGCACAGGATGAATGGATGCAACGAACTCGGCCACGCTGCGTCCTTCTCTGCGCGTGCCGTGCCACCTGATTCCCCGACTTATTTCGCGCGCTGACGGAAAAACGCTTCCATCATTCGCGCCGGTTCGCCCGAGTCGTACGCTTCGCGCTGGATACGCGCGCCGGCTTCGATCGCGGACCGGAAGCCCGGCTCGGTCATCTCGCGGAAACGCTGCTTGTCCAGACGCATCGCAACCGGCGGCTTCGCGGCGAGGTCGGTCGCGATCTCGAGCGCCTTGTCGAACACTTCGTGCGCCGGCACCAGGTAGTGAATCAGGCCGATCCGCATGCACTCTTCCGCGTCCATCAGCCGGCCCGTCAGCGTGAGTTCGATCGTGCGCGACATGCCGAGCATCTCGCTCATGATCCAGGGGCCGGTGGTGCTCGCAATGCCCGCGTTGATCTCCGGCTGCCCCATGCGCACGCCCGGATGGCCGACGCGAATGTCGCCCAGCAGCGCCACCTGAAACGCGGAGCCGGCCGCCGTGCCGTTGAGCGCCATCACGAGCGGCTTCTTCAGGCTGCGCAGTACCGTGTAGTAACGCTCCCATTCCTTGATCCACGCGACCGCCCGTTCACCGTCGAAGTCGTGCGCCTCCGCCAGATCCTGGCCGGCGGAAAACGCGCGATCGCCGGCGCCCGTCATCACGATTGCCGCGACCTTGTCGTCGGCGTCGAAGCGCTGCAACGCGTCGATGATCATTTCGCGCATCGCGGTGGTCCACGCGTTCAATCGTGCAGGCCGGTTCAACGTGATGACTGCAACGCGGCCGTGATTCGAAACCAGGATGTCTTCGCTCATGTTTTATCTCATAGTAATAACAGGTAGTGCTATTCAATATACGCACATCAAAATCGCGGTGCAAGCATTCCTGGTTTCGGGTTTACGCCGAGCGTCGAGTCGTCGACGTCGAACGCCTGGCGGATGAGAAACCGCGCGGCACGCATCGCTCACCAGGCGCTGACGGGGCGATGGACTGGCCGCTTCAGTAATTACACGCATTTCGATCGCAATGCGATTAATTGCATTTCAATGCGATTTTTTTGCTCCTATGCTTTTCCCAGACACTGCTGATTCGGGCTCATTCGAGCCGCAGCCGCCGGCTTGATCGAGGAACGGAAATGAACGATGTCGCGCCCCTCCTTGCTGCACTGAAGACCGCCGTCGGAGCGGATGCAGTCCTGACTGCGGCGTCCGATCTGGAAGGCTTCACCGAAGACTGGCGAGGGCGCTATAAGGGCTCCGCGACCTGTGTCGTTCTGCCCTCGAATACGGCGCAGGTATCCGCTGTGGTGCGGCTATGTGTCGAGCAGCGCGTGCCGGTGCTGCCGCAAGGGGGCAACACGAGTCTGTGTGGCGGCGCGGTGCCGCCGAATGAGGGCGTGCCGCCCGTCATCGTCAATCTGTCGAGGATGCGGCGCATCCGGCAGATCGACGCCGCCAACGGTTCGATGGAAGTCGAAGCGGGTTGCGTGCTGAAGACCGTGCAGGATGCCGCCGCCGCACAGCACCGTCTCTATGCGGTGAGCCTCGGCGCCGAAGGCTCATGTCAGATCGGCGGCAATCTGTCGACCAATGCGGGCGGCACCGGGGTGCTGCGTTACGGCAATACGCGCGACAACGTGCTCGGCCTCGAAGCCGTGCTCGCTGACGGCACTGTCTGGAACGGTCTGCGCACGCTGCGCAAGGACAACACCGGCCTCGATCTGAAGCATCTGTTCATCGGCACCGAGGGCACGCTGGGCATCATCACGGCGGCCACGTTGAAGCTGCATCCGCTGCCCACGCATCACGCGCTCGCGTGGTTCGCGCCGCTCGATCCCGCCGCCGCGCTGCACGTGCTCGGACTGTTCCAGGCCGCGTGCGGAGCGCGGCTGAATGCGTTCGAGATGATCAACCGCCGTCAACTGGAACTCGTGATCGAACACGTGCCCGAGCGCCGCGATCCGTTCGGCGAAGCACATGAATGGCACGTGCTGGTCGAACTGGCGGACACGCACGGTGGCGACGAAATGGCCGACCTGCTGCAGCGCACGCTCGAGCAGTCCGCCGAAGCCGGCCTCGTCGTCGACGCGGTGGTCGCGAGCAATGACACGCAGCGCGCCGCCCTCTGGGAGATTCGCCACAGCGTGTCGGAAGCGAACAAGAAGGGCGGCGTGGGGTTGACCACCGACTGCGCGGTGCCGGTGTCCGCCGTGCCTGCGTTCATCGAACAGGCCACGCGCGCCGTGCAGGCGATCGTCGCCGGACTGGACGTTCTCGTCGTCGCGCATCTCGGCGACGGCAACGCGCATTTCATCCCCTTCTTCACTTTCGACGCGTGGCGCGAACTCGCCGATCCGGCCGCAACCGCCGCCGCACTGCGCCGCGCCGTCAACGACGTCGCGCACGAACTGCGCGGCACGTTCAGCGCGGAACACGGGGTCGGGCAGACCGGGCTCACCGAGATGGCGCACTACAAGTCCGCCGCGGAGCTGCGCCTGATGCGCGCCGTAAAGCAGGCGCTGGATCCGCACAACCTGCTCAACCCGGGGCGTCTGCTGCCCTGACTTCCGCGGCACCGGAGAACCCGGCCGCCCACGTAACCCGACCTCTCGCAGTACAGGCCTTCCCTCTTCCTCTGGAGCCGACATGAAAAAGCAGCCCGCACGCGATCAGATTCAACAGCCCGGCCGTCGCACGGTCATCAAGACGGCGCTCGCCGGCGCGGCGGGTGTCGCTTTCCCGTTCGTGTGGACGCCGTCGCGCGCGGCGAACAAGCGGATCGTCATCCGCGACGACGGCGGCATCTACACAAAAGCCTACGGCGCGGTGTTCTACAAGCCGTTCACCGAGAAAACCGGCATCGAGGTGATCGGCGTGCAGGCCAACGCGGAGCCGACCGCGCAGATCAAGAGCATGGTCGAAACCGGCAGCTACACGTGGGACATGGCGAAGATCAGCCAGCCGGCGATCCTGTTGCTGACCGCCGGCGGCAAGGAATATCTGGAGAAGCACGGTCTCGAAGCCGATCCGGTGGTCGCGAAGATTCCACAGCAATACATGTCGCCGTATGGCGTGGGCACGAATGTCTACACCACCGTGCTCGCGTATCGCACCGATGCGTTCAAGGGGCGCAAGGCCCCCGAGTCGTGGGCGGATATGTGGAACCTGAAGGACTTTCCGGGCCGCCGCGGGCTGCGCAAGTATCCGTTCGACACGATGGAAGAAGCGTTGATGGCCGATGGGGTACCGGCCTCGCAGGTGTATCCGTGCAACTTCGACCGTGGCTTTGCGAGTCTCGACAAGATCGCGAAACACGTCGACGTATGGTGGACCACCGGCGCGCAGGTCGAACAGATGCTCGGTTCGGGCGAAGTGGACATGATCAGCACCTGGGTTTCGCGCGCACAGTCGGCGATCGCGAACGGCGCGCCGGTGGCGATCGTGTGGAACCAGAACATCTGGGGTTGCGACAACTGGTCGATCCTGAAGGGCACGCCCAATGCCAATGCATGCCGCGAGTTCATCAAGTTCGCCTCCGATCCGAAGCGTCAGGCCGCGCTGGTGGATTACTTCCCAGCCGGCGTCACGCAGCCCGATGCGTTCAGTTTCATCAAGGCGGATATCGCGAAGAACTGCCCCACGTTCCCGGCGAATATGAAAAGCGGCCTGCATATCGACGCCAGGTACTGGCAGGAAAAGCAAAGCGTCGCGCTCGAACGTTTCAACCGCTGGATCCTGACCTGAGCTCCGCTTTCATTTTCAAGGATGCCGATTCCATGTCCGCCTCGAACCTTCAAATTACCGGCCTCAGCAAACGCTATGGCGACTTCGTCGCGCTGGCGCCGACCGATCTCGACGTCGCCCAAGGCGAATTCCTGACCCTGCTCGGCCCGAGCGGCTCGGGCAAGACGACCTTGCTGAGTCTGATCGCCGGCCTCGCGCAACCCGACGCGGGCCAGATTCACATCGATGGCGTCGACGTCACCTGGGGCGCGCCGTATGAACGCGACATCGGCATGGTGTTTCAGAACTACGCGCTGTTTCCGCACATGACGGTCGCGCAGAACATCGCGTTCCCGCTGCAGATGCGCAAGACCGACGCGAAGGCCGCGCGCGACAAGGTGATGCAGGCGCTGGAAATGGTGCATCTGCCGCATGTCGCGCAGCGCTACCCGCGCGAGTTGTCCGGCGGCCAGCAGCAACGGATCGCACTCGCGCGCTGCATGGTGTACCGGCCGTCGATCATCCTGATGGACGAACCGCTCGGCGCGCTCGACAAGAAGCTGCGCGATCACATGCAGCTCGAAATCAAGCGGATTCACCGCGACCTCGGCACGACCATCGTCTACGTCACGCACGATCAGGAAGAGGCGATGACGATGTCCGACCGCATCTGCCTGATGAACGCGGGCTCGATTGCGCAGCTCGGCACGCCGGCCGATCTGTACTTCCGGCCGAAGAGCGTGTTCGTCGCGGACTTCCTCGGCGAGTCGAACCTGCTCGACGCGGTCGTGACCGGCCGCACCGGCGATCAGGTGCAGATCAGCCTGCAAGGCGTCGAGCAGGGACGCGCGATGGTGTACGACCCGGTGATCGCCGACGGCAAACCGGTCAAGCTGATGCTGCGCCCGCAGAACCTGAAGGTTCACGAAGACGTCGGCAGCCGCGCCGACGGCGGCGGCACGTTGTCGGCAAAACTCACCGACATCATGGTCACCGGCAGCATGACGCGGCTCTATCTGCAGCCGCACGAAACCGCTGCGGCGCCGCTCGTCGCGGCGTTCCCCACCAACCGGCTCGGCAGCCAGTACGAAGTCGGGCAGACGCTCGGCTTGTCGTGGCTCGCCGCCGACGCCGTCGCCATTGCGGACTGAGCCATGAATCATTCCGCTCTCACCGCGCAGCCGCCCCACCCCGCGGCCGCCGCCGCGCCCACGGCGCGGCGCCAGCCCTGGCGCGCGTGGCTGCAACCCGGCGCGAAGGGCGCGCCGCTCGTCGTGCTGCTGATCGTGATGCTCGTCTATCCGGTCGGCCAGCTTCTCTTGCTGAGCGTGCATAACGGCCACGGCTTCACGCTGATCGAATACAAGCGGCTGTTCGCGTCGCCCGTGTATGTGGACGTGCTGCTGATCACGCTGAAGGTCTCGCTGTGGACCACGTTCTTCTCCGTACTGACCGGCTACCCGATCGCCTATCTGATCTCGTCGCTCACGCGCGAGCGCAAGAACCGGCTGCTGTTCTGGGTGCTGCTGTCGTTCTGGACCAGCTTTCTGGTGCGCACTTTCGCGTGGGTCGTACTGCTCGGGCGCAACGGCGTGATCAACAAGATCCTGCTCGGCCTCGGCATCATCGATCAGCCGTTGAGCCTGCTCTACAACTTTTCCAGCGTGATCGTCGGCATGGTGCATGCGTTGATGCCGCTCGCCGTGCTGACCATGCTGTCGGTGATGGAAAACATCGACCGCCGCTTGCCGAGCGCGGCGGCAACGCTCGGCGCGCGGCCCGGCACCGTGTTCTGGAAGGTGTACTTCCCGCTTTCGTTGCCGGGCGTCGCGGCCGGTGCGTTGATGGTGTTCGTCACGGCGATCGGCTTTTTCATCACACCCACGCTGCTCGGCGGCCGCCATCAGACGATGATCACCCAGCTCATCATCGACCAGGTGATGCAGGCGCTGAACTGGGGTTTCGCCGGCGCGATCTCGGTACTGCTGCTGGCGGTGGTGCTGGTGGTGTTCCTCGTCTACGACCGGATGGTGGGGCTTTCGACCATGACGGGCGGCAGTTCGACCGCCCGCAAGCCGGGCCGTGCGGGCCAGTGGAGCCGCCAGCTCGGCGACGCCGTGCTGACGTGTCTCGGCAACGTGACGGACGCGCTGATCAGCGTGCTCCCGCGCCGCCGCAAACGCGCCGCCGGCGACGGCGAAAGCCTGGTGCTGCGCGCGGTCGTGATTCTGCTGCTGGTGTTCCTGAGCGCGCCCGCCTCCCTGATGATCCCGCTCTCCTTCGACGCCGGCTCCGGCCTCGCCTGGCCGCCGCATGGCTTTTCGTTGCAGTGGTATCAGCAGATCGTCGACTCGCCGCTGTGGATGCAGGCGCTCACGCGCTCGATGCTGGTGGGCGTCGGCACCGGCATCCTGTCGATGCTGATCGGCACGCCGGCCGCGTTCCTGCTGGTGCGTGGCGGCATGCGCGGCAAGGCGGCCATGCTCGCTTTCGTGCTCGCGCCGATCGTCGTGCCGCGCATGATCATCGCCGTAGGCGTGTTCTATTTCTTCGCGAAGATCGGCCTGGTGGGTTCGTCGCTCGGACTGGTGCTCGCGCATACCACCGTGGCCGTGCCCTACGTCGTGATCACGATGATGGCCGTGCTGCGCAACTACGACACGCGCCTCGACCAGGCGGCGCACAGCATGGGCGCGCGGCCGTGGGCGACGCTGCGCCGCGTCACGTTCCCGATTCTCGGCGCGGGCCTGATGTCGTCGTTCCTGTTCGCGTTCGCCACTTCGTTCGATGAACTGACCATCGCGCTCTTTACGTCGGGCGGCGTGAGCACGACCTTGCCCAAGCAGTTCTGGGACGAAATCACGATGCAGATCTCGCCGGTGATTGCGGCGGTATCGACCTGCCTGTTCGTGTTCATCGCTGCGCTGATCTGGGTGGCCGACCGCTTGCGCCGTCGCAGCCTCACTTCCTGACTCCCCCTCACAGAGACTCCTTCATGCTTTCAGCACAACAATTGCGCGGCATCCTGCCGGCCATCCCGACCCCCGTCAATGCCGACGACAGCATCAATGTCGAAGGCGCGCGCACGCTGATGCGTTACCTGCTGAAGCAGGGCGTGGACGGCTTCGTGCCGCTCGGCGGCACCGGCGAATATGGTGCGCTGGCGCGCGCGGAACGTATCCGGATGGCGGAACTGGTAGTGAGCGAAGCCGGCGGCACGGTGCCGGTGATTCCAGGCGTGCTCGATCCCGGATATCACGACGCGCTCCAGGCCGGCAAGGAATTCGCCGCGGCGGGCGCCGATGGCCTGCTCGTCCTGACGCCCTACTACACGAATCCGACGCAGCAAGGCATTCGCGATTACTTCATGCGCTATGCCGACGAGTCGCCGTTGCCGATCCTGATCTATGAGATCCCGTATCGCACGCGTATCGCGATCGCGCCTGACGTGCTGCACGAATTGTCGAAGCACGAACGGATCATCGGGATGAAGGCTTGCAACACGGACATGTGGCATTTTCTGCGCACCGTGGCGGGCGTCGATGCGTCCTTTGCAGTGCTGAGCGGCGAGGACACCCTGTTTCCGCTGCATGTCGCCGCGGGCGCGCGCGGCGGCATCGTGGTCACCGCCGCCTTGCTGCCGACCGCGTGGCGCACCATCCACCGGCTCGCGAGCGAAGGCAAGACGCAGGAAGCGCTGGCGCTGCATCGCACGCTGTTTCCGCTGATGAACATGGCGTTCGCCGAAACCAATCCGGGGCCGATGAAATCGGTGATGGACCTGATCGGCGTGCATGCGCCCGCGATGCTGTCGCCGCTAGTGCAGGCTGCGCCCGATCTGTCGGCGAGCCTGCGCGTCGAACTCGACAAACAGCTTGAGCGCTTCGAGCGGCGTCAATGAGAGACGGTCGAGCGACCCGCGACCAGCCAATGAGCGTTCAGCGCCCGTAGCTCGAGAGCCGCGACTTGGAAATCGAAGTCGCGGCCACCTGCACGTGTTGCGCGAGTTCGGCTTCCACGCGTTCACGCGACCACCGCGAGGTCGGCACCGAAATGTTGATCGCGGCGACACCCATACCGCCGTAATCGGTCACTGGCGCGGCAACGGAAATATCGCCGAGCACGGTTTCGTTCTCGATCACCGCGTAGCCGCGTCGCGCGACCTTGCGCACGCGTTCGAGCAGTTTGTCGGGATTGGTTTCCGTGTAGTGCGTGAGCGGTTCGAGACGGGTTTGCGCGAGGATCTCGCGCACGCGGTCGTCGGACAGGCGCGACAGGATCGCGATGCCCGCCGCCGTGAACATCGCGGGTAATCGGGCGCCGACTACGATGTCGATGTTCACCAGATGCTGGCCGGGAAAGCGCGCGACGAACACAATTTCGTGGCCGTCGAGTTCGAGCAGATTGGTCGTCTCGCCGAGGCGCCGGCTGATGTCGAGCAGGTACGGCGAAGCCTTGTCGATCAGCTCGTTGGCGCGCACGTAGTTGTATGAGAACTGCAGCACCTTCGTCGTGAGGCCGTAGTTGCGCGTGTCGGGCACCCGGTAGAGATAGCCGAGCGCTTCGAGCGTGTGAACGAGGCGTTGCGTGGCGCTGCGGTCGAGGCCGGATGCGCGCGCAATATCGACGAGCGTCATGTGGCGGCTTGGGCCGTCGAAAGCGTGCAGCACCTGAAACGCTTTCTCGGTCGAGCCGACGAAGAGCGACGAACGGGAGCTCTCCGGCTTGGCGGCCTGCTCGCCGCGAGGCGGGCGTGCGGTGCGTTCTGCCATGGTCGTATCAGGTTGTCCAAAGTTTATCGGATAGCGGTTGAGTCAATTGTAATGCGATTGAACCGGATCACCGAAGCCAATTCGACGTACCACGGAGCATTCATGCTTTCATGTGTTGCCGACTACCGGATCGCCGCGCGCAAACGCCTGCCGCGCCTTGCGTTCGATTATCTCGACGGTGGCGCCGAGGATGGCGATGCGTTGCGGCGCAACCTCGACGCTTACCGGCAGTGGCTGTTCAGGCCGCGTGTGCTGACGGACGTGTCGCAATGTTCGCTAGCGACGCAGTTCTTCGGACACGCGGCGCAGGCTCCGCTGATCGTTGGCCCGACCGGGCTCAACGGCTTGTTCTGGCCGCGCGCCGACGAGTTGCTCGCGCAGGCGGCGAGCCACGCGGGCTTGCCCTTCGTGCTTTCGACCGCGTCGACTTCGCTGCTCGAAGACGTGCGTGCGGCAGCACCCGGCGGCGATCTGTGGATGCAGTTGTACGTCCCCAAGGATCGGCGTATCGCCGAGGATCTGATGCGGCGGGCAAGCGCCGCCGGTTTTTCAACGCTGGTTCTGACGGTCGACGTGCCGGTTCACGGCAAGCGCGATCACGACACCCGCAATGGTTTCGCGCTGCCACTGCGAGTTTCGCCGAGACTCGTTGCCGACTGCATCCTGCATCCACGCTGGTGTTGGCAGATCGCGCGACATGGCGCACCTCAGTTGAAGAACCTCGCGCGCAGCGTGGGCGAACGCGCGGACCTGTCGCGGCATGCAGCGATGCTTAGCCGGCAGATGGATTTGACGCTGACATGGACGGACCTCGCATGGATCCGGCGGCACTGGAGCGGCAAGCTGATCGTGAAAGGCGTGCAGGGGCGCGACGATGCGGTGCTGGCGCACGCGTATGGCGCAGATGGGATCGTCCTGTCGAATCATGGCGGGCGGCAATTAGGTAGCACCTTGTCGCCGCTGGAGTTGTTGCCGCAAATCGCCGATGAGCTTGGTGACCGGCTCGGTGTTTTTATCGACGGCGGCATACGGCGCGGCAGCGATGCGGTGAAGGCTGTCGCTTTGGGCGCCCGGGGCGTATTGCTTGGGCGTGCACCGCTTTATGGGCTTGCGGGGCGGGGCGGTGCCGGGGTCGAGGAAGTGTTGGCGTTGGTGATGAATGAGATGCTGATCACTATGCGGTTGTTGGGGTGTGGGAAGTTGGCGAGGTTGGGGCGTGAGTTTGTTGAGCGGGCTCCTGTTTGAGCGCGTGAGATGCGTGTGAGAGGCCAGAAAATTTACCGATGCTGCGTATTGCGCGCGCGCATTCTGGACCAGTCTGAAATCCAGAATGTAGGCGACCACCGTGCACAAAGATCCGAGCAGCAAGATCGCCGCCCGGTTCGTTAGATTGGTGTCTGCGGCCACGGGCCCGTTAGACCATGGTCGACTAGTGGGTGGAGAACACCGAGATGCCGCCGTTGGAGAATCCTGCCGCACCGGGCTGGAACGGCACATACACTTGCCCAAGCGTGCTGTCGATGGCGACTGAATGCGCCCCTGTGCCGACCGCAATCTTGAAGAGCAACTGCCGTGACGCGCCGTCGATCACGCCCATCTGTGGGCTGAATCCTGAGGATGCCGCGGTACCGCTCGTGACGTAGTGCCTGGCCGGCAAGAAATAGCGATTGGACGCCGGGTCGTAGCCAACCTGGTCCACCCCGCCGAATGGCAGGCTAGCGCGAATCGCGCCACTCGCACGATCGAGAATGAGCGTGATGAGCGGGTCACCGGCTGGCGGATCACATCCGACGAGCACGTCGTTATTCGGGCCAAGCACGATTCCCGTCGGCCCGCATTTTCCCAATGGAAACGACTTGCTGACAGTGGGGCTTCCCGCCACCGCGGAGACGGCGGTGATCACATCAAGCTGGCCGTCGGGATTCGCGGACGTTCCGTCGTTGTTGATCAGGAAGCTCTTCGAGGCAGGATCGTAGGTACACGCTTCAAGCCCCGACGATCCATTGAAAGGAAGCTTTGCCACAGCCGTTTGCGTCAGCGTCGAAATGAACGTCACAAACGGCGGAGAGTCCCCAGGGCTCGCGTACATCACGAGATGATCGTCGGGATCGTAGCAGCCCTCATCGACGCGCGATCCGGAATTACTGATGGCAATCGTGTTGACGGCCTTGTGCGCGGCCGTATCGATGACCTTAACGGAGTCCACATCCCCGACATAAATTGTGTTCGTGCCGGTGATAGCTACAATTCCGTCGGGACCGGACTCGTTTGTCGTTGCGCCAGCACCTATGAATGGCCCGGGAATCTGTGCGATCAACGTGTTCGATTTGGTGTCCACGAGATCGACTGCTTTGTTATTGCGGTCGGCGAGAAAGTACTGGCCGGCCTCGACGTAACCGATGTCGAAACTGAATGGCGGGCTCGAAGCGTTGGGCACGGCGATATTCGTCAATAGCTTTGGCGGTGTCGGTGCGCTGATGTCATCTCCACCTCCGCAAGCGGCCAACGCGGCTGCGGCGAGCAACATCAAACTCATCAGGCGCTTATCCATCTATTCGTCTCCTTTCCGTTTATCGGCCTGACCATCGGTCCATGGATCGGCCTGAGCAATTGGATTTTTTCCACCCATCGTCGACAAAAAATCGACAATCCATTTCTTAAGGAATCTTAAGAAATAGTCGCCTGAAGAAACTAGCCGCATTTGTCATGACTGCAGCTGCACAGTGCATGACTTGCGGCTAGAGACCGGCAGTACGGTTCACACAATGGCGGCGACGTGGAAAATCGGAAAGTAAAAGTTATTTATGGTATGCATTGAATGGACGCTATAGCTGTAATCAATTTGAAGCTTCCATAGACGTGGTAGTGACACGCCAACTGCAATTTCAGTCTACGGATTGTTCCTGTTCCTTGCGGTGTGGCAGGGTCAAGTGAGCCGCACCTACGTCGCGGCCTGGCGCCGCGCGTGGGGTTGCCTGATTTCGTTTTTTTCGCTTCCACGCGTGGTACGCAAAGTGATCTGCACCACGAACTCACTTGAAAGCGTCAGGGCCCAGCTACGCAAGATCATCAAGACGCGTGGACACCTCCATCCGACGACGCGGCGACCAAACTGCTCTGGCTCGCCCTGCGCGAGACTACCGTCGACTGGCATCGTGCGGCCCATGACTGGAAGGCCGCGATGCGGCAGTTCGCGATCGCCTACGAGGATCGCTTCACCCGACTCAACAAATAGAATGAAATTGACTCTCTGTAATGCGCTACCCCCGCCGCGAGCGACCACGTGATCGAACTCCGGGTTGTGCATCCACGACAGTGAGGAGATGCTGGCGGCCCTCATCGAGAATTTCGTCCGCCAGCGCCGGGTCAATATCGGTAACGGCACGCGAAAGCAGTAGCGTGCCAACCATCTGGCTGAACAGCGTGATCGCCTTCTTGCGGCTACCTTCTTTGCTTCCATGCGTCTCCGCGATGACTCTGGCGAATTGTTCGAAGTTCCCCGCGAGACCACCCGCGTAAGCGTTGCGTGCCGCTTCGCTCAACCGGCGGGCGTCGCCTACGAAACCCGACAACGGACACCCCGCATCGATATTTGCGCGATGTTCGGGCGACAGGTACCACTGAATCTGTTCCCTGACCGGGTCGGCGTCAGCCGACCTGGCGGCTTCGATCATCGAAGCAAACGCGTCTCCACCATCCTCCATGGCCTTGTCCATCACCGCCGCGACCAGCGCGTCCTTTGATTTGAAGTGGTTGTAGAAACCGCCCTGTGTGAAGCCCGCCGCCTTCATCAACTCGGCGAGCCCGACCGCATCGACGCCGCGCTCCCGAAACAGTTTCTCGGCGGCTGCGACGATCGCGTGCCGGTTTTCAATCGCCTGCTGCTTGGAAACACCCATTCTCCCTCTCCTCAGCCAACCACGAACCAATAAGATCCATCAAAAAATACAATGGTGATCACCATTGACATTGGCGCGACGCCCGCCCAGAATCCAACCCGATGACAATGTCATTCACCATTGTCTTAAGTATAGCCTTCTTTACCTGCATGTTCAGGCAGTAGGGGGCACAGCGGCTTTGCGGCGCCTGAGGGCGTCGTCAGCCCCGTCTTTAAAGAGGAGCAAACATGACGAACACAACCCCTGAACAAAACAAGGCGCTCGTGCTGGAAGCGTTCGACACCCTGTTCAACAAGCGCGACTACGTTGCAGCCGAGCACTTCTGGTCCGATCGCTACATTCAGCACAGCGCCCATATCGCGCCGGGGCGCGAAGGCCTGTTCGATCTGATCCGCACGCTGCCCGATACCTTGCGTTACGAGAACCAGCTGATCGTGGCCGAGGGCGACTATGTCATCGCACATGGCCGGTTTTCGGGAAGCGGCAGACCCGCCGCTTGGATTGCAGCCGACGTCGTTCGCTTTGAAGACGGCAAGCTGGCCGAGCACTGGGATGTCCTTCAGGACGAAGCGACCCAGGACCAATCCGCGAGCGGCCTGCCGATGTTCGGCGACCGGTTCCCTGCCTGACCACACCAGCATCAATCACTCAAGCATCAACAAGGAAACAATCATGAAACTCACCGGAAACACGATCTTCATTACGGGCGGCGGTTCGGGCATTGGCCGCGGGCTAGCCGAGGCGCTTCACAAGCGCGGCAACAAGGTCATCATCAGCGGCCGCCGGCGCAGCCATCTTGACGAGGTGGTGGCGGCGAATCCCGGCATCGCCGCGATCGAGCTCGACATCAACGATGTCGCCAGCATCGAGCGGGTAGCGGCACAACTGATCGCGGACTATCCCGATCTCAACGTGCTGATCAACAACGCAGGGATCATGCAGCCGGACCAGGCGGGCGGCCACATCGACGATGCGCTGATGGTGTCCACCATCACGACCAACCTCATGGGACCGATCCGCATGACGTCGGCGCTGATCGATCACCTCAAGACCAGGAATGACGCTGTCGTCGCCTATACGAGCTCGGTGCTGGCTTTCGTGCCGTTGGCCATGACCGCCGTGTACTCGTCGACCAAGGCGGCGCTGCATTCGTACATCCTCTCGCAACGCTTCATGCTGCGGGACACGAAGGTTCGGGTACTCGAGATCGCTCCGCCCTGGGTGCGTACGGACCTCATGAACAGCCGCGAAGCCGAACAGGCGATGCCGCTTGAAGCGTTCATCGACGAAACGATTGCTGTCCTCGGAACGGATGTGGATGAGGTTCTGGTTGAAGGTGCGAAGCAGTTCCGCGAGAACCCGGGGCCCGCTGAGCATGCTTTCGTCAATGGCTTGAATGCACAGATGCTGGAAGTGCTGGGCGGATGAGCGGCTGCCTGCCGGATACGTGATACAGGCGACCTCTGCGCAGAACAAGGCGTTCGTGCCGGAGGCGTTCGACACCCTGTCCCACGAGAGGGGACCTGCGGTGCAACCGAGCGGTTAAGATCGCCTCGCCACGGCTGGCTGACACGAGCCGCTCCGCCATCCGTGCGCGCATCGCCGCAGTTCAGAACCTTGCATCGGACAGGCGATAGGCCACCGGGGCAGACCAGCACTACAGGAAACGACATGACGAATGATCTTTTGAAGCTGGCTATCGAGGCCCATGGAGGCCTTTCGCGCTGGAATGCGTTCAGAACGCTCGAAGCCGAAATGTCGATCACAGGCGCCATCTGGCACGTCAAACAGAAGCCAGATATTTTCAGGCACGTTGTCGTCGCAATGGATACGCAAGCCCAGCGTGTCGAATTGCGACCGTTGACAACGCCCGACCGATACTTCCTTTTTACCCCGGGCCGCATCGCCATCGAATCGACGGACGGGCGCGTACTCGAGAGTCGCGACAATCCGCGTTCATCCTTCGCCGGACATAGTGAACAGACGCCTTGGGACGATCTTCATGCAGCATATTTCTGCAGTTATGCGCTGTGGACCTATTTCAGCACGCCGTTTCTCTACACCTACCAGGGCGTGGTCACTGAAGAGTTGTCGCCATGGCGTGAAAACGGTGAGCAATGGCGGCGCTTGAAAGTAACGTTCCCGGCTTCCATCGATACGCACTCGCGCGAGCAGGTTTCGTACTTTGGCCCGGATGGTCTGCTGCGGCGCCATGATTACACCGTCGACGTCATGGGCGGCGCTACAGGCGCAAACTATGCGTCGAACTACCGCGACTTTGACGGCGTCATCGTGCCGGCGACCCGGCGCGTCTTCGCTCATGACGCCGATGGCCGGAAAATTGACGAACCGCTGCTGGTTGCCATCGACATTGGCACGGTTTCCTTTCGCTAGAGCCACGCAGCGGGAAGGCTTCCAAGGGGGCATGGCGATTAAAAGGAGACGGCTGCAAGGAACGTTAGGACACTTCGCAGCGGAGCTACGCGTCGATCCAAAATCAGAAGTCTGGGAGGGCTCCGGCCCCACCTCTCCCTCGGAAGCTGGCATTCGCAGAGTGCTGAAACAACGGATCTCGAATGACCGCAATGACCGACAACGCCGTGAATGTGACTGATGCGATAAACGACTTCGGCGTCTAGCGCCTAAAATTAAAAATAGCGCCAGTCCCTTTGTGTGGGGCGGCTCGCCTTATCCTCTTCTATCAACGGCAGGCGGCCATGAACACTCACGATGCGCCTTTCGTTCGCCCGGTGCTGGCTGCATTTTGCGGGGCTTCACTTGCAATGCTCGTCGCTTGCAGTGGAAGCGCCTGCTTCAGCCTCGATGGCTGTGGCGGCGGAAACGGGATGCCAAGCGTCACCCTATCCGGCACGGCAGCCACCGGCAAGGCGCTCGCCAGCGCGATGGTCAGCGTCAGTTGTGCGTCGGGTTCGGGCTCCACCTTGTCAGACGGCGGTGGACATTACAGCATTACGCTCAACGCCGCGCTTCCCTGCATCCTCGCTGTGACGTCCGGCGGCACGACCCTGCATTCGCTGGCATTTGCCGGCGGCACTTTCAATACGACACCCGAAACCGAACTGATGTTGGTCTATCTCGCTTCGCAACTTGGCACCAACGAGACCGGTCTGATTGCGGGCTTCCAGAGCAACTCACAGTTCCAACGGGTGCTGGCAAATCAGACCGATGTCCAGGCTGCGCAATCGGCAGTCGTCACGAATCTGCAGCAGCGCTATGCGGTCACACTGACGGTACCCGCGTTTCTGACGACGCCGCTTATCGTCGGGCAAGCAGGGGGCGACAGCGATCTCGGCGCGCTGGCGGCAGCAGGCGCCATCGACGTCAATGGCATGCCCGATCCGGCTGCCGTCTCGCTGCTGTCCGCGGCAGGTCTCGCCCATCCGCTCACAACTACGTCCACACCTTCATCCGGCACTGGCGGCACAGGGAGCGCCGCCGGCGGCATGATGTGAACTGAGGCAGTTTGAGGCTGACGTCATCAGGCAGAGGTCGACAATCTCCAGTCGTTCATGTCGTCAACGTGCCGTCCATCTCGGCCACCACCGACGTCGCGAGCAATGTCGCCTGCTGCGCCGCAAAAGCGGGACTCGACACGATGACGGCATCGCTGGCCCGCGCTCTCGCGCCGCGCATCCGGGTGCTGAACGTGTCGCCGGGCGTCGGCGACACGAGTTTCGTATCTGGGCGGGGCGCTGACTTCAACGACAAAGTGGCGGCAACGACGCCTCGTGGGCGGATCGGTACACCCGACGACACCGCCGCGGCAATCGAGGCGTGCACAACCCACCTCACGTTCAGTACGGGCGTGACGATCATCGAGAAGCACGGACCATTTCATGAACGTGCAACTGAGCGCGCCAGGAAGTCCGCTTGTGCCGGTCGAGCAAGATTGATGTTACCTATTTGCGGCATGTTGACGCCTAACCTATCTTGAATGACTGGACGGCATTTACCCCGTGGCTTTCCCAAAGGCCAGGGGTGTGGCTCTCTGCCGGCCGGTTCCAACGCGCGTAGTCAGAGGTTCACGATGAACAGCGACGCAGCTTCCCCACCGGGCGGCCCGGGAAACCAGACAGAAGTCGGCACGAACGGCGTCGATCGTTCTGCCGTGGCGGATGCGCAAACCCCAGAAAGCACCCCGCGCTGGCATCAGATATTTCCGGTACTGACTGACGCCGAGATTGATCGGATCAATCGCTTCGGTGCGATACACAGCTACGCCGTCGGCGAATTCTTATATCGCGCGGGCGGCATGAGTCCAGGCATGTTCGTCCTGTTGTCGGGCACGGTTCGATACACGGCGCGCGACGGACTGGGCCATCGACGTTTGCTGCGCTCTCAGGCGAAACGGGGCGAATTCACCTCCGACGTTGGCATGCTTTCAGGCAAGCCCGGCCTTGTCGATGCGGAGGTTATCGAAGATGTCGTGGCGCTCGTGATTGCGCCGGAAAAGCTGCGTGCCCTGATGATCGGCGAGGCGGAGCTCGGCGAAAGGATCATGCGCGCGCTGATCCTGAGGCGCGTCGCCGCGATCGAGCGCGGGCAAGGGGCAGTGCTCGTTGGCCCGCCCGACAACGAGCGGCTCCTCGCGTTGCAACATTTCCTGCAACGCAATGCTTACCCGCATATGACGCTTGACGAAAGCGGTGCCGATGCCACCGCGTTGCTCGATCGCATGACGCCTCGGCGCGATGACATGCCGCTCGTTGTCTGCCCGGATGGCACCGTGCTGCGCAATCCGGACGATGGGCAGCTCGCCTCGTGCCTGGGACTCGTGCCGGAATTCGATCCCATGCATGTTTACGACGTCGCGATCGTCGGCGCGGGACCTGCCGGCCTGGCGGCTGCCGTCTATGCGGCATCTGAAGGCTTGTCAGTGGCAGTCTTCGATTGCCGCGCGCCGGGCGGCCAGGCAGGCACGAGTGCCCGCATCGAAAATTATCTGGGCTTTCCGACCGGCATTTCGGGGCAAGCGCTAGCCGGCAGGGCATTTAACCAGGCGCAGAAATTCGGCGCGCACATCGCGATTCCCGTCGAGGTGAAAGGCTTGCATTGCGGCGCATACCCGCTCGAGGTGGAGCTTGCCAGTTCGCGGCGCGTTGCGGCACGGACGGTAGTCGTTGCGAGCGGCGCGGAATATCGGCATCCGGCAGTGAGCGGGCTTGCGCGCTTCGAAGGTCACGGCGTCTATTATTGGGCGACGTCGATCGAGGCCCGGCTGTGCCGCAGCGAAACCGTGCTGCTGGTTGGTGGCGGAAATTCAGCAGGACAGGCCATTGTGTTTCTTGCATCGCATGCGGCCCATGTTCATGTCCTCGTCAGGGGCCAGGATCTCGAACACGGCATGTCGCGCTATCTGATCGAGCGAATTGCCGCGTTGCCGAACGTGACGATCCATATGGGTTCGGAAATAACGGCTCTCGAAGGTGACGAACGGCTGGAGTCCGTCCACTATCGGCGACGCGATGGGGGTATAGAAAGTCTGAAGACGCATCACGTGTTCCTTTTTATCGGTGCCGACCCAAACACGAACTGGCTGCGCACGTGCGGAGTGTCGCTGGACCCGAGAGGATTCGTGTTGACCGATACCGACCTGGGAACACGCGCCAGCGGGCCCACGCTCCCGCTGCATACCAGTGTCGACGGCGTGTTTGCAATCGGCGATGTTCGATCGGGTTCCACCAAGCGCGTTGCAGGGGCCGTGGGCGAAGGGGCAGCGGTGGTCGCGCAGATTCACCGCTTTTTAGCCATGAAGCGCGCCGAAACGCCCGCGCCTTCCAGGCATGGGTAAGCCGCCAGTCGCGCTGGGTTGGAAGGCTTGATATGTCGCGCGGACCTCTTTTAAATCTAGATGGCGTTACATCCGTATTGGAAGAGGCACGGACCGCTCAAACCAGGAACTTGGCCGCAGCGCGCTTCCGATGTGGCTACCATCCATATCTCAGTTCGACACCGAGGTAGTCCGCGTTACTCCGCCTGCGTTGCGAATCGAGTCGCCCACCCGAAAAGCGCGACAAAGCTGAGCGTGTCCACGTAGCCCGCGATGGCTGGGCGACGCTGTCTTCAGATTTCATCGAGCGTCTCCCGTGCCGGGGAATGACATCGGGCGGCCTCGCGACCGTCATGACGCATCACCCCGGCATCCCGCGTCTACTGCGCAACTGCGTGAATCTCGGCGATATAACCACCAGGGAACTGCACGAGCGCGGCTTCGCGCTTATCCGAAGTGAACGGCGGGACCAGCACCGTGACGCCTGCCGCCTGCGCCTTCTGCAGCGTGTCGGCGAGATTCGTCACTTCATAACCCGTCATCTCCCGGCCGAACGGCCAGGGCAGGTGGCCGTCGGTCGCCAGCACCGTCATCCTGCCGAATCCCGAGTCGATCCGCACACGCCGGTATGTATCGCCGGGCCGGCCAATCTCGACACCGGGCGCCTTGCGGTCATCGGCGACGACCTTGCCATGCGAAAAGGCCACGAAATCGTGGATCAACGCATCCGCGCGTTTCGACGACACGTAGACCCGGTTCTCGGGCACCGTCTGCAGGGGAACATAGTTCGGCGCCTGGTTGTGCCAGTAAAGCTGCATGTCGACGCCGCCGGGCCACTCAATGATCGCATCGCGTCCGATCGGGTCGGGGAAGGTCGCGACCTTGATGTCCGCCCCGTGCGCCTTCGCCGACTTCATGGCGGCGTCCATATCGGTCACGAGGTACCCCGTGCGCTCGTTGCCGAACGGATACGGAACAGGCGTCTTGAAGCCGAAGACGGAGATCGTGCCGACGGGCGTGAAGACGAGTTGCGACATCGTCTGGCTCGGCGTGGGCGTCACCTGAAAGACGCCCTGTTGCGACTTGTGCCCACCGAAGGTCGCAACAAAGCTGTCGGTGAACCTGTCGAAGTCTTCCGGCGCAACGTAGACATGAGTGGTGTCGTATTGCGGTCCCACAGCGAGCTGCGGTTTCGCAACGGGCTGTGGAATTCTCGGCGGTGTGGCCGACGCGACTGACGATGCGGCGAGACAGATGACGGCAAGCGCTGTCGCTGCCAGCGAACGGAGATTACCCATGATGGTGAGGGTCCCTTAAGGTATTTACTGACCACCGGCATGGCCGGAGGAATGTTTGACGCCGGCGAGGCATGTCGCCATGACAAGCGCAGCGATGAGTCCAAGGTGCTCGAAGAAGGCATTCAACGCAAAAAAGTGCGCGTCGCCCGTCAGGTTCCAGAAGTCGTTCGCGACGAACATCGCCACAGCCGTCAATGCACCCAGTGCGCCCGCGCCCAGCCACACGAAGCGGCTGAAGATCACGCAGGCCGAGCCGCCAAGCTCGACGCCGATCGCGAGCGCCGCCCACAGCCACCCCGGGTGCAGCCCGAAATGCTCCTGCTCGAGCACGGCGGCATGAAAATTCGCGAGCTTGGCCACACCTCCGATCACATACGCGGACACGAGCGCCACGCGCGCCACCAGCGGCAACCAGCGCGGCGCGAGCAGCGCGGCGATCCAGGGCGGATTCCCTTGTGCGTGCGTGCTCATGTCAGACCGCCCAGCATGCACAGCCGAGCGCGCCCCAGAACGAACGCAGGTCCGACGCCGGCGCATTGTTCGACCAGGCGCGCGCATGGTCGTGGCCATGCACGGCACAACCATTCGGGCAGCCGCACGATAACGCCGCCATCTGTTGCAACGAAGCTTCGCCCTCGCCCTTCGAATCCTTCCACGCACCGAAGCCGCCGAAGCGACACACGGGCGACCATTCGGGCATCGCGGGAGGCGGCGCGCTGTCGTCGAGATGAGCGAACGCTGCGCCGCCATACACGATGCGGCCGCCGACAATCGTCAGATCCGACACCGTGCTTGCGATCTCGTCCTCGGCGCAGGTGAAGAAGTCGCGGTCGGGAACGATCAGGTCGGCGAGCTGCCCCACAGCGATCTGACCTTTCTTGCCTTCTTCGTTGGAGAACCAGGCGGCCTTCTCGGTCCACATCCGCAGCGCCGTCTCGCGGTCAAGGCAGTTGCGCTGCGGATAAAGGCGCAGGCCGCCGACCGTCTTGCCCGTCACCAGCCATGCAAGCGACACCCACGGGTTGTACGACGCGACACGCGTGGCATCCGTGCCCGCCGCGGTGCGCACGCCCTTCTCGAGCATGCGCGCGATCGGCGGCGTCGCCTCGGCCGCGGCCGCGCCGTAACGTTCGACGAAATACTCGCCCTGGTAGGCCATTCGGTGTTGCACCGCCACGCCGCCGCCGAGCGCCGCGATACGGTCCATCGAA
>NZ_VTUZ01000048.1 GCF_008369935.1 Paraburkholderia panacisoli | reverse complement strand
CAAGACGCCCATGCGCACCTTTCTCGATTCACTCGAACTCGCCAGGGAGAAACTGATCCCTCACTGAATCAGTTTCTCCCTGGCTTCCCCGACCACCTGTCAGGTGCAGTCCAGGCTAATATAGATAAACCCAGCGTAAAGCCCTGTCCAACAGCGGGTGAGCCTGGACGAGCAATTTTCGATGCATTCCCATCGGATGATGAGCCTCGGTTAAACGAGGCCAGTTCGGAGTTGACCGCCGATGGGCGGCGCTTTCTTTGATACCACGCAGTGGATGGACGACAGATGGTCCTTCTCGTGCTGTCGTGCTGCATGGGGAGGGTTTCCTGAGCATGACGCTCACTAAACGATAAAGCCTGGCGCATGTCCAGGCTTTGCGGGTAGCTTGTCAGAGCAGTCTGAGCCCAGTCCTTTGGACTGGGCTTTTGCTTTCTGAGCGGTCGTTGATGAAGATGGCTCGATAGATGATCCGTGCATCGTGAACCTTGTTGCCGCGCATCACCCTGCATCACCACCCAAGCCCAACTACTGATCAAGCAGATCGACCCCGCTCATCCAGGAAAACCTGACCGATCGTATGACGGCATCATGACGAGATTGCGGGCCACGACGGAATCGTCGACACCCGGCTGCTCCGCCCGCGGCGCCCCGTAGGCATCGATCGCTTCCTGCGGTGCAGACGTGAACCACAAGATCCTGCCCGCGCATTCGATTCCGACCTGACGACCGTTCCAGTAGACAGCGTTTTCCATAGCGCACTCTCCGATTGGCGACACCTGATATCTTCCGCGCCGGATCTCACGCGTCCGTGCGCAATCGCACGACACGCGTCAGATAACTCTTGCAAGCATAGGCGGCAATTGCTGCGATGACGAAGTCACGATCGGCGCACGGCGTGGCGCCGAGTTCAAACCCGCCGCGACATTTCCGACTGCAAGCCCTCGGCGATAAGCCGATTTGTCGATTCGTGAAAAACTTTTTTAAACACGCTCCCGTCCGTCAACGGAATTGTGAAATCGATCGTTTAGAGAACATTAGCGCGCGGCGACCACAATGTGAACGACCCGGTAATTAACGAACGTTCATTCAAATATCAGGAAGTTCTTTCCGTGCGGCAGCGCACAAATATTCGCAGGATTTATTCAAGTCAGAAACGGATTAAACGTTTGACGTAAAGGCAGGACGCGCCAAGAGGGGCCAAGCGCAGGCGGGACAAGGCAGGGAATGAAATGACGAAAAGTTGGAACCGATTTGATCCGCATCAACGGGAAACCGGTGTGCTGCAGCGAGACAATAAATTTTATTCAAACACTCTGTTCAAGTGTTGGCTTGTGCCGTTAAAGCAACAGAGAACGTGAGACACGCATCAGATACTGGTGCGAAACGGGGACCGAGGCCGATAATCGGTTCGCAAAGGAGAAAGATCATGGATGCCAAACCAACGAAGATTCCGACCCCGGATAAGGTTTTCTGCCCGGATCCGGAACCCGCTGGCGTCGAGTTTCTGGGTGCCGAACTGCCTGAGCACGTTCGCGCATTTTTCGACGAACAACGCAAGTCGTGCGATTCGAAGTAATTGTGCGGTGGCGCGATGCAGCATGGACGCGCATGCGTAATACGCAAGCCGATGCACGGCGCGTGCATGCGGCCCATTATTCGTCATTCGATCGCTGGATGACGCTGGATCAGTTCGCCTGATTCCATCCGCGCGCTTGCCTACGTGGCCACGGCGCGTGGTTGCGTGCGCCCTTCTCTTTAGCGCGGACCGCCAAAATCTGTCGGACGTTGCCCTTCATTCGCGCAAGACACCGCCCTTCTGGGTGGGACATCATTTATTCTTCTGCTTTTTCCTCGGCGGCCGCCCGGCCACGCTCACTTCCCATGAATCGTTCGTATCGCCTTGGCGCGTCATGCGCACTCGCGTTAGCCGCGTGGCTCGCATTCGCCCCTGCCCCCGCCGTCGCCGATGGCGACGACACCGCGCTCACCAATCTGATCGGGCTGGTTTCGCAGCGCCTCGCGCTTGCCGAGCCAGTTGCGCGCTGGAAATGGGCCAATCACCAAGCGATTACCGATACACCGCGCGAGAACGCGCTACTGGCCGATGTGGAAAAGCGCGCTGTGGCCGCGAACGTCGACCCGGTATTCGCCCGCGCCTTCTTCCAGGATCAGATCGACGCGAGCAAGGACGTGCAAAACGCGCTGTTCGCCAGCTGGCGCAGCACGCAGCCGCCGCAAGGGCCCGCGCCTGACCTCGCGACCAGCACCAGGCCTCAGCTTGACCGGCTGACGCAATCGCTCGTGGCTGGTCTTGCGCGCGTGCAACCACTGCGCACGGCGGATGATTGTCCGTCGCGCGTTGCGCAATCGCTTGCCAACTGGAAATCGCTGACCCGTTATGACTCGACCCGCTCGAGCGCGTTGACTCGCGCGCTGGCTCACGTGTGCGAAACGGGCGGCGTGGGTGCGACCGGTTGATCCGGCAGGTGCAGTAGAACGCGGGCGGCTGACCGCCCGAATCTGCCTTCATCCGCGGATGAGCGCCTCAGGCCGCGCGCACGAGGCCCATCAAGCGAGACTCGACACCGGCGTGTCCTTCAATACGCTCAACGGCAGCACGCGCAGGCCGCGTGCAAGGTGACTTTGCAGGAGGCGATAGGTCGAGAGCTCGAACGGCCCCACGACGCTCGACGCGTACAACTCGGCCGCCTGCGCAAGCGAGGCCGCGTGTCCCACGTAACGCCAACGGTCGACCACGTGAAAAGCCCGCGCCTGCGATGCCTCCTCCTGCTCCTCGAAGACGACTGGCCCCTCGAACGGCCAAGGGGCGTCCGCCGGATCGCTCTTCATGACGCGCGGCACGCGATTATGGCCGGGGCGCAACGTCGCGATCCACTGCGCTTCGGCCAGCATCGCGCCCAGTTCGCCGCCGGTCGCGCGCCACTCAACCCGCCGCACCTGCTGCGCAAGCCGAATATCCTTCGATGAGCGCCGCTCGCCGGTCAGATGCGAGCGTAAGCGCTGACGCACACGCACGCTTCGTCCGACGTACAGCGGCAAGTCACTTTCGCCAAAAAAGGCATAGACGCCGCAACCGGCTGGCGCGGAATCGAGCAGATCTTCCGTGATATCGCCAGCGAGCCGGTAGCGCCGCGTGGTGCGCTCGATCTGCGCGCGCAGGACGTCGAGCGGCACGAGGCCATGCAGGCGCTGCCAGAACTGCCAGATGAGATCGGCGTCGGCGAGCGCGCGGTGGCGATCGAAAGGCACGAGCGCGTGACGTTCGACCAGCGCATCGAGCCCGTGACGCTTCTCCGCGGGAAACAACGCGCGCGACAGACGCACCGTGCACAGCACATCTGGGTCGAACGCGATACCGGCCCGGCGGAACTCGCCGCGCAGAAAGCCGCGGTCGAAACTAGCGTTATGCGCGACGAATAGTTTGCCGTTCAGGCGCTCGAACAAAGCCGGCGCGATGGCGTCGAAAGTCGGCGCGCCGCGCACCATGGTGTTCGTGATACCGGTGAGCTGCTGGATGAACGACGGAATCGGCTGCTGCGGGTCGATCAGACTACTCCAGCGCGACACGCCGGCCGGCCCTACTTCGACGACGCCGACCTCGGTAATGCGGTGCTCGCTGGTGGAACCGCCGGTGGTTTCGAGGTCGACGAAAACGATCGGGACATCCAGGGCCGGTTCCGGCAAAAGCTGTTCAGACATGGAAAGAGATACTTTGGACGTGTGGCTTTGCGGCAAGTATGCACCAGTTGACCGCCGCGCACCCGAATCGCATCACATCGGCCCGGCTGGGTTGCCGCGCGCAGAGCCTATTTGTGGGCGAGTCGTGAATTCGAGTGCAACCCCGAGCCATTATATTTTTTGGCCGCGCAAATTTGAAAACGACAGAGATTGCAGTCATCCTTTTACCATTTCATTTAATCCATTTTAACCATGTAGTTAATCGGTACTGCGACATGGAAGATCATCTCAGGAGCAATAAAAAAGCCCTCGCGTTCAGACGAGGGCTTTTAGCAATCAGCGGCCGGCGGCACGCTGCAGACTTACAGCGGTTTGATGTTCGCCGCCTGCTTGCCCTTTGGGCCCGCTTTCACGTCGAAGGAAACGCGCTGGTTTTCCTTCAGCGACTTGAAGCCTTCCGCGCGAATCTCCGAAAAGTGGGCAAACAGATCGTCGCCACCGGAATCCGAAGTGATGAAGCCAAAGCCTTTAGCATCGTTAAACCATTTGACGACACCAGTTTCCATTTTTTCAGTTTCCCTCGATAGTTTATCCAGAAGCGGGCATTGGCCCTCACGTTGAATAACACTGCTATTTCATAAGCAGAAACGGCAGCTGGAATTCAGCCTTGCTGTTATACGGGGAGTGAAGAATTCTCGTCAAGAAAATTTTTCGTATACGTTTAGCGCGTCTGCGCAAAACAAGACTGCCGTTTATCCGCCTGCTTCTATTTATTAACTACAGAATAAAATAGCACGTCAATATTACCCAAGTAGTGCCGCAACATGCCCAACAGTGGGAATTTTTTCAGCAGACAGTCTTGAATAAATGTAACGAAATCTATTTTTCGTAAGTGTTTGTCCGAGTTGTTGCTGCGCATTCACGGCCGCATGATCGAAATCAGTGGTTGGAATGCGTATCAGGAGATTGTCATGTTGCTCAATGAAATTCGCCGCCTCGTCCTGCAGCTCACTCACTCGCACACAAAGACCGCTTCCGAGCATCCCGTACCGGCTGCCACCGACTCTTTAGAATTCGACGTCATGTGGCACGGGGATCATTGGCAGAATCTGCTTTCGTGCCCAATGGACGCTCGCCATTACGTGATGGAAGACTGGTGCGTCTCGGCAACGGCCGATTGGAACGACGTGGACGACCCAGCGCCCGCACACTAAGCAGCTCCTCGCGCATCGCCGCTCAGCAGACGAAAAAAAGCGCGACTGGGGAGTCGCGCTGACAAAGGTTTGGAGATCTTTTTCGACAACGAAAAAGTCTGCTTCGGAAAGCAGAGATTCCAGTATAGCGGCTCAATCAATTCCTATTATTTACACAATTAACAATCACTTATTGCGGCAATAACAACAATCCGTGTCTTTGATACTTGCTCGTTGTTTTTTTGCATCGTTTACTGTCGCAAATGAGCAACGCAAATTTAATGAACACCGCCTCCCAATCGCTTAATAACCCGCAGAGCCTTTATTCATAAGGCTCACAGGGCGCTCGCGCATCGTTTCCGAACGCGTAATACTTTATTGCGAAAATCGGAACGCCCGTTTCGCGAAGTGTCTCTCTACACTCTGCCTAACCGGAAACCAGCGCGGGTTTGGTCAGCGCGCATCTCACACGGATCCCGCCTCTCGCAGCGTCCCGCGTGAAGGTCTCCCAAGCCAGGGTTTTAAATACTTCTCTCGCTATCGGAGTTACAAAATGAAGAAAACAGTCATGGTCGCGACCCTCATGGGCGTTTTTGCGACCGCTGCGCACGCGCAAAGCAGCGTGACGCTATATGGCCTGATCGACGCCGGCATTACTTACACGAACAATCAGCACGGTCATAGCAACTGGCAAATGACGAGCGGCTCGGTGAACGGCAGCCGTTTCGGCCTGCGTGGCGCGGAAGATCTGGGCGGCGGGCTGAAGGCTATCTTCACGTTGGAAAACGGCTTCGGCATCAATGACGGCACGCTCAAGCAGAACAGCCGTCTGTTCGGCCGGCAGGCTTTCGTCGGTCTGTCGAGCAACCAGTTCGGCGCGGTAACCCTCGGTCGTCAATATGACAGCATGGTCGATTACGTCGGCCCGCTGGCGCTGACCGGCACGCAATACGGCGGCACGCAGTTCGCACACCCGTTCGACAACGACAACCTGAACAACTCGTTCCGTGTCAACAACTCGGTCAAGTACCAGAGCGCGAACTACGGCGGCTTCAAGTTCGGCGCGTTGTACGGCTTCTCGAACCAGGCTGCCGGCTTCGCCAACAACCGCGCTTACAGTGCGGGCGCGTCGTACAACTGGGGCGGCCTGAATGTCGCCGCTGCTTACTTGCAACTGAACAGCAATGGCGCGAACAGCGCGGCCGCTGCATTCAACTCGGGCGGCGCTGTTTCGGGCGACAACACGTTCTTCGCTGCCCGTCAGCAAACGTGGGGTGCAGGTGCGAACTACGCGTTCGGCCCGGCAACGGTCGGCCTCGTGTACTCGCAAACGAACCTGCAGGGCCTCGCGGGCATCAGCCAGGGTTCGTCGGGCGTCACGGGCGGCATTGCCTTCCCGACCAACAGCGCTCAGTTCCAGAACTTCGAAGCCAACGCCCGTTACGCCCTGACGCCGGCCATCAGCATCGCCGGTGCGTACACGTACACCCGCGCGAACCTGTCCAGCTCGCATGTTCATTGGAACCAGTTCAACCTGCAAACCGCGTATGCATTGTCCAAGCGTACCGACGTGTACCTGCAAGGTGTATATCAGCAAGCCAACGAAGGCGCGATCGTCGACGCCAGCATCAATGGCCTTGGCGCAGCATCGAGCAACAACAAGCAGGTCGCTGTGACCGCGGGTCTGCGTCACCGCTTCTAAGCATTCAAAGCTGCGCAGTACTCGCAGTATCGAAAGGCGCCGTTCGCGGCGTCTTTTTTTATGCCGCGCCGACCGTGTCGAGAGATCTGAACCGGAACCCCAACGGCAGGTTCGATCCGAGGCGCAGGCTGCAGACAGAAGCAAGCGCTCACGATGATTGTCCCGGGCCCGACAAGGCGGACTTTCGTCGCCACAGTCTGATCTGCCCTGACCCCGGCACCTCACCAGGCGCAGCGAGTCGTGCACCTAGCCGCCCGTATCGGGCGCCGGATATTTGACGTCGAGTATATCGATCGGCTGCGGGCCGACCGGGGTATACAACGTGACCGTATCGCCGATTTTCGCTTTGAGCAGCGCGCGCGCAACCGGCGAAATCCAGCTCACGTGACCGACATCCAGATCAACCTCGTCGATGCCGACGATCGTCACCGTATGCACCTCGCCATCTTCCGTCGCATATTCGACGGTCGCGCCGAAGAAAACCTGATCGATGTTCTCCTGCTTGCTGCTATCGACGACTTCGGCGAGGTCGAGACGCTTGGTCAGAAAGCGGATGCGCCGGTCGATCTCGCGCAAGCGGCGCTTGCCATAGATGTAGTCGCCGTTCTCCGAGCGATCGCCGTTCGACGCCGCCCACGACACCAGCCTGACCACTTCGGGCCGCTCGACATCGATCAGATTCAGCAGTTCATCGCGCATGCGCCGGTAACCGGCAGGCGTGATGTAGTTTTTGGTACCCGCCGGGACTTCCGGCTGGGCGACGTCGAGGTCGTCGTCGTTCTCTTCACTCGACTCTTTGACAAAGGCCTTGTTCATAATGGTCCATTAACTGCAGCATGCAACTGCCTATCAAGGGTACACGATCAGGCCCATCAGACAAATCGCTTTACACGCTTCCCTTTTCCAAAACCTTTGGCTATAATCTCGTTTCTGTGTGCGGCTGTAGCTCAGTTGGATAGAGTACTTGGCTACGAACCAAGGGGTCGTGGGTTCGAATCCTGCCAGCCGCACCAATTATTCGAGGGCTTCCCTCCGGGAATCCGTCACGTTTTACCCGGTTTCATTGCAGCAAGCATCACCGGTTTAAGCGTGCGGCTGTAGCTCAGTTGGATAGAGTACTTGGCTACGAACCAAGGGGTCGTGGGTTCGAATCCTGCCAGCCGCACCACCTATGAAGGGCCTTCCAATCGGAAGGCCCTTTGTTTTTTGTCCAGTGCTTTTTGCGCAAAGCGCCTCAACCCTTCGGTGACACCACCCGTTATCGCGGAGGCGACTGAATATCCCCGATCCGTCCATCCGGGCTCGGCACGTCCTCGACCACCCCGCCCACCGTTTGCTCGCCGATCACGTCGGCTCGCGCGCCGGTCAATGCCTGCGGCTCGCGCAGCACATCGCCCACGCTATCGCCGAAGCGGCTTGCGACGAAGGCCCGCAGCAGCGCGACGCGCAGCGAGTCTCCCCGTCCTTCCACCGTTCGATGGCCGCCCTGAAACTCGGCGACGCAGTATGTCGTGCCCGCATCGGTTCGTTCACGCACCTCCAGTCGCTGTGTGCGCTCCAACACCACGGCCGCCGCTTCCCAGGAGATGGCCGGCGTGAACCGCCCATCCCAAGGACGACCACGGTCGTTACCGCGAATCGAGACGGTTTCGCCGCTGTCGGTGAAATAGATTTCGCGCACGAAGTCGTGCAGGCTGCGCGCCACCCAATAATCGAGCGCCACGCCATCGAGGTCGGCTATGTTCATAGGCGTTCTCCCTGAGATTCGGCTGAAACTCGGATGAGACTCGCCTGCCGCCCGCATGCTCAGCTTTGAGCGAAAGACGGCAGGTTCTCCGGGCACGCTGACGCAAATTCTGAGCCGTGAAACCAGCGCCGATCAGTAATCCGCGCGCTCGCGATCGATTCGCATGCCGCCTTCGTGACGGTGATGCCCTTCTTCGCTCGGCCGTTCGCGCGCAATGCGCATGACGTCCGGGTTCGTGCGCACCCGGCGCATCACGTTGGCCAGATGGACGCGATCGCTGACCTGGATCACGAAGCGCAGGACCGTGGATTCCTGCGACAAGTCTTCGTCCATCGCGATGTGGACGATGTTCGCATCCGCCGACGTGATGTCGGCAGCCACGCGGGCAAACACGCCCTTGGTGTTCTTGACCAGCACCTTGACGGCGACGTCGAACAGACGACCCGGCTGCGGCGCCCACGCGACGTCGATCCAGCGGCCCGGATCGCGGCGATGGATTCGCTGCGCGACGCGGCAATCGGTGGTGTGGATGGCCATGCCGAGGCCGATCCCGATATAGCCCATGATGTCGTCGCCCGGAATCGGACGGCAGCAGGCGGACAGCTGCACCGACATGCCCTCGGTGCCCGTGATGACCACCGGCGGCGCATGCGGCGTCGAACCGGACTCGGAGCGCGAACCGTCGTCGTCGGCGTCGCGGCCGCTCATCAGCACTTCGATGCGCTTGGCCATGACCGCTGCGACACGCCGGCCGAGGCCGATGTCCGCGAAAATTTCCTGACGATTCTTGTTACCCGTCCACTGCACGAGCTTTTCCCACGCTTCCGGCGTCACATCCGACAGCGCCAGTCCATAACCCTTCAACGCCTGGTCCACCAGCCGCTCGCCGAGCTGCACAGATTCGTTCAGACGCATCGTCTTCAGATAATGGCGGATCGCGGAACGCGCCTTACCGCTGCGCACGAAACCCAGCCACGCCGGATTGGGCTTCGAGTACGGCGCAGTGATGACTTCGACGATATCGCCGCTCTTCAACTCGGTCCGCAGCGGCAGCAATTCATTGTTGATCTTCACGGCGACACACTGATTGCCCAGGTCGCTGTGGATCGAGTACGCAAAGTCGAGCGCGGTGGCGCCGCGCGGCAGCGCCATGATTTTCGACTTCGGCGTAAAGACATAGACCGCATCCGGGAACAGATCGATCTTGACGTGTTCGAGGAACTCGCTCGAGTCGCCCGCTTCGCTCTGAATGTCGAGTAGCGACTTCAGCCACTGGTGCGCGCGCTTTTGCACATCGTTCAGGTCCGCGCTGCCGTTCTTGTACAGCCAGTGCGCGGCCACGCCCGCTTCGGCGATCTCGTGCATCTTGCGCGTGCGGACCTGGAACTCGATCGGCGCACCGAACGGGCCGACCAGCGTGGTGTGCAGCGATTGATAGCCGTTCACCTTCGGGATTGCGATGTAGTCCTTGAACTTGCCCGGCACGGGCTTATACAACGCATGCAGCGCGCCGATGCAGGTGTAGCACTCCAGCGCGCTCTCGACCACCACGCGAAAGCCATAGACGTCGAGCACCTGCGAGAACGACAACTGCTTGTCGCGCATCTTCTTGTAGATGCTGAAGATGGTCTTTTCGCGGCCCGTGACTTCGGCGTCGATCTTCGCGTCGGCAATGCCGCGCTGCACCGACTCCAGAATCTTGCCGACGACTTCGCGGCGGTTGCCGCGCGCCGCCTTGACGGCTTTTTCGAGCGTGGCGTACCGGTGCGGATTGAAATTCGCGAAGCTCAGGTCCTGCAGCTCGCGATAGGTATTGTTCAGGCCGAGCCGGTGCGCGATGGGCGCATAGATATCCAGCGTCTCGCGCGCCACGCGACGGCGTTTTTCCGGCGGCACCGCGCCGAGCGTGCGCATGTTGTGCAGCCGGTCGGCGAGCTTGACCAGAATCACGCGGACGTCGCGCGCCATCGCGAGGAGCATCTTGCGGAAGTTTTCCGCCTGCGCCTCTTCGCGATTGCGGAATTCCATCTTGTCCAGCTTCGATAAACCATCGACCAGTTCCGCGACCTTCGCGCCGAAACGCTCGGCGAGTTCGGCCTTGGTCACGCCTTGGTCTTCCATCACGTCATGCAACAGCGCCGCCATCATGGCCTGGGCGTCGAGATTCCAGCCGGCGCAGATTTCCGCGACGGCGACCGGATGCGTAATGTAAGGCTCGCCACTCTGGCGGTACTGGCCGAGGTGGGCTTCGTCGCTGAAATGGAAGGCGGCCTTGATGTCCTTGATCTCGTCCGGCTGCAGATAGCCGGACAGGACGGACGTCAATTTGGCGATGGAGACGACGTCATGCCGGCGCGGCTGCTCCGGCGTGGCGGTCGGTCCGAACAGATGGCGGAACGACTGTTCGAGGACCGCGTCGATGTACTTCCGTGCAGACGAGGGCAAGTCGGCGTCGTGTTCCACTTCCGTGGCGGTGGGCGGGGTAGCACTCATGGTCGCCTCCGTAGCGGTTCAGGGTTGGACGCCGGTCTACACGTTGATGCAATCAGGTATGGCAAATACGTGGCAAATCGAAAACGGAACAGTGCGCCTTAAACCGGCACCTTCTTCAGCATTTCGACGCCGACCTGGCCGGCTGCGATTTCGCGCAGTGCGACGACGGTGGGCTTGTCGCGGCTTTCGATCTTCGGCGTGTGGCCTTGAGCGAGCTGACGCGCGCGATAGGTTGCGGCAAGCGCGAGTTCGAAACGGTTCGGGATCTGTTTGAGGCAGTCTTCGACGGTAATGCGGGCCATGTTGGGTTCCTTCTCAGTATGTTGCTTATTCTACCTTATGTGCTCGACACCACGCCGCGCTCACGCGTGCGGCAGGTGAATGCCGAGCTGCACGAAAAGCTGCGTGTGACGGGCGTACTGCGACGCGAAGCGCGAGCGCGTGGCGGCGACGAGGCACTGCAGTTCGCTGAGCGCGCGATCGAAGTTCTCGTTGATCACGACGTACTCCGCTTCGGCCGCGTGCGCCATCTCGCTGCCGGCCGCCAGCAGTCGGCGCGTGATCACGTTCGGCTCGTCCTGGCCGCGCTTTTTCAGACGCTCTTCGAGCGCTTCGAGCGACGGCGGCAAGATGAAGATTTCGACCGCGTTGTGAAACTGCTTCTTCACCTGCTGCGCGCCCTGCCAATCGATTTCGAGCAGCACGTCATGGCCGCTCTTCATCTGCTCCTCGATCCACACGCGCGACGTGCCGTAGTAGTTGCCATGCACTTCCGCGCTTTCCAGAAACTCGCCCTGGTCGTGACGCTGCATGAAGTCGTCGACGCTCGTGAAGTGATAGTGCTCGCCGTCCTGTTCCTTCGGGCGCGGCGGGCGCGTCGTGTACGAGATCGACAGACGGATCGCGTCATCGCCGGCGAGCAGCGCGTTCACGAGCGTCGACTTGCCCGCCCCCGAAGGCGCGACGACCATGAACAGATTGCCGGGATAAGCACCGGCGTAAGGGTTGCGCGGTGCGCCGGTTTCGCGTTTGTGATCGGTCATGTTGAGGGTGCTCCAGCCTTATTCCAGATTCTGTACTTGCTCGCGCATCTGTTCGATGAGCAGCTTCAGGGTCATCGACGAATCCGCCAGTTCCTTCGCGGCCGCCTTCGAGCCGAGCGTGTTCGCTTCGCGGTTCAGTTCCTGCATCATGAAGTCGAGCCGCTTGCCGACCTTGCCGCCCTTCTCGATCACGTGACGCGTTTCGTTCAGGTGAGCCGTGAGGCGCGACAGCTCTTCGGCGATGTCGATACGGATGCCGTACATCGTCACTTCCTGGCGAATCCGTTCGTTGATCTCTTCGCGCGAGACGATGGTCGCGGCCGTATCCGGCGCGGCGATGCCGAGCGCTTCCTGCAGACGTTCGACGATCTTCTGCTGATGTTTGGCAATCAGCTCCGGCACGAGCGGCGTGATCTTCGTGACGATCGCTTCCATCTCGGTGACGTTGGCGAGCAGCATCGTGGCGAGTTGCGCGCCTTCGCGGGCACGCACGTCGATCAGGTCGGTGATCGCCTGCTTGCCGCACGCGAGCACCGCGTCGCGCAGCGTTTCCGGCGCCACGCCGCTTTCGGCCAGCACACCCGGCCAGCGCAAAATTTCGCCGGTGCGCAGGCGTCCCGCTTCCGGGAACGTGGAGAGCACCGTGCGCTCGAGCAGCGCGAGCTGCGTCAACGCGTCGCGATTGATCGCGCCCGCATTGGCGGACTGCTCGCTGCGCTGCAGGTTGATGCGGATATCCACCTTGCCGCGCGACAGCTTGTTCATCAGCATTTCGCGCAGCGTCGGTTCACAGACGCGCACGTCTTCCGGCATACGGAAGTTCAGATCGAGAAAGCGCGAGTTCACCGTGCGCAGTTCGACCGACACGCTCACACCGCCTGTGCCTGATGCCGCCACGAGTTCGCGCGTGGCGCTCGCATAGCCAGTCATGCTGTAGATCATCGTATTTCTCGCGATTGCGGCCATGCGTTCGACGCTGGCCTGAGAGGCAAATCGCCCGGCGTGTACGAGACGCGGGGCGGGGAACCGGCATTATCCCATTTTTGGCGGCGACATCCGCCGGGAGCGAGCGTCCATGCGGGCAAGCGCGCAGTGGCCCGGCACCGCAAATCGTCATTCGGCGGGAAGCGTCCGGCTTGCATTGCCACTCGTCGCCAACACGGCCGTTCAGCGGCGAGGCGCGCGGGTGACCGCCCTACCCGATCGGCGGTAAAATCGCCCTTTCCCTCCGCATTTCTTCCAGACCAATCCCAAATGATCAACGACACCCAACGCCCCAGCGGCCGCCAGGCCAATCAGCTGCGCGACGTGCGCATCACGCGCCACTACACGAAGCACGCAGAGGGCTCGGTGCTGGTCGAATTCGGCGACACGAAAGTCATCTGCACGGCGAGCATCGCCGAGAGCGTGCCGTCGTTTCTGCGCGACCGCGGCCAGGGCTGGCTCACCGCCGAATACGGGATGCTGCCGCGCGCCACGCATACCCGCAGCGACCGCGAAGCGGCGCGCGGCAAGCAGACCGGCCGCACCCAGGAAATCCAGCGGCTGATCGGCCGCGCGCTGCGCTCGGTGTTCGATCTCGAGAAGCTCGGTGCGCGCACGCTGCACATCGATTGCGACGTGATCCAGGCCGACGGCGGCACGCGCACGGCCAGCATCACCGGCGCGTTCGTGGCCGCGCACGACGCAGTGGCGAAGCTGCTCGCCACCGGCCGCATCGAAACCTCGCCGATCAACGACTACGTCGCCGCGATCTCGGTCGGCGTGTACGACGGCCTGCCGGTGCTCGACCTCGACTACGACGAGGACTCGCAATGCGACACCGACATGAACGTGGTGATGACGGGCGCGGGCGGCTTCGTCGAAGTCCAGGGGACCGCCGAGGGCGTGCCCTTCTCGCGCGACGAAATGAGCGCGCTGCTCGATCTGGCAAGCGACGGCATCAACACGCTGATCGCAAAACAGAAAGCAGCGCTGGAGCAAAAGTGTGAATGAGGTTCGTGAAGGCAACGGCGCAAGCGCGCCGTTGAATGCATCGTTGAAGAAAGTCGTGCTGGCGTCGAACAACGCGGGCAAGCTGCGCGAGTTCGCGGCGCTGCTCGGCGCGGCCGGCATCGAGCTGGTTGCGCAAGGCGAGCTGAATGTGCCCGAAGCGGAAGAGCCGCATCCGACCTTCGTCGAAAACGCGCTCACCAAGGCGCGCCATGCGGCAAAGCTCACCGGCCTGCCCGCTCTCGCCGACGACTCCGGCCTGTGCGTGCGCGCATTGCGCGGCGCGCCCGGCGTGTATTCGGCGCGCTATGCGCAACTCGCCGGCGGCGACAAGAGCGACTCAGCGAATAACGCACGCCTCGTTGCCGCGCTGCAAGGCGAAAGCGATCGCCGCGGCTATTACTACTGCGTGCTGGCCCTCGTGCGTCACGCGGACGATCCCGAACCGCTGATCGCCGAAGGCCGCTGGCATGGCGAAATCCTCGACGCGCCGCGTGGCGAACATGGTTTCGGCTACGACCCGTACTTCTTTTTGCCGTCGCTGAACGCGAGCGCCGCGGAGCTGGAGCCGGCGGTGAAAAACGCCAGCAGTCATCGTGCGATCGCGTTGCGGCAACTGCTCGCGCGCCTGACGGAGGAAGCGTGATTCCGATCAAGCCCGCGCCTGCCGAGATCGGCAGCGGCGTCATCAAGGCATTCACGTCGCCGGGCGCCATTCGCCTGACGTCGCTGCCGCCGTTGGCGCTGTACGTGCATTTCCCGTGGTGCGTGCGCAAGTGTCCGTATTGCGACTTCAACTCGCACGAGTGGAAAGGCGACACGTTCCCGGAGAACGACTACCTCGACGCATTGCGTGCCGACCTCGAGATGGCGCTGCCGTTGATCTGGGGCCGCCAGGTGCATACGGTGTTCATCGGCGGCGGCACGCCCAGCCTGCTGTCGGCGGCGGGACTCGACCGCATGCTGTCGGACATACGCGCGCTGCTGCCGCTCGACGCCGACGCGGAGATCACGCTCGAGGCCAACCCCGGCACGTTCGAAGCCGACAAATTCGCGCAGTCTCGCGCGAGCGGCGTGAACCGGCTGTCGGTGGGCATCCAGAGTTTCAACGAAGCGCATCTGCAGGCGCTCGGCCGGATTCACGACGCAGCGCAAGCGCGCCACGCGGTCGAAGTCGCCGCCACCACGTTCGACAACTTCAACCTCGACCTGATGTTCGCGCTGCCGCGTCAGACGCTCGCCGAATGCCAGGCCGATGTGGAGACGGCGTTGTCGTTCGCGCCGCCGCATCTGTCGCTGTATCACCTGACGCTCGAACCGAACACGCTGTTTGCGAAATTCCCGCCCGCGTTGCCCGACGACGACGCGTCCGCCGACATGCAGGACTGGATTCACGAGCGCACGACGGCGGCCGGTTACACGCGCTACGAGGTGTCGGCGTATGCGCAGCCGCATCGGCAGAGCAAGCACAACCTGAACTACTGGCGCTTCGGAGATTATCTCGGCATCGGCGCGGGCGCGCATACGAAGCTGTCATTTCCGAATCGCGTGCTGCGCCAGGTGCGCTACAAACATCCGACCACCTTCATCGAGCAGGCGTTGGCCGGCACGGCGGTGCAGGAAGAGCACGAAGTCGGACCGCGTGACCTGCCGTTCGAATTCATGCTGAACGCACTGCGACTGGTGGAGGGCTTTCCGGTGCATCGGTTCGTCGAGCGCACGGGGCTGTCGATGACTTCGATCGAACCGGCATTGCAGGAGGCCGAACGGCGCAAGCTGATTACGCGCGACCACGAAAAGATTGCGCCGACGCCGCTTGGTCAGGCGTTTCTCAACGATTTGCAAGCGCTGTTTCTTAAAGATCCGCAGTGATTGCGGATCGAGTGAACGCCGCAGCGAAGATTTTTCAGGTTACAATTCGCGGCTTGGAGGTGTGGCCGAGTGGTTTAAGGCACCGGTCTTGAAAACCGGCGAAGGAGCAATCTTTCCGTGAGTTCGAATCTCACCGCCTCCGCCAAGTCATCAGCAAAAACGGGCCGACAGGCCCCTTTTCCGTTTGTGCCCGCTGTGCTCGCATGAGGTGTTCACGCGAGGTGGAGTAAGTCGCCATGCCGCGAGGGCTGCGACCTACACCAGCGCGGTCGCCTCGACTTCGATCTTGAAGCCATAGTGCAATTGCGGCACTGGCACGACAGCACGCGCCGGTCGCGCTTCACCTGCCCAGCGCGCGTAAATCTGGTTGAAACTCATCCAGTTTTCAATCTCGACGATATAGACGCGCACCTGCACCAGTTGCGCGATGCTGCTGCCGACGCTCTCGAGCGCGGCTTTCACATTGGCCAGCACCTGTTCGGCTTGCGCCTCAAACGACGCATCGGCCAGCTTGTTGCCTTGCGCGTCGATCGGCAATTGCCCCGAAACGAATGCGAAGCCATTCGCGATCGCGACATGGCTGTAGTGGCCGCCCGGCTTTGCGAGCGCGGTCGGGTTGTCCGTCTGTGGCAAACGTGGATGCTGGCTACCGGCCATGACTACGACTCCAATAGATAACGAACGCCCAGCAGGCGCGTGGTCGCACGCGCGATGACGCGTGCTGCGCACTCCCATGGCAGCGTCTTTAGTCGCATGCGCGAAGCAATGCGCAGTCACGGGCAATGTGGTCCCAGCAAATGAACGTGCAGCGTTGAATGCAACAAGACGCGATGCATCACATTGCGCAGCGTTCACTGCACCTCGCGCACCTCGCACGCTTCAATCAGCGCCCGCGTCCGACCACGCGTCACACGCTAAGCGCCTCCAGTTTCTCGCGCGCATCGGCGCAACGGCGATTCAGGTCGCGATGCATCGGCTGGCTGTCGAGCAAAGCCGATACATCGGTCAAACCAAAATCAAAGCGCAAGACGTATTCGATGTCCGTGTAGTCGTGATAGGCGCCGCTGTCAGCCAGCTTCTGCGCTTCGGCGAAAGCGGCTTGTTGCCGTTCGCCATTCATCAAGTCTCTGATCGCCATGATTGCCGCTCCGAGGAACAGTGACTCCATCATAGCAACCCAATTTGCTACGCACGGTCGCGCGCACGCAACACCTGGTGTTTTCCGTAGACACGGCGCGCCGGGCGTCGTCGTCAGGTCTGCATGCGATGTCAGCCGTATCGTCTACGCCGGCATTGTTCGCTTCAGGCCGTGCGCGGGCAAGCCACACGCAACCGCCGCACAACCCTCACGCGACCTTCACGCAACGTTCACCCAACCACCAGCCAAGCATCACATCGCCGCGACCGGCGCCTTCGTCCCATGCCACCTGACGACCAGCATCCGGCCGACGTAACACAGCGTTCCCGCGACGCCCACCACGATGCCCATGCCCCTGGGTGAGCCGTCCTGCCACAGGCCGACCGCCAGGCTCGACAACGCGCCGAGCGCCAGCTGAACCGCGCCGAACACAGCGGCCGCGGCGCCCGCGTTGACCGGATAACGGTGCATCAAATCAGTCGTGCAGTTGGCGGACAACAACCCCACCACCCCGACCACGAAGAACAGACCGAACACGATCGACCACAATCCGCCCCAGCCCGTCAGCGACACGAGAGACACGAACAGCGAAGCACCGAAGCTCACGGTTGCCGCAAAGGAGATGATTGGCAGCGAGCCGAGCCGGCCCACGAGGCGTGTATTCAGGAAGTTGCCCAACATGATCCCGACGATGTTCAACGCGAACAGGAAGCCGTAATGCTGTGCCGACACATGGAAGTATTCGATGTAGACGAAAGGGGTCGCCGTGATGTACGCGAACATCGACGCGAACGCCATGCCACCGCACAGCATGTGCCCCCACGCGACCGGATCGCGCAGCAGCTTGCCGTAAGCGCCGAACGATTTCAGCAACGCGGAATGCGCGCGCTTCTCGCGCGGCCACGTTTCCGGCACCTTGAAGAACGCGGTCACCGCGCACACCACGCCGAACAGCGTCAGCACGATGAACACCACGCGCCAGCCGCCCAGCAGCAGCAACTGGCCGCCGATCAGCGGCGCGAGCAACGGGCCGATCGACGTGACGATCGCGAGCATCGACAACACACGGGCTGCATCGGTCGGGCCGTGCGCGTCGCGCGCGATTGCGCGCGCCAGCACCGAAGCCGCGCCGGCACCCAGCGCCTGCACGAAGCGAAATGCCACCAGCGAGCCGATCGAAAACGACAACGCGCACGCCACGCTCGCCAGCGCATACATGACGATGCCGCCGAGCAACACCGGCCGCCGTCCATACGTGTCCGACAGCGGACCGTAGAGCAACATGCCGATCGAAAAGCCGAACATGAAACTGGTGAGCGTCGCTTGCGCGGCGCCCGTGTTGATCGCGAAGGCCTGCGCGATGGTCGGCAGGCTCGGCAAATACATATCGATGGAAATCGGCCCGCATGCGGCAAGCGCACCGAGCAACAGAATCAGCCGGCCATCAGGCCGGCTTCTGGTGACGTGAGACATGGGAATCCGGATGGAGCGCCGCACCGTGATCGGCAGCGGAACGGGTGGAACGGTGAAAGCACCAACTTGACGGCCTCGATTGTACGCGAGGGATCATGCTCACGAGGGGGCCGCTGTGTCTGCTGCGTCGAGCTGCCTTGCTGGATCATGGGTCGCGGCGGCGGCTCGCGGCAACTGCGCAGCCGATCGGTTAAGCTGCCGCCTGAACGCTAGGGAGCGCGCGACGTGTTCGCACTCCCCTTCCCCAATATCCTGTTCCGAACACGCGATGACCGCTTTCCTGCTGATCTGGAGCCCCAAGAAATGGCCGTGGCCCGAGCTGCCCGACATCGCGAAACGCGTCGCCGCGGGCGTCGCTGTCAGCGACGTGTGGGGCTGCGGATTTGCGCGCGGCATCCTGCCGGGAGATCGCGTGTTTCTGCATCGCGTCGCCCAGGAGCCGAAGGGCATTTTCGGCTCCGGCTATGTGACCCGCGCGCCCTACGAGGTGCCTGACGCGGCGACCAAGCGGGGCTACCGTTTGTGCATCGACTTCGTGTACGACTGGCTGGTCGACGCGCACGAAGCGCCGGTGATCTCACGCGAGATGCTGCGCGCGCATCCGTTTTCCGTGCAGACGTGGGACGCGCAAAGCTCGGGCACGGTGATCAAGCCAATCGCGGAAGGCGCACTGGAAAAGCGCTGGGCCGAACTCACCGGCAAACGCAAGCCGCCGAAGCTTGAAGCGCCCGTGGGCCCCACACGCTCCAGCAAAGTCACCGCGCATGCCGCGGCCGCGGCAAAAAGCGCGGCAGTGACGAATCAGTCAGGCACGAAGCCGAAGACGGCGAGCAAACAGACCACCCAACCCGAGACCACCCAACCCGTGCCCCGACCAGTAACGAAGAAGATAGCGACGAAACGCGTACAACAGGGTTGACCACAAGCGCGCGTTGCCAGGGCAGCCGCAAGACCTGTTCATGCTGACTCCGGTACAATTTCTCCACCTATCCCAGCATCGCGCGAATCGCCCACGAGCGGCGTGCGCCGCTGCGCAACCCCAATTCCAGCCATCGCCATGTCCAGAAACGAAACCCTCTTCGAACGCGCGCAACGCACCATTCCCGGCGGCGTGAACTCGCCGGTGCGCGCCTTTCGCTCCGTCGGCGGCACGCCGCGCTTCATCGAACGCGCGCAAGGCCCGTACTTCTGGGACGCGGACGGTCAGCGCTACACCGACTACATCGGCTCGTGGGGCCCGATGATTCTCGGCCACGTCCATCCGGAAGTTCTCGAAGCGGTCCAACGCGTGCTCGCCAACGGGTTCTCGTTCGGCGCGCCGACCGAGTCGGAAGTGGAAATCGCCGAAGAAATCTGCAAGCTGGTGCCGTCGATCGAACAGGTCCGGATGGTGTCGAGCGGCACGGAAGCAACCATGAGCGCGCTGCGTCTCGCGCGCGGCTTCACGAACCGCAGCCGCATCGTCAAGTTCGAAGGCTGCTACCACGGTCACGCGGACAGCCTGCTCGTGAAGGCCGGCTCGGGTCTGCTGACGTTCGGCAATCCGACTTCGGCGGGCGTGCCGGTGGATATCGCCAAACACACCACCGTCCTCGAATACAACAACGTGGCTGCACTCGAAGAAGCGTTCCAGGCATTCGGCAACGAAATCGCCTCCGTGATCGTCGAGCCGGTCGCCGGCAACATGAACCTCGTGCGCGCCACGCCGGAATTCCTGCAAGCGTTGCGGCGTCTGTGCAGCGAATACGGCTCGGTCCTGATCTTCGACGAAGTGATGTGCGGCTTCCGCGTCGCGCTCGGTGGCGCGCAACAGGTGTACGGCATCACGCCGGACCTCACGTGTCTGGGCAAGGTGATCGGCGGCGGGATGCCGGCGGCGGCCTTCGGCGGCCGGCGCGATATCATGGCTCACCTCGCGCCGCTCGGCGGCGTCTACCAGGCGGGCACGCTGTCGGGCAATCCGATCGCGGTCGCGGCCGGCCTGAAGACGTTGCAGCTGATCCAGGCGCCGGGCTTTTACGACACGCTCGCCGCGCGCACCGCGCGTCTCGCGCAAGGTCTCTCCGAGGTCGCACGCGCAGCGAAAGTGCCGTTTTCGGCCGACTCGATCGGTGGCATGTTCGGCCTCTACTTCACCGAGTCGATCCCGACCAGCTTCGCCGAAGTCACGAAGAGCGACGTGCCGCGCTTCAACGCGTTCTTTCACAAGATGCTCGACACGGGCGTGTACTTCGCGCCGTCGGCATACGAGGCGGGCTTCGTTTCGATCGCTCACGACGACGCGATCATCGACGGCACGATCGACGCGGCGCGCGGCGCCTTCGCGTCGCTCGTGGCCTGAGGCCGGCACCGCATAGCAAGCACCTGAACCGAAACTCAGCGCGACCCAACCACCGCACCCGACCCGATGTTTTCGCAAACCGACTTCGTCCATATGGAACGCGCGCTTGCATTAGCGAGGCGCGGCATGTACACCACCGACCCGAATCCGCGGGTGGGCTGCGTGCTCGTCAAGAACGGCGAAGTGATCGGTGAAGGCTTCACGCAACCGGCCGGCCAGGATCATGCGGAGATCCGCGCGTTGAAGGACGCGCGCTCGCGCGGCCATGATCTGCGCGGCGCCACCGCCTACGTGACGCTCGAACCGTGCAGCCACTTCGGCCGCACGCCGCCGTGCGCAAACGCGCTCATCGAAGCGCAGGTGGCGCGCGTGGTCGCGGCGATGGAAGATCCCAATCCGCAAGTGTCCGGACGAGGTCTCGCGATGCTGCGCGACGCCGGCATCGAAGTGCGCTGCGGACTGCTCGCCAGCGAAGCGCATGAGCTGAACATCGGCTTCGTGTCGCGCATGACGCGCGGCCGCCCCTGGGTACGCATGAAGGTGGCGGCTTCGCTGGACGGCCGCACCGGCCTGCCGTCGGGTGTGAGCCAATGGATTACCGGCGCAGCGGCGCGTGCCGACGGGCACGCGTGGCGCGCCCGTGCTTCGGCGATCCTGACCGGCATCGGCACCGTCAGGGAAGACAATCCGCGCATGACGGTGCGCGCCGTCGACACGCCGCGCCAGCCGCAACGCGTGTTGATCGACAGCCAGCTCGACGTGCCGCCGGACGCGCAGATCCTGGCCGGCGCACCCACGCTGATCTTCTGCGGTAATCTCGATTCGCGTCACACGGATCGCGCCAACGCGCTGCGCGAGCGCGGCGCGGAGATCGTCCAGTTGGCGAACGCGGCCGGCAAGGTCGATCTGCCTGCTGTGCTCAGCGTGCTCGGCGAGCGCAGCGTGAACGAACTGCACGTCGAGGCGGGCTACAAGCTGAACGGTTCGCTGCTGCGCGAAGGCTGCGTCGACGAATTGCTCGTGTATCTCGCGCCGAGCCTGCTCGGCATGGATTCGATGAGCATGTTCAATCTTGGCGCGCCCGAAACACTCGAGGGCCGTGTCAAACTGAATTTCCACGCGGTCGACCGGATCGGCGACGACTTGCGGATTCTCGCGCGCTTCGCGCCACAGGCCGCACTCGAAGCCGGCACCACTCCCGCGCCTCCATCCGTTTCGAAATGACCAAGGATTAGCACGATGTTCACAGGAATCGTCGCGGCAGTGGGCCGCATCGAATCAGTCAGTCCGCTGGGCACCGACGGCGACGCGGGCGTGCGCCTGAACGTCGAGGCCGGCGGTCTCGACCTCGGCGACGTGCAGCTCGGCGACAGCATCACGATCCAGGGCGCCTGCATGACCGTGGTCGCGAAAACCGCTCATTCGTTCGAAGTCGACGTGTCGCGCGAAAGCCTGAACTGCACGGCGGGCCTGGGCGAGACTGGCGAAGTCAATCTCGAGAAGGCGCTGCGCGCGCACGACCGGCTCGGCGGCCATATCGTCTCCGGCCACGTGGACGGCCTCGGCACGGTCACGCATTTCGCGCCGGTCGGCGAATCTCACGAACTGCGCGTGCTGGCGCCGCGCGAGATCGGCCGCTATCTGGCGTACAAAGGCTCCATCACGGTCAACGGCGTGAGTCTGACGGTCAACTCGGTTAAAGATCGCGACGATGGCTGCGAGTTTTCGATCAACCTGATTCCGCACACGGTCGAAGTGACCGCGCTCAAGCGTCTGCGTGAAGGCACGCAGGTGAATCTGGAAATCGATCTGATCGCGCGGTACGTCGAGCGCATGCTGAACGCGCCGAAATAACGGGCTGGCGCAAAGCCCCAGGCCCGGCCACGTATGGACTGGCGGCGGCGCCCTGCCGCTGTCAGCCGGTTCATGCGTCCATCGTTTCGACGAGCATAGCAACGGCGTACGGCTCGTCGCCAGTCGGTCAAACCGCCTGTGCCATCCGGCGGAGGCGACTTGCACTCGCGGGTGGCGTAAAATACGCGCTTTCCCGAAAATCTCGCCAACATGACGCTCGCCTCCACCCCAGAGATCATCGCCGAACTCAAAGCCGGCCGGATGGTGATCCTCGTCGACGAAGAAGATCGCGAAAACGAGGGCGACCTCGTGATCGCCGCCGAGTTCGTCACGCCGGAAGCGATCAACTTCATGGCCCGCTACGGCCGTGGCCTGATCTGCCTGACGCTGACGCAGGAACGCTGCAAGCTGCTGAACCTGCCCCTGATGACTTACCGCAACGGCACGCAGTACGGCACCGCCTTCACCGTCAGCATTGAAGCGGCCGAAGGCGTGACCACCGGCATTTCGGCAGCCGACCGCGCCCGCACGATCGCCGCGGCGGTCGCGCCGGACGCCAAGGCCGACCACATCGTGCAGCCGGGCCATATCTTCCCGATCATGGCCCAGCCCGGCGGCGTGCTGGTGCGCGCCGGCCATACCGAGGCGGGTTGCGACTTCACGGCGCTGGCAGGCCTCACGCCGGCCGCGGTGATCTGCGAAGTCATCAAGGACGACGGCACGATGGCGCGCCTGCCGGACCTGATGGAGTTCGCACAGGAACACGGTCTGAAAATCGGCACGATCGCAGATCTGATCCACTATCGCAGCCGCACCGAGTCGATCGTCGAACGGATTTGCGAGCGCACCATGCAGACAGCGTACGGTGCGTTTCGCGCGGTCATGTATCTCGACCAGCCGAGCGGCCATCCGCACATTGCTCTCGTGCGTGGCACGCCGACGCCCGAGCAGGACACGCTGGTCCGTGTGCACGAACCGCTGTCGGTGCTGGATCTGCTCGAAGTCGGCGAATCCACCCACTCGTGGACGCTAGACGCAGCGATGAAAGAAATCGCCAAACGCGATCTCGGCGTGATCGTGCTGCTCAATTGCGGCGACTCGAAGGACCATCTGATCGACGTTTTCAAGGCGTTCGACTCGAAGGAAAAGGCGCAGGCGCTCAAACGCCGGCCGGTCGACTTCAAGACGTATGGCATCGGCGCGCAGATTCTGCGCGAACTCGGTGTCGGCAAGATGCAGGTGCTGTCGAACCCGCGCAAGCTGGGCAGCATGTCGGGTTACGGTCTCGAAGTCACGGGCTTCGTACCGATGCCGGGCAGCACCGCGCAGGCTCCGCAAGGCTGATCCGACCATTCACGCGCTTAGCGCCCACTCAAAACACTACGGAATTCACATGGAAATCGGACAATACCAACCGAATCTGGACGGCGACGGACTGCGTATCGGCATCGTCCAGGCGCGCTTTAACGAACCCGTCTGCAACGGTCTCGCGGACTCCTGCATCGAAGAACTCGAACGCCTGGGCGTGACCGGCGAAGACGTGCTGCTCGTCACCGTGCCGGGCGCGCTGGAAATTCCGCTGGCGTTGCAAAAGCTCGCGGAAAGCGCGCAATTCGACGCGCTGATCGCGCTCGGCGCGGTGATCCGCGGCGAAACGTACCACTTCGAACTGGTCTCGAACGAAAGCGGCGCGGGCATCACGCGCATCGGCCTGGACTTCGGCATCCCGGTTGCGAACGCCGTGCTGACCACCGAAAACGACGAACAGGCCGTCGCCCGCATGACCGAAAAGGGTCGTGACGCCGCACGCGTGGCCGTCGAAATGGCGAACCTCTCTGTCGCGCTCGAACAGCTCGGCGGCGACGACGAAGAAGAAGACGAAGAAGAGGAAGAGGCATGAAGAGCGCCCGCCGACGCTCCCGCGAACTGGCCACGCAGGGGCTTTACCAGTGGCTGCTGTCGGGTTCGCCCGCCGGTGAGATCGACGCGCAACTGCGCGGCGCGCAAGGTTTCGACAAGGCGGACCACGAGCATCTGGACGCGATCCTGCACGGCGTGATCCGCGATTCGGAAGCGCTGTCCGCGGCCATCGCGCCGTGTCTCGACCGCCCGCTCGAGCAGCTCTCGCCGGTCGAACGCGCCGTGCTGCTGGTCGCCGCGTTCGAACTGAAGAATCACGTCGACATTCCGTATCGCGTGATCATCAACGAAGCGGTTGAACTCGCCAAGACGTTCGGCGGCGCGGACGGCTACAAGTACGTGAATGGCGTGCTGGACAAGCTGTCGGCGCAACTGCGCGCCGAAGAAACGCAGGCGGCCAGGAAGCGTTGAGCGTCACGCGCATGACCCCGGCAGGATCGCGTCATGCGCCGCGCCCAATGCGGCCAGTCGAGCCGCCCGCAAGGACACCGCCGCGCGCATGACTGTTCGCGCAGGCGCCGTCCCGCTTTTGCTTCTGAATTGGATTTGATCGTATGAACTCCGTGACCGAACCTTTGGTGCGGCTTGCTGCGCGCGTCGACGCCATCCAGCCTTTCTACGTGATGGAACTGGCCAAGGAGGCCGCGCTCCTCGAGCGCGACGGGCGCGACATCATTCACATGGGAATCGGCGAACCCGATTTCACCGCGCCCGAGCCGGTCATCGAGGCGGCGGCCAACGCACTGCGCCGTGGCGTCACGCAGTACACCAACGCGCTCGGCCTGCACGCGTTGCGCGAAGCGATTTCAGCGCACTACGCCGAGGTGTACGGCGTGAAGGTCGATCCGGCGCGAATCGTCGTCACCGCCGGTGCGTCCGCCGCATTGCTGCTGGCCTGCGCGGCACTCGTCGATCGCGACGACGAAGTGCTGATGCCCGATCCGTGCTACCCGTGCAACCGTCATTTCGTGATTGCCGCCGAAGGCAAGCCGGTGATGGTGCCGAGCGGCCCGGCCGAACGCTTCCAGCTGACCGTCGCCGATGTCGAGCGCCTGTGGAACGAGCGGACCCGCGGCGTGCTGCTCGCGTCGCCGTCGAACCCGACCGGCACGTCGATCGAGCCGGCCGAACTCGAACGCATCGTCAAGGCCGTGCGGGCGCGCGGCGGCTTCACCATCGTCGACGAGATCTACCAGGGCTTGAGCTACGATGCGAAGCCCGTGTCGGCGCTCTCGTTCGGCGACGACGTGGTCACCGTCAACAGCTTCTCGAAGTACTTCAACATGACCGGCTGGCGGCTGGGTTGGCTCGTGGTGCCGCCCGGCATGGTCGGCGCCTTTGAAAAGCTCGCGCAGAACCTGTTCATCTGCGCGTCGGCGCTCGCCCAGCATGCGGCGCTTGCCTGTTTCGAGCCCGCCACCATTGCCACTTACGAAGCGCGGCGTCTCGAGTTCAAGCGCCGCCGCGACTTCATCGCGCCGGCGCTGGAATCGCTGGGCTTCACAGTGCCGGTGATGCCCGACGGCGCGTTCTACGTCTATGCCGATTGCCGCACCGTCGCGCATCCGGCGGCCGGCGACAGTGCCGCGCTCACCAGGTCGATGCTGCACGACGCGGGCGTGGTGCTGGTGCCGGGCATGGACTTCGGCACGCATGCACCGAAGGAGTACATCCGGCTGTCGTACGCGACCGCTTATCCGAAGCTGGAAGAGGCGGTCGAGCGGTTGGCGAAGCTGTTTGGGCGGCACTGACCGGCCTGGCGTGGCGGCTGCGGCTTTGATCGGGACTCGCGGGCAGATGTGAAGGCACGCGTGCCCCGTCGGACATCGCGGGCAGCGGAGCCCCTCACGATCACCCTGACCCGCCAGACGCAAAAAAGGACACCAACTGGTGTCCTTTTTTCTGGCAGCCGCTTTTCGTGGCCACTCTCGCGTCAATCACGCCATCGGCATCGCGTGCTTCAACTCAGGCGCCCAACTCCGAAGCGGATGCCACGTGCTTCGTATTGGAATCGGCGTCGTCCTGTTCGGAATCCGGCGTCTTTGCCGGCGTTGCCGCGCTCAACGGATGGCCGCCGCCAAGCGTCACCTGCACGCGCTTGCCGCCACCGGAAGCAACCGCCGCCGCATTCGTATTGGCCGATGCGGTCAGAACCGGCGCCTGCGGTGCGTTGATCGGCACCTTGCGCCCGCGCGCCACGTCACGCAGACGGCCACGCTCGGCCATCACCTTGGCGCCGTAGCCGCCGTCGTCCTGCGTGCTCGAACCGACGTACAGGCGCAAGCCGCCTGGCAACGAGCCGCCGCGGGCGATGCAATCCTTCAGCACCAGCGCGCCCACCTTGATGTTCGCGACCGGTTCGAGCGCTGCGGCCTCGCCGCCGAAATACTGGAACTTGTCCGAATGCACTTTGGACATCACCTGCATCAGACCTTGCGCGCCCACGCCACTCTCGGCGTACGGGTTGAAGCCCGATTCGATCGCCATCACCGACAGCAACAGCAACGGATCGAGACCGACTTCGCGGCCGGTATCGAAGGCGGCCTTCACGAGTTCGCTGACGGGCTCCTGAGCGACGCGATAACGCCGCGCCAGATAAGTCGCAACCAGATTCTGCTCACGGCTCGAAACCAGCACGCGATCGTCGCGCGCGTCGGCGGCCACCCGCTGGGCCGGAATCAGGCGCGCCAGCGCGCTGACGCTTTGCATCGTGCGCGGATCGAGCCCATTGAGCGCCGCGACGCCCATGCCGGCCGAACCGGAGCCGTCGAAAGCACCGTCGAAACTGGTGTTACCCACAGTGAAGCTGGTGCTGCCGGTGTTCGCACCGGTTGCGGTATCGGCGCCAATCGGCGAATTGGACGACAGCGAGTCGTCGGACGGCGCAGCAGCATGGCTGGGCGGCCCGAAGGACGGCAGCGGATTGCCTTGCAGCAGACGGGCTGGACCCGCCTGCACAGCGGCGGAGATGACCGGCATCAGCCGCGCGGCCAAGGTGCCGCGCCAAGCCGGCATCAGCCACAGTACGATTGCCAGCACGACAGCGATACCGCCGACGATGCTGAACAGGTGATGACTCATTCGCGTCCCGCGACGCAACACACCGCGCACAACTTGCGCGATCCGCTCATCGGGACGCCACGATAACCAGGCGTTCATTCAGATCTCCCATGTTGCATGATCCGCGAACTCCGCCAACAGATGAAAACGGCGGCACGACACGTTCGCAGAGTCAAGACATCGCGTGCTCTGTCTGGTTAGGGCAGCAGCGACGTCGGGAAAACGGCAAATACCGTCTGTGGGGAGCCATCTTGAAATGGCCCGCGCCATGCCAAAAGAGCATGTTGGCGTTGGCTCCCACGCGAAATACCAGCGTCGACAAGCGCTGGTGAGAACTTCAATAGCCGTCAAATACCGTGCAGGGGGCGGTAAAGCGGTGACGCGTCGCGTCAGATGGGACCGGGGGCAATGGTAAAAAGGTTCATGCCCTGCAACCAATGTGAACGGATTCTATGCAGGGTTTTATAGATCGTCAACACTATAAAACAGCAAAAGTATAACTATTTGTAATAATGAACGGTGTTCAGTTCGTCGAAAACCGCGCGGCATGCGCCTTTTGAGCGGTCTGCACTCCGCCGTTCCGGCTAGATCATTTGGACGATCTACGTGCGCTAGCCAACGCAGGTAAAATCGACAATTCCGCTGGCGCCGGGCAACCCGCCCCGCCCTTTCCTTTCGCCGCTGACGCGGCACTGAACCGCAACAGATGAAATACAAAGACCTGCGCGATTTCGTCAGCCGCCTCGAAACGATCGGTGAACTGCGCCGTATCTCGCAACCCGTGTCGCCCAGGCTGGAAATGACCGAAGTGTGCGACCGCGTGCTGCGCGCCGGCGGCCCCGCGTTGTTGTTCGAGAACAAAGCGCAGTATGGGTTCCCGGTGCTCGGCAACCTGTTCGGCACGCCGCGCCGGGTCGCGCTCGGCATGGGTGTCGACGCGCAAGCCGGCGAAGGCGACGGCGCGGCGCTGGAGTCGTTGCGCGACGTCGGCCGGTTACTCTCCGCGCTGAAGGAGCCGGAGCCGCCAAAGGGGCTCAAGGACGCGGGCAAGCTGTTTTCGCTGGCCAAGGCGGTGTGGGACATGGCGCCCAAGACGGTGAACGCGCCGCCCTGCCAGGAAATTGTCTGGGAGGGCACTGACGTCGACCTCGCCAGGCTGCCAATCCAGACCTGCTGGCCGGGCGATGCCGGCCCGCTGATCACATGGGGCCTGACCGTCACTAAAGGGCCGAATAAGAGCCGACAAAATTTAGGAATATATCGCCAGCAATTGATCGGCCGTAACAAACTGATCATGCGCTGGCTCGCGCATCGCGGCGGCGCGCTCGATTTCCGCGAATTCGCGCTGCGCAACCCCGGCAAGCCGTATCCGGTGGCCGTGGTGCTCGGCGCCGATCCGGCGACGATCCTCGGCGCGGTCACGCCGGTGCCCGACACGCTGTCCGAATACCAGTTCGCCGGCCTGCTGCGCGGCGCGCGCACCGAGCTTGCGAAGTGCCTCACGCCGGGCGTCGACGGCCTGCAGGTGCCCGCGCGCGCCGAAATCGTGCTCGAAGGCTTCATCTATCCGCAGGAGGGCACGCCCTCACCCGCCCCCGCAGGCGCGCCGCCGCGACCGGTGAAGGGCGCGTCGGCGGCGTACGAACATGCGCTCGAAGGCCCGTACGGCGACCACACCGGCTACTACAACGAGCAGGAGTGGTTTCCGGTCTTCACCGTCGAGCGCATCACGATGCGGCGCGACGCGATCTATCACTCCACTTACACCGGCAAACCGCCCGACGAGCCCGCCGTGCTCGGCGTCGCGCTCAACGAGGTGTTCGTGCCGCTGTTGCAGAAGCAGTTCACCGAAATCACCGATTTCTATCTGCCGCCCGAAGGCTGCAGCTACCGCATGGCGATCGTGCAGATGAAGAAGAGCTACCCCGGCCACGCCAAGCGCGTGATGTTCGGCGTGTGGAGCTTTCTGCGGCAGTTCATGTATACGAAGTTCATCGTGGTGGTCGACGAGGACGTCAATATCCGCGACTGGAAGGAAGTCATCTGGGCGATCACCACCCGCATCGATCCGGCGCGCGACACAGTGCTGGTGGATCGCACGCCGATCGACTATCTGGATTTCGCGTCACCCGTGGCGGGCCTCGGCTCGAAGATGGGGCTCGACGCGACCAACAAGTGGCCCGGCGAAACCGATCGCGAATGGGGCCGCCCGATCGTGATGGACGACGCGGTCAAGCAGCGCGTCGATACCTTGTGGAACGAGTTGGGCCTGTAAGGCGAGCCGTAACAACAAAAACAGATGGAGCAGTTGCACGGATGCACGCCTTTTCAATGATGTCGGACGGTTTTTTTTCTGTCGTTGTCGCTGTGCCTGGACATCGGTCTCGTAAACGTCGCGATAATTTCGCTGACGCTGTCGCATGGTTTCAAGCCGGGCTTCTGGCTCGGCCTCGGATCCTGCATCGGTGATCTGATCTACGCGGCGCTCGCGCTCGCGGGCATGGCCGCGCTGCTGCAGTTCGAATCGGTGCGCTGGGTGGTGTGGATCGGCGGCGCGGCGATCCTGCTGTTCCTGACCTGGAAGATGGCGCGCGAAGCGATGTTCCCGGCAGCCGCGCCGGCGGTGGCAGGCGGAGGCGGCGCCGATGCGCCGCATCTGTCGCCGTGGCGCGGTTTTTTGCGTGGCGTGCTGCTGGCCGTGTCGTCGCCGTCGGCGATTTTATGGTTCGCGGCCGTCGGTGGCGCGTTGATCGCGAAAGCGGGGGCCACCAGCCCGACAACCGCGCTGGTGTTCCTCGGCGGATTTTTTCTCGGCGGTCTGTGCTGGACCATCTTTATCTGCGGACTCGGCAGTCACGGGCGCAAGCGCGCGGGCGCTGGTTTGCTGCGCGCCTGCCACGTGTTATCCGCGCTGCTGTTTGCGTACTTCTCGTATAGCGTGATCGTCAACGGGTATCGCGATCTGATCGTGCAGACCTCGCAGATGGCGAGCTGATAAAAAAACGGCTTGCGTGAGCAAGCCGTTTTCTCCAATCGGGTTCGCGCCGTTCGCTCAGGCGAGATACTGTGCGAGCTTGGGCAGATCGACGTTGCCGCCGCTCACCACCACGCCGACCCGCTTGCCCCTCACTGGCACGATGCCGTTGAGCACCGCCGCCGCCGCGAGACAACCCGTCGGCTCGACCACCATTTTCATGCGCTGCGCGAAAAAGCGCATCGTGTCGATCAACTGTTCGTCGTTGACGGTCTCGATCCGCGCCACCCGCTCGCGGATGATCGCGAACGTGTAATCGCCGAGATGCGTGGAGGCCGCGCCGTCAGCGATCGTGCGCGGCGTGTCGATATGCACGATCTCGCCGCGCGCGAGCGATTGCTGGCCGTCGTTGCCGGCTTCCGGCTCCACGCCGATCACCGTGCACGCCGGGCTCAATTCCGCCGCCGACAACGCGCTGCCGCCGAGCAATCCGCCGCCGCCCAGGCACACGACGAGCGTGTCGAGCGGACCGGTTTCGTCGATCAACTCTTTCACCGCGGTGCCCTGCCCGGCGATCACGTGCGGATGGTCGTACGGCGGAATCAGCGTCATGCCGCGCTCTTGCGCAAGCCGCCGGCCGATCTCTTCGCGGTTCTCGGTATAGCGATCGTAGGTGATCACTTCTCCGCCATACCCCTTGGTCGCCGCGACTTTGGCCGCGGGGGCGTCATGCGGCATGATGATCGTCGCGTGGATGCCGGCAAGGCGCGCCGACAGCGCGATGGCCTGCGCATGATTGCCCGACGAATACGTCAGCACGCCCGCTTTGCGCTGCACCGCGTCGAAGTGTGAAATCGCGTTATAGGCGCCGCGAAACTTGAACGCCCCCATGCGCTGGAAATTTTCACACTTGAAAAAGACCGACGCGCCCGTGCGCTCGTCGAATGTGCTCGAGGTCAGCACGGGGGTACGGTGGGCGACGCCTTCGAGACGCGCTGCGGCGTCGAGTACGTCGTCGAAAGTGGGAGCGGGAAGCGCTTGCATCGGCGAAACTCTCCTGAGCGGTGGCTAGACAGCCATTCTCCCAGCTTCGTCCATGCTTTGGAACGCCGCGCATGTGGGCGCAGGAATGAAAACAAACGTGGAAACAAAAACGGCGTAACCCGGCAATCATGCCGGCGTTACGCCGCGGGCGATCACGCTTTGACTGCCGGGATTAGCGGCGGTAATAACCGTGACCGTAATAACCATGACCGTAATAGCCGCGGTAATAGCCGTGACGATAATACGGATACGGACGGCCGTAGCCGTAATAGCCACCCACTACCACAGGCGGCGCGTACACGACAGGCGGCGCATAAACCGGCTGCGGTGCGTAATAGACCGGCGGCGGCGCCGCATATACCGGATAAGCTGGCGCGACCGGAACCCCGATGCCGATACCGACGGAAACATGTGCCTCTGCCACCCCGGCGAGTCCCAAGCCGAGTGCAGCAACGACAAACGGAACGATCTTTTTCACTTTATTCTCCTAGCGCGACCTATCAAGGACGCCGACTGCGCATGCCTTGCATGCTCTTTAATCAATGTATCGAAAAAGGCCGGGCATATCTGTTCGCATTTGTTGCAAATTGCAATGCGCGGCAATAGGCCGCCATTCAGCCCCCCTTCGCGCGAGCGCGTCCGGTCGCGCCGCGGCGGCGTTTTGAACTGAAGAACAAGGGTTTGGGCGGAGTCGAAACGCGTCGAGCGCCGGTTTGTGCGGCGCGTGGAATTTCTTGCTTCGCGTTTCGGTAATCTTTGATTACAAATTAGCTTCAATACTGACAAGGCAGTTGCGCTGACAACCCAACCGAGCCGCCCATAAAAAATGCCCGGCGAATCGCCGGGCATCTCTCACCAGTGAACGCAGCCGATTCAGCCGACTTTCACGTACGCAAATTCGCGCGACACGCTGGGCGGAACGTACGCGCCGCTAATGCGAACGCGCGGAGTCAGGCGTTTCTTCTGGTCCCACCAGCGGCGGCGCTGTGCGTGTGTCAGGAACCGCAAATGTTTTCGGTAAGAAAAAATACTCATCGTGAACCTCCCGAATCTGACTGCGTAACGAAGTACCCAGAAACAGCCACTGCCAAACGAGTCTTGACCGATTGTGAGCAGCTTTTGACCTTGCGGGCGACGCGCCGCCGCATGTCCGGCTGCATGCGCCATATCGGGCGCAAACTGTTCTCAGGAAAATCGAGCCGGATCACGCCGCCGACACCGAATGCGCGATACTTCTGCTTTCCCGTTCAAATGTTCCGTCCGGAGCAGGCAATCATGTCCCAGTTCCCTTTGCCGCGCCTTGGCTTTATTGGTGCGGGCCGACTCGCGCGTTGTCTCGCGCTGAGCTTTTCACGCGCCGGCTACCCGGTCACGGCGGTGGCGAGCCGTTCGTCGGCCTCGGCCGGCCGGCTTGCCAGTCAAATCGAGCATTGCGTGGCATCTGACCAGCCGCAGCAGGTCGTCGACGCCGCCGACATCGTGTTTTTAGCGGTTCCTGATGACAGCATCGGTACGTCAGCGCACACACTGCGGTTCGGCCCGGACGCCGCCAGCCGGCACGGCAAGGCGCTCGTGCATTGCAGCGGCGCTTCGCCGGTCGAGCTGCTGGCCCCGGCGCGCGACCAGGGGGCATCGATCGGCGGTTTTCATCCACTGTACCTCTTTAGCGGAGAGCTCGCCGACCTCGAGCGGATCGCCGGCTGCTCGGTGACGATCGAGGCCGACGGCGCGTTGAAGGACACGCTGACGGCGCTGGCCGTCGCGTTGCGCTGCCATCCTCTGTCGATTCCGGCGGGCGGCCGCATGCTCTATCACGCCGCCGCGCACTATGCGGCCAGCTTCGCGCTGTGCAGCCTCGCCGAATGCGTCGCGCTATGGCGCACGCTCGGTTTCGCCGAAGACGACGCGCTGCGCGCGTTGCTGCCAATGCTCGCGGGCACGATCGAAACCGCCCGTGACAAGGGCTTGCCCAACGCACTCGCGGGCCCGGTGTCGCGTGGCGACACGGGGGTCGTGGCCAAGCAGTTGGCACTGCTCGAAGGGCTCGGCGGCGATCACGCGGCGCTCTACGGTCTGTTGTCGCGGCGCGCGGTCGGACTGGCCGAACGTCGGGTAACACCGCCCGCCGCGCTCGAAGCGATTTTCGCGACGGTCGAGGATTCCCTCAACCGGTCGCTGAATCAGGCCGCAGCAGGTGCAAGGGTCAAGTAAGCCGTGATAATGTGGCGTCCGGCGGCCGCACGCAATCCGCGAACGCCGCGCATCGGGACCAACAGACGAGAACGCACAATGATCAAGGTCAGCATCCTCTATCCGTATCGGGAAAACGGGCACTTCGACGTGGAGTATTACTGCGTCACGCACATGCCGCTGGCGGCGAAGCTGTTCGGGGCGTCGCTGAAGGGCTGGTCGGTCGATGTCGGCATCAATGCCGGGCCGCCGGGAACGCCGCCGCCGTACGTCGCCGCGGGGCACTTCCTGTTCGATAGCGCGGATGATTTCTATAAGGTCTTCAAACCGGCCTCCGAGCGGCTGATGGCCGACATCCCCAACTACACCGACGGCGGCAACGGCACGATTCTGATCAGCGAGATCAAGATTTCCGTGTGATGACGAGCAGACGGAAGCGAAACTGCGGCGTCTCATTCAGGCAGCCATCGCATCCGGATCGAGGCCGCGTCACCGAATCACCGCGCGAAACGCGCATGCAATCCCAATGAACCGCCGGCGCGCACGATCGGTCCACGCCGGCACCCGCGGCCGATCGGCGGCCGCCATCCGAAGCATAAGGACACGAGATGTTTGGCGATATCGCCCGTTTTCTGCTCAATACCGTCTTCACGCTGTTCGGCGCGGCGTTGCTGCTGCGCGCCTGGCTGCAGGTCGTGCGTATGCCGCCCTACAATCCGGTGACGAATGCCGTGCTGCAAGCCACCAACTGGATCGTGCTGCCGCTGCGCCACATCTTGCCGAGCACGCGCAGCATCGACTGGGCGAGCCTCGTCGCGGCGCTGCTCGCGGCGATCGTCTATGTGGTGCTGATGGTGGTCCTCACCGGCGCCGATCCGCTCACGCTGCTGCCGACGCTGCTGATCGTCGCCGTGCTGACGCTCATCAAGTGGGCGCTGAATCTGATCATCTGGATGACGATCCTGATGGCGCTCCTGTCGTGGCTCAATCCGCGCTCGCCGGCCATGCCGATTCTGTATCAACTGACCGCGCCGTTTCTGAATCCGCTGCGCCGCGTGTTGCCGCAACTCGGCGGGATCGACCTGTCGCCGATTCTGCTGTTCGTGATCGTGCAGGTGCTGTTGATGGTGGTCACGCGCGCAGCCGTTCAGCTGACTTACTTCGTGATCTGATGACGTGATGCGTGAGCGGGAAGGGTGTGTGATTTGCGCTGAACACCCTTTCCCGAGTAGAATTGTGCGCTCTGCGGGCGTCGTATAATGGTAATACCCTAGCTTCCCAAGCTAGAGCCGTGGGTTCGATTCCCATCGCCCGCTCCAGACACTTTCCAGCCTGCACCACGCGGTTCAACCACGCGCAGGCGGTTTGCAAAAAATCCACACTTTCCAGATGTCCCGAGCGCCGTCGCGTTCGCGCGCACTCGCGCCACACCCATTTGCGCGGCCACATCAACCGCCCTTCGTCTGGACGCACCCTTTTCGGTTGTGCTACCTTACGCGCACTTGCAACGCCCGCTCCACCTTCCGGCTGAGCCTTCAGCGGAAATCCAGCACGAGCCGCCTCCATGAAGGCGGCTTTTTTGTAGCGGCGGCGGCTCGGCATAGCGAGCTGCGTCTGCCTGCCGCGCGCACGATTCGCGGCTGCCGCCGCGCCAGCGCGGTCAGGCCGTCGCGTTGCCGTACCACGCAAGCCGCAAAGCCCTCACCCTAGCAGCAGCATCGACGATGATCCACGATCCAAACGACACCGGCTTGCCGGACGAACTCCCAACGCCCTCCAACGGAGCCGAAGACCAACCCGCCGGCGACGCCGCGCCCCAGCAAGCATCCCGGGAAGCCCTGCACCGTCGCCGCATCCGCAGCTTTGTCACGCGCGCCGGCCGCGTGTCGACCGGCCAGCGCCGCGCAATGGACGAACTGGGCCCGCGTTTCGTGGTGCCCTTCGCGCCGCAGCAGCCCGACTGGGACACCGTGTTCGGCCGCGTGGCGCCGCGCGTATTGGAAATCGGTTTCGGGATGGGCGCGACGACTGCGGAAATCGCGTCGGACCGTCCGGGCGACGACTTCCTCGGCGTCGAAGTGCACGAACCCGGTGTGGGCGCGTTGCTCAAGCTGATGAGCGAGCATTCGCTGTCAAATATTCGCATCATTCAGCACGACGCGGTCGAAGTGCTCGAACAGATGATCGCGCCGGACAGCCTCGACGGCGTGCACATCTTCTTCCCCGACCCGTGGCACAAGGCGCGTCACCACAAGCGCCGGCTGATCCAGCCGAAGTTCGTCGCGCTGCTGGTGTCGCGGCTGAAGCCCGGCGCCTATCTGCATTGCGCAACCGACTGGCAGAACTACGCCGAGCAGATGCTCGAAGTGCTCGGCGCCGAGCCCGCGCTGGCGAACACCGCCGACAACTATGCGCCGCGCCCGGAGTATCGTCCGGTGACGAAGTTCGAGCGCCGTGGGCTGCGGCTCGGGCACGGCGTGTGGGATCTGGTGTTCCGCAAACGTGGCGCGGCGTAAAAAGCGCGCACCGGGCGCCCGCTGGCCGATAGCAAAAAGGTCCGCAAACGCGGACCTTTTTTCATGGCGCGGGCGCAACGAGAGCCGTCAGTCGGTCCAGCTCAACGCGCCGCTATAGCCGACCAGCAGGATCAACAGCCCGAAGCCAAGCCGATACCACGCAAACACAGTGAAGTCGTGCGACGCGATGTAGCGCAACAGCCAGCGCACGCAAATAAAAGCGCTGACGAAGGCCGCCGCGAAGCCGATCGCGAAGTTGCCGAGCGCGTCGGTGGACAGCTGGTGCCAGTCCTTGAGCAACTCGTAAGCGGTCGCGCCGAAGATGATAGGAATCGCGAGAAAAAACGAAAACTCCGTGGCGACGCGCCGCTCCAGCCCGAACAGCATCCCGCCGATGATCGTCGAGCCCGAGCGAGACATACCCGGAATCAGCGCGAAACACTGCGCGAGGCCCACCTTCAGCGCATCCAGCGCGCTCAGGTCGTCCACGTCGCGCACCCGCACCACCGCGTCGCCGCGCGCCCGCTGGCGCGCCTCCGCCCACAGAATCACGAGGCCGCCGACCACGAGCGCGAGCGCCACCGGCACCGGCGAAAACAGCACTTCCTTGATGGATTTTTCGAACAGCAGCCCGAGCACGACCGCCGGAATCGTCGCGATGATCACGTTCAGCGTGAAGCGGCGCGCCTCCGGCCGGCTTGGCAGGCCGGCCACCACGCTGCCGATGCGGCGGCGGAACTCCCAGCACACGGCGAGAATCGCGCCAAGCTGGATCACGACGTCGAAGGTTTTCGCGTGTTCGTCCGTGAAATTCAGCAGACTGCCAGCGACGATCAGATGCCCGGTGCTCGACACCGGCAAAAACTCCGTCAAACCTTCGACGACGCCCAGAATCAGCGCCTTGCAAGCCAGTAGCCAGTCCATCCGTGCTTCCCATCTCGGTAGATTGTCGGAACGAACAGGACCGGCACGTACAGTCACATGCGCTCGCGGCCCTGCCGGCCGCGCGCACCGTCATTTTTCGACGATTTGAACGCGTATGCCGTTTGAAAGGATTGTGATTGTACCGGGTTCATAATTCACTCCGGCAAATTGCAGTTGTTCTGGCTTGAACGTGTAGATCGGATAGTTGGTCAGCAATTGGGTCGCGAGCAGCGCCGCGGCCGCGCTGATCTGCTGCGTGTAGACCTGTGCCTGGCCGCTCACGCTGACGTTGTCGACATTCGGCGACTTGAGCACGACCGAACGGCTGGCAGCGTCGTAGGCCAGTTCGCTCGACAGCGTGAACACGCCGTCGACTGGCTGCGGCATGAACGGGCTCGCAAAGCGCGCGTCGAGCTTTACCGAGACGCGGTTCGCGTCCGGCAGAAAACCGACCACGGGGTTGGTCAACGCGACATCGAACACTTGCGAGACCGTGCGCTGATACGGGAATTTGCGCTGCACAGCGTCCTGCACTTGCTGCTGCGAGAACGTGTAGTGCGACGGAATGAACGGAAAAATCGGCGTCGCGCAGGCCGCCAGCGATACGGTGATGCCAAGCGCGCTACAGCCGGTCAGCGCGGCGTTCAGAAAGCGGCGCCGGGCCGGCGCTGCGGGTCGAGTCATGCGAGATCTCCTGGGAAAGCCTTGTCGAGCACACGGGTGGGCTGGCTCGAGGTTTGGCCGATGCGGGTTGGACTGGCGCGCGTGGCAAAGGTCATTAACTTAACGGGCTTAAAGCGCTATAGGACTACTGCGAGACCACCGCGGGACTACCGCGCGGCCGCTTGCGGCTGAGTTTGAACTTCGAGTTGCGTCAGCCATGCGAGCGCTTCGGCGCGGTTCGTCCCGCACATTTCGGTTTGCGGCTGCAGGCCAGAACAGCACGCCGGCCGCTCCGGCCGGCCGAAGATCGCGCAGCGCAGGTCGTCGCCGAGTTGCACGCAGCGCACGCCCGCCGGCTTGCCATCCGGCATGCCCGGAATGGGGCTCGAAATCGACGGCGCGATACAGCACGCGCCGCAATCTGGGCGGCACGCATGATCGGCCACGTGAAACGGCGGCTCACGCTTCACGACGCCGTTTGGCAAGTTTGTCCGCGCACTCTCGCGCACGCTTTTCTGCACATCACTCACGACACTCTTCCTGATCCCGAAAACGGGCAACGCATTATCAGACCCGCATTGTGCCACCCGCATTCCGTGCGACCTTTTTACGCAATCCGGCCGTGGGTCGCACTCTTAAACTTGAAGGCTCCGAAAGGCCACCAGCGGCGACCCCCTGCGCCACTGTGGCCAACCGACCCGAGCCCCTCATGACCACCGTCGCCAACACGCTATTCCGTCCCGACCTGCTCGCCAGATACAGCGCGAACGGTCCACGGTATACGTCCTATCCGACCGCGCTACAGTTCCGCGACAACTTCGACCCCGCCGACTATCTGCGCGCCGCCGCCGACCCGGGTGCGTCCGGCACCGATCTCTCCCTGTACTTCCACATTCCCTTTTGCGACACCGTGTGTTTCTACTGCGGCTGCAACAAGGTCGCGACGAAAAACCGCGCGCACGCGCGTCCATACCTCGATCGACTGAAGCGCGAGATAGCGTTGCAGGCCGCGTGCTTCGACAAGCAGCGTCCGGTGTCGCAACTGCATTGGGGCGGCGGCACGCCGACGTTCCTGTCGCACGACGAAATGGCTGAGCTGATGGCCGCCACGCGGGAGCACTTCACGTTGCTGCCCGATGCCGAAGCCGAATATTCGATCGAAGTCGACCCGCGCGAAGCGTCGCCCGACACCGTCGCGCATCTGCGCAAACTCGGCTTCAACCGGATGAGTCTCGGCGTGCAGGACTTCGATCCGGTCGTGCAGCAGGCGATCAACCGCATTCAGCCGCTCGGGATGACCACCTCGGTGATGCAGGCCGCGCGCGACACCGGCTTTCATTCGATCGGGGTCGATCTGATCTACGGCCTGCCGCATCAAACCGTCGACAGCTTCAGCCGCACGCTCGACACGATGATCGAACTCGCGCCCGACCGTCTGTCGGTGTTCGCCTACGCGCACATGCCGCAGCTCTTCAAGATGCAGCGTCAGATGGACCCCGCCACGCTGCCCTCGCCTGAGCAGCGGCTCGCGCTGCTGCAACGGGTGGTCGAGCGCCTGACGGGCGCGGGCTATGTGTACATCGGCATGGATCACTTCGCGCTGCCTACCGACGAACTCGCGCGCGCACAAGCGCAACGCACTTTGCAGCGCAACTTCCAGGGCTATAGCACGCGCGCGGAATGCGATCTGATCGGGTTCGGCGCGTCGTCGATCGGCAAGGTCGGCGACGTGTACGCGCAGAACGCGAAAGACCTGCCCGGCTATGCGGCGGCGATCGACGCGGGCCAGCTAGCGATCACGCGCGGCCTTCGCCTCACCGCCGACGACCGCCTGCGCCGCGACGTGATCACGCAGGTGATGTGCAACCTGGAATTGCGCTTCGATGAATTCGAAGCCGCTTACGGGCTGCGTTTCGCCGAAACGTTCGCGCCGGAACTGGAGCGCTTGCGCGGCTTCGAGCAGGACGGTCTGGTGTCGATCAGCGCCGGCAAGCTCGAAGTGCAGATGGCCGGACGCATGCTGGTGCGCAACATCGCGATGGTGTTCGACCGCTATCTCGGCCAGCAGACCCTCGAACGGTTTTCCCGCACTGTCTAGGCGCTTCGCGGCGGAGGCAAGCAAGTGGCTTGCCCGTCGTCGAATTTTCGGCCATAATCTGCGTCTTCGCGGCGCGCCATGTTCTGACGCGCACGCTGCAAGATCTGCCCAGGTGGTGAAATTGGTAGACGCAGGGGACTCAAAATCCCCCGCCGCAAGGCGTGCCGGTTCGATTCCGGCCCTGGGCACCAAAGAATTCGATTGACCGGTTGTTTTGCTTTTCCTCGAACCCCGCCAGCGCTTGCTGCCTGCGGGGTTTGTCGTTTCTGGGCGGCCGGATTCGGCGGCCCGCAAGACCGCATCGAACCAGGCTGCCTCGCGCCAGACCAGGCAGCGTGAGCGCAAAACCCGCCGCCCACGCCGCCTCGCCACATCCTTATCGCCCCGTCACTTGCACGCCACCCTGCGTTTGCGCGCGCCGACGCTTGAACACATAGCCGCCCCACATCACCACCAGCCACAGCGGCACGAGCAACACCGACATCGACAGCCCCGGCGTCATCGCCAGAATCACGAGGATCAGCGCCATGAACGCGAGGCAGATCCAGTTGCTGACCGGAAACCAGAACGACTTGAACACCAGCGTCTGGCCCGCCGCCACCATCGCCTTGCGCGACTTCAGATGCGTCAGGCTGATCAGCGCCCAGTTCAGCACCAGTGCCGCGACCACCAGCGCCATCAGCAGGCCGAGCGCTTCGGCCGGGATCAGGTAGTTGATGATCACGCAGGTGAACGTCGCGAGCGCCGACAAACCGATCGCCATGTACGGCACGCCGCGCCGGTCGACCTTCATCAGCGCGCGCGGCGCATTGCCCTGCTCCGCGAGACCATAGAGCATGCGACTGTTCGCATACACGCCGCTGTTGTACACCGACAGCGCCGCCGTCAGCACCACCACGTTGAGGACGTTCGCGGTCAGCGTCGAACCGATCTGCGAGAAGATCATCACGAACGGGCTGCCGCCCGCAGCGACCTCGTTCCACGGATACAGCGACAGCAGCACCGCCAGCGAGCAGATGTAGAAAATCAGAATCCGGTAGATCACCTGATTCACCGCCTTCGGAATGCTCTTCTGCGGATCGGCGGCCTCAGCGGCGGTAATGCCGATCAGCTCCAGCCCGCCGAACGAAAACATGATCACCGCGAGCATCATGAAGAGGCCGTGGAAGCCGTGCGGGAAAAAGCCGCCATGACTCCACAGGTTGGTGATCGACGCCTGCGGGCCGCCGTGCCCGCTGATCAGCAGATAGCCGCCGAACACGATCATGCCGATCACCGCCACCACCTTGATGATCGAGAACCAGAACTCGGTTTCGCCGTAGGCTTTGACGTTGGCGAGATTGATCGCGTTGATGCCGGCGAAGCACACCAGCGCCGACACCCACGTCGGCACGCCCGGCCACCAGTAATGCACATAGGTGCCGACCGCGGTCAGCTCGGCCATGCTCACGAGCACGTACAGCACCCAATAATTCCAGCCGGACAGGAAGCCGGGGAAATCGCCCCAGTATTTGTAGGCGAAGTGGCTGAATGAACCGGCGACCGGTTCCTGCGCGACCATCTCGCCCAACTGCCGCATGATCATGAAGGCGATGATGCCGCCGATCGCGTAGCCGAGAATCATCGACGGCCCGGCCGCCTGCAACACGCTCGCGGAGCCGAGAAAGAGGCCCGTGCCGATGGCGCCGCCCAGCGCGATCAACTGGATGTGGCGATTCTTCAGCCCGCGCTTCAGGCCGTCTTGGTGCTGTGCACTATTCAAATTGCGCTCCAGTGTATGGATATCGAACACCCAGTCGGACTTGTGGCCCGGCCCGGCAAAACCGATGACTTTACCTCAGCCGAAATGGCCTAAATACTGGGATCAACCCGCGTTGGTTCTGCGCCGCACTTAACGGCGAGGATTGTGATTGTCACTCGCGTGGCGCTTCGGTATGTTCCCTAGTTCGGTTTCAGCCTGCGGAGATTCGATATGTTGCTCAAACGTTTGCTTTGCGCCGCTGCTGTATCTCTCTGCTTCGTGGGGGTGGCCGCCGTCGCGCAAACGGCGGCGCCCGCGTCCGCACCGGCCGACGAGCCCGCCGCACAAGCCAGCGCGCCCGAGGCGCCGACGCCCGCTCCTGCCGCCACGGCGCCGGCCGCCGCACCCGCAGCGCCAATGGCCGTGACTCCCAAGGCCTCCGCTGCGCCGATGAGCGGCCCGGTGCGCAACGTCATGCTGGTTCACGGCGCGTTCGTCGACGGGTCGAGCTGGAACGGCGTGGTCGCGAAATTGCAACAAAAGGGCTATCACGTGAGCTCGGTGCAGATCCCGCTCACGTCGCTCGCCGACGATGTCGCCGCGACCCGCCGCGTGCTCGCGCGCCAGGAGGGTCCCACCATCCTGGTCGGCCACTCGTGGGGCGGCGTCGTGATCACCGAAGTGGGCGCGAACGCGCCGAACGTCGCGGGCCTCGTGTTTGTCGCCGCGATCGCGCCGACGCTGCGCGAGTCGGCGATGGACCTGCTCAAGCGTGCCCCGCCGATGCCCGCGGGCCAGGCCATGATTACGGACTCGAGCGGCTTTCTGTGGCTCGACCGTGGCCGCTATCACGCCGACTTCGCTGCGGACGTGCCCGAGAACGTGACGCGCGTGCTCTCCGCCGCGCAAGCGCCGATCTCCGAGAAGGCGTTCAGCGAGACAGTGAGCCAGGTCGCCTGGAAGGAAAAGCCGTCGTGGTACGTGCTGACGACCAAGGACCGCGCGGTGTCGCCGGAAGTGCAGAAATTCATGGCTGACCGGATGGGCGCGAAAGTCGTGCCGATGGCGTCGAGCCACCTCGCGCCGGTGTCGCATGCGGGCGCGATTGCCGATGTGATCGACCGCGCGGCGCGTGAGTTGAGCCGGCAGCAGTAGCGTGACGGGTGGGGATGCGCGCGCATGTCGGCGATCATCAGCGATCGTCGGCGCGCATCCACTCGCACTACTGAGCGCACCTTCGAACGCGCATCAGTCCACTTCAGCGTTCAGCGCAGATTGGTGGTCGCCAGTTCGACGACCTCATCCCCTCGCCCATTAAGCACCGCCCGCAGCATGTACAGGCTGAAGCCCTTCGCCTGCGCCCACTGAATCTTCGGCGGCAACGCAAGCTCGTGCTTCGCGGTCACCACGTCGATCACCGCCGGCCCCGGATGCGCGAACGCCTCACGCAACGCCGGTTCGATATTCTCCGAGTGCTCGATACGGACTCCGTAGATTCCCGCGCCTCGCGCAATCGCCGCGAAGTCGGTCGCGGCGAGATCTGTGCCGGCTTCAAGGTAGCCGCCCGCCTTCATCTCCATGGCGACGAAGCCGAGCGTGCTGTTGTTGAACACCACGACCTTGATCGGCAGATCGAGCTGACGCGCGGTGAGCAGATCGCCGAGCAGCATCGACAGCCCGCCGTCGCCCGACAGCGAAATCACCTGGCGGCCCGGCTCGGCCGCTTGCGCGCCGAGCGCCTGCGGCATCGCATTCGCCATCGAACCGTGGTTGAACGACCCGTGCAGGCTGCGCCGACCGTTCATGGTCAGATAGCGTGCGGCCCACAGCGTCGGCGTGCCGACGTCGGCGCAGAACACCGCGTCTTCGTTGGCGACTTTGTCGACGATGCTGGTGAGGTACTGCGGATGAATCGCGCGCCCCGGATCCGACGGCCGCGCGAGATCGTCGAGCCCCTTGCGCGTGTCCGCGTAATGCTTGCGCGCGTTGTCGAGGAAGCGCCGGTCGGTCTTGCGCTTGAGCCTCGGCAACAGCGCCTGCAAGGTCGCCTTGACGTCGCCGACGAGACCGAGCTTCAACGGCGCGCGCTTGCCGAGTGCGGAGCCGCGCCGGTCGATCTGCACCACGTTCCCATGCGACGGATAAAAGTTGCGATACGGAAAGTCGGTGCCGAGCATGACGAGGGTGTCGCACGACATCATCGCGTGATAGCCGGAGCTGAAGCCGATCAGCCCGGTCATGCCGACGTCGAACGGGTTGTCCCACTCGACGTATTGCTTGCCGCGCAGCGCATGCACGGTCGGCGCGCCGAGCTGGTCGGCGAAGGCGAGCACTTCGTCGTGCGCACCCGCGCAGCCACTGCCGCACAGCAGCGTCACGCCGCCCGCCTGATTGAGCAGATCGGCGAGCCGGTCGAGATCGGCCGCGGACGGCACCAGCGTCGAACGCTCCAGCGTGCCGGCCCACGCCGGCGTTTCCTCGGGCGCGTCGCCGAGCGCGACATCGCCCGGCAGCACGATCACCGCGACGCCCCGCTCCTCGATCGCGGTACGCATCGCGCGCGCCAGAACGCGGGGAAACTGCGAGGGATTCGTCACCAGCTCGACAAAGTGACTGCACTCCTTGAACAACTCTTGCGGATGGGTTTCCTGAAAGTAGCCGAGGCCGATTTCCGAGGATGGAATGTGCGCGGCGATCGCGAGCACGGGCTGATGATTGCGATGACAGTCATACAGGCCGTTGATCAGGTGCAGATTGCCCGGACCGCAACTGCCTGCGCAGACCGCGAGCTTGCCGGTCGCGGCGGCATCGGCGCCGGCAGCGAAGGCCGCCACTTCTTCATGACGCGTGTGCATCCAGCGAATCGAGCCGAGCCGTTGCAAGCTATCCGACAAGCCGTTCAGGCTGTCGCCCGTCACGCCCCAGATCCGTTCGACGTCCGCTGCCGCCAGTGTTTTGGCCAGATAATCCGCAATAGTCTGCTTACCCATGCTGTACCCCGCTCAGTGAAAAGACGGTGCCTCTGGAATGCCAGAGAGTACAGCTTCCGCGCAAAACGTGTCGCCTGGGGGCTCCTTCGCGGCGAGTTGTAAGCGTAGTGGAATAACCGCGCAGGCGAGCCACACGGCGAGCGCCCGCCTGCTGCGATCACTGCCGCTATCGCAGCATGAACGACATCGCCGACAGACAGTTCAGCATCCGCACCGCATGTTCCGCCGACGCCGCGCTAAAGCGCAACGTCACCGCGTCGACGCGCGTGAGCGTCGGCCATTGGCAAAACAGATCGGCGAGCGCGCTGGTCTGCACGCGCAGTTCGCAGTCGACCGGCTTCGCATCGGCCCGCGTCGCGTGCGGCGCATAACCATCTGCGACATGCTGCCGGACCACTTCTCGCGCGGCGCTTCCGATCGCCGCGCGCGCGGCCGCCGGCGATTGCGTGACGCCGCTCGCATGCCCGGTCGCGCTCTTCGTGACGACAAAACGCGCGTGCGGAAAACGCAGCGCGGTTTCTTCGGCAAAGATGTCATCGCCGGATAAAAGCACCACGCGTGCGCCATATTCTTCGGCCAGCGCGCCATACACGCCCGCCTCGCCAACCTCGACGCCGTTGAACGACACCCGCGCGAAAGCAAAGCTGTTGATCGTGTGCGCCAGGACGCCGCGCGTTTGCGACATCGCGTGATAGCCGATCATGAAGACCAGCGCCGCGCCGTATTCGAGCCCGGCCATCATGCCAAGCATGCGCGGCTTGCCGAGCACGACCTCGGCGCGCGCATCGAGCAGATCAGGCAGCAGGTTGCGAAAGCCGCCGTGCGAGTCGTTCACCCATACCTCGGTGGCGCCGCCGTCGAACGCGCCTTCGATCGCGGCGTTCGCTTCGAGCGTCATCCAGCGGCGCGCGGCTTCGTATTCGCCGTTGCCAGCGCGGGTCTGCTCGGGATGAAACACGCCGGCCACGCCTTCGATATCGGCGGAAATCAGGACTTTCATCAGGACTTGGACTTCAGTAGTTGAGCGAGGTCGGGCAGGCTGTCGTGCAGCGACAAGCGCCGATGACCGTCGCGGCCCGTCACGGAAACGGCGCTCCACAACGCATCGACGATCGCCTGCTCGATGCTGTCCGCGCACGCGCGAAACAGCGGGTCCAGATGCGCGTCGGCGATGAGCGGCGGCAGCGTAATGAAGTCGGCGGCGTGCGGCACCGTGTAGGCGGTCGAAAACGCCAGCGCGATGTCGCCGCTGCCGTGGCCGTAGACCGAGCCGGTTCGTGCGAGACCGGCTGCGGCGCGCAACGAGAGACGCTTGAGCTGGCGCGCGTCGAGCGGCGCATCGGTGGCGACGATCATGATGATCGAGCCTTGCTCGGGCTTCGTGACCGAAGCATCCGCTGCCGCTGCTTCGGCAGCCGGTCGTGCCGCTCGTGCCGCGCGTGCGCGTTCGGCCAGCACGCGGCCAAGCGGCGTGCCGTCGATCGTCAGCATCGGCAGGCGCCCGAAGTTCGCCAGCACCAGCGCGCCGACGGTATAGCCACTGCCCGCCACGTCGACCACGCGCGACGCGTTACCGATGCCGCCCTTCAGATCGAAGCACGACATCCCCCGCCCCGCGCCGACCGCGCCGCTCGCGACCTGCGTGCTGGCGTTGTCGAATGCGTCGTCGAAATGCCGCTCGGTGACGGCCAACGCCTGGATGTCGTTCAGGTAGCCGTCATTGCATTCGAACACCAACGGATTGACCGTCGACCACTCGCGTCCGATCTGCGGATTCGCGCGGATCGCCGCACGAATCTGCGCCTGCGCGAGCGCCGCGACGCCGAACGTATTGGTCAACGCGATCGGCGTTTCCAGCGTGCCGAGTTCGTCGACCTGCACCAGCCCGATGCTCTTGCCGAAGCCGTTGATCACCGACGCCGCCGCCGGCACCTTGTCGAGGTACGGATCGCCCTGATGCGGACGAATCACGGTCACGCCGGTTTGCAACACGCCTTGATCGAGCGTGCAATGTCCAACCGTCACGCCGGCAACATCGGCGATCGTGCCGAGCGGCCCGCTCGGCGACGTGCCGATATGCGGCGCGGGCAGCGCTGAATTATCGGCCGCGCTCATGGCCGGTCGAGCTTCGGATCGAGCGCGTCGCGCAAGCCGTCGCCGAGCAGATTGAACGCCAGCACGGTCAGGAAAATCGCGAGACTCGGAAACAGCGCGATGTGCGGCGCGGTGACCATGTCAGCGCGCGCTTCGTTGAGCATCGCGCCCCACTCGGGGGTCGGCGGTTGCGCGCCGAGGCCGAGGAACGACAGGCTCGCCGCCGTGATGATCGACGTGCCGATACGCATCGTGAAGTACACCACCACCGACGATATCGTGCCCGGCAAAATGTGCCGCACGATGATGGTCCAGTCCGATGCGCCGATGCTGCGCGCCGCTTCGATATACGTGAGCTGCTTGAGCATCAGCGTATTGCCGCGCACGAGCCGCGCAAACGCGGGAATGCTGAAGATCGCCACTGCACAGATCACGTTGATCATGCCGTTGCCGAGAATCGCCACCACGCCGATCGCCAGCAGAATGCCGGGGAACGCGAACAGCACGTCGGCCACGCGCATCGTGATGCGATCCCACCAGCCTTCGTAGTAACCGGCCATCAGTCCGAAAAACGTGCCGATCACCGCGCCGATCGCCACGGACAGAAAGCCCGCTTCGAGCGAAATGCGCGAACCCACGAGAATGCGGCTGAAAATATCGCGGCCCAGCGAATCGACGCCGAACCAGTGCGCGGCGGACGGCCCCGCGTTCAACGCGTCGTAGTCGAAGAAATTCTCCGGGTCGTACGGCACGATATGCGGCGCGGCGATCGCGACCACGATCAGCAGCAGCACGAAAATGCCGGCGGCGAGCGCCACGTGCTGCTTGCGGAATTTGCGCCAGAACTCGCTCCACGGGGTGCGGATCGCGCGTTCGGCGGGAGCGGCAATGGCCGCGTTCGGCTCGGTGGCGGTCGTGCTCATGCGGGCCTCACTTGAAACGGATGGTCGGGTTGATCACGGCGTACAGCACGTCCACGATCAGGTTGATGATGATGAATTCAAGCGAGAACAACAGCACTTCGGCCTGAATCACCGGATAGTCGCGCATCGACACGGCGTCCACCAGCAGGCGTCCAAGCCCTGGCCAGTTGAACACCACTTCGACGACGATCGAGCCGCCCAGCAGAAAGCCGAATTGCAGCCCCATCATCGTGATGACGGGAATCAGCGCGTTGCGCAGGCAATGTTTGACGATCACGAGCCGCTCGGGCACACCCTTGGCGCGCGCGGTGCGCACGAAATCCTCGTGCATCACTTCGACGAACGAGGCCCGCGTGAAGCGCGCCATCACCGCCGCGACGGCCGCGCCCAAAGTGAGCGACGGCAGCACGTAGCTCTGCCACGAGCCGTCGCCGACGATCGGCAGCCAGCCGAGCTTCACGGAGAAAATCTCCATCAGCACCATGCCGAGCGCGAACGCAGGAAACGAAATGCCCGACACCGCGAGCGTCATGCCGAGCCGGTCGGGCCAGCGGTTGCGCCACACCGCCGAGACGATGCCGAGCGCCATGCCGATCACGACCGCCCATGCCATGCTCGCGACCGTGAGCCACAGCGTCGGCATGAAGCGCTCGGCGATTTCCTGGCTGACCGGCCGCTTGCTGCGCGTCGAGATACCGAAGTCGCCATGCGCGATGCGCCAGAAGAAGTGGACGAACTGCTGCGGCATCGGCCGGTCGAGACCGAGGTCGGCGCGCACCAGCGCGACGGTCGCCTCGTCCGCTTCGGGACCGGCGGCGAGCCGCGCCGGATCGCCCGGCAGCAGATGCACGAACAGGAAGACCAGCACGGCGACGATGAAGAGCGTCGGCAGCAGGCCAGAGAGACGTTTGACGAGGAAGTTCAGCATGGAACCCAATCCGGCAATGATGCGGGCAACGAGGAATCGTGTGCGGCGGTATCGCGACCGTGCGGTCCGGTGCGCTGCTGGAACAACGACAACAGCAGCGCGCCGGCTCGCACGTTCAGTGCGTTACCTCGTCACTTGATCGCGATCTCGTCGAAGTTGAACGAGCCGTCCGGCGCGACGTAAGCGCCCGACATACGTTTGCTGCGCGCGTACACGACCTTCTCCTTGACGAGGAAGATCCACGGCGCGTCGGCCCAGATGCGCTTTTGCGCGTCGGTGTAGAGAGCGGTCTTCTGCGTACGGTCCGTGGTCAGGAGCGCCTTCGACAGATCGCTATCGACCGTGTCGTTCTTGTAGTACGCGGTATTCATCAGCCTGGGCGGGGACGACGCGGAGGCGAGCAGCGGCGACAGCGCCCAGTTCGCTTCGCCCGTCGATGCTGACCAGCCGATGTAATACATCCGCACCGGCGCGGTCGCCGGGTCTTGCGCGCTCTCCACCCGCGCCACGCTCTGGCCGGCTTCAAGCGCTTCGACCTGAGCCTTGATACCGACCTGCGACAGTTGTTGCTGGACGAACTGGATCACCTTCTGCGCGGTCGAGTAGTTATAGGCTGACCACAGCGTCGTTTCGAAGCCGTTCGGATAACCCGCTTCCTTCAGCAGTTCGCGCGCCTTCGCCGGATCATACGGCCAGGGACCAAGCTTTACCGCGTAGTCGACGCCTTGCGGTACGACGCCGTCGGCCGGCGTCGCATAACCGGCGAACGCCACTTTGGTCAGTGCATCCTTGTTGATCGCGTAGTTCAGTGCTTCGCGCACCTTCGGGTTGTCAAATGGCTTCTGGTTGACGTTCAGGCTGATGTAGCGCTGGATGATCGAAGGCGAAGCGATCAGATCGACTTTCGGGTTCGACTGCAACTGCGCGGCCTGTTCGAACGGAACCTGGAACGCGAAATCGGCTTCGCCGGTACGCATCAACGCCGCGCGCGTATTGTTGTCGACCACCGGCTTCCAATCTATCGCGTCGACCTTCGGGTAGCCCTTTTTCCAGTAGCCGGCGAATTTTTTGACCGTCAGATCGCCGGCCGGGTCCCACTTCACGAGTTCGAACGGACCCGTGCCAACCGGGTGGAAGGCGATCTCCTTACCATATTTTTTCAACGCGGCCGGCGAAATCATCACCGCCGAAGGATGCGCCAGCACGTTGATGAACGCCGAGAATGGCGCCTTCAGCGTGATTTTCACCGTGTACGGATCAACCACCTCGGTTTTATCGATCTGGTTGAACATGTTGTAGCGCTTCAACTTGTTCGCCGGATCGGTCACGCGATCGAAGTTCGCTTTCACTGCGGCGGCGTTGAAGTCGGTGCCGTCCTGGAACTTCACGCCGTGACGCAGCTTGAACGTGTAGACCGTGGCATCCGGGCTCGCTTCGTAGCTGTCGGCCAGCACGTTGATCAGCTTCATGTCCTTGTCGAAACCGAACAGGCCTTGATAAAACGACTTGGAGACGGCTTGCGACAGCGTGTCATTGGCGTCGTACGGATCGAGCGACGTGAAGTTCGACGCGACCGCCATCACGACGGTCGTGTCGGCGTGCGCCGCATTGCCCGCGAGCATCGCGAACACCACCGCGCCGCCGCTGACCAGCGCGCGCAAACGAAACGGAGAAGACGGGACCAGCAGGTTCATGAGGTTGGCTCCAGGCTGCGAGATGAAACAGGTTGAGGTTGCGAGAGGAATCGCTTTGCTTTGGGTTGGGCTTCGGTCTTTTGCTGCGCTGACTTGCTTCGCTTACTTGCTTCGCTTACTTGCTTCGGTTTATTGCTTCGGTTTTTTGCTTCATTGATCGCTTCGCGTCGTCGCGTCAGTAAGCGCCGCCGACCCGATGCTGCGCGACGAAATGATCCGGTCCCACCGCCACGAGCGGCGCGACGATGGGCTCGTCGTCGAGCGCGCGGATCGGGCTCGGAATGTCGTCGGCGGCGAGCATGCGCTTCGCGTGACGGCGAGCCGGATCGGCCACCGGCACCGCCCCCATCAGCTTGCGCGTGTACGGATGCTGCGGCGCTTCGAACACCGCGCGGCGCGGACCGATCTCGACGATCTGGCCGAGATACATCACCGCGACGCGATGACTGACACGCTCGACCACGGCCATGTCGTGCGAAATGAACAGATACGCGACGCCGAGTTCACGTTGCAGATCGAGCATCAGATTGACGATCTGCGCCTGCACCGACACGTCGAGCGCGGACACGGATTCGTCGGCGATCACGACTTTAGGGTTCAACGCGAGCGCGCGCGCAATCGCGATGCGCTGACGCTGCCCGCCGGAGAATTCGTGCGGATAGCGGCGCGCGGCCTCGGCCGGCAAGCCGACTTTTTCGAGCAGCCATGCGACCCGCGCCTGAGCCTGCGCGCCTTGCGCGACGCCGTGCACGAGCAGCGGCTCCATGATCGAGAAGCCGACCGTCAGACGCGGATTCAGCGACGCGAACGGGTCCTGGAAAATGAACTGGATGTCGCGCCGCAGGGCCTGCAACGCGGGCCCGGTCAGCGAACTGATTTCCTTGCCGTCGAATTCGATCGCGCCGCTTTGACTTTCCACGAGACGCAACAGCGAGCGCCCGGTGGTCGACTTGCCGCAACCCGACTCGCCGACCAGCGCGAGCGTTTCGCCGGGGCGCAAATCAAAGCTGACTTTTTCGACCGCATGCACGCGGCCCGTGACCCGGCCGAACAGGCCGCTTCGGACCGGAAAGCGCGTGACCAGATCGCGCACGCGCAGAATCGGCGGCGTGCTTTGCTGCACCAGCGGCTGCGTTTCCCTGGCCACAGCGGCGGCGGGGCGCACGGATTGATCGCTGCTGCCCAGACTGGCCTGTTCGACGGTCAGAATCGGAAAACGCGCGGGCTGATCGGTGCCGTGCATCGCGCCAAGGCGCGGCACGGCAGCGAGTAACGCTTTCGTATATGGATGCGACGGCGCGGCAAACAGCGCGTCCGATGCGCCCTCTTCGACCTTCTCGCCGCGATACATCACCAGCACGCGATCGGCCACTTCGGCGACTACGCCCATGTCGTGCGTGATGAAGATCACGCCCATGTTCATCTCGTCCTGCAGGCCGCGAATCAGTTGCAGGATCTGCGCCTGAATCGTCACGTCGAGCGCGGTGGTCGGCTCGTCGGCGATCAGCAGTGCGGGCTTGCACGACAACGCCATCGCGATCATCACCCGCTGGCGCATGCCGCCCGACAACTGATGCGGAAAGCGCGCCGCCACGCGCCGTGCTTCAGGAATCCGAACGAGTTCGAGCAAGCGAAGCGTTTCGGCATGCGCGGCCTGGCGGCTCTTGCCCTGATGCAGCGCGATCGCTTCGCTGATCTGGTCGCCGACCGTGAAGACCGGATTGAGCGATGTCATCGGCTCCTGGAAGATCATCGCGATGTCGGCGCCGCGAATCGCGCGCATCGTGCCGGCCGACGCCTTCGCGAGATCGAGCACGCTGCCGTCGCGGCGCCGGAATGCGATGCTGCCGCCGGCCACGCGCCCGCCGCCGTGCTCGATCAGCCGCATCAACGCGAGCGATGTCACCGATTTGCCCGAGCCGGATTCGCCGACGATCGCCAGCGTCTCGCCGCGCTCGACCGTCAGCGACAGATTGCGCACCGCGTTGAAGGTCGAGCCGCCGCGGCGGAACGCGACCGAAAGGTCGTCGACCGCGAGCACGCGTTGCGGCGGCAAGGTTTCGATAAGCGGGCGGGCGGTGTGCGAAGAAGTCGGCACGGTGGTTCCTTTAAATTCGAACACGGCTAACGTGGAGTCGGGCGAAGGTTCAGGCTCTGCAGGCAAGCGGTCTAGCGATAGATCGCCGTCACCGGCGCTTCGCTGAGCCGCGCGAATCCGCGATACATGCCTTCGGTATTGAATGGCAGCGTGACATTGCCGCGCGCATCGACGGCGATCAGGCCGCCGCGTCCGTCGATCTTCGGCAAGCGGTTCATCACGACGTCGTGAGCCGCTTCTTCCAGCGAGACGTTGCGGTACGCCATTTGCGCGGCGACGTCGTAGGCCGCGACCATGCGCATGAACATCTCGCCGGAGCCGGTGGTCGATACCGCGCAGGTCGCGTCGTCGGCGTAACAGCCCGCGCCGATCAGCGGCGTGTCGCCGACCCGGCCGACCTGCTTGTTGGTGACGCCGCCGGTCGACGTCGCCGCCGCCACGTGACCATGCCGATCCAGTGCGACCGCGCCGACGGTGCCGAACTTGCGGTTCGGATCGATCGGCTCGTGCGGCGTGGGTTCGTCGTCGTGATTCGATGACGATGCGGCGGCGAGCGTCGCGCCGTCGTGATCGAGCATTGCGCGCTGCTGACCGCGCGCGAGCAGCCACTGGCGATGACGCGCTTCGGTATCGAAGTAGGCAGGCTCGACCAATTCGAGCCCTTGCGCGGCCGCGAACGCCTCCGCGCCCTCGCCGGTGAACAGCACGTGCTCGCTGCCTTCGAGCACGCGGCGCGCGGCCAGAATCGGGTTGCGCACGCGCTTCACGCAGCAGATCGCGCCGGCTTCGAGGGTGCTGCCGTCCATGATGGCCGCGTCGAGTTCGTGGGTGCCGGCTGCCGTGTACACCGCGCCGCGTCCCGCGTTGAAGAGCGGGCAGTCTTCGAGCAGACGCACCGCTTCGCTGACCGCGTCGAGCGCGCTGCCGCCGTCGGCGAGCACGCGCTGGCCGGCGCTCAATACCGCGTGCAAGGCCGCGTGGTATTCGGTCTCGGCGCTGGCCGACATCGACGCGCGCAGGATCGTCCCTGCCCCGCCATGAATGGCAATGACTGCGTTGGAGTTCATCGTTTGGTTTTGGTAGTGCGGGTGGTTCGGGGAGTGCGACGGGTGGCGCGCGGCGCGTCGCCCGCTGCATGGGCCGCGTCGCCCTGCGGTTCGACGAGCCACGGCAGCACGAATTCGCTGACGTCGGCGGCCGCCTTCACTGAGCGTTTGGCGCGATACGCGACCGCGTCGCACAGCGCTTCGATCACTGCGAGCACGGCCGAATCGGCGTTCGCCGCGAGACGCCGGTCGGCGCGAATAAAGAGCGAGAGATTCGCGAATTGCGCGAGCGGCGAGCGCGGGCCATCGGTCAGCGCCAACACGCGGGCGCCCCGGCTGGCTGCGCGGCGCGCGAGTTCGATCGTGTCTTCGACATAGCGCGGAAACGCGATGCCGATCACCAGATCGCGTTCGTTCGAAGCGAACAGGCGCCGCGCCGCATGCGACGGGCCGCCGATCAGCGCGAGCGACTGCACGTTGTCGTGATACGGCATCAGGCCGTGTTCCATCAGGCCGGCGAGAAACGCGCTCGCGCCATAGCCGAGCACGAACACGCGGCGCGCGGCGATGATCGCTTCGACAGCGGCGTCGGCGGCGGCGCGGTCGATGGCCGTGCGCGTGGCGTGCAGATTGTTGGCGGCCTGCTCGAGCGACGCGTCGACCAGAGCGTCGCCGGCCGCGAGCGATTCCTGCGCGCTGCGCAAGCGCTCGACCGGCGCGAGCGTCGCCTCGAAGCCGCGCACCAACGCCTCGCGAAACTGCGGATAGCCGTCGAAACCGAGCGCGCGGGCGAAGCGATTCGCCGTCGCCACCGACGCGCCGACCACACTCGCCAGTTCATCGATCCGCATGGTCGCCGCGCGAAACAGATTGGCCAGCACGTAGTCGCCCATGCGCTGGTGAATCGGCGTCAGCGTCGGCATGGCCGCGGCGATGCGCGCGGCAATGGCTTGCTCGGCGGGACTGGATGCTGCGGGCGGATGATGGATCATGCGAGCGGATTGGGGCGTCGATTGATGTCGGAATTCATGAAAGTATATTTACATGAAAATCCTTTAGAAAAAAATTCATTTTCATTTTCGAGGGTTTTCACCGATCCGCGCTGGGGGCGAAAGCGCCCGCTCTACCGCCCCTGACGCCGCGCGATGAAAATGCGTTTTCACGTCAGCAGGCAGCGGCGTCGGGCTCGGGTATGCGCGCGAGCCGCGCCGCCGGCGACATGAAGATGATCAGCGCCTGCACGAGAAAAGCCGCCGCCGCCGCGACCAGGCACGCGTCGACGTTCCAGCGCGCACTGAGCAGCGCGCCGAGCAGCGCGCCGACTGGCCGCGCGCCGTAGGTGGCGGTGCTGATGAGCGCAGACACGCGGCCCATCATCCGTGCGGGCGTGATCGCCTGGCGCAGCGTGGTGGAGCCGACCACCCACAGAATCGGGCCGGCTCCGAGCAGGAAGAAACTCGCCGTCGCGAGCCAGAACGACGGCGCAACGAGCGTCGCCACCATCACGAGCGATGCGAGCAAACCGCACGACGGCCCGATGATCAGCATGCGGCCGAACGCGAGGCGTCGCGCGATGGCGGGCGCGGCCAGCGCGCCGCACACCATGCCGACGCCGTAAGCGCCGAGCGTCACGCCGACCGCCGACGCGCTCAGCCCCAACCGATGCACCGCATACGGCACGTACACCGCTTGCAGGATAAAGAAGCCGAGGTTGAAGAACACGGCGGTGGCGAGCATCGGCCGCAGCAGTGCGTCGCGTAGCACGAAGCGCGTGCCGTCGCGCAGTTCCAGCATGAAGTGACGCGTAGGCGCGGCGGCGCGCGGCGGTTCGCGCAGCCCGGCCAGCAACGTGACGGCCAGCGCCGACAACGCCGCCGCGCAACCATAGGCCCAGCCCGCGCCGATCCAGCCGACCAGCAACCCGCCCAGCGCCGGCCCCGCCGAATACGCGACACTGCGCGCGAGTTCGAGCCGGCCGTTCGCGCTCGCATAGGCTTCGCGCGGCACGATCGACGGCACCAGCGAAGGCGCCGCGACGTTGTAGGCCACCGTCCCGGTCGCCGCGATGAAGCCTAGCGCGGCGAGCAGCGGCAGACTCAACGCATGCGTCATCACGAGCAGCAGCACGCACAGCATCGCGAACACGCGCACGCTTTCGGCAAGCGTCATCAGCATGCGGCGCGAACGGCGGTCCGCCCATACGCCGAGCGGCATCGACAGCAATAGGAACGGCAGCGTCTGCGCGGTTTGCAACAGGCCGGTGCCGTGCGCATCGGCGCCGAGCGCGAACACCGCGACGAGCGGCGCGGCGGCGAGGCTGATCTGCTCGGCGGATTGCGCAGCCAGATTCGACCAGGCGAGCCGCTGGAACGCGTCCGGCAAACGAAGCGCGGACGATGACGAGGACCGGGCATGCATGAATGAACTCCTGCGGCTGGACTTGGGGAGACCATCGTCGTCCGTCCCGCGCCGCGCGGCGCTCCGGTTCTTGCGGTGTTATTCTTCGCTCGCCATGAATCTCGAAAGCATCCTCTTCACCCAAGGTTTCGGCTCGCGCCGTCAATGCCGTGCGCTGATCGCCGACGCTCGCGTGAGCATCGGCGGCACTGTCTGCACCGACGTCGACGCCGATTTCCCGACCCACGGCGACAGCCTGCACTTCAGCGTGGACGGGGTCGTCTGGCCGTATCGCGAACATGCGTATCTGCTGCTGAACAAGCCCGCCGGCTACGAGTGTTCGCGCGAGCCGCAACATCATCCGAGCGTGTTCAGCCTGTTGCCGCCGCAGTTCGCCGAGCGCGGCGTGCAATGCGTGGGCCGTCTCGACCAGGACACGACCGGCCTGCTGCTGCTCTCCGACGACGGCAAGTTCGTGCACCTGTTCACATCGCCGAAACGCAAGGTGCCGAAGCTGTATGTCGCGACCACGCGTCACCCGCTCGACGACGCGCAATTGAGCGCGCTGCGCGGCGGCGTTTTGCTGCACGGCGAGACGAAGCCGATCGCCGCGGTCGACGCCGAAGCACGCGACGCTCACTCACTCGCGCTCACCGTGATGGAAGGCAAGTATCACCAGGTCAAGCGGATGATCGCGGCGGCCGGCAACCGTTGCGAGGCGCTGCATCGCGAGCGGATCGGCGGACTCGCGTTGCCTGCGACGCTTGCGCCCGGCGCATGGCAATGGCTCGACGAATCCGACCTCGGTTCTTTACGGAGCGGGTAAACCGCTAGCTATTCTCAAGGTCTTGATCCGGCAGGGAAAGCCGGCGCCCTGACGGATAACCGGCACAAAGCGTGCGTTCAGGCGCTGCGCCGCAGCATGCTCTTCCTTACACGTCGCCCTATACTCGTCTAAACAAACGACTACAAAAGGCTACAAGGAGGGGCGCCATGCATATCGACGGCACTATCGCGATGTCGCAGGTGACGATTGCTTTCACATGTCTCGCACTGCTGCTGGTCGCCGGACTGCTGATCGTGATGCGGCTGCGGCACAAATATCATCCGAACCTGATCGGCGCTTTGATTGGCGGGATTCTGTGCTTCGTGCTGCTGGAATTTTTGCCCACGCTGACCTGAGCCGGCGAGGGGCGCGCGAGCGCGACGCGTGATGGGATTGCGCCGGGCGATGCCTGGCGTGGTGAGCTTTTGTCGGATTTTGATCGTGTGCGTGTCGAGGTCTGGCTTGACTCGTGCATGGCTTTTATCGGGCTTTTTGGCGGACTTGCCGTGACGCTTTCAGCGCCCTCAATGCCTTCGCCGTCCGCTCACGTCTTCGCTTCACGCCATCACTTCACACTGTCGCTTCACGGCTTCGCTTCGTGTGTTCACTTCGCGCCAGCCTCACGCAGAAAGTCCGTCACGTTCGGATACCGCAACCGCACGCGCAACTCATCCTTCAGACGCCGGTTCACCAGCCGCCTGGATTCACGCATGAACGACAGCAGGCTCGGATCGATCTGCTCCTCGGCTTGTGCGCGCGTGATGCGCGGCGCGCGCGGCAGGTCGAACGCATCCGCCACTGCATCGAAGTACTCCCCCATCTTCAGCGAAGAGTCGTCGGACGCGTGGATCGCGCGCGCCGGCTTGCCGTGCGTGGCAAGGCGCACGAGGATCGCGGCGAGGTCGTCGGCATGAATGTGATTGGTGTAGACGTCGTCGGCGTCGATCAGCGCGGGCGTGCCCTTTCCGAGCCGCGCGAGCGGCAGACGGTTGCGCGCATAGATGCCCGGAATCCGCGCGATGCTCGCCGCGACGCTCCCGTGAGCGGTCGCGCGCCGCAACTGCCGCTCGGCAGACACGCGGCGTTTGGCGCGCGCGTTGGCGGGTTGCGTTGCGCGCGTTTCGTCGATCCACGCGCCGCCGCAATCGCCGTAGACGCCCGTCGTGCTCGCATACACGAGACGCACGGACGCACGCGAACCGGCTAGCCGGCGCACCCCGTCGGGTACAATATCGGCTGTTTCAGATAGCGCCCACGAGGCACGAACGGAGCGCAACCCGCGGCGCAATCGCCCTGTCAGCGAGACTGCGGGCGTCACTGCAGCACGCAGCGCGACGTCGCGGCGCGCGCTCAGTGTTGCGAGCAACGCGCGGGTACGACGGTCGTCGTCGCCGGTTTTCTGCGGCGGGGCGAGATGCAGTACCGTAGGAGCCAGGCCCGCGAGCCGCTTCAGGCTGCGGCGCACGTCGAGATCGCCGACCAGCGGCGTCACGCCCGCAGCGCGCAATTCGGCGCAGCGCCCGGCATGGCTGGTCAGCGCGAAAATATGCGCGCGCGGCCGCAGCAAGGGCACGCAGCGCATGCCGACATCGCCGCATCCTACGATCAACACGCGCGGCCGGCGGAAGTTTCGTGTGGCTTTCATGGTGGATGCATTGTAGCCGTCAAGCGCGGCAGGTAGCGCGCGGTTGAGCGGCGGGCCCGATAACGATTCCCGACTTTACGATTTCGAACACTTCTATGGCATTTAACGTCACGCTCCGGCAAAGCGGCCGGCAGTTTCAGGTAGAACAGGACGAACCGGTACTGAGCGCCGCCTTGCGTCAGGGCATCGGCCTGCCGTACGGCTGCAAGAACGGCGCTTGCGGATCGTGCAAAGGCGCGGTGGTGAGCGGCGAGGTCGAACAGCGCGCGCATTCGTCGTCGGCCTTGTCGAACGACGAAAAGACGCGCGGCATGGCACTGCTGTGCTGCGCGACCGCGTGCTCCGATCTCGAAGTGGACATCCGCGAAGTGGCCGGTGTCGGCGACGTTCAGGTCAAGAAGCTGCCCTGCCGCGTGAACGCGATCGAGCGCAAGGCCGACGACGTGATCGTCGTGAAGCTGCAACTGCCCGCCAACGAACGTCTGCAATATCTGGCCGGCCAGTACCTCGAATTCATCCTGAAGGACGGCAAGCGCCGCAGCTATTCGATGGCGAGCGCGCCGCATACGGAAGGCCCGGTCGAATTGCATATCCGTCACATGCCCGGCGGCGCCTTCACCGATCACGTATTCAACACGATGAAAGAGCGCGACATCCTGCGCTTCGAAGCACCGCTCGGCACGTTCTTCCTGCGTGAAGATTCGGACAAGCCGATCGTGCTGCTCGCTTCGGGCACGGGCTTCGCGCCGCTGAAGGCAATCGTCGAGCAGGCGGTGTTCAAGAACCTGGAGCGGCCCATGACGTTGTACTGGGGCGCGCGTCGCAAGAAGGATCTGTATCTGCTCGAGCTGGCCGAACAATGGGCGCGCGAGATTCCGAACTTCAAGTTCGTGCCGGTGCTGTCCGAACCGGACGCAAGCGATGCATGGACGGGCCGCATCGGTTTCGTACATCGCGCGGTGATCGAAGACCTGCCCGATCTGTCGGCTTACCAGGTGTATGCGTGCGGCGCGCCGGTGATGGTCGAATCGGCGCAGCGCGATTTCACCCAGCATCACGGCCTGCCGGAAGACGAGTTCTACGCGGACTCGTTCACGAGCGAAGCGGATCTGGCGAACGCGGTTTGAGCAATCAAACGGTCTTGTCGACTCGTCGATAAGACCGCTCTCGCACAACGTGTCAGCATGAAGACGGACGCGGAAAAATCCGCCTTCATGCGCATCGCTGCAAATTCATGGTTTACACCATCGCTTTTCCTGTCGTATTCTTTCGCGCATGAACCGCATCCAGTCCGAACTTCGACGTCGCCGCTCGCCGCTCCCTTAGGGACGCCGCTGGCTTCGTCACGGATTCGCGCCGCACAAGGGCGCAAGCTGTTCGAATCATGAAAGCCACGGCATGCCGTGGCTTTTTGTTTTTTCCGGCCGCAGTTTCATCTTCGGCCTGCCCGTCATTCACTTTCACCTGCTTTCACCCCGTTCCCTGGAGCCCGCCGACATGAATTTCAATGAGTACCCTATCGAGTCGCTGATGTACATCACGAACCGGCCCGAAATCGTTTTCACGCACGGCAAGGGCTCGTGGCTCTATGACAATAACGGCAAGCGCTATCTCGACTTCATTCAGGGCTGGGCGGTCAACAGTCTCGGTCATTGCAATGACGGCATGATCGAAGCGCTGAACAAGCAGGCGAAGCTGTTGCTCAATCCGTCGCCCGCGTTCTACAACGAACCGATGGCGCAGCTCGCCGACCTGCTCACGCAACATAGCTGCTTCGACAAGGTGTTCTTTGCGAACAGCGGCGCCGAAGCCAACGAAGGCGCGATCAAGCTCGCGCGCAAGTGGGGCAGGAAGTTCAAGGACGGCGCGTTCGAAATCATCACGTTCGATCACAGCTTCCACGGCCGCACGCTGGCCACGATGTCGGCCAGCGGCAAGCCGGGCTGGGACACGATCTACGCACCGCAAGTGCCGGGCTTCCCGAAGGCGGATCTGAACGACATCGCATCGGTGGAAAAGCTCATCACTGCGAAGACGGTCGCCGTGATGCTCGAACCGATTCAGGGCGAAGGCGGCGTGATTCCCGCTTCGCGCGAATTCATGCAGCAACTGCGTGAGCTAACGAAGAAGCACAATCTGCTGCTGATCGTCGACGAAGTGCAAAGCGGCTGCGGCCGCGCGGGCACGCTGTTCGCGTATCAGCTGTCGGGAATCGAGCCCGACATCATGACGCTCGGCAAGGGCATCGGCGGCGGCGTGCCGCTCGCGGCGCTGCTGTCGAAGGCGGACGTCGCGGTGTTCGAAGCCGGCGATCAGGGCGGCACCTACAACGGCAATCCGCTGATGACCGCGGTCGGCTATTCGGTGATCTCGCAACTGACCGCGCCGGGCTTTCTCGAAGGCGTGCGGGCGCGCGGCGAGTATCTGCGCTCGAAGCTGCTGGAGTTGTCGGAGGAACGCGGCTTCAAGGGCGAACGCGGTGAAGGCCTGCTGCGCGCACTGCTGCTCGATAAGGACATCGGCCCCCAGATCGTCGAGAAGGCACGCGACATGCAGCCCGACGGCCTGCTGCTGAACGCGGCGCGTCCGAATCTGTTGCGCTTCATGCCGGCGCTGAACGTGACGAACGAAGAGATCGACCAGATGATGGCGATGCTGCGTTCGATTCTCGACACGCTATAACCGACCAGGAGTACGCTGATGACGACTGGCGCCACGCTATCGATCCGCCGCTTCGACGCGCGCGATACCGATGCGGTGGTCGCGCTGTGGCAGCAAGCCTTCCCCGAGTACCGGGATGTGACGAGGCCGCAGCGCAACCCGCATCTGTCGATCGCCAACAAGCTGGCGACGCAGCCGGAACTGTTCTTTGTCGCGGTGTTCGACGAGCGTATCGTCGGCACGGTGATGGGCGGCTACGACGGCCACCGTGGCTGGATGTATTCGCTCGCGGTGGATGAGTCGCTGCGCCGTCATGGGATCGGCACGCGCCTCGTCGCGCATGTCGAGCAGGCGTTGACCGAGCGCGGCTGTCCGAAGCTGAATCTGCAGATATTGTCCGCGAAGGACGATCTGCGCGCGTTTTACGAAGCGCTCGGGTATCGCGCCGATGCGGTGATCAGTCTTGGCAAGCGGCTTGGCGCGTTGGCGGATCCTACGTCGGCCGCTTGATCGGTCGCACGCCTGAATGGCAAAGGCCGCATGCGATTTCTCGCATGCGGCCTTTTTTCATCGGTACGGCAGAATGGCTCAGCCGGGCTTATTCAAGTGGATCATTCACCCGCTTATTCACCCAGATACGCCGCCCGCACCTTCGGGTCATCCAGCATCTGCTTCGCGTCGCCGGACATCGTGACCAGACCCGAGTCCATCACGTAGCCGCGGTTCGCCGCCTGCAACGCCAGACGCGCGTTCTGCTCGACCAGCAGCACGGTCATGCCTTCGCCCGAGATCGCCCGCACCACTTCGAAGATCTTCTCGACCATGATCGGCGACAGGCCCATCGACGGTTCGTCCAGCAGCAGCAATTTGGGACGCGAGATGATCGCGCGCGCCATTGCCAGCATCTGCTGTTCGCCGCCCGAGAGCGTGCCCGCGTATTGCGACGCGCGTTCCTTCAGACGCGGGAAGAAGCCGAACATGCGATCGACGTCCGCCTTGATGGCGTCCGTGTCGGTGCGCAGATACGCGCCCATCTGCATGTTCTCGACGATCGACATGCGCGCGAAGATGCCGCGCCCTTCCGGCACCATCGCCAGACCGCGCTTGAGCAGTTCGTGCGCCGGGATGCCCTTGATCGACTGGCCCATGTACTCGATGTCACCCGCCGAGTACGGCTTCAGACCCGTGATCGCCTTCATCGTCGTGGTCTTGCCCGCGCCGTTCGCGCCGATCAGCGTGACCAGCTCGCCCTGCGCGACTTCGAGGTCGATGCCCTTGACTGCCTGAATGCCGCCGTAATTGACCTGCAGGCCCTTGATTTTCAACATTGCCGTTGCCATTAGTGGACCCCCGCACCCAGATAAGCTTCGATCACCTTCGGATCCTTCTGCACGTCTGAAGGCAGACCTTGTGCAATCACCTTGCCGTAGTCGAGCACCGTCATCTGGTTGCACAAACCCATCACCAGTTTCACGTCGTGCTCGATCAGCAGGATCGTCCTGCCGTCCGCGCGGATCTTGTCGAGCAGCTTGGTCAGCTCGACCTTTTCCGTCGCGTTCATGCCGGCCGCCGGTTCGTCGAGCGCGAGCAGCTTCGGGTCGGTCGCCAACGCACGGGCGATTTCCAGACGACGCTGGTGGCCATAGGACAGATTGCGCGACGTGTAGTCCGCGTACTGCGCGATGCCGACGTACTCCAGCAGTTCGATCGCGCGTTCCTTGATCTCGCGTTCTTCCTTGCGTTCGGCCGGCGTCTGGAACACTGCGCCGATCAGACCGTGCTTGGTGCGCACGTGGCGCCCGACCATCACGTTCTCCAGCGCGGTCATGCCACCGAACAGACGAATGTTCTGAAAAGTGCGCGCAATGCCTGCCTTCGCCACCTGATACACCGCGGTCGGCGTGTAGTTCTCGCCGTCGAGCTTGAATTCGCCCGAATCCGGCGTGTACAGACCCGTGATCACGTTGAAGAAGGTGGTCTTGCCGGCGCCGTTCGGGCCGATCAGACCGTAGATCTGGCCGGCCTTGATTTGCAGGCCGACCTCGGACAGCGCCTGCAAGCCGCCGAAGCGCTTGTTAACGCCCTTCACCGACAGACGGATCTGCTCGCTGCCCGAACCGGTGCCCACGTTGTTGCTTACGTTATCGCTCATGTGTTTCTCCTGTCGACCGGAGTTGGCGCTTCAGCGCTTACTCCGGTCCCATGCACGGCTGTCGACCGGAGTTGGCGCATTAGCGCTTACTCGGGTCCCATGCCCGGTCGGTTCGTTACGCGCGCACCGGCTTCTTGCCGCTGCGCTTCGCCAGTTTCGCAATCTTGTCTTCATGCTTCGGCGACGGCCACAGGCCTTCCGAGCGATACAGCATGATCACGACCATCGCGAGACCGTAGAGCAGCTGACGGATCACTTCGGTATCGACAATTTCGTGGCCGAAGATCATGTTCTGCAGCGGACCCATCGTCGAGCGCAGGAATTCCGGGAACACCGCGAGCAGCACGGCGCCGAGAATCACGCCAGGAATGTGGCCCATGCCGCCGAGCACCACGCACGCCAGCACCACCACCGATTCCCAGAACGTGAACGATTCCGGCGACACGAAGCCCTGGAACGAGCCGAACATCGCGCCCGACAGACCGCCGAACGACGCGCCCATCGCGAACGCCAGCAGCTTCACGTTGCGGGTGTTGATGCCCATCGCCTTGGCGGCGATTTCGTCTTCACGGATGGCGGCCCATGCACGGCCGATACGCGAGTGCTGCAGACGCGTACAGGTCCAGATCACGAACAGCGCGCACAGCACGAACAGGTAGTAGTACGAGTACACCGACGGGAACTGGAAGCCGAACAGCGAGTGCGTCTGCGCGAGGCTGAAGCCGCCCGCCTGCACCGGATCGATCCCCGTGATCCCCTTCGGGCCGTTGGTGATGTTCACCGGACGGTCGAGGTTGTTCATGAAGATCCGCACGATTTCCCCGAAGCCCAAGGTCACGATCGCGAGGTAGTCGCCGCGCAGACGCAGGGTCGGCGCACCGAGCACGATCCCGAAGAACGCCGCGAACGACATCGCGACCGGCACGATGATCCAGATCGGCACATGCAGCCCGTTCGGAGCCAGATGCGCGATCCACCCGAATTGCGACGCGAGGTGCGGCGAACTCAGCAACGCGGCCGTGTAGGCGCCGATCGCGTAGAACGCGATGTAGCCCAGGTCCAGCAGGCCGGCGAAGCCGACCACCACGTTCAGGCCCAGCGCGAGCATCACGTACAGCATCGCGAAATCGAGCACGCGGACCCAGTAGTTGCCGCCGGCCGCGCCGATGATCATCGGTGCGGCGATCACGAAGATCGCCGTGATGATGCCGACGGTCAGCGTCTTCGTCAGGTTCTTTTCAGGGATGAGCGTCGTGGACGGCTCGATCGGTTGAATTGAGGTCATGTCTGTTTACTCCTTATGGCCCGGGATCAAGCGCGATCCGCAACGCGTTCGCCGAGCAGGCCCGACGGACGGAACACCAGCACGACGATCAGCACGATGAAGGCGAACACGTCCTGGTAGTTACTGCCGAAAACTCCACCCGTGAGGTTGCCGATGTAGCCCGCGCCCAGCTGTTCGATCAGGCCGAGGATCACGCCGCCCACCATCGCGCCGCCGAGATTGCCGATACCGCCCAGCACCGCCGCGGTAAAGGCCTTCAGGCCGGGGATGAAGCCCATGTAGAAGTGTGCGTTGCCGTATTCGGACGCGATCATCACGCCGGCCAGTGCGGCAAGCGCCGAGCCGATCATGAAGGTCGCCGAAATCACGAAGTTCGGGTTCACGCCCATCAGGCTCGCGACGCCCGGATTCTCGGCGATCGCACGCATCGCGCGGCCGAGCCTGGTCTTGTGCACGAGCAGCAGCAGCCCCCCCATCACGAGGAACGCCACCACGATGATCACGATTTCGGTCATCGAGATCACGGCGCCCGGCGTCGTGTCGGTGGCCTTGATCACGTTGATCGGGTCGGTGGGCAAGAGCTGCGGGAACGGCAGCGGGTTGCGCGACCAGATCATCATCGCGAGGGTCTGCAGCAGGATCGACACCCCGATCGCGGTGATCAGCGGCGCGAGACGCGGCGCTTTACGCAACGGCCGGTAGGCCACGCGCTCGATCGTGTAGCCGACCAGCGAACAAACCACTGCCGCGATGATCAGCGCAATGATCAGCGTCGGCACGTTGCCGAGGCCGGGGAAGTGGTTCTGCAGCACGCCTATGGCGGAAAGCGCGACCATCGCGCCGACCATCAACACGTCGCCGTGAGCGAAGTTGATGATGCCCAGGATGCCGTAAACCATCGTATAGCCCAGTGCGATGATGGCATAAACGCTGCCAAGCACCAGTCCGTTTAGGATCTGCTGGATGAAGATATCCATTTAATGCTCCTTAGCCCGTGCAACTGGATTCGCGTTCTTCATCAGCCGGTGGGCGGTGATGCGCTACGGAATCTCAACGGCACTGCGGGTACTGATGTAAAAGACCGGTAAGGGTTATCCGCCGCCGGTTCGCTCTACGACCGTGATGCGGTCGCGGGCTTGCCTTTGGACGGATGCAAAAACGGCACCGTTGGGTGGTTCGGTGCCGTCAGGCTGAACATCCCGTCATCACATCTTCACGACGTCGAGAACGGCTTTCTTGCCGTCCTTGAAGTCGTAAAGCGTAATGGCGCCCTCTTTCAAATCACCCTTGTCGTCGAACGCGATGTGACCGATTACCCCGTTGTAGTCGGTCGACGGCATCGCAGCCAGCACCTTGGGCGCCTCGATCGAATTAGCGCGCTTCATTGCATCGACAATCACGTACACAGCGTCATACGTGAACGGTGCGTAAATCTGCACCGGCGTGTGGAAGCGGTCCTCGTACTTCTTTTCGAAGTCCGCTCCGCGGTCCATTTTCGAAAGCGCGAGTCCTGCTTCCGAACAGACCAGGTTTTGCACGGCGGTTCCCGCCAGCTCACCCACCTTGTCGGTACACACACCGTCGCCGCCAAGGATTTTTGCCCTGATACCGAGCGCCGCCGCCTGCTTCGTAAACGGCCCGCCCGTCGCGTCCATGCCGCCGAACATGATCACGTCCGGCTGAACACTCTTGATCTTTGTGAGGATGGCCCGGAAATCCGTGGCCCGGTCGTTCGTCGCCTCCCGCGCGACGACTTTCGCTCCGCTCCCCTCGACGGTCTTCGCGAATTCGTCCGCGAGCCCCTTACCGTAGGCTGTTGCATCGTCCACTATCGCGATGCGTTTGGCGCCCAACGCCTTCGTGGCGTAATTGGCGAGCGCCGGACCTTGTTGCGCGTCGGTGGCGACGACCCGGTAGGTCGTCTTGAAACCCTGCTGCGTGTACGCCGGATTGGTCGACGACGGCGAGATCTGCACGATGCCCGCATCGCTATAGATCTTCGAAGCCGGAATCGACACCCCCGAATTCAGATGCCCGACCACCGCGACCACGTGGTCGTCGACCAGCTTCTGCGCGACCGCCGTACCCGTTTTCGGGTCCGCCGCATCGTCTTGAGCGTCGAGCTGCAACTGGATCTTCTGGCCGTCGATCGTCAAACCCTGTGCATTGATTTCCTCGACCGCCAGACGCGCGCCGTTTTCGTTGTCCTTACCGAGATGCGCGATCCCGCCCGTCAAAGGGGCCGCATGACCGATCTTCACGATAGTCGCTTCACTCGCGGGGGCCGCCGCAACCGCAGCCGCCGATGCACCCGCTCCCGCCTCGCCTTCCTGTTTCTTGCCGCACGCGGTCAACATCGCAACCGCTGTCGCGATCGACACGGCGTAAGCAAATTTGACTCGCATTAAGTAGGTCTCCTGCGCCTTGCAAAATCCATTGTTCGGGACCTTAAGGCCTTGAGAACGCGCGCATTGTAACTCCAATTATGCGGCTGGCAATATTGTTGAACCGGCAGGGTTTTCCTGCATTGCAACCTTATTTTGGACGCAAAATACGTTAAAAGGCGCAACCTGGTTGCGCCTGTTTTTCGTGCATCAGTTGCACCACCGCGGAAGCCGATGGCATCAAGTGTTGCCGCCGATCGCCGCGATTGCTTGTTACAGCGTGCTTCGCGTTAAGTATTACCTTTCGCGCGATATCGAGGATTGCGCACTATTTTAGTGCGTCAAAATTCGGCGCAACTAATTAGCGGCTATAAAAATGGGGACGCATCACCGAAAAAAGGATAAAAAACCGGATCACAATTCAAAAGATTTTGTGCGCGAGCCCACTTAAATCCGCTTGTTCTGATGATATGGCACTTTATTTAGAGGGACACCCGCCGCGCCGTGGACGTAAAAAAAGCGCGCCCTTGGGCGCGCCTTCCTTTCAACACGGCCAGCTGATTGTCAGGCCGGTAGACCCAATCCTCGCGGCAGCGGGAAAGCGATGTTTTCCTCGATGCCGTCGAGCGCGCGCACGTTGCGCACGCCGAGATCGCGCAACCGGGCGATCACCGCCTGCGCCAGCACCTCCGGCGCCGACGCGCCGGCCGTCACGCCGATGCGGCGCTTGCCCTCGACCCAGACCGGATCGATCTGATCGGGCGAATCTACCATATAGGCCGGCACGCCGAGCTTTTCGGCCAGTTCGCGCAGCCGGTTGGAGTTCGAACTATTCGGACTTCCGACCACGATCACGACGTCGCATTGCGGCGCCATGAATTTCACCGCGTCCTGGCGGTTCTGCGTGGCGTAGCAGATGTCCTGCTTCTTCGGCTCACGGATGGACGGATACTTGGCCTTCAACGCGCCGATGATTTCGGCCGCGTCGTCGACCGACAGCGTGGTTTGCGTGACGAACGCGATCCGCTCCGGATCGGCCAGCTGCAAGGCCTGCACGTCTTCGATGTCCTCGACGAGATGCATGCCCTCGCCCGCCTGCCCCATCGTTCCTTCGACTTCCGGGTGGCCCTTGTGGCCGATCATCACGATGTCGAAGCCGTCCTGGCGCATCTTCGCGACTTCGATATGCACCTTGGTCACGAGCGGACAGGTGGCGTCGTACACCCGCAGGCCGCGCGACTCCGCTTCCGAGCGCACCGCTTTGGACACGCCGTGCGCGCTGAAGATGACCGTGTTGCCGGCCGGCACTTCTTCCAGCCGTTCGATAAAGATCGCACCCTTCTTGCGCAGATCTTCGACCACATAGGCGTTATGGACGATTTCGTGGCGCACGTAGATCGGCGAACCATGCAGCTTGATGGCCCGCTCGACGATCTCGATCGCCCGATCGACGCCGGCGCAAAATCCGCGCGGCTGCGCCAGCAGGATCTCGGCTTCGGCAAGAGTCGTATCCGTGATGCTCATGTTTACAGAATCCCGATGATTTTCACTTCAAACGCCAGCGCCTGGCCGGCAAGCGGATGGTTGAAATCGAACAGGGCCGACGTTTCGCCGACTTCCTTGAGCACACCGGCGTAGCGCCCGCCGCCCGGGGCGTTGAATTCGACCAGATCACCTGGCGAAAAATCTTCGCCGATTATGCTGTTTTCCCGCAGCGTGGCCAGCGACACGCGCTGAATCAGCTCCGGATTGCGGGGACCGAACGCCTGACCCGGCGTTAGCTGAAAGGTCGAATGGTGGCCCACCTTCAAACCCAGCAAAATATCTTCCAGCGGCGGCGCCAGTTGACCGGCGCCGAGCAGCAGCGTGGCCGGCTTGTCGTTGAAAGTGTTGATGACTTCGGCGCCATCGGCAAGGGAAAGCCGGTAATGAAGCGTCACGTGTGAACCGGGCTTCACTTCGGAAATGTCGATGATGCTCATGTAATGCTCGCTCAGTCGAAGCGCGCTCCACGCGTGCGCCGCAGACGCCGTTGACGCCGCAGTTCACGCGTGCGGCAGACCATCGGGGTGCCGTGCGCAAAGCGTCTATTGTAAGCCACATAGCGGGCGGCGGCTTGGGTCAGTCGTGCGCACGGCGGCACGGCCGCGGCGCCGCCCCGCGCCACCAACCCGAAGCGGAGGATTCTATCTATATGACCGATCATGCCTGCACACATGACGATGCGCCCACGCAGGCGCCGCCGCCGCGGCCGCGGGCACGCGTCGTCGACGCGGCCCGCGAAAGTGCACGCAGCGGGCCTTCAGCGCTCGTGCGCGGCAAATGGCACAAAAACGACATGCCGCGCGAGCGCTTGATCGAACGCGGGCCCAGCGTGCTTTCGGACACCGAGATGATCGTGCTGGTGCTGGGCTCGGGCCTGCCCGGTCACGACGTGTTCGACGTCGCGCGGGTGCTGCTCGACCGATTCGGCTCAATGCGCGCGATGCTCGACGCGACTTACCCGGACTTCGACGGCATCCGCGGCCTCGGGCCGGCGAAAAAAGCGCAGCTGCTCGCGATCATGGAAATGGCGCGCCGCTCGCTAGACGATAAGATGCGCAAGCGCTCGCTGATGAACTCGCCCGAAACCGTGGAAAACTACCTCCGGCTGCTGATCGGCGGCCGTCCACAGGAAGTTTTCGTGTCGCTCTTTCTCGACGCCCGGCATCGGCTGATCCGCTGCGAGGAAAGCGCCCAAGGCTCGTTCACGCGCATGGCGGTGTATCCACGCGAAATCGTGCGGCGCGCGCTGAGCGTGAATGCCGCGAGCCTGATCGTCGCGCACAATCACCCTTCGGGCGCCGTCCAGCCGAGCGCGAGCGATTGCCGCCTGACGCACACGCTGCGCGATGCGCTGGCTTTGATCGACGTGCAACTGATCGACCATCTGGTGATCGGCGCCGACAGTGTCTACTCGTTCGCGCGTGCCGGCTGGCCATGATTGCGTACGAAGCAGGGGCGCACGCACGGCGTGCCGTGTCCGAGGTCGCAAATAAGGTTTGATTTTGCGGCTTTTTTTCCGCTATAATTCCGGTTTGCCTATTTCCAACCCCCTGTTCCGAAGCCATCAAGGCGTTCCGGGAAGGACCAAGCGACTCTAGTTCCAGGAACTTAAGCGCGGCTCTTTTCGGGAAACTTTCACGGCGTTCGAACTCAGAATTAGCGTATTAGGAGTGCTCTCATGGCACGCGTATGCCAAGTAACTGGGAAAGCGCCGATGAGCGGCAACAACGTTTCCCACGCGAACAACAAAACCAAGCGCCGGTTCCTGCCGAACCTGCAAAACCGCCGCATTTGGGTGGAAAGCGAAAACCGTTGGGTGCGTCTGCGCGTTTCGAACGCCGGCCTGCGCCTGATCGACAAGAACGGTATCGACGCTGTGCTCGCAGATCTGCGCGCACGCGGTGAAGCCTAAGGAGTAAATCATGGCGAAAGGCGCACGCGACAAGATCAAGCTGGAATCGACCGCAGGCACGGGTCACTTCTACACGACGACGAAGAACAAACGCAACATGCCGGAAAAGATGCTGATCAAGAAATTTGATCCGGTCGTCCGTAAGCACGTTGACTACAAGGAAACCAAGATCAAGTAAATCTTGGTTCCTGCCTGACGAAGGCAAAAGACATGCAAAAAAAGCCTCGCATCCGTGCGGGGCTTTTTTGTTTGGCGCGCTCTTGTCGCGTCCGATTGCGTCGTTTATCCGCTCCCCTCTCTCTCAAACAGTCTTATCCCGTTCAGCCAGCTTTCCCTCGTCCGCTGCCACGCGTATCCTTTCTCGTTTTAGCGGCGGGCAAATGCGCGCCGTCACGGCAAAAACGAAAGACGGAGATGTAGGCAATGGAATTCGATGTGGCGATTGTCGGTAGCGGTCTGGCTGGTTTGAGCGTCGCGCTCAATCTTGCGGAGTCCCGGCGGGTTGCGGTGATCGCCAAGCGATCGATGACCGAAGGCGCGAGCGACTGGGCGCAAGGCGGCATCGCCGCGGTACTGGATTCGGCTGACAGCATCGAAAATCACGTGCGCGACACGCTGGTTGCCGGCGGCGGCCTGTGCGACGAAGCTGCCACGCGCTTCATCGTCGAGCATGGCCGGGCCGCGATCGAATGGCTGATCGCACAAGGCGTTCCGTTCACCAAAGACGACGCTGCCGAACTCGGCTTTCATCTGACGCGCGAAGGTGGCCATAGCCATCGCCGGATCATTCATGCCGCGGACGCGACCGGCCACGCCGTAGTCGCCACGCTCAGCGAGCGCGTGCGCCGCCACCCCAACATCACGCTGCTCGAAGATCACTACGCGATCGACCTGATCACGTCCGACCGCCTCGGTTTGCCCGGCCGCCGTTGTCATGGCCTGTACGCGCTCGATCTGCAAAGCGGCCGCACCGTGACGATCGAAGCGCCGCATACGGTGCTCGCCACCGGCGGCGCCGGCAAGGTTTATCTGTACACCACCAACCCCGACACGGCGACAGGCGACGGCATCGCGATGGCATGGCGGGCAGGCTGCCGCGTGTCGAACATGGAATTCATTCAATTCCACCCGACCTGCCTGTTCCACCCGTACGCCAAGTCGTTTCTTATCTCGGAAGCCGTGCGCGGTGAAGGCGGCGTGCTCAAGCTGCCGGACGGCACGCGTTTCATGCCGCATCACGACGAGCGCGCCGAACTCGCGCCGCGCGATATCGTCGCGCGCGCGATCGATTTCGAAATCAAGAAGCGCGGCATCGACTGCGTGTACCTCGACATCAGCCATCAGCCGCCTGAATTTCTGCGCGAGCATTTCCCGACGATTCTGGCTCGCTGTGAGGAGTTCGGCATCGACATCACCAAGGAGCCGATCCCGGTTGTGCCGGCCGCACACTACACGTGTGGGGGCGTCGTGACCGATCTTGCGGGCCGCACCGACCTCGCCGGGCTGTATGCCGTCGGCGAGACGTCCTGCACCGGCCTGCACGGCGCGAACCGGCTGGCCAGCAACTCGCTGCTCGAATGCCTCGTGATCGGCCGCTCCGCTGCGCAAGCGATCGAGGAAGAAGGTTTCAGCGCGGCAGTCCATGCCCCGCTGCCGGACTGGGACGAAAGCCGCGTCTCCGACCCCGACGAGGAAGTGGTGGTCGCGCACAATTGGGACGAGCTGCGGCGGCTGATGTGGAATTACGTAGGCATCGTGCGCACCGACAAGCGGCTCGCGCGCGCGAAGCATCGGCTGGCGCTGCTGCGTGATGAAATTCACGAGTATTACGCGAACTTCAAGGTCAGCCGCGATCTGCTCGAACTGCGCAATCTGGTCGACGTCGCGTCGTTGATCGTCGAGGGCGCGCGCGCACGGCGTGAGAGCCGCGGCCTGCATTTCAGCCGCGACTGGCCGGCCACGTTGCCCAAAGCGCTGCCGACGGTTCTATCGCCGGAATACGTGCGCAATCGCAACGTGTGATGGCGATGCGCTAAAATCGGCATAGGGGACGGCTATGAGGCCGTACCCCTGCCACACCACCCGGCATGCGGGTCCGCACCGGGCGGTTCGGGGAGTTGAGGTTAGGAGAGTCGGGGTACCCCCAGCCGGTCGAAGTA
>NZ_VTUZ01000047.1 GCF_008369935.1 Paraburkholderia panacisoli | reverse complement strand
GGCGCGCGCGAGGCCGTCGGAGGCCGCGTCGATGCCGACCATCGCCGCCACTTCCAGATGCTTGCCGTGACGCAGGATCTTGATCATCAGATCGGTGCCGATGTTGCCCGAGCCGATGATCGCCACTTTGTTCTTTTGTCGTGCCATGGTTTTCGCTGCCCTTTCTGTCAAACGAAGCGTGCTGAGCATTGGCCGATGCCGCCAATCGAAACGTGAAGGTTGTCGCCCGACTTCACCGGCACCATCGTCCCCAGCGAGCCCGAGAGAATCACCTCTCCCGCCTTGAGCGACACGCCGAGACGGCCCAGCGTATTCGCAAGCCAGGCGACGGCGTTCGCAGGGGAATTCAGCGCCGCGGCACCCGCGCCGGTCGTCACTACCACGCCATTGCGCTCAAGTACCATTCCGCACGTACGCAGATCGAGCGAGCGCGGGTCCACCAGCTGGCTACCGAGTACGAACATCCCGCATGACGCGTTGTCGGCGATCGTGTCTTCGATGCGGATCTTCCAGTCGCGTATGCGCGAATCGACTATCTCAAAGCACACGAGCACACCTTCGGTCGCGCGCAACACGTCTGCTACCGAAATGCCGGGACCGCTCAGATCGTGTTTCAGCACAAACGCGATCTCGCCCTCCGCCTTGGGCTGAATCAGCTTCGATGTGTCGATCGGGTCACCTTCCGCGCACAGCATCGTGTTCAGCAGATAGCCGAAGTCCGGCTGATGAACGTTGAGCAGCGTCATCACCGCCTCGCTCGTCACGCCGATTTTCTTGCCGACCATTCGCGCGCCTGCGTCGAGTTGCCGGGCGATCACATGCTGCTGGATCTGGTAAGCGTCTTCGATGCTCAGCTGCGGATAACGGTCTGAGAGCGGATTGATCGCCGTCTGGCTGCGCTGCGCGCGCCAAAGCTCGTCGCCGAGGTCCGAAATCAGTGAAGGGTCCATTGCGTGTTTCCTGCGTCATGCGTGAATGTCGGGAATGGCGCGGCTTCTCGCGTGCCGCGCCTGGGATGTGACGCGCCGCAACCGCGCCGGCTATGCCGTCGTCTGCGCGGGCAGCGGGTCGCGCGAATAGAACAGCGGCGGCAGCGGCTGGCCAAGCAGATAACCGCCAAGCGTGCCGGCCGTATCGTCCGCGTTCTGCGTGATGTGATTGGCCGCCGCGATCACGTCGCGCAGGATGCGCTGCAACGGATTGTCGAGATAAATGCCGCGCGCGGAGAGCGCCTTGAACAGCAGCATCACCGCTTCCTCGCTCTCGCGGCCCACGCGCGCGATGTCGAGCATTCCCGGCACGCGCTCGTCGAGCGGCACGAGTTCGCGCTGTGCGGTATAGCGGGTCGTCTCGTGCATCATGTGCAGGATCCGCGCGCGCGATGAGCGCACCCGCGCCACCGCGTTACCGAGCCGATCCTTCACGTAAGGGCTCAAGCTCGTTTTGCCGCCGCCGGTCGTATCGCGGCGCGTCTGCATCTGCTCGATGAAGAGGTCCACTGCGCCTTGCGCCATCCCATTGATCGCCGACGATACCGCCGCGTAGAAGATTTGCGAGAACGGATACAGATACGTGTCGCCGCGATCGCTCATGCTGTAGTCCGCGAGACTGTGTGTCCGGTACTCCGGCACGAACGCATCCTTGACCACCACGCTCTTGCTGCCGGTGCCGGCCAGGCCGAACACGTGCCAGTCGTCGAGGATCGTGTAGTCAGTGCGCGGAACGAGTACCGACAGGCGATCAACCGGCTGCTTGTTTTCATCGAGCAGAATCTGCCCGAGAAACGCCCATTGGCCATGATCCGTGCCGCTGGAAGTCGGCCACCGGCCGTTGATGATGTAGCCGCCGTCCACCTTGCGATAAGTGCCGAACGGCGCGTAAGACGACGCGACGATCACCGAATCGTCCTTGCCCCAGACGTCGTCGCAGGCACGCGGGTCGAGATGACCGAACTCCCACGTGTGGATGCCGAGAATCATCATGTTCCAGGCACTGCTGCAACAGCCACGGCCCAGTTCCATCAGCACCTTGAAGAAGACCGCGGGATTCATTTCATAGCCGCCCCAGCGACGCGGTTGCAGAATGCGGAAAAAGCCCGCCTGCTTGAACTGCTCGATGATGTCGGTCGGAACCGAGCGCGCCTGCTCGACTTCCGCGGCCCGTGCGCGAAGCAGCGGGATCATGGCCTTCGCGCGTTCAACCAGAATCGCTTCAGTGGGAATCGGACAGTCGACTGCTTCTTTCAAAACCGAGTTCATGCTGCTCCTCCTTTGGAATTGTCTGGCTCCGCCTGATTCAGACGGGCGAATTTGCCACCGAAATACACGAGTGGCGGTGTCTCTTCTTTTTCACAACACACTTCGATTACGTCGCACAAAAAGACCGTGTGGGAACCACCCGGAATCTCCTCAAGAACCCTGCAGCCGAACGATACGAGCGTGTCTTCGAGAATCGGAATGCCGAGCTTGCCGTCGCGCCACGTGCCTGCGCCGCGAAAGCGGTCATCGCCGACCACGTTGATCACCATGCCGGCGAATCGCTTCGCGATGTCCTCCTGACATCCGGCAAGCACGTTCACGCTCAACAGGCCGGATTCACGGATGACGGCATGCGCGCGCACCGAACGGTTGACGCAGACCAGTAGCCGCGCAGGCTCCGCGCTGACCGAGCAGATCGCCGTCGCGGTCAGGCCCGCTCGCACGTCGCCGCTGCGCGACGCGATCACAGTGCAACTGGCAGCAAGACGCCTCATGCCGGAGCGAAAAAGCGATGCATCCACACCGGCATCAAGCGTTTGGTCGCAGGCCACGGCACTGTCCGCGGTAGTCATAGCGGTTGCCATCACACTTGCCCCGTCGAAAGAAACGAACGCATGACCGCGTTGAATTCCTCGGGATGCTCGTATTGCGGCCAGTGCGCCGCGTCACCCTGCATCACGTACAGCGTGCCCTTTGCGATCCGCGGCAACGCGGCCTGCGCCGCGTGTACGTCGTGGATAGGGTTATGTTTCGTCCACAGCAGCAGCGTCTCGCATTGCAGCCGCTCCAGTTCGATCATGTCCATGCGCTGGCTGTCATCACCGGCCTTGCGCATCAGGCGGCCGAACACAAGCGGCGCCGACTGCTGGAAGTCCGGGCGCGAATAGATTGCGAGACGGCTGCCGATCAGCTCGTCGTCGAGCAGATGCCAGTTGCTCTCGTGAATCAGCCACTGCATCCGCGCGCGCACGCTCTCGGCAGTCGGCGGCTTGCCGAAGTTGCGCTGACTCAGTTCCGCGAGGTTCTTCAGGTCGCGATGCCCCTGCTCGCTGACGATCGGAATCCCGCCGGTCGTATTGAGCACGATGCGACGCACGCGCTGCGGATACTTCACCGCGAAGCAGCCCGTCACGACGCCGCCGAGCGATTCACCTGAAACGTGGGCGCGCTCGATGTCGAGCGCGTCGAGCAGTTCGCGCAACTGCTCGACGTAATCATCGATCTCGTAGCTGAGGTCCGTTTTCTTCTCGGACAGCCCCTGACCAACGAAGTCGAACGCGATCACGTGATAGTGCTGTGCGAGCGCGACGACGTTCTTCGCATAGGCCTCGACATGACCGCCGATGCCGTGCATCAGCACCAGCGTCTCGCGGTGCTGCCGGCCGGCCTCGATCACGCGCGTCGCACCGAAGCGGGGCGTGTGAACATAGCGGACTTCCGCTCCAAGAAAATCAATCCAGATACTCACTTTCCATCTCCAGAAAAGGGCAACACGCTTCCCGCCGACCCTACGTGTCGGTTCACAGTGATCTCAGCGGGAAGAGCGGGGGTAAGGCCGCCTGCGGCGTTCAGGCCGGCACGGGCGGCGTGCGCTTGTGGCCCCAGTCGCTCAGCTTTGAATAGTTGACGACCTTCCACGTGGCATCGTCGATCACGATGCCGCCGCAGCCGTATTCGAGCGCGAAACCCGACGGGGTCTGCACGTAGAACGAAAACATCTGGTCATTCGGATGGTGGCCGAGATGCAGCAGCATCGGCGCGCCCGCCGCCATGCAGCGGTCGTACGCAAGGCCAACGTCGTCCATTTCCTTGACCTCCACCATCACGTGATTGAGCCGCTTCGGGCCGGGAATCGCCGCCGTCGCGAGCGAATGATGACGGCCGGTCTTCGTATGCATGAACGTCGCATCCACGACGATGCCCGGCTCGCGTTCCTCGCGGATATAGTCGCTGACGCGCAACCCGAGCACGGAGCGATAGAACGCAACGGACTCCGGATAATTGTCCGATCGCGTAAGAATGTGGCCGATGCCGAGCCGCCCCGTCTCGAACCCTGCGCCGCGCAGCACACTGGAGCGAAACGGATCGGTCATCGGCGCGATCGCGGGTCCGTAGTAGAACGCATGCCGGTAGCCGTTCGGGTCCTCGCAGTAGTACAGCTTTTCTACGCATCGTTGTGCGCAATAGTCGCGCTCGCCCTGCATCACAGCGAGGCCACTCACGCGAAGCTGTTGAGCGTAGCGCTCCAGCTCGTCTTCAGTCTCGAACTCCCAGCCGGCCTCCTGAATATCGTCAGCGTCGCTCTTTTCCAGCACGATGCGCTGCACGTGCTCATCCATTCGCAACACGAGCGCATTGCCGCCATCGCGCGTTCCGATCTGAAAACCCATCAGGTTATGAGCGAAATCCGCCCATGCACCCAGATCCTTGACCCCGAACACCACGTAGCCGAGGTTTGAAATTGCCGCAGCCATGTTGGCCATATCTCCTCCATCCAGCTTATGTCTATTAAGGACTTTCGAATTCACGAACGCGTTGAGACTTTCGCGAATCGTGGACCACACTATGCAAACGGTGTGCCAAGCGCGCGATGCGGAACGCCGTAATCGCTTGCGCGCCACGCCAGACAAGGCTGTACGGTGAAACAACGAGTTGCGTCGAACCATCGCAGCGACAGGCGAACCCCACCCGCGATTCAGAAAATGATGAATCGCGTCGCCTCGCTCGCGGGCGACCGCGGGATTTCATGAATTTACGCACCCGCCGGCGACCCTTTAAGGTTGTGCCGGCAACCAACATCCAATCGCAGGCAAGGGGCAAACATGCACGACACAATCGACCGGAACACAACGGGTTGCACGCTGCCGCCAGAATTTGTTCTGCTCGACGCGATGGACTTCAGCGACATCGCCGAGCAACTGCATTTCAATCCGGTCGAGGGTCGGATCTGGCTGCAGGACCGCCGTATGGCGCTGCTGTCGGTCGACGTGCTGGGCGCGCTGCGACGCGATCTGATCGATTCGCTCGGGCTCGAAGCGACGCGGCGGATGTTCACGCGGCTCGGTTACGCGGCAGGCTCCGGCGATGCCGAGTTGGCCTGGAAGGTGCGCAATCATCAGTCGCAACTCGATATCATCGCCGCGGGCGCGCAGCTTCATGCGCTCGAAGGCTTCGTGCAGGCGGAGCCGGTTCACATCGAAATCGACAGTACGCGAGGCTATTGCTATTCCGAATTTTTCTGGAATCACGGCTGCGAAGACGAAATCCATATCGCGAACTACGGCGTCGGCCATGAGTCCGCGTGCTGGATGGGTATTGGGTATACGTCCGGCTTCCTCAGCAAGATCATGGGAAAGCGCATTGTTGCGCGTGAAGTCGAATGCCGCGCGATGGGACAGACCAAGTGCCGCGTGATCGCCCAGCCGGTTGAAAGCTGGGACGATCCTGAGGAGGATCTGCACTATCTTGGCTTCACGCCGGCGCAGCAAACGCGCGTGTCGATCCCCGCAGGCGCGCCCTCTGTGGACGAGCTGCCCGCACAGCCCGCGAACGCTCATCCGGAGCCGTCGCTGGCAGGCCTCGTCGGCTCGTCGGCCAGCTTCACGTCGGTGCTGCACAAGGTGCGCCGTGTTGCCAGCACACGGGCCACCGTGCTGCTGTCCGGCGAGAGCGGGGTCGGCAAAAGCGCCGTCGCGCGCGAAGTGCACCGCGTGAGCACGCGGGCCGACAAGCCGTTCGTCGAACTCAACTGCGCGGCGATTCCCGAGCAACTGATCGAATCGGAACTGTTCGGCGTCGAACGCGGCGCCTATTCGGGCGCCACCGAGTCGCGTGCGGGACGCTTCGAATCCGCCAATGGCGGCACGCTGTTTCTCGACGAAATCGGCATCCTCAGCTTCAGCGCGCAGGGCAAACTGCTGCGCGTGCTGCAGAACGGCGAGTTCGAGCGGCTCGGCTCCACGCGCACGATCAAGCTCGACGTGCGCGTCGTGGCCGCCACCAACGAAGACCTGCCGCAGGCGGTGAAGGAAGGACGCTTTCGCGAAGACCTGTTCTATCGCATCAACGTGTTTCCGATTCACATTCCGCCGCTGCGCGAACGAAGAGACGATCTGCCGCTGCTGATCGAGTATTTCATCCGACGGCTTTCCGCGCTGCACGGACGGCACGTGCCGGGCATCACCCCGCGAGCGCTCCAGGCCGTGCTCAATCACAAGTGGCCGGGCAACATCCGCGAATTCGAGAACGTGATCGAGCGCGGCATCATTCTCGCTGACGACGGCGAATCGCTAGACCTGCGCCATCTTTTCAGCGTCGACACGACACTCGGGAATTCGAGTTTGATGCGCCTGACCGAAGTAGGGACACTCGTGAAAAGCAATACGCTGATGGTCGGTGAAGAACCGCCGGCGTCCGGCACCGCCGCGCCGGCACGCGCGACGCTCGACGAATGGGCGCGGGTTGCGATCACCCAGCAGAACACTCAGCTCGCCGACGTCGAGGACGCGCTCGTCAACGCGGCGCTTGCCGAAGCGGGCGGCAACATCTCGAAGGCCGCGTCGCTGCTGGGCCTGACGCGCGCGCAGCTCGACTATCGTGTGAAGCGAAACGGCCGCGTTTAGCGCACCTTTCGTCTTTCCCGAAAGGCGAATTCGCCGCAACCGGCTATGCCGCGATCGCCGCGCCCCCTATTCTCAACTCGCGTGTTCAATCGGGAGGACGAGGATATCTATGGACGAAAATTTCGACGTGGTGGTAGTGGGTTGCGGCGTCGCCGGGCTATCGGCCGCCGTGAGCGCGGCACAACGCGGGCTGAACGTTTGCGTGCTGGAGCGTGCGACGCGCGACGAGCGTGGTGGCCAAAGCCGTTATACCGAGGCGTATCTACGCATGAAGAGCCTTGACGAGGTGTCCGACGACTTCGAAGAGCATCTCGCCGAGAATGGTAGCCGCTACACGGACCCGGACCTGATGGCGGAGATGACGCTCGATCGCGCATCGTGGTCGCAGATCACTGGGGCGCTCGGTATTGCCGATGCGGAGGTACTGTCGACCTTCGCTGCGCAAGTGCCGTCGGCCGTAGAGTGGCTGCGCGGCATGGGCGTGCGCTTCGACTTCCTGCCGACGCAGTTCCTGACGAGCTCTCAGCCACGACTACTGCCTGTTGGGGGCGGCGAAGCGATGGTCGAAACGCTGGCCGCGCAGGCGGAAGCGCTCGGCGTCACGTTTCACTATGAATGCACCGCGCGCGACCTGATCTTCGACACACAGGGCGCGGTCGCCGGTATTTCCGCGTGGAAGCGCAACGCGGGCCGCCGCCGCTATGCTGGCGCGGTCGTGCTCGCGAGTGGCGGGTTTGAAGGCAACCCCGAGATGCTCGCGCAATATCTCGGACCACGCGCGGTCTATCTTCGCCCCGTCTGCAAGGGCGGCTATTACAACCGGGGCGAAGGCATCGCGATGGCGCTGCGCGCCGGTGCGGCGCCGTGCGGTGAGTTCGGCAGTTACCACGCCGAGCCGGTCGATCCGCGCTCGGGTGTCTCGGAGCCGTCGGTGTTCGTGTTTCCCTACGGGATTCTCGTCAATAAACACGGCCATCGCTTTACCGACGAAGCGCCAGGCACCGTCGATGCGTGGTACGAGCGCGTCACACGCCAGATCTACGAGCAGGACGAGGGCATCGCTTACGTCATTCTCGACCAGCGCGTGAAGGACATCCCGAACTACCGCCTCGCGATCCGCACCGACCAACCGGCGATCGAGGCGTCGAGCCTGGACGCGCTGGCAGGAAAACTTGGCATGCCGGCGGATGCGCTCGCCACCACGGTCGCCGCATATAACGCGGCGTGCCGCGACGGGCACTACGACCCTCTCGTCACCGACGGGCTTTCGACCCTGGGTGTCGAGCCGCGCAAGTCGAACTGGGCACTGCCGCTGGACCGCGCGCCCTACTTCGCCTACCCGATCATCTCGGCGAACGTATTCACGTTTGGCGGCCTGAAGGTGGACGCCGCCGCGCGCGTGCTGAACACCGACGGTGCGCCGGTCCCCGGTCTGTACGCCGCGGGCGAAACGGTCGGCATGTATTACGGCAACTACACCGGCGCGACGTCGGTGCTCAAAGGCATCGTGTTCGGCAAGCTGGCCGGCGAAACCATCGGCAACCGACAGTGAGCGACGAGGATTCCATGAAGACACCAGACCTTCTTGTGATCGGCGGCGGCATGGCAGGGTTTTGCGCCGCACTCGAAGCGGCGCAGGCCGGCTTCGCCGTGACCCTGCTCGAAAAGCAACCCGAAACCGGCGGTTCGTCCGCGATGAGCGGTGGCTGTCTTGCGTTCGCAGGCACCGATCTGCAACGCGGGCACGACGTCGAGGACAGCGACGAACTGCTGTTCACCGACCTGCGCGAAGTCGGCCAGTTCGACAACGACGAAACGCTGGTGCGCGCCTATGTCGATCATCAACTCGATACCTATCACTGGATGCGCAATCACGGCGTCGTGTTCGGTCCGTCGATTGAAACCTCGTCGGGTCAGTCGGTGCCGCGCGTGCATTCGGTCGATCCCGCCGACGCGGTGCGGCAACTGGCGCGCGCGTGTACCGCCACCGGACGCGTCACGGTGCATCTGAACGCACCGGCGCACCGACTGATCCGTGACGCCCAAGGTCGATTTGCCGGCGTACAGGCAACCATCGACGGCGAGCGCCACGCGTTGACTGCGCGCTTCGGCGTGATCCTGGCGAGCGGTGGTTTTTGCCGCAACGCCGAAATGGTCCATCGCTTTGCTCCGCAATATGACGACGCCGTGTTCATCGGCGGGGACGGCAACGTGGGCGACGGCCTGAGGATGGCGATGGAGTTCGGCGCAGACCTGCGTGACATGGCTTATATCAAAGGGACTTACGGCAAGCATCCGCTCGACGAAACCAATCATCACAGTTGCCTCGCGGTGTACAAGGGCGCGATCGCGGTCAATCAGGACGGCCGGCGCTTCGTCGACGAGTCGGTGTCGTACAAGCTGCTCGGCGATGCGGCGATTCGCCAGCCCTACGGCGCGACCTTCCAGATTCTCGATCAACACGTGATGGACAGCGGCGACGACCGCGTGCGTATTCTGGATTTTCAGCGCCGCCTCGACGAAGGACTGTTCACCCATGCCAACAGTCTCGACGAACTGGCGCAACTGATCGAGGTGCCGGCCGACACGCTGCGCGATACGGTCACTGCGTACAACGCCGGCGTCGATGCCGGCCGCGACGAAGCATTCGGCCGTACGCACCTCGTCCACCATCACGGCGCGCTGTGCCGGATCGAGCAGGCTCCGTTCTATGCGTACCCGTCCACGGCCGCCGTGTTCGGCACCTATTGCGGCTTGCGCGTGAACGCCTCGATGGCGGTGGTCAACGTGTTCGACGAGACGCTCGACGGCCTGTTCGCCGCGGGCGAGGTGGTCGGAGGCTTCCACGGCGGCGCTTACATGACGGGCACCGCGCTCGGCAAGGCGGCCATCTTCGGACGTCTTGCCGCGCGCAGCGCATGCGGCACAGCGAGGCGCACATGAAGATCTGTGCCCTGCTTGGCGGTATTCTCGATCCCAAATGGCCGCTGCCGCCGCACGACTATCTGCAGCGACCCGAGATGCTCGACGGCATCGCGCGCAAGCTGAGTCCGTTCGACGAGGCCGCGCTAGAAGTCGCGCTGCGGCTGCGCGAGACGACGCCTTCGTCCACGCTTGCGGTCTACATGCCCGACGGGCCCGGCGCCGAGGGACTGATGCGGGCAGTTGCCGCACACAAGCCGGATCAGGTAGGTCTGCTTGCGATCGATCAGACAGTGCACTGGGACGTCGCGGCGTTCGCGCGCCAGGCCGCCGCCGGCCTGCGTGGCGCAGACGCCGGCACGCTCTGGCTGATTGGCCGCGAATTCGGCGATCTCGACGACGGCGCATTCGGCGCGTGCCTCGCGCACGCAGCAGCCGCCAGCCTGATTGCGATGGCCGAAGAGCTGCGCGTCGACGCGCAGGGTACCCTGCGCGCGCTGCGTACCCGCACCGACGTAACCGAACAGGTGCGTGTGCCTCACGCGTGCGTGGTCACGCTGACCAATGCGCGCGGCAACCGCCTGCGCCATCCGTTGATGAAGAACGTGATGCTTGCGAAGAAACTCGCAATCGACCGTGTCGCCTGCATCAGCGACGACCCGCCCGCCGCGCGCGTCACCCCGGCGCAACTGCTTGCGGCCGCCGGCGCCAGCCGCGCCCGCGCCGCGCCGCTGCCCGCATCGGCCGGCCTTGACGCCCAGCTGAATGCGGTCCTTCAACTCCTTTGTACGACCAGCCCAACGTGACCCCTGCCCCGACTCCCCGTGTCATCGCCCTGCTGATCGCCGAGCGGGACGACGCGCACGAACTCGTGCGCCACGCCGAAGACGTGCTCAACGAAACTTTCGCGCGCTTGCCGGCGCATGCCGGGCCGCCCGAGGTGCTGGCCGTCTGCGTGACGCGCCGCTACGACGCGCAGCTCGTCGAAGCGCTGCAAAGACTTTCGCTGCGCACGATCGTGGCCGTGACCGTGCCCGATCTGCGCGCCCCCGTGCAGGCAGCCGACCTCGCAAGCGTGCTGGAACGCACGCTTGCCGCGCAGGCGCTCGGCCCGCATGACTTCGTGTGCGCGCCCGCCAGCGCGCTCGGTGAAGAAGTCGCGGGGCGCCTTGCAGCCGCATGCGGCGGTGTCGCATTCGGCCGCATCCAGCAGTTCGGCTTCGACCATCCGGGCGCGCACGCACACCGGACCGTCTTCGGAGGGCGCGCGAGTGTTCGCGTGCATGCCGGGACCGGTCCCTGGTTCGGCGCGCTACGCGCGCAACCAGCGAGTGCCAGGCAACCCTCTGCTGTGCGAGCCGCCACAGTGCTGCACGAAGAAGCGAGCGTGCCTTACGACGCCGAAGAGATCACCCTGTTGCCGAGCGACGCCGCGCGGCGGCCGGTCGAGACCGCACGCGTCGTCGTCAGCGGCGGACGCGGCATGCAGAGCGCCGAGGGCTTCGCGCTGCTCGAACAGCTCGCGACCCGGCTCGACGGTGCGGTCGGCGGGAGCCTGCCCGCCGTCGATGCCGGCTGGGTGCCGGTCACGCACCAGGTCGGACAGTCAGGCAAGTTCGTCAGTCCCGAGGTGTACGTCGCGGTCGGCATCTCGGGCACCCCGCAACATCTGGCCGGCATAGGTACAGCAACGCGGATCGTCGCGATCAACAACGATGAAGAAGCGGATATTTTCCGTGCCGCAGACCTTGGCATCGTTGCCGACTGGCACACGTTCGTGCCCGCGCTGATCGCCCGCATCGACGCGGCGCGCGGCGCGAATGCCGGATCGCGGTAGGCAGTCGCCCCCAACACCATCAAGGAGCAGGCAAGCAGCATGGACAGACTGTGGGCAATGGAAGTATTCGCGAGAGTGAGCGAGTGTGGGAGCTTTTCGCGGGCAGCGGAATCGTTGAATCTCGCGAACGCCACGGTGACATCGTGCGTTCGCAACCTCGAAAGGCATCTGGGCGTCACACTGCTGCAGAGAAATACGCGGCATCTGCGCCTCACCGACGCCGGCGAGCGCTTCCATGCCCGCTGCAAGGTGTTGCTCGAAGACGTGCTCGCTGCCGAACAGGAGGCCGCGCAAGCGCACGCTGAGGTGCGCGGCACGCTGAACGTCGAGGCCCCGATCGCGATCGGGCACGCGCTGCTGTTGCCGACGCTGCCGTCTCTGCTCGCGGAGCACCCGGGTCTGTCGGTCAACGTGAATCTGACCAACCAGCCGCACGCGCTGATCGAGCGTGGCATCGACATCGCGATCCGCATGGATGCGGTCGAAGATTCCGACCTGGTCGCCCGGCCGCTTTACGCAGCGAGCTATGTCGTGTGCGGCCGCCCCGACGTGGTCGACGGACTCCGCACAATGGACCCGTTGGATCTCGATCCGTCGTGCTGCCTCGGTCTTTTCCCGGACGGACGTCCTACATTGCAGCCGTGGCTGTTCGCGCGCGACGGCGAAGAGTCTGTCGTGCGCCCCGCCGGGCGGCTCTCGTTCAACAGTTCAGACGCACTCGTCAATGCCGCAAGTCAGGGATTCGGACTGATCTGCGTGCTCGACCTGTTTGTGCGCAGCGAACTCGCGAGCGGCAAACTCGCCACGATCTTCGACGAATGGGAGCACGGCGGGAGGGTGTTCCATCTGGTGTCCGCAAAGTCGAGCTTCGTGTCGCCAAAGGTGAAAGTGTTCAGCGACTTCCTGCTCGACGTGGTGGGGTCACAGAGCCGTCCCGATCATCGTGAGCGGATTCCGGTGCAGCGCGGTCGCTGAACGCTTCATTTGTCGACACGGCTGCAAAGCGGATTCTTGCGGCTCTCCGCGCGGTGGCACAGCTGCGCGTCGCGTCATTTCGCGCTTTCCCCAGCTGTCCGCCGCTGCGGATTCAAGCAGCGAACAGCGCATGGGACATCTGAATAGCGGCGCGTGCAAATCGAAACGTGCTCATCGTGCTGACGGCGCGCCTGCGCCGGATGGCGTCGCGCCCGGCAGCCTCGGGCTCGACGGCTAACCCGGAGGTTCACCGCGAGTGGCATGCAACGTATTCAGGCCATAGAACGCAAGAACTTCGCGCACCCGCGCCTTGTCGGGCTGCGCCGAGAAATAGCCGCGCCGACAGGCCTGCAGGCCCGACGCACGGCGCAGATCGACCAGCAACTCTGCGTCCTTGATCCACGCCGCGAGGGAGTCGAGGACGGGCACGCCGTCCACATCACGAACACCATTGCGCGCAAGCAAGACATTCAGCGGTGCTTCGCCCGGAATGATGACCTCCGCGCCCTGCGCGATCAGCCGCCGCGAGCTGTCCTGGAACGTTGCAATCAACCGCGACGGCTCGTTGAATGCCTCCAGCACGTCCGCGAACCGAAAACCAACGTGATGCGCTCCCACGAAGCGCTCGCCGAGACCGTGGCGCGCTGCATTGTCCGCGACCAGTTCGGCGAGTTCGTCAATAAACACCAGCACGCCGAACCGTCTGCCAAGCTGGCACGCACGTAGCATCGCCGATTCGCCGTAGCCAACCACGGGGATGTCGAGCAGCGAGCGCGTCTCGCGCAGCGCCGGCTCCGGGAGTGTGCTGATCGCATACGCGTCGAAGCCCTCTTCTTCCGCGCGGACACCCGCTGCGAGAAACTGCAGCCCATGCAGGAACTGTAGCGACGCATACTTGATGTCGTCGCCGGGGTAATGCGTGCGGTACGTTCCTTGCGCCATGCCGTGCATGATGATTTCGGTGTCCGCGCGCGCGACGACGCGAAAGTGCTCGCGCAGCGCGTCGCTATACGGACCGAGGTCGGACAGAACCGTGAAGCTTTGATGCCAGATGCGAATACTCATCGTGTCATTCCCTGGAAGTCAACGGAAAAGGTGCTGCCGCACGCTGCTACGCGGCAGCACCGCCCGACGCGTGCCACTCAAGCGAACGCGACGCTCTCGGACGTCTCGATGCGGCAAAAGCGCCGGATGCTTTCGATCGAATTCACGTGCTCCTGCGCTGAGTGCGCCGCGCAACAGTCTTCGAGCACGACCACCTCGTAATCGCGATCGTGCGCGTCACGCACGGCAGCCTGCACGACGGCCTGGGTAGACACGCCGGAGCACACGATGCGGGTCACGCCACGAGCGCGCAACTGTGCTTCAAGCGTCGTCGCATAGAACGGACTTACGCGATGCTTGACTATCTGCAGGTCGGTATCGCGCACTTCGAGTTCGGGATGAATTTCAGTGCCCCACTGGCCCAGCTTGAACAGCCCCGCCGCCGGCGCGCCCGAGAATACCGGTGAATTCGGCGGACACTCCTGATAATGGGCGCTGAAACCCACTCGCACGAAGCCGACCAGCGCGCCGGCCACCCGCGCCTTCTGCAATGCCTGCGCCGTGCGTGCGGTGATCTCGCGCTGCCGCACCTGTTCGCCCAGCGGCCCCTTGCCGTTGGGTCCATCCGCGTGCACCAGATCGTTCTGCATATCGAGGAGCAGATATACGGTTTGACTCAATTTGAATTCCTCCTGGTTAGTCACAAAACATACCGCCGTTGACGTCGAGAATTTCGCCCGTGACGAAACCGTTCGACGGAGCGGACAAAAACAGAACCGCACGCGCGACATCTTCGGGCGTCCCCATCCGGCCCGCGGGAATCAGCGCGCGCAGCGCATCGGGAAACGCCGTGGTCATCGCGGTGGCGATCGGGCCGGGAGCAACGGCGTTGACCGTGATGCCGTAGCCGGCCAGCTCCTTTGCAAGAAACAGCGTCAGCATATGAACTCCCGCCTTCGACACACCATACGCAACGTTACCGGCGCGCTGCTGCTCGCCCGGATCGAGCCACGGACGCGCATTGCCCGCATTCTTGCCTACCACCGATCCGATGTTGACGATGCGTCCCGCACGTTGGGCGATCATCTGGGCCATCGCCGCCTGGCAGCAGAGAAACACGCCCTTCAGGTTGATGTCGATGACGCGATCCCATTCCGACTCCGCGAGCGTCACCGCTGCGCCGAACGAAACGACGCCTGCGGCATTCACGAGAATGTCGAGCGCGCCGTGACGATCGACGACGCCACTCACCACGCGCGCGGCGGCGTCGCTTGACGTCACGTCCAGTTCTACGCTTTCGACCTGCACAGCCGAATCGCCGTGGGGCGGCCCCATCCGGTCAGCGCTGACGACCGTCGCGCCGGCTTGCGCGAGCGCGCGCACGACGGCCGCGCCGATCGAACCTGCGCCGCCCGTCACGAGCGCCACTTTTCCGTGTAGTTCCTTCAGCATTGGCGTATGTCTCCTGTCACCGTTGCGCGGCCGGGTCGCGTGCGCGCAACGCTGCATGCGCACCTGCCGTACGGCCGATCACGGAACCCGCCGTCAAGCCGATCCCGCCCGCGTATTTCACGTAGTAAAGGCCGCCCACCATTTCGCCCGCTGCGTACAGGCCCGGCAACGGCTGGGCGGCTTCGTCGAGCACCTGCCCGTGGACGTTCACTTTCACCCCCCCATACGTGCAGGTAATGCCGCACGTCACCGCATACGCAACGAATGGGCCCGTGTCGAGCGGTTGCGCCCAGTTCGACTTGGGCGGCTCGATGCCCTCGGTACAGAGGCCGTCGCGGATCGCCGGATTGAACGGCACATCAACGCGTATCGAGCGGTTGTACGCGTAGACCGTTTCGAGAAACGCGGCGCGGTCGATCCCTTCCAGCTTGCTCGCCAACGCTTCGAGCGAATCGGCCGTCACCTTTGTGGCGTGCTTCACCCGATACTCGTCCGGCAACAAGGCCGCCCCCTTCGCGTCGAACACCTGCCAGGCCATCGCGCCAGGCTGCGCCAGCACGCGTGCGCCCATTCCTGAATAGGTGTAGTTGCGAAAGTCGCGCCCTTCGTCGATGAAGCGCCGCCCGTCGGCATTGACGACAATGCCGAGCGTGAAGTAGTTCTTCTGCTGGTTGAGCAGATTGATATCGCCGAATGCGGGTGCGTTCAGGTCATAGAAGACCGCATGACAGCCCGTCCAGTTGCCGTGCGGGACCGCGCCTGCGGACATGGCGAGTGCGATGCCGTCGCCCGTGTTGTAGCGCGATCCGCGGACGCGCGCGAGGTCCCAGTTATGCCCGAGGTATTGAGCGCGCCACGCAAGATTCGCGTGAAAGCCACCGGTCGCCAGCACTACCGCGCCAGCATCGACTGGCTCGTAGCGGCCGCAATGCTGTACGCCAATCCGCCAGCGCCCATCTTCACGCGTCGCGCTGGTCGCCCGGGTGTCGTAGCGGATGTCCACACCTGCCGCCTCCGCACGCGCATATAGCGCCTCGACGAGCCCCAGACCGCCGCCGGATACCTCTACCGTCAGGCCGCCCCAGAACTTCTGTCTGCCGTCGACGCGAAACGACTGCCGTCCGTAGATTGGCGCGAAGCGTACGCCCTGGTCGCGCAACCACAGCATCGTCGCGAGGCTTTGATCAACGAGGTGCTCCAGCACGTCTGCATCCGCGCGATAGCCGCTCATCGCGACCGACTCTTCGAAAAACTGCGTCGCCGGATAGCTGCCGAAGTCGGCACCGTTCAGTTCGTCGTCCTGCAGGTCCGGCATCAGCCTGACGAGATCGTCGACACCGTCGTAAGCGATCCGGAACGCGCCACCCGTGAACGCCGAGTTGCCGCCACGGTGCTCCCGTGGCGCACGCTCCAGCAGCATCACACTCGCCCCCGATTCCCGCGCCGACAACGCCGCGCAAAGTGCAGCATTGCCGCCGCCCGCCACCAACACATCGCATGCATCCATGTCCCCTCTCTATGCAGCCTGCGCCGCGATCCCTGATGTCTGTCCGGACACCATGGTCGCGCAGGACGCCGCTAGAGGTACAGGCAGGGAAATCGAAAGGCTCTTTTGATTTTTTGCACGGCTCGCGACTGTCGGCCGCGCATGGGTATCAATACATACTCGCTAGCGCGGAGCGGAGCGTGCCGTGTCACATCTTTCATTATTTTCAAATAGAGCTTTCGCCTCGCGACGCTCGTTCCGCGCGCGGCTAGCCGATAGAGTAGATCGCTCACGGCGGTAGCCATGCAAACGCAGGCGCGAACGCACAGCCGTAGCGAAGCGATTCACGACACAGACCGGACAGTGGAGGAAACGATGCGAAGGATTTCTACACAAAAGACCGCAAAAAAAGTCGCGTTCGCGACGATGATTGGAACCGCGACGGAGTGGTACGACTACTTCCTGTATGGAACAGCCTCCGCATTGGTCTTCGAGAAGCTGTTTTTCCCGAACTTCTCACAAGTGGCCGGTTCGATGGCGGTATTTGCCGTATTTGGTATCACGTTGGTGGTTCGCCCTGTGGGCGCCGCGGTCTTCGGCCACTTCGGTGACCGGCTCGGCCGCAAGAGCATGCTGGTGGTGTCGATTCTCGTGATGGGCATCGGCACGTTCGTGATCGGTCTACTGCCCACCTATGCGTCGGTCGGCCTATGGGCACCACTCGCGCTCGTGGTCCTGCGCCTGCTTCAAGGTTTCGCGGTGGGCGGCGAGTACGGCGGCGCAACCACGATGGCCATCGAATATGCGCCTCTGAACAAGCGCGGCCTGTATGCGGCGATTCCTCAGGTCGGCAACCCGCTCGGCATGCTGCTCGGCACATCGACGCTTTATCTGTTCGCGCAGTTGCCGGAAGCGCAGTTTCTGGCGTGGGGTTGGCGGGTGCCGTTTCTCCTCAGCGCCGTCATGGTTGCCATCGGACTTTATATCCGGCTCAACATAGCGGAGACTCCCGCATTCGAACGGGCTCGCGCGGGCCGCCGGCAGCGCGCCGCACCGCTTGCGCTGCTATGGCGCCACTATCGCCGTACGCTTGTACTCGTCATTCTCGCGCCCGCCGCGCTGAACGTCGGCTTCTACATCTATTCGACATGGTCGCTTTCATATCTGACGCATCAAGTCGGAGTGCCGATTCACGTGCCGCTCATGGCCGTCATGGCCGCCGCCGCACTTAACGTGTTCGCCCAGCCGCTGTTCGGGATGTTGTCGGACCGCTTCGGCAGACGGCCAGTTTATATCGGAGGCGCGCTGTGGATCGGCGCCGTTGCGTTTCCATTCTTCTGGCTCATTCAGACCGGATCACCGTTGCTGGTGACGCTCGCGATGATTCTCGCAATCACCATCGGACACGGCGCGACCTACAGCGTACAGGCGAGCTTCTTTTCCGAGGCGTTCGACACGGGCGTCCGGTATAGCGGTTTGTCGATCGCCTATCACCTGTCTGCCGCTCTGTTCTCCGGTCCCGCGACTTTCCTGGCCGCAGCACTGGTCGCGTGGACTCATGACACGTGGGCGATTTCCGCTTCGATCGCGATCGCGTCACTGCTGTCCGTTGCCGCTACCTTGGGGCTGAAAGAAACTTCACGCCGGCCAATGACCGACGCCCCCGATATCGCAGGCGTGACGGATAACGAGCGACATTCCGCAGCGCCCCTCGTGCGCTGACGCTTATCTGCCCAGGGTATAGCAACGCGCGGATGCCGACATTGGAGACGGAGGTTGAGCCGCCGAGATTGCCGTTCGCCAATCCGCCGAACGAGCCGCTCGTCGATGTATTGGCAGTCGCAACTGTCCGAACTGGTTCTTCGCATGGTGCATTGTGGCCTAGCGCACTGAGAATGACGATAACCGCGAACACTATCTGTTTGGGCGTTCTCATGATGACCCATGGCGCAAAGCGAAACCTGCATGCCAGGAGTTCTTCGAGGACGTTGGTAAGTGGGACCGCACGGCGTGGAACAGGTGACTTCATGCTCCGTGAGAATGCGCGAAGGTCCGCACGATTGCCGACAGCATGGTGTTCAACGGCTTCGGCCGTCGCAGTTGCGGTACGAGCGTTACTCGAACGCCAACAGATACGCGCCGACTAAACGAACGTTGGTCAGCTATAGGCCATTGTTCGCCCAGCGGCCCAAACGCATTGTCTCCGCGGGGAATATCCATGAAATTTTTCTCAATGCTGTCCGGACGCGAAGCAACGGACCGACACAAACCGGTCTCGCAAGAAAGCGCCGTCCCGAACGCGACCGACAACGCTCGGATCGTGTGGTTCATGGGACCGCGGACGAGCAGCTTGACCGGGGTAGGTCAGCATAGCCTCGCGTTGGCCGGAGCTTTGAGCAAATATACAAACTTCAATGTCGAAACAGTCGACATCGATGCACAACCTCGCTCGTTCAAGCGTTACTGGTATCAATTCGTGATGTATCCGTTGCACGCGATTCGCGTGGCCCGGTCATGCGGCATGATCATCCTTTACCAGGAAGACCTGAGCTACTTGATTCCGATAATCCACCTCGCTGGTGGCCGGGTCTGTCTGATGTTCCATCACGTTCAACGTCCAGGGCACGCTCGCGGCACAGTGGAGAAGCTCAAGGCACTTTATGTCCAGATGTTCCTTCCGCTGGCCCCGAAGGCAGATCTCGTGCTCGTGGAATGCGCCGCGGCAGCCAGGGACCTGCTCGAAGTCTCGCCGGTGAAGCCAGAGCGTGTCCAGATCGTGCCCTGCCCGTTCGAAGACAAATATGCGCCGCTCGATGCGGCGACGCCGCGAGAGACTCGCGCTCAGGCGAGGGCAATCCTGGAGCAGCGCCTTGGCTTGCAGATCGGCGACGCACTGATGTTACTCAATGTCGGCTCCGACGAGACCCGCAAGAACAACCTGACTGTGTTCCGGGCGCTGGCCAAGTTGGCGCGCAAGGATCTGATGATCGTTCGGGTAGGCAAGGCCTTCAACGCCGCGAATCGTATGGAATGCAAGACGCTCGCCAGTACATCCGGAATCCGCTTTCACTTTGCCGACTCCGTAAGCGAGGAAGACCTTGGATACTTCTATCAAGCCGCGGACATCTACGTTTCGGCGACGCTGAATGAAGGCTTCGGCCGCACCGTGATCGAGGCACAGATGGCGGGGACTCCCGTTGTCGCGTCGGACATCCCGGTCTTTCGAGGATCGATGGGTGACTCGTTCCTCGCTGTTGCAGATCCAACGAATCCGGACGAGTGGGCGACGGCAATCAGCAGTCTCGCCGACAACCCTTCATTGATGGACGAATTGAGGGAACGCGGCAAGACCAATGCATTGCAGTATTCGTCGCACGTGGTGTGCGCCGGGTTGCATCGCACTCTGCTTCGGGCTCTCCGGGGCTGAGAAGCCGGACGGCGGCTGCACACCTCGAGATCAAGGCACAGGGAATCCAATGCGAATACTCCAGCCAACGGTCCCGCATCCGCATCCGCAACCCATCTGATTGCGCCGACGTTCGGCGCGGTCGCTTTGCTGCTCAACACCGCGCTGCCCTATCTCGGCTACGGCGAGTCCGGTGCGCGATGAACCTTCTTGCTGATCTGTGTGTTCGTCATGTATCGGGTTGTGACGCGGCCTCTTTTTTCGTTTCGCGGCTTCATCTGATGGTGCTCGCGCTGACGGAATTCGTTGCCGGCGCCCGCATCGACGTTGGGCGACCTGATGATTGAGACGGGTTCAGGGTGAACCAAACGACGCCTTCCGCCGACTGCCCTCACGGTGCTCTAGTGGATCTTTGCCGACTCGCCGGCGACGGCGCAGAAGATGAAGCAAATCACTGCCGGTGAAGGGCCCGGCTGACCTGCCTTAAACCACTCAACCTGGCTTGCGACAACGGCGCCCTCTTGCACAATCGCCGATTGACAACGATGGCAACTCTCAACTTTGCGGAGACACCTCGAGGTTCGGTTGGTCGCATGCCGTTCGCTCTGACGCATCCGGGATGACGCCGCGCTCGTCGTCCAGTGCAATCGCCGGTTCGCGCGCGAACGCCACCGTCGCCAGCGCGTCCAGCACCCCATTCAGCACCCGGCCGCCGAAGTCATGATGAAACGCCCACACGCCATAAATGCGTCCGCGGAACGCCGGCTCAAACCCTGTCTCACGGCGGATCTGTTCGTCGGGGCAAAACCCCGAGCCCAGTCCAAACGAGAACAGCCCCTGCACTAATTCGCCGTCGGCATCGAAGGGGCACCCGAACCTGTCTGATACTAGTCCGCCCTGGCCGAGCTGCAGCGGGATCGGCGTGCCGCAATGATCGACGAGTACCGACATATTGGGCCCATACCCCGCGCCGTGGATGACGGCGACCGACTGGCTCAGGCATTCGCGCGCCCGCGCTCGGGCGGCCTCACTCGAATCGGCCTCAATCAGTTCCACGCGCGGTTTTGCACCGGGCACATGGCCGTTTGCCATGATCGAACGCGCAATGTCAAACGCCCGGTAGCGCAGACCACCTGCGCGGTTGACTCGCTTGGTGACGGGGCAAACGTCGTTCGCTTCGTCGACCTCATAGCCGTTGGCGCGCGCCTCCTCGATCGTTTCGAAAAATAAACGAATCGGCGATCGATGAATCACGGCAATTTCGTCCAGGCCGACGCCGTCCAGTTCCATCGCGAGGCGGTCAACCACAGTGAATGCGCTATGCGAACCACCGACGACCGTAATCCGGTTCGTGCCGCGCGTTCCATTCTTCGAGAAGTCGCGCGCGAACTCATCGACTAGTCGCGGAGTCGTCAGACTGAGCACATCATCAGACACGTAAGTCTTGACACTGGCAGCAGGCGGCGACAGGCGTAGTCCGCGACACAGTTCGTCGATTTCGCCCACGTGTTGCAGGCCGCCAAGATTCATCACAACGGTGTCGCTGGACACCCTGCTGAACGCGGTGGGATCACTCACTTCGTGATAGTCGATCTCGAAACCGCCGCCTTGAAGGCGCCGAATCCTGTCGATCTCGCGGCCGCGCAGCACAGTCACGTCGAAACGTGCAGTCACGTAAGCGAGGAGCTGCTCGGTCGCCAGCGCGAGCAGCGCGCCCGCGTCGGCGAGGCTCGGCGGCCCATCGGCCACCTCGACCATCCGCTTGTGCAGCGGCGAGTATGCTCTCAGCTCGCCGAACACCTCTTCGAAATTCTCGTGTTCGAGGCAAGCGAGAAAGGTATTTCCCACCGTATTGCCGGTGACGTTCGCATACTCGCCTAGCCTGCCCGAGCCGAACTCCGGGCGTTTGTCGATAATCAGAAGACCGTTTCTCGAGATATCAGGCAATTTACCCGTTTTGAAAGCATGAAAGAGAAAGCCCATACCCGACGGGCCAGCACCGCAAATGGCGCAAGAGAATTCGGTCCGTGCGATCCGGAAGACGGATGGCACCTCTGATTTTCGATTCACGTTTTTATTTCCTAAGCGGAAGATGCCGAGACTCCAATGTCATGCATAAAGAGATTTCCGCTCTGTTCGCTGCCGTACCGAACTTCCATGTAAGCATTCCACATTAACCGGTTGGGTAATTTGAGCAGAGCTATGCGGAACTACTCGCTATGCAGGCATGGCCGCCGCCCCAGCATTAAATCTCGTCTTGCGCGCGACTATCGCCCATGCGATCCGTGCCAATTTGTTGGCCAATGCGCTTTCAATAACATTCCAGTGTCGTCGCGCGAGTATTTCTCATGTCCAATTACCCAAAGATTGGGATTTTTTGTCGAATTACTGTATGAATACCCTTGCGCACTGGACTTGCAGCATATGGCGATTCTTCCTTCGCCTTTTGCTGATGCTCAGTAGGTCTGCCCGGTCCCCGTGCTGTATTAACCAATGCGCTGTCCACAGTATTGGAGTGTCGTCGCGCGATTATTTGTCGTGTCCAATTGCCCAAAGGTTGGGATTTTTTGTCGAGTTACTGCATGAATACCCTTGCGCACTGGACTTGCAGCATATGGCAATTCTTCTCTCGCCTTATGCTGATGCTCAGTAGGTGTGCCCGGTCCCCGTGCTGTATGAGTGCGGCACCAGCCCGATCGATTCCGCGAAGTCATGGCTGCGAGCATACTGCTTGCCAACATCTATCGATGCGGTCAGTACATTGGCGTGCAGTCGATCAGCATGGCGTCGAACTTGAGATTCCTGCTGCAGAAGCGGCGCGACAAGGCCGCGGTGAAACGGTTTTTCAAATGTGTATTGGCGGCTTATCCTGAGGTGCCGCGCAAGATCGTCACGGACCAGTTGCGCAACTCCTTACCCATTCCGGCGGCGAAGGCCGAGAACCCTGAGCGGGAAAACGTGAAGCACGCAAGCGTTCTTATCGAATTGCGGACCGATCCGGCAGCACTTCGCTCTGAAGCGACATCAGCTCAAGCACGACGACATGATCGGGGCAACGCGAGCCGAGTAGAATGCCGATTTTCGATAGAGAATCGGGGATCGGGATGACAACGAATAAGAAAGCGCGCGTTGAGGCACTGCGCCAGCGCCTGACGAAAGTGCAGGCAAAGATCGACAAGGAAGAAGCCAAGGAACGAGCGGCTGCCCTAGCAACGATCCATGCCCTCATGGACGAACACTCGCTGACCATCGCAGACGTCCGCCAGCCAGCGCGCAAACGCATTGCGGCCAATCCTAAGGTAGCGGCAAAGCGGAAGGTAGAAGCAAAATATCGTGATCCGGCGACGGGCAAGACCTGGAGCGGCCGCGGTCTTGCACCGCTGTGGATCAGGGATAAGAAGCGCGAGCGCTTTCTCATCGCCGAGTAAGCAGAAAACACATTTTGGCCGGCGGGTTAAGCGGGCGGCAGTATCCGCTCGCCCTGTCGTCAGCGATCAGGGTCGATCCCGCCAGTTTGTAAATCGAAAAAATCGCCCTGTGGAAGCCGTTCGTGATCTCGTGGCGGCTCGCGTCGTCAGGATGAGCGCGAGCGGCGTGCCGCCGGTGCCCTTGACGACTCGCCGGACGCATCCGGGTCGTGTGCGACCGGCGGCTTTTGGCTCAGTTTTCCCCTTGTCGCAACCGCTCCAGCAGAAACGGAATTGATGACGACGCGAGAAAAATCGATCCGGTCGGCTGCACGCAACTTCGCGAGCAGGATCTGGTGGAGCGGGTCCCAAACTCCGGCCCGTTGCCATTCGCGCAAGCGCCGCCAGCAGCTGATACCCGATCCGCAACCCATTTCAGCGGGCAGATCGTTCCAGCGAATGCCGCTCTTGAGCACGAACAGGATCCCGGTCAACGCGGCGCGATCGGCCACCGGTTTGCGCCCCGGGTATCGGAAGCGCCTCGGTTTGGCCCGCGGTAACAGTGGTTCGATCAACGCCCACAATTCGTCATCGATGATTGCCTTGGCCATCTCCTCGGTCCGCCTTCGCAACGGTCGAGGTTCACAGCCTAGCGGTCGAGCCAATAGTCCTCGAAGCTCTTTCTGAAACGTCCTCGAAGCGCGCTTGCCGACTGGCTGCGGACCTCAGTTCAGCTGAACCGATCCGCCTGTGATGCGATTCACTCCAGACGAACGACTCGATACATAAGTGCCCTTGATCAGCACTTTGCCCGCCCTGGTGAGCGTGATAGAAGCGTTACCGCAACGAAGCACCAGTTGTTCGCGCGCGCTCACGATCAATTGCTCGCCGTCTACATCGATTTCAACGTTTCCTGCGTTGCTACTGGACGGCGCGACACGCCCCTCGTGCATCACGCCGATAATCACCGGCCTGCGAGGGTCCGCGTCCTCGAACATCAGCGCCACCCGGCATCCGATATGCGGTTCACGCAGATCGACAAGCGTCTGCGCGGCGATCGCGGCCGGTCCCTCCTGAACGGAATAGCGAACCAGCGGCGTACGCCCCTCTTCGGCGATAGCCAGCAGTTCTCCGATGACCATGCCGGCAAATACGCCAGACGAGCGGGATGTGCGGGATGGCTGTGTCCGTGTGTCGCCCAGCGAGCCCTCGCGAGGCTCCTCTGCTGTCGCGAACTCGTCATATTCCATCCGGTCTCTACCACTCATCGCAAACCTCCATTCGTGTACTTCCCTTCAATTCTGCAAGATCTTCGATCCTTTCATCACGATATCGCTACTCGCATTGACATTGATTTTTCCACTGCCATCAACGGTAATGTCCTTTCCCTTGATCTGGATCGTCCCGTCCTTCTTCATGCTGATGCTGGCGCTGCCGGTGGTAATCGTGATCGATTCGCCCGCCTCAATGACGAGATTCTTCCCGACCGACAGCGCATCATCCTCGCCCACCGAACTGGAGCGCCCCTTGCCGACCGTACTCGCCTGCGCTCCGCTGATGGATTCGCTCGCATCCGCCGCCACGGTCACCGTTTGGCCTCCGCCGACATCGAGCGACTGATCAGACCCAACGCGAGTCGACTGAGTCCCGGCGATCCCCACCGTCTGATTTCCGCTCACATTCACCATCTGATCGGCCCCGACCGTCACGGCCTGATACGCCCCAACGGTCACCGCCTGAAACGCGCCCACCGTCACCGCCTGAAACGCGCCGACTGTCACCTCCTGCGCGCCGCCCACCGTGATCGTCTCGTTGATCCCCACGGTATGCGTCCGCTGCAACGCGACCGTCGCAGTCTCACTCGCGTCGACTGTCTTCGTCCGATTCGCCCCGATCGTGATTTTTTCATTGGCCCCGACCGTTTCGGTGCGGTTGACCCCAATCGAAATCGTTTCGTTGTTCCCCACGGTCTCGGTGCGATCATGCTTCACATGCGTGGCCTCGTCGTTATCCACGTTTTTCTTGCGATCGTGCCCGACCCAATGCGTCTCGTCGTGCTCCACCTCGATATCCTGGTTCTTCTCCGCATGGAGCAGTACCTGCTCTGCGCCCTTCTTGTCCTCGAAACGCAACTCGTTGCAGTTCGCACCGCTGCCGCCCTTGCTCGAGCGGCTCTTGATTCCCGATTGCGTCATATTCGCAGGCAGCTCATAAGGCGGCATCTGCTCGGCGTTATAAACACGCCCGGTGATGATCGGCCGGTCGGGATCGCCCTCCAGAAAATCGACGATCACCTCCTGTCCGATACGTGGAATTGCGACCGCTCCCCAGCCCTTGCCCGCCCAAGGCTGCGACACGCGCATCCAGCACGAACTGTTTTCGTCGCGTTTGCCGACGCGATCCCAGAAGAACTGCACTTTCACGCGCCCATAGCTGTCGGTGTAAATCTCATCGCCGCCAGGTCCGACCACGGCGGCCGTCTGCGGTCCTTGCACAAATGGCTTGCGCGTCGTTCGTGCCGGCGCGAATGGCTGTTTCGCGTCGATCGCCGAGAACCAGCATTCGCATCGGCTTGGCTGGCTGCCTTCGAACGCTTCGTAATCGGCCAGATCGATTTCGTAGCGCGTGCGCGTCACCAGATACTGAGTGTTCTGATCAGTGCGCGGATGGCGCTCCAGCTTCAACAGGCTGCCGATGCGTACGCTCATGCTGTTCGTTCTGGCATCCACCTGGTGCCAGTTGATCGCCGCATCTTCGCCGAGCAATGGCTCGGCCCACAATTCGTCGGCGCGCGCCTTCGCCCTGCTCTCCCCATGGTCGGGATCGACGTAACCCCCGGGATAATCGAAGTGTTCGAGATCCCCAAACGCATCGAAGCCTGGCATGCTCTTTACCGCCTTCTTCTGCAACGGCCGCGAAGGATGCTTGAAGTCGTAGTCGGTCACGAGCCAGTTGTGCGTCTCGATCTCGCGGCGGGCCTGCCACTCGCTCACATATTCGGCGCCTGGCGACCCGCTCAACACCGCACCGTACGGCAGCGATTCGCACCCCGGCACACTCTCGTGTGTCGCGAGCGTGTCGGTCAGTATCAGCGACTCCTTGCCGTCGCGATCCTGATACCAGTAATAGATCCCTTCATCTTCCAGCAGCCGGCTCACGAAATTGAAGTCCGACTCGCGATACTGCACGCAATACTCGCGCGCGGGATGCTTGCGCGTATTCGCCTTCCATTTGATCTCGCCGAATTCCACGCTCTTGTAGACCGGGTCGGCAAAAATGGCCTTGACGATATCCTCCACGCTCTTGTTCTGAAAGATCCGGCAATTGGCGCGCCGCGTGAGTAGCCAGAGCCACGGCCTGACCGCGGCCTCATACACATGCAGCCGGCCGCGCATACCGGTTTGCCTGAATCCGACTACGTAGCCCGAGAAAATCCGCGGCTTGCCCTTCGGCACGTGGAGCGACACTGTCACGCGCTTTCCGAGGATGCGCCGGAAATCGATGTCCGGGCGTTTGGACACCAGCGTCAGGTCGTAGGTGAACATGCGTCCCAGTTCGGCTGCGGCACGCATGCTCAGAAACTGGATGTCGTCGCCGAGCGGTGTATCGATCGTGACGAGCCGCGGCTGGGCCATGAACGGTATCTCCGGCGGCGGACCCGCGCCGCGCTCAGCGGATTTCTGTACTCTTCACGTTCCAGCCGAACTTGCTCGATGCACCCATGGCGCCCGCATCGTCCTGCGGCTTGTGTTCGAATTCGATGTCGTGAAAAGCCAGGGTCACGGTCTCGGACACGCCTCCGCCCGTCACCGCGCTGTGCCTCACGGACGTGACCATCACCCCCTTCAAGGCAATGGTGAGATATTCCTTTTGTCCCTCGCCCGCCTTGAAGACCGTCAGCTTGCCGCTAGCAATGTGTGTGCCCTTCGCGCAGCACATCGCCAGCGCCGTGGACGACGAGTCGTATTCGTGAACGAAGATGAGCTCGTCCGGTGTCGCCTTGCCGACCGCAAGGCCACTTGCCATCGTCGAACTGCTGGCGTTCTGGACGCCCCACTGCCACGACTGCACTTCGATTTGACCTTCTGCGCCCTTGTGTTTCGAATCGCCCTTGACCTTATCTAGTTGTAGATAACAATCGATCGTGCCCATGACTCGCTCCTCGTGATATGTCGATGACCTGGGGTCCCGTGGCGACGCTGCTAGGTAAACGAAACGCCGGGCGCATTTTTGAAAGGGCCGGCTCTTCAAAATCGTGTGCGGCCGACCGTCTTTGCATCGATACCGTTGAAATCGGCGACGCAAGTGATCACCCCCAGGCGAGGAACGTGACGATGCCTAACTCCGATGCTTCGCCGCAGCAAGCCGGGAGCCGTCTGACGCTGGAATATCTGTACCAGCTCGACGCGCTCTCGCTCGTCTCGTCTGACGACATGTTTCTCCACATCATCCCGAAGCGCAGTAACACGCCGCTCAAGGGTGAGGCCCCGGCGCGCGGCGACTGGGAGACGCCGATGCAGATTCACGGCTGGCGCTGGGCCCAGGGCTACGACACGTACCATCCCGGCCAGGCGCTCAATGCGAACGACATGCGCGTGACCGACCTCTCCGTGATCAAGGTGGTCGACGCGACTTCGCCCGCTATCGCAAAGCTGTGCGCGCAGGCCGAACTGCTCGCGCTGGCGCATATCAAGTGCTTCAAGTCCGGCGGACCGGCCAGCGGCGCGCAGATCGAGTTCCTGTCGATGAAGCTTGAGGACGCATATATCCGCAACTACCATATCTACACGAGTGCCCGGCTCATGAGGGCGTGTGAAATCTTCGAGATATCGGCGCGGACGCTGACGATGACCTGCGCGCCGCAAACGATAACCGGCAGCCGCGGCGCGGAAGTGACTTTCGCGCTCGACGTAGCGGCACGGCGGGTGACATGAGCGGGCCCGGCGCAGCGCATTCGAGGAGCGCTCATGGCCGAACCGAAAGCCACTGACCGCCTGCAACCGTCGCTGCTCGACCGGCTGATCGACGACAACCCGCAGAGCCGTGTCGAGGAGGACGATGCGCGCTTCCTGACAAAGCGGACTTTGCGCGCCGCCGTACTGCGGGACCTGTCCTGGCTCTTCAACACGACCAATCTCGCGGACGAGATCTCGATCGACCGCTATCCCGCCGCGTATGCATCCGTGCTGAATTTCGGCTTGCCGAGCCTGTCGGGCGGCTTTGCGTCGACGCTCGATGCTGTCGCGCTCGAACAGGCGATCCGCGAAGCAATCGTGCTTTTCGAGCCGCGCATCGCGCCTGAGTCGATCGAAATCGAGCCCGTGCTGGACCGTCCGGTGCTCGACATGCACAACCAGATTGCACTCGTGATACGGGGACTGTTGTGGGCACAGCCGGCGCCGCTGGAATTCGCGCTGCGAACCCAGATCGACCTCGAGGAAGGCGGCATCACGTTGACCGAACTGCCACGCTGATTTCTCCGAACCCGCGATATGGATCCTCGCCTGCTCAAACACTACAACACCGAACTGGCGCACCTGCGCGAGATGGGCGTGGAATTCGCACAGCAGTTTCCGAAGATTGCGGCGCGCCTGGGCATCAACGACTTCAACGTCGCGGATCCGTATGTCGAGCGGCTGCTCGAAGGAACCGCATTTCTCGCAGCCCGTGTGCAATTGAAGCTCGAAGAAGAATTTCCGCGCTTCACCCAGCATCTGACGCAGGTCGTGTTGCCGCAGTCGGCCTGTCCGACTCCGTCGATGTTGATCGCACGACTCGCTCCCGATCTCGGCAATCCCAATCTCGCCACGGGTTTCACGGTGCCGCGCCACACCGCGCTGATCGCCAGCCAGGCGTCAGGCGATGCGGTCCACTGCCAGTTCAGAACCGGCGCGGACTTGACCCTATGGCCGCTCGAACTGACGGACGCGCGTTATCTGGCGCAGGTCACCGATCTGCCGCTCACGACACTGCCAGGAACGCGCGCGCTCGCAAGACGCGTGAAGGGCGCGTTGCGCCTGCGTCTGTTGGCGGCGGAGGGACTGAGCTTCGACATGCTCAGTCTCGACAGCTTGCGTCTCTACTTCGCCGGCGGCGACGATACCGCCTGGAAACTCTTCGAATTCGTCACCGGTAGCGCACTCGCTGTTGTGATCTCGACACCGCAGCGGCCCGTATCGCGCGTCGACACGCTAGCCGGTGACGTTGTCTCAAGCACTGGCTTCGACGACGACGAAGCCCTGTTGCCCGTCACGCCGAACGCGTTTCAGGGCTACCGGCTGCTGCATGAATATTTCGCTTTTGCCGAGCGCTTTCGCTTCGCCAGAATCGATGGCCTGTCAGCCGTGCTACCCGCGTTTGCGTCGCGTGAAATCGAACTGACAATCCTGCTCGCGAATGGCGACGCGGCGCTCGAACGCGTGATCTCGCGCGAGCACCTGTTGCTCGACTGCGTGCCCGCGATCAACCTGTTTTCAAAACATGCGGACCGCGCGTTCGTGTCGGATAACGTCGCAGAGTTTCATGTGGTGCCGGACCGCACCCGCCCGCTCGACTTCGAGGTGCATACGGTCACGGCCGTGTCAGGCTATGGCGCAGGTGACGACAGCGAGCAGGTGTTTCATCCGTTCTACGGAGACTTTCTCGCTGACCGTCCCGAGGACGCGGCCTATTTCACGGTGCGCCGCGAGCCGCGCGTCGTGCCCGCCGAGCGCAAGCGAAGCGGCTATCGCACTGAATACGTGGGGAGCGAAGTATTCGTGTCGATCGTCGATCCGCGGGAGGCACCCTACAGCGGCGACCTGCGGCAACTGTCCTTCGAAACGCTTTGCACCAATCGGGACTTGCCGCTCCTCATGCCGCACGGCGGCACGCAAAACGACTTCGCACTCGACATTGCGGCGCCCGTGGCTTCGGTTCGCTGCGTCACGCGGCCCTCGCCGCCCGCCGCGCCATGTCTGGATTTTGGCCACAACTGGCGGCTCGTGGATCAGCTAGCGCTGCACTACCTGTCGCTGTACGACGGCGACGCGCGCGAAGGCGCAGCCGCGCTGCGCTCGCTCCTGAGCTTGCACGTGTCGGGCAACGACGAAGTCAGCCGGCGGCAGATCGCGGGTATCCTCTCGGTGCATGCGACGCCTGTGGTGCGGCGCTTGCCGATGCCCGGACCCATCGCGTTCGGGCGCGGTCTGCAGATCGAACTGAGCGCCGAGGATATGGCATTTCAGGGCGGCAGCGCTTACCTGCTCGGTTGCGTGCTCGACCGGTTTTTCGCGCGCTATGTATCGATCAACGCGTTCGTGCAGACGGTTCTGCGCACGACGACTCGCGGCGAGATCCTTCGCCTGCCCCCGCGATGCGGAATCCGTCAGATCTTCTGAGCGCGGCGGACGACGAGCCGCCGGCCCCCGACGCCCCTGCGGACGACGCAGCCGCGCGGGCGCAAGCGCTCGATGCACTTTTCGAGCGTGTGGCCGCCGCGCCGCACGAATATGACTTTTTTCAGTTGATGCGCCGTATCGAGGCGCTCACTCCGCATCTGCCGCGTCTTGGCACGGCGTCGCGTCCAACCGAAGAAGCGATCCGGCTCGCGCAGGACGTATCTCTCGCCTTCGCGCCCGCACCGCTCGCCGCGTTGACACGAACCAACGGACGGGTGCAAACGAATGCGCCGCGCCTTTCACAGCGCTTTTTCGGCCTGCTCGGACCGAACGGCCCATTGCCGCTGCATCTGACCGACTTCGCCCGCGAGCGCATCATGCATCACGGCGACGCGGCTTTTGCGCATCTGCTCGACCTGCTGTTACACCGCTTTCTGCTGCTGTTCTACCGCGCCTCGTCTCTGGGACGTCCCGCGAACAGCCTCGATCGCCCCGGCGACCGCTTCGCGTTCTATGTCGGCTCCCTGATCGGCTTCGCCGATGATGCCAGCCGTGGGCGCGATGCGGCGTCCGATTTCGCGAGGCTGCACTTCGCTGGACTAATCAACATGCAGACGCGGCCGCTCGAAGTGCTCGAAGCGATCACCGGCGCCGTGCTACGCGTGCCGGTGCGTGTCGAACCGTTCTGCGGACACTGGATGACACTGGAACGCGCCGAACGTACGCGTCTGCAAACGCGCGGCCCGCATGCGCAACAGAGCCGGGCACGCTCGAGCATGGCCCGCCTCGGCAGCGGCGCCGTGCTCGGCGGACATGTCTGGGACCGGCAGCACAAGTTTCGTCTCGTGATCGGCCCGCTGTCGCTTGCGCAATACGAAGCGCTGCTGCCCGGCGGCGCTGCGCTCGCACCACTCGTCGCGCTGGTGCGGCAGCATCTGAACCGCGAACTGGCATGGGACGCGAAGCTGATCCTGCACGCGGGCGAGGTGCCGGCGTTCAGGCTCGGCGGTTACGGACGTCTCGGCTACTCCGCCTGGCTCGCGCAGCGCGAACGGCGCCACGACGCAGCCGACCTCGCGCTGGATGCGGACGGACGCGTGCCGCTGTGACGTTCCGATTACCTCGCGCTTTCAAAAAAACCGCTCGCAAAGCCGTCTTATAAGACGACGGCATGCCGCGGCGGCGCTCGTTCTCTCGTCAAAGGAGCTTTCACGATGGCGGAAATCAGTCGTGTGGCCTTGTTTGGCAAGCTCGACCCGCTCGGCTACAAGTCCGTCGAAAGCGCCACGGTGCTGTGCAAGCTGCGCGGCAACCCATACGTCGAACTGGAACACTGGCTCATGCAGATCGTGGAGACGCCCGGCTCCGATCTGCAACGGCTGATGGCCCATTACAACATCGATGCTGCCGTGCTGGCGCGCGACATGACGGCGTCGCTCGATCGTCTGCCGCGCGGCGCGACCTCGATCTCCGATATCTCCGAGCACATCACCGACGCCATCGAGCGCGGCTGGGTCTACGGCACACTGATGTTCGGCGCGACGAAAGTGCGCACCGGCCACCTGGTGGTTGGCATCCTCAAGACGCCCCGGCTTCGCAACAACCTGCTCGCCATCTCGCGCCAGTTCGAACGCATCAAGCTCGAAGACCTTTCGGACAACTTCTCGACCATCCTGGCAGGCACGGCGGAAGACGCCGTGGACCAGAGCGGCGGCGTCGGCCCGGCGGAGCGCGGCGCGGCGTACGAACCGGCGCCTGCGGCCATGGGCAAGCAGGAGGCACTCAGGAAGTATGCAACGGACCTCACCGACAAGGCCCGCAACGGCAAGATCGACCCGGTCAGCGGACGCGATGAGGAGATCCGCCAGATCGTCGATATCCTGATGCGGCGGCGGCAAAACAATCCGCTGCTTACCGGCGAGGCGGGCGTCGGCAAGACGGCGGTGGTCGAGGGATTCGCACAGCGTCTCGTGCGCGGCGACGTCCCGCCGCTGCTGCGCGGCGTCACGCTGTGGTCGCTCGATCTTGGCCTGCTACAGGCCGGCGCGAGCATGAAGGGCGAATTCGAACAACGGCTGCGGCAGGTCGTCGAAGAGGTTCAGTCGAGTCCGTCGCCGATCATCCTGTTCATCGACGAGATTCACACGCTGATCGGCGCGGGCGGCGCGGCAGGCACGGGCGACGCGGCCAATCTTCTCAAGCCCGCGCTCGCCCGCGGCGACCTGCGCACGATCGGCGCAACGACCTGGGCCGAGTACAAGAAATACATCGAGAAGGACCCCGCGCTAACGCGGCGCTTTCAGGTGGTGCAGGTGCATGAGCCCGACGAGGCGAAGGCCGTGCGCATGCTGCGCGGCGTAGCAGCGGTGCTGGAATCACATCACCGGGTGCAGTTGCTCGACGAAGCCATTGAAGCGGCCGTGCGGCTCTCGCATCGCTACATTCCCGCGCGGCAATTGCCGGACAAGGCAGTCAGTCTGCTCGACACGGCCTGCGCACGCGTCGCGGTGAGCCAGCACGCAACGCCACCGCAACTCGACGACTGCCGCCGCAGGATCGAAGCGCTCGATGTCGAGGCGGCCATCGTCGCGCGGGAAGCGAGCATGGGCGTCGAGATCGGCTCGCGGGCGACGGCTGTCGCCGACGCGCTCGCGCGTGAACGCCAAGTGCTCGAAGGGCTGGAAGCACGCTGGAACGAGGAAAAGGGGGTGGTCGACGAGCTGCTGTCGGTGCGCGCCGCGCTGCGGGCAAGCGGCGAGCAGGTCGATTCCGCAGAGGCTGCCGCTGGCGAGACCGGAGAGGCCAGCGATAGCAGTGATGGCACTGAGAGCAGCGCAACGGGCGCCAGCCAAACCACCGACCGTGCGTCGCTGCTCACCCGCCTCGGCGACCTGAAAATCCGCCTTGCCGACCTCCAGGGCGAAGCCCCGCTGATCATCCCGACCGTCGATGCCGCCGTCGTCGCTTCGGTGGTCGCCGACTGGACCGGCATTCCTGTCGGCCGCATGGTCCGCAACGAAATGGCTGCGGTCCTGAATCTTGCCGACACACTCGATCGGCGCGTGATCGGCCAGCGCCACGCGCTCGACATGATCGCAAAGCGCATTCAGACCTCGCGTGCACGCCTGGACAACCCCGACAAGCCGATTGGCGTGTTCATGTTGTGCGGCACGTCGGGAGTCGGCAAGACGGAAACCGCGCTCGCGCTCGCCGAGGCGCTCTATGGCGGCGAGCAGAACGTCATCACCATCAACATGAGCGAGTTTCAGGAAGCCCATACCGTCTCGACCCTCAAGGGCGCGCCGCCGGGCTATGTCGGTTATGGAGAAGGCGGCGTGCTGACCGAGGCGGTGCGCCGCCGCCCGTACAGCGTCGTGCTTCTCGACGAGGTCGAAAAGGCGCATCCCGACGTGCACGAAATCTTTTTTCAGGTCTTCGACAAGGGCTGGATGGAAGACGGCGAAGGCCGCTATATCGACTTCAAAAACACGATCATCCTGCTCACGTCGAATGTCGGCTCCGAGGTCATCATGCGGATGTGCCGCGACCCGGCGAGTCCCCCCGCGCCTGCCGCACTGGCCGCCGCCTTGCGCGAGCCGCTTCTCGATGTGTTCCCGGCCGCGCTCCTCGGCCGCGTCGTCACGGTGCCCTACTACCCGCTTTCCGACGCGATGATGGCGAACATCGTGCGCCTGCAACTGGAGCGCATTCGCCGCCGCATCGCCGACAATCACGGCATCCCGTTCGAGTTCGACGACGCTGCGGTCAAGCTCATCGTGTCGCGCTGCACCGAGGCCGAATCGGGCGGCCGCGTGATCGATGCGCTGCTCACCAACACGGTCCTGCCGCGCATCTCCACGGAATATCTGTCGAGGCTGACCGAGGGCGGCACACTCACGCGCATCCGCCTGTCGACCACGGCGGACGACTTTCTCTACCAGTTTGACTGAAACGGGGCCGTACGGGAGTTCATCTGATGCTGACGCTCACGGTGACACGCTTCAATGGCCAGCCCCGAGCGCATCCGCCTTCGGCCACCTTCGACACGGCGGGCGGGACGATCGGCCGCGCGGATTCGAACCGCCTCGTGCTCGAGGACCCGGAACGCACGGTGTCGCGCGTACACGCGCAGATCGTGTGGCGCGATGGGCAATATCGGCTGATCGATCGCGGCAGCAATCCGGCGCTCGTGAACGGCACAGCGCTGGAGCCCGGGCAGGAAATCATCGTGAAAGACGGCGACGAGGTGCAGATTGGCGGCTATCAGTTGCTCTGCGCGGTGAATAGCGACGATGAGCCGACCGTGCCCACCGTGCCGACGGACCTCAGCAACGATCCTTTCGCGGATATTTTCGGTGCGCCGTCGCAGGCCCCGCGCGCCGGGCACGACGCAGGCAGACTGGACGATCTGCTCCGCCCGGCGAGCAGGCGCACCGAGCCGGACGTCCAGTCCGGCGAGCCACGCTCCGGCCTGCCTGAAGACTTCGATCTGGGCCTCGACGATCCCGCTGCGAACCGGTCGATTGATGAACTGTTCGACCTCGGTCCCGCCACTGATCTCCCGGCCGACGACCGAGGCAACGCACGACGGACGCCGCCGTTCGGCGCCTCGCCGATCGACGATCCGCTCTGCGCGCCTAACACGGCCCAAGCGAGCGATCCATTGGCGAGCCTGACCTCATCGGCGCGGCCCGACGCGCCGCCGCCCACGCTGCCCGATCGCGGCTCCGAACTGAGCAGCGCGTTTCCTCTGCCGCGGATGCGTCCGGAGTCTCGGGAAGAGCCGCGGCAACCGCCCAGCGCACCGCCCGCAGCAGTCGCGGAATCCCCGCCACGGCCGGCCGACGAGCGCGCGTTGCTCGACGCTTTGTTGCGCGGCCTCGACGCGCCCGGCGTCCATCTCGATTCACTCACGCCCGCCGTCATGCAACTGATCGGCGCGTTGCTGCGCGAGGCCACTCAAGGAACGCTCGATCTGCTCACCGCGCGTGCGACCACCAAGCGCGAAATGCGCACCGACGCGACCCTGATCGTCGCCACCGGCAACAACCCGCTCAAGTTCTCCCCGGACGTCGAAACAGCGCTCGCCCATCTGCTGAATCGTCCGTCACGAGGCTTCATGCCGGGCACCGAGGCCTTGTCGGACGCCTACGACGATCTGCGCGCGCACCAGGTCGGTTTTGTCGCGGGTATGCGCGCCGCGCTGGACGGCGTATTCGAGCGCTTCGAGCCGGCGAAAATCGAAGCGCGCCTCGTGCAACACTCGCTGCTCGACACGTTACTGCCGCAGCTAAGCCGTCGCGCACGCTGCTGGGATCTGTTTAACGACCTGTACAGCCAACTTTCGCACGAAGCCGCCGACGACTTCCACGCGCTCTTCGGCAAGGCGTTCGTCGCGGCCTACGAGGCGCAGATCGACCGCCTGAAGCAACACAAGTCCTGAACCTGAATCACGTCCCGTCACGCCGCGCTCGCTGGAGGACATCGTGCAACTGCAAACCGCAAGCGTGAGCGAGGTGGGCGGTCGAAGCCGCAACGAGGACGCCTACGGCGAATGGCGGCGCGACCACCTGCTCGCCTGCGTGGTCGCCGATGGCGCAGGCGGACACGGCGGCGGCGATGCGGCGTCGCGCATCGTGGTCGACACGGTCTGCGCCGAACTCGAGCGGGTCACCGCCGCGGGTCTCGCGCTGAGCGCGCCGAACCTGATGCGGATCCTGCTACGCGCGAACGACGCGATCGTCGACGCGCAGGAAACCGGCGGCGGACTCGAACACATGCGTTCGACCGCGGTGCTGCTCGCCATCGACGAGCAGGCGCAGTCCGCCGCCTGGGCGCATTGCGGCGACACCCGTCTCTACTGCTTCCGCAACGGCGCCACCCGCGTCCAGACCCAGGACCACAGCCTGGTGCAAAGCATGCTCGACGCGAAACTGCTGGAGAGCCAGGACGTGCGCCATCACCCCCGCCGCAACGTGCTGTTTGCGGCGCTCGGCACGGCCGATGAACTGCCGATCGCGGTTTCCGGCGAGCCTTTCCCGCTCGCCGATGGCGATGCGTTCCTGCTGTGCACGGATGGCTTCTGGGAGTATGTGGACGAAGCTGCGATGATCGACGCGATCGGTCGCGCAGCCTCGCCGTCGGCGTGGCTCGAACGGCTGGCTGCACGGGTCGCGGACAGCGCCCGCCCAGGACACGACAACTTCACCGCGACGGCGGTGTGGATCGGCGAGCCGCCACAGACCACGATCCTGCGCACGCGTTGACGCACCGTCGCAGCGGCGCCGCTGACGCGAACTGCGTCAGGCAGCCGCCTTCGCGGACGGCAATCGCGACACGAGCCGCAGCGAGACCGTCAACCCTTCGAGCTGATAGTGCGGGCGCAGATAGAAAGTCGAGGTGTAGTAACCCGGCGCGCCCTCCACTTCCTGTACCTTCACCTCCGCTGCCGCGAGCGGCTTTTGCGACTTGGTGATCTCGGACGAGTTGGCGGGATCGCCGTCGACGTACTGCGTGATCCAGCGGTTCAGCCAGCTCTCCATATCGGAGCGCTCCTTGAACGTGCCGATCTTGTCGCGCACGATGCACTTCAGGTAATGCGCAAAGCGGTTGCACGCGAACAGATACGGCAACCGTGCCGCGAGCGCCGCATTCGCGGTGGCGTCGGGATCCTCGTATTCGAAGGGCTTTTGCAGCGATTGCGCACCGATGAAGGCCGCGAAATCCGAATTCTTGCGGTGAATGAGCGGCATGAAACCGTTCTTCGCCAGTTCGGCCTCGCGACGATCGGAAATCGCGATCTCGGTCGGGCATTTCATGTCGACGCCGCCGTCGTCGGTCGGAAAGGTGTGCACCGGCAGCCCCTCGACCGCGCCGCCCGACTCCACCCCGCGAATTCGCGAGCACCAGCCGTAGAACTTGAACGAACGGTTGATATTGACCGCCATCGCATACGCCGCATTGGCCCACGCATACTTGCTGTGATCGGCCGAGCCCGTGTTTTCCTCGAAATCGAATTCATCGACTGGCGCCGTGCGCGCGCCATAAGGCACCCGCGCGAGAAAGCGCGGCATTGCAAGGCCCAGGTAGCGCGCGTCTTCCGATTCGCGCAGCGAACGCCAGCTCGCATATTCCGGCGTGCCGAAGATCTTGGTCAGATCGCGCGGATTAGCCAGTTCCTGCCACGAGTCCATCTGCAGAAGGCTCGGGTCGGCTGCGGCAATGAACGGTGCGTGCGCCGCCGCCGCAATCTTGGATATTTCGCCGAGTAATTCGACATCGGGTGGCGTCTGATTGAAGTAATAGTCGCCGACCATCGCGCCAATCGGTTCGCCGCCGAACTGGCCGTATTCCTCTTCGTACACGCGCTTGAAGAGCGGGCTCTGGTCCCACGCGACGCCCTTGAAACGCTTGAGCGTCTTGCCCAGATCCTTCTTCGAGATGTTCATCACGCGGATCTTGAGCATCTCGTCCGTTTCGGTGTTGTTGATCAGGTAGTGCAAGCCGCGCCAGGAGCCTTCGAGTTTCTGGAAGTCAGCATGATGCAGGATCTCGTTGACCTGTCCGGTGAGCTTCGCGTCGATTTCGGCAATCATGCTCTGGATCGTACGGATCGCATCGCCGGAAATCAGCTGGCTTTTCGACAGGGCCTGCTGTGCGAGCGTCTGTACCGCGGTTTGCACGGCGTTCATCGCCTCGTCGCTCTTGGGGCGAAATTCCTTGTTCAGGAGTGCGGCGAGATCGCTGCCTTCGAGCGTCGTGCCCTGCTGCTCAGCCGGCGTTTCGGTGGACTTCGGAATGTCAGACATGTTCGTTTCCCTTTAGTGGGACACCACCGGCGAAACTGCGGCTCATTCGGCCGCGGCTGCCGGTTTTTGCGCAGTGCTAGCGAGCGTCTGCAGCAGTGCCGGGTCTTCGAGCACGCGCGCGATCAGCTCCTCTGCGCCCGTCTTGCCGTCCATGTAGGTGACCAGGTTGGCCAGTTGCGTGCGCGCTTCGAGCAGCCGGTTCAGCGCATCGACCTTGCGAGCGACGGCCGCGGGCGAAAAATCGTCCATGTTCTCGAAGGTGATGTCGACGCTGAGATTCCCCTCGCCGGTCAACGTGTTCGGCACCTGGAACGCGACGCGCGGGTTCATCGCCTTCATCCGGCTGTCGAAATTGTCGATGTCGATTTCCTGGAATTTGCGCTCGCCGACCGGCGGCAACGGTTCGGCGGGTTTGCCGGACAAATCGGCCAGCACGGCCATGACGAAAGGCAGCTGGATCTTGCGCTCGCTGCCGTAAGTCTCGACGTCGTATTCGATCTGTACGCGCGGCGCCCGGTTGCGGCCGATGAACTTCTGACTGCTCGTTGCCATAACCCCTCCCTGCGTGTTCGAGACTCACCTTTCTAAGACGATCGGGCGGCCGTCGATTGAAAACAACGGCGCGCGGACCTTGCTTCAGGGTGCGTCATCCGGACTCCTTGCCCAGGATCTGGTGGATCTGCGGGAGGCTATCCGGCGCGAGGTCCTGCATGATCGCGATGAAGTCCTTGCCCATCAGCGCCCGCGCCCGCCGGATGAGCAGCGGCGCCGGATTGGTCGGCTCGGTACGTTCGAGGAACGCGCACACGGCGTCCAGCATCGCAATGGCATCCTCGCGCGTCGCCAGTCGGCCCGGCCCCTGGGTGCGCGGCAATTCCGCCGCGCCGGCTGACAGCGTGCCGGCGGCGTCGACGGCAACGGGCTGCGGACTCTCCCGGGATTGCGCGGCAGCGACGCTGTTCACCGCCACCGACCGGCACGCACCCGCGATGCTCTGCGCGACACCCATCATCGCGGTGATGCTTGGTGCGTCCTGTGCGCCGAAGCATGCGGTCATCCTGTTCGACAGTTTCTCGACGGTCTCGGGTAACGTCAGCGCATCCGCGAGCGCCGCCGGATCGTCCTTGATCGCCTTGGCCAGCACGCCCTGCACGACCTGAAGCGTGAGCGGTGGCTCGCCTTCGGGCGCGCCGAGCTTGCCGAGCGCGATCAGTATGTCGCGCACGGTGAGCCGGTCTCCCGGCACGCGGCAGACTTCGGCTACGCGCAGATCGTGAAGGAGCGTCGAGTGATCGTCGAACGGCGTATACGGGTCCGCGAGTGCCGCGAGCGCGTTCACCCGCTGGGCGGGGCTGTTGTCGTCTTCGGCGTCGAGCGGTGGATACAGGTTCTCCCAATAGCGTTCGAGCATGCCGAGGAGCACGCGCAGCCCCGCGTGAAAACCGCCGAGCCCGGCTACGCGCGACGCTGCCCGCATGTAAGCGAGCGCGACGCGCAGATCCTTGGACCGGTCGAACAGCGCCGCGGCGCGCTCCATGATGTCGCGCCACGGCGGCTCGTCGCCCGCCTGCTCGAACTGCCGCTCTGGCTTGTCGCTCGCGAGCGCTTCGAGTTCGAGGAATTCGGCGTCGTATTCCAGATCGACTCCACATGGCGGCATCGATCGGGTTTCGGCGAGCAGAGGTTCCACATCGAGCATCGGCGGTCTCCGCGGCTAGAATTCGTCGCAGCCGTGCTGGCCATTGACGACGAGGCAACTGTTCAGATTCGGTCGCGAGCGCACCCGCTTCCATTCGACCGCCAGCTTGTCGGCCGCGCCTTCGGGCTGCTGGAGCGCCAGAATCGGTTCGTTCGAACCGACGCAGACATGGATGCCGCCCAGATTGCTTTCATAGACGAAGCTCTGCTCCTGCGCAGTAAAGAGCGGCTGGAGGCCCGAGCGGTCGAAGACCTGCCCGTTGAGTGGAAGTGGCGTGACGGTCAGCGTGCCGGGCACGATCGCCAGGTTATAGCCGACCAGCGTAGCGAATGTGCCGGTGACCGGATACTGCCCGACCGGCGATGTGGAGTTTGCCGGCGTGCCGAACGCCCCGGCCTGGACAACACCGCCTGCCGTATCGCCGTTGATCAGACCTGTCACCGTGAACGTGAACGCAGGATTGCCGGTTCCGAAGACACGGCTGCTGTTGCCGATGGTGATCGTGAGCGTCGGCTGCGCGACATAGACAAAATGGTTGCTGTCGAGCGGCACGGTGCCGCCCCAGCTGCAGATTCCCGGGTAGATGCAGCCATAGTAGTTCGGCCGCGCGCCGCCCGGATCCAGGCCGCCGCGCGTCTCGCCCTGCCAGCTCGCTTCCCAGACATGCCAGGCGTTGCCTGCGATAGGGCCGCCGCCGCCCGCGTTGTCGAACTCGCCGTGTTCCATCACGAGGTCGATCGTGCGGCCCGCATTCACGTTCGTTGGCGTACCCGGAACGCCTAGCGCTATCCCGCCGTTCAACGATGTCGCGAGGAGACTGCCGCTTAGCGAGGAGTTCGTGCCATCGATGGTCGTCACCGTCCCTGTTGCCGAATCATAGGTTTGCGCAGTCAATGGTCCAATGTCGAAACTACCCGGATTCGAGAAGGTCACGTTTTGTGCACCGACTATCGCTAGCCTGCCGACGTCGTTGCCGGGATCGGTCAGCGTGAAACTGGTGTTTCCGGCGAGCAGCAGACCGGCTGCCTGGATGCCGTTCGGGTCTGTCACCGGGCCGGCCGAAGACAGCGTCAAAGTATGGCCAGGCATCGAGACGCCAAATGACAGTGCGATGCCCAGGCTTCCTGCCCCCGGATTGGCGAGCGTCAGATTGCTGACGACAGTCGGGCGTTGCGGCTGCGCGCACGACGCGGCATTGCCCGCGCAGGTGCCGTCGACCGTGATCGGGCCGGTCTGCGTCGTCGAGCCGAGCACGAGCGTTCCCAGCGTGGGGGCGATTGTTTGATACGTCGCCGGGTCGATGTTGAGGCCCGCGGTTGTGCTGGGTCCGAATAGCGTGATCGGCACGCTGTTTTGTGGGGTCACGGCGAAGCTCGGGTCGACCGAAGCCGGTGCGAACACCACCACGCCGGCCGGTGCCCGGATCGACGAGGCGGGATCGATGGAAATCGACGACGAGTTCGTGCTGCCGCTTGCGGCCCGCAGGATGATCGTACCGCCTGGGTCGGTCGACACAGTCGTGCCGATGAGCTCGAAACCCGCGGCCGTCGATGGAGTCGAGCCCGTGATGGAAACGCCGCTCGGTGCGCCGCTCGCGGAAATCTGAGCGCCGTCGACCAATACGCCGGGCGAAAACTCGATCTGATCGAGGCTCGATCCCGATAGGGCCACACCATTCGTGACACCGCGTAGGTCGACGATGCCGTTGTGCGCGGTCACGCTGACCGGAATTGCCGGTCCCCCAATGATCGACACGCCCTCATCGCCATTACCGCTGCCGAAGATCCGGGCGTCGCCCTGTCTTGCGCCAACCGCCACGGGGCCGAAGATCGACACGCCGAAGCCAAAGGCATTGGCTGGCGACGCGGAACCTTCGATGGTCAGCTGGTTGGCAGCGAGCGTCACCGGGCCGGCGTTGCCAAGGTGGACGCCGTCGCCGCTCCGTGTCCCGCTCCCCGATGTTGTCGTGGCGGGTACCGTGCCGACGATGGAAAGACTGGTGCCCGCGGAGATTGTCGCCGGTCCGTCGATCACGACGCCGCTGCCCTGGAACTGGCCGACTGTCGTCGTGGAACTGGCCGCCGTGCCGTTGATGCCGATCGAACTGGACGATGACGTGATCGTCGTCGTGGCGGAAAGGTCGATACCGTTGCCGCCGAGCTGATTGACCGTCCCTGTCGCGATAGCCCCGGAGCCCTGCATGCTAATCGGGCCCGACGTCGAGGAGATCGTCGTGGTTCCGTCGATCACGGTCCCGTTGGTCACGAGCAGGTTGACGGCAGTCGTGGAAGTGGCGCCCGCGCCCTGGAGGGTAATCGCGCCCGAGTCGGTACGGATCGTCGCCGGGCCGGTGATCTCAACAGCGTTGCCGGCGACAGTTCCCATGGGGTTCGTGAACGTGCCCGTGGAGGAACTGGCCGTGCCCGAGATAGTGATCGCGCCCGCGCCCGAGGAGATCGTCGACACCCCCGAGATGTCGACGCCGTCGCCCACCACCGAGGTAGTAGCGGAATTAATCGTGGGAGCACCCGTCGAGGTGGCCGCTGTACCCTGGACCGTGATCGCACCCGCTGTCGAGGCGATCGTCGAGCCGAGTCCCGTGCCGCCATCACCGATCGTCGTGGCGCCGATCAGCACGCCATTCCCCTGCGTTCGTGTGGCGCCGCTCACCACTGGGCCCGACCCGACAATGCTGATGGTGCCGGTCGTCGTCACGATGGTCGTGCCGAGAATGTCGACGCCATCACCGGTCGCAATGAAATCGGAATTCGGACTCGTCACACCTGCGCCCTGGATCGTCACGCTGCCGCTCGCGGCCGTGGCGTTGGCTCCCGACTGTGGTGGCGGCCCCGCAAAGATTCCACCGGGCGGCGGTGTCCGTACACGCGTATCGATATTGACATCCGTGAGGAAGACGGGCGGACTGCTCTGTCCCGCGGCGAGCGGTGTTCCAATCTGGATGTCGCCGCCATTGGTCCACAACTCGACGGGCGCGGTGTCGCTCAGACCCCTCACGGTAATACTGGCGGATTGCTGGGTTTGTACGCCCTTCGCTGCCAGAATGATGTTCAGCGGACCGGGCGTCAGCGTGGCGGACGGCTGATCGGTGATCGAAGGAATCGCCTGATCTCTCGTACCGTCCATGACGATCGAGCCGCTTGCCTCCAGCGTGAGCGTTACCGGGGCGGCCCCCCTCGTTTTCTCGATCGGCCCCTCCAGAGTGATGGTGCCGAGATCGGATCCGCTCGGCGTAGTCTGCAAGGTTGAAATGGTGACATTGACACCACGGTTGAGCGCGTCACTGATGGCTCCGGTCGTGATCTGCGTCTGTCCCGCGCTTGAAGTGAACATGCCGTTGAATGGCGTGGCGGGTACGGTCGCGTCGTCGATAATCAGGACATCAAACGGATCAAGTTTCCACGTCCCCGCCAAACCCATCAGCGCCGAAGCATCGATCTGCGCTCCTGCTGTATCGAGGTAATGGCCCGACGTTTCGATCACGCCGCCGTTGCCGCCCTGCGGGCCGCCCATCGCGGACAGCGTACCGTAAATCCGTGCGGTGTCCGCACCATACGCGACGAGCTGCCCGCCCGGCCCGCTCACGAGCGCATCCGCACGCATCTGCGCGGCCGGATCGATCCAGATCGCCTGGGCGTCGCGAATGTCGGTGTCCGCGCCAGCCGGACCGCCGCCGAAGCGCACCCTGCCACCCCCCGTCGCGCCGCTCGCGTCGACGAGCGCGCCTTTCAGCAGCGCGACGTCCCGCCCGGTCACGTCGATCCGGCCGCCTGTCAGCCCCGCGCTACCCGTCGCGTCCAGCACGCCCGACACCTGCGTCACGCCAAGCGGCCCGCCGTCCAGCACGATACGTCCGTTGCGCTCCGCGACACTCTGCGCGCGCACCAGCCCTTGCTGATTGAGCACGGTGCCAGCGAGCGCATCCGCGCTTTGAACCGACATCAGGACCTGGCCGCCGTCGGCGGCGAGCGTGCCCGAGTTGTCCATCAGCCCTTGCGCCGCCGAGCCATTGATCTTCAGCAGCGTGAGGCCGTCGCCCGCGAAATCGAGCGTGATATCGCCACCTGCTCCCAGCGCGACCGTGCCGAGTTTCGCGCTGACCGTGCCGCTGTTACTGACTTGCGCGCCGAGCATCGCAACCGTTCCACCGGCTGCCGCCTGGATCGAGCCTTGATTGACGACACTGCCGCCCGGTCGCCCCGGCACCGCGACAAAATGATAGTTGCCCGCGAGAAAATCCTTATCGGAAATACCGAGCGTAGACGCCACCAGCGATCCGACATTGACGGACGCCCCCGGCGAGAACAGCACGCCCGCCGGATTGACGAGAAACACTTTGCCGTTTGCGTTCAGCTTGCCCGCGATCACACTCGCGTTGCTGCCCAACACCCGATTGAGCATCACCGCATTCACATTCGGCTGCTGGATATTGACCGTCTCGTTGCCACCAATCGAAAACGCCTGCCAGTTGACAATCGCATTGCCCGAGGTCTGCTTGATCGGCAGCGTATTGTTTGCCGCCGCACCGATTGCGACATTACCGTTCACGACCTGCCCACCCACCGGCAGCGCTATTGCCTCGGGCGTGATCAGAAAGATCATCAGAGGCAGAAGCGGTATGACGAACTGCTCGCGACCCGTCATGCTCTCGCGCCGGGCCAGCTTTGCCTGTTTGCGGCGCGCACGCTCCGCAGCCCGGCGACGTTGCCGGGCCGGGACGCAGGAAGTGTCGTTCATGTCACGCTCCTTCAGAACGCCTTCGACAACTGCACATAGAGGCGCGGCAGCTTGTCGTCGCCGGTCGTATCGGGTCGTGTCGTGCGCCAGGCGAGGCTTGCCTCGACGGTAATACCCGCCGGTCCGCTCCAGTAGAGTCCGAGCCCCGGCCCGCTGCGCGTCACGGTATTGGCGCCCTGGCCCGGAATCGGGCGGGCGTTGTAGCGCCCTACGCCAATATCGAAGAACACAGAGAGCGTGAGCGCTGGAATGACGGCGTAGCGATACGACACCGTCCCGATCAGTGCCTGGTCGACGAGTGCTTCCGAGGGCGAGTAAGCGCGCACCGCATGTGGACCACCGAGCGCGATCTGCGAAGAACTGTCGAGGTTCTGATTGGCCCACTGCCCCGAGATGCCAATGAACACGCTCGACTTCTCCGTCACGGCATTCAGACGGTTCGCGAGCATCGTCATGCGTACGCTATTGCCTTGGGTGTTGCGCCCGCCTGGCCCCTCGTCCAGTGCGCGGCCTAGAGCCGAGTCGATATTCAGATGTGCAAACGAGAGTTCCACCTCTGCGCTGTTGAATCCTCCGCCGAGGAACGCATCGCGGCTTTCGTAGGACAGCCCGACACTCGCGAGCGAGAGTTTCTGCGGATTCTCGAAGCTTGCAACGCCAATCTTGTCGTTGAGCGAACGATATTCGAGTGCGCCACGCAGCAGCAGGTTTTCGCTGCGCGATCGGATCAGCGGGTGCGAGATCGAGGCGGTGACGACATCAGCGGTGCCTTGCGCATTGAGCGCCGCAAACTCCTGACCGAGGTAGTAGTACAGATGTGAATACGCGATGCCCACCCGAGTGCCGTTGCTGTCGATCGGCGTGTCATAGCCGATGCGTCCGTAAAGCGTATCGCTGCGTTGGGCGGCAAGCAGGTTCACGTCGAGGTTATCCCCGTTCATCAGCGGCGACGCGAGCCGCCCGACCAGACCGATCCGCCCGCTGCCGGCTGGCGGCGCGCCATAGTTGTCCACCGCCATGCCAAGCTCCCAGCGTCTTGCGGGCGAGAGATCGATTGACAGATCCACCGTGCCGGGCACGCTGCCCGCTTCGAGCGCGGAGGTCACACGCACGCCGGGCAGGTCCGACAACAGGAGCATCGTGCGTTCGAGGTCGCGCTGCAGCAGCGGCTTGCCTGGCTGGATCGCTGCGATTCGCGCCTGCACGAGGCTCTCGCGAATCGGTGTGCCGGGTGCCAGATTGAGGTGTACGCGGCCAATCTTGCCTTCAAGCACGGTGAACGTCACGTCGCCGTTGGTCACGTCCTGTGGCGGGATCACGACCTGCGCGAGCGCATAACCGCGATCGTGATAGGCCTGAGCGATACGCGCGGCCAATGCGTTCAGATCGTTGAGCGTGACTTGCTGGCCAATCTTGCCGCTCACGAGCGGCAGCAAAGCCTCGGCGGACAGCGTATCGTTGCCCGCCAGATGGATGCTGCGCAGCTCGAAGGTCTTGCCGTCCGGGATCGGCGACGGCGCGGCGGGTGGTGCTGGCAGCGCGCCTGCGGCTCCGGTCGGCGGCGCGGACGGCTCCGGGCGTGCCTGTTGATTCAGCAGCGTTCCGGCGTTCGGAAACTGCTGCGTGCCGGCTCCGGGGGGCTGTTGCGCCCAGGCTCCGGTGCCTATCGCGCATGCCAGTGTCGCCAGTGTCATCGGCAAGCAGCGTGCCGCGCGCGTCAGCGTTCGACCTGGCGCAGCGCGCCGGCACCGCATCGAACAAGGCATGAGGGGCATGGGCTTTTTCACGGCAAAGTTCTCATTGCGCCACGGAGAGGCGCCAGCCACCCATCAGGTCGAATGGGGCCCAGTAGAACGGATGCGAAAACCTGCTGTTGGCAAGCACCGCAAGCTGCGCGTTGCGCATCGCGTCGATCGCTTCGTCACCGCGGGTTAGCGAGGTATAGAACGTGCGCATCGTGAGCGCGGTCGATTCATCCGATACCGGCCACATCGAGACAATCAGTGCCGATGCGCCAGCATAGAAAAACGCCCGGGTAAAGCCCATGATCTCGTCGCCGCGTTCGACCCGCCCGAGGGCCGTCTCGCAAGCCGACAGCGTGACAAGCGCGACCGCGTCGAACTTGAGGTTATAGATATCCTCGGCGAGCAGAGAGTCGGGGCCGTCGGCCGGTTGTGACGCGGGCGCGAGCAGAATGCGCGAATGCAGCGGATCGATGATGTCGGCTTCGGCATGTGTCGCGACATGCACGACGCGGCCTGCCGGCGCGTTGTTACTGAAAGCGGTGCGGGTCACTGCGCTTTGGAGAAAAGTCTCTTCTCTGGTGAAAAGGGGCGCAATTCCGCGCACTTCGGCCTCAGCGCCGGGCAGATCGAACTCCGGCGTGATACGCGGATTGCCGAACGCGACGAGATCGCTCGTCACGCGTTGCTGCCGGTGCACGAGTTGCACTGCGACGCTCGCCGAAGGCGCCAGCGCAATCGGATGCCGTTGAATCAGAAAGCCTTGCGCGTTGCGCAACGCCTGAAACGGCATGTAGTGCAGTGCGCCGTTGGGCACGATGATGAGCCGCTCGTTGGGCCGCAAGCCGAGCGGCTCGATCAGCAGCGTATCGAGCCGGGTTCCGTAAGTGAGTGCCTGGGGACGGCCGCGAATGATCGCGTTGCGGAAATCGCTGACGGCTAGTGCCATGTCCTTGCGGGCGATCGGCAGTGTGATGCCCGTCAGACCGTCGGCGCGCACCACCCAAACGATCATCTCGCGCGGCAGGCTGTGAAACTCGACGATCGCCTCGTCCTGGCGCAGCGTCGCGCGCACCTCGCCGAGCAACAGCACACGGCCATTCAACTGCTGCGCGTCGACGCCGACAGCGAGACGATTGCGCACCACGTCAAGCAGCGCGCGCCCGCGGCTGCGCTCCGACAAGGCCCACGCCGTGGCGTAGTCGCCGTCCTCGACGACGAGCGCGATGGTTTCTTCGAACACCGTCTGCGTATCGGCGAAGAGGCCCGTCTTGAACTCGTCGCTGCGAAAGCGGGCGCGGATCGTCTCGGAGTCGTCGAGTGCCTGCATCCATGCCGCTCGTGCCTGCGCGCGCTCGCCGAGTGCGAGATACGCCCGGCCCATGCCCTCGTGTGCCCACAGGTTCTCATAGCTCGCGTCGCCCCCTTCGCTCTTCGTCACGCCGGCTGCGAACGCGGCGAGTGCCTCCCGAGGCTTGCCTTCGGCGAGCAGAAGATTGCCCTGGATGCGTCGATAGAACGGCGCGAGCACGGAATCTTGCGCCGCACTCGCCTGATCGAAGGAGGCTCGCGCGGCGGCGGCGTCGCCGGCTTCAATCTGCGCGTTGGTCATCGAGAGCAGCACGAGGGGACGATAGCGCGGCGAGGCCGTGGCCAGCGCGGCCCGATATTCGCTGATCGCAGTGCCAGGATCCGACTTGCGCGCGGCGATGTCACCCAGCACCTTGTGCGCCGGCGCGAGGACCTGCTCGGGATTTTTTGCGCCGGCCGCGAGCGCTTCGTTGGCATAGCGTTGAGCATCGTCGAGGTCGCCCGCGTAGCTATAGGCGATCGCAAGGTCGCGCTTCGAGAGCGCGAGCAGGTCAACATTGTCGGTCTGTTGCGCGACAAGCAATGCGCGTGAGGCAGCCTCGATGCTTGCCCTGAACTCGCCGCGTTCCGCGGCCGCGACCGCCATGCTGCAGTAGGCGTAGCCGTCGAGCTTGACCTGATCGCGCTCGAGCAGCAGACGGCCTTCTTTCGATAGTGACTGGATCGTTTCGGCGTCGCGGGCCCTGGCTTCTGCCTGTCTTGCAGCGGGTGTGAGCGGCGCATCCTGGGCCGATGCGCCTGGGGTAACGGCGAGCAAAGCGAGCAGGCCGGCGATCACGCCCAAACTCGAGACGCTAACGCGCCACACCGTCGCCGCCCGTTGGTAAGGGGCGGCAGCAGTGGGCCAGCGTCGAGCCACCCGGACATGCTGGAAAGGATTCACGAGCAATTCCGTCGGAAATAGTGGAACGACAGCCGTCGGACAAGTGCATGTCGCCCGGCCACGAGACACCGTATTTCCCAGCCGCCCGGCTTCGACCGTGCTGCTGTTTGGATAGACGAATCAGTCAGTCAAATTTAAAAATTGCGTCGGGCGATTCGTCTCTTAGCCAACCCTGCCAGGGCGGATAGGGACGCTTTGAGCGCCGCGGTCTTATGGGCTTGAAGTGCTGGGGTGTCTCCTGTCAAGCCTTGAGCGCATTGCGGCGAGTCTGATCGGGACGGGGAAACGCCATGCCAGGTATCGATTCGACTGCCGGTCGCCATGCCGATGCGTGGCGCTTCTTCGCACCAGGGTTTGCGCGTTCGCCGTTATCTGCGCTGGGCTTCTCGGCCATGCTGATGCTGACCGCGGCCTGCAAGGCGCCGCCGCCGCCCCCGCCAACCGTAGTAAAAATCAGCGTGACCGTGCTCGCCTCGGCGAACCCGGATAGCAGCGGACGTCCGTCACCCGTCCTTGTTCGCGTCTATGAGCTGAAATCGACCGCCGCATTCGATAGTGCCGACTTCTTCACGCTATACGGCAAGGACCAGGCGACGCTCGGCGCTGATCTGAACGCAAAGAGCGAGTTCATGCTGCGCCCTGGAGAAAACCGGAGCCTCGAACAGACTGTCCAGCCCGGCACGAAATTCATAGGGGTCGTCGCGGCGTATCGCGACATTGAACGCTCGCGCTGGCGCGCCACTGCCCCGGTGCCCCCGAACAGGACGACGCCCTTTGCCGTGAAGGTCGGCGCCGCTGACGTCGTGATCGGGCCACCTTGAGTGCTATGGGGTGACGGGCCTGGTGCGCCGACAAACAGCGGCGTTTGCAAATTTCCTGCCGATCAATCGTTTTTAAGGGTGGGCGCGCCGCAGGGCGACGTACGTCCGCGAAACCTTCCACGCCGTGCGAGGCGTTGCCTGTCACTGCGAGCCACCATGACCTGGCACCAACGAATGATCTGGTCCGAGGGGTTGTTCCTGGAACCCCAGCATTTTCAGCAGCACGACCGCTTCGTCGAACATCTGGTCCGCTCGCACGGCCGGGCGACCGAAGCGTGGTCGTGGGGCTGGGTCGCGTACGCGCTCGACGAGGTCGCGCTGGGTCTCGGCAAGATTGCGCTTGCCTCGGCATTCGGCGTGCTGCCGGACGGCACGTCGTTCTCGTTTCCCGACGAGGCGCCCGCGCCTCCTCCGCTCGACGTGCCAGCCGGCACGCGCGACGAAGTGGTGATGCTGGCGTTGCCGCTGTCGCGCAACGGCGCGAAGGAATTCGACGTTGAAGGCGGTCCCGCAGACGGCCTGCGCTACCTGGCAGTCGATACCACTGCCGTCGATATCACCACCAGCACCGACCGTGTGGCCGAGATGCGGGTCGGCATGCCGAATCTGCGTCTGATGCTGGCGCACGAGGCCACCGATGCCTATGCGACGATCGGCATCGCCCGCGTCGTCGAACGGCGCGCGGATAATCGCGTGCTGCTCGATCCCCGCTACATCCCTCCGATGCTCCACGCGCTCGCGCAGCCACAACTGCTCGGCTACGTGCAGGAACTTGCAGGCCTTCTGCATCAGCATGCCGACCGGCTCGCCGCGCGCCTCTCGAAGCCCGGACGCGGCGGAGTCGCCGAGGTCGCCGACTTCCTGCTGCTGCAAACGCTGAACCGCTTCGAACCGCAATTCGTCCACCTGCTACACGTGCCCCTGCTGCATCCCGAGCGCGCCTATCAGCTAAGCATCGCGCTCGCCGGCGACCTCGCCACCTTCGACGAACGCCGCCGTACGCTCGCGTATCCACCGTATCGCCATGACGACCTCGAAGGGTCGTTCGAGCCGGTGATGCGGGAATTACGTCAGCTCCTCTCGCAGGTGCGCGAACCCGACGCCGTCGCCATCGAATTGCAGCAGCACAAGTCCGGCGTGCGCGTGGCGACGATCAACGATCTCGAACTCTTGAAGAAAGCCGGCTTCGTGCTCGCGGTCAACGCGCAGATGCCGGGAGAAACGCTGCGTGTGCGCTTTCCGACTCAGGCCAAGCTCGCTCCCGCCGACCGTCTTCGCGATCTCGTCAATCTGGCCATGCCCGGAATCGGCTTGCGCGCGATGCCGATGGCTCCGCGGCAAATTCCGTTTCATGCGGGCTTCAACTATTTCGAACTCGATCGCGGCTGCGATCTCTGGAAAGAGCTCGAACAGACCGGCAACCTGGCGATGTATATCGCCGGTGAATTTCCCGGCATCGAACTGGAATTCTGGGCGATTCGCCAGTGACCGCCATGACGAGCGACGATCCGTTTGCAGGCTTCGAGTCCGATCAGACCATGATCAAGCCGAACCCGGGCGCGCGCCGGCGTCCGGACGGAGCCGCCACGGCGTTGCCGACCGACGCGCCCGGAAGCGGTGGCGCGGAGCCCACGCTCGATGCCGTTTTCGCCGCATCGGTGCAAGGCAGCTCGCTGAATCCGCTCGTCGCCGCGTGCGCGCCACTGCTGCGTGTCGCCGCGCAGATTCGCGCGATGACCTCCTGCGCCGACTCTAGCGCGCTGCGCGACGCGCTCGCGCGCGGCATCCGCCGCTTCGAGGCCCAGGCGCGCGCCAGCGGTGTCGTCACGGAGCATGTCACGGCGGCGCGCTACATCATCTGCACCATGCTCGACGAGGCGGCATCGGGTACGCCGTGGGGCGCCGGCGTCTGGGCGCGCCAGAGTCTTCTCGTCACGTTTCACAACGAGACGTGGGGCGGCGAGAAGGTGTTCCAGCTGCTCGCGCGGCTCGCGCAAAAACCGGCGCAACACCTGCAGTTGCTCGAACTGATGAACGTCGTGCTGGCGCTCGGTTTCGAGGGCCGCTATCGCATCTCGGGCGAAGGCCGCCAGAAACTCGACGCGGTGCGCGAACGCCTCCATGAGTTGATCCGCAAGGAGCGCGGTGAACCGGAGCGCGCCCTGTCGCCTCATTGGCGCGGCGTCGCGGCGGCGCGCAACCGGGTTACCGAAATGCTGCCCGTCTGGGTGGTGGGCGCTTTCGCGCTGCTGGTGCTCGCCGTGGCTTATCTCTCGATGAGCTTCAACCTGGGGCGCCTGTCGGACCCCGCATTCGATACGATCGCATCGATCCGCGCGGGCGCGACCCGCCCAATCGTCATTACGCCTGCCGCAAAACCCAGGCTTGCCGAGTTCCTCGCGCCGGAAATCCGCGATGGTCTTGTCACGGTGAGCGATCAGGTCGATCGCTCGGTCATCACGATTCGCGGCGACGGCATCTTCAAGGCCGGCAGCGCGGCCGTCTCCGAGCGGGTGAAGCCGCTGATCCAGCGCATCGCCGCGGCGCTCAACGCAGTGCCTGGCAACGTGCTCGTCACCGGCCACACTGACGATCAGCCGATCCGTTCGGCGCGTTATCCGTCGAACTGGGAACTGTCGCAGGACCGCGCCGCGAACGTGCGCGACCTGCTCGCGGCGACCGTCGCGCCCGCCCGACTGAAGGCCGAAGGCAAGGGAGACGCCGACCCGGTCGCGCCCAACGACACGCCTGCCGGCCGGGCGCTCAACCGACGCGTGGAAGTCACGCTATTCGCGAAGCCCGGCGCGTGACCCGGCTATAGCCAACGACAGCGGATCTCGACATGAAGAAAATCCTGTCGATCGTGTTCCATCCGATCCTGCTGCTGATCGTGGGCGTGCTGCTGATCGCGGGCGTCATCTGGCTCGTTGGTCCGCTCATCTCGATCGCACGCACCTACCCGCTCGAATCGGAGACCGCGCGTTTCATCGCGATCGGCTGCGTCGTACTGCTGGTGATCTTGCGGAGGCTATTCGCGGCGTGGCGCGCGAAACATACTCAGGCAGCGCTCACCGACGGGCTCGCCGCGCACACCGCACCGGCGCCAGAGGCACCGGCCGCGCCAGGCGCCGCCGAGGTTGCGACACTGAACGAACGCTTCGAAGAAGCGCTTGCGATCCTGCGCCAGGCACGCGTCACCGCATCGGGCAGGAAACCAGGCTGGCGCGACTGGCTCGCGCTTTCGTCCCGGCAGTATCTGTATCAGTTGCCGTGGTACATGTTCATAGGCGCGCCCGGCTCCGGCAAGACCACCGCGCTGATCCATTCCGGCTTGCGCTTTCCACTCGCGGACCGCTTCGGGACGGATCGGATCAAGGGTATCGGCGGCACGCGGAATTGCGACTGGTGGTTCACCGAGGAAGCCGTGCTGATCGATACGGCGGGCCGTTACACGACGCACGAAAGCGATCGCGAGGCGGACCGTGCGGCGTGGCAGGGTTTTCTCGGCTTGCTCAAGAAAACGCGACCGCGCCAGCCGATCAACGGCGTGCTGCTCACGGTGAGCGTGTCCGACCTACTGTGCTCGACACCCGCGAGCCTCGAGGAGATGGGCGCCGCGCTGCGCGCCCGCGTTCGCGAGTTGACCGAGCAGTTCGGCGCACGCTTTCCGATCTACGTGCTGGTGACCAAGGTCGATCTGCTCGCCGGCTTCGCCGAATTTTTCGCCGACATGACCAAGGAGGAGCGCGAGCAAGTCTTCGGCTTCACGCTGCCTTATCAACCCGGCGCACCCGATGCCGCGAAGACGTTCGATGCGCGCATCGTCGAGGAACTCGACGCGCTGGAAGCGCGGCTTGTCGCGCGCATGCCCGAGCGGCTCCACGCGGAAACGGGCTTGCCGCAGCGCGCGGCCATCTTCGGTTTTCCGCAGCAGTTCTCAGCGCTCAAGCCCGTCCTCGCGGAATTCCTGCGTGCGACCTTTGTCCAGTCGCGTCACGACGATGCCCCGTTCGTGCGCGGCGTCTATTTCACTAGCGGCACGCAGGAGGGAACGCCCATCGACCGCGTGATGGGATCGCTTGCGCGCGCGTTCGGCGTCGAGCGCAGCGTGCCGCCGCCACGCCAGGCAAGCGGGCGCAGCTTCTTCATCGAGAAGCTGCTCAGCGAGGTCGTGTTCGCCGAGCAGGGGCTGGCCGGTTCGAATCTCAAGTGGGCACGGCGACGGCATCTGCGGCGGCTGGCCGCCTACGCAGCCATCACGGTCGCCGCGGCTGGCGCGCTGACGCTCTGGGGCACGAGCTACTTGCGCAATCGCGCCTATGTGGCAAGCGTCGATCAGGCCGCACGCGCGGCGCAGGCCACCGCGGCAGGCACGACCTCCGCGAATGCGAGTCTGGTGGCGCTGCTGCCGTTGCTATCCTCGGTGCGCAATCTTGCAACGACCGCGCAGGTCGATGCACGGCGCCCGCCGCTCTCGATGCAATGGGGACTGTGGCAAGGACGCAAGCTCGACGCCGCATCTGACCTTGCCTATCAGCGTCTGCTGAACGACCTGTTTTTGCCGAAGCTCGCGGCACGGATCGAGGAACAGGCGCGCAGCGCGAACGCGGCCAACACGGGTTACGCCTACGAAGCGCTAAAGGCCTATCTGATGCTCAACGAACCCGAGCATCAGGATGCCGACGCCCTCAAGGCCTGGATAGTGACCGACTGGGACCGCACCTTGCCGCGCGAGGTCGGCAACGACGAGCGCGCGGCGTTGAGCGCTCATCTCGACGCGCTGCTCGCGCGCGGAGCGGTGCATTCGAACCTGCCATTCGATGAAAGCGTCGTCAGGCAGTTGCGCACCATGCTCGCGTCGAATCCGCTGGCACAGCGGGTCTACGGACGACTCAAGCAGCAGGGGGTGGGCGCGGACTTTCCCGAGTTCACCGTGGCGCGCGCGGGCGGCCCGAACGCGCCGATCGTGTTCGTGCGCGCGAGCGGCGCGCCGCTCACGCAGGGAGTGCCGGGCCTCTACTCCTTCGACGGCTATCACCAGGCGTTCCTCAAGGCGATCGACCAGGTCGCTTTGCAACTGGCGTTGGAGGAGCCGTGGGTGCTCGGCATTCGCGACCAGAGCGGCCTGCCACGCGGTGATCCGGCCGCCATGCAGCGGCTGACTGAAGACGTGCGCCTGCTCTACCTGCAAGATTACGCGCGCATCTGGAGCGCGTTTCTCGACGACATCCGCATTATCCGGGCGACGACGCTCCCGCAGGCCGTGCAGATCGCGCGCATTCTTTCCGCGCCGGACTCTCCGCTCGCGGCGCTCGCACGCGCCGCATCACGCGAGACCACGCTCGGCGCGAAGCCCGCGGGAGAAGCAAGCGTGGTCGACAAGGCCAATGACAAACTCACCGCTGCGCGCGACAAGCTGATGAAGATCATCGGCGAGCCCGACCCGACGAAGATCGCGCCCGTGGCATCGGGCAACCGCCTGGAGAGCATCGTCGACGACCGCTTCACGGGCCTGCGTGCGCTGGTGGCCAGTCCCGGTGACGGACAGCCTCCTCCGATCACGCAGACCATCGGGCTGATCAACGATATGTACGTGTACTTGAACGCCACCGATCAGGCGCTGCAGCAGAAAACCGCGCCACCCGCCTCCGACGTGCCGTCGAAGCTGCGAGCGCAGGCGGAACGAATGCCCGAGCCGATCCGCGCGGCGCTCGTCGATCTCGGTAGCGCTGGCGCGGTCGAGACGCAGGACGCGCGTCGCGCGAATCTCTCCGCCGACCTGAAGGAGTCGATCTCCGCGTTCTGCAATCGCGCCGTGACCGGACGCTACCCGTTCAAACAATCGTCGACTAGCGACGTGCTGCCTGAAGACTTCGGCGCACTCTTCGCCCCCGGCGGCAAGTTCGACAATTTCTTCCAGAAGAACCTCGCGGCCGAGGTCGACATGTCCACCAAGCCGTGGGCCTTCAAGAAGGTCGACGATTCACAGGTGCAGATCAATCCGGCCGGCCTCGCGCAATTCCAGCGAGCCGCAACGATACGCGACGTTTTTTTTCACGCTGGAGGCAAGGCGCCGTCGCTGACGTTGCAGTTCAAGCCGGTGGAGATGGATGCATCGATCCTGCAGCTCTCGCTCGATGTGGACGGACAGGTACTGACCTATGCGCATGGCCCGCAGGTCGCGACGACCATTCAGTGGCCCGGCACGCGCGGCAGCGGACGTGTGAGCCTGCAACTGACGCCACCGCCGACGAGCGCAGCGGGCAACCTCATGTTCGAGGGGCCATGGGCTCTGTTTCGCATGTTCGACCAGTTGGATATCGAGCCCACGTCCCAGCCGGAGCGCTTCTTCGTGACCTTCAATGTGGAGGGGCGCAAAGCGCGCTTCGAGGTCACGGCGAACAGCGTGGAGAATCCGTTCCGCCTCGCCGACCTGCACGCCTTCTCCTGTCCGGCGCAGCTATGAACGACGCGCTTGAGCCTGAGCCCTCACCGGCTAGCGTTACCGAAGCCGCCGTCGCCGGCTGGTACGGCAAGCTGCCGTCGCTTGGCGACTTCGCCACGCGCCGCCTCTCCAGCGCGTTCGTCGACGAGTGGGACTCGTGGCTTTGCGAACGTCTTGCCGAAACGAAATTGCGACTGGGCGAGCGCTGGCTCTCCGTTTATCTCACCTGCCCGGTGTGGCACTTCTTCGCCATGCCGGGCGCGATCGCCCTTGAACTGCGTGAGTGCTGGACCGGCGTATTGATGGCATCGGTCGACCGCGTCGGGCGGCATTTTCCGCTCACGATTGCCGCAGCCCTACCCCGTGCACCGGCGACCGGCAGCGAGATCGACGCGATCTGGCAATGGCTCGGCGAGATCGAGAAGGTGGCGCTCGCCGCACTCGATTTCGATTACACGATCGAGCGGTTCGACGCGCAACTCGCCGCCTTGCCGATACCCACCATGGTGGGCTGCGAACAGTCGGCGCCTCTCTTGAGTACACCGTGGACTGCGTCGTCTTGCGCCGAGTTCTCCGGGCAACTGGCAAAACAGCTCGCACCGGTCTGGCAAACCGGAATTCATGGCTTGAGCCTCTGGAGCACCGAGCAACGCGCGCACGAAGAGCTGGAGGGTGAACCGGCGGAGCACAAATTCACGATCTGGCCAAGCTGCGGAATGCCAGACAACGAGCTCTTCACCAACATGCTGCTGAATCGAGAACCATGACCGAGCCTGGCAACGTCCCGGACATTCCCGGCCAACCGCCGCCTGAGAGCGACAGAACGGTCATCGTCAACGTCGCGCGGGCAAGCGCAAATCCGTCTTCGGCAGCGACGGCGGCAGCCGGCGGACACAACACCTTGCCGCCCGGCACGCGACTCGGCGAATTCGAAATCGTCGGCCTGATAGGCGAAGGCGGCTTCGGCATCGTCTATCTCGCCTACGACACATCACTCGGGCGGCACGTCGCGCTGAAGGAGTACATGCCTTCGGCACTCGCCTCGCGGGTGAGCGCCACTGAGGTGCAGGTGAAGTCCGAGCGGCACGAGGGCACGTTCCGCGCGGGTTTGAAGAGCTTCATTAACGAAGCGCGCATTCTCGCGCAGTTCGATCATCACTCGCTCGTCAAGGTGTATCGCTTCTGGGAGGCGAATGGCACCGCGTACATGGTCATGCCGTACTACAAGGGCGCGACGCTCAAGGAGGCGCTCAAGGCCATCGGTAAGCCGCCCGACGAGCGCTGGCTGGCCACCCTTCTCGCGCCGTTGCTCGACGCGCTCACGGTACTGCATACGTCGAATTGCTATCACCGGGACATCGCGCCCGACAACATCATCCTGCTCGAAGACAGCGGGCGTCCCGTGCTGCTGGATTTCGGCGCGGCACGCCGCGTCATCGGCGACATGACGCAGGCCCTCACCGTGATCCTCAAACCGGGCTATGCGCCGATCGAACAGTACGCCGAGGTGCCGTCTCTGAAGCAGGGCGCGTGGAGCGATCAATATGCGCTCGCGGCGGTCGTGTACTTCGCGATCGTCGGCAGGACGCCGCCGCCTGCGGTCGGACGCATGGTGAGCGACAACTACCAACCGCTCGAAAAGCTCGCTGCCGGACGATACTCGGGGCGCTTTTTGCGCGCCGTCGATCACGCGCTCGCCGTGATGCCCGCCGACCGGCCGCAGACCGCGCGGCAGTTCGCCGACGAACTCGGCATCACGCCAGAGGGATCGCCGCCGCACACCGGACGACGCCCCGAACAGACCGGAATGTCCTCCCGCTCCGGGGACGATTTGCGGCCGGCTTCGTCAAGTCGGCGCGTCGTGTGGTTCGGCGTGGCCGCCGTGATGCTCGCGGCTGCGGGCGTCGGAACGTGGTTGTTGTACGAGCGCGCACCGAACCCTGCCCGTGGCCCCGCGCAATCGGCAGTCGCGCCCGGCGCATCGAAAGCGGCTCCGTTGGCTATGCCGGAAGCAGCGTCGGCGACTCGCGTCGAGCCGCCCGTGGCGAGCGGCGCGGCGGAGAACCCATCGACATCGTCCAACGCGTCGCCACAATCTGCACCGTTACCCTCTTTGCCGCCCTTCACCGCACCCGCCGAACTCGTCCGCCTCGCGGGTCTCGCCGACCCTGCAATCCAGGTCAAGGTCGATCTCCCGGTGCCGCGCGCGGTGGTCAACCGCGACAAACTCCGCTTCTCGCTGACGAGTAGCCACGCTGGTTATGTTTATGTGTTCGTGGTGGATCCCGCCGATCAGTACTTGCAGCTTTTTCCCAACGAGCTTGACCGCGACAACCGGATCGCAGCCGGCAAGCGGCTCGTTTTGCCGCGTCCCACCTGGCCGATGCTCGCGGGAGAACCGCTTGGGGAGAATCATTTCGTCGCGATCGTCTCGCTTGCACCGCGTGACTTTTCCGAGCTCGGCCTGACGCACGAGTCCGTGTTTGCGAGCTTGCCGCGCTCCGCACAGCAAGCCGCCGCCGCGAAGCGCACCCCGACTTCGTCGCCGTTCGCCGGTACGGCCCAATGCAGCGAAGCGAACTCGCCGTGTCCGCAACAGTATGGGGCAGCCACCTTCAAAATCGATGTCGTGAAATCGTCTAAGTAGCGGGACTGTCTCAGGCGCGGGCGCGGCTGGCCCGGACGCGAAACGGATCGCCGCAGGACGAGGACAATCATGGTTACCACACGGACCTGCCATGCCGCGCTCGCCGGCATGCTGTGCGCGGCACTGATCGGCTGCAGCAGCTCCCAGCCGCCGCAGACGGCCGGGCAGGACTCCCGGGAGGGCGCGGGGACCCGGGCCGATGTGAATGCGTCATCGCAACTGACGCCCGCCGTCGGTGCTGACGCCGGCGTCGCGTACCCGCTCGGGGGCACGCCGTCGTCGGAACTCGCGGGCACCGCTTCGGCCTTCGCGACGCGTAACGCGATCTATCAACCCGTGCGTTTCACCGACTTGCCTGGCTGGGGCAGCGACGACGTCGAGCAGTCGTGGGAGGCGTTCAAGCGCAGTTGCGCGGTGCTAGCCGGCAAGCCGGGCTGGTCCGCGCCCTGCACCGCTGCGCGCAGCGTCGATGCACGGAACGCCGCGTCGGTGCGGCGCTTCTTCGAGAAGAATTTCACCGTCTATCAAATCCGCAACGTCGACAAGAGCGCCAGCGGCTTGCTCACCGGCTACTACGAACCGACACTCAACGGCAGCCGCAAGCGTGGCGGGCCCTATGTGTACCCGGTTTATGGCGTGCCCCGCGATATGTTGTTTCTCGATCAGCGACGCCTGCCATCGGGCGCGCGGGATTCGGCGATCGCCGCGCGCATCGAAGAGCGCAACGTCATTCCGCTCTCCTCAGTGTCGAGCGGAAATCTGAAAGGAGTCTATGCGCTGCAATTAGGCAACAGCGTGCCCGACATTCGCGACAAGAAGCTTCGCCTGCGGCAGGCCGGCAACCGCATCGTGCCGTACTATTCGCGCGCCGAGATCGAGCGCGGTTACTTGAATGCGCCGGTCCTCGCGTATGTCGAGGACCCCGCCATGCTCTATTCGATGCAACTGCAGGGGGCCGGACGGATCCGCCTGCCTGACGGATCGATTCTGCGGCTGGCCTATGCCGAGCAGAATGGCTTCGCATTCAATCCTCCCATCGCGAACGCGAGCACGAAGGGACGTAAGATTCTCGTGCGCGGCGTCGAGATCGACCTGGAAGAAGGCGCGGTGAATGCGGATGCGTCGGCCGGTGGCGGCGTCCAGGCAGACGATGTGCCGCAATCGCCGCTGCTGCGCAATGCGGGCGCGAGCGGGAACCCGAACGCTGCCGCAACGGACGACACGGGCGTGAGTGCCGCCGATGATGGAGCGACTTCACCGCTTCTGCGCGGCTTCAATCTCGTCCAGGGGGCCAAACCCGCGGTCCACCCGGCGCGCGCAAGTATGTCCGGCAGTGCGGGCCAACCGAACGCCCCGCAGGTCCAGCAATCCGCACAGGTACCAGCGGACCCTGGCAGTGGTCAAGCGCTGTCGGGCAAGCCCATCAACTACCTGTTCGCGACATCAGACCCGAGCTACGTGTTTTTTAGAACGATTCCCGATTCGGCAAACGGTCCCATCGGCGCGCTTGGCGTACCACTTTCGGCAGGACGCTCGGCCGCAATCGATCCGCGCACGACGCCGCTCGGCGCACCCGTGTTCGTCAGCACTGCCGACACGCCACCGGGCGCTCCACCGATCACGCGCCTTCTGATGGCGCAGGATGCGGGCGGCGCGATACGCGGCGCGGTGCGCGTCGACTTCTTTTTTGGCTCCGGACCTCAGGCGCAGGTACAGGCCAGCAAAACCCGGCAACCCGCGCAAATGTGGGTATTGCTGCCCAACGGACTCAAGATCGCCGCCAAGGAGTCACGTGTACGCGTGCGCGGCGCAGCGGTCGCGCCAACGCTCGATTGCGTCGTGAACGACCCCGACCTGTGCGTCGAGAGCGGGCAGTAATGCTGACTGTCGGCGACGGGTCGCGCAGGCTTGTCCCCTCTCGCGTGAACTTCGGAGCACACCTCAAATGGGTCAACACAACGTCCTGATTGCCTTGCCGACCTACCGCGACGAAGTGCACATCAACTTCGCGTTTTCACTCGTCAACACGACGCGAGCCCTGACCGAAGCCGGCGCGCAATATCAGATGATGCATGTCGGCTCGTCTCACATCACCCGTGCCCGCAATCTCTTTGCGAACTATTTTATGGAGCACGAAAAATTTACTCACCTCCTGTTTCTCGACGCCGACATGCACTTTCCTGCGGAAGCAGTGGTGAAACTGCTCATGGCTAACAGGAGCGTCGCCGGCGTCGCGTACCCATACCGACGCGTCGACCTGAACCGGCGGATCGACCCGACGGACAACGGCCTCTCGATGCGTGACTGGCTGGAAAAACACGCCGACTATACCGTGCAGATCAAAAGGAATCAGGATGGCCAGGCCCAGGTCGTCAACGGCTTTGTCGAAGCCGAACATATCGGCACCGGCATTCTGCTCGTCCAGCGCGACGCATTCGCTTCGGCGATGCCTTTCGCGACGCGTTTTGGACCGCCGGAACAATATAGATCGATCGTCCCCGGCGGTAACTTTTATGGCTTCTTCGACGCGATCGAGGAATACGGCGCGTACCTGTCGGAGGATCTTTCCTTCTGCCGTCGCGCGCGACTCGGCGGCTGCACAATCTGGGCGCTCGTCGATCAGACGGTGGTGCACTACGGTGCATCGGAAGTCGCTGGGCAATACTTGCGAGCGCTGACGTTGCGCGGCAGCGTCAATTAGGTGTGGGCGGTTTGCACCGGCGCGTTCGCGGCCGACCCTTTGCATCCACACGGACTACCCAAAGCGTATTGCGTGGAGGACGTTGCAAAAAGAGCTTCGGGCACTGCTTGCTAAAACAAGGGGCGGATATTCGCTAGCGTCGCAATAGAGGGACAGGCGACTACCGGACCGATCAACAGCGACTCATCGTGCGCTTTGACCAGGCCGCCTCTGCCACGCGCCACGACCAGGCATTACCGCTCGCCACACGAAAACCAGCAGCCGATCTTGTGGCGATGGACGGAAAAGCGAATCGACCTGTGACTTCATCGGTGCCGCTCTGTTCGCAGACAGTTCGATCACCCCGTCAACATTCGTCAATGTGTTTCTCAAGCTCGTCCTCTGGCTAAGCTGTGGCTAATCGCATTTGCGTCGCCGCAACTCTTTTTGAAACTATCCGCTGATTCATCTGGAAAAAGCCGTCTCTTACGACAATACTTCTCTCATAACTTCCATGAGACCTGCGAGGAGACTTGTCATGGAAATAACAGCAAGAAGTGCAATGGGACGAGGGCAGGAGACATCCATTCTTTCGGATTTGTGGCGCAGACGTACGCATCTTTCGGGCGAGGAAATGGCCATGATGTATAGCCTCGTGATCGGCGCGTTGCGCCCTTACCACCCGCTCGAATTGCAATCACTCAGGGAAGACAAGGAAGAACTGGTTGCACAATTCATCTATGCGAAGGTGTTTCGCCTTGAACCCGGACATACCTATTCGAATGCCTGTGCCGAGAGCGCGCCGTCAAGCAACTATGCAGTCTGCGCTTACTTCAGGCGCTATCTGATTGATTGCTTGCGAAGTGCCCGCCATCAGCACGACGTGTCCATAGAGATCGATGGGATCGGACAGGAAGTGGACGAACACGCGCGGGCCCTCGACGATCCGGTTGAATCCGTATTGATGCAATATGGACTCAACGAACCCCGTGTGCGTCATCTTGCGCGAGAGTTCATCCATAGCCTCGACAATCACGAGAGAGTCGTGCTGGCAGGTTCGCTGGGATGGTGTTCAGGTTGCAAAGGTGGGCTGTCGGGAATAGCGGCGCGCCATCGAGTGCCTTCATATCACTATCGAGCGGTGAAGCTCGGTGTCACGCTAAAAAAGTCAGCGCGTCCAGCAGATTTTGCCGAGACCAAAATTGGCAGGTGGTTGAGTGAAGTAGTCGGGATCAAGATAGCAATGGAGAACCGGACCGTTATCTTGCTGATTCTCAGTCTGCTTGGGGCCGAGTCGAGCGAGCAGAATTGCTTTGGGTGAATTGCGGGGGGCGTTTGATGTCGGAGGGGGTGGTGGTTTGCCTGTGCAATCGTGGTTTATTGGTGAGTCGACGATCAAACACTTTGTCGGGTGAACAGCTGAGCGCGAGAGACATTCAAGCGATCTGTGGGCACCATATGCGGGTCCACGCGGACGACTGAGCGGGATTTTGCAAGCCTGATATCGACATCTGCGGCATGCTGTTCTTCGGAGATACGAACTTATCAGGCTTGCTTAACACTGCCCGACGGGATATGGCGCAATTTAGCTTGCTACGGTTGCCCTGTCTGGACGTTCAGAAAATCGACGAGAGCACGTTGGTGTTTGGCGTGGTTGAATATTGACGGCCTCCGTGCCGAAGCATGGATCAACGTGACGGAATTATCAAACAGAATCATTGAGGCTGACCGCGATGTTCGTCATTGAATTGCACCAAACGCGGTGACGATGTGCATGTAGCACGCGATGCACGCGCGAGCAATACTCGACATAACCATGCGCCCGGTGACGTTGGTGTTCAGATGCAGTAGTCCCGGGCGCACTCGTGCTTCTATCCCAATGCAAGGAGAAGACCGGTCAAGCCAGCGAGCGGATATGACTCAGCACCGTGAGCCGTTCTTCGCTGCGGGCACGCGTCGGCGTGCCGAAATCGATCACGTTGATCGACGCGATGCCATCCCGCTCCAGTTGCTCGACGAGCTGCAACTCCCAGGCGAGGTACGCCTTCATCTGCTGTGCAGCCTGCTCCGGTGCATAGTGATACGGGCTGTACCATGCGTCGTCGTCGCCGGTCAGGTTGCCGTCGTCGCCCGTGGCTTGCGGCAGGCCGAGTGCGAGCCAGCGCTGCGTGCCACCGAGCAACGCCGCTACGCCAGGCCGCCGCTCGCTCAACTGGTTGGCGAGCAGACCTGCGAGTACGCCATCGCTGGAAGTGAGCGCGAGTTGCCGCGACGGCTCGACAATCCGGTCCAGCAGATCTTCTAGCGCGCTCGCCGCAACGAAGCGCGCCCCGGCGATATGTGCGCGGCGGAAAGCAAGACTGCTGTCCACATCGACCACCTGTGCCCTGCCGGCTTCCAGCGCCTGCGCAAGCTGGTCCGCTTCTATCCACTGCGGACGGCCTGGCGTGCGGAATATCACCGACGGTGCAGGTCCTGTTTCGAACGCCACGGCAGGCTCGTCATCGGCAAGCACGAACACCTGGAGATAGCCGAGCTGTACGAGCCACGAGGCGGTCATGCGGGCACGCACGCCGTCATCGTCGGCAAGCACCACGCGGGCATGCAGCGTACCCACGTATTCATCGGTCGCCTGCACCAGTTGCCCGCCAGGCGCCGAGCGCCAGCCGGGGCGATGGCCCGCTTCGTATTCAAGAGGACCACGCACATCGAAACGGTACAGCGTCTGCGCGTTCGCTTCGCTTTCGAATCGGGCGAGCGTGGCACGGTCGATCTCAACCACGCCCGCTTTGGCCGCAGCTCGTTGCGCAAGGACGCGCGCGTTGCCGAGAACGGCCTCATCGGGCCGTGGGGCCGTGCGGATCTGGCCGCGCTCCAGTTCGAGGCCTTCGAGCAGCCATGACATCGACCCACCCGTCAGCGCGACAACAGGGTTTGGAATACCGGCATTGACGAGGGACTGCGCGCCGAGGATGCTGCGCGTTCGACCTGCGCAATTCACAACGATCAACGTATCGGGCGACGGTGCGGCCGCAAGAGCCCGATAGACCAGTTCGGCACCCGCGCATTCGACACCGCCGGGGATGTTCATGGTCCGGTATTCCGGGAACGGACGACTGTCGAGTACGACCAGATCTTCACCGGCGTCCTTCAGTCGCTTGAGCGTTAATGCATCGACGTTGGGTGTATCCAGCCGATGTTCGATCACCTCGCCAAATGCCTTGCCGGGCACGTTGGTCCCGCTGAACACTTCGAAACCGGCGGCCTCCCAGCCGCTAACGCCCCCTTCGAGAACCGAGACGTCCGTATAGCCGAAGCGAGCGAGCAGTGCCGCGGCACGCGGCGCATACTCGCCCGCTTCGTCGACCAGGACGATCGGCGTGTCGAATCGCGGGACGAGCTGACCGACAAGAAGGCCGAGACGACCGACAGGCGCAATGGATGAATAGAAGAGTCGGCGGCGCGCCGATACCCCTTCCTCGCGGACATCGAGGATCGCGAGCTCACGTCGGTCGGCGAGCGCTGCGCGCAACGCGGACGGTGCAATCAGAGAACGGGTGGGATGGGTCATTGGTGGTCCGATGGAACGTAACGAAATGGAACAGGTAGTCACAGTGAGAAGAAGGCCGCACTCTGCAATTCGCCCACGGTTTCCTGAAGCAGCGGATCGTCAGCGCGACGCGCTGTCACCGCGCGGGAGGTCGTTGCGCTCGCGCCGCCGGACGAGTTGCACCGCATCCTTCGCGATACGGCGCAGGACGCCGGCAATCATCGTCGTGAGGTAGATCTGGGGCGAACGTGGCTTGATGCGCAATCTTCACGTCGGCGGCGGGAAGCAAAGCATCCCCGGCCGCGACCTCGGCTTGCGTGCTGAACGAAGACCGAGAGCGTTAGCTTCTTACGCGTCGCCTCAGGCGCTGGAAGCCTCGCGCTGCCAGACACTCGACGCATAGGCGGACTCGTTGAAGTCAGCAGCAACATACGCCGCGAGGCGCTCTGTATGTGAAGCCAGATCGGCGAGAAACAGATCGCGGCTGATGCGCCGGACCACCGCGGGAATGTCGCGCTTCATGCTGGGCACGTCACCGACCGGAACTCCGGCACTGACGAAACCGGCCGGATTGTAGACGTGAATGTCCTTCAGATAAGGCGCCCGCCCCGCCACCTTCTCCAGATACTCCAGCGCCGAGCCAAGATAGGGATGCGCGCCGAGCCCCTCATCGCTGTCGTGCGCCGGGGGCGTGTACTGATCGCGCCACAGCCGGATCTGCGAGGCGAAATCGGCAAGTTCCGGCCGCGCCGACGGATCGATGAAATAGCCGGTGCCTGCAATCGCGAAGTCGAATTCGAATGTTTCGCCCGACACCTCGGCCGCAATGTGCCCGGCGGCCTCACGCGCGGCCCCCCATTGCGCGTTGAGATGCAAATGGAAATTCGGAAACCGCGTGACACGCTCGATGGAATCCAGCGGCGCCGCCGACCCCGAGCGTTTGAAGCGCAGCGCTTGTGCCCACCGCAATGCGTCGGGCAGATCGAAGTAGTTGTCGTACGCGCCAGGATAAGCACGCGCGCGGGAAACCGGCACAGCCGCCAACGTCGCACGGCGCACGAACAGATGCACATTGGCCGCGCCCGCTTCGAGCGCGGTCGCCGCGGCGTCGAATGCGGACGCCGCGCCGCCGAGCACCGCGACCGATTTGCCGCGCAACGCGGCGAAGTCGATGGCCTGCGACGTATGAGCAACCAGCGACGCCGGCAATCGCGCCAACTCACGCGGCACGAACGCGCCGCCGTTACCCGCGACGCCATTGCACAACAACACTTTCCGGGCCGTCTCGACACGCGCGCTACCGTTCACTTCGAGATGCAGCCGGAAATGCCCGTCGACCGGTTCGATCCTCACGAGGCGCGTCGCGTAGCGAATCGGAATCGCGAGGAATTCGCGGTACCACGCCAGATAGTCGGCCCACCGTTCACGCGGGATGCGATCGATCTCGCGATACGACGCTGCGCCAAATCGCGCTTCATACCACGCCTGGAAGCCTAGCCCCGGTAGGCCGCCTTCCGGTCCGACCAGCGATTTCGGCGTGCGCAGCTTGTTCATTCGCGCGCGGTTGAGCCACACGCCGGCCTTCGACGCGTCGGCCGCGGCATCGATCACGCTGACGCGGCCGATGCCGGCCCGTCGCAGTGCAAACGCGAACGCGCAACCTGTCTGGCCGCCGCCAACAATGAACACGTTGTGATCGATGCCGGGCCGCTCCGGCACCCAGTTCTCGGGGGCGGGGCCCAGCAGTTCAAGTGTGCGGCGCGCTTCGTTGTCGGAATGGGCAGTCTGTGTCATCAATCAGTTTTCCTTGTTGGCGGCGTATTGGCGGTGCAGATCAAGCAGTCTTTGCGAAGGCGGCATGTGCCACTTGTTGCCTTCATCGATCAGAAAGCTGGTGCGATGCCAGTCCTTGACGATCCGGTCCAGCGCCGCGACCGTGTCCGTCTGGCCTTTGCGCACCCAGATCACCGAGGGCGACGGAATCAGTTGCGTCGTCATCGGCGACTCGTAGTCTTTCCACTCGCCGGTGCTGCTTGCAAGCCGCGCCTGGATTCCCGGCGTCACGTGCACCGACGCCACGCAGGTGCCGCCGCGCAACGCGAGCAGCGCCTCGGGCATGCCCTTGAACGCCTTGACCTGCGCGCCGTATTGTTCGATCAACGGCTTCGTGTAGTTGCTGCCCTGCGATACGCACACCGGCTTGTCACGCAGATCCTTCCAGTCGTGGATGCCGGAGCCCTTGTGAACCATCGCGCTGCCGCCTATCTCTTCGAACGGCGTCGGCACATAGCTGAGAATTTCGTCGCGCTCCTTCGTGTACTGCATGCTGGCGATCAACACGTCCACCTTGCCCTGTTGCAGGAATTGCACACGGTTGGGCGGCGTCACTTCGACGGCTTCGAACTTCACGCCGAGATGACTGGCGAGGCTCTCGCCCAGTTCGACGTTGTAGCCGACCGGCTTGCGCGTCACGGGATCGAGCGAGCCATACGTGCCGTCGAGCACGACGCCGACCACCAGCGTGTCGCGGGCCTTGACGCGGTCGAGCGTTGCGTCGGCGTGCGCCGCATCGAGCCACGATCCGCTGGCGAGCGCGATCGACAGGAGCACGCCGAGGCGCCGCAGGCGTTTCGGAAAGCGGAGTTTCATGAACGAATGATGGATGTCAGTGAGAGAAGGCCGCGTCGGGCGTCTTCGCTTCGATGCGAAAGTGGTCGAGTTCATCCGGGGCGCACTGGGCGATGAGCCCCGTTTCCCACGCGAGATACGCGCGTGCTGCATCGAGATTGCCTTCGTGCCTGTCGTGCACGAAAAACAGATGATCGATACGCTCGCTGTCCGCAGGCACATGGGGTGACGCTTCAAGCGGAAGGCCCGCTTCGCTCCATGTGGCGATGCCGTTCGCGGCGATCCACACCGACGTGAAGCCCGCCTCGCGCAAATCGAGCGCCGCCAACGCAGCCAACTCGGGGCTGTCGGCGAACAGCACGAACGGATCGGACGCGCGAGCGGTGGCAAGCGTTTCGAGCAGCCGTGGCCGGATCGACCAGCGCGCGCCCGCAGGATGCCCCTTCCGATAAGCCGCACTCGAACGCAAATCGACCAGGTGCAGGACGTCCACGTCATTCAGTTCGCGCAGTCCGCGTGCGTCGATGAGATCGAGTTTCGACGCGGCATGTTGATCGGCACGCGCTGCGGAGCGCTCTAACGCCGCGGCGTCCTCCGCGGCGACGAGTGCGGCTTCGATACCCATCTGCACGAGCCACGTGGCGATGACCGGCGCCCGCACTCCGTCGTGATCGGCCAGCAGCACGCGCGCGGGGCGCACGCCGATGGTCTGATCCGTCGCTTGCAGCAGTTGGCCGCCCGGTGCATGGACGGCGGCGGGCACGCCGTCACGCGCGAACTCCTCGGCGGATCGCACGTCGAGAAGATACGTCGTGCGATCCGCTGCATCGAGCCACGACTGCGCGATGCGCTGATCCAGCGTCGCAATCGAGAAGCGCGCGGCCAGTGCGGCCGCACGGCGGCGGGCTTCCGCAACAGTGCGCTCGTCGACGGCATCCGGATAATGGCGCGTGCTGCCGTGCTCCAGCGTCAGGCCGGCGAGCGCCCAGCCCTGCGTGCCGTTCTCCAGCGCGATCACCGGATTCGGCACGCCCAGATTGCGCAACAGCTGTGCGCCGATGATGCTGCGCGTGCGCCCGGCGCAGTGCACCACGATCGGCGTATGCGGATCAGCCGCGAGCGCGCCGACGCGATACGGCAATTCTCCGTTCGGGCAGCTCACGGCACCGGGAATGGTCATCTTCGTGTGCTCTTCGGCCGTGCGGCCGTCGAGCAGAACGAGCGGCACGCGCTCGTTCTGCCGCTTCGCGAGTTCAGCCGCCGATATGCGCGGCGTCTCGCAAGCATGCTCGACCAGTTCGCCGAAGGTTTTCGACGGCACGTTCACGCCTTTGAACAGCGTGTAGCCCGCAGCCTGCCAGCCGTGCACGCCACCTTCGAGGATGGACACACGCGTATAGCCAAGCGCATCCAGCCGGCGTGCGGCGCGGCGTGCCGTCGCTTCGTCCTGGGCGCCGCCGTCGATCAGGACGATGCGCACGTCGCGGCGCGGCGCCAGCCGTTCGATATCGAGTTCGAGCCGGCTATACGGCAACGGAATCGCGAAGAACGGATGGCCTTCGCCGAACTCGCCGGCTTCGCGCACGTCGAGAAGCGCGATCTCGCTCCTGTCATTCAACCATTCGCGCACGGTCGGCGCGGAAATCAGCGGAAAAATATCGGCCATCGGGAATCAGTCGGCAAGAAAAATGGGAAGTGGATGCGTTTATTTGAGTACGCGGCGAAATGCCTGGCTGAGATCGTCGATCAGATCAGCGGGATCTTCCAGGCCGACATGCAGCCGCACGACGGGCTCAGCGCCGCGCCAATAGCCGTGCTCACGCAAACGGGAGGCCGGCGCGATCAACGCGAGGCTTTCATAACCACCCCACGAAGCGCCAATACCGAACAGCCGCAGTGCATCGATAAATGCGCTCGCGTCAGCCGCTTGCGCGTGACGGAGCGCAAACGAAACGAGTCCGTTGGCGCCGGTGAAATCGCGCTGCCACAACGCGTGACCGGGATCGTCGGGTAGCGCCGGATAGAACACCCGTGCGACGACACGACTCTCGGTTTGCAGAAAGCGCGCGACTTCGAGCGCATGGCGGCCGTGCTGCGCAAGCCGCACGGCGAGCGTGCGTATGCCGCGCAGCGCCAGATAGGCATCGTCGGCGCCTATGCTCAAGCCGAGCGCGTCGTGCGTATCGCGCAGACGACGGGCAAGCTCCGGGTTCGCCGTCGACACCGCGCCTTGCATCAGATCCGAGTGGCCGCCGAGATATTTGGTCGTCGCCTGCACGGAAATGTCCGCGCCGAGCGCGAGCGGCCGATACAGCAGCCCCGCGCCCCACGTGTTATCCGTGACGAGCAGCACGCCGTGTTCGCGCGCGAAGGCCGCGAGCGCCGGCAAGTCGATCACTTCATACAGGAACGATGACGGCGACTCCGCATAGATGAGCCGCGTGGTGGGTCGCAGCAGCGCCGCCGGCACGCCATCGCTCGCGCTGAAATAGCTGAACGACACGCCGAGCCGCGTGAGCAGCGGCTCGACGCGTTCGCGCACCGGACCATAGACGCTGTCCTGCACGAGCACGTGATCGCCCGGCGACAGCAGTGCGATGAACAGCAGCGAAATCGCCGCCAGTCCGGACGGCGCGAGCAGCACATCGCTCGCGCCTTCGAGTTCGCCGATCGCCGCCTCGAGCGCGCGATGCGTCGCCATGCCATGCCGCCCGTAGGTGCTGACGGCTTCGCCCGCCTCGCGCCGGTGATGCAACGCAGAGCGATCCGCATCGCGCTCGAAGCGAACCGTGCTGGTGCGTACGACCGGCACATTGACCGGTGCGGCGCCGTGTTCGAACGGCGGCGAGCCGGCGTGCAGAATCCGCGTCTGCAATCTATCGTCGCGCGCCGACATCAGCCGACCGCCTGGGTGGCGCGTTGCATGTGTGTTGCGTTGTATCGCACGACAAGCCCCGTATCCGTTTCGAAGCCGAGTCGTCCCGTCAATGTTTCGAGCGGCCGGCCGTACAGGTGAAAGTGCAGCGTCGGCTCGGCGCCGCCGACATGAATGCTGTGGATGTCGTCCGGCAGAAACGCGATCGGCACGCCGGGGCGCACCACCACCTCATGCGTCACTTCGACTTGCGCACGATCCGGGTCGCGGCCGTCGTCCGTGCGCCGGTAAATACGGTTGAGTTCCGCGCCGTCGATCGCCGCAATCACCGCCCACGTATCGTGGTTATGCGGAATCGTCGTCTTGCCCGGCAGCAATGAGTTCAGATACAACGCGAAGCCGTCCTCGCCGGAATTGAGCCGATAGCGGGTCGAAGTGTCGCCGCTGCCTGGCTGCGGCGGCGGAAAATCGGCGGCATCGAACAGCTCGCGATGCGTCGCGAGTTCGAGCAGCCGCTCGCTGAGCGCATCTAGCGCAGGACGCGTCACGCCCCGTTCAGCGATGATCCGGCGCGCGTCGTCGAGCAGCGCGTCGACGGCGTGTTTTCGTTGCGCGGCAAGGGTGCCGGCGATTTCGTTGGTGCTAGTCGTCATGGTAATGAGGAAATTAGACGGATGGTTGGATGAAACGCCTGCCATCAGGAGCCGCGCGGCAGACGGCCTGCCCGGTCTTCGCCGCGCGCACGCTGCAGGAAGAGTCGAGTCCTGTCGTTGGACGGGTTGCCGAAAAGTTGCCCGGCGCGGCCGTGTTCGAGGATCACGCCGCCTTCGGTGAAGAACACTTCGTCGCTGATGTCTTCGGCAAAGCGCATTTCGTGCGTGACCAGCACGCACGTCTGGCCTTCGTCGGCCAGTTCGCCGATCACGTTCAGCACTTCGCCCACCGTTTCCGGATCGAGCGCGGACGTGACTTCGTCGAACAGGATCAGGTCGGGCCGCATCGCCAGCGTGCGGGCAATCGCCACGCGCTGCTGCTGGCCGCCGGACAACGCGCCCGGATATGCGCGGGCCTTATCGGCAAGACGCACTTTCGCGAGCAGCGCATGCGCGTCGCTTTCGGCCTCGGCGCGGCTGCGCCCGAGCACACGCATCGGCGCGATGGTCAGATTCTCGAGCACGCTCAGATGCGGAAACAGGTTGTACTGCTGGAATACGAAGCCGATCCGCTTGCGCAGCGCGATGCGTTGCGCGTCGGTTTTCTGAGCGCGCACGTCAATCCCGTCGACATGGATTTCGCCGCGCTGCGGCGCGATCAGACCGTTGATGCAGCGCAGGATCGTGGACTTGCCCGAGCCCGACGGTCCGATGATCGACACTGCGTGGCCACGCCGGACCGACAGATCGATGCCTTTGAGCACCGGAGTACTGCCATACGACAGATGCACGTCGCGCAGCGAAAGCAGGACGCCGTTTTCACGTGCGCCGGTGGCGTCCGGCGCATCGCCGCGCGCTGGCGACACCGCTGCAAGCGCCGCATGCTCGTTCAGTGCGATACGGTTCATGCCGCCTCCGTGACGGGTGTGTCGAGCGTGTTCTCGGCGGCGCCGTTGCGCACGAGCGCGGCGACTGCCGCCGCAAGACGCCGCGCGCCTTCCACGATTTCGTCACGACCGGCGACGATCGACAGGCGAATGTGATGCGGGACTCCGAACGACGTACCGTCGACGACTGCAAGGCCGTGCTCGTACAGCAGATACTCGACAAAATCGACATCGCTGAGAATCCGGCTGCCGCTCACGGTAGTCGACCCGATCAGCGCGCTGCAATCGACGAAGGCGAAAAAGGCCCCTTGCGGCGCGATGTAGTGCAGGCCGTCGATGTCGCGCAATGCGTCGAGCAGCAGATCGCGCCGCTCGCGATAAGCCGCCACCGACTCCCGCACAAAGCGCTGATCACCGCGCAATGCGGCGGCGAGCGCGGCCTGTCCGATCGACGAAGGCGCGGAGGTCGATTGCGACTGGACGATCGTCATCGCGCCGATCAACTCGGCGGGACCGGCGCCGTAACCGATGCGCCAGCCTGTCATCGCGAACGGCTTCGAGCCGCCATTGACGATCAGCGTGCGATCCGCCAGATCGGGCGCAAGGGTCAGCAGATGCTCGCGCGAGCCGTCATCGAAACGGATGTGTTCGTAGATTTCGTCGAGCAGGACCCATACGTGCGGGTACCTGCGCAATACGCTCGCCAGTTCGGCGAGTTCATTGGCGTCATACACCGCGCCGGACGGATTCGACGGCGTGTTCAGAATGAGCCAGCGAGTGCGCGGCGTGATGGCCGCTTCGAGACGCGCGGGCGTCAGCTTGTAGCCATCCTCGCGCAAACCGGCCAGCAACACCGGTGTGCCGTCGTTGCTCGAGACCATGGCTGGGAACGACTGCCAGAAAGGCGCCGGAACGATCACTTCGTCGCCTGTGCGAAGCGTTGCGGCAAACGCGTTGTAGATCACATGCTTGCCGCCGTTGCTCGCGATGATCTGCTGCGGCGGATAGGCAAGCCCGTTTTCTCGCGCCAGTTTCTCGCTGATGGCGTTGCGCAGATCCAGCGTGCCCGCAGGGGCCGTGTATTTCGTGTCGCCCGCCGCCAGCGCGGCGATCGCGGCCTGCTTGATCGACGCGGGCGTATCGAAGTCCGGTTCGCCAGACGTCAGATCGACGACAGTGCGACCGCTTTGCGCCAGCGCCTGTGCGCGCGCCTTCGCCGCCGCGTTGGGCGCGATGCCGATGCGGGCAGCACGCTCCGAGAGAATCAGTTTCGTCATCCGTTGTCCTTTCGAAAATGCATGGCGGTGGGTGCAGCGCCATCCGCACCACCAGCGACAGGCAATTCTAGGAAGACATACGACGTTCGCTAACCAATGAATGCGCGAAACCTTATCTACCGATCTGCTATGTGACCAGAAATCGCGCACTAGTCCATTGAACCGGATGAATTGCACCGGATGCGTCGAGCTGGATCGGAATACTTCCATTTCAACGGGGCAGCCTGCTTGTTGTATTGACGGATATAGCGCATGAGCTTTTTGTCGAGGTCTCTGGTGCTGGTGAATACCCCGCGCGTGATGACGTCGCGCTGGATGCGGGCAAACCAGTTCTCGACCTGGTTCAACCATGACGAATACGTGGGGGTGTAATGTATCGAGACG
>NZ_VTUZ01000046.1 GCF_008369935.1 Paraburkholderia panacisoli | reverse complement strand
CTACCAGGCGGCTACGCAAATCTCGATCTTCTGACATGTACTCTCATCCCAGCTGTCCACGTGGACAGGTAGCATCAGAGAATCACTCGTTCATTGCTAGGGCGTCCGTAAAGGACCGCATACGGTCAACTGTCCGACAGCGTCCATCTTCTGAGCCTGCCTCAGCGTTTCCTCGACAGAGCGCAAGGCCTCCAGCGACTCACGCTCGGCTAAGGGGTCTGGGCTTGCCATCGAGCGGAACAATCTTCGGCTCACGGTATGGTTGTTGCGCCGGATTACTAACCGTTCCGGACGTTCCTGATGCCAACCATTCTCCTAGTGGACAACGACCCAGACATTCTGGCCGCTTTAAGCGTGGCTCTGGAGTGGCGGGGATATAGGGTATTTTTGTCACAAGACGGCAAGACGGCGCTGGAAAAGGCTGGAAGGACGATGCCGGACCTTATAGTCACAGATTGCAGCATGCCAGTGATGGACGGCATTGAGTTGTGCCGCCATCTCAAGTTATACCCGGCCCTTACCGCGATACCGGTAATTATGGTCTCGGCGCAGACGCAACCTCACCGGATACCAGCCCTCTGGAACGCATTCTTTTTCAAGCCCATAGACCTTGACGCGTTTGAGTCCAGTGTGGGGCTGTTGATTTTATCGCGGCCTACGCGTGAAACGCTTCGCCCAGTGTGTTCCGACCGGGCGATGTCGCGTTGGCATCCGGTATCTTCCGCATTGCTATCATGAGGCTGCTCCGGGTAGCCTCGCGTAGCCAGCATGTACGCTCGACTTAATAATCCACAGCGCTCCGGTGGGCAACGCCGTTGTGTCGCGGTTAAATGAGTCCGCCCAGCTGTCCACCTCTTCGATTTACGAGCAGGTGTCGCAGCTTCTCCAGCGAGAGTGGCTTGGTCAGATGGTAGTCGAAGCCAGCTGCCAATGCTCTTGACTTATCGGATTCAGCCGCGTATCCGGTCAGCGCCACTAAGATAATGTCATCCAGGCTGCGGTCGGAGCGAACAGCGCGCGCAACATCGAAGCCGTCGACGTCCGGCATTCCAACATCAATAATTGCTACCTCCGGGCGCACTTGCGCGACAAGGCGAATTGCGTCGCTCCCGTTGTTTGCGGTGGTTACATCGTGCCCTTCGAGCTCCAACAACATGCCTAAGGACATCAAAGCGTCCGGATTGTCATCGACCAGAAGCAGTCGCACGGAGCCCGGCGTCGAAATTTCGCAGGGTCGTTCGGACTGCGCTTGCGTCGACGACCTGCGAAGGATTGGCAAACATAAAGTGACGACCGTGCCTCTGCCCGCGCCTTCACTTTGAAGAGCTATGGTCCCCTCGTGAAGTTCTACGAGGCGTTTCGCAACGGCGAGGCCAATCCCCAGTCCGCCCTCGGCTCTCGCGTGAACTCGGGCAGACTGCGAAAAAGTTCGAAGACGTGCGGTTGCACCGCACGGTCAATTCCGATTCCGTTATCTTTGACTGTGATGATGAGCGCACCATCCGGGGTGGACCCAGTATTGATATCTACATCGACGGTCATTTCGATGACCCCGCCCACCGGCGTGTACTTCGCCGCGTTCGACAGGATGTTGCCCAGCACCTGGCTCAAGCGGACGTGGTCCGCGCGAACCGGGATGGGCGCATCGAGACCATTCATTTTGAGGGTATGCCGGCGAGACTCAAAGTGATGCTTGACTGCTGTGACGGCGTCGAAGGCAATTTCGTTAAGGAAAGTGTCGCTATGCTTGATGGCAAGTTTCCCGTGCTTCAATCGCGCGGCATCGAGCAAGTCGTCGACAAGTGTGCGCAAGTGTCTCATCTGTCGTTGGGCCACGGTCAATACTTCGACGGCCTTCGCGTTATCAGCGCATAGTCGCGCAGCGGCATTGATAGCGCTGTCGATGGGTGCTATCGGATTTCGCAGTTCGTGCCCGAGCATGGCAATGAACTCATTGTGCCTTTGGTCGCTTGCAATTCCGCTGTCGCGCGCGTCCACGACGGTCAGCGCTGTACCGGCGAAGACCGCGAGGTTTGATAGCAGCCGGATGTCTTCACTATCGAACTGGCGGTCGGCAGCATGTGACATCACCCAAATCGCGCCAAGCTGCACGTCGTCGTTGGCTATTGGAACAACGACACCTTCTGTGACGTCGACGTTCGCAAACTGAAGACATGCGAAATGTACCTGCGGCTGAATGAACAGTTGCGGCGCGCCTTTCTGGAGCGTTACTCCACATGGGCATTCATCCCATGCGGTTGTCTTGCCACGAAGGCCAGCGCAAAGGCCCGCGACAGCTTCCCATCTGAAGCTGCGATTTTCGCCGGTTCCTTCGACAAGGCTAATCCCTGCACTACCAGCGTGACAGACTGCGAGGGTGGATTCCGCAATTTCCTGCCACAGACTGGTTTTCGGTCCCGTCTGGGCTCTCGCGAGCCGGAGAAGCGCTTTGTTTTCAGCCGCGTAGTCAGGTTGCCGCGCCGGCCTGTTAGCGAACTCGTCGTTGTCAGTGAGCGCACGATTACTTTCCATGAACTCTGCACCCGCTTCAAAGGTTGGACGAAAAGGAGGACCACGCCAGCCGCTGCCGAGTGGGTGGTCATGTGACGATGTTTGTCGACCAAAGGGAGAACGGTAACGGCGTCGGGGCGGCGACCTGCCGTGAGATGGCCCTGAAAGTCAGCACCATCATTTTAGGCCCCTAAGCACAAAATGCACCACAGCCGACGGAACGATTTTCAAGCAACGTGCGGACGGTCCTGTGTTCACAGTGCCGGCCCCAGGAGCGCAAGGATTGCACGATTCGGCGCGAGCAACCTGTTCCTACGCAGAACCCAACGACATCGGTGGGGAAAGGGCTGGCCTGCGCACCACGGCCGCCGGCGACCCTCGGCATTGCGAGGTCGCACCTAAGCAAGCTGGCACGTACGTTGCTCTACAGGTTGACCAACATTCCGGAGCAGGCTAATGAAATCAGAACGCAAAGCCCCGGCTCCGACCGACGAACTGGATACGGCTCCCGATACGGCAAGCCCTGCATACGCGACACAGCATCCATTGACTCGAGCGTTTGACTCATTTGCCAGCCTCGTGACGCGATGGGCAGGGTCCCCAATGGGTTTCTGTCTTGCCGTAGCGACGGTTGCCGCGTGGGTTGTCACCGGACCGCTGTTCCGTTACTCAGATGGGTGGCAGTTGGTGATTAACACCGGCACGACTATCGTCACATTCCTTATGGTGTTCCTGATACAGCAGAGTCAGAACAAGGACAGTGTCGCGATGCACCTGAAGCTCAATGAACTCTTATCGTCCCACCGGGCGGCAGATAATCATCTAATCGGAATCGAGGATGCGACAGAGGAGGAATTGCGACGTCTGGCGGCGGCGTACCTTCGGCTATCAACAAAGAATCCCAACGAGGACGACATTGTGCAGGCAGCAGCAGACGTAAAGGCCTGCGGCGAGGAGCGAGCCGGGGCCTGACCGGCCGACGTAACCACGGCGGCAGCACTTCTCGCAAAACGTCCAGCAACCTGGCGGCAGCGAAGGGCTTGGGTACGAACGCATAGAATGGAAGTGCGGGGGGCAAATCAAGGGCGGACATCATTGCAACGGGAATGTTGGCGAGCGCGGGCACCCCCTTCAGCGAGCGAGCCAGTTTCGCCCCGTCCAGCCTGGGCATCATGACGTCCGAGACAAACAAGGTCCGGTCGCTCATGTGCGACGGCACTCCTGGCATCCAGGCCACCGCTGCAGCAGCGGTCTGTACCCTGTAGCCGTCGTCCCTGACCAGCATGTCAAGCGCGCGAAGCAGATTGTATCGTCCTCTACGAGCAAGACCAGCGTCATATTCGCCTCTGTCTTTTTCTCTCAACCCGCAACAGACTTTCCCGACCACCTGTGGTGTCAACACTGCATTGCCTCCCGGCACGGTATGCGAATTGCGGGCACGAACATACGGATTAACGCCGTCCGGTGTTGACCGATTTGTGCTTAAGGAGACTGCCATGCGAGTTGCGACGAAAGGGGTTTTGATTTCGATATTTTTAGTTGGGATATCAGGTAGCGCTTTCGCCCAAAGCGCGGGTGGCGGTGCCGCTGGGGGACAAGGCGGCACAGGAATGAGCAAGCCCAGCGCCGGCGGGTCGACCGACACGGTCTCTGGCGCGTCAGGGGCTAACACCATGGCACCCGGAACGACGAGTTCGCAGAAGAAGATGCACAAGAAGCCCGGAAGCGCCGCGCCGGCGTCAGCTACCAACCCTGCTTCGGGGGGAAACTGAGCGACAGGCATTGAGTTGCCGCGCGACGTCCGTTCTGAGAGTCCACAGGCGCGAATGCCCGCGCCTGTGGGCAAAACGGGAATACCGAGGCAGTCGGGTCGGTGCCACGACTTCGCCTTTGCTCAATGCAATGCCCAGCAATGTAAATTGGCTTCTGTAGTGCGGCGACCTTTGAGACTCGGCACCGTCCACGATGAGACAGTCACTTCTACATGCAGGACGAACTATTGGGCCATGGCCTCTTCGACGATGGTTCCTTGCGCCAACACCGTCAGCTTTTCATCGGCAGCCTTCTCTTCCTTCAGCGTATCGAGCAACAGCTTCTGGGCAGCAGATTCGCCGAGCTTTTCAGCCAGCGCAGCGAGCGTTCCGTAGGTCGCGATTTCATAATGCTCGACCTTTTGAGCGGCTCCGATAAGCGCGAGGTCGAGTACGGGCCCCTTCTCGATTTCCTCAATCTGCTCGCCGCCTTCCTCGACCAGCCCTTCCATCGCAGCGCACTTGATTCGCTTCAGTTTGATACCGCAGGATTCAACGACCTGGTCAATTCTCGCAACCTGTCCGTGCGTTTCTTCCAGATGCTTTTCGAATAGAGCCTTCAACTCTGGACTCGTAGATGCACGTGCCAGTTTCGGGAGCGCTTTGGTCAGTTGCTTTTCCGCGCTGTAGACGTCGGACAGCGAGTGGATGAACAGGTCTTTCACAGTCTTTGCGGTCATGATTTGCTCTCACAAGAGGGAGAAAAGGGGGGAAGAGAATGCAGGGGTGCGACAGAGGACCCACAGACATCTCAACGCTTTGAACGCGCGCAACGCCTATTCCCGACATCCTGCCCACCGAAAATATATCTTCGAGACGGATGCGTTGCTCCGGGAACGCGTCATGCGGATGAAGGAGGCAGTCTCCCTGCCCACATGCGGTGCGTTTGCCGCTCCTCGCCAGAACTCATCCTTCTGAGACAGCAATAATGAAAGCGGTGCGCGACAGCGTCGCCGCTCTCACAACGTCCGAATCCTGTTGCCTGGCGCTATAGACGGTGCTCCGTCCTTGCCGGGCTCTGAAAGGAGAACACCATGTTTGTCCATAACAAGCGCCTCCAATATACGGTGCGTGTTTCCACGCCTAATCCCGGCCTCGCAAATCTCCTGCTCGAGCAATTTGGAGGACCCCAAGGTGAGCTCGGTGCGGCATGCCGGTATTTCACTCAGGCTGTGGGCGAAGACGACCCCGGTCGCAAGGACCTTCTGTTCGACATTGCGACGGAAGAACTCAGCCATCTCGAAATCGTCGGCTCTATCATCGCGATGCTGAACAAAGGGGCCAAGGGTCAGCTAGCTGAAGCCGTTGAAGGTGAAGCTGAGCTTTATCGCCGCATGACCGGTGGCGGCAATGACTCTCATATCACAGCGCTGCTGTACGGGGGCGGTCCGGCACTCACAAATTCCGGCGGTGTTCCATGGTCGGCGGCCTATGTCGACACCATTGGTGAACCTACTGCAGACCTTCGTTCCAATATCGCGGCGGAAGCCAGAGCCAAGATTGTGTACGAACGGCTGATTAACGTGACCGACGACCCCGGCATCAAGGAAACATTGGGCTTTCTGATGACGCGTGAAATCGCACATCAGAAGTCGTTCGAAAAAGCGCTTCACTCAATCCTGCCGAATTTCCCTCAGGGAAAGCTTCCCGGAGTGCCTGAATTTACAAGCGTCTATTACAAAATGTCCGCAAGCGATGGGGCTCCACGAGGCCCGTGGAACGAGGGGCCCGAATGGGAATTTGTCGATACGCCGACACCAGCCGTGGACGGCGGCGATGGCCGGGCAACAGTCAACGTGTCCGCCGGTGACGCCGAGGTTCTTCGCGCCATGGCCTCGCGTACGGCGTCTGACACTTCTTCCGACCCGACGACCGGCGCTGACCTCGGTGTGGGAGAGGCTGTGAAGTGACATAGTTGGCGACGCCGGAGGGGCTCCGAGTAGGAGCTCCATACTCTGGATTTACCTCTGATTCGTTGTACTGAGAATATTTTGACCGATGAGCACGGGCTTGTTTGTCCGTAGGCACGATGACTGCAAGGGCACGATTGACTTCAAGAATAATGCGCCTACAATGATTTTGGTGCAACGCAGCAATTGGCCTTTGGCCAGCGACCCGTGCTCCAGACTTCATTTCAGTTTTCGCGCACTCGTCGTCTTCCCTATCTGGAGCATTCATGAGCACACTTATCCCCCAATGTCTGGTAGATGCGCAAAACACCGGTATCCAGCAGCTATTTGCTTTCTCGAGCACCGCGTTTGACGCCATCGAAAAATTGACCGAGCTGAATCTTCAGGTAGTCAAAGCGACACTCGCTGAAAACCAGGCGCTTATGGCCAAGGCATTGTCTGCGAAACCTGAGGAGCTGGTTGCGCTGTCGACAAGCCTCGCGAAGCCCACTGCGGAAAAAATCGCGGCCTACAGCCGCCACGTCTACGAAATTATGTCAGGTGTTCAGATTGCGCTAACTGCAAACGCGCCGTCTCAATACCAGCAACATGTGCGTGACGCGCAGGGATTTGTCGAGAACCTCACGAAGAATGCCTCCCTCGGTACGAACATTGTCGAGGCCGAATAGACGTAGATTTACGGACCGGTTTCGTCGCGTTGCACGCAGTCTCGAGGCTCCACGGGACGCGGCATGATTTACACAATGGCGTGCAATGCTGGGCCCGGTTCTATCCCGAACTTTTCTCGGCACTCTTGCCGAGTCTGCCCACCCCTTGATGGGGCCTCGTTGGCCGCGGTCCTCGGCGGACTTTTTGGTCCACAACGCATACGCACAAGTGTTCGATGTGGCAATTTTCGACGGTGCGCGATGAACCATAGATCGATACCCAGGGAGATTCGATGGAAAGCCTTGAATTAACACCGCCCCCAGCGATACTTCTCGCACTGGAACCCCTTCGTGCCATCGCGGACTACTTTGCAGGTCTTGCGCCCCTATCGCAGCCGTTGCCACAAGGTGACGGCCATCCTGTTATCGTTTTTCCAGGCTTGGGCGTCAGCGGATACGCAACCGAAGGCTTGCGAGAGAGGTTGCGAGAGCTGAACTACGAAGTCCATGACTGGGAACAGGGCGTCAATCAATGGCCGGATGACGATTTCGACAGATTTCTCGACTTGTTAAGCGAGCAGCTGAAGCAGGTATATATCCGGAATGGTCGCCCCGTTTCGTTAATTGGTTGGAGCCTTGGCGGAGTGTACGCCCGCGAACTCGCAAAAAAGCATCCGGAGCTGGTACGGCAGGCCATCACGCTCGCGACTCCGTTTGCAGACCAGCCCAACTCGACCCATGCCGGCTGGCTTTTCACACTCCTGAACGGCGGAGTGTCACCGATGGATGAGGCGCTCCTCAAGCGGTTGAGTATTGACCCTGTGGTTCCTTGTACATCGGTATATTCGCCCTCCGATGGTATCGTCGGTTGGGCAGGATGTGTTGGGACCGAGTCCGAGTATCATCGGAACGTCGAAGTGGAGAGCGTGAGTCACTGGGGCATGCTTCACAATCCAGAGGTGCTTCGTGTCGTGGCTCGCCTCCTTGCCGAGCATCAACACGGCACTTTGCGCACGTTACTCGATACCTGCGTGACCAGGTTTTTAGACGCAAAGGCAAAGGCTCCTGGAGACGTTCAGCAGGTCACGCAATATGGCGACGGGGAAAGTACATGAGCAGCAAGGTGAAGAGGGAAAACGCCACAACGGCTCACATTGAAACTGCGTATCTGTTGGATCTGTCCGTAGGAGCGTCGCATGTAGCCAGCACGCTTTACCCGACGTCGCGGCAAGCATGTATCGTCGAACTGACGGGGAATTTTCTCGCAAGATATGGAAGCACTGACCTGAAAAGCTTTCTGCTGGCATTGGCAGAAAAACTGGATGCACGCGAAAACAGTGAGGGCGCCGCTGCGGTCCGACATTATGCAATGTACGGTGCAACGCCTGAAGCCCTCGTCATCCCCGCGTCCGCCGTCGCGAAAAAAGCGAGGATGCTGCGTACGGCATCAAAGTAATCGCAGCCGTGTAAATCAACCTCTATGTCCTCGGTCGTGGTGGAGAAAGGCCCCGAGGCCAATAAACCACAAACCAGTCGTCGGATTCGGCGGAAAATGAGCCGGCGCTCCGCAAGCCCGTCGTGAAAGCGGCGCCTGTCAGCGCCTTGTCACTATCGAAGATAGCGGAGCCGTGTGAGGTTTTTCTCCCGTTGCCTGCGACGCATCCCTGATGGATGCGGCAATCTCCGAGCCGAATAAGAAAACGACGGCTGAGAAATATAGCCACATCATCAGTAGGGCAAGAGAACCTGCCGCACCGAATGAGTTTGCAGTGCCGGCATGGGCAAGATAGAACCCGAAGAGATGCCTCCCAGCCGTGAAGAGCACCGACGCTGTCACACCGCCAATAAGCGCATGACGAAAATGCACCTTTGCATCCGGCAGCCACTTGATAAGGGCAGCAAACCCAATCGCGAGTATTACCAGTCCGAAAACTGATTCACCTAGCGCCGCGAGCACAACCAGGCTGGAATCACCAAAAACCGCGTGGCCGGCATACTGTATGGCTGTGTCCACCACCAGCGAAACGACCAGCAGGAAGCCCAGACCCATGACCATCCCGAAGGAAATCAGACGCGCGCGTAGCAGGAGCGCTAGTCCAGCGATACCTTTGGGCGACTCTGCGGCAAACACGACATCCAGAGCAGTATTGAGCGACGAAAACGTCGCCGAAGCACCGTCCGCCACCAGGGCAATGGATAGCGCAGCGGCAACACCGCTTCCGCTCGCCCTATGCGCATGTTCGACGAGGGTTTGCATTGCGCTCGCAGCATCGTTGCCAAGAACGCCTTTGACCTGGTCAAAGAGCCGCCCTTTGGCTGCGTCCGCACCGTAGACCCATCCGGCGACCGCAAGGACGATGAGGAGAGTTGGGGCAAGCGAAAATGCGGAAAAGAAGCCGATGCTGGCGCCCATCATGGGCGGTTCCGAGAATTTGCTGATGGCGGTCCGCGCGATGGACATCAAGGTTAGCTTGCGCGGAACGGCTTGATTTTTTACTTGACGCAACATATGGAACCTCACGCGCTACGCCTGTAGGGCAGACTGGAAAAGAGAGCTTGGCTAAGTGGCCGCTCCCGCTCGAACTACCGGTCAACGGTTTCTGCACATCCTCTCTATCGGCCTTCCGCGAGCGCTGCCCACTGCGGGCCCGTGGTCTAGGGGTAGGACGCGACTCGCGCGTCATTTGCCCCAGGACCGCTGCGCAGTTTCCGGGGTGTCGACATGTGTTCGCGCCTCCGCGGACTACTGTGGGTTAGGCTGGTCCTCGTCGGCGTCTTCGCCGTCCTCTGACTCAATCCGGGTTGTTCCGCCTGTCGCAGGTGGGCCACTGGCGGGGAAGGTGTCTTCAACCGCCTTGTCGACATCCTCCTCGGACTTGTCACTTGCGGGGTTCTCCCGTTTCGGGTTGGTGGCCATGTGAGTCTCCGGTTAGGTGGATTAATTGACACAAGCAAGGGATATTCCGCGAACCGGGGCGAGCACAATATTTGCGCGACAGTTTCGCTGCAGTCTGCTTGTTTGGCCGCCGCCGCGATGTGATTTTGCCTCGAGCAGAACTGCCCCATGTTCAACGTCGCGTGATGGGCAGGCAGGCATACTCGTTGCGCGTAAGACGTTCTCCACCTAAAGCTTCGGAGAGCATCATGAACACATCGGACCCGCAAGACCGCGCATCCAGCGGTGGCGCGCAAATTATTGGAGGCGGCGCGGGCGACGGGCCCGGTCCCGACGTGATGGTCGGGTCGACACTCAAGGGTACGACGGTGGTTTCATCGGACGATCGTCCGAACTCCGTCGGGACGAACGGTAGCTCAGCCGATGAATCTGACGGAGCAAGGTCGTTGCGGGAAAGGGTTTCTTGAGAAACCCGGCCAGCTTGACGTGCGGGCGCCTGCTCGCATCAGAGGTGAGAATGACTGGAACCGAGGCGAGGTCCGCATGCCGCTGCATTTCGCGGACAAGCGCGATGCCGTCCATCGCCGGCATTGCGCAGTCGGTCACGAGTATGTCCGGGCGGATTTCAAGCGCGAGCCGAAGTGCGTCGCTACCATTGGTCGCCGTTCGAACGAGATGACCTTCCGCTGCGAGAAATAATCCGAGCGTACCCAACAGTGCTGTGTCGTCATCGACCAGTAGTACGGTAATCATTTCTCCACTCCTTCGTGTTTCCAAGCGGCTGAAGGGCGTCCGGGTAGAGCCCGTGGAGGCAAAGGCCGAAAATTCTGCTGCGACCTACGCGGGTCCAGTTCAATCGAACCTGCGATACGAGGCGCAATTTGCGCTCCAGGCACTGTGTACTTCTCGATGCGCGAGGGGTGGCCGCTTGCGTGCATGCGATTGCGATTGGACGGTGACATGCTGGTCCCCGGATTCGCGGCATTTGGGTAACGCTTGCTTGCAGGATGCTTGGAGTGCGACGCCTCTCGTCAGTTGAGCGTGAGAAAGCGGGATGGCTGTCGATACTGGAGCGACGGCAGCGCCGACCTCGTCGCCGTCGACATGGTTCTCCTTGCGCTGCCGCTGGCGGGAACCCGGTCGTCTGGCGCGACCGGCTTGCCTTTGCTGTCGCTTGTCCTCGATCGCTGTCGGGGATGCCAATCAGGCGGCCGCATTCCTGCTGCCTATTACGTCAGGTGATTGCCGCCAGTCACGCCATAGACCTCGCCCGTAACGAAGCTCGACTCCTGCGACGCCAGCAGCACATAAACCGGCGCGAGTTCAGCGGGTTGCCCCGGACGTTTCATCGGCACTTCGGAGCCGAATTTCTCGACTTTCTCCTGGGGTTGGCCACCGCTCGGCTGAAGTGGTGTCCATACCGGACCCGGCGCGACGGCGTTCGCCTGGACTCCGTTGCCGATGACCTGTTTCGCCAGCGCGTGGGTGAAGGCCGTGATGGCCGCTTTGGTCGACGCGTAGTCGCGTCATTGACGCCCCAGTGTTTTCTCGTTGTTTCGGATTATTGTTTCGCTGCTGCTTCCGATTAATCGATCACTGACGTTTTGAGATCGGCTCTGCTCCGGACCCATCTGCATGGGGTATGCTTATTGCGAAGGTTAGGTGTTCCCGGGAGTGAGGACGAAATGGAAAGCTGCCTTGCTTGTGTGAGGTTGATCGGAAAAGCCTCAACAGTCTTTCCGCACAAAAAACTCCAGTACTCCGGAGCGGGCGTTTTTGGTACGCCAAAAGAGCCAATAACACGTTACGTCCTGTACCGATGCACGTCCTGCGGTTGCTGGATGAAGCAGAACACATCCAATGGATCACCGGCCGGTCTTTGGTCGGCATGCGAGTCGAGCATTCCCGCCGAGCCAGTGTTTGAGCGCAACCCTGCTGAATATGATTACTGGATGAAGGAGCCACTGACAGTGCTGGGTCGCCCCCGATAGCCCCGCACAGCGAGGGTTTGTTGCCGTTCATGCCTTATCACCATTCTCTGCAGATGCCGCGATGGTTGGCCGTCAATCTCTGGGCACAGGTGGATGACGGAAAACACTGTTCGGCTTGCTGTAGCGCATCCTGAGCTAAATCGCGCCGTTTTCCGTGATGTGCGGCGCGCTTGCGCCGCAAAACCGGCACGGCTTCAGCGGGACTGCGTCTGTATTAGTGGTCATCGTGTCCTCACTCAAGTTCGATTGCTCCGCGAGCCGCGCGGATGCGCTGCCACTGCGCGGCGTATGGGTCGATCTCGTTGTACCAGGCGCCTACCGCTATTCCTTTTTGGCCCCCTGCGAGACGGTTTAGATAGCGGGCACATGAAATGCGCCTTGAATAGTTCTCGCGCGCCGCGGGCGATCTGACTTAGGGCCTATCATGCAAAACCAGTCCCGCGTGCCGTATCGCGGATACACCATCGAGGTCCGGGTCACCCAGACAAAATCTCCGTCGCTGGATGGCCAGCAGCTTCGGTACACCGTCGCCTGGTTGATCCTTTCCGCTGCTCCGCTTACATCGGCCATCGCGAGCCTGCCGGAGCACCTTAACTTCCTGTCCGCTGAGGCCGCATTCGCGTATGCGGAGCGGCAGGCGCGGCGATTCATCGACGGTTGCAAAATCGATCCCGCCCTTGATGGGGCGGCAACGTAAATTTGTCGGTTTAGCGTCGTCACGTTGCAACTCCGGCCGTTGCGGTCACCTGTTTCCTGAAGGCAGCGGCATGTGACTGCGATTTGCCGAATCTCCACGACCGTGCCGCGCCTCCACCCTTCCGCGATCTTGGTCATGACGCGGGCAACGTCGGACTGCTCAGCCGCTGGTGTCTGAACCGCTGCGACCGCGTTACTGGCATCCGTTACTTCCGTGACCGGTGCGGCGTGACCTGTCCTTCCCGAAAATGCATAGCGTGCGATTGAACGAAGCCTGGACCACTCCGGTTACGCTGCCAGCCGCTCGTAATGGTGATGCAAGCCGCCAACATCCGGGAACTCGGCGATTGTGCCGCGATTGGGCGGCTGCACTGGTCTTGGGTCGGGACAATCCATGTCCAGCGACAGGTGTGTCCGCCAACGATGGTAGTAGTCGAAGTACCGGGTGAGGATGCGCCGCAGGTGGCGTTCGTTCAGGACAATGACGTGATCCAGGCAGTCTCGCCGGATGCTGCCGATCAGGCGTTCGACGTACGGATTCTGCCATGGGCTGCGAGCGGCGGTGAGGACCTGTTCGATGCCCATGCTCTCGACGCGCCGCCGAAAGGGCTCGCCATAGATCGCATCGCGATCCCGGAGCAGGTACTTCGGTGCGCTATCCCAGGGGAAAGCCTCGACGATCTGTTGAGCGGTCCACTGCGCGGTCGGATTCTCCGTGACATTGAAGTGAATGACCCGGCGCCTGTCATGTACGAGGACCACCAGCACGAACAGCACCCTGAAGCCTACCGTCGGCACGGTGAGGAAATCGATCGATACGAGCTCGCAGACATGGTTTTTGAGGAACGCCTTCCAGGTCGGCGAGGGCGGTGTGGGGTGGCGCAGGCGATACTTCTCCACAGTCGATTTTGCCACCTCGATGCCGAGCTTGCGTAACTCGCCCAGGATGCGCGGCGAGCCCCACCGGGGATTGGCTGCCGAGATCCTGTGGATCAACTCACGCATGTCCGGACTGATCGGTGGTCTGCCCTGGGCGTAAAGCAGCCGATCGTTTTCGGCGCGCTGGTTTTGGGAGGCTGCCTGTTGCTCGGGGCGACTATATTTGTAATTTGGATGGTTGAGGATTAATCGACACCAATGGCGAGAGGGAGATCGGTGTGACGTTAGAAACAAAGATGAGTGGTCCCACAACGCTTCCGACTACGGTCGAGACCTTGCGGCACATGGCCGAATGCTTTCCTCTGCTCGACGGCGATGTCGTGATGTGGAGGCATGCGCTTCTGAAGGCAGCGGCCGAGCTCGAGGCCGAAACCGCACGGCTCGACTTCCTGATCAAAAGCGAAGCGCGCGTTGGCCAGGGCGTTGATGGTTTCTATCACGTCTGGGGAGGTCCATTGGGCGACCCCGAGAACCTGGAGCCGTACAACGCGAATTGCGAGACGGCCCGGAATACAATTGACGCGGCGCGCCTGGCCGCGAGAGATGGCAACACAATCCGCCGGCCGTAAATCGCAGATACGGGCGGCAGGCTGTCAGTCCTGAGTCACGCCGGCGTTCCTGCACGCGTATCTCGCAGAGGCCCGCTGATGCCGGCGCCTTCATAGTTGGGACGAGGCGCCACAATCGATGATCAGTTTTGTAGTGGGGGTCGTAGTGCTGCTATGCGTCGCGACTACAATGAGAGTCGGCCTCACATGGCGCTCAACGATTTGACGCCGGGCGAATTCGCCCGGCAGTTCCGCCTTGAACCTGAAACCGAAGGCGGTCTAAACGTGGAACACTAACTTCGGGACCTGTCCAGGAAATCCGAGCGATTCAAGAAAACACCCCAAATCGTTGGACGGGTTTCCAACTTTTGGGGTGCAGTTCATTCTCTTCCGCCACCGTTGATCCCGCTTCCACTTCTCCAGACCTGCTTGCCCCGTTCGGAGAGTTCGCCGCAACTATGTGTTGCGTCGCCCTCTGTCCCTTCTCTCGCCATCTCGCCGCCGGCCTGTTCCTGTGCCTTCTGTTTCTGCCTGTGGCGCGCCGCCACTGCTTCGTCATGCGATCTGCCTGCGTAATTCAGGGTCATTTTGCCAACTCCTTAACTATCAGTCTTTCTTCCTGGACGCGCCACCTGGCGTGCGTCATTTCCGGGGTGACAGCTCCAATTGCGTGCGTAGTCTGTCCAATATATGGTGTTCATCAAGCCAGCGGATGTCCCGCTTTCGCAGAACGTTGCGCCTATACCGACGCAGCGCCGCGCCGAACATGAGCGCCAGCCCGAGCGCGATGCCCCACATTGAGTGCGTCATATCATCCTTACTGGTTGTTCCCGACTTACGGCAGGCAACGACGTAGTCGAGGAATCGCACGTTCACATCCCGGTGCTTCCAGGAAGTGCCCCGCGCCTGCGCGTCAAGTTCCTGAACTGAGCGGCAAGACGATGGTTAGCCTTCCTGCTTCTTCAGTGCATCAATAAGCGCCAGTGTGACGAATGCAGAGCGCGTCATGCGGCGCTCTTTTGACCTTGCATCGACTAGCTGAAGCAGGCTCTCAAGCAGATGGACCTGAATGCCCACGGATTTCGAGGTAACACGCGCCAGATCGATGTCGACAAATACCCAAAGCCCGTTGCCATCGTCCATTTGGAGCGCCTGCAATTCCGACATACTGAAGGTAGGGGCGGGGATAAGTTGCTCGCTGCGGTCATACATTGCTTCCACGGTCGCTTGGGCATTGTGGGTCAGTTCGTTAAACGAATCGCCACTCGCGTCGGCGGTGGGGAAATCGGGGAAGCTGGCGCGAAAGCCATTATTGCCATTCCGGTGGACATACAGCGGATATTGCATGATCTGCTCCTTGGAGTGGAGCGCCGACAGACGCTCGCTGTGCAACGCCACGCCAGGGATGTTGGGTGTACAACCGACAACTGACTGAGTCCGCACGCATGTTTCATTAGACGCTTCGCGTAGGAATACGCAATGACTTTCTTGTTTCATTGCAACGCCATATCGAGGAGAGGTCGAAGCCACTCATTTATAGAGGGAATCGCTCGGGCGAGGGGGCCGTATTCTGACTCGATCTCCGGCCGTTCGGGCCCCACGGAGGAAAAGAATCTGGCGAGCGCGTCAGAAGCCTTCATTGCTCCTGTTGCGTAATACGTATTCCGAGTCAATGCGATGGAATCATTCCCGTAAGAATGACTCCCATGTCGCCTCAGAACGGCTTGGTCGGCAGGTATTTTCCGTCGAGCGTGATCACGGCGCGCGAGCCACCTTCCGGGTCGTCGACTTTCTTGATGTCCAGCTTGAAATTGATCGCGCTGATGATGCCGTCGCCGAACTTCTCATGAACCAGCGCCTTCAGCGTCGAACCGTAGATCTGGACCATTTCGTAGAACCGGTAGATCGTCGGATCGGTCGGTACGCCGCCCGGAATGCTGCCGCGCACCGGGACGGTTTGCAGCAGGCGAACCGCGTCGTCACCGAGTTCGAGCTTGTCGGCCACGACCTTGGCGGCTTCGGCCGGCAACGGATGCTGGCCGAGCAGCGCGGCGGTGACGAAGGCGAGGCTGAGGCCAGTGCCTTCGTTGATCTGCTCGAACGTCAGGTTCTTGCGGACCTTCGCGTCGATGACGGCGCCGGTCAGGGCTTCACGGGGGGCTTGGCTATATTGCGATTGCGTCATGATGATGCTCCTTGAGATGGCTTGAAGTTGAAAAAGCAGTGAGTCAGGCAGCGAGGTTGAGTCGAGCGGGCGTTGCACAAGCGTGCGGATGCTCCGCGAGAGAAACGAAACGGTTCGTCGTGCCGTCGAGCGTATCGATCGAGCCGGTTTCGATGTCGTACACCCAGCCGTGCAGCGCCAGATGTCCTTGTTCGAGGGCGAGCCGCACGGAAGGATGCGTCTTGATGTTCGCGAGCTGGGCGATCACGTTTTCGTGGACCATGGAGTCGACCCGGTCGCGTTCGCTCTTGTGCTCACGCGCCTCGTTGACGACCTTCGCGGAATCCGCGTAATGCAGCCAGTTGCGCACGGCCGGCATGTGGTCCATGCACTTGCAGGTGGCGATCGCCGTCATCGCGCCGCAATCGGAGTGACCGCAGATCACGACGTCGGTGACGCCGAGCGCGGCGACCGCGTATTCGACCGTGGCCGTCACGCCGCCAGGTTCCGGACCGTACGACGGCACGATGTTGCCGGCGTTGCGGATCACGAACAGGTCGCCCGGTTCGCGCTGCGTGACCAGCTCCGGTACCAGCCGGCTGTCCGAGCACGAAATGAACAAGGTACGCGGGTGCTGGCTCGTGGCCAGCTGCTTGAAAAGCTCAGAGCGCTGCGGAAACGCGTCGCGCTGGAACTTCAGGAAGCCGTCGATGATTTCTTGCATGTTTTCCGCTCCATCAGGGTGTTTGTTGAGAACCGATGGACGAAGAATGCGCCGATCTAACTATAGCGTCCAAGACCGGTTTATTATTCTGGCTATAGGAAACACCAATAGTTTGGCGAGGTCCCATGCTGCTGCGGCACATCCGTTACTTTCTGGCGGTCGCGGAACACCGTAATTTCACGCGCGCGGCCGAGGCGCTGCACGTGTCGCAGCCGACGCTGTCGCAACAGATCAGGCAGCTTGAGGACACGCTGCGCGTTCAATTGCTTGACCGTTCCGGTCGGACGATCCAGCTGACCGACGCCGGCGCAGCCTATGTGCGCTACGCGCAGCGCGCGTTGCAAGACCTGGAGGCGGGAAAGCGGGCGATCCACGACGTGCAGGAATTGAGCCGCGGCTCGCTGCGCCTCGCGATGACGCCGACGTTCACCGCGTACCTGATCGGTCCGTTGCTGGAGAAGTACCATCGCCGCTATCCGAACATCACGCTGAACATTCTCGAAATGCCGCAGGACCGGATGGAGGCGCTGCTGAACGAAGATGCGCTCGACGTCGGCATCGCCTTCGACGACACGCACTCGCCCGACATCGAGACTCAGAGGCTGTTCGTCGAGGCCCTGGCGATGGTGGTCGGCAAAGCGCACCCGTATGCGAAAAAGCGCGCCGCGTTGACGCTTCGCGAGTTCGAGAGCGAAGCGCTCGTGCTGCTCAACGAAGAGTTTGCTACGCGTCACTACATCGATCGATATTGCCGGCAGAATGGCGTCGCGCCGCGTATTGCGATGGAGGTCAATTCGATCAGCGCCGTCATCGAGCTCGTGCACCGCAGCACGCTTGCCACGCTGCTGCCGGCCGCGATCGCACGCGAGCACAGCGAACTGCGTCTGGTGGACCTCGAGCCGGCGTTGCCGCAGCGAACCGCTGCGTTGCTCCTGCGCAAAGGCGCGTATCGAAGCGCGGCAGCAAGGGCATTCATCGCGCTTGCGCTTGAGGATAGCGCGGCTAAAACGGGTGGCCGGCGGGCACCAGCGGCTTCATAAAATGCAAACAGTCCGAACTGCCTCGACTGCTGGCGGCTGAAGCCGCTCCGCTGAAATGCAGCGCCGCTGCAGAATGAACTCTGACACGCTGCTACCGTGGACGCTGCGCAAACGGTTCTGATCGTTACGCTCTGCAGGGCTATTCCTTAGGGTGACCGCCCCGAAGTCAGCTGGGCGCACAGTCGAATGATCGACGGAAACGCCGTGCTCGGCCATCATGTCTTCGAGGTGCCGCAGGCTCAGCGGATAGGCCACATACCAGCGCACACAGGTCAGGATCACGTCGAGCGGATAATGCAGACGTTTGAGCACTCGGGCCACTGCCGGATTCAACGTCTTCATCGAGCTTTCAGTTGTTCATGTCGTTCCGCACATCATAGCGGAACGCGTTACTGCGACAGAACCGCCTCCGTTACCGGCATGTCTGCGGGTGCTGAACCGTGATAAAGCGGGAATTCGAGTGCCTGTTACCGGATTTGAAGGCACTGTGACCGGGACGTAAACGCGCCGCGATTCACCCTGGTGACCGTCGGGCCGCAGCCTTGCCGGATATCAATGCGCGCTCGACTTCATCGAACACACCAAGCAGTCGGGTTACGCGCCTGTTTGCATCGGGTGGCAGACCCTGCTGCGTCAATAGCGACGAAATGCGACGCCGCCAATACGATAGCGCGAGCGGATTTCCCCGCACAAGTAACGGAATGATCTGTTCGAGGTGCCTCAGGTCTATTTCGAATTGGTAGCGCGACATCAGGATCCTTGCAGAAGTGATTCGGTGTTCGTACCGGCCGGGCTGGTATGTCTGCACCCTGCTGTACAGGGGCTCGGACGGGCCGAACTTGTCACACGAGCCGTGGATGGCTTCACGCGTGCGGCTTCACGTCGAAATCCATGCTGGCTCGCGTTGATCGCGATATGGCACCGTAGCCGGTCTTCTCAAACCTGCGCCAGCAGATCTGGCGTCAGGGCCTGGTTAGGGCTTTTGTACCGGGACGATGCCGCACCACTGCAAAAGAACTGACGCTTCGACGGTTCTTCTGCCGCCGCCGTCTCAGGGCGGAACAACTTTTTCCTTGTGGGTCACCGACGTTCAGGGTCGCATGAAGCCGCTTCCAGCACCTAACCATTTTCTTGCGTGCCTGATCCATTGCTTCTGCGCTCTGTATTGAGTCCCATCGACGACCCGTTTTTCATTTTCCGGGACCGCCGGCATGCCATCATCCGTTGCATTCGCCGCAGCCTCTCTCTGTCTCCTGCTTTCTGCCAGTTCTTCGGCATTTACTTGATCGTCAATCATGACGCACTCCTACTATGGAACAAACTGGTTCGCCAACAGGCGGTTGGCGTCGCCCTCGATAGCCGGGACGACGCGACACATCGTAAGTTCTGGCTTTGAATACTGGCGCGGTCGCGGCGTGCGATGCCACCAGTCCAGGAACACCCACCGGAAAGCCGGCTTCTAGGACAATTGCCCTTCGTCCCGGTTTCCAAGTTCGTGTACGGCAGCCAGCGTAAAGAACGTAGAGCGCGTCGAGTGACGCTCCTTTGCTGCAGCATCGACTCTCTGCAGCAGACTCTCGGGCAGACTGAATTGAACGCTCACGGCTTTCGAGGTAACCCGCGTCAGATTGATCTCGATGAACATCCAGATCCCTTGCCCATCGTCCATGTCGAGCGATTGCAATTCCGAAGTGCTGCAGGTCGGAGCGGGTATGAGTTGCTCGCTGCGGTCATACATCAGTTCGACAACCTCCTGCGCGTTGCGTTTCAGTTCATCGAACGAATGGCCGCGCGCAACTGCTCGAGGAAGATCGGGAAAACAGGCACGAAAGCCGGCAGCTCCATCACGGTGCACATAAAGCGGATATTGCATGACCTGCTCCACTCAGCTGCGGGCTGACTCGCATCCGGTATGTCCTCATAGTTCGGTTGCCTCAACCTTGCCATCGACGATGTCTTTGCCGTATTGCATCGCGAGTTCGATGGCGTCGCCCGCGGTGGTGGGACTTCCCGCGCCGAACAACGTTGCATAGCGCCGGGCCTTGACCTCGCGGGACGGAATGGTGTCGATCCGTACGAACGATGAGAACTGCCGCCGACCTTTGGCATACGGATCACGATGCAGCGGGAATACCTGGTGAGAGTACGCACGTAGCTCGTACCCTCTGTATTCGATGGTGGGGATGGTCATGATGGCGCTCCATAAGCGATACTGACCGTCATGAACCAATGCCTGTCCGGATGCGAAAAGAGCGGTCAGGTACATCGGGATCTTTTCACCATGCGCTCAATGCCGTCGAAAAGCAAACTAAATCTCGATGTGGCGAAAGGGAAAGCTTGCGTCGTACCGGCATCGCAAAGACGACCTGCTCATATACATCGTTTTCGTGCTTGCACGCGAGCCGCGCGTCGTTATCGCCTACGCAATGTCGGGTACTGCGGTATCCGGCGTCGGAGTGCTGGCGCGAGCTTGACGGTTTCCTGCTTCATGCCCTGAGCCGGCATCACCCAGCCGATTGTAGAGCGCATCGCGTTAAAGGTAGCATCAGCGCGAAAAGGGGACGGTCCAAGGTTGGCCGTAGTCTGCGTCCGGTTGGGGCGATATTGGTTATCCAGTTCTTCGCCTGTATCGGCCACAGCTGCGTTACTGCGCGGCTCAAACGCCACGTCGCCGGATTTCGGAAGGGCCGTTAAGCGAGGTCCAGCGCCCGTTCGCGAAAGCCAGCCGAAGGTTTCAAAATGGCCGAGATGGAATAGACACCGCCCTGAGATTTATGGTGCGCCTGTAGATCAGCGCTTTGGGTTGCGAAACCCGCGCAAGCGCCGCTCACGTTCGTGCGTAGGTTGATGGCTATTTTCGGCCCGATTGTGCACGCGGGCTGCAGCCTTGACGAACACGTGTTTGAGGTTTGCCAGCTCGGGGATCCTGGACTTTGCGGCCGGATAACTGCGCGACTGGTCGGTGACGATCTTGCGGCATCGGGCACGATCGAAGCACGCGCTTGAAGAATCGTTCGACCGTGGACGTGTCGCGCCGCTTCTGCCGCAGGATATCCAGTTCGGCACCGTGCTCGTCGACGGCTCGCCACAGCACATGAGGTTCACCGCGCAACATCACGAACAACTCATCGAGATGCCAGGCACTACCCGGTTTGCGCCGGGCAGCATTGACGCGAGCGATGCGCGAACCCTGTGCCAAATTTATCGCACCAGAGGCGCACGGTTTCGTAACTCACTACGATGCCACGGTCGAACAACAACTCTTCAATGTCGCGCAAGCTCAGCTGAAAGCGAAAGTACCAGCGAACGGCAAAACTGATCACCACCGGCGGAAAGCGATGACCCTGATAGAGCGATCTGGATTTAATCGTTTCCCGATTCTACGCGACCACCTTGGCAACGTGACAAAGCCCCGGCGCTTATTCCATATTCATCGATGCGCCGGCGAATCCAGACGAGCAGGCGATCGCGGGCTTCCCATCAAAATGGCGATACGGTATGCGTGGAGCAGGTGGCGGGCTCACCATATGGCCTTGGTTGCGTAAAGGCATGATTATCTCAAACGTAACGTTGCGGGCAGGCCTGCAAGGCAGCAGTTCAGTGTTGGCTGGGCGGGGGGGCGGAAATATTATGGAATGCAGAAAATCGTGGAATCAAGCTGCGTCCATCGTGAACTAGAGCCGTCACGACGGCAGTATACGCTATGTTCGTCGCCGTTGAGTTGGCCGGCCTTGTCCGGAACACACGTACACGGCGCTCAAAAAAATATAAATCGCGACAGAGTCACCAGATGCGCTCACACTTGCCGACATGGCTGTCGCTTTCGCGACGGGCAAATCTGGAGAAACATATTGGCGAAGAGCACGATGCGCGGTAATCGCGAGGTTAAAAAGCCCAAACAACCCAAAAAGTTGATATCTCCTGCGGTAGGCGTGTCCCCAGCGCTTGCGCCGAAGACCGCCGCAGGCAGCGCACCGGCCAAGAAGAAATAGCAGGCGCCTGGGGCACGGATCCGTGTCCTTTCTGCTCCACGCTTTCCGTGTGTTCAGCCGGAAACTGCGTCGACAGGGCTGCGCAAGTGCTCCTGCCGCTCATTGATTGCCGCACCGGTCTGATCGAAGCTCATCCGACGCTTTAGTGCGCCGCTAAACCGTAACTACCGGTTTGCGCGTGGGCGCGTCATCACCGACCCATGCCCGCAGAAGCTGTATACCTGCTTTGTCGTCCTGATGGTTCCTCGCGCGTCCCCCCGCACCCGTGAATCAAACCACATCCCGGAGGCGTGCATGCATGCGACACGTGTGGTGCGGCCTCCCCGAAGGAAGATCCGATCATGTCCCAACTCTATGAACCGTCCGGCGCTATTACGATGGCAAACGATGTGCGCGCCGCTAACATGACACGCCACCGCGACCAGTCCACCCGACCGAACTCGCCGACATCGCGAGAAGTGCTCCTGTGAAAACGCTCCTTCGATATGTCGCGAGACATCGCTCACCGTCGCCGCCGTGGACTGACATCGCGCCGGTGCGCGAGGAGCTGTTCGGCGTCGAACGGCTCGAGCAACACGCGGAGAGCCTCGCTGCCGCGCAACCGGTCACGAAGACACCGCCTGCCGTTTTATCGCTGCACACGAGACTGAACGATAACGCTGCAGTTCTGCTCGCGGCCTACCGTGCGAGCGCCGAAGAACTGGAGAGCGGCCGGGGTGTGGTGCCCGCCGCGGAATGGCTGCTCGACAACTATCACCTCGTCGAGGAGCAGATTCGCGAGATTCGCGACGACTTGCCGTCCGGCTACTACCGTCAGTTGCCCAAGCTTGCCGCAGGCCCGTTCGCTGGGTATCCGCGCGTATTCGGTCTCGCGTGGGCATTCGTTGCGCATACCGACAGTCACTTCGACCCGCAGATCCTGCGGCGTTTCATCAACGCGTATCAACGGGTTCAGCCGCTGACAATCGGCGAATTGTGGGCCGTGGCGATCACGTTGCGCATCGTACTGATCGAGAACCTGCGACGCCTGACTGACCAGATTACCGCTGGCCGCAGCGCACGCGCTGACGCCGATGCACTCACCGACCGTCTGCTCGAATCGGGCAGTGCCCGTTCGGCGCTCGAAGCGGACATTTCCACGCGCTCCTCAGGCCTGTTGTCGGAACTGTTCGCCGCACAGCTCGTAAAGCGGCTGCGTGACCAGGATCCGCGAACCACGCCGGCACTTGGCTGGCTGGAAGAGCGGCTCAAGCTTCAGGGTGCTTCCGTCGATGAAGTCGTGCAACACGCGCAGCAGCGACAGGGCGCGTCGAACGTCACCGTGCGAAATGTGATCACCAGCATGCGGTTGATTTCCGACATCGACTGGACAGAACTGTTCGAGAGCGTGAGCCTTGTCGACGCCCGGTTGCGCGCGGACAGCAGCTTTGCCACGATGGATTTTCCGACGCGCAATCTGTATCGCAGCGCGATCGAGCAACTGGCGCGCGGCTCGTCCTTCACCGAACTCGAAGTCGCCGGGCTAGCGCTGGAATCGGCGCAGGCGGCGCTGCTGGAAGCCGGCGATGGCGTACATTCGGAACGCGCCGGCGATCCCGGCTATCACCTGATTGCCGAGGGCCGGCGAGCACTGGAGCAGGCGATCGAATTCCGTCCGCCGCCGCGTCTGCGGGTCACGCGGTTCAACGTCCGCCTCGGCATTGGCGGCTACGTCGGCACGATTCTGACGGTCGCCGCGACGTTACTGTCGCTCGTGTCGTGGGCAATGTGGACACTCGCACCGCGAGGTCTCGAACCAGGGGTACTCGCGCTGTTTGCCGTATGCGGATTTCTGCCCGTCACCGAGATCGCAACCGCACTCGTCAATCGTGCTGTGACATGGAGTTTCGGCGCGATCACGTTGCCGGGTCTCGAACTGACTGGCGGTGTGCCGTCGTCGTTGCGCACACTCGTTGCCGTGCCGACGCTCCTGACGAGCGAAGCCGATCTGCGCGAGCAGGTCGAACGTCTTGAGGTGCATCACCTCGCGGGAGCCGGTGGCGACCTGTCCTTCGCGTTGCTGGCGGACGGGCTCGATGCGGGTCAGGAAGTGCTGCCCGACGATGCGCATCTGCTTGCCGTGGCCGCCGACGCCATAGAAGCGCTGAACCGCCGTTACGAGCCCGGCCCGAGCGGCAGCCGCTTCCTGCTGCTACACCGCCGCCGCGTGTTCAACGCGAGCGAAAACAAATGGATGGGCTGGGAACGCAAGCGCGGCAAGCTGCACGAACTCAACCGCCTGCTACGCGGTGCGACGGATACGACCTTCATGCCGATCGCAGGCCGCGCGCCGCAGGTGCCGTCCGACGTGCGCTACGTCATCACACTCGATGCCGATACGCGTCTGCCACGAGACGCCGCACTGCGGCTGATCGGCAAGATGGCGCATCCGTTGAACCGACCCACGTTCAGCGAAGCCGATCAACGCGTCGTCAACGGATACGCGATTCTGCAGCCGCGTGTCACGCCGTCGCTGCCCGTCGGTCAGGAAGGGTCGCTGCATCAACGCGTCTTTTCCGGCCCAGGCGGGATGGACCCGTACGCGGCGGCTGTGTCCGATGTCTATCAGGACCTGTTCGGCGAAGGGTCGTATACCGGCAAGGGAATCTATGACGTCGATGCGTTTGAAGCGGCTCTGCATGGACGGGTGCCGGAAAACGCGCTGCTCAGTCACGATCTGTTCGAAGGGATTTTTGCGCGCGCCGGACTGGCGTCGGATGTCGAGGTGGTCGAGGAAGTGCCGTCTCGTTACGACGTGATCGGCAAGCGGCAGCATCGCTGGACGCGTGGCGACTGGCAATTGCTGCCGTGGATCGTCGGCCATCGTGGCCGGGGCCGACACGCGCTGCCGTCGATCGGTCGCTTCAAGATGCTCGACAATTTGCGCCGTTCGCTGCTCGCCCCCTTCCTGGTCGCCGCGCTCGGCCTGTGCTGGCTGATGCCGATCCGTACTGGGATTGCAGGCGCGCTGCTGGTGCTAGGCGCGCTCGCGATTCCCGCTTTCCTGCCAACGCTGTTTGCGATCCTGCCGCGCCGTAGCGGCATCCATCTGCGCAATCATCTGGACGTGCTGGCCGCCGACGTGCTGCTCGCCACCTTGCAAACATTTCTGTCCGCCGCGTTCCTCGCTGATCAGGCGTGGCGCATGGGCGATGCAATCGTCCGGACGCTGATGCGGCTGTTCGTGACGCATCGCCGGCTGCTCGAATGGACGACCGCTGCGCAGTCGAAGGGCAGCCCTCGTCTCGATCTGCTCGGTTTTTATCGGCAGATGACTGGCGGTGTCGTGCTCGGCCTCTTACTGCCGGCTGGTGTGATCGCGTTTATACCGTCACACTGGCCGCTCGTGCTGCCGTTTGCGCTGTTATGGCTCGCCGCGCCCGCGCTCGCGCTGTGGTCGAGCCGTTCACCGACCATCGCACGGCGTTTCGCGATGGCGGACCAGGACGCGCGCAGCCTTCGCCTCATCGCGCGACGCACCTGGCGTTTCTTCGAGACCTTCGTTACACCGGCAGAAAACATGCTGCCGCCCGACAACTTTCAGGAAGATCCAAGGCCGGTCGTCGCGCACCGCACCTCGCCGACCAACCTTGGGCTCTATCTGCTGTCGGCGATTGCTGCGCGCGATTTCGGCTGGGCGGGGACGACGGAAACGGTCGAACGACTTGAAGCAGCGTTCTCCTCGATGCACAGGCTCACGCGTTTCAAGGGGCATTTTTATAACTGGTACGGGACGCTCGATCTCCAGGTACTAGCGCCCGCGTATGTTTCGTCGGTCGATAGCGGCAATCTGGCCGGTCATCTGATCGTCGTCGCCAACGCGTGCGAAGAGTGGCCACATGGCTTGCTCGCACCGGCTGCGCGGCCCGGAATGGTAGACAACCTGCAACTCGCGCGTGAAGCCATCGACGCGCTGCCCGCCGCAGGTGGTGAACGTGGCAGGCAACTGCTTGCGATCCTCGAAGAGATCAGTTCGCAGTTGCACGGCCCGCAGACGCTCGAAGCGCTGTCGCCGTCGCTCATGCGGCTGACGGAAAAGGCTGCGAAGGCCACGCGGGAAATCGTGCCCGCCGGCGGCGACGACAGTTCTGCCGACCTGATGTTCTGGATCGACGCGTTGAGCAAAAGCGTGGTCGAACATGCCCGCGACCGGCAACAACACGCCGAGGCACCGGATCTTCTGCAAGCACGCTTGAAGTCGCTCGCCGATACGTCGCGAGCGATGGCGCTCGACATGGACTTCGCGTTCCTGCTCGATCCGGAACGCAAGCTGCTATCGATCGGCTATTCGCAATCCGACAACAATCTCGACCCGAACTGCTACGACCTGCTGGCCTCCGAAGCGCGCCTCGCGAGCCTGTTTGCCATCGCGAAAGGCGACGTGACGACGCGCCACTGGTTCCGTCTCGGTCGCGCCGCGACGCCGGTTGGCAACGGCTCGGCGCTGATCTCGTGGTCGGGGTCGATGTTCGAATACCTGATGCCGTCGCTGGTGATGCGTGCGCCGGTCGGCAGCCTGCTCGAACAGACGAGCCGTCTGGTGGTGGAACGGCAAGCCTCGTATGGGCGTTCGCTGGGCATTCCGTGGGGCATTTCGGAATCGGCGTACAACGCGCGCGACATCGAATTTACCTACCAGTATTCAAATTTCGGCGTGCCCGGTCTTGGCCTCAAGCGAGGGCTTTCAGAGAACCGCGTGATCGCACCGTATGCGACAGGGCTAGCCGCGATGGTCGACCCACAAGCCGCGCGAGAGAACTACGCACAACTCGCCGCGCTGGGCGCGCTGGGTCGTTATGGTTTCTATGAGGCACTCGATTTCACCCGTTCGCGGCTACCGGACAACGAGGATGTTGCGATCGTGCGCAATTTCATGGCGCATCACCAGGGCATGACGATCGTGTCGATCGCGAATACATTACTCGACGCGCGGATGCGTGCGCGGTTCCATCGCGAACCCATGATCCAGGCGAGCGAACTGTTGTTGCAGGAGCGTATGCCGCGCAATGTCGCCGTTGGGCATCCCCGTGCTGAGGAAGTGAACACGTCGGCAGCCGCCGCAGGCGTTGCCCCGTCGACCGTGCGGCGCCTCGCCGCGTCGGCTGTTGCTGGCGCAGCACCAGTGACACACCTGCTATCGAATGGACGCTACGCGGTCATGCTGACGGCGACCGGCGCCGGTTACAGCCATTGGCGCGATCTGGCCGTGACGCGTTGGCGCGAAGACACGACTCGCGACGACTGGGGATCTTTCATCTTCCTGCGCGATACGCAGAGCGGCCACGTGTGGTCGGCGGGTGCACAGCCGGCGGGCAGCGAAGCCGAGTACGAAGAGGTTGTGTTCGGCGAGGACCATGCGGAATTCATCCACCGCGACGGCTCGTTGACCACGACGATGGACGTGCTGGTTTCCGGCGAGGCGGACGGTGAAGTACGCCGCGTGTCGGTGGCGAATAGCGGCCGCCGCGCGCGCGAGATCGAGCTGACGTCCTACGCCGAGATCGTGCTCGCGACGCCTGCGTCCGACAACGCCCACCCGGCCTTCTCGCGGATGTTTGTCCAGACCGAGCACCTCGCGGAATTCGGCGCGCTGGTGGCCACGCGCCGTCCGCATTCGCACGACGAAAAACAGGTGTGGGCTGCGCATTTCGCGGTTGTCGATGGCGAGATCGTCGCCGATCCGCAATACGAATCGGATCGCGCGCGCTTTCTGGGGCGAGGGCGCAACGCCGGCACGGCGGCAGCGATCTTCGACGATCAGCCGCTGACCAACACCGTGGGGACCGTGCTCGATCCGGTCTTTGCGCTCAGGTATCGCGTGCTGGTGCCGCCGGGCAAGGTCGCACGCGTGGCGTTCTGGACAGTGGTGGCCGAATCGCGAGCGCTGTTGCTGGATCTGATCGACAAACACCATGACCGCAACGCGTTCGATCGCGCCAAAACGCTAGCCTGGACGCAGGCTCAGGTGCAGTTTCGCCATCTCGATGTCGAAGCCGAAGAAGCGGCGGATTTTCAGCGCCTCGCTGCGCCTGTCATTTACGCTGACGCGCGTTTCAGAGCGCCGTCGGACACGATCATTCGCGGGGCCGGCGCGCAGTCCGGACTGTGGCCGCACGCGATTTCCGGCGACCTGCCGATCGTACTGCTGCGTATCGACGACGTCGAAGACATCGCGCAAGTCCGGCAGCTATTGAGGGCACATGAGTACTGGCGGATGAAGCGCCTGGGTGTCGATCTCGTCATCATCAACGAACGGGCTTCGTCGTATATCCAGGAACTGCAGGGCGCGATCGAAACGGCCGTGCGCAGCAGCCAGGCGCGGCCGCGTTTCGGCGAAGAACTCGCGCAAGGGACGGTCTTTACGCTGCGCGCCGATTTGATGAGCGTGGAGGCGCGTGCGCTGCTGCAATCGGTTGCGCGCGTCGCGTTGATCGCGCGTCGCGGTTCAATCGCCGACCAGCTTGCGCGCTTACCGCAGTCGCAAGGTCAGGCGTCGGCGCTGCGCCGGCAGAAGCCGCCGATGTCGTCGCCATGGCCCGCGCCGTCTGCGCCGCCTCATCTGCCTCGCACGCTTTCTTCGGTTCCGTCGAGGCTTGAGTTTTTCAACGGTCTGGGCGGCTTCGATAAAGACGGACGGGAATACGCGACCGTTCTCGCGGCGGGTGCGACGACGCCCGCGCCGTGGATCAACGTAATCGCGAATTCCGGCTTCGGCTTTCAGGTCGCTGCCGAAGGCAGCGGCTACACGTGGGCCGAAAACAGCCGTGAGAATCAACTCACGCCGTGGTCGAACGATCCGGTCGAAGACCCGGCCGGCGAAGCCATCTATGTGCGCGACGAAGTCACTGGCGAGGTGTGGGGCGCCACCGCGCTGCCAATCCGCGACGGCGGCACGTATGTTGCGCGTCACGGGCATGGCTACAGCCGCTTCGAACACGAGGCGAATGGCGTCGCACTCGACTTGCTGCAATACGTGCCGCTCGCGGACCCGCTGAAGATCTCCCGGCTGACGTTGCGTAATCTGTCCGGTATGCCGCGCCGTCTGTCCGTGACGACGTGGATGGAATGGGTGCTTGGCACCTCACGCGGCGCATCGGGACCCTTCATCGTGACGGAAATCGACTCCGCTACCGGCGCGATGCTGGCGCGCAATCCGTGGAGCATGGGGTTCGCGGGGCGCGTCGCGTTCGCCGACCTGAGCGGCCAGCAGACCGCGTGGACGGCGGATCGCACAGAATTCCTCGGCCGCAACGGCCGGACTGAGGCACCCGCTGCGCTGACCGGCAACGCGCCGCTGTCTGGCGCAACCGGGGCGGGCCTCGATCCATGCGCGGCGTTGCAGCGCGTGATCGAGCTGGGCGTGGACGAGATCGTCGAAGTGGTGTCGTTCGTCGGGCAATGCGTTGGCGTCGAAGAGGCGAGGGCGTTGATCGAGCGCTATCGCAAGGCCGATCTCGACGCCGTCCTCGCTGAAGTGACGAACCAGTGGCAGAACGTGCTCGGTACCATCCAGGTGAAGACCCCCGAGCGCGCGATGGACCTGATGCTAAACGGCTGGCTGCTGTATCAGACGCTCGCGTGCCGTATCTGGGCGCGCTCGGCGTTCTATCAGGCGAGTGGCGCGTATGGGTTCCGTGACCAGTTGCAGGACGGCATGGCGTTGACCCATGTGCAGCCGGAGGAGACACGTCGGCATCTGCTGCGTGCCGCGGCGCGGCAGTTTGTCGAAGGCGATTTCCAGCACTGGTGGTTGCCCCAGTCGGGGCAAGGCGTGCGCACGCGGATTTCCGATGACCGCGTGTGGCTCGCGTTCGCGACGGCGACGTACATCGGCTGCGCGGGCGACGTCGCGATTCTCGACGAGATCGTGCCGTTCCTCGATGGACCGCCGCTGCGACCCGGCGAGCACGATGCGTTCTTCCAGCCGATGGTCGCAGACGAATCAGCGTCGCTGTTCGAGCATTGCGCGCGCGGCCTGGATCAATGTTTTGAACTGACGGGCGAGCATGGCTTGCCTCTGATCGGCGCGGGTGACTGGAACGACGGCATGAACCGCGTCGGCGCGCAAGGCAAGGGAGAAAGCGTTTGGCTTGGCTGGCTGCTATTGCGGACGATCGAATTGTTCGCCACCCTGGCTGAATCGCGCGATGCGGCTTCTGTTGCGCGCGCTGCGCGCTGGCGTGCTCATGCGGCCTCGATGCGCGAGGCGCTGGAGCGTGAGGCATGGGACGGCGAATGGTATCGCCGCGCGACGTTTGACGACGGCACGTGGCTTGGCTCGAAAGATAGTGACGAGTGTCAGATCGATTCGATCGCACAGTCGTGGGCGGTCTTGTCAGGTGTGGCAGAGCCGGCGCGTGCGGCGCTGGCGATGACGTCGCTGGAAAAGCACCTTATCCGTCGCGACGACGGGCTGGCTTTGCTGTTCACGCCGCCGTTCGATAAAACGTGGCACGATCCAGGCTATATCAAGGGCTATCCGCCGGGGCTGCGTGAAAACGGCGGCCAGTATAGTCACGCAGCGATGTGGGCGATCCTCGCGTTCACAAAAATGCGCGAGGGCAACAAGGCCGCCGCGCTGTTTTCACTGCTTAACCCGGTCAATCATGCGCGCACACCGATGGAAGTCGAGCGCTACAAGGTCGAGCCCTATGTCGTTGCCGCTGATGTCTATTCCGTGGCGCCGCATGCCGGGCGCGGTGGCTGGACCTGGTACACGGGATCTGCTGGATGGATGTACCGGGCGGGTGTCGAGGGCATTCTTGGGATTTGTCGCGAGGGCGATTTTCTTGTGATCGATCCTTGTATTCCGGACACGTGGCCGGGCTTTGAAGCAACAGTGACGATGCATTCGACGCTGTATAAGGTTCGCGTCGAATCCGGCGGCGCGGCCGGTGTCATGCGCGTGGTGCTCGACGGCGCGAGTCTTGAATGTGGTAATGAACGGGTGCGCGTGCCGCTTGATGGCGGGTCGCATAGGCTCCTGATTTCACTTTGCTTCGGCGTGAGTGAAGACGTGAACTCGGGCGCGCAAGTCGCGTGACGAATCACGCATCCGTCATGGAGAGCAAAACAGCGACGGATAATGGCAGCAGAAGGCAAATCTGATCGGAGCAAGCGATGTTGGCATGGCACTACACAACGGGACGAAAATTTCAGCACATCAGCGCAAGCGGGATGCTCATCCCTGGCGGCATTGGGGCCGAGTCCACCGGAACGCCTGTGCTGTGGTTTTCGCGAAATCAGCATTGGGAGCAAACCGCTGGCGACGAGTGTAATGAGGCTGGGCAACCGGTGCGCCGCCTGACGATGCGTGAAACTTACGTGGCGAGCGGCGGACTCGTGCGGTATGGATGCGATGTCAAACGCCTGTACGTCGGCGAAGTGCTGCGGCGAAAAGCGCAGATGACCGACGAGGCCTGGGCGGCCTTGTATGCCGCAGGAAAGCTGCAGCAAGCGTATCCCGCCGCGTGGTGCGGCTCGGTAGACTCACTTCCGATTGATGGTCTGGTCGTGCATGTCCTGAGCGAGTCCTTTAAATGGCAGTCCTTCGAGGTAGGCTAGCGGATTGTCGGTCATTGAATGATTGGGCTTTCTGGATAACGACCTTAACGTCTGCGATGTGGTGGAGCACTGCTTGCAACGGGGACGTTTTGGCGGTCGACAGGGCCGCCCGATTTTCTCCAAAGCCGACGTTCGCGGCAAAACGATATTGGTATGCGAACGGCCGCTTCGGCCGGCGAGCGGCAAGTGGTTCTGTATCAGCGAATGGCCGTTGAACCTTGGAAGCATTTCAGCGCCGTGCCGTAAAACGAAGCAATGTTGTCACCGGACTATGCCCATGGGGGCATCTACAATCCAAAGTCCGTCATTCGGTTGGATTGAATAGCTTGTAACGTGAAATTAGCTGCTTTGCGTTGTTCCGCTCAGGGTAGTCGATCCAGGCGGAGCCTGGCGCGACGGCGCCGCCATTGTCCTGCTGCGCGCAATGCGCTTCGACCAGCGCGCGTGCGGCGCGCATGTCGGCTTCAGAAGGCGTAAGCGCGCGATGAATCGCCGGCACGTGTTCCGGATAGACGACGCTCTTCGAGGCGAATCCGAGTTGCGTCGATTGTTCCATGTCGCGCTCGAGAACCGCCGCCGATCGCCACGTGCAAGGCAAGTCCAGGGGCACGCAACCGGCGGCCACGCATTCGATCAGAAAGCGGCTGCGCGCGTACAGCAACTCATCGCCGGCCGGCGTGCGCCGCGCGCCGAGATTCGCGGCGAGATCCTCGACGGCCAGCATGCAGCAGGTTATGCGCGGACTGACCTGAAGCAACGCGCCCAGATTGACCAGACCCTTTGCGGATTCGATAACCGGAATCATCTCCGTCGAGCCCGGCGGAATGTCAAGCCTGCGCTCGATGTCGGCCAGCGCGCTGTCGAGCGCCGCGAGTTGCGCCGCACTCTCCGCATGCGGCAGAAAGATCGCCCGTGGCTGGCCGGGCATCACGCCTTCGAGATCGGCGTAGCCGTCGTGCTCCAGTTTGTTGATTCTTACCGAGCCGATCGTGCCGGTCGCCTGGGCTCGCGGCAGAAAGGCTGCAATGCGGCGGCGCGCATCCGGACGGCCTTGTGGCGACGTCATCTCTTCGAGGTCCACCACGATGGCGTCCGCGCCGCTGCGAAGGGCGGCGGCATGAGCCGTGTCGTCGTTGCCCGGGACAAAGAGCCATGTGCGCCGCTGATGTGGCGGCCGGCGAGGGCGATGGGGGGTCATGCGGCGTGCCCCGCGCGTGCGAGAATGGTGTGCAGCAGCACATCCGCGCCACGCCTGACGTCTTCCTGCAGCGCGTCTTCGGCTTCGTTATGACTGAGACCGTTGACGCAAGGGATAAAGATCATCGCGGTCGGACAGTGCTTCGCGAGATGAATGGCGTCGTGGCCGGCGCCGCTCACAATGCGCTGATGCGGATAGTCCAGCGTCTCGACTGCGTGGCTCACGGCAGCAATGCACTGCAGATCGAACGGCGTAGCGGGGCTGACCCAGTGCTGGCCAATGTCCACCGAGAGCCGTCTGCGTTTGGCGACAGTATCGAAACGCTCGCGCAACTGGGCTTCCATCTTGTCAATCAGTGCGTCGTCAGGATGGCGCAAGTCCACGGTGAAGGTCAGGTCTGCCGCAATCGTGTTGCGCGAAGCATTGCGCACCTGCCATTCGCCGATGGTCGCGAGGCCCTGCGGGAAGAAATCCGCGGCGATGTTTTCCAGTTCCGCGGCCATTTCCGCGCTGGCGAATAGCGCGTCGCGACGATATTGCATCGGGGTCGTGCCGGCGTGCGCGGCCTGGCCTCGCACGTGGACGTCGAGCCAGCGGATCGCCTGGCCGCCCGTCACGACGCCGATTGGCACGCCGCTTTCTTCGAGGACGGGACCCTGCTCGATATGGGCCTCGAAGTAAGCGTCGAACACCACACCGGGTACGCTGCGCGCGCCGGCGTAACCTGTCGCCTGCAAGGCTTCCCCCACCGTCGCGCCCGCCGCGTCACGCGTGTTCAATGCCTGAGCGAGTGGCATGACGCCGGCGAATGCGGCTGAGCCGAGCATGGCCGGCGTGAAGCGCGCGCCTTCCTCGTTGGTCCACACCACGATCTCGATGGGCTTGTCGGTTCGAATGTCCGAGTCGTTGAGCGTGCGCACGACTTCGAGCGCGGCTAACACACCATAGACGCCGTCGAAGCGGCCGCCTTCGGGCTGGGTGTCCAGATGGCTGCCACTCGCGACCGGTGCCGCATCGTGCTGTCTGCCCGCGCGCCGGGCAAAGAGATTACCCACCTGGTCGACGGACAACGTGAGACCCGCCTCCATACACCATTGTGCGAAGAGCGCGCGACCGGCCGCATCCTCTTCGCTCAGCGCAAGACGCCGGCATCCGCCGCCTGCCGTGGCGCCGATAGCCGCCATGTCCATCAGGCTCTTCCAGAGCCGTTCTCCATTGATTTTCAGCATCGCTACTCCTGAAGCCACGGCGTGCGCGCCGCGTCGGGTTTGTCGTGATGCCTTTATCGGGATCCAAAAATGATTAGTAAAATTTTTAATTCTAATCCTAAGTATAATTTTGATGGATGATGAAACTTGTGAGGCTCAGCGTGAGCAAAGATCGCCCGGATACTTACCTGAACGACCGTCTCGACTGGAATCTGCTGCGCACGTTTCTGGCAATTGCCAAAGAAGGCAGTGTGAGTCGCGCCGCAACCCGGCTGCATCTGACGCAGCCCGCTGTCAGCCAGGCGCTGCGCCGGCTGGAAGAGCAGCTCGGCCTGCGCCTCGTGGACCGGCACGGACCGCGCATCGAGGTCACCCAGGCCGGGATCGAAGTGAAGCAGATTGCCGAGGACGTCTACGGCATGATCTCCCGTCTTTCGCTCGCGGACGTAGACCGCGATCACGACATTTCCGGCATGGTGCGCGTGAGCACGGTCAGCGGAATCGACTTTCCGGCCTACGATACCTTTCTCGCCGAATTCCATCGCACCTACCCGCGGATCGAACTCGAAAGCCAGGAAATGCGCAGCGCGGACGTGGTAAGCAGCCTGCAGCAGAAGTCCGCGACGCTCGGGCTCACGCCGCGGCGCGCGCTGCCCAGGCGGGTGGATAGCCGCGTGTTTCTGCGGCAGCGTTATGCCCTTTTTTGCGGACGTCATCACCCGCTCTTCGGGCGTAGCGATCTGCGCATCGCCGATCTGGCGGGCGAAAAGTTCGTGTCCTTCACGGGCGACAAGGTGGGCGATCATCTGTCACCGCTCACTTTCTTTCGCGACGAGATGGGTTTTACCGGGCGCGTGGTCGGTTCGTCGTCGAGCATGACCGAGGTCAGGCGTTTCATCTTCGCAGGCTTCGGCATCGGCTGCCTGCCGGAACACATCGTGCGCGACGATGTCGCCCAGGGCCGCCTCCAGCGGTTGCCGCCAGACGAGGGCGTGGCCGACCTCGACATTTACATGCTGTGGTCGGTCGACCGGAAGATGAGTGCGGCGGAGTCGGCGTTCCTCGATTCGCTCAACGCATTTCTCGACGCACGGCAAGGCGAAAGCGCGCCGCTGGAAGCTCAGTAGCCACGCGATACGTCGACCACGTTTTGCAACGGCTCGCCGCGCGTCAGCAGGCGAGCGTTGTGCGCGACCTGCATGCCGATCGTCTCCGAACTTGCCACCGACGCCATGTGCGGCGTGACGATCAGATTCGGCGCGCGCCACAAGGCGTCGCCGGCGGGCAAAGGCTCGGCCGGAAATACGTCGACGATGGCGCCGCCGATCTGTCCGCTGGTCAGCGCCGTGATCAGGTCGAGGTGCACGAGGTGCTCCCCGCGCCCGACGTGAATGAGTTTCGCCCCAGGCGGCAAGTGCTCGAACGTGGCGGCGTTGAGAATCCAGCGTGTTTCGTCCGTCAGCGGCAACAGGCAGACGAGGATGTCCGTACCTTGCAGGAAAGGCCTGAATCCTTGCGGGCCGGCGTAGGTTGCGACACCGGGCAGCTCGCGCGTGTTGCGCGCCCAGCCGCGTACGGTGAAGCCAAGCCGCTGCAGGTCGGTGGCGACGCGGCTGCCGATTTCACCGAGTCCCATGATGCCCACCGAGCAGCCGGAGGGATCGCGCTGATCGTGACGGAACCAGCGTTCGAGGCGTTGATTCGCCATCACACGGTCGAGCTGGCGATGGTAGTGCAGTACGCCCCACGTGACGAATTCACTCATGCCGCGCGCGTGTTGCGGATCGACGACGCGGCACAGCGGGACGGCGGGAAGGGCCGGGTCCGACAGGATGTTGTCCACGCCCGCCGCGATGCTATGGACGAGCCGCAGTTTCGGCAGCGATGCAAGGGCGCCGGCGGGTGGGTTCCAGCAGACCGCGACTTCCGCGTCGCAAGGAGATCGGGCGTCGTGCAGGACGACATCGAGTTCCGGGGCCGCGCGAAGAATCGGCGGCACCAGATGCGACATGTCGTAGTCGCGGCTCATCAGGACAAGTTTGGTCATAGGGTCGGCGGCGCTCAGCCCGGGTATCGGCGCTGAGCGCAAAGGCGATGACAATGGAGGTGAGGCTAGCTGCGGTAATCGGATTTCGGGTCGTCGATCAGACGAAGCGCGGCTTGCCACGCCAGCTCCGCGATTTCCGCCGAATCCTCGCGATTGAACTGGCTCGCGGTCAGTTCACAGACTTCGCGCGGCGGGATGCGCAATGCGCTGCCGCCTGCCAGCGCCTGGATCTGCGCCTGGCAGGCACGTTCGAGGAAGTAGATCTCATGGAACGCTTCGGCGGCCGTAGTGCCGGCGGCCAGCAACCCGTGATTGCGCAGGATCATTGCCTTGCAGGTGCCGAGATCGCGGACCAGACGTTCGCGTTCGCCGAGTTCCAGCGCGATGCCTTCGTAATCGTGGTAGCCGAGCTTGCCGTAGAACTTCAACGCATGCTGGCTGATCGGCAGCAGGCCTTGTTCCTGGGCGGATACAGCGGTTCCGGCGGCCGTGTGCGTATGGATCACGAAATGCAGGTCGTCCCGCGCGGCATGAATGGCCGAGTGGATCGTGAACCCCGCGGCGTTCACGCGGAACAACCCGGGCTGGGTGTGCGCGCGCTCGTCGATGACCTTGCCCTGATGATCGATCTTCACCAGATCCGAAGCGTGCATCTCGTGGAACAGGACGCCATAGCGATTGATCAGGAACGCGGCTGGCTCACCCGGCGCGCTCGGCAGACGGGCGGTAATGTGTGTGTCGATCATGTCCGTCATGCGGAAATGCGCGACGAGCCGGTAAAGCGCGGCCAGCTCTTCCCGCACATGCCGCTCGCTGTCGGACCACGCGCTGCGTGCCGCGTGCGATTCCAGCGCAGGATCGGGTAATTGCATCGTTTGCATTTCAAAAGGCTCCGAGGTTCGCACTTGCTGTGGTGTGCGTAGTGTTCGCCGACGTGAAAGGACACGTCAATTTCATCGTTCTAATGCTGACCATTAGCATCGTGAGTACTGGCTTGCCCGGCGCACTGAAGGACGTCGCGAAGGGGCTCGCCGGCGTTGAGGCGGGCTAGTGTCGCGGGTTCCGCGAGATCCGACGCGAGCGCCATGGCGATCACGTCCGCGAGCGTCGCGGCGTCGGTAAACAATACGCCGTTATCGTCGGCGAGGACGATGTCGCCGGGCCGCACCAGCACGCCCGCGCACATGACGGGCTCCATGAAGACGCCGGTGCCGGCATCGAGCTTTTTTGTCGTCAGCAAGGTCGTGCCGCGCGCGAAGACAGGCAGGCGCGTGCGTTGCAACTCGGGCAGATCCGTCACCACGCCGTCGACAACGATCCCGCTCGCGCCGGCGTTCAGCGCGGCGCACGCAGTGACCGCGCCGACCGGGGCATGAGCGTGGTCGCCGTTCATGTCGATCACGAGGACGTCACCGGGATTAAGTTGCGAGAGCGCACGGTTCACCGCGACGGCATCGGGCGAACCGAGTTTGAGCGTTGCCGCTCGCCCGATCACTTTCACATTGGGCACGAACGCGCGGATATGGTGGTCCGCGAAGCCCTGTTCGAGAAAGTGGCCGAGCGTTGGAAAGCTGACGGTTTGTAGCTTGCGCAGCAAGGTGCTGTCGAGTGGAGCGTGCATGTTGTTGATTCCAGTATCGAACGTTTACGACAGGCTGGCCGTGGCGGCGCGGGTGCGCGCAGTGGACGAGACATCCCTGCGCAGCGTTTCGGCCAATAGCAGGAGGGCGATCGCGGACACCGCCGCCGAGCCGATCATGTACCAGGCGACCGACGAACCGCGCCCCGTGGCGGATAGCAGCGCCGTTGTTACGATGGGCGTGGCGGCGCTGCCGAGCAGTCCGGACAGCATGTAGCTGACGGACAGCCCGGAATAGCGCACCTCGGTGCCGAAGAGTTCGGCGAGGAACGTGGCGATCGGTCCATAGTTGGCGGCGAAGGCGGTCATCATCAGCAGATAGCCGAGTAGCGCGAAGGAAAACTCGCGGGTGTCGAGCAGCCAGAAGAGCGGAAACGCAAGCAGCGCTTCAGCCACGATGCCGCCAATGATCACCGGCTTGCGTCCCACCACGTCGGACAGCCTGCCGAAGGCGGGCAGCAGCACGATGCACAGCGCGCAGGCGATCAGGGCAATGCAGAGCATGACGTTGCGCGAAAAGCCGAGCGTCTGCGTGCCGTATGTGAGGCCGAACGCGACAATCAGATTGAACGAGGTGCCGGTCGACATGGTGGCGATGCCGCCGAGCAGCACCTGCTTCCAATAACGCGTGAGGACGTCAGCGATCGGCAGCTTGACCTGCGCGGACGCTTCCTTGACCTTGCGGAACGACGGCGTCTCGGACGTATTCAGGCGGATATAAAGTCCGACGCCGACAAGCAACGCGCTGGCGAGGAACGGAATACGCCAGCCCCACGAAAGCAGGGCGTCGTTCGTCATGACGGCGTTGCAGAGCAGAAACGCCAGGTTCGCGATCAGGGTGCCCGCAGGAACGCCGATCTGCACCCACGAGCCATACAGCCCGCGTTTGTTTTCAGGTGCATGCTCTACCGCCATCAGCACGGCGCCGCCCCATTCGCCGCCGAGCGCCAGGCCCTGAACGATGCGCAGCGTCAGGAGCAGGATAGGCGCCCAGATACCGATCGACGCATAGTTCGGCAGCAGCCCGATCGCGAACGTGGCGAACCCCATGATGACGAGAGACACGAGCAGCATGGCCTTGCGTCCGAGCCGGTCGCCGAAATGGCCGAACAGCGCGGCGCCGACAATGCGCGCCAGATAGGCGGAGGCGAAGGTGCCGAAGGCGAGCAGCGTGCCGATCAGCGGCACGAAACCTGGGAAAAATACCTTGTTGAAAACAAGCGCGGAGGCCGTCGCAAAGACAAACAGGTCGTACCACTCGACGGTCGTGCCGATCACGCTCGCGACGGCGATTTTCTTCATGTCGCTGGGCGAGTCGTCCGGCGCGGGTGGCGTGTTCGCGGGGCGGTAGGCAGTCATGGGGCTTCTCCTGAGGCACGGCGGGGTCGGTGTTGAACGCAGCCATTGCGCGCATGGCCTGGTTGCCTTTATCGGAAGCCAAAAACAATAAGTAAAAGTCTGTTTTCTAATCTTGAGTATTAGCTAGGCGAATGATTGCAGAGCGCTCTGCCATCGCTGAGCGCGGGTCGACTAAGCTGATCGTGTTGTCACCGACTCCGGTGCTCTGCAAATCAGTGTTTGGCCAGCGTCTGTGTGAACACGTAGTGTGTTCGCTTGAAGCGTAACCGGCATGGCCAACCGTCGAAAATTGAACAAAGCTTGATGACGGGCAATCAGCGAATCTTTTCTAGAGGGCTGCCATTCGTGTACACATTGCAGACAACGCGTCGGAAGCTAACCCGCGCGAGCAACCATGCGGTGATCGTTGGTTCGCGTAATTTTGTTTCCACTCACGGCGGGTCGAATCACCGGCGCCAAGAGTCGAGAACGGCTTCGCCGCCAAAAGGTTTTGCGGAGAATTGTTCCCCAGAGCAACGTGTAAGTCTTTCATTCGGTGAGTCAAGTTGCGACGGGGAGCTTCGGAAGCTTTCTCCTTACCACTGGTCTGGCAATCGCGCGCTGCTTGCTTAGAGCTTGTGGGTAGAAAGCAGGATGCTTGTTTCTGTATTGGCGATTCCGTCAATCAACCGGATCGCCCCGAGCACGCGATCGAAGTTCTCCAGCGTGTCGGCACGCAACTCCGCGATCATGTCCCAACGTCCATTGGTGCTATGGATCGTCGCCACGTTAGGGTGTCCGCGCAGCACCGTCATCACTTCTTTCGCTCGATTACCTTCAACGGCGATCGTCATCAACGCGCGAATCTGATGCGGCTCTGCCGCCGGTTTCAGTCGCACGGTATAACCGACGATTACCCCGCTTTGCTCGAGCCGGGTTATACGGTTTTGCACCGTTGCGCGTGCGACTCGCAAGTGCTTTGCAAGCGTCACCACGGATGTGCGGGCGTCCTGCCGCAACAGCGCAAGCAACTGCTTGTCGACATCATCGAGATTGATCACCTTCCCCACCGATTTGAATGCGACGGCGGGGACAAGCCGCCGTCAATTTAGCAAATTGTCACCAATAGCTAGCATTTTGCTATGCAACCCACCAAAAGCGCAAACTTTGCCATCTTTTTGTTGGCTGGAGGCCGGTGAATAATCTCTCCAGCGTTTTCGCCAGAGCGGCCACCAATAACCTGGGAGACTCAGCAATGACCTGCTTTCTAGACGTACCCGCAACCTATCGACTCATCGCGGACATCGGCGTCCCGCGCTTCCTGAGGGAGCTCGCCGACACGATTCGCGCCGATTACCTTCGATGGCAGGAGTTCGACAAATCGCCACGCGTTGCCTGTCATTCGAGAGTGGGCGTCATCGAGTTGATGCCCGTCGCGGATTCAAACCTGTTCGCCTTCAAGTACGTGAACGGCCATCCGGTCAATGCGGATCGCGGCATCCATACCGTGATGGCTTTTGGCGCGTTGGCGAATGTCGACACGGGCTACCCGACTTTCTTATCCGAGCTGACCCTGACGACCGCGTTGCGCACCGCCGCAATGTCGGCGATGGTTGCGAAAGTGCTCGCACGGCTCGACTCTCGCACCATGGCTTTGATCGGCAACGGGGCGCAGAGCGAATTCCAGGCGATTGCGTTTCACACCATCCTCGGCATCGACGAGATCCGCGTGTTCGACGTCGATCCTCGCGCGACCGACAAGCTGATTGCCAATCTTGCGGGGTACCCGCAGCTGCGAGTGGTGCGCGCAAGCTCGACGGCTGACGCCGTGCGTGGCGCCGACATCGTCACGACCGTCACTGCCGACAAGGCGTACGCGACGATCATCACGCCCGACATGATCGAGCCGGGCATGCACTTCAACGCGGTCGGAGGCGACTGCCCTGGAAAGACAGAACTGCACGCAGACGTGCTGCGCGCGGCGACCGTATTTGTCGAGTTTGAGCCCCAGACCCGCATCGAAGGGGACATCCAGCAACTGCCGGGCGACTTCCCCGTAATCGAACTCTGGCGTGTGCTTCGGGGCGAAGCGGCCGGCCGGGAACGCCCCGACCAGGTCACGGTGTTCGACTCGGTGGGCTTCGCGCTCGAAGATTATTCCGCGCTCCGCTATCTGCATAGTCTCGCGCAGAGCCGGAAAGTCGGCACACAGGTCGCGTTAATCCCGCCTTCTGTGAACCCCAAAAACCTGTTCGATACGCTGGCAATATGGAACGCGCCCGAGAATGTCCCCCTTGCGCTCAATAACGAGGCCATGGCACTGAGTCAATAAGAAGCGTCGTCGAAACTCGAAACGACATACACAACGCACTCGTCATACCGTCACCGACATGAGCACTATTTCGATTCAGGCGCCCAGCGCTGTCATCGTGATCCGGCCGCACTGTTTTCACCCCAATCCCGAAACGGCGGCTGATAACGCCTTTCAGCGGGCCGAGCACGTGCAGGATCATGCGGCGCTGGCCACCGCTGCGCGAAACGAGGTCACGGCGGCGGCGGCAGCTTTGGAGAAAGCCGGAATCCGCACCCACGTTTTTGACGATCACGGAGAACGCCAGACGCCCGACTCCGTGTTTCCGAACAACTGGCTCTCAACTCATGCGGGCGGTCATATCGCGCTCTATCCGATGCATTGCGCGAACCGCCGGCGCGAACGACGTGCCGATGTCGTCGAGATGCTCAAAGCGGAATATCGTGTCCAGGACGTGATTGACTACTCAGGTCTCGAGTACGACGGTGTTTTCCTGGAGGGCACTGGCGCCATGGTGCTCGACCACGTCGCTCGCGTCGCCTACACCGCGCGTTCGCGTCGCGCCGACCCCGTTGCCCTCGAGCGCTTCTGTACGCATTTCAACTTCGAGCCCATGTGTTTCGACACGGCTGATCGCTCAGGCAGTGCCGTCTACCACACCAACGTCATGATGAGTATCGGCACCGAATTTGCGCTCGTGGGGCTCGACTTGATTTCCAATGCGTCCCGTCGGGAGGAAGTTCAGCGGCGACTGCTCGAAAGTGGACGGACCGTAATCGCTCTCGATCACGAACAGATCGACAGCTTTGCCGGCAACACACTCGAACTCACCGGAAGCAACGGCCGTGTGCTTGCGTTGTCCGAACGCGGGGCTGAAAGTCTGAGACCACAACAACGTGCACAGATTGAGCGATCCGCGCGCCTGCTGCCACTTCGGGTACCCACCATTGAAATGGCCGGCGGCTCCGTGCGCTGCATGCTTGCCGGCATCCATCTCGCGCGACGCCAACGCGTGTAATCGATCCTCCTTAAATACAGCGTTTCACCTACAACATCCGATGACCGGAGAGAGACCAATGCGATATTCATTCAACAGACGGGCCCACTTCACGATCTCCGCCGCGCTTTGCGTCGCGTCACCCTGCGTTGCACTGGCGGCCCCGGAAAACATGTCATGAAGATGGGGCATGCAGACCGCTGACTGGCGGCAGCGCACACCTGGTTGGAAGTGTGAGTTCACTGACGCTGGAAGCTGCCGTCCCGCTGCTTCGCGCCGCCACCGTCAGCAATCCGCCATCACATTGCTGACGTAGAATCCAGCCCACTTCAATGGGGAGCGTTAAAAACCTTGGGGTTACCACCCTTGTAAAAGCCACGTCCGGAAGCGATCGACCGAAACTGTCGGTCATCACCGATGGTGGAAATGGCCTACAGTCAATCGCTTGTCGATTGCCGTTTTCTTCTACACCTGTCCTGGACTGGTTCCATATATCAATGAGGGTGAGGCATCTCGAGCAGATCATCAAGGGCATGGGTGCGCGGACGGAAACGGAAAAGGCAGCCCGACGTGTGCTGATCTCCTGTATTGACAAGCTGCGCTGGTCCTTCTGGCACGCGAAGCTCGAGAAGGCGAAAGCCGGATGCAGAGCATCCTGATTCTCTGTCGGGTGATCGGGCCTGAAACGCCGGGCATTGCAGAGAGTCTGGCGCAGCTTGACTACCGGACTCGAGAACTTGTTGAATACGTCGAAGCGAATGGCGGGTCGACGATGAACTACGGTACGCGACATCGTTGCGGCAAATCTATCTCGACCGCCGCGGACGAGTCTGCAGTCAATCAGGTACTAAATCAGCGCATGTGCAAGCGTCAACAAATGCGCTGGTCGCCGATCGGAGCTCATCTGCTTGCCCAGGTCCGATGTGCTGTGATCAACGGTGACCTTGTTGAACGACTCGCGAGATACGAGCCAGCAAGGAAACCATTGTCGCGTGAAGCTTCCGAGTTACTGGAGCAGTTCGGGTTGGCATCGGAGTTACAACCCCAAGGTTTTTAACGCTCCCCCGGGAACGGTGACACTTTTGCGTCGGTCTACGATGGGGAACGCCGCCCGCGGCGCAGCTAACATTCGAGGCACTGCCACCGGAGGTGCCAATCCGACGCCGTTCGGTTGCCCAGCAACTCGAAAATCTGAAAACAAAATGGGCGCTGATAGCGATGTCGAGATGGCACCTTAGCCTGCTTCAGGCTGAAAGTTCACTTTTCAGGCCGACAAAGGTATCGCTGACAATAAATATATCGCGACAGTCGTTCCGAATGAGCCCACACTGTGAGGCGTAGCGGGTCACTCGCGCACGCTAGCGCAGGAACGTTGCTGCTAGACAATCAGCTGCAAGCTGCGGAACGGATTTGCTGCTCGGAGTTCAGGACGCAACGTCGCGTCCGCCTTCGAACCGTCCTGACCCCAATCCCGTAGCTCATGAGGCCGGGCGTCCTGCGATCGCCGTTGACGACCACTGTGACACTCGCGATAAGCTCGGACAAACCGACTCGCGGGGATGCATCTCAACGTTATCGGCTGAAGTATCGCAGAAGGCGAGCCCCATCACCACGGGCCGATGGGCGCGGCAAATTTCCGAGCTCGTCCGGTGGCATCAAATCAAATGTACGAACGCTTCTATGTGCCATAGCAAGCCTTTAGTCGACCAAAGGCTTTGATTATGCCGCTGGATTCGCCCGCTCCACCGACGGCGCGAATCGAAGTCAAACATATATAAGGAGTCGCAATGTCGCAACGACTGGTTGATGTGTTGAATGGTAGCGGCGCCGTACTGCATACCTACCCGATAACGTTGGGCGAATTAGGAGATGCTGCGGATGCAAACCTGTACGAAGCTAAGGCGCTGGAGGCTGCAGCGCACGGGCGATTGGTTCGTGACACTGAACTCGCCGGTTTGAGGGCCCGGTTGCATATCAGTCGGGGGGGGCAGATGTCACCCTATGGCGACGACCTTGAGCAAAATTCCGAAACCAAGCTGGGTTTGGAGCAGGAGGTTCGCGAACGTGCTTACGCTCTTTGGGAAAAAGACGGCCGCCCAGATGGGCGAACTGAGGTCTACTGGCATCGAGCGTTGGATCAGCACCTGTGCGTGCGCGCGTATGCATTGTGGCAACGAGAAGGCTGCCCGGACGGGCGCGCGGATGAGTTTTGGTACCGGGTTGTCGGTTTTGAAGTGCAGTAATGCCTTGACAAAATCTTCCGAAAAAACGGGATCGGCCTCGCAACGCAACAAGGGAGACAAATCGTGGGCGGCAAGTCGGTGCATAAGAATATTGACACAATGATCGTTGCAGTCCGCAATGCTTTCGGCCAGGAGATATTTGAGGGACGTGCGTGTACAAATGCCTGACGGCATGACGAGCCACCAATGACCAAAGGGAGCCTTTGTGCACCGAACGATCGCATACCGCGGTTTCGAGATTCATGTCGAATTGACCCCGGCTGCTCAAGACATGTTTGACGTGACTTTTGAAATAAAAGGCAGCACCAATCTCAAGGTGCTGGGCGCGCGCGGAAGCCGTATACCGCTGAGGAACGGCCCGTTCACTGAACGATGGGCCTTCCTGGTAGCCGAAATCGCCGGACAAGCCGCTATCGACGTTTTGCTTGGCCCAGCTGGCTGATTCGTCCTCCGTTTCGACGACTGGGGTAGGGTTTGGTAGAGTCGCCTTCAGAAAGACAAGTCCGCTTCACGCGCTGCTGTTGATGTTCGTTGATTCTGCTAGCCATCTGGAGGCCCGGCTCAGCGTCAGGCTTCTCAACCGGAACACCCGCAGCGTCAGCCTCACTGAAGCCGCACAGGCATACCTGTCCCGGATCGGGCCGGCGTTGAGCGACGTGCTGGAAGCCGGAGAGCAACTTCATGAGCTTCAGGGCCGGCCATCGGGCGTCCTCCGCATCAACGCAGCGCGAATCTCGACCGCCATGCTCGTCCAGCCGCTGCTGGCTGGGTTCCTGAAGGCCTATCCGGACGTCCACGTGGAGCTGACGAATGACGAGGGCTACGTGGCCATCGTCGAAAGAGGGTTCGACGCCGGCATTCGAATGGGGGAGGGTGTCCAGAAGAATATGATAGCTGTGCCTCTCGGTGGCCCAGTTGCCGTATCCATCGTTGGATCGCCCCACTACTTCAAGCAGCATCCCGTGCCACGGCACCCATCCGATCTGATCCATCACAACTGTGTGCGAGTCAGGTTTTCAGGCAGCGGGGCAATCTACAAGTGGGAGCTGCCTTTCTTCCTGGACGCGCCACCTGGCGTGCGTCATTTCCGGGGTGACAGCTCCAATTGCGTGCGTAGTCTGTCCAATATATGGTGTTCATCAAGCCAGCGGATGTCCCGCTTTCGCAGAACGTTGCGCCTATACCGACGCAGCGCCGCGCCGAACATGAGCGCCAGCCCGAGCGCGATGCCCCACATTGAGTGCGTCATATCATCCTTACTGGTTGTTCCCGACTTACGGCAGGCAACGACGTAGTCGAGGAATCGCACGTTCACATCCCGGTGCTTCCAGGAAGTGCCCCGCGCCTGCGCGTCAAGTTCCTGAACTGAGCGGCAAGACGATGGTTAGCCTTCCTGCTTCTTCAGTGCATCAATAAGCGCCAGTGTGACGAATGCAGAGCGCGTCATGCGGCGCTCTTTTGACCTTGCATCGACTTGCTGAAGAAGGCTATCAAGCAGATTGACTTGAATGCCCACGGATTTCGAGGTCACACGTGCCAGATCGATGTCGACAAATACCCAAAGCCCGTTGCCATCGTCCATTTGGAGCGCCTGCAATTCCGACATACTGAAGGTAGGGGCGGGGATAAGTTGCTCGCTGCGGTCATACATTGCTTCCACGGTCGCTTGGGCATTGTGGGTCAGTTCGTTAAACGAATCGCCACTCGCGTCGGCGGTGGGGAAATCGGGGAAGCTGGCGCGAAGGCCCTTATTGCCATTCCGGTGGACATACAGCGGATATTGCATGATCTGCTCCTTGGAGTGGAGCGCCGACAGACGCTCGCTGTGCAACGCCACGCCAGGGATGTTGGGTGTACAACCGACAACTGACTGAGTCCGCACGCATGATTCATTAGACGCTTCGCGTAGGAATACGCAATGACTTTCTTGTTTCATTGCAACGCCATATCGAGGAGAGGTCGAAGCCACTCATTTATAGAGGGAATCGCTCGGGCGAGGGGGCCGTATTTTGACTCGATCTCCGGCCGTTCGGGCCCCACGGGGCGCACCGAGAAAAAGGCAGCACACACAGAGCGCATGAGGCGCTCACAGCGACGGTCGCAATCATTGCAAGACGGCGGTTCTAACGATCCAGCGCGCGCCGGTTTTCTTTGCCCCGTGATACGCATTCTCGCCAGACTAGGCGTACCCTGAATCACAGGGTGCCCGGAATGGGCGACTTGTGTAAGAGGATGCCAAGTCCGCTTTCCCGCGACAGTGACCGACTGCAATGTGTCGAAATGCGTCTGCCGAGCGACGCACGGGTAGCCTCGCGTAAGCTTCGGTGACAGGGATTGGTCGGTAAAAGGTGCGATCCCTTCTCCGGTGCTCTGCCTGACAAATCGGGCTCGCACGTCTTGATCGTGACAGCGTACCCAAGTCCAATGCGAGCCGGTCAAATCGCTTACCGGCGCTTGTCACGAACCGCGCAACCAGGTAGCGAGATCGTGCAAGGCATCGCGGTTGATCTCGTGTTCCATTTCCGGATAGATGTGCAACTCGGGCGTCAGACCCATCCCCTTAAGACGCTGGACTGCATCCCGCGCGTAATTGACCGGTATGCGGCTGTCTGCATCCCCATGCGAAATAAACACTCTCAGGTGCGACAAGTTTGGGGGAACGCTTGAGCGTGTGCAAGAAAGAAGGAAAAATCGCGCCACTCATTACCCCGATGCCTTTGATGCCGGCTGGTTCCGTGAGTGCCACCTTGTAGCTCATTGTGGCTCCCTGGCTGAATCCGACAAGATAGACGCGGCTCCTGTCGAAACCATATTTCTTTACCAGTTCGTCAACAACGCGAACGATGCGTGCGCGTGACGCCGCCAGTTGCTGCGGATCTCCGTCAAGGCGGCCATTGACCGTGGCGTCTTCAAACCATTCGTAGCTCCCCTCACCAAGCACGTATGGCGCGCGAGCCGAGACAACTAGGCGGTACCGGGGCGACGGCGAGCGTGCTCTGTCCGGGATGGGTGGCTACGGCAATTGCTAAGGTCGGCTTTGGCGGAAATGCCCTGGCGACGACGAAATTGATTGAAAAAGGGTTCCCTGCACTCCTGCGGCGGCCGATACAACCCGATGAAGCCGCCACGGACGTCATAAGAGGGCTGCGAGTCCGCAAGCCGCGCATCATAGTCCCATTCCGATGGGCACCGTTTTCGTGGGTGCGAGGCTTCTTCAACATACTGACCGACTGGCATGTCGGGCGACAACATGAAATGCATACATTGATGCGCGAGCTTGAGCGCTGCCGAGACCGACAAAACTAGCATATCAAGGGCGCCGTGGTCGCGAGGGCTACAGCGCGTGCAATTAGGAATCCGAATTGATTTGCGCGATGCGTGCTGGTAGAGATCCGGCGGGGCGACCACGACCAATGCAGGTATTTCAGAACTCACAGCTGATCCGTCAGCTGCAACGTTGATCCGGCCACAATCGAGTGTGTTAATCATTGGCTCAGGTGTGTCGAGGGAGCGCGGGTGGCAAAAAATGGGAGCCGCTCTGAAGGAGAAGAGGATGAACGCTGCAGAAAGGTCCTTGCGTTCGCTGGTGGAAAAATGGCTTGCGCCGACTCCTTCGACGCCGGTTCGGGTAACCCAATTCAGTCGTGCATGCTCGAATCAGAAAACGCTATGTACAATGTCGAGGTGCTGCGACCGACAGGCTCGATTGGACTGTTTATCTTCCGACACGGTGACGGTACGTGGCGCGTGTTCCCGCGCCTGAGACCGAACGCTTGGCGATGCGAACATTATTAGAGTGCAGGGTGATTGACGTATACGGTGGCCGCAACTAGATGAAAGGTGAAGAGCGAATAATTCAACGAAATTGCAAATCACGATACGATCGCTTCATCTCTGCCCGCAACTAGCAAAGTACCTCTGTGCTTAGTCCTGGAGTCCTTTAGGCGGTTCGTAGCGAGGGAACCCGTTATATTCGGTGATTCGCGCAGCGTTGGCGAGCGGCCAAGAATGTCGGGCGTTGGGAACCCCGCCGTCCACGCGGATCACTGTACCGTTAATGAAGGCTGAGGCCTCCGAGAGCAGGAAAACCGCAGCGCTCGCGAGCTCAGATTCGGTACCAAAACGTTGCAGCGGCACTTTATGCTTCAGTTGGCGAAGCAATGCCTGGTATTCTTCGTTATAGCTGTCCATGCCTGCGGAGGCGATCCACCCCGGCGCCACGGCGTTCACCCGAACGCCGGCATGCCCCCATTCACAGGCTGCCGTCTCGGTCAAATTCCAGACACCCGCCCGTGCGGCGCCCGAATGCCCCATCCCGGGCATGCCCCCCCAAATATCCGCGAGCATATTCACGATCGCGCCACCGTGACCTGCCATCCATTGGGTAAAGCACTCGCGCGACATGAGGAATGTCCCGTGCAAGTTGTTACGCACTACAGCGTCCCAGCCATTCAGTGAGATTTTTTCCAGCTTTGCCGGGAATTGTCCACCGGCACAGTTAAACAGGCCATCAATGCGACCGAAGTCCGCGAGAGCCGCCGCAACCGTCTGTTTCACGCTGGCTTCATCGCGAACATCGCAAGAATATAAGCCGATTCGGTCCGCACTTTCCGGGTAGTCCACATTTAGCTCGTCACGAACCGCAGTCAGTTTGCCCGGATTCCGTCCGACCATGATCAGCGTCGCGCCCAGCGAGGTAAGCTCATGCGCGGTGCAACGACCAAGGCCACTTCCGGCACCGGTTACCATCACAACTTTTCCATCAAACAGGCCCGGTCGAAACACCGAACGGTAGCGGGCACTGACTGATTCATTGACGCGGTCCTTCATATCGTCTCTCCGAATTGGCGATGCGGGCGCCCGGCCTTTGGTGCCGAATGTTCCGTAAAAGAGGAACTCCGTGAATCGGCTGCAACATGCAATCATGTTGCTCGATCACAGTCCGAGCTTTTCTCGCAAATTAGTACCTTTAAAGACCTGAAATGCGTGTAATGAATTCCCTAGTTTGCAGCGCCTCTCTGCCTTGGTGGTAAAGGCCTGCTGGCCACGAATAGTGGCTCAGCAGTCGTTTTATCCCGCATCAGATACATATCGTGAATCATGCTTCCATCTGAGCGGATTTCCGACGATGACTGCGTCGGGTCAGGCCAGGTTGAACGGCAACTGGCGCTGCGGCTTGCCGGTGACGCGCGCAATGGCGTTGGCAAACGCCGGTGCCAGCGGCGGCAGGCCTGGCTCGCCCATGCCGGTGGGTGGATCGGCACTGGGCACGATGTGGACATCGAACTCCGGTATGTCGGTGATGCGGGCGACGGTGAAGTCGCCAAAGTTGCTCTGCTCGACGACACCGTCCTTCAGCGTGATGGCCGAGCCTGCCAGGCACATCGACAGCCCCATGACCGCCGCACCCTGCACCTGTGCCTCCACACTGCGCGGGTTCACGGCCAGATTGCAATGCACCCCGCCGGTGACACGGTTCAGCACAGGACGGCCCTGTTGGACGGAGGCCTCCACCACATAGGCCACCACCGAGTCGAAGGACTCGTGCACGGCCACACCCCATGCGCGGCCGGTGGGCAACTGCTTCTTGCCATAGCCGCTCCTGTCGACCGCCAGTTGCAGCGCAGCACGGTGACGCGGATGCCTGTCGCCGAACAGGCGCATGCGGTAAGCCACCGGATCCTGCTTTGTGGCGCGTGCGATATCGTCAAGCAAGGTCTCCATCACGAAGGCAGTGTGGGTGGAACCCACGCTGCGCCACCACAGCACTGGCACGTTGGGCGTGGGGTGGTGCACGGTCAGGCGCATCGGCAGCGGGTAAGGACCACGCATGCCCTCCGTGGCGGTGGCGTCGATGCCGTTCTTCACCTGGAATTGCTCGAATACCGTTCCCGAGGTGATGGACTGCCCGACGATGACGTGCTCCCAGGCCAGCACGTTGCCGCGCTCGTCGAAGCCGAGGCGTGCGCGGTGCAGATGCAGGGGGCGATAGTAGCCGCCCTTGATGTCGTCCTCGCGGCTCCAGAGCGTGCGCACCGGCGCGTTCAGGCCGACGGAACGGACGGCCTTGGCCACCTCACAGGCTTCGACCACATAGTCACTCGTGCCCGCGAAACGCCGGCCAAAGCCGCCGCCTGCCGTCTGCACGTGCATCTTTACCTGCTCGGGCTTGAGACCCAGCACGCGCGCGGCCGCGACAGCGTCCAGACCGGGGCACTGGGTGCCGACCCACAGTTCGGCTCGCCCGTCGGACAACTGGACGGTGCAGTTCAGCGGCTCCATCGGCGCGTGGGCCAGGTAGGGGAACACGAACTCGGCTTCCAGTTGGTGCGGGGCAGCGGCCAGCGGCGTCATATCGGCGTCGAACTGGCGCGGACCAGGGCGAATGGCCAGCTCGCGGTACTGGGCCAGCAACTGTTCGCTGTCCACTTTCTCCACGGAAGCCGTGTTCCACTGCAGTTGCAGAACCGCGCGTCCCTGCCTGGCCGGCCAGTAGCCGTCGGCCACCACGGCCACGCCTTCGCCACCGCGGTCCAGCGGCACGCGCAGCACGGCCTTTACTCCCTTGATGGCGCGTGCGGCGCTGTCGTCCACCGTGGTCAGTCGCGCGCCGAACACCGGCGGATGGGCCACCACGGCGGTGAGCTGACCGGGCAGGTGCGTATCGATGCCGAAGTCCTGACGTCCACTGCTCTTGGCCTGCGCATCGAGGCGCGTGGTGGGGCGGCCAATGATGCGGAAGTCCTTGGGGTTCTTCAGCGTGACCTTCTCGGGCACGGGTAGCGCCATGGCGGCTTCTGCCAGTTCGCCGTAGCTCAGCTTGCGGCCACCGGCGCCCAGCACGGTCCCGGCCCGCGTGCGCAGCGTGGCCACGTCCACGTTCCAGCGTGCTGCCGCCGCGGACAACAACATCGCCCGGACGCGCGCGCCGAGCTCGCGGTATTGGGTGAAGCTGTTCCTGACCGACTGGGAACCGCCGGTGAGGTGAATCCCGAAAAGCGGGTCGACGTAGGCAGCATCGTTCGAGCCCTGCCGGCTGCGCACCAGATTCCAGTCCGCGTCGAGTTCTTCGGCAAGAATCATCGGCAACGCAGTCTGCACCCCTTGCCCGAACTCCAGCCGGTTGATGGTCACCGTGACGTCGCCACCAGGAGCGATTTGCACGAAGGCCGACGGCTGTTGCGTCGGCTTCAGGGCGCTGGCTGCCTGGCCGCTGCCGCTGGTTTGGCCTATGGCCAGATAGGGAAACACGCCAAGCGCCAGTCCGCCGACACCCGCCAGCTTCAGGAAGCTGCGGCGCGGCAGCGTGGCGGCTTCCCCGGCCCTGTCCCTGGTCAGCAGGTGCTGCAGGGCGCGTGGCATTTCGCTGTAGTCGAATTCAGGCAACATGGTGGCTCCTTCAGACCAGGGCCCTGGCGGCGTCGGCCACCGCGGCGCGGATGCGGGCATAGGTGCCGCAGCGGCAAATGTTGCCGGCCATGGCCGCGTCGATCTCGACGGCGGTCGGCTGCTTGCCGCGAGGCAACGACTTCAGGAACGCCGCGGCGCTCATGATCTGGCCGCTTTGGCAGTAGCCACACTGGGCTACGTCGTGCTTGACCCAGGCTGCGTGCACGATGGCGCCGACTTGGTCGCTGCCGTCGGTGGTGGCTTCGATGGTGGTGATCTGCTTGCCCTGGGCCACCGAGATCGGCGTAATGCAGGAGCGGATGGCCTGCCCGTCCAGATGCACGGTGCAGGCGCCGCACAGCGCGGCGCCGCAGCCGAACTTCGTGCCCGTCATGCCCAGCGTGTCGCGCAAAGCCCAGAGAATGGGGGTGTCCGGGGCGACGTCGACCGTGTGCTCACGGCCGTTGACGTGGAGCGTGCTCATGATGGGTCAGTCCTTCGCAGTCAGGTGTGTCGTGACAAGGGCAACTCGCCTCGCGATCAGAAGCCGCCGTCCGTCGATTTCGAAAGCGCCTCGAAGGCATGCACTGCCTTCAACCGGGCCTGCACGGCCGGCCCGACCGCCGCCAGTGCATCGCTTCCGGCCACGAACACTCTGGGCGGAGTATCCATGCCCACAAGCTTTACCAGGACCTGGCCGAGCTTGTCCGGATCGCCCGGTTGCTTGCCGGCGTAGGGAGACCACATCGCCTCGGCGCTGACCTCGGCGGCTGCGTAATCGTCGATGCGCTTGTCCGGCCATCTGGCGTTAGCTGCGTCCAGCAGGTCCGTGCGGAAGAATCCCGGCTCGACCACAGTGATCTTGATGCCGAACTTTCCGACCTCTTCAGCCACCGCAAGCGAAAGGCCCTCTACGGCGAACTTGCTCGCGCTGTAGGCGCCGCAGTGCATCAGGCCGACAGCGCCTGCCACGGAACTGACGTTGATGATGTTCCCGGAGCGCTGCTTGCGCATGACCGGCAGCGCTGCCCGCATCACGTTGCTCACGCCCCAGAAGTTTGTCGCAAACAGGTGTTGAATGTCTTGCGTTCCCAGTTCCTCGTAGTTGCCTAAGAGGCTGTATCCGGCACTGTTCACGACTACATCGATACGACCGAACTTCTTTTGCGCCTCTTCGACCACGGTCGTTGCCTGCGCCTCATCGGAGACGTCGAGCCGGAGAATCTCCAGGTTCTCGCCGGCCAGGTCGCGCAGGGCATTGCCCACTTTGTCCAGGTTCCTGCCTGTGGCAACGACCCGATCACCCGCCTTCAATGCGGCCCTCGCTGTACCAGCGCCGATACCGCTGCCAGCACCCGTGATAAACCACACTTTGCTCATGCTCAAACTCCCAGTCCTGGTCAATGCCCTTCACTCTAGGCAGATTGACTGAGAAGAAAAACACCCTGGTACTGGATACCGTTTGAAGATATTCTTCAAAGTATGAGACTCAACCAGCTTGATGGACTGCTCGCATTCTGGAAGGTCGCAGAGCACTGCGGGTTCTCTGCCGCCGCGGCAGCGCTCGAGGTCTCGCCTTCTGCGCTCAGCCAGGCGATCCGCCATCTGGAGGCCCGGCTCGGCGTCAGGCTTCTCAACCGGAACACGCGCAGCGTTAGCCTCACTGAAGCCGGACAGGCCTACCTGTCCCGGATTGGGCCGGCGTTGAGCGACGTGCTGGAAGCCGGAGAGCAACTTCATGAGCTTCAGGGCCGGCCATCGGGCGTCCTGCGCATCAACGCAGCGCGAATCTCGACCGCTATGGTCCTCCAGCCACTGCTGGCCGGGTTCCTGAAGGCCTATCCGGACGTCCACGTGGAACTGACGAATGACGAGGGCTACGTGGACATCGTCGAAAGAGGGTTCGACGCCGGCATTCGAATGGGAGAGAGTGTCCAGAAGGATATGATCGCTCTGCCTCTCGGTGGCCCGGTTGCCGTATCCATCGTTGGATCGCCCGACTACTTCAAGCAGCATCCCGTGCCACAGCACCCGTCCGATCTGATACATCACAACTGCGTACGGTTCAGATTTTCAGGCAGCGGGGCCATTCACAAGTGGGAGTTCGAGGTCGACGGCCGTATCGTCGAGTACGAGATCAGCGGCAATCTCACGATCAGCGACTCACTGTTCTCGGTTGAGGCTGCGCTGGATGGGATTGCACTGGCGTACACGTTCGAGCAGCTTGCGCTTCCTCACATCCGGGCCAGGAAGTTGAAACGCGTCTTGAGCGGCTTCTCACCGACTTTTCCCGGGTTCTACCTGTACTACCCGAGCAGACGGCAGCAGCCTGCCAAGCTGAAGGCTCTGGTGAATTACGTACTGGCGTATTCCAGCTCCGGGACGATTGGAATGTCAGCAACCGTGCCCGCGACAGACGTGTAGTAGTACGTCCATTTTTCCGGCGACCGAGAGTCCGCGTCGGGCCGATAAATTCCGCACGAAGGTCAGCATCGCGCGACCATTAGACAGTGGAAACAACCGCCGCATCGGCATTCGAATCAGGATGCAAAATTCGAATGGCCGGTTTGCCCCGGCCGTAAAGCGAAGCAAATCTGTCACTGCCCGACGGGAGCGTTAAAAACCTTGGGGTTTCGGCGCGTGCTACCTAAAACTCGAGCGCGCACGTCTGCCGGAGATCGAAATGAAGGTCACGATTCGCGTTGAGATCACCACAGACTGGAACGAAACAGGGAACTTTGAAATCGGTGAGATTGAGCGCCAGTATTGCGAGCTGGATCGGTCGAAGATCGGCTTGTCTCTGGCCGAAGGTAAAGACGTTCTGCACAAGCTGCAGCCGATATTCGTGGCGGCGCAAGCTGAGGAAGTATGTACGATCCGGCGATTCTGTAGCTGCTGTCATCGGCGTCTCGAGTTGCACCCTGAATCACGTGACCATTCGGAACAGGGCGTTACGCGCCGGAGCTCGCGTTGAGGCCGTGCAACCAGCAACGCAGACCAGCTTCGACTACGACACCGAATGGACTCTGACCATTGACGGCGGATTCGTCCGGGGTCGGCGCGTCAATCGGAATGTTCGAGCTTCGAGGTGCAGACAGGGCGACTGTTCGCCAAAGGCCAGGCGTCCCGCACATTCGCATTTGTTCGAAATGGATTACCAGACATTGCCGCTCGTCGCACCTCCCTAGTTGAAGCGGCGAGCGGCTCCTGCAGTCCGCGTTTGTGCGTGATCACTGATGGAGCCAACGGATTGGAGTCGATAGCTCAGAGCTTGCCGTTTTCTTCGAACTCTGTGCTCGACTTGTTTCACATTTCGATGCGCGTGCGATACCTTGAGCAGATCGTCAGGGTTTGCGTTTGACGACAGAATCGGAAAAGGCTGCACGACGCGTACTGGTCTCCCGTATCGAGAAATTACGCTGGTGTTTCTGGCATGGAAATCCGGCGCAGGCAATCGAACGGATGAAAGGGATCTTGATCATTTGCCGTGTGCTGATAACCGAGACACCAGGGGCTGCAGAAAGTCTCGCACAACTTGATTACCGCGCGAGGGAGCTTGTCGCCTATGTCGAAGCAAATGGAGGATCGACAATCAACTATGGAGCGCGACATCGTCAGCACAAACCTGTATCGACGGCGACGGCGGAGTCAGCGGTCAGCGGACGGCGCAGATTCATTGTTCAGCCGGACCTACTGGCGCGCACGTGTTCAGCAGGTGAGCGCTACACGAGGGCTGACTCCGCAGCAGCGAGCAAGGCTTGAGAGACTGTTTGAGTCTCTACCTTTCCCCGTTCTTGGCGAAGAATGATTGGAGAGTGAACCAAACCGTGGGAGGCCATTTCCGTTGACTTGACCGCCGTCAGAGACGGCGTGACGGCACCGTACCCGATGGGATACGGTACTTGGAACCTGCGAAGTTTCTGACGGAAAGAGCCGATCCAGCCCGCCCGGCGCGCTGATCGTATCAGCTATGCTGGCGACTTTGCCAACCGATCGGAGTTGCTATGCGACTGATCATCGAGACCCGCCTGGAGGGTGGGGAAACGAGTGAGACTGAAGCGACGATCGTTGCTGTGGTGGAACGAAAAGACCGGAGCGTCGCCGACCTGGGACTTACACTTGCCGAAGGTCGCACCTTGCTCGCTGAGGTTCAATCGTTACTGGTGTCGGAGCAGACTGCCGGGTGGATGGAGAGCCAATTGGCTTGCGATCGTTGTGGCTCGATGCTGGCGCACAAGGGCGCCCGGTCGATCGTGCTGCGAACCGTGTTTGGCAAGGTCGACGTGCCGATTCCGAGGCTGTGGGCGTGCAACAGCGCGGCGAAGCAAGGGCGTCCGCGCCGCTCAGTGAGTCCGCTGTGCAAGGCCCGTTCACCAGCGTGTGACGCCGGAATTGGAGTACCTGCAGGCCAAATGGGCCGCCCATCTACCCTACCGTCAGGCCACTGAGCTGCTTCGAGAGGTCCTTCCGCTGGACAAAGGGATTTCCTTCGGTAGTACTCGCCGTCGGATCCTCGCCATCGGTAGGGCGCTGGACGCGCAGATCGAGCGCGATATCGTGTCTGGACCAAAAGCGGTCAACGGAGAGCAGGTTCGCGAATCGACCACCGTCGGCTGCGTGAGCGTCGACTCGGCTTGGCTGAGCTTCAGCAGCAGCCCCAGGAGCCGCAAAGCGGCGCGCGACCTTGTCGAGCTGAAATCGCCTTGGGCGCAGAAGGTGACTCGGGATCGACATGTCAACATCGTTGCGGGCCGCGCAACTCTTGCTGATCGCACCCCGCGTCTCTACGCGTACGTGCATAAGCTGGTGACATCGGCGCCCGCGCGGCTGGACCAATTTCTCTTTGCAAGCGTCGTGGCTCGAGACGAGCGAGTCACCGTGATCAGCGATGACGCTGGGGAATTTGGCAAGGCAGTGGACGGCAGTCAGCTCGCCAGGGCAAGGATCCTGGACTGGTTTCACATCGCGATGAAGTTCAAGGCTGCCAGGAACTCGGTGTTAGGAAGCCAGACGATGGAGCCCCGCGAGCGAATCGCTGTAGAGACAGCGATCGATCATGCCAAGTGGCTGGTTTGGCATGGAAAGGGCCGACAATCGGTGTTCCGCATCAAGGCATTGGATGCCACGCTGTTGGCGAACAAAGGCTATGAGCGCTCGACGTTGTACTGGAACCTGCGCCGCCTGTACTTCTACATCGAGAGCAACGCCGGTACGCTCGTGAACTATGGCATGCGCCATCACAAGGGGCTACCCATCAGCAGCAGCATTGCCGAGTCCGCGGTGAACCTGGTGGTCAGCCATCGCATGGCGAAGAAGCAACAAATGCGATGGACGGACGAGGGAGCGCACCGTCTGGCGCAGGTCAGAGTTGCTGTTCTCAACGAAGAATTGTCGGTTAAGAAACTTGCCGGGTTGACCAAAACCTCTGTAGCTGCGAACTCGCCGAATGCGCGCCGGGCGGCGTGAATTGACCTCCCACGGTTTGGTTCACTCTCCACCGGGCCGTGCGCGAGATGATCGCTGACGCTCTGCTGCCTGAGGGGACGCATGTGCGCTCCTCGAAATATCTGAATAACGTGATCGAACAGGATCATCGAAACATCAAGTCCAGAACGAACGTGATGCTCGGATTCAAACGATTCAGGTTTGCGAAGACCACGATTTCAGGCATCGAGTTGATGCACCGCATCCGCAAGGGTCAGTTCAATCTCCGCACTCTCGGATTCAAGGATACTACTACACCTGCCGTCTGGAATGCTGTCCTATTCAATAAATAAGGCATCCTTATATATTGGAGACGTCTCGGCTTCAACGGCTGTTTGCACCAGAATCAGTGACACCCCCTTTTAGCCTGATATCAACGTAGCCGCCGACGGAACCATCTACATCGTCTGGACTTCAGGAAGTGAAATCAAGATGATGGTGTCCTCGGAAGGTGGCAATAGTTTCCATCCGGTAGCGTCGCCGGCAACTGTTATCACGACACTCGAGTCGTCGCTACCGCCCTGGAAACCTCATGGCTAAGTGTTTGCACGAATGAAGGTGGCGCACTGTAGTCGCAGTGAATTGACGCAACTGTTTGCGACGTACGCTTCTTGCCCTTGACTCCGGCCGGCTAATGGGTGTCCCTTCATTCGCCCATGATGGACCATCAACTGAAGTCACGTCATAGATTGGACCGCTGACCCGTCTGCCCCGAGAGGCAGCGCAGAGGAACGTGGCGATGATGCCACGTTTCATCCAGCTGCATTGATAACATCTAAACATCAGTGCTTCGAAAAAATGCACTTATCGCGTAACTCCATTTGCGTGAGTATCTGTATTCAGGATTCCAGCGAGATTGGAACGAAAGTAAAACGCATCGGAGACAAGGTTATGTACAACGCAAAGCGCGCCTGGAACGGGTAACGATCGCCCCTTGGGCCCGGTAGTCTCGAGCCCCAGCCGGTTCGAGCACCGGACAACTCAACACACATCAGCCAAATTCCGAACGCCATCGGCGTCACGGCCGCTTGACACGCATGGCGCTTTCGCATCGACCAATCCGAACACCCGTTTCTTTTTTGTATCGCTATGCCCTTCAGGAGACAACTTCATGCAAATCACCGGTATGTTGCACGGCGCGCGCCTGCTGCAATTCGTCGGATTCCCGGCGAGTGAGATCCTCGGCCCGAGCGCCAGCGAGGAGGAGATCAAGACTTTGATCGATCGTCATCGCCAGATATTCATCAAACCCGTTTTCAAAGGCGGAGTGGGAAAGAAGGGGAAGGCGGGCTTACTCGGCCGCGCGACCGATCTCAAGACGGCGTTGATCGAAAAGGAGCGGTTGTACTTCGCCGAGCATTCCGTCGGCCACCTGAAAGCAAAGTCGAATGGCGTGACGTTCGAAGCCGGCGTTCCGGCCCAGCATGAGGTCTATTTCTCGATCACCGACTCCACGCGTTTTCGCGCGCCGACCATGACGCTCTCGCATAAGGGCGGCATGGATATCGAAGAGGTCGACCCGAAGCATGTGGCGATGGTGCCCTTCGACGCGTTGACGGGCTTAAAGGCGTTTGTCGTGGCGAACGCGCTGAGCGAGATTGGTGCGCCGAAGGAGATCATCTCGCCGCTCGTGCAGCAGTTGCCGAAACTCTGGGAGCTCTTTCACGATTTCGGCATGACGACACTGGAGTTGAATCCGATCCGCATGCGCGAGGACAAGAAGGGGCGCCTCACACCGGTCGCCTGCGACTTCAAGTGCGGTTTCGATCGCGACGATCCGCGATGGACGCGCCTCGGGCTGCCGCAACACCTGTTCGCAGCGGACTACTCCGACTTCGAGCAGGAGATCAATCAGTTGCGCACGCACCAGGGTCAGAGCGACGTATATGTGATCAACGAGGAAGGCACGATTCTCGCGCCGACGTTCGGCGGCGGCGCCAACTCGCTCGTGACCGAAATGCTCGGCGACGCCGCGATCATCTCGTCGGATTTCGGCGGCAATCCCCCGTACGCGAAGATGAAGGAGGTGGCCCGTATCTGCTTCAAACACTGGCTCAAGCAGTCGAATGTGCTCTTCATCATCGGCGGCAAGTCGAACAACACCGACATCTTCGAGACGCTGCGAGCGATGGCCGACGCTCTTCGCGAACACTTCAGCGAGCATGGGCCGACGCCGCTTTACGTGGTGCTGGGCCGGGGAGGCCCGAACCTCGTGCGTGGGATGGCCGCGCTGAGGGACACATGCGACTCGCTCGGTCTGCCCTATCGGCTCTTCGGATTCGACTCCGACATCAGCGAGGTCATCCAGTACGCGCGTCAAGCGGACGCCTGGATGCGCGCCGGTGGCCGGGCCGAGATCGCAGCACGGATCGGCGCACCCGCGACGGAAACCGAAACGGCTCAAGCCTGAGGAGAGCAACGTGTACAAGCAAAACAGCAGCCAGTTCAAGTATTTCGTCGGCGTCAACTCGCTGGCGCAGATCGCCACGCGTGACGATCGCGTGTGCGTGCTCAATATCCTGGGCGGTGAGTCCTCGGACGTGACGCCCGTCAGTCATGCGTTCTCAGGCGGGAATATTGTCTTCGGCACGGCGCCGGGCAAAGGCGGACAAGTGCTCACCACATCGATCGGAGATATCCCGGTCTACAACAACGTCCGCGAGGGTCTGGAAGCGGGGCATCGGTTCAACTGCGGCGTGGTCTATCTACCGCCATCGGCGGCCCGCGACGGCGTCGCCGAACTGATCCGCGTCAATCCCGATCTGAAGAAGATTTTCATCATCACCGAAAAGATCGCCGTACACGACGCCCGCGAAATTCGCGCGATGGGTCAGCAAGCGGGCATCGACATCTTCGGTGCGAACGGGCTCGGCGTCGCTGACTCGTGGAATCGCGTAAGAATCGGCGGAGCACTCGGCGGCGATAGTCCGGACGACTCATTGCGCAAGGGATCGATCGCCATCTTCTCGAACTCCGGCGGCTTTAGTACGACGATCGCGCAGTACCTGCGCATGAGCGGCTGGGGCACATCGACCGTCATCTCGAGCGGCAAGGACGTCTACATCCACTATGCCGCGCCGGAATTTGCGTTCGCACTCGCCAACGATGCTCGAAGCAAGGCCGCTGTGCTCTATTGCGAACCGGGTGGCTACTACGAGGCCGATGCGGCCTTCACGAAACCGGTGGTCGCCTGTGTGGTGGGCCGGTGGAAGAGCCGCCTCACGCGTGCGGTCGGCCATGCGGGCGCGATGGCCGGCGGCTCCGACGACGCGCAAGCCAAGGAGCGCTGGTTCATGGAAATGTTCGGCGTAGACCGCCTCTTTACGCCAGACGATCCGTGCTGCTCCGCCAAGGGCGCGGTCGTCACGAACATCGCGCATATCCCGGCGGCGCTGGCCGCCGTCATGCGCGCCAACGCGACGATGCCTGACTTCGAGCCCGAAGGCAGCCTTGCGCTCAAGCCGTGGTTCGGCTCCGACCAGGGAATTCAGCTTCCGTCCGACCTTGCGATCCCCGTAGTGGGAGCAGTCGCGCCCTACGACGAGCAAGTCTTGCAGGTCAATCGACAAGTCGGTGCGATTGCGCCACGTCAGGCGTTGAAGGATGCGTCGGGAGCATCGCAGATGGATGCGAAAACGCAAGTGAGCAGCCTGTATGGCGCCTCGATGCTCGACGCGGCGACGCATTCGCTCGAAGCGAACGTCAGCCTTGCCCTGCTTCACGAGTTCGGCGGAGAAAACGACGAGAAGCTCATCGATGTCGCGATCGCTGCGTCCGTCAATCTGCACGGAATGCCGGAACTCGCGGCAGCGCAAGCCGCACGCGAGGCCGGCAATGCACCCAACGCCATCCTGGCCGCCGCGACCTCGATCATCGGGCCGAATCGCCAGCGCGCGGCGCGGGATGCCGCGAAATGCATGATCGAACGCTTCTCGGCAGCCGGCCTTACGAGTGCGCTCGACGAGAACTTTGACATCGCCCGGATCGCCGTCAGCGGCTACGAGCCGCTCTTTGCCGACACGCGCGATTTGCGCGCCGAAGCGATGCTTTCGGGACTCGCCGAGCGTGGAGTCAGATCGGTCCTCGTGCGCTGGCTCACGTCTCAGCCCGCTCACCCGACGGCAGACGCTGTTCTGGCCGCGATCTGCGTGACGCTCGCGTGGGGACCGCTGATGCGCAAGCGCATCTCGCGCGTCACGGCCGAGAGCCTGCCCTGGTGGACCATGTTGTTCGGGACGCTGATCGGTGCATCGGCGGACGCCTCGCGACACCGTCCCGACGGCTTTTGCGGCTTTACCACGCAAGCGCTGCTGAACGAACGCAGCCTGACCGAAATCTGTTTTGCCGCGTTGCTCAACCTCGCGCCGGAGCCCAACGATCTGTTCGCCTTCAAGACGCTCGTCGGTCTGCTGCTCACCAACGGTCCGGGAGCCATCTCGGCGCAGGGAGCAAAGGGCGCAGTATCCGCTGACGGCCCGGAAAGCCCCGAGCGCGTGCAACTCAACAAGGCGCTGGTCGGCTTTCTCACCCATACAGGTTATACGCATGGCGGCAATGGCTATGAAGGCATCGCGTTCCTGATCGAAGCGTTCAGGGACAGCGGGCTTGCCGATCCGTCCGACCCCGCGCACGGCGTGGACCTGCGCTCGCTGGCCGAGCGCTCGGTCGAGCGCTATGCGCAGTACAAGGCCCGACAGAAGCATGCCGGCAGCCTCGATATCGCGAAGCTGCCGGGCGTGAACCATCCGGTCTTCAAGGACAGGCCGGTCAACCACGACCCGCGCGAAGTGTTCATCGCGGAACTGTGCGAGAAGCGTGGGGAATATAACGTGTTCCATGCTTTCTATCGCGAACTGGTGCAGGCGTTGTTTGATGCCGGCGTCTCCCGCAACGTGTACTGCGTAAACGTCGATGCCGTGATCGCGGCGCTGCTGCTGAAGATGCTGTGGCAGCCGCTGCAACGTGGTGAATTGACTGAGACCGCTCTGGAAACCGCCGCATTCACGATCTTCCTTTATCCCCGCATGCTCGGATGCGCGGCGGAAATCGACGATCACCTGAACCGGGGGCGCAACATGGACACCCGAACGCCCGCGTCCCAGTGCCGCTTCGTAGCTTGAGCGCTTCGCCGACACTGATAACCAGCGGACATCAATCGTTTCGAAAATAGCACTTATCGTTTCGTGTGGCTCGGGCGAATATTCGACAAACAACAAATCGCCCGAACACCGCAAGTTCAAAATTTCTGGAGACACCTCGATGCATCCCTCCTCACCCCCGCTGGCCCCCGGGCAATCGAAGGCATCCGCCGTACTACGCGTGACGGCAGGCAACTTCCTGGAGCAGTTCGACTTCTTCCTGTTCGGCTTCTATGCTACGCAGATTGCCGCGGTCTTTTTCCCGGCGGGGAGCGAGTTCGCTTCACTGATGATGACGTTCGCAGTGTTCGGCGCGGGCTTCCTGATGCGGCCGCTCGGCGCGATCATCCTCGGCGCGTATATCGACGATGTCGGTCGCCGTAAGGGCCTGATTGTCACGCTGTCGATCATGGCGAGCGGCACCATCCTGATCGCGTTCGTGCCCGGCTATGCGACGATCGGACTATTCGCCCCGGGCCTGGTGCTCATTGGCCGTCTGCTGCAGGGCTTCTCCGCGGGTGCGGAACTGGGCGGCGTATCGGTTTATCTCGCCGAGATGGCGACGCCGGGCCGCAAGGGTTTCTTCACGAGCTGGCAGTCGGCGAGCCAGCAGGTGGCGATCGTCATCGCTGCCGCGCTCGGCTTCGCGCTCAATCAGTGGCTCGACACGGCGGCGATCGCTGCGTGGGGATGGCGCGTACCGTTCTTCGTCGGCTGCATGATCGTGCCTTTCATCTTCATCTTGCGGCGCAATCTCGAGGAAACGCAGGAATTCAAACAGCGCCAGCATCGCCCGAGCATGAAAGAAGTCTTTACGACACTCGTACAGAACTGGAATGTCGTGATCGCGGGCGTGCTGCTGGTCGCAATGACCACCACGAGCTTCTATCTGATCACGGTGTATGCGCCGACCTTTGGCAAGACGGTCCTGCATCTGAGCACCGCCGATAGCCTGCTCGTCACGCTGTGCGTGGGGATCTCCAATTTCATCTGGCTGCCCATTGGTGGCGCATTATCGGACCGGATCGGACGCCGTCCGCTCCTTCTCGGAATGACGATCCTGGCGATTGCGACCGCCTACCCCGCGCTATCGCTGCTGGCTCATGCGCCGAGCTTCGTCAACATGCTGCTTGTGCTGCTCTGGCTCTCGTTCATGTACGGGATGTACAACGGCGCGATGGTCGTCGCACTCACCGAAGTGATGCCCGTCGAAGTGCGTGTCGCGGGATTCTCGCTGGCCTACAGCCTCGCGACGGCGGTCTTTGGCGGTTTCACACCCGTTATCTCGACCGCGCTCATTCACATGACGGGCGATAAAGCCGCGCCGGGCTACTGGATGAGCTTCGCCGCGGTGTGCGGGCTCGGTGCCACACTCGCACTGTATCGGCGCCGTCGCGTTCCGCTGCATGCGGCTTCCTGAAGCATCGCTTCGCTCCCCGAACTTCAGCCTGACGTTCTTTCAGCCATGAAATCCATCCTTCTGAAACTCTGCACCGCGGCGCTCCTCGGCAGCGCCGCCGCTGCGGCGAATGTGCAGGCCGCCGATCTGCACGTGATGAGCTCGGGCGGCTTCACCGCCGCCTACAAGCTGCTCGGCCCGAAGTTCGCGGCGTCCACGGGCAACACGCTCGATACCGCGCTCGGACCGTCGATGGGCAAGTCACCGGAGGCCATTCCGAACCGGCTTCAGCGCGGCGAGCCTGCCGACGTGGTGATCATGGTCGGCTATGCACTCGACGACCTCATCAAGCAGGGCAAGGTGATCCCCGATTCGCGCGTCGAGCTCGCGGATTCGCGCATCGGCATGGTCGTGCGTGATGGCGCGCCGAAGCCCGACATCGGGTCTGAGGCGGCGCTCAAGGAAACCCTGCTGCATGCCCGGTCGATCGCTTACTCGGATAGCGCGAGCGGCGTCTATATCGAGCGCGAGTTGTTCAAGCGGCTCGGCATCGAGGAACAGGTGAAGACCAAGGCGAAGATGATCCCGAGGATCCCGGTGGGGTCGGTGGTTGCAACCGGCGACTACGAAGTGGGATTTCAGCAGGTGAGCGAGTTGCTCCCGGTGAAGGGCGCGGCGTACGTCGGCAAGATTCCGGAGTCGATGCAGTCCGTCACCCGCTTTGCGGCCGGCATCCCGGTCGGCGCGCAACATCCGAAGGAGGCGAAAGCGCTGCTCGACTATCTCGCGTCGCCCGCCGTGCAGCCGGAGGTGACATCGACCGGGCTCGATTCCGTCGCCACTCATTGAGACGACGGCAACGATTCAGCCCGTCAGGTCGGCGGGCTGATCGAAAGCTTCTTCGGGCTCATGCGCCAGGCTCAATGCTTCTTTCAGACGCGCGCGGTCACAGGCGCGCTCCCACATCGATATGAAGATCACCGCGCAGGCATTGCTGATCACGCTCGTCAGGGCACGCGCCTCGGACATGAAGCGATCGATGCCGACCAGTAGCGCGACGCCTGCAACCGGCAGATCGGGAATGACGGCGAGCGTCGCGACGAGCGCAACCAGTCCGCTGCCCGACACGCCCGCCGCGCCCTTCGACGTGATCAGCATGACCACGAGCATCGTCGCGATCTGGCTGCCCGAGAGGTGTACATCGCACGCTTGCGCGATGAACATCGAGGCGAGCGTCAGGTAGATCGCCGTGCCGTCGAGATTGAAGGAATAGCCGGCGGGCAGCACGAGACCCACGATGCCCTTGTCGCAGCCAAGCGCTTCGAGCTTGACGATGAGGCGCGGCAGCACCGGTTCGGTCGACGACGTCGCGAGCACGATGACGAGTTCCTCGCGAATGTAGCGCAGCAAACGCCAGAGGGAGAAGCGATGCAGGCGTGCGATCGGACCGAGCACGCAGATGACGAACAGCAGGCACGCCGCATAGAACGACAACATCAGCATGCCGAGCGAGCCAATCGAACGGATGCCGAAACGGCCCACCGTGAACGCCATCGCGCCGAATGCCCCGACGGGGGCAAGCCGCATGATCAGCGCGAGGATGCGGAACAGCACGTGTGCGAAGCTATCGATGAATTCCTGCGCTCGCCGTCCGGCGCTTCCACTGGCGTTCATTGCGAAGCCGAACAGAAGGGCAAGCAGCAGGACCGGCAGAACCTCGCCTTTCTCGAAGGCGCCGACGAGCGTCTCCGGAATCACATGCAGCGCGAATTCGACGAGTCCGTGCGTCTGCGTGCGAGTCGAATACTGCGCGAGGATGGCGGTGTCCAGATGATGTGCGTCGATATGCAGTCCCGCGCCCGGATGCAGCGCGAGCGCGGTCGCGAGCCCCAGGACGAGTGCAACGATGGTGAGAAAGTAGAACAACGCCAGCGCCTTCAGGATGGTCCGGCCGATCTTCGAGCCGCTCGCAAGCGACGTGATGCCGGTGACGATCGTGCAGAAGACGATAGGCGCGATCATCATGCGTACCAGCGCGACGAACGCATCGCTGAGTGGTTTGAGCGATGCGCCGACCTGTGGCCAGAAGTGGCCCACGGTCATGCCGAGCCCCATTCCAAGCAGAACCTGGACGTAAAGCAGCCTGAAGGGCCTCGGCAGTGTCATTTCCGCGCCTTCTTTCCCGCGGCGTCGGCCATGCCGCTGCGCTTCGTGTCGAGGATCGTCTGGTAGAACTGCTGTGCGGCCGGCGCGAGGGGGCGTCCCCGGCGTCTGACAATACCGACTCGCCTCGTCACGACCGGATCGACGAGCGGCACGCTGGTCAGAATCGGATGGTCGCGCATGGGCATTGCCATTGAAGGCACCGCTGCCACACCAAGTCCCGCTTCGATCAGGCCGAGCATGGTGGTGACATGGCGAGTCTCGCAGACGCTCGGCACTGCCGGCGCCACGTTGGTCAACGCCTGATCGAGCAGCAGGCGGTTGCCGGAAGTCTTGTCGACGGAAACGTATTCGTGTTCATAAAGCTCGCTCCAGGTCACCTGCTTTTTCCGAGCAAGGGGATGATCGCGACGACACGCGGCGACGAACCGTTCCTGCAGCAGGACCTTGAACTCGACCTCGGTTTCCTGGCTGCCCATGAAGCTGACGCCGAAATCGGCTTCACCGCTGATGACCGAGCCGAGCACTTCGTTGGCGCTCGAGTCCAGCAGCTTGACCCGGATCCGCGGATAGCGGCTGTGATAGGCGGCAACGACGCTCGGCAGGAAATAGTAGGCGACCGACGGCACACATGCGATGGTCACATGACCGAGGCGGCTGCTGGAGACGTCGCGGATGCCGAGCAACGCGACATCGAGATCGTCGAGAAGTTGTTCCGCGCTTGGGGCGAACACGCGACCTATGGTGGTGAGCGTCACGCTGCGGGTGGTCCGCTCGAAGAGCCGCACGCCGAGCGCCGCTTCGAGCTTCTCGATGCGCCGGCTCAGCGCTGGCTGCGAAATATTGACCGCCTCCGCTGCTTTGCGGAAGCTACCCAACTCCGCGACGGCTCGAAACGCCTGCAAATCGTTCAGGTCGAAGTTGACGCCCACGGGCCATCCCCTGCATTTTAGATGTGACTATTTTGCATGATACGGACGAAAGTGCCGATCGAGGCAACACTCGGTGATTAGCCCGCGCGGGCTGTTCTGGAGGACCTTCGATAACCGTCGCCAGGGCGGTGCATACGTGGGCCTCGTGCCACAACGGTACGTAGTGGCGACAGTCAGATGGTCCACGGTAAGCTTGCCGGTGCGCCGCAGACGCATCGTCCAGAAATCCACAGCCTGCCGTTGATTTTTGCTGTCGATGTTGGTTTGGCGAAGCTCGTGCAGCCTGCTCTCCCCTGGGGCCTGCAAGCCCGTTTCTTAGCAGATGACGCGCGAGCCGAGCCGCTCATCTGAAGCCCGAATAGTTGTCCGAATCCAATTCGCATGTACAAGGAGGAGTAGTGACGAGCCTGTCAGATCCAACTTCTGTTCCGATCACGGTTGGTATTGATGTGGCAAGGGACACGCTGGAAGTGGCCATAGGCCTGAACATTCCGTCGCTGAATTTGAGCAACGACACCGAAGGCTTCGATGCCTTGCTGACACAACTGGCCGCGCATCGAGTCGCACTTGTCGTGATGGAAGCCACAGGTGGTCTCGAGTCGACGGTGGCCTGTGCGCTGCAGGCAGTTGGTTATGCGGTGGCAGTCATCAACCCCAGACAGGCACGGGATTTCGCGCGCGCCATGGGGAAACTGGCGAAGACGGATCGCATGGATGCACGTATTCTGGCTCAACTCGGCGAGGTAATCGACCGCAATCCTGAGCGAGAGAAGTTCGTAAAACCGCTGCCTACGGTCCAGCAACAGGCGCTGGCTGCTGTCGATGTTCGTAAATTCTGCTAGCCGTGTTCATTGAGTTTGCTAGCGAAGGAATGGCTGTAAGCCATGCCCGATAAGGCTCGACGGGCGAATGGCGTTTCTGCGTTCCGTTGCGTTTCGTCAACGGGCGCGCAGCAGGATGTCCGTTAATTTTGCTAGCGCGTTCAGCGTGTCCTCTAATTCGGCTAACGTGGTTGCCGAGTGGCGCGATAGGTACGTGGGCCAGAAGCGGCAGCAAGCGTAAATGTCGAGGTCATTTTTTTCGATCCTCGGACGGGACCCATCTCAGTACGCTGATCAAAAACGCCCTACGGTATGGCACTTTAGGTGTTACTTCGGCGGCCTTCAACATTCCTTGGGTGGATTTTGGTAAGCGCCGTGCCGTGCTGCGCTTATTGAGCCGTTCCGGGCAGTGAGTTCGTGGTCCGGTGGAAAAGCCGCGCTAGCAGAATTAACGGACAGCATTAGCGCTTCAATGGGCACCGCTAGCAGAATTAACGATCTTCAACAGGAACACTGGCAGGTCACCTACCTTGCATCCGGCAGATACCTCGCGAACTCACGGAGTTCGAGCTTGCCACATTCTTCACCTTCTCAACGAAGGAGCATGTGCTTATCTAGGCGCGTCGCGGCGACCTGTACCCGCTCGCCGTCGCGCTCCACATCAGGTTTATCCGGATGAGCGGCCGCACGCTCGACGCCTACAAGCAAGTTCCCAAAGTGCGGTTGCGTCGCGCAGCACCATCAAGCCCTAGTCGAGGTGCTCGATGAGCGGTTCAAGGTGATCGCTGATTAATGTGGATAAGAGCGGCGCCAATCTGGCCGCGCTGGAAGCGCTCGACGTGGCCCCGCACACGCCGACCAAGCTCCGGCGGAGTACTGAACATATGAAGAGGCATTCCGAAAAAAATGCTCGCAGCATCAACCCCGCGCCCCGATCCCGAGCGAGTCCGCTCCGATGTTCGCGAGCAACGCATGAATTTGTGCGACGACGGCCGCCCCCTCACCGACCGCGGTCGCCACGCGCTTCATCGAACCGGCCCGTGCATCGCCGACCGCGAATACGCCTTCCACGCTTGTCATCAGATTGACAGCTGTCGCGTCCCCGGCACGCCGCCGCTCGCCCGCGGGGACCGCCGCGCCGGTCAGCACGAACCCGTGCGCATCGAGTTCGACGCCGCACGTGCGCAGCCAATCGGTATTGGGATCGGCGCCCGTGAAGAGGAACAGATGCTGCACGTCAAGACGCGTGGCGCCGCCTTCGAGCGGCGCTTTCAGCACAACCGACGCAAGCCCGGTGGCATCCCCCTCGAGCCGCTCGACTTCGGTATGCGGATGCACCGTCACGTTCGGCAAGCCGGCGATGCGATCGATGAGGTAGCGTGACATCGTCGCCTCGAAGCTGTCCCTGCGAATCAGAACATGCGCGTGCGTCGCGTGCCCCGCGAGAAAGACGATGGCTTGACCTGCCGAATTACCGCCGCCCACGAGCGCCACCTCGGCGTCCTTACACATGCATGCTTCGAGCGGCGAGGCCCAGTAGTAGACCCCGCGCCCTTCGAAGGCATCGAGGCCCGCAATGGCCGGCCGCCGGTAGATCGCGCCGCTCGCGATGACCACCGTGCGCGAGAGCACCGAGCCGCCGCCGCGCGTGTCGAGCGAATACGGCTGCTTGCCGCAATGCAGCGCCGTCACTTCCACGGGAATGGCGATGTGCGCGCCGAACTTGTTGGCTTGCGTGAACGCGCGGCCGGCGAGTTCCTGGCCCGAGATGCCCGTCGGAAACCCAAGATAGTTTTCGATTTTGGCGCTCGCACCGGCCTGCCCGCCGAACGCTTGACAATCGAGCACAAGCACGGACAGCCCTTCTGATGCGGCATATACGGCCGCGGCGAGCCCCGCGGGACCGGCGCCAACGATCGCGACGTCATAGACCTGCGACGCGTCGAGGTCGGACAGGTACCCGAGCGCCATGGCAAGCTGCGTATCGCTCGGCGAGCGCAGAATTGTGCCGTCGGGGCATATCGCGAGCGGCAAATCGTCGGGCGCCGCGCCAAGCTGCTCGATGAGCAGGCGCGCTTCGCAGTCCGCGGCCGCATCGCGAACGCTGTGCGGATGCGCGTTGCGGGTGAGAAACACGCACAGGTCGTGCAGCCGTGCGTCGTGGCTGTCTCCGATCAGCATCGGCCCTGCACCCGCTTCGATGGCCGCAATGCGCCGCAGGATGAGCGTACGCAGGATGCGCCCGCCGAGCTCCGCCTCGCTATTGATGAGCGCGCGCAGTTGGTCCGGCGGAATCACGAGCCCGTCAATGGGTTCGAGCGCAGCGACATCGACAATCGCGTGCTGGCCCGACAACTGACCGACGTCCCCCACGAAATGGCCCACGCAGTGCTCGGCCACAACCTCGGACCGGCCTAGCCCGTCCCGGCGGGCCACACTCGCTGCACCGCTCAGCATGAGGATCAGCCCTGGCACGGGGTGCCCAGCCTCGATCAGCATTTCGCCCGCCATCCAGTGGCGGGGGGTGCCAAAGCGCCGCACGCGTTCCATGTCATCCGCTGTGAGCGCATACAGCAACTTATTCAGCATTTCCCCCGTGGCCCAGTGCCGGGGGGTGCCAAAGCGCCGCACGCGTTCCGTTTCATCCCAAGTGAAGGGAAAAAGCGGCCTGTCGTGACGCGTGCTACGGATGCTGGTATCGCCGCCGCGTTCTTCAGCGGAATCATAAATCATCATGCAACTCCAGAGAAGGCAGCAATGCGTCGAACCGCCGGATGGGCACTGCGCTGCTTTCGCGTGTGCCAGGCGCCTGGAAATCGCCTTCAATACGGAGCGAGGGATTGGACCCTCCCACCATACGCTCATTCTTTGCTACCCGCGGGTCGGGCGCTCGCGAAGAACACTTCGTGCGTCCTATTCCTCATAGGAGTTCGGCTCGAAGGCCTGCCACCGCCGCTTGCCGCACTAAAAGTACGTCATCGAACGCAAAAGGGGCGAGCACTGGCGTGGTCCTGAAGCACCAGCGCGAGTTCGGTGTCAGAAATCGCCCGAGCGGTAACAGGTTGTGGGCGGACAAGCCGGAAATCGTCTATTCGAAGACCGCCAACTTGCTTTGGGAGAGAGGGCGATTCGACCATAAAACCGGCGCGGGCGGGTACGCGTACAAGCCGTACGACCGCAAGGCGCCCCCTCACAGCTCGTCAACGATATGATTGTCGAGCACTCGAAAGCACTCCACGTCACGAGGCGCCGCATCACCGACGATGAGATCGTCGAGCGTCTCGTACGCACCATGCATTTCAGAGCGGAAGGCTTGCCTCCAATCAGCAACCTGACGTTGCCTCGCCGGTACAAATGAGAATGGCCCTCACGGGCCATTTGATTTACGCAACCTGGGAACCCGCCGCTTATTGCGGCTGGATGTTCGCTGCCTGCTTGCCCTTTGGGCCTTGCTTCACTTCGAAGCTGACCTTCTGGTTTTCCTGAAGCGACTTGAAGCCATTCGACTGAATCTCCGAGAAATGCGCGAACAGGTCTTCGCCGCCGCTGTCCGGCGTAATGAAACCAAAACCCTTTGCGTCATTGAACCACTTCACAGTACCTGTTGCCATTTTTCTGATGTTCCCAAAAACGATTGTGATGATGAAGTCCAACCGGCATTGCACCAATTGAGCCACCAACTTTTTACACGATGAATCTGCTACCAGCAATAGGCCTTTTCGAGGGGCGGTGCGACATATCACTGTTATATTCGCGGTTTGGCTGCAAGCACCGAAATGATAAGGGCACTGCCGGAACGAGAGCATCCAAAACGCATCGGAGCCTCGTGCTGCTTACGCATCGCGGAGGTCGCTGCAAGGCCCGCTGTATCGAACCTCGAGCGAGGACTTGTCTTTGAAAACAAGCCGTTTAACGATGCCACAATCCTGAACGGCATGAACGGCGCTCCGGTTCACAAACACGCCAGGGCGCTCGTCGGGAAGGACGAGCTGCATCAGCGAACCAAATTTTCGCGTCGCTTCGAAGAAGTTCGCCTCGCATGACGGCTCTGCAATCTCCAGCCAATACACGAGGGCAGCGCCGGGGTCCTGCGCATCGCGCGCAAGAAAACGCAGTGTCTTTGGTCCAATGGGGTATGAAGTTGGTTCGATGCATCGCACATCGCGCATGTGGGTCTCCGTGAGTGATGCGTGAGGTTCGTGGCGTACTGTCCCGACGGCAGGTCAGGTCAACCCTGGTGCGCGCCCGGTGCGGGACGCTTCTGAAGTCCTGCGTGTCGTCGAGGAATAAGTGCAGGGCAAAAAAGGCACTGCGCACCAGGGGCTTCCGCGTCTCCGGCGCTCTGTCGCGAGCGCCGGGGACAGCCGCTTTCGTCCGGGTTCAAGCGTCGGTGGTCGCTAGCTCATGTGCAGGCCACCGTTCAGCGAAAAGTCAGCCCCTGTGGCGAAGCCCGCTTCGCCGCTGGCAAGCCACGAAACAATCGAAGCAATTTCGGCGGCTTCCCCAAGGCGGCGCACGGGTATGCTCTGAACGATGGCGTCCAGTACTTCGGGGCGCACAGCCCGCACCATATCGGTTCCGATGTACCCCGGTGAAACCGTATTCACCGTGATGCCCTTTGTCGCTACCTCCTGGGCCAGCGACATGGTGAAGCCGTGAATGCCCGCCTTCGCCGTCGAGTAGTTGGTCTGGCCGAACTGCCCCTTCTGTCCATTCACCGACGAGATGTTGATTATCCGGCCCCATCCCTTGCTGACCATCTCCTCGATGACCTGCTTGGTCACATTGAAGAGGCTCGTCAGGTTCGTGTCGATGACATCGTTCCAGTTTTCCCGCGACATTTTCCGGAACACGCCGTCCCGCGTAATGCCAGCATTGTTGACCAGCACGTCAATCTCACCGACCTCCTTCTTTACCTTTGCAAAAGCGGCCTCGGTCGATTCCCAATCACCGACATTGCCCTCCGAGGCGATAAAGGAGAATCCGAGCCCGGCCTGCTCGGCCAGCCACCGTTCCCGCCGCGGCGAGTTAGGCCCGCATCCCGCAACGACGGTCAGGCCGTCCTTGTATAGCCGCTGGCATATCGACGTTCCAATTCCACCCATACCCCCGGTTACGTAAGCGATTCGCTTTGACATGTTCTACCCCGGCTTTTTGCTACGGTTAAAGGGACCAACATACTTTTGTCTGGAAGCAAAGCCGCGTTTGCGACGTGCGCCCTGGACGAGCCTTTTTTGCGCCGCGCCGTCCGGTGGCGGTCAAGGAGCTTCGGTTATTGCACCCGCCCGGCTCATCAGCGACTGGGTGAATCGCTGGTTTGGGGCGATGGTCTTCCGGGTAGGCACAGGTTTCGGTGGCACACCATGTGTCTGCTCTGGCAGGCGGCCATGCTCTATAAAGTCGTGAAGCACCTTGACTGCCTCCGGCTTGCCGCGCTGTTCCAGTCTGCCGAGAAGGGCATGCGCGAACGCTTTCACGTAATGAGGTCCGTGACATGCCTCGAACTGGAGGAGGGTTTCTCTGACCGCCGCGCGAATGCTGTGCTCCTATAGCGTGCTCGCGATATGCAAAGCGCCTCGCGCCAGTTCCATCTCGTGCCCATTGAAGCGCCGGACGTCATCGGACGACCGTTTAGGTTTAGCTGCATTCACATCGATACCCCGGTTCTTGCGGCAAGCGCGTGCAGCGTCGACTTGCAAATGGCTGCTCGCGCGTCGTCGCGCGTTAGTCCGACCATGTTGACAAGGATGAATAGGGACGCACAGCACACCGACTCCATGCGCCGCCGTTGTCATGAAATGCGAATTACGCGGCCTGAGGCTTCCCGGTGCAAAGTCAGTGAACGTCGAGATTCAGGAACGCGGCGAGACTCGTACAGGCATTCAACGGCGGCACGATGATTCCATGTCGCCAGTAGTGCAGTGCACGGCGTATTCACTTACGCCCAGCCATCTTGCTGCGCGCGCTGAACTGATGCCAACCCGCCTGAATGACCGGTCGAGGCGCGCAGCCAACGCCCGTCTGAGGCGGTCGCTCTCGAGGTTGCGATCGAGGTGGTTACTTATTGAATATCGATTCGTCATACGTAACGCCTCTCAGGTCTCTAGTTTTCATGCAATTCGGCGCCGCATCGGTTGCGGCCTCGGATGAAGCTACACGCTCGCGGTGACAGCGTTGTGCCCCTTGCTGCGTCACTTTATTACCTTGACAGGCCACTTGCCTGCCACTCGTTTGCACCACTATTTATCGGCGGCGGCATCGACGTCAAATGGAAAATAATCTGGTCCGTCCTGACTGACTGGATAAACGCCATTTGCCCCTGCACATGTCTCCCGGTAAAGCACTGCCTCTTTTTGCGCACTGCACTCGCCAATACAGGGAAGTCGGGCGGGGCTGTGGCACGGTCCAATGCATACCCGGGTTTTCACCTGGAAAACGTTTGCAGTCCAATGCCGACAAGGCGATGCTGCTGCGCTTACGCTCAGCTGTGCTGCCCCGAAGGAACAAACAATTGACATTCATTCGTCCGTCCCTACAATGGGATTGCTGCATCGCACCAACCATTCCACTGTTCCCGCAAGCGCGTGATTCCAGCTGCCTTTCGGGCTTTAACCGGTTTTTCCTTCTGCGGAGTGAGTGATGAGCAGTCTTACCCACAAAAAAATCTTTTCCGCCCAGAAAGCCGGTGTGGAAATGACGTTCGCAGTCCTTAACGAGGCGATGGACGGCCTTGGAAAGCTTGTCGAACTGAACGTGCAGGCGGGCAAATCGATGCTCACCGAAAATCAGGAAGTCCTGTCCACGGCACTTTCGGCAAAGGAGCCGCACCAGGTGTTCCGGCAACAGGCAACCCAGATTAAACCAGCCATCGAGAAAGCACAGTCATACTGGCGCCACGTTCACGGAATTCTCGCTAGCACCCTGGCCGGGGTCACCGCGCTCGCCGAAACGAGGTTGAAGCAGCTCCGGGCCGGAAGCCACGGGACGGCGGAACGGGCCGGTGAGGTTACCGAAACCGATGACAGCGCTGCCGAGTCGAGCACGGGACCGACGGCTGTACCGGCAGTCCTTGAGTAGCGCAGTGGTGCAGAGGACTCGGCTTCCGGATGACGCTTGCCACGCCCTGACGGGTGCAGCGTTCTCTGGAGACGTTCTCGTGCCACGGTATTCACCGGGGACACTATGCACAGCGATTATCGTGAGGCGCTTGCGTTCATCAGTTGTAAATTGACATAGCGGGACGCATGCGCTGGCGAATTTGTGCGGGGAGGCCATATGTCTACGAGGATTACGCGGTTCAATGAGGCGCGGGCCCTGGAGCGGGTCGCGAGTGCCGCTCATGAGGTACAAGCGGCGTCGGCCGCTCTCCAGGAACATTTCTCACCCGACGGCGATGCGCAGCCACCAATGCTGAAGCTGGTCCGGATTGAAGCCGCGATGCTGGAACTCAAGACAGCCCGCGCGGACTTCGACGACGTGTTTACCTTTGGGCGGAACTTGCAATGCGGTCGGAGCGACGTCGGCTCCGTTCAGGGCAACGACTGAACAAAGCACCGGATGGTTGTTAGGCTCGTCGAAGCCGACTGTAGTCGATACGGCCGACCAAAGACCGGACGACATCCGAGACTCAGCACCGACACCGCATCTTTCCCCGGCAGGCATCGACATTATTGCTGACAGGCCGCATGCGCCCATATCCGCGTGCTGGACGACGCGATCCGGCTAAAGTGGCTTCAGGACCCAGCTCTGCGCCGACGCGTGTCTGCCGCACTGAACAAGGGCGAGGCCCGCAATTCACTGGCGCGGGCCGTGTTCTTCTATCGGCTGGGCGAGATACGGGACCGTTCGTACGAAATCCAGCGCTACCGCGCCAACGGGCTGAATCTTGGGTGGCTGAGGCGCAGGAGCGGATAACCGGGTCTAAGCACTTATGATGGTATGCGATCCACGAACGACGCCCTTCAGAGTAAGGTGGCAGAGCGCTTGAGGTGTCGTAGCGATGCAGGTCAGCGGGGTTCGGAGGGCATCTTCCAGGGAAGCAGCGCGTCGTAGTCATCGACGGTCTTCGCTAGTGGAAGGCACCGGAACAGCCAGGTGAGATAGCCGTACGGGTCGATGCCATTGGCTTTGCAGGTCTCGACCAACGAGTAGAGATTGGCGCTTGCGTTCGCACCGTCGACGGTGTCCGAGAACAGCCACCCGCGGCGCCCGACGCAGAACGGGCGAATCGAGTTTTCGCATGGATTGTTACTGATGGGCCAACTACCGTTCTCGACGTAGCGGATCAGTTTCGGCCACTGCTTGCGCAGATAGGTCAGCGCCTT
>NZ_VTUZ01000045.1 GCF_008369935.1 Paraburkholderia panacisoli | reverse complement strand
CCGTCTTGTTATCCATGCCATCGGCACAGGCCAACACGATGCGCGCCCGCAATGCCAGGGCCTGCGCGGTCTTGCGTCGCATCGTCAGCGCTTGCAGGTCTTCGCGCTCCGATTCACTCAGCATGAGTTCCCCTTTGGGCCGTCCGCTCATCGTTGCCTCCGCGTATCAAGTGCTACACAGAACACCTTAGTACGTGATCGGCATCATTCAATGAATTTTTAACTCAGGACACTAGTGGCGCGGCGCCATCGGCGCGACTCTCTGCGCGCAGGTGCGGCGCTTGCTGCATTGGATAGCGTGACAGCCGCGCTGCGATTCACAGGTCATATGCTCCGGCGCTCCCGCTCGGACAAACCGCTCCGGCCAACCCGCCGCATGAGCAACAACGCAGGCCACGGGAACCACGCACTGCCCGCCGCATCGCTTGCCGCTCACCGCGGCCCCACCACTGCAAGCCATGTGCAAGCCACCTGGGCGTAGAATGCCGCCTTCCCAAACACCATTCGCGACCGCTTCGCGAACCGAGCCCGCCTCATGAACAAACCGCCGCTCAAGAAGAACCCGACTTTTGGCATAGCCGTCTTCATCGTGGTCGCGATCCTGGTGGTGATTGCCACGCTGTTCTACAACGCGATCCGGGAAAAGCACGAGTTCGAACGCCAGAACGCGCAGGCGCCGTCGATTTCATCCGAAGCTGCGGCAGCGGCGGCGGCCGTGAAGCCCGCAAGCGGCCTAGCGCAGTAACCCGGGCATGTGGGCGTTGGCATGATGAGTCGTACCGGCTCATCTTAAGAGCCGCGCTGACGACGCGCGACACAGATCTCATCCGACGCACCACCGCGCCGCACGCCCTGAGCGCTTCACCTCACTCTTCGGGCAACCGGATGACACTCGCATCCTTGCGGATCAGAGCCGCCGCAGCCAGCATCTGCTTGCACTGATGGGCGAGCAGTTTCATATCGTGCACCGCATCTGCTGAATACTCCGGCGACTTCTCCGTTTCGACCACCATCGCATCGAGCTCGCGGCTCAGCAGTTTGGTCTGCTCGGCGTGGTCGACGGGCAGCGGGGTGCCGGCTTCCGCTTCGGTGAGATTGTCGCGCACGACGCTCAGCGCGCGTTGCAGCGGCTGTAGCGACACATCTTCGGCGTGCTGTTGTTGCTGCGCGGAAGTGCGCAGCAAAGGCGCGGCGGCGGTGATCTGCGAAGCGAGCACGTGGCTGCGCACCAGCAGGCCGTTCAGTTCAGGCACGAACATCTGCGCGGACTTCGGTTCGAGCATCATCCGCTGGAACGCCTGGCCCAGATTGGCGAACGCGACGTGGACGTTCTTGCGCGCGAGCCGGTAGCGGTAGTCGCGGTCGAGCGCGACCGCGGCAGCCGAAGCGGCAGCGGACGCGCCGGCCGCCGGCTTCGTGGTCGTAATGGTGACCGCCGGGGCGCTTGCGCCCGCGTTGGCGTCCGCAAGCGGCTGGATCGTGCCGTTGCTGGCCGCCGCGGCGACGTCAGCGCCGTTGCTGCCGCCAATGCCGGCCGTTGCCAACACGGCTGTCCCGAACCCGATTGCCGGATCCGCCATCGCCGCGGCCGGGGCACGCGCGCCGGCTTCGGTTACCACGGCCGCCACCGCGGCGGCCGGCTTGCCGCTCCACCACCAGCTCGCTTCGAGATATTGCCGCGTCGCGTTGATCATGGTGTTGACGAGCTTGCCCATCAAACGGTATTCCCAGTAGGGGAACAGATGGCTTGCCGCGATCGCGATCGCGCAGCCCACTACCGTGTCGATCGCGCGTTCGCCGATGATGCGCATGCTGCCCGGCGCGAGCAGATGAAACAGCAACAGCACGTACGACGACGTGAACACCACGCTCGCCGTATAGTTGAACAGGAGCAGGCTGTAGCTCATCACCATCGACGCGAACATCGCCACCATCAGGATGTGCGGCTCCTTGACGAAGATGATCAGCGCGATGCTCGCCGCGCAACCGATCAACGTGCCGACGATCCGCTGCCCGTTGCGCTGTTTGGTGAGCGAATAGCCGGGCTTCAGGATGATGACGGTGGTCATCACGATCCAGTACGCGTTGGTGAGCGGCAGCAGGCGCCCGAGCCAGAAGCCCACTGCGACCGCGATCGTCACGCGCAACGCGTGACGGAAGCTCGGCGAGGCCATCGTCAGGTTCGAGAAGATCTGCCCGAACGGCACGCGGCGGCTCGACACGAAGCGGTTCAGCGCCTGGTCGATGCGCAATTCGGTTTCGGTCGCGCTGGGTTCGCTCGACAGGCTCTTGCGCATCTTGTCGATCAGCCGCGTGGCGCTCCAGATGCGCCGGAAGCTGGACGACACCGCCGAATAGGCCTCGGGGTTCTGGGCCGGCATCTCCTGCTTGCGCATCAGTTCGATTTCGAACTCGATCGCGCGCAATTCCGCCTTGACGTTCACGCGCCTGCGCGGCGCGTGGTTCTGCAGGACCGCTAGTCCGATCTCCTCGAGATCCTCGGCGGCCTTGCGGATCAGATCGCGATAGAACACCAGCAGATCGGAGCCGCCGAACGTGGTGCGAACCAGCGAGTAATCCGTGTGTGCGCCGACGAACAGCTCGTGCAGGTCGACAGTGTTGATGAACAGATTGAACAGCATCGCGCGGCGCGGTTCGAGCTTGCCGCGCTTGAGCTTGGGCAGATTGCGCAGCACGATGTCGCGCGCGGCGTCCTGACGTTCCACCGCGGAGATCTGCTTATCGACCAGCACGCGATAGCACTCGTCCAGATCGTTGTCGAGATCGTAGAACGCGGCGCGCGCGAGCAGATAGTCGGCGCACGCGAACACGCTTTCGGCGAGCGCCTGCTGCTCGATCCGATACAGCATCCAGCGGCTGACGAAAGTCGACCAGTAGGTGTACCAGAGACCGCCCAGCAGAATCCACGACGCGTTGACCAGCGCCTGCATCGGCGTGAAGTGCTCCTCCAGCGTCATGATCATCATGAACAGCGTAGCGAAGCTGATCTGCGGCCAGCGGTTGCCGTACACGACGATCAGCGACAGCACGAAGGTGAGCGGCACGACCGTGCACCACAGCGCGACCGGGTTGACCGTGGCGAGACCGGTGGCGAGCGCGGACAGAAAGCCGATCACCGTGCAGGCCAGCATTTCGTTGTGCTTGTACTTCAGCGGGCCCGGCATGTCGACGACGCACGCGCCGAGCGCGCCGGTGGCGATCGTGAAGCCCAGTTCACGATTGTGAAACACGATCAGGCACAGTAACGCCGGTAACGACACGCCGACCGCGATGCGCAGGCCGCCATAAAAGTACTGGCTATAAAGGAATTTTTTTATCTCAATCGAATAGCGCATCGACTACCTGACTTCCATTCACTGAGCAAACCGCGGTTGAAGGGACGGACCCAAACTGCCGTCGAGTCTAACTGATTTTGTGTGCGATCTGACCTCATCCGTTCGGCCAGGTTATGCCCTGGGAGCGCGTTTGTTATGCTGTCGCTTCACTGTCTGACGCGGCTCGTACGTTGCGTTCGCGCCGCGCGCCTCATCCGGAATCCATGCTCCAGCTCTTCTATTCGAACCGTTACGAAACGCTGGTCGGCGCATTGCTCGACGACCTGGCGCAAGCGCCCTCCGATCCGTGGACCGCGCAGCCCGTGATCGTCCCCAGCGCGGCGGTGCGGCGGCGGCTCGAACTCGATATCGCCGCGCGCCAGGGCATTTGCGCGAACGTCGATTTCGGCTACCTCGCGCAATGGCTATGGGCGCAGATCGGTCGCGTGATCGAGGTGCCGAGGCATTCGCCGTTCGCGCCGGACCGCCTCGTGTGGCGTTGCTACCGGCTGCTGGGTGAAGCGGACGAAGCGCTGCCATGGAATGCATCGCCACGTCTGCGCACCTATCTCGACGCAGCGGACGCGTCGATGCGCTACGAACTGGCGCGGCGCGTGGCGACCGTGCTCGACCACTATCTGACTTATCGCCCGGAATGGCTGCTGCAATGGCAGAAGGGCGGTTCGATTTTCGCGAGCGGCGCGGCGCACGACACCGGCCCGCGTCTGGTTGGCGCTAGCGACGCGGCGCGCGAGGACGAACGCTGGCAGGCGGCCCTGTGGCGCGCGGTGCTCGCCGAAGTGGCGGACGTCGCGGGAAATGAGCCAACGCCCGCTGCCGCGTTGCCGCCGGCCTATCGCTTTCTGGATGAAATCGGCACGCTCGACCTTGAGGCGATTTCGCAAGCGCAGTGGCCCGAAGCGGTCAGCGTATTCGCGCTGCCAACCATGCCGCCACTGCACGTCGCGTTGCTGCGTGCGCTGTCGCGCTGGGTCGACGTGCGTCTGTACGTGATGAACCCGTGCCGCGAGTTCTGGTTCGACGTCGTCAGCGAGGGGCGCGTGCAGGCGCTCGACGCCACCGGGCAACTCGACTATCAGGAAGTGGGCCATCCGTTGCTCGCCGAATGGGGCCGTCAGACCCAGGCGCAGTTGCACATGCTGCATGAACTGACAGAGAGCGCCGCATCCAGCGAGACCGGCGATTTCACCGAAAACCCTGAACCGAGCTGGCTGGCCGCCGTGCAGAACGGCATCCTCGATCTGCGCGAGGCAGCTGATGCCGATGAACTGCCGGTCGAGCGGGGCATCGAGGTTCACGTATGCCATAGCCTGTCGCGGCAGCTCGAAGTGCTGCACGACCGCCTGCTTGGCTGGTTCGACGAGTTCGACGATCTGCAGCCTTCCGACGTGCTGGTCGCCGTCTCCGATCTCGCGGCGGCCGGTCCGCTGATCGACGCGGTGTTCGGCACCACGCCCGCTGGCGACACGCGCCGCATTCCGTATCGGATCACCGGCTTACCGCCGTCGCAGGCCAATCCGGTCGCGCGTCTGCTGCTCGACTGGCTTGCGTTGCCCGAGCGCAGCGTGGGCGCGCCGGACCTGATCGAGTGGCTGCGGGTCGACGCGATCGCCGTGCGTTACGGCATCGACGCGAACTCACTCGAAGCCGCGCAGGAATGGCTCGCGGCAGCCGGCGCACGGCGCGGGCTCGCGCCGCTCGAACCCTCGGGCGAACATGTGCCGGTTGCCCGTCACACGTTTGCGGATGCGCTTACGCGTCTCTACCTCGGCTATGCGATGCCCGATGGCGGCGAACCGGTCGATGCGTGGCTGCCGGTCGAAGGCGCGGACGGCTCGGACGCCGAATTGCTCGGCCGCCTGTCCCGATTCGTCGACGACATCGACACCTTCGCGGCGCGCTGCGCGATCGAACAGACGCCGGCCGAATGGTCGCGTCTGCTGCTCGACACGCTGGCGCAGTGTTTCGACGGCGGCGTCGAGTTTGCCGAAACGCTGGCCGCCGTGCGCGACGCGGTCGACAAGATGAGCGACGCGATGCATGCCGGCGCCGAGAACGTCATGCTGCCCGCCGCGGTGGTGCGCGGCGCGCTCACCGAAGCGCTCGACGACCCGGCGCGCGGCGGCGTGCCCTGGGGCAGCGTGACGTTTTCGTCGCTCACCAGCTTGCGCGGTTTGCCGTATCGGATTGTGTGCCTGCTCGGCATGGACGACGGCGTGTTGCCGAGTCTCGCGCGCGCCGACGAATTCGACCTGATGGCCGCGTTCGGCAAGGCCGGCGACCGGCAGCGGCGCGACGACGAGCGCAATCTGTTTCTCGACCTGCTGCTGGCCGCGCGTGACCGGCTCTTCATCGCGTACACCGGCCGCAGCATTCGCGATAACGCGCCGCTGCCGCCGGCCGCGCTGGTCGACGAATTGCTCGACTACCTCGCGCAAGTGTCGGCGGGCGAGCACGCGAGTCCCGCCGAGGTGGAGCATGCGCGTCACGCGTTCATCGTCGAGCATCCGTTGCAGGCGTTCGCGTCGGAGTACTTCTCGGCGCAGCGCGAATTGTTCAGCTACGACGCCGATCGCGCGGAACTGGCGACGCTGCTCGCGGCTCCACAGCATCCCGCCGCCGCACCGTTCTTCGATCAGCCGTTGCCGGCGGAAGACGCGTCGCCCGTCGCGTTCGACGAATTCGTGCGCTTCTGGCGTCATCCGGCGCGGGCGCTGTTGCGCGATCGCCTCGGCATCGTGCTGTCGGATGCGCAAGGCGAATTGCTCGACACCGAGCCGTTCGAACTGGACTACGCGGGGCGCGATGCGTTGGCCGATCGTCTGCTGCCCGTGTTGCTCGACACCGATGCCGAAGAAGATGACGGCGTGATGTTCGAGCGCGTGCGCCGTGTTGCCGCCGCGAGTCCCGAATTGCCGGGCGGCGCCACCGGCGCGGTATGGCGTGCGCGCGAACTCGGCGCAATGCGCCAGCTCGCCGCGAGCGTGCGCCGCGAAGTGGCCTCGGGAGTCGAGCGTTTGCCGTTCGTGCTCGACATCGCGCCGCGCTGGCCCGACAGCGCGGACATCGCCGGTGCACTGTTCGGTCCGCATGACGCGGCGCTGCGTGAGGTCGCCGAAACGCCGCTGCAACTGCACGGCACATTGAATTTGCTGACCGGAACCGGACAAGTGATTTTTCGTTATGCCAAAGCGACCGCGCGCGACTACCTGTCGGCCTGGCTCGCGCATCTGGTCTATTGCGCCGCGCGGCCGGACGGCCCGCGACGCACCGTGTGGCACGGCAGCGGCGAGAGCTTCGAACTCACGCCGGTTGCCGCACCGCTCGACGAACTCGCGCCGCTCGCCGCGCTGTTCAAGGCCGGGAGAATGCTGCCGCTGCGCTTCTTTCCGAAAAGCGCGTGGATCCGGGTCAGCGAAAGCGATTCGGCGGCGCAGAGTGTCTGGATCAACGATCGCGTGCGCAGCGAATCCGACGACCCCGCGTTGCGCATCGCACTGCGCGGCACACCGCTCACGCTCGACGAACCGTTCGGCAGTCTCGCGTCGATCGTGTTCAAACCGCTCGTCCAGCATCTGCGGAGCGCATCGTGAGCGGCGCCGTGCACAGTGCCGCGCTGGTAGCGGACGAACTCGACGTCTTTGCGTGTTCGCTCGACGGTGTCAATCAGATCGAGGCGTCGGCGGGGACCGGCAAGACCTGGAACATTTGCGCGCTGTACGTGCGGCTGCTGCTCGAAAAGAACCTGAACGCGGATCAGATCCTGGTCGTCACGTTCACGAAGGCGGCGACCGCGGAATTGCACGAACGCATTCGCGGGCGCCTCGCGGAACTGCATCGCGCGATCGAGATGGACGACGACGGCGGCGATCCGTTCATCCAGCGTCTCTTTGAAACGACGCTCGCGCCGCAGCGCGGCATCGAGCGCGAGGACGCGCTGAAGGTAGTGCGCCGCGCACTGCGCACGTTCGATCAGGCAGCGATCCACACGATTCACGCGTTCTGTCAGCGCGCGTTGCAGGAAGCGCCGTTCGCCGCCGCGATGCCGTTCGCGTTCGAGATGGAAGCCGACGACGCCGCGCTGCGCTTCGAAATGGCCGCTGATTTCTGGCGCGAACAGGTGGAGCCCGTGGCCCATGCGCATCCCGCGTTCGCCGCGTGGCTGGTGGCCAAACGCGCGGGCCCCGCTTCACTCGACGAGCAACTCGCGCGGCGTCTAAAAAAACCGTTGGCGCAGTTGCGCTGGGGCGTGCTCGAAGCGAACGGCGGCAGCGCTGATCCGCGACTGGACTTCGATGCCGCGTACGCGCTGTGGCACGCGCAGCGCGATGCGATCGTCGTTCTGCTCGCGCAGGCGCAGGAGCGGCTGAGCAAGACCACGCACAAGCACGAACACGTGAGCGCCGCGATCGCCGCGTGGACCGACTACTTCGCGCAGGGCGACTGCCATGCGCCGCCGCCGAAGGCCGCGCTGAAGCTGACGGTGTCGGCATTGAAGAAGGCCACCAAGGTCAAGTTCGAACCGCCGGAACATCCGTTCTTCGAGCACGCCGAGGCGCTCGCGGCCGCCGTGGTCGAGGCCGAAGCCGCGCAGCGCGCGCGCTGGCTCGAACTCGTGCAGACGTGGCTCGACTACGCGCCCGCCGAACTCGTCGCGCGCAAGCGCACGCGCCGGGTGGTGTCGTTCGACGATCTGCTGTCGAACCTGTATCGCGCGCTCGCCGCTCACCCGTGGCTTGCCGATGCTTTGCGTGCGCGCTATCCGGCCGCGCTGATCGACGAGTTTCAGGATACCGATCCGCTGCAGTTCGCGATCTTCAGCCGTATCTTCGCGCCGGCTGGGCCGCTGTTTCTGGTCGGCGATCCGAAGCAGGCGATCTACAGTTTTCGCGCGGCGGATCTGCACACCTATCTGGCGGCGCGAGCGGCGGCGTCCGCGCGCTACACGCTGGCGGTCAATCAGCGCTCGACCGCGCCGGTCGTCGAGGCTTGCAACCGGCTGTTCGAAGCCAATCCGGACGCATTCGTGCTCGAGGGGCTCGACTATCAGCCGGTGCGCGCCGGCGAGCGGCGCCGGCCGCCGTTCTCCGATCCCGGCGCGCACGCCGGCGATTTCCGCATCTGGACCCTGCCGCAAGGCGACGCCGCGTTGACCAAGCGTGAGGCGCAGCGCGAAGCGAGCGAAGCGTGTGCGGCCGAGATCGTGCGGCTATTGCGTGGGGCACGTGAAGGCACGGTGACGATCGGCGACGTGCCGCTCGCGCCGGGCAACATTGCGGTGCTGGTGCAAACGCACAAGCAGGGCAGTCTGATCAAACGTGTGCTGGCGGCGTGGGGAGTCGGCAGCGTGGAGCTGGCGCAGGCGTCGGTGTTCGCGACGCTCGACGCCGAGCAGATCGAGCGCGTGCTGGCGGCCGTCGATACACCCGGCGATCTGCGCCGTCTGCGCGCGGCGTTGGCAACCGACTGGCTCGGTCTCGACGCCGCCGCGCTGTGGCGTCTGGAGCAGGCCGCCGACGCGCCTTCGTCCGCCGACGACCCCGCGCACGCGGCCGACGCGATGGGCTGGGTCGAGCGTTTTTCGCGCTATCGCACGCTGTGGCACGAGCGCGGCTTCGCGGTAATGTGGCGCACGCTGATGCGCGAGCTGCGGGTCGCGCAACGGCTCGTCGCCGGGCCGGACGGCGAGCGCCGTTTGACCAACGTGAACCATCTCGCCGAACTCGTGCAGGCGCGTGCCGCGACGCAGCCGGGCATCGCGCCGACCTTGCGCTGGCTGGCCGCGCAACGCGCGCAGGGCGGCGGGGAGGACGCGCAGCTGCGGCTCGAGTCGGACCGCAACCTCGTGCAGATCGTCACCGTGCACAAGTCGAAGGGGCTCGAGTACGCGGTGGTGTTCTGTCCGTTTCTGAACGACGGCGGCTTGCGCGAGCCGCCGTCATCCGGCTTGCCCGATGCGCGCGAGTACCACGACGAAACCGGCGAGGCGGTGCTCCATTACGGGTGTGACGATGCAGAGGCCGAGCGCGCGTCGCGTTACGCAGTGCGCGAGCAGGCCGCGGAGCGCGCGCGGCTCGTGTATGTGGCGCTGACTCGCGCGGTGTATCGCTGCTACGTGGTCGCCGGTACCTATCTGTCGTCGCGCTCGACCAAAGAGTCGCGCCGCAGCGTGTTGAACTGGCTGGTGGGCGGCGGCGGTTACAGCTTCGACGACTGGCTCGCCGAGCCACCCGACGAAGCCGCGTTGTCCGCACGCTGGCAGGCGCTCGCGGGCGGCCCGCTCACGCTGCAGGCGCTGCCGCAGGTGGCGCGCCGCACGCCGTTGGAAAACCTTCAGGACCACGGCGCGCAGATGCAGGCGCGAGCCAATCGCAGGCCGTTGCGCGATCAGTGGCGCATGGCGAGCTTCAGCGGTCTGATCGCGGCCGGCGGCAAAGCCGGGGAGGCGCGCACGCCGGCGGAAGACGTGCGGCCCGATCACGATGAGATCGCCGATGCGCTGGGGTCCGCATCTGTGGCCGCACCCGCGCCGCCAACACCGTCGCATGCGGAGGACGACATCCTCGCGTTTCCGCGCGGCGCGGCGGCGGGCGACTGTTTGCACCGCATGTTCGAGCTTGCGGATTTCACCGATCCGCGCACATGGCCCGATGCGATCCGTGGCGCACTGCGCGAGCGGCCGGCGCCGGCTGCGCCCGAACTCGCCGCGCGTCTGCCCGCGATGATGCACAACCTGATCGCCGATGTGGTGGCCACCGAACTCGTGCCCGGCATGGCGCTGGCGCGGCTCGATCCGCGTCGGCGCCTGAACGAACTCGAGTTTCTGTTTGCTGCCCCGTCGCTCGATTTCCCCGCGTTGCGCGAGCTGCTGATCGAACACGGCTATCCCGACGTCGCGCTGGAATCCGGCGTGTTGCGCGGCTTCGTCAAAGGATTTATCGACATGATCGTCGAGCACGAAGGACGCTTCTGGATCGTCGACTGGAAGTCGAACCATCTGGGTGAGAGCGCCGCCGACTACGCCGCGGCGCCGCTCGAAGCGGCCATGGCGAGCCACGCGTATCACCTGCAGGCGCTGCTTTATGCGGTCGCGCTGCATCGCTACCTGAAAACGCGGGTGCGCGACTACGCGTACGACACGCACATCGGCGGCTATCTGTATCTGTTCGTGCGCGGCGTGCGTCCTCATTGGCGCGATGCGGATGGCCCGGCCGGCGTGCATATGCGGCGGCCCGCGTTCGAACTCGTGGCGCTGCTCGATGCGGCGATGATCGGAGGCGTTGCATGAGTACGTTCGAACAGAGCCTCTCGGCGCCGCCCGAACTCGACGACATCGGCGTGAACCTGCCCGCGCCGGCCGACTTCAGCCTCGCGCTCGCCGAAGGTTTCGCGCGCCGCATCGGTACGCTGGCGCAGCGCAGCGGGGCGTCGGCCGAAGCGGTGAAGTGGGCGGCGCGAGGCGCGTTTGCCGCGAGTCGCGCGACGGCCGAGGGCCATGTGTGCGTGCCGCTTGCTGTGCTCGCGCGACGTTTCGAGGCGGCGAGCACCGAGGTGCGCGCGGCGTTGCTGGCGAGCGGTATGGCCAGCGATGGGTCACCGAGTGCGGCGGCATTGCGGCCGCTGGTGATCGACACACAGGGCAGGTTGTATCTGGCGCGGTACTACGACTACGAGCGGCGTCTGGCTCGCGCGCTGGTCGAGCATGCTCGTGAGCGCGACACTCTGGAGGCGGCCGATCTCGACGCTGACGCTCAAACCCTTCGCGCGCGCGTGCTGCACTACTTCGGTCCGCCGAAAGACGACGAGGTCGACTGGCAACGTGTCGCGGCAGTCATGGCGTTGTCGGGGCGCCTGACGATCGTCAGCGGTGGGCCCGGCACCGGCAAGACCACCACCGTGGTCGGCGTGCTTGCCTGCCTGCTCGATGCCCGCGCCGATTTGCGGATCGCCCTCGCGGCGCCCACCGGCAAAGCCGCGCAACGAATGCAGGAAGCGCTGCTCGCGCGCGCCAGCGCTTTGCCGCCCGAACTCGCCGCGCGTTTGCCGCAGACTTCGTACACCTTGCATCGTCTACTCGGCTCCGGCCCGGGAGGGCGTTTCCGTCATCATCGCGATAATCCGCTTCCGTACGATGTGGTCGTGATCGACGAGGCGTCGATGATCGACGTCGCGATGGCCGCGCATCTGCTCGATGCGATCGCACCCCAGACGCGTCTCGTCATGCTCGGCGACAAGGACCAGCTCGCTGCCGTCGAAGCCGGTGCCGTGTTCGCTGAACTCAGCGCGCGGCCGGCCTTCACGCCGGGCGGCGTGCAACGCATCGCGCGGGCGCTCGGCATCGAAGAGGCGCGGCTCGCGCAGGCCTTGCCGCGCGAGTCGCCTGACTTCGACGAAACATCGGCGGATTATTTCGCGCCGTTCGAAGCGCCGGACGATTTCGATTCGCCACCCGATGACCTGTTCACCCATGCCGCGCAGCCGGACGAGTTCCATCGACCACCCGCCGGCGACCTGTTCGGCAGCGCCGAGCCGGTCGATGAGACGAGGGCGTCCCGATCATCTTCGTCGCGTGCTCTTTCAGCGGCGTCGGCAACTCGTGTTCGGGGCCCGCTTGCCGACCGTGTCGTCTGGCTCGAGCGCAACTACCGGTTCGGTCTCGAGTCGCCGATCGGCCGTTTGTCGCTCGCAATCCGCGGCGGCTCGGCGAGCGCGGCGCTCGGAGTCCTGCAGGCCGATCCTGCCGAAGCGTGCCCGGCGGCGCTGTACGAAGATACGCACGCGACGCTTGCCGAGCGCACCGTCACACGGCTAGCCGAAGGCTTCGCGCCTTATGCCAACGCGCTCGTTGCGGTGCTCGCAGCCGACACGCCGGACCCCTTACCGCTGTTCGACGCGTTGAATCGCTTCCGCATCTTGTGCGCGACCCGTTCCGGACCGCGCGGCATCGATCAGGTGAATGCAACGATGGCCGCCCAGGTGCGGCGCGCCGCCGGTGTGACGCTCGCGGTGGGCGCGCAATGGTTCGCGGGGCGTCCGGTGATGGTGACGCGCAACGACTACGCGCTGGGTCTTTTCAACGGCGACATCGGTATCGCGCTGCCCGGTGCGAGCGGTGCATTGCGCGTGTATTTCCGCACCGGCGACGGCGGTTTGCGGGCGGTGTCGCCGGCCGCGCTGCCGCCTCACGACACCGCTTTCGCATTGACGGTTCACAAGTCGCAAGGCTCCGAGTTCGAGCACGCGGTGCTGATGCTGCCCTCGGCGTTCAGCAGGGTCTTGTCGCGTGAACTCGTGTACACGGCGATTACGCGGGCGCGCGAGCGGGTGGAGGTGATCGGCGCACGCAGTGTGCTGGCGCAGGCGATCGCGACACCGACTCAGCGTGATTCGGGGCTGGCCGCGCGGATCGCGGAAGCGTGGACGCGCGCTGGGTAGTGGCGTGGTAGCGGTGTGGTGGTGGCGAGCGTGGTGCCTTTTCAGCCCGCGATCCCATCCGCCTGCACACGCGCATCGACGCGATTGCGCATCGTCTTCCGATACCACAGCGTCCACAGCGCCAGCCCGCCGTAAATGCCGTAGCCGATGAACGGCGACACCACCAGGAAGCGCTCGATCGGCCACGTGAGCGCCATCCACGCGCGCAGCGCGGTTTCGCAGGTCAGGCCCGCGCCCCATACCAGCGTCATCCGTCGCATCGACGAGGCGAGGGCCGGCCGCTCACGCCACAGCGCTTCGAAATGCGCGGCGCCGCCCTCCATTTCGCGGGCGACGGTGGCGCGCGCGAGATAGAAGATGAGCGGCCGGCGCATCGGCAGCGACAGCAGAAACACCACGCCGATCGCGCCGGACACCAGCGACTCGCGCAACAGCAGCACCCGTGGACTGCCGCCGAGCGCCATTGCCGCGACCGACAGCACGATGCCGGCCACCACCATCACGCTGAGTGCGTCGACGCGGCGAAAGCGCGCCAGTTCGATCAGACTCCAGACGATCGGCGGCACGGCGGAAGCGATTAGCGCCCCGGTCTCGCCGAGATGCGGCAACGCGAGCCGGTAAGCGAGCCATGGCAGCAGAAAATTGACGGCCAGTTCGGCGACGAATCCAGGAGGAAGCTTCATATGAATTTACGCTGTAAGCGAATAGCGCAGTATTGACGAGGCCGCCTTGGCAATGCAAGAAGTTTTTCCCATCGGCCGCCGCGCCCGGTCGCCGATGATGCGTAGCCGGCGGCAAGCGCCGTCCATCGCGCTGTGTACACTTACGTCTCCTAGCCCGAGCCAGCCTCATGACATCCCGTTATCCGATCCCGCCGAACGAAATCGAATTGACCGCCGTGCGCGCGCAGGGAGCGGGCGGCCAGAACGTCAACAAGGTTTCGAGCGCGATTCATCTGCGTTTCGACGTGCACGCTTCGTCGCTGCCGGAAGTGCTGAAGATGCGCCTGCTCGCGCTGTCCGATCACCGGCTCACGCGCGACGGCGTCGTAATCATCAAGGCGCAGGAGCATCGGACCCAGGAGATGAACCGCGCGGCGGCGCTGGCGCGGCTCGACGAACTGATCGAAAGCGTCAGCGTGACGCGCAAGCAGCGCGTCGCGACCCGGCCGACGCGTGCGTCGAACCGGCGCCGTCTGGAGAGCAAGGCCAAACGCAGCGAGATCAAAACCGGCCGTGGCCGGGTGGACGACTAGCGACTAGCGCTTGCCGCCGCGGCCGGCGGGACGCGCATCCGTGTTCGATGCGGTCGGCACGAAATCGACGCACAGCACATGCGTGCCGTCACGTTCGAACGCAATGGCCGCGGTGTAGCAGTCCTGACCATCCGCGAGCGAATAATGCGGCCCCATCATCGCGACGCGTCCGGGCGCAGCGAGTGCATGCTTGAAATAGGCGCGCCGCGACCAGTTGCTGCGCGACTCGCAATAGAGCGGGGCGAGCCGCAGCGGAGGCGGCGGCACCGACGCGGCCGTGATCGATGGCTGGGTCTGCTCACCCAGGCCGTCGGTGATGAACACCCGGCGTGCTTCGCGCAGATGCCACATTTTTTGCGCGGCCTGGCGCAGATCGCCGGTTGCCTTGAAGGTGTCGACGGCGGTCAGCACCGCCTCCGCGAATCCTTCGAAGCCGAGCCGCTGGTGGCCGGCGTGCGCGCGCTCGTAGTCGGCGAATTTGCTCCAGATCGACTCGATCAGCGCCGGCACCTTCGCGCATGCCGCCCGCACCGAACTCTTCGGCTGGCCGAGCCAGAAACCCTGCACGAAATCGACGTCGGCCTGCATCAGGATCATCAGCTCCTCATCCGTCTCGACGCCCTCGGCTAGCACCAGCGTGCCGGACTGATGGAGCATCGCGATCAGGTGGCCGATCAGCGAATCGTCGCCCTCACGCTTGCCCGCGCGCGCCACCAGCGAACGGTCGAGCTTGACGATGTCGGGGCGGAACCGCCACACCCGGTCGAAATTCGAAAAGCCGGTGCCGAAGTCGTCGATCGCGATCAGGAAGTCGCGCGGCTGCGACGCGGCGAGCATGCTGGCGACGGCGGACTCGTCGTCGGCGGGCTGCTCCAGCACCTCGATCACGATGCGCTCCTGCGGCAGCCCGAAATGCGCGGAGAGTTCATCGATGAAAGCGCGTTGCGGCCAGCCGGTCTCGAATACCTGCGGGCGCGTGTTCAGGAACAGCCAGCCCGTGGTGATGCCTTGCTCCATGAAATTCGCCACATGCAGGCAGCGGGCGATGCGGTCGAGTTCGCGTGCATCGGCGGCCGAGCGGGTGCCGGAAAAGAGCACTTCGGGCGACACCGGCAGACCGACCGGATCGAACGCGCGAAGCAACCCCTCGTAGCCGACCACGCATTGATGCGTGACCGACACCACCGGCTGGAACACGCTGTGCAAAGTCAGCGCGCGCCACGTCGCGGTCCAGCCGGACTCGCCGCGCACCAGATGCGGAAGCAGGCCGCTCAGGGTCAATTCGCTGGCGGATGGCATAGAAGCGGATACGAGAGTAGACATGGAGACTTCGCGGCTAGCGGATGACGGGGCGCGCAAATCCGTTCGGCGCGCAATGGATGCACAGCCCCCGCGTAGGCAGGGCGAATCCGGTGAATCCCATGAACGCGGAGAGGGATGCCAGCCATGCTGGACTCCGGCGGAATTGGTCAAAAAGTCAAGACCAGTCTAGCAGTTTGCAATTCCCATGAATGTGCGGGTAGTCACAAACTTTGGACTGGCGAACTGGCCAGGCAAACCGGTCGCCGAGGGCCTGTCCGGCAGCACGTCGCGCGAACCCGCGCCAGGGGTTCGCGCGCGCTTGCCTCGCGTGAGACCGATTCTCAATCGCAATCAGTTGCCTGCATGAAGGCGAGCGTAACAGGGCGGTAAGTGGCCGCCCGCCAAACTCCAGGCGCGGACGGTGCTTAACGCGGCGCAAGTTCTCCCATGTTTCGCCATGTGTTGCCAGGCGCACATTCGGCGCTCGCCAACGGGTTGGTTGGACGGCGGGTATGCTGCTGTTTTTCGTGAAAGGGGGCAAGCATGTCGGAAGTCGCGGTGGTGGCAATCTCGGTGGCGAAGCCGGGCTATGAGGAGCAGCTGCGTCAGGCGCTCGAAGGTATTGTCGGGCCGACGCGCAAGGAGCCAGGCGCGCTTCAGTACGACCTGCATCGCGACGTGCAGGAGCCGCGCCGGTTTGTGTTCGTCGAGCGGTGGGAGAGTCAGGAGGCGCTCGCGGCGCACGCGAAATCCGCGCACATCGCGGCTTACAGGAAGGCTGTGGCGGATTGGGTCGAACACGCGGAGATTCGCGTCGTGTCGAAGATTGCCTGAGCGTTCGGACTCGGACTCAGGCGAACTGCATAACGGCGAGTGACGCGCGTGGCCGGTGCCGGCTCGCGCTTCACTCGCCGTTTTCTTTAGTGGGTGGCTTGCGGGACGTCGAGGATCAGGATGATGGTCCAGTCGGCATCGCCGTCGTGATGGTACTGGCGTTCCGCGACGATAAACGGTTGCTGCTTGCCGTCCGGGCCGAGAAACAGCACGTCGCCTTCCATCGGCAGGCACTCGACGGGCGGCAGCGCGAGGAACGCTTCCTGACCGCCGCGCGGCATCAGTTTTTCAATTTTGCGAGATGCTGCTTCGGTCCACTCGATATCTAGCTGGATATTGCTCATGCTGTCCTCCGCACCAGGGTGCGCACGGGTTAGGGGATTCCGGCCGGGTGCCGGTTGGTGCGCGACTGTAGCACACCGGCAGCCGGGCGCCGAACGCCGGGCGCGGGCCGGCGGGGCAGCGTTCACGCCGCGCTTCGCGGGTCTGGCACCGGCGCTCCGCCGCGCGTTGCGGCGAAGTCTCGCGGGTCTTTTGCGAGGGCTCCCGGGAGTCCATTAGATCGCAAAAAAGCCGAAGCCGGCAGTGCCGGCTTCGGCTGTGCGCCTTTGCGGCGAGGGCGCGGTGCGCGCCCCCGGGGCTGTGCTTACGAACTCGAAGCGTCGGCCTTCTTGTGGTGATGCGGAGCCATCTTGTGATGTTTCTCGGGCATCGCTGGCGCGCTTGGCATGGCTTGCTGGCGGTTCTGCAAATCCTGCGCACGCTGTTCGACATCGGCGGCCTTGGCCGGATCGGTGCTCATCGTGATGCCGTTGTCCTGCGCGTAAGCCGCGCCTGTGATGGCAGTGAGGGAAACCAGGATTGCCACGGACACTTTTTTCATCGTTACCTCCGCAGTTGATTGTGGACCCGAGTATTGCCTGTCCAGTGGAAAGACAATGCATTCTAGTCAGCAATCTCCGCTCCAGCAGATGGTTTTGTAACTGCCTTAACGATTTGTTACAACTCGTCGTTTTCGATTTGTGATCAAAGCATCCGCTGGTCTGAACGAGACCCGAAGTCTGATGTCTGGATTTTCAGAACCATCCAATTGCGCGATACACGTGAAATTGCGCGATCCCAACGAGTTCATGTAGCGCGATCTCTGCGGCCACCAGATTGTCATAGCGCGGGAGTACACCGAGACGTGCGTGCCGCGCGCTCGAAATGAGCGGCTGCGGCGCCACGCCAAAAGAGCGAAAGTCGAGCAACGCGCGCCGCATCTGGTACGCGGAGGTGACGAGTATCAACGCGTCGTAGCGCGATTGCGCCAGGATGGCCGAGACGTTGCGCGCGTTTTCGTACGTCGTGCGGCTGGTGTTTTCCAGCACGATGTCCGCACGCGGTACGCGCTGGCGCAACAGGTAGGGCAGATAGGTGTCGGCCTCGGTCGCGTCATGCCGCTGCGGATTGCCGCCGCTCACGATCACCTGGCAGGTGGCCGCCGTTCGTTTGCAGGCGGCATAGTTGTCCGCGCTCATCTTGATGCGGGCGAGGACGTCGCGTGGCGGCACGAGCATGTTGTCGCCGTTATAGACGGTGCCGCCGCCCAGCAGGATGATCGCGGTGCGCGGCGCAAAGGTGGCGGACGCGGGACCTGGTTCGCGCGGCTGCACGAGATCGAGCAACGGCGCGGTCAGCCAGCCCGCGGCGAGCAGCCAGAACAGGACGAGCGTGAACAGGACAAGGGGGCGGCGGGCGCGCTTCCATCGCACGATTGCTGCAAAAAAAAGCGCTAATAAAGTGAATAGAATCAATTTAAATGGGGTAACGTATGTCTTTCGGGACAAATCTACGAGCCTGCTATCGCGCCGCAGCGGTTGCATCGCCGGCTCTTGGACAGAACGCTATCATGCCGTTCGACGGGGGTTCCGAAACTAGACCAGGCAGCACCTGGCGAAATCGGCTGTACGAAGTACGGCCAGTTCCAGCCAAGGGCGGGTGCTATGCGCGTCACTGGTGGCGCGGTGACGTGTTGGGCATAGATGTGTCATAGCTGCACTTTAAGAAAGAAGTGAGATGACCACGTATTCCAACGAAGCAGTACTTGAAGCGCTGCGGCGGGCGCAATATCGTCAGGTCCCATGGGCCAGAAGGCCGGGCGTTTTCCAATATCTTCGCGCGCTGGGCCTGATGGACACCGTTCGGCAGCGCACCGTCGCTCCGGCACCGGGCTTTCATGCACCCGTCGACATCGCCGTGCTCACCGAGCGGGGCAAAGCCGAGTTTGCGCGGCTCGCACATGACGAACGCCTACTCAGCTGGACTGCACAGCGGATGAACGACTACGTCGTCGCCCCAGTCGAGGCCCGCTCCACCGCCGCTCTCGAAGTCCGGTCTTAAGCCCGCGGACGGGTGACGCCGGTCCCTCTGCTGTCCGGCGGCGGGCGGTGGTTTTCGCTCTCTCCATTCACATGAACACGGACCGCCGCTTGACGGCCGTGCGGACGCCTGCGCGAAAAAAAAGCCCGTATCGCGAGGATACGGGCGTACCGGAATTACTACTGCCACGCTGTGCTAATGGCGTTAAATGAGACTGGTCCGGCGCCGGGTGGTTCCCTGATTATTTAAACGGTACTGCGTGGACGTAATTCAAGGCTCTGCCAATAGTGCCGGTGTCCGTCAAATCGTCAGGATCACCCGACGTGTGACCGTCGACTAAACTGCCGCCGCCGACGTCAAGCGATCGGCCATCCCGCAACCTTTAACGAGGGCGCGTCCCATTTTCGCGAGGCGTATCAGGCCGCGCCCGTACGTTGCTCGCAATATCGCCGCGCAAGTCGCCGCGCGGCGCCGGAGGCGTGAAATCGCGGTTGCGCGTTTCGCTTTGCTGCCAGGCTTCGAGTGCCGCCGCACGATCCGGCCGCCAGTTCCAAGCCTGTGGGCGCTGTTGTGCGAGCGCCGGTGCGGCCATTGATGAAATCACAATGCCGCACAGAAGCAGTGACATTGGTTTCATGCGGAGCTCCCGTCAAGCCCATCTGACTCAAGGCCTGTTTGCATACGTATAAAGGTATGCCGGGGCGCGAAAGCACGCTGTAAGTAATAGTAAATGGATGTTACATCGCCCGCCCGCGCTGCTCTTGGAGGCGTCTGACGTCGCGTATAGCCAGGCACAGGGGAGGGACGACAGGATTGGGCGCGCCCGGCGGCGGTGCCCATGACAAGGCCTGCGGATGCCGACATGTGTCGGATGGCCCAGATGCACGCCGGGCGCCCGCAGGCGCCCGGAGGTGAAACAGCTCTGGCGTCAGGCCATCTTGACCGGCGCGCGCCACGACTCCGGATTGGTCCAGAACGCGCCGCGCATGCGGTCACGGCTCGGAGGTGCCGGCGGTTTGGCAGCCGTCGCGCCAATCCGGCCGCGCAGCGAAATTTCACGGCCGCTCGTGCCGAGTCGCTTAACTATTTCGGCGAGCGTACCATCGGCTTGCCACTCGTCGAAGCGACGGCGGCAAGTCGGCGGCGACGGATAGCGGCCCGGCAGTTTCGACCAGCCTTCGCCGGTCGACAGCACCCAAAGCACAGCGTTGACAACCGCGCGCGCTTCCACACGCGGCCGACCGCGCCGTTCGCTCCGTGCCGGTTCAGCGCAGAACAAAGCCTCGACCAGCGCCCACTCGTTGTCTCTCAAATCGTCGAACAGCATCATGTTTCACCTCAGCGAAGCTAACTCCGGTGCGCTGCCCCGCGCCGCGCACTCTCCATGCACTCGATAGGCGAGTGCCAAGGGGGTCGGGCTTGCCACGGTCTGCTATTGAGGCAGAAGTCATGGCGCCGATCCTGTGTGCATGTAAATGCAGGAAGTGTGCCAAGTTGATTCCGACTGCCTCGAAGCCCTGTGACGGCGGGCCAGCGCGGGCGCTAGCTAGGGGCGTATGAGAATCTAAAAAACCCATCTCGCAAATCGGGACAATCACCAATCTTGTGCACCTAGGCCCGACCAACGTGCGTTTGCGCAGCATTGCTGCATTGCAGCGAAAATCGCCGTGAGGGGGCGCGGCGGCTTTTTGGCCTTACAATACGCATCAAATGACGCTATTGATGAGACTGTTAAATGAATGTAACGCTGCGTCAACTCAGGGTTTTCATCGAGGTCGCGCGCCTGCAAAGCTTCAGCCGCGCCGGCGATGAAATCGGCCTGACGCAATCGGCGGTGAGCCGCTGTGTGCGCGAACTCGAGGGCGAAATCGGCCTCAAGTTGATCGATCGCACCACGCGCGACGTACAACTCACCGATGTGGGCGGAAACCTGGTGTCGAGCGTGTCGCGTCTGTTGTCGGACCTCGACGACGCGCTGCGCGAAATCCGCGAGATCGGCGAGCAGCGGCGCGGACGCGTGGTAGTGGCCGCAAGTCCGACGGTCGCTTGTCGGCTGATGCCGCGCGTCGTGGCGGCGTGCGGGCGGCAGTTTCCGTACATCGCATTGGGCCTGCGCGACGACGTGCAGAGCGACGTGGTGCGCAAGGTCAAGTCCGGCGAGGTCGATTTCGGCGTGATCATCGGCCCGTTTTCCGCCGACGACCTGCTCAGCGAAGCGCTCATGACGGACTCGTTCTGCCTGGTCTCGCGCGACGACCACCCCCTGGCGGCGCAGAAACAGGTGGCGTGGACGGACCTCGAAGGCCAGCAGCTCGTGCTGCTCGACTACGCGTCGGGCAGCCGGCCGATCATCGACGCCGCGATGCAGGAATACGGGGTGAGTGCCACGGTGGTGCAGGAGCTGGGGCATTCCGCGACCGTTTTCGGGCTCGTCGAGGCGGGCGTCGGCGTGAGCGTGCTGCCGTGGCTGGCCTTGCCGCTCCCGGCTGGGGCTTCGATGGTGGCGCGACCGCTCGTGCCGCGGGCGGAGCGCACGGTCGAACTGGTGAGGCGGCGTGATCGCTCGCTGTCGCCCGCAGCGGAGGCGGTGTGGGACTTGATCCGTCAATTGCCGGCGCGGGCGGAGGATCTGAGCTAGATTCCGCGACACGGCTAGCTGAGGTTTCATGTTTTTTCTCGGCGCGGCGAGTCGAGGCGGGCGCGAGCGTGCTGCCGTGGTTGGCGCTTCGATGGGGGCGCGACCACTCGTGCCGCTTGTGGAGCGCAGGGGCGAACTGGTGCGCTGGCGCGACCTGACGGCATCGCCCGCAACGCGGTGGGGCGGAGGCTTGGGGTCTGCAGCAGCGTCGCGATTCAGGCGATGGCCCGCGCGTGGCGAGCAATGGCACGCGCGCGGGCGAGCGTTACCGCCCGGGCAGCAAACTTTGCCGTAACCGTCCTTTCGGCCGTACCCGGCCGGCTGCCGCCTTCGCTGCTTCCACGACGGGCGCCGCGCTAAACTATCGCCTTTCCTGAGCATCAGCCTTTATTTTTTCTCCGTGCGGAAGCCTCGATGAGCGAATTGGATTCGTCTGTGCCATCCATCCCGAATGCGCGCGACGCCGTGCGCGCGCTGCGTCCTTCGCAAATTCGTGAAGTCGCCAACGCCGGTTTCGGCGTCGACAACGTGCTGCCGTTCTGGTTCGGCGAATCCGACCGGGTCACGCCAGCCTTCATCCGCGACGCCGCCAGCTCCGCACTGGCCGCCGGCGCGACGTTCTACACGCACAACCTGGGCATCGCACCATTGCGCGCGGCCCTCGCGAACTACGTCAGCGAACTGCACGGTGCGACCTCGGCGGACCACGTCGCGGTCACGAGCGCCGGCGTCAACGCGTTGATGCTTGCCGCGCAACTGGTCGTGGGCGCCGGCGATCGGGTCGTCGCGGTGACCCCTCTCTGGCCTAATCTGGTCGAGATTCCGAGGATTCTTGGTGCGCATGTCGAGACGGTCGCGCTGGGCTATGGCGAGCGCGGCTGGCAGCTCGACGTCGAGCAATTGCTGGCGGCGCTGACGCCCGACACGAAAATGCTGCTGATCAACTCGCCGAACAATCCGACCGGCTGGGTGATGAGCCGAGACGACCAACGCGCCGTGCTCGCGCATTGCCGCCGCAACGGCATCTGGATCGTCGCCGACGAAGTCTACGAGCGTCTCTACTATGGGCACGCAGACTTAGCCGACTCCGCGGCGAGCGGCGCGCAGGCGCGTACCGCGCCGTCGTTTCTCGATCTCGCCGCGCGAGACGAGCGCGTGATCTGTGTGAACTCGTTCTCGAAGGCGTGGCTGATGACCGGCTGGCGGCTTGGCTGGATCGTGGCGCCCTCCGAATTGATGGACGATCTGGCCAAGCTGGTCGAGTACAACACCTCATGCGCGCCGTCGTTCGTCCAGCAGGCGGGCATTGCGGCCGTCGAGCAGGGCGAGCGCTTTACCCGGGAACTGGTGCACGATCTGAAAGCGTCGCGCGACCATCTGGTGCGCGCGCTGTCGGCCGTGCCGGGTGTCGACGTCAAGACGCCGCCCGGCGCGATGTACCTGTTCTTCTCGATGCCGGGTGCGTCGCGCAGCCTCGAACTGTGCAAGGCGCTGGTGCGCGAAGTGGGGCTGGGCGTGGCGCCCGGCAGTGCGTTCGGTCCGCAGGGCGAGGGTTTCGTGCGCTGGTGCTACGCATGCGACACGGCGCGGCTCGACGCAGGCGTCGAGCGTCTGCAGCAATTCCTGGCGCGGCACAAGACCGTTTAATGAGTCTGGCGGAGAAATAGCCGGTCTGGCGACTGAAACAGCCTAAAAAAGGGCGGAGTTTTCGCCGGGTTTATCTCCGTTTTTTCGCTCAGGTTCGCCGGCCGGAGCGCGGCCAGAAAATGCGCCGGGGATTCCGCCTTTACGCACTGATTGTTTTTGCGTAATATGGCGCTCAGTCACGCGATTCCTTTTCAGGAATATCGCTGCTCCGTCCGGCTGGGTTTGGCTCGATAGTCTGTTTCGCCTCCCCCCGGTGCGTGCTCCCATCAATATGACCGATCAGAATCGGGCGAGCGCGTCTTCAGTTCCACATCGTCTGTTTGATCCGGTTCTTTGACCACAGGGTCTGACCTAGCTGCATGAATACCCAAGAGGCGAAGATCGTCCTCGAGACTGCCTTGATCTGCGCGCAGGAGCCGTTAAAGCTCGGCGAGTTGCGCAAGCTCTTTGCCGACGGCGTGTCGGCAGACACCGTTCGGACTTTGCTCGAAGACCTCAAGCAGGACTGGTCTGGGCGCGGTGTGGAGCTGGTCGGGCTGGCGTCGGGCTGGCGGTTTCAAAGTAAGCCCGCGATGCGTTCGTATCTGGATCGTTTGCATCCTGAGAAGCCGCCGAAATATTCGCGCGCGGTGCTCGAAACGCTCGCGATCATTGCCTACCGGCAGCCGGTGACGCGTGGCGATATCGAAGAGATTCGCGGCGTCACGGTGAATACGCAGGTCGTCAAGCAGCTCGAAGATCGCGGCTGGATCGAAGTGATCGGTCATCGTGACGTGCCGGGACGTCCGGCGTTGTACGCGACCACGCGGCAATTCCTCGACGATCTGGGACTGACCGCGCTCGACGAATTGCCGCCGCTCGCCGATCCGTCGGCGCAGCTGAATGTGGATCTGCTCGGCCAGCATGCGATCGAGTTTGCCGATAGCGAGGCTGGCGAGACCGTGCAGGAGTCGGCGGCGGGCGAACAAGGTGAGGCCGGCGAACTCGCGGAATCGGTGCAGGCAGCTGAAGCGCCGGTCGCAGACGCAGCAGGGGCCGGGTTGCACGAAACCGAAGCAGCCGGCAACGCCGCGGAAGCCGTTGCGGCGCCGCAGCCGGACGCGCTCGACGCGCCGGCCGTGCAAGAACATGCCGAAACGGCACATGCAGCATCGCGGGCCGGCATCGCCGGGTCCGCACAGAACCACGATCCGGTCTCCCAGGCCGATCCGGCAATACCCGCGCACGACTCGGGCGCACTCCGCAATACGGAGCGCGCCGCCGAGCCGAACCCGACCACGGCGGCGCACGGCGATCCTGAAGATCGTCGCGATGCCGCACAGGACGCAGGCGTGCTGACCGACGACGAACCTGAGTCGCGCAGCGCCTGACGTAACCGAACTTTTTTGCCACGCCCGCAACGGGCGTGCGCGACCTGACATTTTGAGGTTGTTTTGACACATACCCACGACACCGATTCGTCCGAATCCGAGCGCGCCGTGCCGTCGGCGCGGGCCGACGAAGCGCGCACCACGCAAGCGTCGGCAGGCGAGGGCGAGCGCCCGGTACAGAGCGCGGAAGCAGAGGGCGAAGACCGTCCGCGCCGCGGCCTGCGCCGCGGACCGCGCAGCCTGATCGCGCGGCGCCGCGCCGGGGCGAAGGCGAAGGGCGCCGAAGGGGCGCCCGCGCAAGGCGCGCCGGTCGTCACCGAAGCGCCGCCGGACGGCGAGGTGGTCGCCCAAGTGCGCATGCCGCGCAAGGACGGGGGTGCCAAAGGCCAAGGCTCGCGGCGCAACGCCCAGGCGGGCGGCGCGAAGCGCGAGGCTGGTCAACGCGACGGAGCGCCGCGCGAAGGTCAGCGTGAAGGTCAGCGCGAGCGCCAGCCGCGCGAAGGCGGTCAGCGCCAGAATCGCCGTGGCGGTGAAGCGGCGGCAGCCCCCGAAGCGGGCCAGGACGATCTGTTCTCGTATGTGACTTCGCCAGCGTTCGACGCGGACAACAGCGCCACCGGCGGCGTGCGCGCGCCGATGCTGCGTCGAGGCAAACCGGCCGCGCCCAAGCGCGTGCTGGCGGCGGACGACGACGCGCCGAAGCTGCACAAGGTGCTGGCCGAAGCGGGCATGGGTTCGCGACGGGACATGGAAGAGCTGATCGTCGCCGGACGGGTTTCGGTGAACGGCGAGCCGGCTCACATCGGCCAGCGCATCATGCCGACCGACCAGGTTCGCATCAACGGCAAGCCGGTCAAGCGCAAGCTGGCCAACAAGCCGCCCCGGGTGCTGCTGTATCACAAGCCGACCGGCGAAATTGTCAGCCATGCGGATCCGGAAGGCCGTCCGTCGGTGTTCGATAACCTGCCGCCGATGAAAACCGCCAAATGGCTCGCGGTCGGCCGCCTCGACTTCAACACCGAAGGTCTGCTGATGCTGACCACGTCGGGCGATCTGGCGAACCGCTTCATGCACCCGCGTTACAGCGTGGAGCGTGAATATGCGGTGCGCGTGGTCGGCGAACTGGCCGAAGGCATGCGTCAGAAGCTGCTGCACGGCGTCGAACTGGACGACGGTCCGGCGAACTTCCTGCGCATCCGCGATGGCGGTGGCGAAGGCACGAATCACTGGTATCACGTTGCGCTTGCCGAAGGGCGTAACCGCGAAGTGCGTCGTATGTTCGAAGCGGCCGGTCTGATGGTCAGCCGCCTGATCCGTACGCGTCACGGCCCGATCTCGCTGCCCAAGGGCCTGAAACGCGGCCGTTGGGAAGAGCTCGAGGACAATCAGGTGCGTGCGCTGATGGCGTCGGTCGGCCTGAAGGCGCCCGCGGAAGAGCGCGGCGGCCGCAGTTCGGCGCCGGAGCGCAAGCAGCCGGACCCGATGCAAACCTCGATGGGCTTCATCGGCCGCGAACCCGTACTGATGTCGCATAGCCGGTTCGAACAGCAGCCGCGCGGCCAAGGCCGGCGCGGCGCGGCGGGCGGTGGCTTGGGCGGCGGTGCGGGCGCCGGTTTCGGCGGCGGCTACGGCAACCGTGGCGCGGGCCGCGGCGCCGGTGGTTTCGGCAGCGCGCTGGGCGGCGGCACGGGTGGCCCGCGGGGCGGCCGTGAGGTCGACGGCAATCGCGCGCCGTCGCCTGGCGGCAATCGCGCCGGCGGCGGCAAGCGTGCCGGTGGCAGCGGTGCAAATCCGGGCGGCAATCGCGGACCTGGCGGCAACCGCGGCGGCAACGCCAATCGCGCGGGTGGCGGCAATGCCAACCCGGGCGGCGCCAATCGTGGCGGTGGCGCGCCGCGCGGCCGTTCGCGCGGCCGTTAAGCCGCGAGCTTGGCCTCGCATGACGGCAGCCGCGAATCGTTCTTTGACGATTTAGCGGTCGCCGTCCGATTCGATCGACGCTCGCCGCGAGTTTCAGACAATGCACGAACCGCGGTGTACGCAGAAAATGGGGCAGGGCTTGTTTGCCCGTGCTTGTCCGGCGGCGCAGGCCGCCTTGCAAACGGCGCGCAACGCCCCGATATCGTCGAAAGATTCCCATGAAATCAAGCGGAAATGCGCTTCGCACGGCGCTCTGCGGTTTGCGTTTGTCCCGAAAAATGGCTACAATCGCGAAGTCGCTGGGCGTGCGGCTTTTCACGTGCGGCTCAGGTGCGACCACAGGTAATAAGATGATGGGCGTTTAGCCCATTTTTTTTTGCCGCTCAGTTCATCGTGGTTCGGCATCTCGGGTTCGCACTAACGTGCGCCGGCTTGGCGCGCGGCCCGCATTGGTTGTTTGCAAAACAGGCGGCAGGCTCGCTGCGCGAACATCTAAGAGGGCACTGTGCAACTGACGGAACTGATTGAAACCACGGTCGTGGGACTCGGCTACGAGCTCGTCGATCTCGAGCGCACCGGGCGCGGCATGTTGTGTATCTATATCGACCAGCCGGCCGGGATCGCGATCGAAGACTGCGAGAAAGTCACGCGTCAGCTCCAGCACGTTCTGACGGTCGAAAATATCGATTACGAGCGGCTTGAAGTGTCGTCGCCCGGTCTCGACCGCCCGCTGAAAAAACTGGCGGATTTCGAACGCTTCGCAGGCAGCGAAGTGGTAATCACATTGAAAAAGCCATTGGACGGACGGAAATCGTACCGGGGCATCCTGCATGCTCCGCAAGGCGAAACGATCGGTCTGGAATTTGAAGGGAAGGAAGGCGCCGCGATGCTCGATTTCACGCTCGCGGACATGGACAAAGCACGCCTCGTTCCGAAAGTTGACTTTAGGAGCCGCAAACAATGAGTCGCGAAGTGTTGATGCTGGTGGATGCGCTGGCACGCGAGAAGAATGTCGACAAAGACGTGGTATTTGCCGCGCTCGAGGCGGCTCTCGCTTCGGCCTCCAAGAAACTCTTCGAAGAAGATGCGGACATCCGCGTCCATATCGACCGTGAAAGCGGCGAGCACGAAACGTTTCGCCGCTGGAAAGTTGTGCCGGACGAAGCCGGCCTGCAGGAGCCGGATCAGGAAATCCTGCTGTTCGAAGCACGCGAACAGAAGCCCGAAATCCAGCTCGACGAGTTCATCGAAGAACCGGTGCCGTCGATCGAATTCGGCCGTATCGGTGCGCAGGCCGCCAAGCAGGTCATCCTGCAGAAGGTGCGCGACGCCGAGCGCGAGCAGATCCTGAACGACTTCCTCGAGCGCGGCGAGCACATCATGACTGGCTCGGTGAAGCGCCTCGACAAGGGCAACTTCATCGTCGAAACCGGCCGTGTCGAAGCGCTGCTGCGCCGCGATCAGCTGATTCCGAAGGAAAACCTGCGCGTGGGCGACCGCGTGCGCGCCTACATCGCGAAGGTCGATCGCACCGCGCGCGGTCCGCAGATCGAGCTGTCGCGCACGGCGCCCGAATTCCTGATGAAGCTGTTCGAGATGGAAGTGCCGGAAATCGAACAGGGCCTGCTGGAAATCAAGGCGGCCGCCCGCGATCCGGGCGTGCGCGCGAAGATCGGCGTGGTCGCGTACGACAAGCGCATCGATCCGATCGGCACTTGCGTCGGCATTCGCGGTTCGCGCGTGCAGGCGGTGCGTAACGAGCTTGGTGGCGAAAACGTCGACATCGTGCTATGGTCGGAAGATCCCGCACAGTTCGTGATCGGCGCGCTCGCGCCGGCAGCCGTCCAGTCGATCGTCGTCGATGAAGAAAAGCATTCGATGGACGTCGTCGTAGACGAAAACGAACTGGCGGTCGCGATCGGCCGCAGCGGCCAGAACGTGCGTCTTGCCAGCGAACTCACCGGCTGGCAGATCAACATCATGACGCCGGACGAATCTGCGCAAAAGCAGAATCAGGAGCGCGGTGTACTGCGTGACCTGTTCATGGCGCGTCTCGATGTCGACGAAGAGGTTGCCGACATCCTGATCGACGAAGGCTTCACGAGCCTCGAAGAGATCGCTTATGTGCCGCTCAACGAAATGCTCGAAATCGAAGCATTCGACGAAGACACCGTTCACGAACTGCGTAATCGCTCGCGCGACGCGCTGTTGACGTTGGCGATCGCGAATGAAGAAAAGGTCGAAAATGTAGCGCTCGACCTGAAGAGCCTGGACGGCATGGACGCCGACCTGCTCGCAAAGCTGGCCGAACACCAGGTCCAGACGCGCGACGAACTCGCCGAGCTGGCCGTGGATGAACTGGTCGAGATGACCGGAATGGAAGAGGATGCCGCTAAGGCGTTGATCATGAAAGCACGTGAACACTGGTTCCAGTGAGAAATGACCATGGCGCACTAAATTGAACGCGGCCGTCAGGCCGCATGACCCGATGCTAACCGCAAGGAATAGGTCCTTGCATTAAGAGGAATGAATGGCGAGTAACAACGTAGCCCAATTTGCCGCGGAACTGAAAATGCCTGCAGGCGTGCTGCTCGAGCAGCTGCAGGCGGCGGGCGTCCAGAAAGCGAGCGAAGACGACAACCTGTCCGAGGCGGACAAGGCGCGTCTGCTCGACCACTTGCGCAAGTCGCATGGCTCGAACGATGCCGACAAGCGCAAGATCACGCTGACGCGCCGGCATACATCGGAAATCAAGCAATCCGATGCGACGGGCAAAGCTCGCACCATTCAGGTCGAGGTGCGTAAGAAGCGCACTTTCGTCCGCCGCGACGAAACCTCCGCTGAAGGCGGGGATGCATCGAATCATGCGGCTGAAGGCGCCGAGGTCGACGACCTCGAACTGCAGCGCCGTGAAGAGGAAGCACGCCACGAAGCCGAACTGCTCGAGAAGCAGGCTCAGGAGCTGAAGGCGCGCCAGGAACAGCTCGAACGCGAAGAAGCTGAGCGTCAGGCGCGTGAGCAGGCTGCTGAAGCCGAGCGCCGTCGCGCGGAAGAAGAAGCCGCGAAAAAGCGCGCAGCGGCTGCGGCCGAGGCGGCAGCTCGCGAGAAGGTCCAGCAGCCTGTGCAAGCTGCGCAGCCGGTGGCCGCGAAGGCCGAGTCGGCGCCTGCCAAGGCAGCGGAGCCGGTGACCGCCAAGGAAAGCGAGCAGGACGACGAACGCGCAGCGGCTGAACGTGCTGCGCAACGCGAAGCCGCGAAGAAGGCCGAAGACGCGGCGCGTCAGGCCGCCGAGAAAGCGCGCGCCGAGCAGGAAGAGATCGCCAAGCGCCGTGCGGCGGCGGAAGCCGAAGCGCGCGCCATTCGCGAAATGATGAGTACGCCGCGCAAGGCGCAGGTGAAGGCGCCGGAACCGGCACCGAAGCCCGCCGAGCCGGCCAAGGCCGCGGAAGCCAAGGGCACGCTGCACAAGCCGGCACGTCCGGCTGGTGAAGCAGCGGCGCGTCCGGCGGCAGCCCGCAAGCCTGCTGCTGCGGCTCCGGCTGCTACCACCACGCCGTCCGCCGGCGACAAGAAGAAGCCGGGCGGCGGCAAGGGCGGCTGGCAGGACGACGCAGCAAAGCGCCGCGGCATCAAGACGCGCGGCGATACGAGCGGCGGTGTCGATCGTGGCTGGCGCGGTGGCCCGAAGGGTCGCGGCAAGCATCAGGATCAAAGCACCACGTTCCAGGCGCCGACCGAACCGATCGTGCGTGAAGTGCACGTGCCGGAAACCATCACCGTCGCCGATCTGGCGCACAAGATGGCGGTGAAGGCTTCGGAAGTCATCAAGTCGATGATGAAGCTCGGCCAGATGGTCACGATCAACCAGATGCTGGACCAGGAAACGGCGATGATCATCGTCGAGGAACTGGGCCATCACGCGGTTGCGGCCAAGCTGGACGATCCGGAAGCCATGCTGGTCGAAGGCGAAGCGTCCGATGCGGAAGCACTGCCGCGTCCGCCGGTCGTCACGGTCATGGGTCACGTCGACCACGGCAAGACCTCGCTGCTCGACTATATCCGCCGCGCGAAGGTCGCAGCGGGCGAAGCGGGCGGCATTACGCAGCACATCGGCGCTTACCACGTCGAAACGCCGCGTGGCGTGATCACGTTCCTCGATACGCCGGGTCACGAAGCCTTTACGGCCATGCGTGCCCGCGGTGCGAAGGCAACCGACATCGTGATTCTGGTGGTCGCCGCCGACGACGGCGTGATGCCGCAGACGAAGGAAGCGATCGCCCATGCGAAGGCAGGCGGTGTGCCGCTCGTCGTCGCGATCAACAAGATCGACAAGCCGGATGCGAATCCGGAGCGCGTGAAGCAGGAACTCGTCGCGGAAGGCGTCGTGCCGGAAGAGTACGGTGGCGATTCGCCGTTCGTGTCGGTGTCGGCCAAGACCGGCGCGGGTATCGACGACCTGCTCGAAAACGTGTTGCTGCAAGCCGAAGTGCTGGAACTGAAGGCACCGGTCGACGCACCGGCCAAGGGTCTCGTCATCGAAGCGAAGCTCGACAAGGGTAAGGGTCCGGTCGCAACGATCCTGGTCCAGTCGGGCACGCTGAACCGCGGCGACGTGGTGCTGGCAGGCAGCGCTTACGGTCGCGTGCGAGCCATGCTCGACGAAACCGGCAAGCCGACCAAGTCCGCCGGTCCGTCGATCCCGGTCGAAATCCAGGGTCTGTCGGAAGTCCCGCAAGCCGGTGAAGAAGTTATCGTCATGCCGGACGACCGCAAGGCGCGTGAAGTCGCGTTGTTCCGTCAAGGCAAGTTCCGCGACGTCAAGCTGGCCAAGCAACAGGCCGCGAAGCTCGAGAACATGCTGGAACAGATGGGCGAAGGCGAAGTGCAGTACATGCCGCTCATCGTCAAGGCCGACGTGCAAGGTTCGCAGGAAGCTTTGGTGCAGTCGCTGCTCAAGCTGTCGACCGACGAAGTGCGTGTGCAGATCGTGCACGGCGCCGTGGGTGGCATCAGCGAGTCCGACGTCAACCTGGCTACGGCTTCGAAGGCGGTCATCATCGGCTTCAACACCCGCGCGGATGCGCAGGCTCGAAAGCTGGCGGAAGCCAACGGCGTCGATATCCGCTACTACAACATCATCTACGACGCAGTGGATGACGTGAAGGCCGCGATGTCGGGCATGCTGGCACCGGAGAAGCGCGAAGTCGTGACGGGTACGGTCGAAGTGCGCCAGGTCTTCAAGGTGCCGAAGATCGGCGCGGTGGCCGGCTGTATGGTTACGGACGGCTTCGTCAAGCGCTCGTCGTCGGTGCGCGTGCTGCGCAACAACGTCGTCATCTTCACGGGCGAGCTCGATTCGCTCAAGCGCTTCAAGGACGACGTGAAGGAAGTCCGTCAGGGCTTCGAGTGCGGTATGTCGATCAAGAACTTCAACGATATCGTCGAAGGCGATCAGTTCGAAGTCTTCGAGGTCACCGAAGTCGCGCGTTCGCTGTAAGTCACGCGGCACGGCTCAACGGGCGGAGCGGGCTTCAACGCCCGCTCCGCCCGTTGTTTTTGGGCCAACCGGTTCGCGCCCGCAGTCTGGCGCCCGCGGTTTGGCGCCCGGAGCAGGTCTGCGGTCAGGTTCCGATCGACCGCGTCGCTTGCCGGCCGCCCGCATGACGATCCCCGGCCGCGCGAACAATTTTTTGCATCCGTCACCACGGATCACACAACACCATGCCTAAGAAACGTTCTTCTCCCAATCGCAACGTGCAGATCGCCGATCAGATCCAGCGCGATCTGTCCGAGTTGCTGCGCGAGGTCAAAGACCCGCGCATCGGCATCGTCACGATTCAGAGCGTCGAGTTGACGCCGGACTACGCGCACGCGAAAGTCTATTTCACGACGCTGACCGGCGACCCGCAGCACACGCTCGACGCGCTCACGCACGCCGCCGGCCATCTGCACAATCAGTTGTTCAAGCGGCTGCATATTCATACGGTGCCGACGCTGCATTTCCACTACGACAAAACGATCGAGCGGGCGGTCGAAATGTCACGTCTGATCGACGAGGCGAACGCCAATCGCGCGAAAGACGACTAAGCGCGCCGCGAACCGAGGCGCTTGACGCGATGCCGAGTTGCGCTGCGTCCCGTGCTGTTTCCCGTATTCATTGACGTCTCTCGCCTTTCTGACATGACCGCACCTCAACGCCCCCGCGTGCCGCGTCGCGCGCTCGACGGCGTGCTGCTACTCGACAAGCCGCTCGGCCTGTCGAGCAACGACGCGCTGATTCGCGCAAAGCGTCTCTATCTGGCAAAGAAGGCGGGCCACACCGGCACCCTCGATCCGTTGGCGACCGGCCTGCTGCCGCTGTGTTTCGGCGAAGCCACGAAGTTTTCGCAAGACCTGCTCGAAGCCGACAAGACCTACGAGGCCACTATGCGCCTGGGCATTCGCACGACCACCGGCGACGCCGAAGGCGAAGCGCTCGTCACGCGCGACGTGACGTGCGACGAGGCGGCGGTGCGGGCCGTTTTGCCGCAGTTCCTTGGCGATATCGTTCAGGTTCCGCCGATGTATTCGGCGCTCAAGCGCGACGGCAAACCATTGTACGAATACGCACGCGCGGGCCAGACGGTCGAGCGGGAAGGGCGTCAGGTGACGATTCACGCGCTTGATTTGCTGGCCTGCGCGCTGCCGGACGTGACGTTTCGCGTGACGTGCAGCAAGGGCACGTATGTGCGCACGCTGGCCGAGGATATCGGCGAAGCGCTGGGGTGCGGCGCGCATCTGGTCGCGTTGCGGCGCACCGGCGTCGGCGCGTTGACGCTGGCGAATTCGGTGACGCTCGACGCGCTGTCCGACGCAAACGAGAGCGAGCGCGATGGGTGGCTGCAACCGGTGGACGCGTTGCTGTCGACGTTCCCGCTCGTGCGGTTGAACGAAGAACAGACGCGCCGCTTCCTGCATGGCCAGCGTCTGAAGCTCTCCGAACTGGACATTGCTGGCGACGCCGTGAATGCGCCGCGCGTCAGGGTGTATGCCGGGCAAGGCCGCCTGCTGGGTGTCGCGAAACAAGGCGAGGGCGTGCTCGCGCCCGAACGGCTGGTGGTGACGACGGCGAGCTAGATCGCTCGCATCGATCTCAAGGCAAAGGTGCGAGCACGGCCACGCATGCGCCAGCGAGCCCTCAGCCTCGGCACTCGCGATGAAAAAAAGGCGGGACCGCTATCGAGCGGTCCCGCCTTTTTTCATATCGCCCGGTTCGTCGGACTGAAGCGGTGCCTCAATGCGCAGCCGCCGCCGCCGCACCCGCATCGCCACCGGCGCGTTCCGGCCGTGTGACCCAGATCAGCGCGATCAGCGCGACGAAAATGCCGGCCGACACAAAGAACAGATCGTTCACGCCCAACTGCGCGGCTTGCTGCGTGGCCATCGTATTGAACAGACCGTATGCCTGCGGCTGACTGAACCCCGCCGCGCCCATCTGGCGGATCGATTGCTCGAACACCGGGTTGTACGCATTGGCCTGCTCCGCCAGTTGTGCGTGATGCATGATCGTGCGGTGATCCCACGCGGTCTGGAAGACCGAGGTGCCAATGCCGCCGCACATGATCCGGACGAAATTCGACAAGCCCGACGCCGCCGGAATCCGGTTGCCCGGCAACCCCGACAACGTGATCGATACGAGCGGGATGAAGAACCCGGCCATGCCGATCCCCTGAATCAAGGTGGGCACCAGCAGCGAGTATGTGTCGACGCCCGTCGTATAACGCGAGCGCATCCAGAAACACAGCGCGAACACGAGGAACGACAGCGTCGCGATATACCGCGGATCGGTGCGCGGCAAGATCTTGCCCGTGATCGGCGACAGCAGCACGGCGAACAGTCCGACCGGCGCCATCACCAGGCCGGCTTCGGTCGCGGTGTAGCCGATATCGGTTTGCAGCCACAACGGCAACAACACAAGATTGCCGAAGTAAAGCCCGTAGCCCACGGACAACGCGATGGTGCCGCCGGTGAAATTGCGCCGGCTAAACAGCGACAGGTCCACCACCGGATGCTCGGCCGTCAATTCCCAGACGATGAAAAACGCGAGCGCGATCACCGCGACCAGCGCCAGCACGACGACGGTCGTCGACGAGAACCAGTCGAGGTCCTTGCCCTTGTCGAGCATCACCTGCAGCGAGCCGACCCAGACGATCAGCAGGCCGAGGCCGACGCCGTCGATCGGCGCTTTTCTGATCACCGAGTCGCGGTTGCGGAAGATCATCCACGTCGCCACGGCGGCGATCGCGCCGACCGGGATGTTGACGTAGAAAATCCATGGCCACGAGATGTTGTCCGAGATCCAGCCGCCCAGAATCGGACCGGCCACGGGTGCGATCAGCGTGGTCATCGCCCACATCGATAACGCCATCGGCGCCTTCGCGCGAGGATAGCTGGCGAGCAGCAGCGTTTGCGACAGCGGAATCATCGGACCGGCCACCGCGCCTTGCAGCACACGCGAAGCCAGCAGAAACGGCAGCGTCGGCGCGAGGCCGCACATCCATGACGAGATCACGAACAGCACGATCGACGCCATGAACAGGCGCACCTGGCCGACGCGGTCGGTGAGCCAGCCGGTCAGCGGCACGGAGATCGCGTTCGCGACCGCGAACGAGGTGATCACCCATGTGCCCTGGTCGGCTGACACGCCGAGGTCGCCGGAAATCGACGGGATCGACACGTTCGCAATCGACGTGTCCAAAACGTTCATGAACACGGCGAGCGACACCGCGATGGTGCCGATCACCAGTTGCGCGCCCTCGAGCGGCGGATGAGGGGCTTGCGCCTGAGCCTGAGCCATTAAAGAAGCCTTCTATGAATCGTCGTTCGGCTCGTATCAGCTCTTCGCGGCGGCCTTGGCCGCGCCAGCTTGCGTCGACTTCTGCGAGCCGCCGTTCGGGCCCGCGTTTTCCGCGATGATCCGAGCGATTTCCGCGTCGGCTTCGTCGCCGTATTTGTCGAAGACGTTGGTCTGATAAGCCGTGTTCGGCGCCTGGCCGAGCTGACCGCCGTTCTCGTCCTTGATGTTCACGTCGGCTTGCATCGACAGGCCGATGCGCAGCGGGTGTTTGTCGAGGTCCTGCGGGTCGAGCGCGATACGCACCGGCAGACGTTGCACCACCTTGATCCAGTTGCCGGTCGCGTTTTGCGCGGGCAGCAGCGAGAACGCCGAACCCGTGCCTGCGGAGAAGCCGACCACCTTGCCGTGATACGGCACCGACGAACCATACACATCGGCCGTCAGGTCCACCGGCTGGCCGATGCGCATGTGCTTGAGTTGCACTTCCTTGAAATTGGCATCGACCCACACGTCGTGAAGCGGCACGATCGCCATCAACGGCGTGCCCGGCGACACGCGCTGGCCGACCTGCACCGAGCGCTTGGCGACGTAGCCGGTCACGGGCGCCGGCAGGACGTTACGCGCGTGGTTCAGGTACGCGTCGCGGACCTTCGCGGCGGCGGCCTGCACGTTCGGATGGTTCGCGATCGTGGTGTTGGCGGTCAGTGCGCGGTTCGACGCCAGTTGCTGCTTGGCGGCGTCGACGGCGGCTTGCGCGCTCTTCACTGCGTCGCGGGCGTGCGAGATTTCTTCCTGCGACACCGCGCCGGTTTGCGCGACCGTCAGACGGCGCTTCAGATCGTCCTGAGCGCGCGACAGATCGGACTGACGCAGTTCGACTTGCGCCTGGTACTGGTTGTCGTCGGCGAACAGGCCGCGCACCTGGCGCACCGTTTGCGCGAGATTCGCCTCGGCCTGTTCCAGCGCGACGCGCGCGTCGGCCGGATCGAGCACGACGAGCGGATCGCCCGCCTTGACGACTTGCGTGTCGTCCGCGTTCACCGCGATCACGGTGCCCGTGACTTGCGGCGTGATCTGCACGACGTTGCCGCTCACGTAGGCGTCGTCGGTATCTTCATGGAAGCGCGCGACGAGGAAGTAGTACAGGCCGTAGGCGACGGCCGCGATCAGGATCACGATGACGAGTAGTGTCATCATGCGCTTGCGTTTGCCGCTGTTCGCCGGTTGCGACGGCTGTGGGTTAGCCGCGGGCTGCTGGGGGGTGCTCATTGATGTGCTCCGGATTCTCTTGAACGTCGTCGTTTATTCGGGTGTTCGTGCGTGTGTTCGATCGGGCCGCGCTGCGCGCGCTCAGTTCACAGCGGCAGTCGCGGCGGGGGCCGATGCCGGGGCATCGGTCGGCACCACGAGGCCGGTCTGCGTTGCGTCGAAACCGCCGCCCAGCGCCTTGATGAGGCCGATCTGCAGATTGCGGCGGCGCATCTTCAGGCTCGTCACCGTCTGTTCGGCGGCGAGGCGGTTGTCGTCGGCGGTCAGCACCTGCAACTGCGGCGACAGGCCGGCCTTATAGCGGATCACCGCCAGCTGATATGCCTTGCTCGACGCGTCGAGCGCGCGTTGTGCGTCGCCCTCTTGCCGGTCGATCGAACGGATCGACGCCACTTGCGTCGAGACGTCCTGGAGAGCGTTGATCAGCGTCTGGTTGTAGTTCGCCACGTCCAGGTCGAAGTCGGCATAACGGCCCTTCAACTGCGAGCGCAGCGCGCCGGCGTCGAAGATCGGCAGGTGGATCGCCGGGCCGAACTGGATCTGACGGCTTGACGCGGTGAGGAAGCGGCCCCAGCCGAATGCGTCGAAACCGAAGCCGGCTGCGAGATTGACGTCCGGGAAGAACTCCGCTTTCGCTTCCTTCACGTCGTGCATCGCAGCTTCGACCTGCCAGCGCGCAGCGACGATATCCGCGCGCCGCGCGACGAGGTCGGCCGGAATATTGTTCGGCAGCGCCACCTTGTCGCCGCCGGTCAGCGTCGGCTTGGCGATTTGCAGGCCACGATCCGGACCCTTGCCGAGCAGCGCGCCCAACTGGTAGCGCACGACGGTGATCTGGCCGTCGAGGTCGGTCAGGTTCGACTGGCTGGTCGCGATGTTGCCGGCCGCGGTTTGTCGCTCGACGTTGGTGTCGAGGCCGGCCGTCACGCGGCCGTCGGTGATGCGGCCGACGTCCTGGCGGTTGGCGATTTCGTGCTCGGCGATTTCACGGAACGCGTACAGCTGCGCGAGCTGGTTGTAGGTGCTCGCCACGGACGCGGCGAGCGTCACGCGCGCCTGCTGCATGTCGGCCTGTGCGGCCCTTTCCTGCGACACGGCCTGGCCCAGGCGCTGACGGTTCTTGCCCCACAGGTCGAGATCCCACGACGCGCTCGCGAGCACGTTGTTCTCGCTATACCAGGTGCCGCCAAAGGGAGGCGGGAAAAGCGCATTGGCGGAGTACAGTTCGCGAGTCCATGAATAGCTGGCCTCGACCTTGGGGAAGAGCGCCGCGCGCGAAGTCTCGATATACGAGGACGCCTTCGCGAGACGCGCCTGCGCCTGCGCAATCGACGGGCTGCCGTCGAGCGCTTCGGCGATCAGCTTGGGCAGTTGCGGGTCACCGAACTGGTTGGCCCAGTCGAGCGACGGCCATTGGCCGCCTTCGGCGGGCAGACTCTGCGTGGATTCGTATTGAGTCGGCGAGGACATCTGCTTGTCGCTCTTCACGCCGATGTAGTTCGCGCACCCCGTGAGGGCGAGCGCCGTCACCGCGGCGGCGACAGCGGCCCGGCTCGGAAGCGCGGGCGCGGACAGGAAAAGGGGTTTCATCGCTCGACTCTTTGAGTGGAATGTAATGATGGACGCAGCAAGCAATTTCTTACGATTTGCTGTCAAGATTGCTTGCTGCATCACGGGTTAGTCCCGTTTGTTCGCCGGCATTGACGAGTACGCGGCGCAGCATGCTCTTCAGGAAGCCCACTTCCTCGGGCGTGAAACCGCCGAGCAGGCTATCCAGCACGCCGTTGAAAATCGCCGGCATCCTGGCTGCGATCGCGTCGCCTTCCGGTGTCAGCGCGAGGCGCACGACGCGCCGGTCTTCATTGCTGCGCACCCGGGTCAGCAGGCCGCGCTTCTCGAGCCGGTCGATCAGGCGCGTGACCGCGCTCGCGTCGATTCCATATTCACGGGCCAGTTCGGCGGCCAGCAGGCACTTGCCGCTCGCCACCATGAACAGGATGCTACCTTGCTGGCTGGTGATGCCAAGTTCGGCCATGCTCCGCTGCGTGACCAGATTCGACAGGGTCGATTTCACTCGCGAGATCAGGTAGCCGACGCTTTCACCTAACTGATATTCGCGAGGATCCGACGTTGGGGTAGAGGACGGCTCCGGCATGATTCTCGTGCGAATGCAATGGTTGACTAGGCAGGATTATAGGGCGCGGTTGATTGACGCGGCAAGCGTTATTACAGCTTAGGCAAGGATCTTTCCGATTTCGACAGATAATAGGGCGCGATTTCCCGTAGGCTACCCGGGCGGATTCGGGCTGCGACAAGCGCGTTGCGACAGCGGCGGCGCATGGTCTATCAGGGAATACCCAGAAAGCTTCATCCCCGCGTGCTACAATATTGGGTTCCCAAAAGTGCGCTTTGGGCTTGTCGTGGTTGGTATCAGTAACGTAACCGGCATAAGCAAGCGGTAAGCAAGCGGCGCACTCCAACTGTCTCCAGGTTTCCTATGACTCGCGCCCTACGCAACATCGCCATCATTGCCCACGTCGACCACGGCAAGACTACGCTCGTCGACCAGCTCCTCCGTCAGACCGCCACGTTCCGTGACAACCAGCAGATCGCCGAGCGCGTGATGGACTCGAACGACATCGAAAAGGAGCGTGGCATCACGATCCTTTCGAAGAACTGCGCGGTCGAGTACGAAGGCACCCACATCAACATCGTCGACACCCCGGGCCACGCCGACTTCGGCGGTGAAGTGGAGCGCGTGCTGTCGATGGTCGACTCGGTGCTGCTGCTGGTCGACGCCGTCGAAGGCCCGATGCCGCAAACGCGCTTCGTGACCAAGAAGGCGCTGGCGCTCGGCCTGAAGCCGATCGTCGTGATCAACAAGGTGGACCGTCCGGGCGCGCGAATCGACTGGGTGATCAACCAGACGTTCGACCTGTTCGACAAGCTGGGCGCAACCGACGAACAGCTCGACTTCCCGATCGTCTACGCGTCGGGCCTGAACGGCTACGCCGGCTTGACCCCGGACGTGCGCGAAGGCGACATGCGCCCGCTGTTCGAAGCCGTGCTCCAGCACGTGCCGGTGCGCCCGGCCGATCCGGATGCGCCGCTGCAACTGCAGATCACTTCGCTGGACTACTCGTCGTACGTCGGCCGTATCGGCGTGGGCCGCATCACGCGCGGCCGCATCAAGCCGGGCATGGCCGTCGCCGTGCGTTCGGGCCCGGACGGCGCGATCCTGAACCGCAAGATCAACCAGGTGCTGTCGTTCAAGGGCCTCGAGCGCGTGCAGGTCGACTCGGCTGAAGCCGGCGACATCGTGCTGATCAACGGCATTGAGGAAATCGGCATCGGCGTGACCATCTGCGCACAGGAACAGCCGGACGCGCTGCCGATGATCACCGTCGACGAACCCACGCTGACGATGAACTTCCTCGTCAATTCGTCGCCGCTGGCCGGCCGCGAAGGCAAGTTCGTCACGAGCCGTCAGATTCGCGACCGCCTGATGAAGGAACTGAACCACAACGTCGCGCTGCGTGTGAAGGAAACCGGCGACGAAACCACGTTCGAAGTGGCGGGCCGTGGCGAGCTGCACCTGACCATTCTCGTGGAAAACATGCGCCGCGAAGGCTACGAGCTGGCCGTGTCGCGTCCGCGCGTGGTGATGACGGAAGTCGACGGCGTGAAGCACGAGCCGTACGAAAACCTGACCGTCGACATGGAAGACGGCCACCAGGGTGGCGTGATGGAAGAGCTGGGCCGCCGCAAGGGTGAAATGCTCGACATGGCATCGGACGGTCGTGGCCGCACGCGTCTCGAGTACCGTATTTCGGCGCGTGGCCTGATCGGCTTCCAGTCGGAATTCCTGACGCTCACGCGCGGCACGGGCCTGATGAGCCACACGTTCGACTCGTACCAGCCGGTCAAGGAAGGCGCGGTTGGCGAGCGCCGCAACGGCGTGCTGATTTCGCAAGACGACGGCGCGGCGGTTGCGTACGCATTGTGGAAGCTGCAGGATCGCGGCCGCATGTTCGTATCGCCGGGTGAGCCGCTGTACGAAGGCATGATCATCGGCATCCACAGCCGCGACAACGACCTGGTCGTGAACCCGATCAAGGGCAAGCAGCTGACCAACGTGCGTTCGTCGGGTACCGACGAAGCAGTGCGGCTCGTGCCGCCGATCCAGATGTCGCTGGAATACGCGGTCGAGTTCATCGACGACGACGAGCTGGTCGAAGTCACGCCGCAGTCGATCCGTCTGCGCAAGCGTTACCTGAAGGAACACGAGCGCCGTAGCGCAAGCCGCAAGGGCGCGGTGGACTAAGCAGGCCGCGGCCTGACGTAGTTCGCGGCGATCTGCGGCAGTACGTTGCAAGCAGAAGCCACGCAGAAGCCACCTCCGGGTGGCTTTTGCCGTTTCTGGGCTTCGGGAACGTTGCGCGCCGTCGCCCGTGGTTCGTCATTGGTTCATTCGCGTTTTTCACAGAAGTGTGTTGCGAGACCTGAAAAGAGCGGCGAAAGCCCGTCGCGACGGGCTCGAGCGGCAATTCGCCTGCTATCTGGACTATTCGTTCTGTGCTATGCTCCCCGGGTGCAAAGTTTTAGGTCCTTCCAAGCAAGACTTGATTCGCGCAATCCGCTAAACGGTCAGGCCGTGTCGCGGAAGGTTCTGTAACCCGCTATTTCTCGAGAAACTCGAAGAAAGGTGAGCGTAAAAATGATGAAGCAATTCCAGTCGAACTCTTATTTGTTCGGCGGCAATGCTCCGTACGTAGAAGAAATGTACGAAGCGTATCTCGATAATCCGGCGTCAGTGCCCGAGAACTGGCGCAGCTATTTCGACGCATTGCAGAACGTTCCTGCATCGGACGGCAGCAATGCCAACGACGTGGCCCATGGCCCGATCGTCGAATCGTTTGCACAACGGGCCAAGGCTAACGCCTTCATCCCGCGCACGGCTGCCGGCGGCGAAGATCTCGCGACTGCCCGCAAGCAGGTTTATGTCCAGTCTCTCATCGGCGCATATCGTTTCCTCGGCTCGCAATGGGCCAATCTCGATCCTCTGAAGCGTCGCGAACGTCCCGCCATCCCCGAACTCGAACCCGCGTTCTACGACTTCACCGAAGCCGACATGGACCAGGAGTTCAGCGCCACGAATCTGTATTTCGGATTCGAGAAGGCCTCGCTGCGCGAGATCGTCAAGGCATTGCGCGACACGTACTGCGGCCAGATCGGCGCCGAGTACATGTACATCAGCGATCCGGAACAGAAGCGCTGGTGGAAGGAACGGCTCGAATCGATCCGTTCGACGCCGAACTTCAGCAACGACAAGAAGAAGCACATCCTGAACCGCTTGACGGCCGCTGAAGGCCTCGAGCGCTTCCTGCACACCAAGTACGTCGGCCAGAAGCGCTTCTCGCTCGAAGGCGGCGAAAGCTTCATCGCGTCGATGGACGAAGTCGTGCGTCATGGTGGCGCGCGCGGTGTTCAGGAAATCGTCATCGCGATGGCGCACCGTGGCCGTCTGAACGTGCTGGTCAATACGCTCGGCAAGATGCCGGCCGACCTGTTCGCCGAATTCGAAGGCAAGCACGTCGATGATCTGCCGGCCGGCGACGTGAAGTACCACAAGGGTTTCTCGTCGGACGTCTCGACCGACGGCGGCCCGGTTCACCTGTCGCTCGCGTTCAACCCGTCGCACCTCGAAATCGTCAACCCGGTGGTTGAAGGTTCGGCGAAGGCCCGGATGGACCGTCGCGGCGACGACAGCGGCCTGCAAGTGCTGCCGGTGCAGATCCACGGCGACGCGGCCTTCGCAGGCCAGGGCGTCGTGATGGAAACGCTGAACCTCGCGCAAACGCGCGGTTACGGCACGCACGGCACGCTGCACATCGTCATCAACAACCAGATCGGCTTCACGACGTCGGACCCGCGCGACTCGCGCTCCACGTTGTACTGCTCGGACGTCGTCAAGATGATCGAAGCGCCGGTGCTGCACGTGAACGGTGACGATCCCGAAGCGGTCGTTCTGGCTACGCAGATGGCGATCGACTTCCGGATGCAGTTCCACAAGGACGTCGTCGTCGACATCGTCTGCTTCCGCAAGCTGGGCCACAACGAGCAGGACACGCCGGCGGTCACGCAGCCGCTGATGTACAAGACGATTGCGAAGCACCCGGGCACGCGCGCGCTGTACGCTGAAAAGCTGGTGCAACAGGGCGTGATCAAGGCCGACGACGCGGACGAATACGTCAAGGCCTACCGCAAGGCAATGGACGAAGGCCATCACACGATCGATCCGGTGCTCTCGAACTACAAGAGCAAGTACGCGGTGGACTGGGTGCCGTTCCTGAACCGCAAGTGGACCGACGCAGCCGACACGGCCGTGCCGCTCGCGGAACTGAAGCGCCTCGCCGAACGCATCACCACGATCCCGGAAAACTTCAAGGTTCACCCGCTGGTCGAGCGCGTCATCAACGACCGTCGCGCGATGGGCCGTGGCGAAGCGAAGCTCGACTGGGGCATGGGCGAACACCTGGCATTCGCGTCGCTGGTCGCGTCCGGCTATGCCGTGCGCCTGACCGGTCAGGACTCGGGCCGCGGCACGTTCACGCACCGTCACGCGGTGCTGCACGATCAGAACCGCGAGCGCTGGAACGACGGCACCTACGTGCCGCTGCAGAACATCGCCGAAGGTCAGGCGAAGTTCACGGTGATCGACTCGGTGCTGTCGGAAGAAGCGGTGCTGGGCTTCGAATACGGTTACTCGACCGCTGAACCGAATACGTTCGTCGCATGGGAAGCGCAGTTCGGCGACTTCGTGAACGGCGCGCAAGTCGTGATCGACCAGTTCATCTCGTCGGGCGAAGTGAAGTGGGGCCGCGTGTCGGGTCTCACGATGCTGCTGCCGCACGGCTACGAAGGTCAGGGTCCGGAGCACTCGTCGGCGCGTATCGAGCGTTTCCTGCAACTGTGCGCAGACCACAACATGCAGGTCGTTCAGCCGACCACGCCGGCGCAGATTTTCCACCTGCTGCGTCGTCAGATGATCCGCCTGTTCCGCAAGCCGCTGATCGTCGCTACGCCGAAGTCGCTGCTGCGTCACAAGGAAGCCGTGTCGGATCTGTCGGAACTCGCGAAGGGCGCGTTCCAGCCGATCATCGGCGAAGTGGACGAAGCGGTCGACGCGAAGAAGGTCAAGCGCGTGGTGGCCTGCTCGGGCCGCGTGTACTACGACCTGGTGGCGCATCGCCGCGAAACCAAGTCGAACGACGTCGCGATCATCCGTATCGAACAGCTCTATCCGTTCGCGCACAAGCAGTTCGAAGCGGAAATGAAGAAGTACGACAACGCGACCGAAGTGGTCTGGGTGCAGGACGAGCCGCAGAATCAGGGCCCGTGGTTCTACATCGAGCACCACCTGAAGGAAGGCATGAAGGAAGGACAGAAGCTGGCATACAGCGGCCGTCCGGCTTCGGCCTCGCCGGCAGTCGGCTACTACGCGAAGCACTACGAGCAGCAGAAGGCGCTGGTCGAAGGCGCTTTCGGCCGTCTCAAGAGCGCGTCGATCGCTAAATAAAGAACAGACGAACCGGGAAGGCGCAGTGCGCTTTCCCGTGCCGCGTCCGGTGGTCCGATAAAGGTCCATTCGCGGTTATGGTTCGCAGGCGGTCGTCGTTCACCGCGCCGTCACCCGATACGTATTCAGGATATTCATAATGGCTATTGTTGAAGTCAAGGTTCCCCAGCTGTCCGAGTCGGTCTCGGAAGCCACGATGCTGCAGTGGAAGAAGAAGCCCGGCGAGGCTGTTGCTGTCGACGAAATTCTCATCGAAGTCGAGACCGACAAGGTCGTTCTCGAAGTGCCGGCACCCTCGGCCGGCGTGCTGGTTCAGGTCATCGCGAACGACGGCGACACCGTCGTCGCTGACCAGGTGATCGCGAAGATCGACACCGAAGGCACCGCAAGCGCTGCCGCCGTTGAAGCAGAAGTGAAGCCGGCCCCGGCTGCCACGCCTGCTCCGGCCGCTCAGGCCGCTGCTGCGACGGGCGCGAATACCGCTGCTTCGCCGGCTGCCGGCAAGCTGATGGCGGAAAAGGGCCTGTCGTCGGGCGACGTCGCCGGCACCGGCCGCGACGGCCGCATCACCAAGGGCGACGTGCTGACCGCTGGCGCGCCTGCTGCCAAGGCCGCACCGGCACCGGCTGCCGCACCGAAGGCTGCGAAGCCGTCGCTGCCCGACGTCAAGGCGCCTGCTTCGGCCGACCAGTGGCTGAAGGACCGTCCGGAACAACGCGTGCCGATGTCGCGTCTGCGCGCGCGTATCGCCGAGCGTCTGCTCGAGTCGCAGCAAACCAACGCCATCCTGACCACGTTCAACGAAGTGAACATGGCGCCGGTGATGGACCTGCGCAACAAGTACAAGGACAAGTTCGAGAAGGAACATGGCGTGAAGCTCGGCTTCATGTCGTTCTTCGTGAAGGCGGCGGTTCACGCGCTGAAGAAGTTCCCGCTGGTGAACGCGTCGATCGACGGTAACGACATCGTCTATCACGGCTACTTCGACATCGGTATCGCTGTCGGTTCGCCGCGCGGTCTGGTGGTGCCGATCCTGCGCAACGCGGATCAACTGAGCCTCGCCGACATCGAGAAGAAGATTGCCGAATTCGGCCAGAAGGCCAAGGACGGCAAGCTGTCGATCGAAGAAATGACCGGCGGCACGTTCTCGATCTCGAACGGTGGTGTGTTCGGTTCGATGCTGTCGACCCCGATCATCAACCCGCCGCAATCCGCAATCCTGGGCGTGCACGCCACGAAGGAACGCGCTGTGGTCGAAAACGGCCAGATCGTGATCCGTCCGATGAACTACCTGGCGCTGTCGTACGACCACCGTATCATCGACGGCCGCGAAGCGGTGCTGTCGCTGGTCGCAATGAAGGACGCGCTGGAAGACCCGGCTCGTCTGCTGCTCGACCTGTAATCGCCATCCCGGTGGAGCCGGCTTGCTTTTGCGCAAGCCGGCTCCACCTAAGCAGCACGTCTTTAGCATTCCGCAGTAAAGGAACGGCGCGCGCCGCGAAGCGTGGTCACGCGCCGTTCCGCCATCAAAAGGATTGTCATGTCCAAAGAATTTGACGTCGTCGTGATCGGCGCAGGCCCTGGCGGCTATATCGCCGCCATCCGTGCAGCGCAGCTCGGCAAGACCGTCGCATGTATCGAAAAATGGCAGAACCCGGCCGGCGCGTTGAAGCTCGGCGGCACGTGCCTGAACGTGGGTTGCATTCCGTCGAAGGCGCTGCTCGCGTCGTCGGAAGAATTTGAAAACGCATCGCATCACCTCGCGGACCACGGCATCTCCGTGGACAACGTGAAGGTGGATATCTCGAAGATGATGGCCCGCAAGGACGGCATCGTCGAGAAGATGACCAAGGGTATCGAATTCCTGTTCCGCAAGAACAAGATCACGTGGCTCAAGGGTCACGGCAAGTTCACCGGCAAGACGGACGCCGGCGTGCAGATCGAAGTGAGCGGCGAAGGCGAAACCGAAGTCGTGACGGCGAAGAACGTGATCATCGCCACGGGTTCGAAGGCGCGCCATCTGCCGAACGTTCCGGTCGACAACAAGATCGTCGCCGACAACGAAGGCGCACTGAGCTTCGACATCGCACCGAAGAAGCTGGCTGTGATCGGCGCCGGCGTGATCGGTCTTGAACTGGGTTCGGTGTGGCGTCGTCTGGGCGCGGAAGTGACCGTGCTCGAAGCGCTGCCGGAATTCCTCGGCGCGGCTGACCAGGCGCTCGCGAAAGAAGCGGCCAAGCAGTTCAAGAAGCAGGGTCTCGACATCCAGGTCGGCGTGAACGTCGGCGCAGTGACGACGACCGACAACAGCGTGTCGATCGCTTACACGGACAAGGACGGTAACGCGAAGACGCTCGAAGCGGACCGCCTGATCGTGTCGATCGGCCGCGTGCCGAACACCGACAACCTCGGTCTCGAAGCGATCGGCCTGAAGGCCAACGAGCGCGGCTTCATCGACGTCGACGAGCATTGCGCGACGGCGGTGCCGAACGTGTATGCGATCGGCGACGTGGTGCGTGGTCCGATGCTCGCGCACAAGGCCGAAGACGAAGGCGTGCTGGTCGCCGAAATCATCGACGGTCAGAAACCGCATATCGACTACAACTGCGTTCCGTGGGTGATCTATACCGAACCGGAAATCGCATGGGTCGGCAAGACGGAGCAGCAGCTGAAGGCCGAAGGCCGCGAGATCAAGACGGGCCAGTTCCCGTTCATGGCGAACGGCCGCGCGCTGGGTATCAACAAGGCGGATGGTTTCGTCAAGATGATCGCCGACGCCAAGACCGACGAACTGCTCGGCGTGCACATCATCTCGGCAAACGCATCGGACCTGATCGCGGAAGCCGTCGTGGCGATGGAATTCAAGGCGGCGTCGGAAGACCTGGGCCGCATTTGCCATCCGCATCCGTCGCTGTCGGAAGTCATGCGCGAAGCGGCACTCGCCGTCGACAAGCGCGCGCTGAACATGTAATCACGCGCACGCCTGACTGAGCACAACTCTGGCATCACCATCAAGGCGGGCGGGTTCATTCCCTCCCGCCTTTCTTTTTGCAGCAACACCATGAACGTCACCGAATACTACGAAAAAGAACTGCAGACGCGCGGTTATCAATCCGACCCCGCGCAACGGGCGGCGGTCGACCGGCTGCAGCGGTGCTACGAAGAGTGGGTCGAATACAAGTCGCGCCGCTCGAACGCGTTCAAGAAGCTGATCAATCGTCCCGACCTGCCGCGCGGCGTGTACATGTGGGGCGGCGTAGGGCGCGGCAAGAGCTTCCTGATGGACAGCTTCTACATGATCGTGCCGCTGCATCGCAAGACTCGGCTGCATTTTCACGAGTTCATGCGCGAAGTGCATCGCGAACTGGAAGAGCTGAAGGGCACGGCCGATCCGCTCGACGAACTCGCGCGCCGCATCGCGAAGCGCTACCGCCTGATCTGCTTCGACGAATTCCACGTATCGGATATTGCGGATGCGATGATCCTGTACCGTCTGCTCGACAAGATGTTCGAGAACGGCGTGCAGTTCGTGATGACGTCCAACTACGATCCGGACACGCTGTATCCGGACGGGCTGCATCGCGATCGTATGTTGCCGGCCATCGAGCTGATCAAGGACAAGCTCGACGTGATCAACGTCGATGCGGGCATCGACTACCGGCAGCGCACGCTCGCTCAGGTGGAGGTGTATCACACGCCGCTCGGCGCGGTCGCCGACAAGGCGCTGCGCGACGCGTTCTCGCGCCTCGCCGCGGTCCCCGACGAGAGCCCGATCCTGCATATCGAGAAGCGCGAGCTGAAGGCGCTGCGCCGCGCGGACGGCGTCGTGTGGTTCGACTTCGCGACGCTGTGCGGCGGCCCGCGTTCGCAGAACGACTATCTGGAACTGGCCAGCCGTTTTCACGCAGTGATTCTCTCTGGCGTGCCGCAGATGTCGGTGCGCATGGCCTCGGAAGCGCGCCGCTTCACGTGGCTGATCGACGTGTTTTACGACCACAAGGTCAAGCTGCTGATGTCCGCCGCGGTGCCGCCCGAGCAACTGTACGTGGACGGGCCGATGGCGAACGAATTCACGCGCACGGTATCGCGGATTGTCGAGATGCAGTCGAAGGAGTATCTCGACACGCCGCGACGGATCGTCGACACGTCGCTGACCTGAGCGGCTTCAGGGCGCGTATTCGGGCCGCTCATCGAACTGATGTCAGCCGGCGGATCAAGTGGTACGGCCGCCGATACGTTTGCGATAGATCACGCTCAGTGGTCGAACTGATTGCACCAAACGGCGCATTTTCAAGATTCAGATTGGTCTTATGTCCCGGGCGCGCACCACAGGCTACCTTTTGTCTTGGTTTAGATAAAGGAGAAGCTATGAATCCGCACCGTGATATCACTGACGAAGAATGGCAGCGTGTTGCTCCGTTGCTTCCTGAACTGCGCCCGCGTTCCGAACAGCGTGGCCGGCCGCTTGCCAATACCCGATCGGTGCTCAACGGCGTGCTGTGGGTCATGTATAGCGGCGCAACCTGGTCCGCGATGCCGCGCAGATACCCGTCGTATCAGACCTGTCATCGCCGCTTCAAGGCATGGTACGAATCCGGCGTGCTCAAACGTGTGACGGAGCAACTGCTCGGCGCCGCGAGTGAGGAACTCTGCTGCTTGATGGAAGCGCGCATGCGCACGCACGCGAGCGACGAACAGAAGCGTGCCGCAACGCAAAGCGCTCCGGTTGCCGTACCTGCTGTGGCCGTTACACCTCCGGCGTGCCAGCCTGCACCGAGCAAACCGCTGCCGGCTTCGCCGTTCGCGTACGCGTCGCCATTCAAGCACGCTGCATGACAGCGTCGATCTGTCTGCTTCACATGCAAAACGGCCGCGCGATAGTGATCGCCGGCCGTTTCTTTGTTCATTCCGACCGCAGCGGCGCTTTGGCGGTGACGCTGCCCGCGCACACGCTGCTGGCAGCGTAAGTCACACTTCACAGATGATCCGCGCTGGCCCGAAAGAGGGCAGTGCTTGCATGCGTCGCGCACTACTGCTGACGAACCCAGGTCTGCGAGCGGCCCAGTAGCGCCACGCCGATATAGCCACGCACGATCAGCTTGTTGCCGCCATCTTCCAGGTGCATCTTGCACTTGTAGAGCTTGCCGTTTTCCGGGTCGAGAATCTGCCCGTGATCCCAGCCGTCGCCGTCCTTCTTCATGTCGCTGATGATGGTCATGCCGAGAATCGGCTGATCCTTGCGTGCGTCGGTGCAAGCGGTGCAGCGGCGATCAGGCTGATCGTTTGCCCCGAGACCCTTGATCACCTTGCCGCTCAGTTGGCCGCTGCCATCCTGCGCGATCTGCACGAGCGCTTTGGGCTGGCCGGTGTGATCGTCGACGGTTTGCCACGTGCCGACCGGCGTGTCGGTCTGCGCCATGGCCGTCACCGCGCTCGCGAGCAGCAGGCCGGCGACAGCCGCATGTTTGGCAGTGCGAAGCGCGATTGTGCGAGCGTGTTGGGTGAATTGCGTCATTGTCTTCCTCCTTGATTAGAGACGGCGCGTTCGTGGTCGCGCGGCGTTATCGGTATCTCGGGCGGTGCCCGGACGAGGCCCGCCATGATGGCCTGGTATTGCCTCTCAGGTCTGGCTTCGGCTCACGTGATTTGCATCTCGCGGCGTGCATGGGTGCATGCCGCCGGTTGCATCGTCAGCGCAGAATACGCGAAAGTGCGCGCGTCGTTTGATAGGGGAACCTCTAATCAGGGCCCGGCACGTTCAAGCAGCGTCAAATTCAACTGGTACGAGAACGTCGCGTTGATGCACGGGCTGCGCGACGCGCTTTCCATCGGCGCGTCGTCGACCGCCTTCGCCACCGACAGATCCAGGCTGTACTACGTCGCATCCGGGATCCGGAAGCCGAACGCGATCGACGACAGTTTCGATGGCGACGACGTACCCGCGTGCAGATAGACGCGCACCATGTCGAACGAGATGTGTACGGCGTGAACGTGCGCAGATACGTGAAGCGCAGCGCGAACGCGCGGATGACTTCGAACAGCGCGCCCCAGCCCGAATCGCCCGATGCTTCGCCCGGTCGATAACCCTGTGCGAAACGCTGCGCACCGAACGAGATCTGCTCCGAGGTTGGCAATGAGACCGTGCTGTACTGCCGGTGAGCGAAACGGCGGTGCCGATCTTCAGCGGCCACTCGTTAGTTTGCGAGAAAGCTCGCGCCGCGCTTCACGAAGTGATCGACGCAGGATTGGCAGGGTTCGAGCCAGGCAGATTCGATCCGCCCAGAATGTCGAACGCCTTCGCCACGCTGATACTGGCGCGGCGCACCTGGCCGGTTTGCACGCCGGTATGTCCGGCCTGCAGCTGCATCACATGCACTTGCGAGCGCAAGCCGATGCGCGCGCCGTTCCGCTTGTTGTGATAGCGGCCCTCGTCGTGCGGCGCGTAGTCCGGCGCCGTGCCGATCACGCTTTGCGAGCGGCTCGACAGGATCGGATACGCGAACGAGCCGCCGATCGCGTCGTTGATGACGATGCGTTCGATGTAAGAGGGCAGGCCGGGATTGTCGACCCAATTGCCGCCATAGTGCGACGCGGCGATCTTGCCGATCAGGCCGTTGCTGTCGATGGGGACCGACGCGTGCGCGGTCAGATACGTGACGTTGTCGCGGCCCTTCGGCGGCATCGCGGACACACTCAACTGTTCGGCGGGCGCGGTAAGCTCATTCTCGGTCGCGGTCCGAAGGCCTTGCGCGCCGGGTTGATTGAAATTGATCGGTAGAGGACGGCACGTTCCACGCCGACCGGTGTTGCCGGCTCCCGGTGATCGAGTGGAAGATTCCGTCGATCGAGGAGCGCGGCTCGGTGGACAAGATGGCGATCTTCCAGGCGTTCATCGCGCAGGTGATCGCCGCCGGGCGCCTGTTCGCGTTGCCGGACCTGCCGTACTGGCTCGCCGACGCGGTCGCCGATACCTGGTTTCCCGGCACGTGCGTGAGTTGCGTAACCTGGCAGCGCGGATCGGCGTGACGGTGCGCCAGATCGGCGCGTGGGATGCGGCGCGGCTACAGCGCCTGCCGGCGCTGGCGTGCTCCAGTGGGCCGGTGCCGGCCGAGAGCGCGGCCGGAGTGCTGGTGGACAGCAGTAAATGAGACATGGCCGAGCACACGGCGCTGTATCTCGGCATCAGCCGTAAGGTTCCATGGAAGAAAATGCGCCGATACCAAATTTTCGACGAAGAGCCCGAAACCCGCGAAAGTAAGTAATAATTAGCCGTTTTCTACTAAAACAAAAACTGTTCAAGCAGGAATTACATGGACCGAAAGTTGAAACTACGGCGGATTGCTCTCGCCGCATTCATCGCAGTGGGAGCCGTGCAAGGTGTGAATGCTCAGGCTCTGCAGGACAGTAACGCAAGCGCTGGCGTCGTTTCCCAGCCCGGCACGAGCACCGCGCTGCCAACCACCGCACAGACCGCGCAGACCGCACAGACCGGGCAAGCAGAGACCACTGCACTGACCCCGGACGAAAGCCGGCAGTCCGCCGCGGGCAATGTGGCGGAATTGCAGCAGATGATCCACGGGTCGGATCTCAGCGAACTGCGCACCACCTACAACGGCAGCTACGGGGCGAGTCTGCTGTTTTACGGCAAGGAAATGACGTACTACGTCGCGCTGTTCCAGCAAAAGAATTTCTGGCGCGTGATCAAGACGCAGGACGCCGCGCGCGCCGACATGATTTATAAGGACTTCGTGCGTCAGACGGTGCAACTGTCGGATGTCGAGATTCGCCGCACGCAGCTCGAGGCGCAAAAGGCGTTCACGCAGCGGATGATCGCGTTGTCGCAGGACCGCGCGAACCGCTTGCAGGCCGACCTCGATGTCGCGCGGCAGCAGCAGAGCATCGTTGCGACCCAGCAGCAGGAGAAGCGCGCCGAAACCACGGCGCTGGCTCAACAGAAGCTTGCCGCGCAGGACCAGTTGCGCGTCGCGCAGCGCCAGGTGCGCGAGCTTCAGCGTCAACTGGAGAGCGGCCTGCCTTCGCATTGAGTGCGATGGCTTGTGGTTCGTCTGGCGGGGAGGGCGGAACGGGGAAGCTCCGGCTGACTTACTGACAGCGTGCGGTGGTTGCTGGGCATGACGGTTGTGGCCATGCTGATGCCGTAGTGCCTTTGCCGCCCACGCTGGTGCTGATCACATTCGCTGCCAACATCGCTATCTGGCCGGCGGCCTTGATCAGCGATCTTCGCCGTGTTGTCTGCTTTCGCCTGCCCACGTTTGCCCCGCAAGCCGGATGCTCTCGCGGCCAGGTGCATCGCCATCGCGCGCGCCGGCTTTCCGCTCCAACGCCGCATGTTCCGCGCGAGCGGTGGCGGCCACCATTCTCCGATTTCCAAACTCGTTCGCGTGGCCCCACATAGTGGCGAAACCAGCCGCCAACACCTGCGCTAACGCCGCTTCTTTCCCTCTGGGGACGCTGCCTTAACCGGCGCATGGGGATCTGTCAAATCGACGGCAATCGGGTCGCTGGCGGGGAAGCTTTCCGCCAGTGCCTCGTCGAGACGGCTATCGTCGGATTCAGCCGACGGCCGCGCCGCCGCGGACTTGATGCCAGGCTGCATGCCGGGCTGAGATATGGGGGGCTTCTTGCTGGTCATGACTTGCTCCGCTAAAAGAGAGTCGACTATTCAGCATAGCGCATGGCGGACCTCGCCGAGTGTCGGCCGAATGGCTCAAGCGTGCATCGCAAATGTCGCCTTTCGAGGCCGCCAGCATGACGCGAGCGTCAGCCAGCATCCAATGCCACAGCATCCGTTGAATTCGCACGCCGTCGCGTCGTTTTCCGTGTGCCGCCAGGCAGCGAAGCGGAACGCAAAAGCCGCCGCAAGCCGCAGCAGACCGCATCGCACGAACCGGCAGCGCCTCGCTCGGGAGAGAGCGCAACAGCACTAGCCAATCACGAGGCAGCGAAAACAACATGGACCGGAACAAACCACCGCGCCCAGCGCGTGATCGCGTAGCACGTCGTGGAAGCAGAACTGGGGGACATCCGGAGTGGGTAACGAGGTAACCGGCGCTGCGCACGCTGAATGCCGACTACTGACGGCGCCGCGAGTTGGCGGTCAAAGGGGGATTCGAGCTGAGGAAGCAGCGGTGATGCAACTGGAGAAGATCTTGCAGCGTCTCGGCCAGCCGGTGGCATAGCCGAGCGCCGCGCCGGCCGCTTATTCGTTGCCGTTGTTGCCACTGTTGTTGCCGGGGCTGCCGCTGCCGCTGCCGCCATGATTGCTGCCGCCATGATTGCCGCCGCCGTGGTTGCCGTCGCCGCCCGTGCCGAACAGACGCCGGCGGCGCGTGACGACCACCGGGCCGTCGGACGTGCCGCTGCCGCGCTCGGACGATGAGCGCTCCGTGGACGACGCCCCGTACGACTCGCGCGGTTCACGCGGTTCGCGCGGCTCACGATGGTCGCGCGGTTCACGCGAGCCGTGCGGGCCACGCGTGTTGTGCTCGCCATGCGCCGGCCGCCCGGCGCGCGGCGCCGGACGTGTGCCGGTGTCGAGCTGGATCGTGGAGATCGCGCGCTTGTAGATGCCTTGCAGACCCACAGGTGTGCGCAGCATCACCAGGTATTGATCGAACGATTCGATGCACCCCGTCAGGCGAATGCCGTTGACGAGATAGATCTCGACGCGCTTTCGTTCTTTGCGCGCAGCGTTCATGAAATCGTTTTGCGGGTGCGATTCTGCGGATGCCATGGACAATTCAGGTTAAAAAGACGGTGGTTCGCCGCAATTCTACCCTGTGTGGGGCGGAACGAGTCGGCGGCCCGAACTGCGTCCACTATAACGGCTTGTGAGCGCATAAGCATCTGATAACTATTGGCTGTAACGTTGAGTTACGAATCTGCTGGGCTATGGCGGTTTCTTCCGCATCGCCGCGGGCATCATCCACGCATTCCCCAGGCGTTCCCGGCGCGGATGGCGGAAAAGGATAGGTGCAAGCCCTTTGCTGGGAATAAATCGCGCTGCGCTCGCGTTAAGTCATACATGGCCGCCCTGCAATTCCGCACGCGGCCGATCGGGGCGCTGGCCAGCCAGCGCACGCCAAAGGAGATTCGCCATGAAAGCATCCCGTATCCTGTCCGCCGTCTTCGTGTTGCTCGCGCTTGCGCTCGGGTCGCTCGCAACGGGCGGTTGCACGTCCGCGACCGACAGCGGCGCGTCAGGTACCAGCGGCACCAGTAGTGGCGGTGGTGGCTACTGAGTTTCCGCTCGCAAGGTGAGCTTCGAAGCGGATGTGATCGCGTGGCTCCCGCAGTTGCGGCGCTATGCGCGCGCGCTGACGGGCGACCGGGCGTGGGCCGACGATCTCGTGCAGGATACGGCGGAGCGTGCACTCGCGCGCTGGTCGGCGTTCCGGCCCGACAGCAATTTGCGGGCGTGGCTTCTGACGATCCTGCGGCACCTTTATATCGATCAGCTGCGCGGCCGCCGCGAAATCGCCGTCGACGACGAAAGCGCGCCGTGGCGCAATCTCGAAGCGCCGCAAGCCGAAGTCGACGGTCTGATGCTGCGCGACTTGCAGCGCGCGTTGTACTGTCTGCCGGTCGAGCAGCGTGAAGTGCTGCTGCTCGTCTGCGTGGAAGAGCTGTCTTATCAGGAAGCGTCAAAGGCGCTCGGTGTGCCGATAGGCACGGTGATGTCGCGGCTGTCGCGCGCGCGTGAGCATATGCGCGTGCTGCTGACGGAGGGGCCGGCGCATGGGCCAACCCAAGGCTCAACGCGCAAGTCTCCGCCGTTGAAAGTGGTGAGAAACCAGAAATGAATAACGACGACTACGATTCCAGCTTGCCCGAAGGGCTCGATCTGCGAGCGCTGTCGGCGTTTGTGGACGGCGAACTGCCGCATGCGCAGCACGCCGCGATAGAGGCGCAACTGGAGCAGCATCCGCAGGCCGCCGCACGGGTGGCCGCGTGGCGTGCGCAGAAAGCCGCGCTGCGCGCGCTGTGCGGCGCGCCGCAGCGCAGCGCGCGCGCTGAGTTCGACGCGCGTCACGACGACCCCGAACGCGACGCCGCAGACGAACCCGCGTTCATCGTGGTGCGCCGCAGCCCGCCGTGGTGGCAGCGCGCGGGCCTCGCCGCGTGCTGGCTCGCGGTCGGCGCGGGGCTTGCGCTGGCGGTGGGTCCGCTCGCGCCGCGCCTGACGGGCGGCAAGTGGGACGGGGCATGGGGCGCGGGCAGCCAGCCGCCGAGCTTCGCGCAGCGCGCGGACATCGCCTACGCGGTGTACACGCCGGAGCGGCGTCATCCGGTGGAAGTCGCCGCGAGCGAAGAAGAGCATCTGATCAACTGGCTGTCCAAGCGGCTGAACCGTCCTCTGTCGGTGCCGTCGTTGCAGGAATATGGCTACTCGCTGGTGGGTGGAAGGCTGTTGCCCGGCGAGGCCGGACCGGCCGCGCAATTCATGTACGAGAATACCGCCGGCGAGCGCCTCACGTTGTACGTCACCGGTATTGCGCGCGACGAAACCGCGTTCCGCCTGTTCCGCGACGGCAACCGGCGCACCTTCTACTGGGTCAGCGACCGCTTGGGCTATGCGTTGTCCGGGTCGATCGCGGAAGGCAAGCTGCGCTCGATCGCGATCGACGTGTGCAGCGCGCTCGGCGGCAAGCCGGAAGCGTGGCAGTAGCGGGCGACCGCACGGAGCCACGGGAACGCATAAGCGCAAAATACACAGGCTCATACACCGCCGCGTCTTTCATCCCGCCGGAGGAATATTCATTGCCCTTGAGCGTCCCGCCCAAACTCTCCGCCGCGCAATTCGATCGCGCGCTCGCCGCATGGCGGGCGATTGTCGGCGATGCGCACGTGGTGACTTCGACGACAGGGCTCACCGCCTATCTCGATCCATTCGCGCCGGGCGAGCGCGAGGCGTTTTCAGCGAGCGCTGCGCTGCTGCCCGCATCGGTCGACGAGATTCGCGCGGTGCTGCGCGTCGCCAATCAATACCGGATTCCGTTGTGGACCGTCTCGACCGGCCGCAACTTCGCGTACGGCGGCGCCGCGCCGCGTCTCGCGGGATCGGTCGTGCTCGATCTGCAGCGGATGAACCGCATCATCGAGGTCAACGAGACGCTCGCGTACGCGCTGGTCGAACCGGGCGTCAGCTACTTCGATCTGTATGCGCATCTGCGCGACAAGGGCTACAAGCTGTGGGTCGATCCGCCCGCGGCCGGCTGGGGCAGCGTGGTCGGCAACACGCTCGAACGCGGCTTCGGCTACACCGCGTACGGCGATCATGCGGCGACGCAGTGCGGGATGGAAGTGGTGCTCGCCAACGGCGACGTGCTGCGCACCGGCATGGGCGGCATCGAGATCGGCACCGCATGGCAGCTGTATCAGCCGGGCTACGGCCCCTCGTTCGATGCGATGTTCATGCAGTCGAATTACGGCATCGTCACCAAGCTGGGGGTTTGGCTGATGCCCGCGCCGCCCGCGTATCTGCTCGGCGAAGTCCAGTTTCGCCACGAGGCCGATCTCGAGGCGATCGTCGACATTCTGCGGCCATTGCGGCTCGACGAAACGATCCGCAACCGCGCGGTGATCGAAGGCGGCTTGCGCCGCGCGGCGGGTTTGTCGGCCCGCAGGCAGTGGTATGAGGGCCCGGGTGCGATGCCGGAAAGCGCGGTCGTCGCGATGCTCGACAAGCTGAACGTCGGGCGCTGGAATCTGCATTTCGCGCTCTACGGCACGCCCGAACTGATCGACGCACGCCATGCGATCGTGCAGCGCGCGTTCGCCCGCGTGCCGCAGGCGCGGTTTTTCGCCGCGCGTTATGCGGGCGATGCGCAGCCCACCGGCGGCGGCGACCGCAACCTCGCCGGCATTCCCGCGATGAGCGCGTTTCGTATGCTCGACTGGCGCGGCGGCGCGGGCGCTCACGTGGACTTCGCGCCGGTGTGTCCGGCGACCGGGCGCGACGCGTTGCGCCAATACACGATGGTCAAGACGCGCGCGGCGGAATACGGCTTCGATTACTACGGGGGATTCACGGCGGGCGAGCGTCATCTGCATCACATCTTCGCGGCGATCTTCGACCGCGACGACGCGGACCAGGTCGAGCAGGCCGGCGCGTTGCTGCGTTCGCTGATGAGCGATGCGCGCGCGGCGGGGTACGGCGAGTATCGCGCGCATCTCGCGTACATGGATTTTGCGGCGGCTCAGTACAGCTTCAACGATGGCGCGTTGCTGCGGCTGTCGGAAACGATCAAGGACGCGCTCGACCCGAACGGCATTCTCGCGCCGGGCAAGCAGGGCATCTGGCCGGCGGCGTGGCGCGACCGGCGCGGGTACACGTGAACGCGGGCAACGCGCGCGCTTCGCTCGATAGCGACAGGAGTCATCCATGGACCGACGCACTTTCATGATGACTGGAGCATGGTGGTCCACCGTGGCAAGCGGCGTGTGGCCGTGGTTCGCACGCGCGGCAACGCGTGACGGCACGCTCGCGGTCGTCGATTCGACGCTCGCTGGCGGGCCGTCGTTCGCGCGCTATGCCGCGCAACTGAAGCTGCCGACGTTCGAAACCGGTGGCGACATCGGCGCACTGTGGTACACGACGCTCGCGCCGCTTCTCGGCCGGCAATCCGGCCCCACTGCCGCGCCGGCCCCACCTGCGCTGATCGGCATCACGCGCGCATCCGACTACTTCGTGCTCGGCGAACTTGTCACCCGCACGGGGCATCTGCGGGTCGCACACAGCCACGAGCCGGGCACGGGCTCAACTGCGCAACAGGCGCACGTCGTCTTCGCGTTCACGCCGCGCCTTTCACGCGACGAGCACAGTGGAAGCTAGAAGTTGTACGCCTTGTTCTTCGGATCGAAGGTGGCGTCGTCGAAAGTCTTCGGCGTGATGGTTTCGAACACGATCCGCTCGAACAGCTTGCCGTCGTTGTCATAAGACTCGACGCTGCGGAAGTACGGATGCCGCAGATCGAGCCCGAGCGTTTCCTTCTTCGCGTAGAACTGCGGCTGGCCGGTCGGCGTTTCGAACGTGAAGGCCACCACGCGCACGCCGTCGATCGTCTTGACTTCCACCTGGGTCGAGCGCGGCAAGCCGGCCTCGATGAATTTCTTGCCCTCGCTGAGGTACTGACTCGCGATGTACTCGGTGCCCAGATCGCGCACGTCGTGGTTCGATTGCGAGCGCGCGAGCGCACCGTTCAGCGCGGTCCACAACGGCATCACATTCATCAGCCCGCCCAGGTGGCCGTACATTTCGTCGGTCCGTCTGGACTCGTCGTAGATGATTTCCTGGCCCGCGCGCGCGCCGTCGGGCAGCCACTTCGCGTAGATCCGCAGCGGGTCATGCGCGAGCCGAACCAGCATGTGATCGGGCTTGTCGGGCCACTGGCCGTGAATGCGCTCCGAGCGCAGCATGGTGAACTCGTACGATGCGTAGCCGGTCGGCCCTTCCTTGATGTAGCGCGGCAGCGCGAGCGGATCGAGCGACTGGAACAGCGCGACCAGCTGCGCGTCGGCGAGTTTTTCCAGCGTGCCGCTGCGTTGCGCGGCGCGCAGCCATTTGACCTGCTGATCCAGCGTGAGCTTGCCGACCTGCGCGGGCGGCGTGGTCGGCGCCTTGACGGCGCTCGCGGCATCGAGCGGGGGCGGGGTGTCGTCGTTCTGTGCGAACGCCGCTGGCGCCGCGACGATGGCGGCGCCGGCAAGCAGCGCGCAGCTCAGCAGTCCGCGTGACGACAGCGCGCACCCTGACGCGGCGGCGCGCACCGCAGTCTTGACGACTGCGGCGACGCGCATGAAGGCCGGCGACCGGCATGAGCGTGCGGACATGCGGTGCTTCATCGGGCCTCCGGAACCTGACGCGAGATAGCGCAAAAGCGCGACGCCAACGCAGCGTTCCCTGTCAGGCAGACTTTTGCTTGGCGAGTTCCTCGTCGCGCAACGCACGGCGCAGAATCTTGCCGACGTTGGTTTGCGGCAGTTCGTCGCGGAACTCCACCAGCTTCGGCACCTTGTAGCCGGTCAGATTCTTGCGGCAATGGGCGATCACCTGCTCGGCGGTCAGCGACGGGTTGCGCCTGACGACGAACACCTTCACGCGTTCGCCGTGTGCCGCGTCGGGCACGCCGATTGCGGCCACTTCGCGCACGTCCGGATGGGCGGCGATCACGTCCTCGATTTCATTCGGATACACGTTGAAGCCCGACACGATGATCAAGTCCTTCTTGCGGTCGATCAGGCGGATGAAGCCGCGCGAGTCCATCACGCCGATGTCGCCGGTGGCGAGCCAGCCCTCGTCGTCGATTACCTTGGCGGTTTCTTCAGGGCGGTTCCAGTAGCCTTTCATCACCTGCGGGCCCTTCACGCACAGCTCGCCCGCTTCGCCGATGTTGGCCCAGCTGCCGTCGTCCTTCCTGAAGCGCACGTGCGTGGACGGCGCGGGCAAGCCGATCGAGCCGTCGAAGTCGCGCATGGTGTCGAGGTCGATCGGGTTCATCGAGACGATCGGCGAGCATTCGGTCAGCCCATAACCTTCGATGATCGGCTTGCCGGTGACGGCCTTGAAACGGTCGGCCACCGCCTTCTGGGTTGCCATGCCGCCCGCCATCGCAAGCTTGAGGTTCGAGAAGTCGCGCTTGCGGAATTCCTCGTTGTCGAGAAACGCGTTGTACAGCGTGTTGACCGCCGTCATGCTGGTGAATTTCTCGTGACGGATGATCATCATCACGCGCTTCATGTCGCGCGGATTGGCGATCAGGATGTTGCGCCCGCCGAGCCCCATGAAGATCAGCGCGTTCACGGTCAGCGAATAGATGTGATAGAGCGGCAGCGGCGTGAGGACCGTTTCGATCTCGCCCTTCAACTCGCGCTCGGCCCACGCCTTGGCCTGCAGCAGATTGGCGATGATGTTCTTGTGCGTGAGCATCGCGCCTTTCGCGACGCCGGTGGTGCCGCCCGTGTACTGCAGGAGCGCGATGTCGTCGTGCGTGGCGCGCACGGGCGTCAGCGGCAGCGAGTAACCGGCCGACAACGCGTCGAGCAGCGGCACCGCTTGCGGCAGCTTGTACGCGGGCACCATCTTCTTCACGCGGCGCAACATGAAATTGAGCAGACGGCCCTTCAGATTCGGACCGTCGGCCAGCAGATCGCCGAGACCGGTCACGATGACGTTCTTCACCTTGGTGCCAGGCAGCGCGTCTTCGACCGTCTTCGCGAAGTTCTCGAACACGATGATGGTTTGCGCGCCGCTGTCCTTCAACTGATGCGCGAGTTCGCGCACCGTATAGAGCGGATTCACGTTGACCACCACCGCGCCCGCTTTCAGCACGCCGAACAGCGACACCGGATACTGGAACGTATTCGGCAGCATAATCGCGACGCGCTCGCCGGGCTTCACGCCGATGCTCTGCAAATACGCGCCGAACGCGGTGGCCTTGCGGCCCAGTTCGCCGTAGGTCAGATTCGCGCCGACGCTCACATACGCGACCCGCTCGCGGAACCGCGCGATGCATTCGTCGAAGAACTGCACGAGCGATTCGTATTGCGTGACATCGATGTCACGCGGCACGTCCGGCGGATACGACTCGTACCAGATGCCGTCGGTGTTGGGCACGCGGTGCGGGGCGGGGTTCGCCGCTGCGGCCGACCCGGCGGCAGGCGGGAGCGGGGCTTGAGTAGGCTGGATCATCGGTCGTCTCCTGAAGCCGTGGCTTCATCTGTTTGTGTGCTGGTTTGGCGGCCGGTCGTCAATGCAGGCAAAGCGTGCGTTGCAGCCGCGCGTAAAGCAAACCCTTCAATCAAGCGAACGCAACAACGGCTGCCACCCTCAGCGTTCCAGAATCGCGACCACCCCCTGGCCGCCTGCCGCGCAGATCGAGATCAGCCCGCGTGCGGTGCCGGCCGGTTTATCGAGTTGCGCGAGCATCTTCGCGAGGCCGGCGACGATGCGTCCACCGGTCGCCGCAAACGGATGGCCGGTGGCGAGCGAGCTGCCGTTCACGTTCAGCCTGGCGCGGTCGATTGCGCCGAGCGGGCCGGCCAGGCCGAGCTGCGTGCGGCAATATTCGTCATCCTGCCACGCCGCGAGCGTGCATAACACCTGGGCCGCGAAGGCTTCGTGGATTTCGTACAGGTCGAAGTCCTGCAGCGTGAGGCCGGCGCGCGCCAGCATGCGCGGCACCGCGTAGGCGGGCGCCATCAGCAGGCCTTCTTTCTTGTCGAAAAAGTCGACCGCGGCCGTCTCCGACCAGCTCAGGTACGCGAGCACCGGCAGCCCGCGCCGGGCCGCCCAATCGTCGCTCGCGAGCAGCACGGCGGACGCGCCGTCGGTGAGCGGCGTCGAGTTGCCGGCGGTCAGCGTGCCGGCGTCGCGGTCGAACACCGGCTTCAGGCCCGCGAGCTTTTCGAGCGTCAGATCGGCGCGCAGGTTGTTGTCGCGCGCAAGACCCCGGTACGGCGTCATCAGGTCGTTGACGAAGCCGCGTGCGTACGCGTCGGCGAGCTTGCGATGGCTCTCCCGGGCGAGCACGTCCTGCGCCTCGCGCGAGATGTTCCAGCGCTTGGCCATCAGTTCGCAATGCTCGCCCATCGAGAGCCCCGTGCGTGGCTCGTTGTTGCGCGGCAGCAGCGGCTTGAAGAACATGCCGGGCCGCAGCCTGGCCAGCGCGCCCACGCGCTGCCCGGCGCTCTTGCTGCGATTCGCTTCGAGCAGGATCTGGCGCATCTTTTCGTTGACGCCGATCGGCGCGTCCGAGGTCGTGTCGACGCCGCCCGCGATGCCCGCGTCGATCTGCCCGAGCGCGATCTTGTTGGCGACGAGGATCGCCGCTTCGAGTCCGGTGCCGCAGGCTTGCTGCACGTCGTACGCGGGTGTCTCCCTGGCCAGGGTGGTGGAGAGCACGGCTTCGCGCGTCAGATTGAAGTCGCGCGAATGCTTGATGACGGCGCCGGCCGCGACCTCGCCCAGGCGTTCGCCATGCAGGTTGTAGCGGTCGATCAGCCCTTGCAGCGTGAAGCTCAGCATGTCCTGATTCGACGCGCTCGCGTAGGCGGTGTTCGAACGGGCAAACGGTATCCGGTTGCCCCCGACGATGGCGACGCGGCGCACGGCGGGTAGCGGGTTGGACATGCTCGGCTCCTTGGGGCGTTCGCTGTGGTTGAGTGGTGTGATTTGTGCGAGCGGGATCAGCACGCCGTGATGCAACAACGTCCGCGGGGCGGCATGAATTCCACACGGCGATAACGGCGCGCGGATTTCATTGCAGCCTCCACTGCATGCGGCCGCGCAAATGCGGCTTTTCGCCGGCGATGTCGCGCAACTCGAAATCGCGTTCGATCAGCGACGGCGACGCGCTCCACAACGACGCCTCGCCCGGCAGCAGCAGCGGCAGCTTGAATTCGGCGCTGAGCGACGCTTCGGCCAGCGGCTTGGGCGGTTGCAGCGCGGATGCGGCGCGCGCCAGCGTCCACATGCCGTGCGCGATCGCGCGCGGAAAACCGAACGCCTTCGCCGACAGCGCGGTGAGATGGATCGGGTTGTAGTCGCCTGACACGCCCGCGTAGTCGCGGCCCAGTTGCGGCGCGAGCTGCCAGCGCGCGATCCGTTGCAGCGCGGCGGGGCCGAGTTCGAGCGGCTCGAGCGCGCTGCCGCTCGCGGGCACCGCGCGTTTCAGATAGACGCTGTCGCCGTCCCACACCGCCTCGCCGCGCCGGTACATGCGCGTATGCAGCACGAACGCCTGACCTTTGTCGTGGCGCAGCAGGGCGCCGAATTCCACCTCGACGCGCAGCAGGTCCTTGTACGCGAGCGGCCGGCGCAGCCGCACGTGATTGGCCAGATGCACGAGCCCGAGCGCCGGCCACGGAAACGCCGGGTCGGTCAGCATCAGCAGATGCAGCGGGAAGGCGAGCAGGTGCGGATAGGTGAGCGGCACGCCGTGCTCGGGGATGAAGCCGCACACGCGCGCGTAACGCCAGACCGGCCCCGGCTCGAGCACGACGGCGGGGCGCACGAGGCGCAGCGGCGGCAGTTGCGGCGTGGGTGTCTGGCGTGCGCGCTTGACGATGCCCGTCAACGCGCGCGCATAGAGTTTCGCCGGCGCGGGCAAGGTTTCGATGACGACGGTCTTCGGCCGCACCGCGTCGCCGCGCGCCGCGCCCGCCGCCCCGCTGCCGAACGGGTCCCCTGGTTCGCGCATGCTCATGCTCCAATCAGGCTTTGTCCGCATACGCGCACGACCTGGCCCGTGACGCCCGCCGAGCCCGGATGCGCGAGCCATGCGATGGTCTGTGCGACGTCGACCGGCTGGCCGCCTTGGCTCATCGAGTTCATGCGGCGGCCGGCTTCGCGGATTGCGAGCGGAATCTTCGCGGTCATCTGCGTTTCGATGAAGCCGGGCGCGACCGCGTTGATCGTGATGCCGCGCGCGCGCAGCGACGGCGCCATGCTTTGCACCCGGCCGATCACGCCGGCCTTCGAGGTCGCGTAATTGGTCTGGCCGCGATTGCCCGCAATCCCGCTGATCGACGACACGCCGATGATGCGGCCGCCGTCACGCAGGATGCCGGCGCCGAGCAGCGCATCATCGATCCGTTCCTGCGCGCTGAGATTGATGTCGATCACGCTTTGCCATGTGGCGTCGGTCATCTTCGCGATGGTCTTGTCCTTCGTGATGCCGGCGTTGTGCACGACGATGTCGACGCCCAGTTCGTCGAGCGCGGCGGCGATCTGCGCGGCGGCTTCCGGCGCGGCGATGTCGAACGCGAGCGCGGTGCCGTTCAGCTGGCGCATCGTTGCGTCGAGCGCGTCGCGCGCCGACGGGATATCGATGCCGATCACGTGCGCGCCTTCGGCGGCCAGCACGCTCGCAATCGACGCGCCGATGCCGCGCGCGGCGCCCGTCACGACCGCGCGCCGGCCCGCGAGCGGCTGCGCCCAGTCGAATGCGGGCGGCGCGTGAGCCCCGGCTGTGTCGCCCGCGCCGCCCGCGTCGATGCTCACCACCTGACCCGACACATACGCCGAACGCGGCGACAGAAAGAAGCGCAGCGTCGCTTCGACGCCGCTTTCCGCGCCTTGCGCGACATACACGAGATTCGCCGTGCTGCCGCGACCCGCTTCCTTGCCGAGCGAGCGCGTCAGGCCTTCGAGCGCGCGCTGCGCGGTCCATTGGCGCGGGCTCGCGCAAGCCTGCGGCGGCCGTCCCAGCACGACGATGCGGCCGCACTTGCCGAGCGAGCGCAGCGTGTCGTGGAAGAACTGATAGAGCGGCGCGAGCTGGCTGCTGTCTTCGATCCCGCTCGCGTCGAACAGCAGGGCGGCGAGCCTGCCGGGCGAGCCGGGCTCCGCCGCTTCGAAGCGGCCGGTCATCAGACCGTGGCGAGTGGCGAGCGGCACCCACAGGCCGGCGCTCCCGTGCGCGACACTCGTTACGCCGATGCTCGCCACCAGATTCGCGAGCGCGTCGAACAGACGTGGCTCGCGCCCCCCGCCGATCGCCACCAGGCCTTCGAACTCCGGCCGGTCCGCGCGATAGCGGCGCAGCACCTCGGGCCTGGGCAGGCCGACCGAGCGCGCGAGGCGCGCGCCGAACGGCGAGTTGACGAACTGCAGATAAGAGTCGTTCATATTGTTGTTTGCTCCGCTGGCCGGACGTGTGTCAGTGTGCACTGAGTTGAGCGCATCCGGTACGCCTTGCCACCAGGTTTTTCGCGCGCCCCGCTGGGCCCAGGCCGAGACTCAGGCCGGGACTCAGGCCGCGAGTTCCAGCGCGCGGTCGAGCGCCTCCTTGCGTTTTTGCAGGCCGGCGAGCATGTCGAAGTCGGCCGGGAAGTCGTCGACCTTCACGACCTGCGCGCCATAGCGCGCGTAGTCATCGAGCACGCGGCGCTCGTCGGCGTCGATCAGGCCTTGCTGCTGGGCCGCGTCGGTCCATGCGCCGAGCTCCGCGAGGCTTTGCGGCATCGGGGCGAGCAGGCCTTGTCTGACCGCGTCGCGCAGCTTCTGGTCGATTTGCGTGACGCGCGGGTTCAGTTCGAACACCAGCTCGCCGTAGCCGAGCGCGTCGACATCCGGATGCGGCACATAGGAGTCGGACACCAGACGCTCGCGCGCCGCGCCGGGCGTTTGCATCAGCTCGGCGATGTCGCCGCCGATGCGGTCCGACGGTTCGCGGTACGGCAGGCCGAACGGGAACGCGAGCGCGCGCACGAGGCCGGCGGCGAGCCGGTTCGGGTAATTCGCGAGCACGCCGTCGAGCGCGTGCTGCGCCTTGTACAGCGCGTCCTCGACGCCCCAGCGCACGAGCGGCAGATCGGCCTCCTGACGGCCCTCGTCTTCGAAGCGCTTGAGCGTCGCCGAGATCAGGTACAGCTGGGACAGCACGTCGCCGAGCCGGGCGGAGAGGCGCTCGCGGCGTTTCAGATCGGCGCCGAGCACGAACATCGAGACGTCGGCGAGCAGCGCGAAGGCGGTCGACACGCGCGTGGCCGCGCGGTAGTACCCATGCAGCGGCGCATACGCGGTGCGCGGCTTTGCGATCAGAACGCCGCCTGTGATGCCGTACACGAAACTGCGCACGACGTTGGAAAGCGTGAAGCTCACATGGCCGAAGAACGCCGCGTCGAAATCGCGCAGCGCCTTGGCATGATCGCTTTCGCGCGTCGCGGCCATTTCCTTCAGCACATACGGATGGCAGCGGATCGCGCCCTGGCCGAAGATGATCAGGCAGCGCGTGAGAATGTTGGCGCCTTCCACGGTGATCGAAATCGGCACCTGCTGATAGGCGCGCGCGAGAAAGTTCGACGGCCCCATGCAGATGCCCTTGCCGGCCACGACATCCATGCCGTCGTTGATGACCATGCGGGCCCGTTCGGTGATGTGATACTTGGCGATCGCCGAAATCACCGACGGCTTTTCGCCGAGGTCCACCGCCTGTGCGGACAGCCGGCGCGCGGCGTCCATCACGTACAGATTGCCGCCCATGCGGCCGAGCGCTTCCTGCACGCCTTCGAACTTGCCGACGGCGGTGCGGAACTGGCGGCGAATCGCGGCATACGCGCCGATGCCGCGCACCGCGAGCTTGGCCATCCCGACATTCGACGACGGCAGCGAAATCGCGCGGCCTGCCGCGAGGCATTCCATCAGCATGCGCCAGCCGTTGCCGACCTGCGTGCGCCCGCCGATCACCCAGTCGAGCGGAATGAACACATCCTTGCCCGAGTTCGGGCCGTTCTGGAACACCGCGTTCAGCGGCCAGTGACGGCGGCCGATATTCACGCCTGGGTGTTCGGTCGGAATCAGCGCGCAGGTGATGCCGGGCTCGTCGGTCGAACCGAGCAGGTGGTCGGGGTCGAGCGCGCGGAACGCGAGGCCGAGCACGGTCGCGATCGGCCCGAGCGTGATGTAGCGCTTGTCCCAGGTGACGCGAAAGCCCAGCGTCTCGCGGCCTTCAAAACTGCCCTTGCAGACGATGCCGATGTCCGGAATCGCCGCCGCGTCGGAACCGGCGTAAGGGCTTGTCAACGCGAAGCAGGGGATTTCGTCGCCGCGCGCAAGGCGCGGCAGATAGTGGTTCTTCTGTTCCTCGGTGCCGTACTGCATCAGCAGTTCGGCGGGGCCGAGCGAGTTCGGCACCATCACCGAAACGGCGGCGGCCGAGCAGCGGGTGGCGAGCTTCATGATGACCTGCGAATGCGCGTACGCGGAGAACTGCTTGCCGCCGTACTGCTTCGGAATGATCATGCCGAGAAAGCCGCGCTCCTTGATGAACTGCCAGGTGACCGGCGACAGGTCCTGCCAGACCATGGTGGTTTCCCAGTCGTTCGCGAGATCGCACAGTTGCTCGCATTCGACGTCGAGGAATGCCTGCTCTTCGGGCGTCAGCGTGGCCGGGCCGTAGCCGAGGAGTTTGTCCCAGTGCGGGCGTCCCGAGAACAGCTCGGCGTCCCACCAGACCGTGCCCGCCTCGATCGCATCGCGCTCGGTCGGCGACATCTCGGGCAGGATCTTGCGGAAGACGTCGAGCACCGGTCTGGTCAGCCACGCGCGGCGCAGCGGCTTGAGCGTGAGCGCGAGGGCAGGGAGGACGAGCACGATCGCGAGCAGAGTCGTGGCGGCGGGTCCCGCTGCGCCGCTGACATGCGCGGCCGCCACCCAGACGATCATGGCGGCCAGCCACCAGGACGCGCGCGCCTGAACGTAGACGAGCGCAAGAGCGGCAATGACGAGCACTAGGATGAACCACGACATGACGTTTCCTCCTGTTTCGATGATGCGTGCGAACGCATACGTGGGGCGGACGGCTCGCGTTCCTGTGATCTTCCGCGCGGCGGTGTGGCTGCTTCGCGTTGCGGTTGCGGCGCTTCGGGACGCGCTTTTATTGCTCTCGTGCTGCGCTTATGCCGCGCTTGTGCTGCTGCTTGCTGCGAAGCGCTCCTGTGACCTCGTGCGCGCCGTATTGATAGTTCGACCCCGTGTGCTGACTTAGGTGCGCGGTCTCGAAGCGCAGGTCGAATGTGCGGGGTTCACCGTGTGCGTTGCTTACCTGTCGCCTCGTTGCGTTGCGGTTTTCTTTGCGTCTTCGATCGCCTCGCGTGCCGGCTTCGTATTGCTGCTTCGGCGGCATCGATGCTTCGGCGTGCTTGCCATGTTGCGCGGCTTCTCGCGCAATAGGGCAGCGGGGTTTATCGCGCCGCACGCCGCGGCTCGCCGCCGGGTTTCGCGCGGACTGCCCATGACGGCGCCGTGCGCATCGGCTGCTACGTTTTTTGCCTCTACGCCGTGCCGTGCATCGCGTGCTGAAACGAAGCCGCTTCGATGCCGCCGCCCCGGCGTTCGCCATCCGATGCGCCGTCCACCGATGCTCCCGTCGCGCTTTGCCCATGCGTTCGCGCCTGCGGCGCGGCGGCGGCCCCGTTCGCGCTGTCCAGCCCGCATTCTCCCGCGCCGTGCGCGGCGCTTTCCGCCGCGCTTTCGGCCGCGTCGCCCAGCACCGCGGCGAACGCGGCCAGTTGCGAGCTGTCGGGCAACGGCGCCTTGAGCGCGGCCACCATCAGCGATGCCAGCCGTGCGATCAACTGCAGATCGTTCATCGACTTGCCCTGCGAGAACTCGGAAATCAGGCTGTCGGTATCGGTGCCGGCCAGCACGCCCGACAGCGCACCGATTGCGAAGTGCAGACGCCAGCCCAGTTCTTCGCGCGGCAGATGCGGCAACGCGCGCTGGAACGCATCGAAAAAGCGCGCCGCCACGGTCTCGTAATGCCCGTTCAGAAAGTCGCGAATGAACGGCGACGGATCGGTATAAGCGAGGCCCAGCAAACGCAGAAAGGCCTTGCCGCCGACCCGCGGATCGCGTGACAGACGCAGCGCCGGAATGAACATGGCGCCGAGCACGTGCTCGCAGGTCAGACGCGCGCCGAGCATTGCGTCGAAGCGGTCGAGCAGCTTGAGCCGTTCCTCGTTGAGCCGGTCGAGCCGACGCGACAGCATCGAATGAATCAGCGATTCCTTGCTGCCGAAGTGATAGTTGACCGCCGCGAGATTGACCTCGGCGCGCGAAGTAATCTGGCGCAGCGACATCGCCTCATAGCCGCATTCGATGAACAGTGTTTCGGCGGCGTCGAGAATGCGCGATTTCGTATCGCCGGCATGCCGGCCTGTCGTGCGAACTGCCATGTATAGCGTCTCCCAGTTTGCCGGGCGTGCGGCCCGCAAACAATCGCTTCAAATCGAAATTTGAAACGGCCGTTTTTTTCAGGATAAGGAAGGACGGGCGATGCGATCAAGGGTCGTAGTCGACTAACTCCTCTAGAAGACCTGACGAGAACCGCCTTTGCGCTGCGCGCGACGCGTCAGATCGCGCGGAAATAGAAAAGGCCGTTCCGATCGAAATCGGAACGGCCTCGTGTTGCTTGCTGGCTGTGTTTGGCCTGGCGTGTATGACATGACGCGTCTTTTGCGTCGCGGCGGATAGGACCGCCTTTGCAGCTATTGTGCGGGAGAACGCGCCCGCGAAATCGCCGTTTGGTTCGAACGCTTAAACCTGTCCTCCAACGGGGCTTCCTGTGGCATGCGCAGCGACTTCCTTGGCCGATTGCGTCATGTCGATGCCGCGCCGCTCGCGGCTGAACGGAATCAGCGCGGCGATCACCACGACGACGATGCCGATCACCACCGCCATCACGAGCGCGTAGTCGTTGCCGTGCGCTTCAGCGGCGCTCGCCTGCAACGGGCCGTTGACCGACGCGATCAGATTGCCGAGCTGGTACACGAGGCCGGGGAAGGTCGCGCGAATTTCATCGGGCGAGATTTCGTTCAGGTGCACCGGAATCACGCCCCATGCGCCTTGCACGGAGATCTGCATCAGGAACGCGCCGAGCGCGAGCAGCACCGGCGTGCTCGAGAACGCCCACAACGGCAGCACCGGCAACGCGATCAGCACGGCGATGAAGATCGCGCGCTTGCGGCCGATCTTTTCGGAGAACCAGCCGAAGAACAGCCCGCCGCAGATTGCGCCGATGTTCAACACGATCGTGATCCACGACACCGTGTGCGCGTCGAACTGATGCTGCACGCGCAGGAAGGTCGGATACAGATCCTGCGAGCCGTGCGAGAAGAAGTTGAACGCGGTCATCAGCACGATCGCGTAGAGCGACAAGCCGACGTTCTGCTTCAGCGTGGCGATGAGGCCAGGCCGCACTTTCTTTTCGAGCGTCTTGAAGGCCGGCGACTCCGGCACGTGCGCGCGCACATACAGCACGAGCAGCGCGGGCAGCACGCCGACAAAGAACATGCCCCGCCAGCCGATGTATTGGTAGAACACCCCGAACACGATCGACGCCAGCAGATAGCCGCTCGGATAACCCGCCTGCAGCAGACCCGAGACGATGCCGCGCGATTTGGGCGGCACGGTTTCCATGGTCAGTGCGCCGCCGACGCCCCATTCGCCGCCCATCGCGATACCGAACAGCGCGCGCAGCACGAGCAGCGTCATCAGGTTCGGCGACAGACCAGACAGCAGTTCGAGCAGCGAGAAGCACGCGATGTTGAGCATCAACGTGGGACGGCGGCCGTACTTGTCGGCGAGCCAGCCGAAAATCAATGCGCCGACCGGACGCATCATCAAGGTCAACATAATCGCAACCGCGACCGACGGAATGGTCGTATTGAATTCCGCCGCGATATCTTTCAATACGAACACCATTAGAAAGAAATCGAATGCGTCGAGTGTCCAGCCTAGATAGGCGGCGATCGTGACGTTTCTCTGTTCCCGTGTCCAGCTCATTGATTGTTCTCCTGTCTCTCCAGTAACCCGTATTTGACGACGGGCGGCTTCGCAGCCCCGTGCGCCCTCTGGTAAGGGCTTGCGGCGAGTGTACGCCGACTGTTAAGCGCTTGCATGAATGACCGCACGTTTATCCGTATTAATCCCTGGAGCAATTTTCGTGCTGAATTCACAATGCATGCTTAATGTTGGATAAATGTAATTTGGTCTGGATTGGTGTTTGTTTTATGTAATGTTTAATGGGGTTGCAGCGCGGCCGGATTAAATGCAGTGAACCATATATTGGGCGGGTGGGGTAGAGGGTTGCACTCGTCGGAATCAGTTTGTGGGGTGCGTATCACTGCGGCTCGAGTGGCCTCCGCGTCGCGTATCGAAGCGAGACGGATCAATGACGATCTGCCTCTTTGCCAGCTCATCGCTGAGCCGTGCCCATCCCAACGCGTTCCACAGGCAAGCGTTCCGTCTAATTCATATATGCAAATAGCGCATCAGTAGATCTTAAAAATCAATTTGATTCATGGTGCGTTGCGGAATAAGATGGCTGCCGTCCCTTCCATCCCGCTCCATCAACGCATCATGTCAGTCAAATCAAACACTTCCATGCCGGTGCGCCGTGAACACAGCTCGTTCGCGGCAGTCACCTCGGTCACCTTGCTCACCGGCATCGGCGCGGGTCTAGGCGGCATGCTGCTCGCGTTGTTGCTGCACGCGATCCAGCACCTCGCGTATGGATACAGCGTCGCGCACGCGATCAGCGCGGAGAGCTTTCTGCAAGGCGTGAGCGCTGCGACACCCGAGCACCGCGTGCTGGTCCTGACGATCTGCGGACTCGTCGCGGGCCTCGGCTGGTGGGCGCTGTATCGCTTCGGGCGGCCGCTCGTGAGCATCCGTCAGGCCGTCAAATCCGACGATCCACAGATGCCTCTGGCGAGCACGGCAGTCCACGCGCTGCTGCAGATCGTCACGGTCGCGCTGGGTTCGCCGCTCGGCCGCGAAGTGGCGCCGCGTGAAATCGGCTCGGCGCTCGCCGGATGGCTGTCGCGCCGCGCGGGGCTGTCGGTCGCGCAGAGCCGGATCATGGTTGCGTGTGGTGCGGGCGCCGGGCTGGCCGCGGTGTACAACGTGCCGCTCGGCGGCGCGGTGTTCGTGCTCGAAGTCCTGCTGGGCACCTTCGGCTGGCCGGCGTTGGTGCCGGCCATCGTGACTTCGTCGATCGCGGCGCTGGTCGCGCAAGTGGGATTGGGTAACGAGCATCAATATCTCGTGCCGTCGATGACAGTGAGCGCCTCGCTGGTCGCGTGGTCCGTTGTCTGCGGGCCGATTTTCGGCGCGGCCGCGAGGGGCTTTACGGAACTGATGAAGCGCTCGCGCGCCGCGGCGCCGAAGGATTGGCGCTTGCCGGTGATGTCGCTGTTGAACTTCGCGATCATCGGCGTGCTGGCCATGCATTTCCCGCAGTTGCTCGGCAACGGCAAAGGCCCGGCAGGCCTGGCATTCGATGGCGGCCTGACGATCAGCCTCGCCGCGATGCTCCTGGTGCTGAAGGTCGTGATCACCGCGAGCAGTTTGCGCGCGGGTGCGGAGGGCGGGCTGTTGACGCCCGGCCTTGCGAACGGCGCGTTGCTGGCGATCGTGCTCGGCGGAACGTGGAGCGTGTTCTGGCCGGGGGCGTCGTTAGGGGCGTTTGCGGTGGTCGGTGCGACGGCGTTTCTCGCGGCTTCGATGCAGATGCCGATCACGGCGGTGGTGCTCGTGTTTGAATTTACGCACGTGGGGCAGGACTTTCTGATTCCCGTTCTGTTTGCGGTAGGCGGCGCGCTGCTGGCGTTTCAGGTTTGCGCGAAGTGGGTACCCGCGTTGCAGGCCGGGTCTGGTTTCAACTGGGGCGGAGTGGGCAGAGCGCGATAGGGCGGATTGCTTTGGGCGGCGATACTGGCGCGATGCGATGTCGCCGCATGACAGAGGACGAGTTGAAGAATGCAGCCGGCAACGATTGGCCGCCGCAGCAAAACCACGCGCGATTGGCGATCAACAAATTTGCCGTCGCGTCAAAAAAGCGCCGCTAAAAAAACCCCGTGAAGCTTTAAGGCTCAACGGGGTGTTTCGTTTCACTTGAACAGTGGTAGTGCGTTCGAAGGTCGGTTTAAACCGCAACTTGCGGACCTTGGGTGCTCAGAATGCGCCAGATCGGTTGTCCCAAGGTGCCTCCAAAGCGATCAGCGCTCCGTAGCGTCCAGGCCAAACTCTCGCGACAACATCGATATACGATCACCGGGAACAATGGTTCGCTGTTCAGTTTGTCCGTTTTTCACGATCTTTAGCGTGTCGCCAAACAGGATCTTTCGACCGGCCTGGTCGTGCAGGACAATCAATAGCTTCTGCACAAATACTGCGTCCGGGTGCGTGGAATTCAGGTAATTGGCGGGCACAAAATCAATCCATTCATGGCGAGACAGGTCGAATGCATATTGATTGGTCCATTCGCCATCGACCATCGCTTTCAATACGTATTCCTGATTGTCGGATAGGGTCAGCATGAACGTATCCGAGTCCTGTTCTACTTGAACGTCCAGCAGATCCAGTCGCATCGGAGCCCTGATCCCATAACTTCCGAAGCCCAGGTCACACAACCAGCGGACACCGTCCAACGTTAGAACGAGCGCCATATGGGTCTTGGGTCTCTTGACCGGGTAGAACATCGGCCGGGCGGCAACGAATTGATATGGAATGCCCGTTGCCTCAAGTGCCATAGCAAAGAGTCCATTCACTTCATAGCAATACCCACCTCGCCTTTTGTGGAGAATCTTTCTGACGATCTCCTCGGGAATCAGTGAGACGATTTTTTTCGCCTGCACATCGAGATTTTCGAACGGCACGGTGAATAGCTGACACCTCATCATATCTGTGATGGTTGCAATGTCCGCTTTCCCGCTTTTTTGAAAGCCAATCCGGTCGAAGTACTGTTGCAGCGAAAAATTTTCAGCTTGCATGATTGCGCATGGTTGAGGGTGACGGGGAGACTTCTTTAGGGCTATCGCGCACGCTAAGGAGCTAGCTGTGCTCAGCGTGAGGCACGCTCGCGAGGCTACGCGAATCGCGGCCGGCAAAGAAATCGCGCGCGGCAGCAAGCGCAAACGCTACGGCTTGCTCGCCGACGTCAAGGTGCGTGACCCAGCGCTGTCTGGTTGCGCCATATACGGACGTGACGCCGACACCCTGCGCGGCCAGATGGTTTGCGAAGTCCAATGCGACCTCGGCGGCCACATCCACGAAGACGATATTTGTGGCGGGCACCGATACGGACAGACCTGGAAGTTCCGACAAACCCTGCGCGAGCGACTTTGCATTGGCATGATCGTCAGCGAGCCGTTCGATATGGTGATCCAGCGCATAAAGACCCGCCGCAGCGAGAATCCCTGCTTGCCTCAGGCCGCCGCCCAGCATCTTGCGCAGGCGTCTTGCTTTGGCGACAACTGCCGCAGGACCAACGAGCACCGATCCTGCTGGCGCGCCGAGTCCTTTGGAAAGGCATACGGACACGGTGTCGAACGGGCGCGCGAGCATGCTGACCGGAAGCCTCAGGGCCACGGCGGCGTTAAATACCCGGGCTCCGTCCAGGTGGCAGGCGAGGCCGTGCCGACGGGCCAGCATCGTCGCAGCATCGGCGTAAGACAGTGGTAAAACCTTTCCGCCGATCGTGTTTTCGAGGGCGAGCAGGCGCGTGCGCGCGAAGTGTGGATCATCCGGTTTAATGGCTTCCTCGATGTCCTTGAGCAGCAGCGAACCGTCCGCCTGGTTGTTCAGTGGCTGGGGCTGGATACCGCCCAGCACCGCTGCGCCGCCCGCCTCCCAGCGGTAGCAGTGGGCATTCTGGCCGACGATGTACTCGTCGCCGCGCTCGCAATGCGCCATGAGCGCGATCAGGTTCGACTGCGTACCCGACGACACGAATAGAGCTGCCTCTTTCCCGAGCATGTCAGCCATCCGTTCTTCAAGCCGCTTGACGGTCGGGTCATCGCCCATGACGTCATCGCCAACTTCGGCCGCGGCAATGGCCGCGCGCATGGCCAGACCTGGCCGGGTAACGGTGTCGCTGCGGAAGTCATATCGGACCGTGGTGCTCATGGTATTCCCCTCAAAGAGGACTCATGTTGGCATTCCGATCGCGAACGGCCTATACACAACAGCGAAGAATCTCTTGCATAACAGATTTACCCAACCTGATCGCGATCATGGGAACGGCAGAATCCGTCTTGCGGCGAAACAGTAATCAAGCGCGCACTGCAAAGTGGCCCGATCCGCTGCCGGCGTTTTATCGTCTGGATATACCAAAGGATACTGTTCCAGCTCGTCAAGGGCTATCACACTCCGTTGCAGACGGCCGTGAACCGAAACGCGGCCGACCTCCAGGAGGAGTGCTGACAATGCCAGGAAGCGAACCGCTTGCCGTCTGCAGTGCCGTCGTTCCGCTGGAGCGCGTGACTTCGTTCGCTACGCAGACAGCGTCGAGGCGGGAGGATGGTGTCGTCAAATTCCGCGCCCGCGACCGCATCGAAGGCATCGGCTTCTGTTATGTCGGCAGCGCCGCGCTACCTCGAGTACTGCAGGGCCGGACCGATGTGAAATGACGGGCGTAGCGATTCGCATGGTCTGCAAAGCGGCCGCGGCGGCGTTGTGCGGACCGATCCCATAGGTTTGGCCGCGGCACAGCCAAATAAATTCACGGACACAAATATGCAGCCTGGAAAATATCGCTATGTAGTAGCCGGCCTTTTATTTACAGCCGGCGCGATCAACTACATGGACCGCGCAGCGCTAGGCATCGTCGCACCGATCGTCGGCAAGTCGCTTGATCTGTCGCCCTCGCAGCTCGGCATCGTCTTCAGCACTTTCTTCGTTGGCTACTCGGTTTTTTCGTTTCTCGGTGGCTACTTTTCGGACAAGTGGGGTACCTTGCGCGTCTTCACGTGGGCAATGACTGTCTGGTCGCTGTTCTGCGGGCTCACCGCAGCTGCTACCGGCTTTGTGTCGCTGTTGATCTACCGGATATTCTTCGGCATTGGCGAAGGGCCGATGAGTTCGAACACGAACCGCACGATCTCCAACTGGTTTCCCCGTCATGAAGCGGCGACGATGATCGGCTTCACCTTTTCCGGGCAGACGCTCGGCAATGCGATCGCCGGGCCGGTCGTCGGTCTGATCGCAGTGGCCTTCGGGTGGCGAGCGTCGTTTGTGGTAATCGGGATCCTCGGCTTGGTGTGGATCGTGTGCTGGCGCCTGTTCGTTACCGAAACGCCCGCTCAAAGCCATCGCGTCGGCGATGAGGAACGGAAACTGATCGCCGCGAGCCGCGCGGTCGCCGAAGCACGCAACGTCGAAGAAGACGGCATGACGCTTGGTGCGTATTTGCGCCGTCCAAGTACGCTTGCGCTCGGCGCGGGTCTTTTCGCCGTGAACTACACGCAGTACGTGTTCATCTCCTGGCTGCCGAGCTATCTGACCAACGTGATGCATCTCGACCTGCGGTCGATGAGCATCATCACATCGATTCCATGGATCTGCGGCGCACTCGGCTATTTCGGCGGCGGCGTTATCGGCGACTTCATCTACCGCCGGATGGACGACCCGATCATGGCACGCAAGCTCGTGGCAACCATTCCGCTTGCGCTATCGGGCGTTGCAGTGCTTGGCATCACGTCGGCCGGTTCGCTAACCGCGGCGGTCGCGCTGATTGCAGCGGCGCTGTTCTTTCTCACTGGCTCTTGCCAGTCGATCTGGGCAATTCAGCACGAAATACTCCCGCTGCACCGGCAGGGTGGTGTCGGCGGCTTCATTCATTTCCTGAGTAATCTGTCCGGCATTATCGGCCCGGCGCTGACGGGGTTCCTGATCCAGTATTTCGGCGGCTACAGCAGCGCATTTCGGTTCGGCGCGGCGATCGATTTCGCTGGCGTCTTAGCGATGGTTTTGTGCGTACGTGGTCAACTCTCGATGCCTGTTGCTGCCACGTCCGTCGAGTGAACGTGATCAGCTGCGCGTCAATCCAACCGGCGTGACGCGCCGCAGTTCGATACGTGATGTCTATATACGGGCAACGATCTCGACCCAGGTCGCGCCACTACCGGCGCAATCACGTGAGCACGGCGTTGGCGAGTCCGGGTCCGGGTCGATGCTGAACAGCGGGACATCTTTTGCGCATATAGGGCACTCGTCGCCCGTCGTGGCATTAGCCAATCGTGATGAACGCGACGGGCGCGGCGCCCAGCTCCTGACGCTGGGCGCCGCCGTAACGCTGGCGATCGTGCGGCGTGGAGGATGAGTGGCGCGGCGATCTGGAATTGTGGGCAGCGTACCGCGATGTCGAACGACTGCGAACGGCGCTATAGAAGATTTTGAATGCCGTTCGCGGTTGATTTGAAGCGATCGCCATCGGGCTCAGTACGGCCATCTATGGCCGCTGGTCCACTCTTTCGCAGGGACTTTCGAGCGACGGCTGTGCCCCGGACAGCGGACCTTTGCGTTGCGACTGCGCTCGTCGCGTGCCCGGCCAGAACCCTCCGTGACGGTCCGGCAATAAATCGTATCGCCGTTGTGTGGCAGAAGACATCGTGCGCGTGGCAGATTTCGACGCATCCCTTCGATTGTGCTTGCGTCTGCCTGTTGGCAAACTTGCTTCGTCGACGCGCCGCGAGCCGTGGAGAACGATATGAGAGCTGCGGAGAGGTCCTTAGACTGGGCCGTCGAAAAATGGCTATCTCCGACACTGGAGATGGCTGTCCGCGTCCCTCAAGTTCACCGTACCGTCCGGCAGCGCAAGCGCTGTGCAGATCTCCGGACGTTGCGATCGGGCGCGATGGTTTCGATATTCTTCTTGCGGCCTGAGGATGGCTCGTGGAACGCATTTCCGCCCGACCCGAAGCGGCCTGCAATGAACGGACATCATAGTTCCGCATGAGTGTCGGTGATTCCGGCATAACACGTTCATGCAGCGACCAGGGGACGAGGTATCTTGCAGCATCTTGTTTGCGCCATCCGCGCATCCCCGACACTTCGATGAGCGAACCATCATGGATCAACAATCCCGCCAAGCAAAAAATCGCCGAAAGTCTCGTCGATGCCGAGGCTATCGCGAACATGCCTGATAACCGCCTTTACCGACAATAGCCACGTACCGACACGGATGTATCGTGATCGTCAAACTGAGGCTAGCTAAACGGCCCGCCGCGACGCGATACGCGTGTTTGCGCAGCCCCATGCGAACCGCTTAAAACGGAGCACCTATGCTCTATCAATTTCACGAATTCCAGCGGGCGATGTTGAGCCCCCTTACCGCCTGGGCCCAGGCCGCGTCGAAATCGTTCGCGAATCCC